>NZ_JBXAIA010000068.1:0-201 GCF_058795755.1 Ensifer sp. GW823-FHT05D09 | reverse complement strand
CAACCGGGCACAGAACAACGGCTTCGGCCGCAACGAGACCCAGCTTCACTTCCACAATGCGCACAATGGCGCGGAAAGCGACGGCGCGGCGAATGTGCACCACTTCCCAGGCACGTTCTACGATTACCGCTGGAGCACCACGCTTGCCCGACGCGACAAGATCAACACCCAGGCCACCGATCGGCGGGCGTCAGGCCCGGA
>NZ_JBXAIA010000067.1:0-216 GCF_058795755.1 Ensifer sp. GW823-FHT05D09 | reverse complement strand
CTTTTGTTTTGCTAGACCAAGGTCATCAGTGCCTTCCTTACGCGAGACAAATCCTTCGGATTTGCTCGGCAGAGACCATAAATCCCTTCGGGATTTACGTTACCGCGATAAATCCCAAAGGGATTTACGCTTGGCGCGGGGTGGAGCAGCCCGGTAGCTCGTCAGGCTCATAACCTGAAGGCCGCAGGTTCAAATCCTGCCCCCGCAACCAAATCA
>NZ_JBXAIA010000066.1:0-244 GCF_058795755.1 Ensifer sp. GW823-FHT05D09 | reverse complement strand
AGGCGGGGAGAGGGCTAGGGTGAGGGGCAGCGGCAGGACGTTGTGCCTGCCACTGAACCGGCGGCCTTGCCTCAAATCCCCAGCAGCCGCCGGTTGGCCGCCTCGTCGGTGCCACCGTCGGCAAAGTCGTCGAACGCCTTCTCGGTCACGCGGATGATATGGTGCTTGACGAAGTCTGCGCCCTCGCGCGCGCCGTCTTCCGGATGCTTCAGGCAGCATTCCCATTCCACCACCGCCCAGCCGC
>NZ_JBXAIA010000065.1:0-253 GCF_058795755.1 Ensifer sp. GW823-FHT05D09 | reverse complement strand
ATCGTCGTCGTCATCGCCACCGTTGTTGCCGCCGCCGTTATTGCCGCCCCCGTTATTGCCGCCGTTGCCATTGCCGTCGTCGTCATCGTCATCGCCGCCATTGTCACCGCCGCCATTGCCATCGTCGTCATCCTTGCGGCCGCCTGATGACGGCAGGTTGCCGAAGGAAGACAGCCGCGGGAAGTTGAAGCTCCCCAGGCCATTGTCGTTGGCCGAGCGGGTCGACTGCTGGAACGGCCGGTCGTCGACAAAG
>NZ_JBXAIA010000064.1:0-258 GCF_058795755.1 Ensifer sp. GW823-FHT05D09 | reverse complement strand
GTCACCGAAGATCAGGTCGTCGCCGCCATTGCCGAACAGCATGTCGGCACCGGCACCGCCGTGGATCTCATCATTGCCCGATCCGCCAGAGGCAACGTCGTCGCCGTCACCACCCGACAGCACATCGTCGCCGTCCTCGCCGCGCAGCACGTCGCTGCCGGCATCCCCCGACAGGATGTCGCTACCGCCGCCGCCCAGAAGCACGTCGGCAACCGCACCACCGAGCAGAACATCCGCCGCAGACGTGCCGATCAGCGT
>NZ_JBXAIA010000063.1:0-260 GCF_058795755.1 Ensifer sp. GW823-FHT05D09 | reverse complement strand
TTGGGCGGCCTGGGCAACGACACGGTTATCGTCGTGGCAGAAGGTGCCGGCACTGACGGCAACGACGTCTACGTCGGTGGCGACGGCATCGATACGCTCGACATGTCAGCGCTGGTGCAGGCCGTGCTTGCTGATATCGAGGCCGGCATTGCCGAAGGCGAGGAGATCGGTTCGGACCTGATCGAAGGCTTCGACATCATCGTCGGTGGCGACGGTGGCGACCGCCTGTCGGGTGGCGCCGGCAACAATATCCTGTCGGG
>NZ_JBXAIA010000062.1:0-267 GCF_058795755.1 Ensifer sp. GW823-FHT05D09 | reverse complement strand
CCTTCAACCAGCGAACGACCCCCGAACTCGTCGGCCGCGTCGACGTCATTGCCGCCGCCACCACGCTCGACCGCAACACCGGACAACCCTTCTATCTCGCAACCGTCGAGATCACCGAACCGCTCGCCAAGCTCGGCGGCCGCAAGCTCATGCCCGGAATGCCCGTCGAAGTCTTCGTCCAGACCGACGAGAGAACCGCGATCTCGTACCTCACAAAACCCTTCACCGACCAGATGCTCAGAGCCTTCCGCGAGGAGTGAGGGGGCG
>NZ_JBXAIA010000061.1:0-284 GCF_058795755.1 Ensifer sp. GW823-FHT05D09 | reverse complement strand
CCGGCTGGGCGGTGGTGGAATGGGAGTGCTGCCTGAAGCATCCCGAAGACGGCGCGCGCGAGGGTGCCGAGTTCGTCAAGCACCACATCATCCGCGTCACCGAAAAGGCCTTCGACGACTTTGCCGACGGTGGCACCGACGAGGCGGCCAACCGGCGGCTGCTGGGGATTTGAGGCGTAGCCTGGGGTTCGCGGTGAGTTTGCGGTAAGCGCTGAACCCGCCGTAGCTGCAACTGCGACCTCCGTCTCCAACCGCTGCCCCTCACCCTAACCCTCTCCCCGCAG
>NZ_JBXAIA010000060.1:0-289 GCF_058795755.1 Ensifer sp. GW823-FHT05D09 | reverse complement strand
TTTTGTCGACGACCGGCCGTTCCAGCAGTCGACCCGCTCGGCCAACGACAATGGCCTGGGGAGCTTCAACTTCCCGCGGCTGTCTTCCTTCGGCAACCTGCCGTCATCAGGCGGCCGCAAGCATGACGACGATGGCAATGGCGGCGGTGACAATGGCGGCGATGACGATGACGACGATGGCAATGGCAATGGCGGCAACAATGGCGGCAATAACGGGGGCGGCAATAACGGGGGAAACAACAACGGCGGCAACAACGGCGGCGGCAACAACGGTGGCGATGACGACGAC
>NZ_JBXAIA010000059.1:0-309 GCF_058795755.1 Ensifer sp. GW823-FHT05D09 | reverse complement strand
TCACCGCCGCCCCGAACGTGCAGGCCAGATCCATCAGCTCCGCCGGCGTCTCCGCTAGCGGCAGTTCCATCAGCGCCTGGTACTGCGCTTCCGTTACCTCGATCGGTTCCCGGCTCGGCGGCGGCGTCGCCTTCATGAGCCGTTCCATCGACGCCATCGCGGCCGCCATCGCCGCCGCCGTCATCCCCGTTCCGACCACCAAGGCCACCGGCTCCGTGCTGGTCGTCGAGGTCGACATCATCTCCGGCCGAACTCCCAGCAAGTTCGCCACTTCCTGACGCATCGAGGCCTGCAGCGTCAGTTCCACCA
>NZ_JBXAIA010000058.1:0-324 GCF_058795755.1 Ensifer sp. GW823-FHT05D09 | reverse complement strand
GAGCGCCGATTTCAAGACGAGGGTGACCAGCGCCAGCAGCGCCAGCAACGTCGCCACCGCAAAGGCGGCAACGAAGTTATATTCATTATAGAGGATTTCCACCTGCAACGGCATGGTGTTGGTCTGGCCGCGAATATGGCCCGACACCACCGACACCGCGCCGAACTCGCCCATGGCACGGGCGTTGCAGAGGAGCACGCCGTAAAGCAGCCCCCATTTGATGTTGGGCAGCGTCACATGCCAGAAGGTCTGCCAGCCGGACGCGCCCAGGGACAGCGCCGCCTCCTCGTCGCTGGTGCCCTGTTCCTGCATCAACGGGATCAG
>NZ_JBXAIA010000057.1:0-324 GCF_058795755.1 Ensifer sp. GW823-FHT05D09 | reverse complement strand
AAGCGCCGTTTTCAAGACGAGGGTGACCAGCGCCAGCAGCGCCAGCAACGTCGCAACCGCAAATGCGGCAACGAAGTTATATTCATTATAGAGGATTTCCACCTGCAACGGCATGGTGTTGGTCTGGCCGCGAATATGGCCCGACACCACCGACACCGCGCCGAACTCGCCCATGGCACGGGCGTTGCATAAGAGCACGCCGTAAAGCAGCCCCCATTTGATGTTGGGCAGCGTCACATGCCAGAAGGTCTGCCAGCCCGATGCGCCCAGAGACAGGGCCGCCTCCTCGTCGCTGGTGCCCTGTTCCTGCATCAAGGGGATCAA
>NZ_JBXAIA010000056.1:0-341 GCF_058795755.1 Ensifer sp. GW823-FHT05D09 | reverse complement strand
CCGCCGACCATACCGAGCCGGATCCGCCGCTCGCGCTTCTCGCTCGTTCCCTCGATTGCCATCGTCCTGTCTCCTCGTGTCGGTTTATGTCGTCGTGTTTTAGTGGCGTCGCACAGTCACGCTGCCCGGTCGCGCAGCCCGCCCCTCATCCGCCTGCCGGCACCTTCTCCCCGCCAGCGGGGAGAAGGGATTTGTTGCACCCGCGAGCGACATCGGCCGACCGGGCAACAGCTTCGAGCGACAAACCCCATCCCCGTGTCCCCTTGGGCGGGCCGAGTGTCGATCGCCGCAACTGTTTGCCCTCGCACAGCAGAACCGTGTGCCACGTCCCCTCTCCCCGC
>NZ_JBXAIA010000055.1:0-360 GCF_058795755.1 Ensifer sp. GW823-FHT05D09 | reverse complement strand
GACGGTCAATGCCGACAAGACCTGGTCGTTTGCTGCCAACAGCAACCTCAACAATGCCGGTGGCGTCAACGTCACCTTCTCGCTGTCGGCCAAGGATGGCGACAACGACACCACCAGCGACAGCCAGACGATCACTATCACCGATGGCGCAGGCCCGACGGTCGATCCGCTTGCGGCCAGTGCATCGCTGACGCTCGACGACCAGAACCTCTCGGACGGCTCGACGCCGGCGGGAGCGGACACGAGCAGCGGCACGATCGGCTTTGCGGCCGGTTCGGATGCGATCGCCACGATCGTATTCGGCAACACCTCGACCCTCACCGGTGCCCTGACCTGGGAACGGGTCTCCGACACCCAGAT
>NZ_JBXAIA010000054.1:0-361 GCF_058795755.1 Ensifer sp. GW823-FHT05D09 | reverse complement strand
CACGAACAGCGCATCGCTGTCGTCGGCCGCCTTCTTCAGCTTCTTCGCATCCGACAGCGTCGAGGTCAGCGGCTTGTCGCAGATCACATGGATGCCGCGCTTCAAAAACTCTTTGGCCGCTTCATAGTGCACGTGGTTGGGGGTGACGATCGCCACCGCCTCGATGCCGTCCTTCAGTTTGGCCTCGCGGATCGCCATCTGCTTGAAGTCGGAATAGACCCGCGACGGATCAAGCCCGAGTTCGCGCCCCGAACTTTCGGCCTTCTCCGGTGTCGACGACAGGGCGCCGGCCACCAGCTCGTAGTGATCGTCGAGCCTCGCTGCGATGCGGTGCACCGCGCCGATAAAGGCGCCCGAGCCG
>NZ_JBXAIA010000053.1:0-361 GCF_058795755.1 Ensifer sp. GW823-FHT05D09 | reverse complement strand
TGGCTCGGGCGCCTTTATCGGCGCGGTGCACCGCATCGCAGCCCGGCTCGACGATCACTACGAGCTGGTGGCCGGCGCCCTGTCGTCGACACTGGACAGAGCCGAAAGCTCCGGCCGCGAACTCGGGCTCGATCCGTCGCGAGTCTATTCCGATTTCAAGCAGATGGCGATCCGCGAGGCCAAACTGAAGGACGGCATCGAGGCGGTGGCGATCGTCACCCCCAACCACGTGCACTATGAAGCGGCAAAAGAGTTTTTGAAGCGCGGCATCCATGTGATCTGCGACAAGCCGCTGACCTCGACGCTGTCGGATGCGAAGAAGCTGAAGAAGGCGGCCGACGACAGCGATGCGCTGTTCATA
>NZ_JBXAIA010000052.1:0-405 GCF_058795755.1 Ensifer sp. GW823-FHT05D09 | reverse complement strand
CGTCGGACGGGCCGGCGGGGTGACCATCGTCACCCTCGACCTGGTGCGCAGCGGCGACAGCGCGACCGTGACGGCGACGCTTTCCGACAATTACGCCAGCCATCCCGGCATCAACGCCGACGACCTGGCCAGCCTCGGCTCGGTCAAGGTCATCGCTTCCGACACCGACGGCGACCAGGCAGAAGGCACCGTCACCCTGTCGGTCTCCGACGACGTGCCGGTGATCGGGATCACCGATCCGGAATCGGCACAGCTTGTCGAAGGCCAGACGCTTTCCGGCAACTGGACGCTGACGGCGGGCGCCGACGGCGTCAGCACCGTGGACGTGAAAGTCGGCGACACCACGAAGACGCTGGCACTGACGGCCGGTCAATCCGTGGCCTTCACGCTTGCCGAGGGCACGCT
>NZ_JBXAIA010000051.1:0-416 GCF_058795755.1 Ensifer sp. GW823-FHT05D09 | reverse complement strand
AGCGTGCCTTCGGCCAGCTTGAACGCCACCGACTGGCCCGCCGTCAAGGTCAGCGTTTGCGTCCTTTCGCCGACCGTCACATCGACCGTGCTGACGCCATCGGCGCCCGCGATCAGCGTCCAACTGCCGGAAAGCGTCTGGCCTTCGACGACGCTGTCGGTCGGCGGCATGTCGTCCGACGCCGCGGCGCCGATCGTTACGCTCGGCACGTCGTCGGAGACCGAGACGGTGACGGTGCCTTCGGCAGTGTCGCCGTCGGTGTCGGAGGCGATGACCTTGACCGAGCCGAGGCTGGCAAGGTCGTCGGCGTTGATGCCGGGATGGCTGGCGTAATTGTCGGAAAGCGTCGCCGTCACGGTCGCGCTGTCGCCGCTGCGCACCAGGTCGAGGGTGACGATGGTCACGCCGCCGGCCCG
>NZ_JBXAIA010000050.1:0-425 GCF_058795755.1 Ensifer sp. GW823-FHT05D09 | reverse complement strand
ACGCGCCGCAACCGGCAACGGTGTTTCGCCACCGTCACCATCGCCATCATCGTCGCCATCATCGTCGCCATCGTCGCTGCCGTCGTCGTCATCGTCGTCCCCATCATCGTCGGGGCCGCCGGTGTCGTCGTCATCGTCATCCTCGTCGTCGTCGCCGTCATCGCCGCCGCCAACGGGGTCGCCGTCGTCATCGTCATCATCGTCTTCATCATCATCCGGGTTGCCGGCACCGTCATCATCATCGTCCGGTTCTTCGGTCCGGAAAATATGTTCGGGAAGATCCGTCATGCCGGTATTGCGAGCGATGATGTCGGCGAACTCCTGGCCGTCGATGAAGTTCTCGTAGAAGTCGAAGTTGTCGAAGCGGCTTGCGTAGTAGAAGCGGTCGGCTTCCTGCAGGCGATCGAACTGCTCATGCAGGACAA
>NZ_JBXAIA010000049.1:0-433 GCF_058795755.1 Ensifer sp. GW823-FHT05D09 | reverse complement strand
AGCCGCGATCGTCTCGACCGAGGCAGAGCCACCTTCGGAGGCCGAGGCGAACGAGGCGGTGCGCACGGTGATCACGCGCTTGGCTTCGCTCGTCTGCACCGTCTGGATGGCGTTGCCGGCATAGATCGGACGCTTGAAGGTGTCGGAAGAGACAACTTCGGTGATTTCCGAGACCTGGACGACGTCGAGAAGGGCTGCAACCCGCGGCAGCACGTTCTTGCCGACCGAGGTGGCGGCGGCCAGAATGGTGTCGTAGCTGCCGGCAAGCGAGACGATCAGCGCCGCCAGCGGCTCGGCCAGGTTGTTGGCAAGGCTTGCATCCTCGGCCACCAGCACCTTGGCGACGCCGGAAAGCTTGGCGGCCTGGTCAGCTGCCGCCTTGGCGCCGGCACCGGCCACCAGCACATGCACGTCGCCGCCGATTTTGCTCGCT
>NZ_JBXAIA010000048.1:0-439 GCF_058795755.1 Ensifer sp. GW823-FHT05D09 | reverse complement strand
GATCTGCAATTCCTGATCGCCGGCCGCCACGAGCTCACCGAACAGGATTTTATCCTGGCGGCAACCGAAAGCCCGGCCGACCAGCCGAGAGACACCGTCTGAACGACCACAAAACTCAATTGTCACGCGTTATCGGGAGAAGAAGACCATGAACACCACGGACAACCCCGCAACCAACGGCGCCACAGCTGCCGGCAAGCCGGCCGAGAAACCGCAGTTCGGCATCACCTCGCGCATCGCTGTGTCGGCGATCTTTGCCGCAACGCTGGTGTTCGGCATCGGCGGCTGGGCCGCCCAGGCGAAGCTGTCGGGCGCCGTCATCACCCAGGGCCAGGTCGCCGTTTCCCAGCAGGTCAAGCTGATCCAGCACCGCGACGGCGGCATCGTCTCGGCCATCCCCGTCAAGAACGGCACCCATGTCAGGAAGGGCGACGTGCTC
>NZ_JBXAIA010000047.1:0-445 GCF_058795755.1 Ensifer sp. GW823-FHT05D09 | reverse complement strand
GGCGAGTAAGATCGCCAGTGGGACTGGTGCTGACGTGCATGTGCTGGTGGCCGGTGCCGGCGCCAAGGCGGCAGCTGACCAGGCCGCCAAGCTTGCCGGCGTCGCCAAGGTGCTGGTGGCCGAGGACGCGAGCCTCGCCAACAATCTGGCCGAGCCCCTGGCAGCCCTCATCGTCTCGCTTGCCGGCAGCTACGACACCATCCTTGCTGCCGCCACCTCGGTCGGCAAGAACGTGCTGCCGCGGGTTGCAGCGCTTCTGGACGTCGTCCAGGTCTCGGAAATCACCGAAGTTGTCTCTTCCGACACCTTCAAGCGCCCGATCTATGCCGGCAACGCCATCCAGACGGTGCAGACGAGCGAAGCCAAGCGCGTGATCACCGTGCGCACCGCCTCGTTCGCGTCTGCCCCTGAAGGCGGCGCTGCCTCGGTCGAGACGATCGCGGCA
>NZ_JBXAIA010000046.1:0-465 GCF_058795755.1 Ensifer sp. GW823-FHT05D09 | reverse complement strand
ATCCGGCGCACAGGCAGCCGACGCAATCGTCGCAGCCGAGCCGGAGCCCATGGAATACGTTCGCGTTTGCGACGCTTTCGGCACTGGCTACTTCTACATCCCGGGCACCGAAACCTGCCTCAAGATCGGCGGCTTCATCCGTTTCCAGACCGACTTCGGTCGTGACAAGGTTACGAGCAAGTGGAACCCGGAAGACATCGGCAACCAGGCAACTTCTGACTGGGATGCATTCTCGCGCGCTTACATCTCGTTCGACGCCAAGAGCGACACCGAGTACGGCACGCTCACCGGCTTCTTCGCTGCTGAATTCAATGCTGATGCCGACCAGGACGAAGCTGACAGCCTGATCGACGTTGATGAAGCCTACATCCAGCTCGGCGGCCTCAAGGCCGGCTTCTTCTACAGCTGGTGGGACAAGGGCCTGAACGGCGAAACCGACACGCTCGGCAACAACACCGAGTTCAA
>NZ_JBXAIA010000045.1:0-522 GCF_058795755.1 Ensifer sp. GW823-FHT05D09 | reverse complement strand
CAGTCCCTTTGCGAAGAGCGCCTATGCGGCGGTACCCACCGGGGCGCCGCGCACACCGCTTTTCGGCGTCAAGAAGTTCTCACAACCCATGTATCGTCTGCACCTGCTCAACCCCGTGCCGATGACGCGCACGTCGCAGGGTCATGCGGCGTTTCCTGCACATCTGGCTGAACGGCCGGCGAAGCGACTGTCCTATCACACCGACTTTTCGGCCGATCCGACAAACAGGCAATTCATCAATCCGCGGACCTACCGTGGTCCGATCGAAGGGCGCCCTCCGGGAGAGATCTTCGCGCATCAGCGCTGGGACGAGTACTTCCCCAAAGTGGGTTACATCATGAGGCTCGGACAAATTGCGCAAGGCGGGGGTGGATACTTCCACGACCACTTCCCGCTGCAGCAGCCAGACAGCGTCTGGTGTTATGGTGGCGGCAGGACCGGCGAATGCAATCTGCCTCCGTTCCTGATCAAGGGTCGCTACGGCGAACCCATCATCACGCGGATCTACAATGACCTACCCGC
>NZ_JBXAIA010000044.1:0-522 GCF_058795755.1 Ensifer sp. GW823-FHT05D09 | reverse complement strand
TAGTCCCTTTGCGAAGAGCGCCTATGCGGCGATCCCCACCGGGGTGCCGCGCACACCGCTTTTCGGCGTCAAGAAGTTCTCACAACCCATGCACCGTCTGCACCTGCTCAGTCCGGTTGCGATGACGCGCACTGCAGAGGGTCATGCGGCGTTTCCAGCGCATCTGGCTGAACGGCCGGCGAAGCGCTTGTCCTATCACACCGATTTTTCGGCCGATCCGACAAACAGGCAATTCATCAATCCGAGGACCAATCGTGGCCCGATCGAAGGGCGCCCTCCGGGAGAGATATTCGCGCATCAGCGCTGGGACGAGTTCTTCCCCAAAGTGGGTTACATCATGAGGCTCGGCGAAATTACCCAGGCCGGCGGCGGATACTTCCACGACCACTTCCCGGTGCAGCAGCCAGACAGCGTCTGGTGTTATGGTAGCGGCAGGGCCGGCGAATGCAGCCTGCCACCGTTCCTGATCAAGGGTCGCTACGGCGAACCCATCATGACGCGGATCTACAATGACCTGCCTGT
>NZ_JBXAIA010000043.1:0-563 GCF_058795755.1 Ensifer sp. GW823-FHT05D09 | reverse complement strand
CCTGAGGGGACGCGGCTGACGCGGGCAGCAGCAGCGCCAGAGCCCGCACCCGCCCGCGTGATCAGCCGCTTCGGCTCGCCGAACGGCGTGTACCAGAGATAGTTCGGGTCCTTCTGCGTCCATTCCAGTCCGCCCTTGGTGCCGTAAACCCTGACCATCAGGCCGTTCTCATGGCCGGGCGCCACCTGGCTGCACCACAAGAGCCCCTTGGCGCGCTGACCGTCCTTGGCCTTGAAGCGCATCATCACATGGGCATTGTCGTCGAGCTGACGTCCTTCGACAAAACTGTCGAGGTCGGCGGCGAGCTCTTCCAGTTCCAGCCCGGAGACGAAGGCGCCGAGATTATAGGCATGCGTGCCGATATCGCCGGTCGAGCCGCCGGCGCCCGAGCGGGCCGGATCGGTGCGCCAGGCCGCCTGCTTCTGACCCGACTGCTCGATATTCTCCGTCAGCCAGTCCTGCGGATATTCCATCTGCACCAGCCTGACGGCGCCGATGTCGCCGTTTTGAACCATCTCGCGCGCCTGGCGCACCATCGGATAGCCGGTGTAGTTGTGCGTGAG
>NZ_JBXAIA010000042.1:0-607 GCF_058795755.1 Ensifer sp. GW823-FHT05D09 | reverse complement strand
TGGCGAGGGTAACGATAGGCTGCGCGGCCGCGGCGGCGACGACATTCTCGTCGGCGGAGCCGGGGACGACGAGCTCGAAGGCAACACCGGCAATGATACCTTCCTCGTGGTGATCGCGCCGGAGGCGAGCGGCGACGACGGCGACGACCGTATCGATGGCAACGAGGCGATCGACACCTACGACGCTTCGGCAGCGATGCAGGCCGTCGTGATCGACCTCGACCGTGGCACGGCCGAAGGGGTTGAGATCGGCTCGGACCTGTTGACCTCGGTCGAAGGCGCTGTCGGCGGCAAGGGCGACGACGTGCTCGTCGCCGGCAATGCCGTCAACTTCCTGGCCGGCGGCGATGGCGCCGACGTCTTCGTCTTCCGCACGACCGCGTCGCTCGCCAATGACGGCAGCGGCCGCGACGAGATCCGCGACTTCCAGGTCGGCGATCGCGTCGATCTGTCGAAGATCGCCGAAGCCATCGGCGGGCTCGTCTTCGGCGGACTGCTGGAGGATGGGCAAGCACCGCCGGTGCACCAGATCACCTTCTATCACGAGGCCTTTGCCGACGGCGAGCGCACCGTCGTTCGCGCCGTCGTCGACCTCGAGCGCGACGAA
>NZ_JBXAIA010000041.1:0-625 GCF_058795755.1 Ensifer sp. GW823-FHT05D09 | reverse complement strand
CAAAATCATTGGCCGCCATCTTGGAAAACACCGCGCCGAAATCGACCTGGCCGTCGCCGAGCGAGCGGAAGCGGCCGGCCCGGTTGACCCAGCCCTGGTAGCCGCCATAGACGCCCTGCCGACCCGTCGGGTTGAACTCGGCATCCTTGACGTGGAACATCCGGATGCGATCCCTGTAGATGTCGATGTTGTCGAGATAGTCGAGGCATTGCAGCACATAGTGCGAGGGGTCGTAGAGCATGTTGGCGCGGGCATGGTTGCCGGTGCGCTCGAGAAACATCTCATAGGTGACGCCATCGTGCAGGTCCTCGCCCGGATGGATCTCGTAGCAGATATCAACGCCGCAGTCCTCGGCATGGTCGAGGATTGGCCTCCAGCGTTTCGCCAGTTCGTCGAAGGCGGTCTCGACCAGGCCGGCCGGCCGCTGCGGCCAGGGATAGACGAACGGCCAGGCGAGCGCGCCTGAAAAGCTCGCCATCGCATCAAGCCCCAAATTCTTCGAGGCCGTCAGCGCCAGCTTCACCTGCTCGACCGCCCACTCTTGCCGGGCCTTCGGATTGCCGCGCACTTCCGGCACGGCAAAGCCGTCGAACACCTCGTCATAGGCCGGATGGGTGGCGACCAG
>NZ_JBXAIA010000040.1:0-655 GCF_058795755.1 Ensifer sp. GW823-FHT05D09 | reverse complement strand
GCGCAGAACACGATCAATCTGGCCGGCATCACCGTCGTTGCGTCCGATCAGGATGGCAGCACCGCCAGCGCAACGGTCGGCATCAACGTCGTCGACGACATTCCTGTCGCCGTCGATGACGGCGCCCGCAGCGTCGTTGAGGGTGGCGCACAGATCAGCGGCAACGTGCTCGGCAACGACACGGCAGGTGCTGACGGCGCGTCGCTGACCTCGGTGACGATTGGCGGCATCGAGCGTTCGATTGCCGCTTCGGGCTCGACGTCGGTCGTGACGGCGAACGGCACCTACACCTTCACGGCTGCCGGTGCGTGGACGTTCACGCCGGTTGCCAGCCTGAACAACGCTTCGGCTGTGAACGCCGGCTTCAGCTACAAGATCACCGACGGCGACGGCGACATCGCGACGGCAGCGCAGCCGATCAGCATCACCGATGGTGCCGGTCCGACGGCAACCGACAACAGCGCCTCGATCACTGTTTACGAGAAGGGCCTGGACAACACCAACGCCCTGGGCAGCGCCGAAGGTGCTGCGGGCGGAGCCGAACTGTCCACCACCGAGCGCGGCTCGGACGCCGTGAGCTTCACGGCCGGTTCGGACGCGATCACCGGCATGGTGTTCGGAACGACCACTGGCGTAACCGCTGACGTCAACGGCA
>NZ_JBXAIA010000039.1:0-664 GCF_058795755.1 Ensifer sp. GW823-FHT05D09 | reverse complement strand
CGGCCACAGCGATGATGACGACAGTGTCTACGATGACGGCAACGACACATACGTCGGCGGCTCAGGCTACGACACGCTCGATGCCAGTGCAGTCACCGAGAGCATCGTCGTCGACCTTGAAGAGGGAACGGCGACGGGCGAGGAGATCGGTTCGGACACCGTCGACAGCATCGAGACCGTGATCGCCGGCTCGGGCGACGACCAGCTTTCGGGCGACGCCGAAGACAACACGCTGATCGGCAACGACGGCGACGATGTCATCGATGGCCGCGCCGGCGACGATACGCTGGCCGGCGGCCAGGGCGACGACGTCGTCTCCGGTGGAGCCGGCGATGACACCATCGTCGTCGAGGCTCCGGTCTGCGCGCCGGGTGAGGCGACTGACGGCAACGATAGCTATAATGGCGGCTCAGGCTACGACACGCTCGATGCCAGCGCCACTACCGAGAGCATCGTCGTCGATCTTGAACAGGGAACCGCCACGGGCGAAGAGATCGGTTCGGACACACTTCAACGGATCGAAGCCGCTATCGGGGGCGCCGGCGACGATCAGCTCTCGGGCAATGCCCAGAACAACACCCTCATCGGCAATGACGGCAACGATGTCATCGATGGCCGCGCCGGCGACGACATTCTCGCCGGTGGTCTGGGGAACGATATCGTT
>NZ_JBXAIA010000038.1:0-681 GCF_058795755.1 Ensifer sp. GW823-FHT05D09 | reverse complement strand
GCGCCCGCCTGCCCGTTGTTTGGAGATCCATATGAAACGATGGTTGGCCGCCGTCGCGGCGATAACTGCGATCCTTCTGTTCAGTCCAGGCGGACCGGAGGCCAAGAGCTCGCGTTGGGGAAAGGACTATTTCCCGAATGTCGACGTCGTCACTCAGAATGGCGAAAGGGTTCGCTTCTATGACGATCTGATCAAGGACAGGATCGTCCTCATCAGCTTCATCTTCACCAGCTGCACCGATCTCTGCCCGCTGACGACAGCGCGCATCGCCCAGGTGGTGGACAGGCTGAGGGACGAAATCGGCAAGAACATTTTTGTCCTCTCGATCACCGTCGATCCCGAAAACGACACACCGGAGAAACTGAAAACCTTCGCCGACGCCTTTTACAGCGGCCCCGGCTGGACATTCATCACCGGGAAACCAGAGGACATTCGTGCCATCAACTCAAAGCTCGGCAACAAGAGCGATGTGGCGACCCAGCACCGCAACGAAATCGTTCTCGGCAACGACAAAACGGGGGAATGGACGAGAAACTCACCCTTCGCCGACCTCGAAAACCTGGAGCTTGCCATCCGCGACATGGATCCGGACTGGCGGGACAGCCGTCACGTTCCTCAGGATGCCCTGGCGGCGAACCATGACCCGCAAGACCTGACGATCGGCCGTGAGCCCGGGCAGGT
>NZ_JBXAIA010000037.1:0-775 GCF_058795755.1 Ensifer sp. GW823-FHT05D09 | reverse complement strand
CGGTAAAGCGCATGCGGCTCTTCTGGCCGGGCGCGATGCGGTCGATGTCGACGGGCGGGATGCGGATCTCGACCGTCAGGTCCTCGCCCTCGGGCACGATCGACATGGCGGTGGCGCCGGGCGCGATGATGCCGCCGATGGTGTGGATCTGCAGGTCGTAGACGAGACCGTCGACGGGGGCACGCACTTCCATGCGCGACAGCCGGTCCTTGGCCGCCACCGCCCGTTCGGTCAGTTCGGCGATCTTGGCCTCGAGCCCGACGATCTGGCCTTGCGTTTCCTTGCGGTTGTTCTGGTCGATCGACATCAGCTTGATGCGCAGCTCGCTGATCTGGCCGAGCGCCTCGGCGATGCGGGCGAGCAATTCCCCCTTGGAACCGTCGATGCGGGCCATCTGGCGCAACAGGTCGCGATGCTCGGAGACCGGCACCAGGCCGCTCTTTAGAAGCGTCTCGAGCTTGGAGATCTCCTTCTCGACGATCTCTTTCTCCTTGTCGCTGGAGCCGGTCTGGGCCTTCAGCCCGCGGATCTGTTCCTCGAACTGGCCGATCTGCAGCCGCATCTGCTCTTCCTGGCTGGTGATCATCCGGCGATTGGCCTCGAACAGCTTCACTTCGCTCGTTTTCAGCACGTCCGGAATATCGAGTTCGCCGAAGGAGACGGTGGCGTCGCCGTCGCGTTCGGCCGTCAGCCGGGCGCGCATGGCGTAGAACTGCTGCAGCTGGCCGCGCACGATCGACAGCTCGACCCGGGTCTGGGTCTCGTCGAGCTGCAG
>NZ_JBXAIA010000036.1:0-788 GCF_058795755.1 Ensifer sp. GW823-FHT05D09 | reverse complement strand
ATCACCGAAGATCAGGTCGTCGCCGCCATTGCCGAACAGCATGTCGGCACCGGCACCGCCGTGGATCTCGTCATTGCCCGATCCGCCCGAGGCAACGTCGTCGCCGTCACCACCCGACAGCACATCGTCGCCGTCCTCGCCGCGCAGCACGTCGCTGCCGGCATCCCCCGACAGGATGTCGCTACCGCCGCCGCCCAGAAGCACGTCGGCAACAGCACCACCGAGCAGAACATCCGCAGCAGACGTGCCGATCAGCGTGCGCGCCGCAACCGGCAACGGTGTTTCGCCACCGTCCCCATCGCCAGAACCATCACCGTCGCCATCGCCAGAGCCGTCGCCATCACCGTCGTCGTCGTCGTCGTCCGGATCCGAACCAGCGCCGTCGTCATCGTCGTCGTCGCCGCCGGCCGTATCATCATCATCATCATCGTCGTCCCCATCATCGTCGGGGCCGCCGGTGTCGTCGTCATCGTCGTCGTCGTCATCGCCGCCGCCAACGGGGTCGCCGTCGTCATCACCATCATCGTCGCCACCGCCAACGGGATCGCCATCATCATCATCGTCATCGTCGCCAGGGTTGCCGGTGCCGTCACCATCGCCTTCATCTCCAGGCTGTTGTGCCTCGAAGATGTGCTCCGGCAGGTTCGTCAGGCCGGTATTGCGGGCGATGATGTCGGCGAACTCCTGGCCGTCGATGAAGTTCTCGTAGAAGTCGAAGTTGTCGAAGCGGTTGAGGTAGTAGAAGCGGTCGGCTTCCTGCAGGCGATCGAACTGCTCATGCAGCACGG
>NZ_JBXAIA010000035.1:0-844 GCF_058795755.1 Ensifer sp. GW823-FHT05D09 | reverse complement strand
TGACCACAGCGATGATGACAATGACGGCGACGACGATGATGGAGACGATGTCTATTGCGGTGGTGACGGCATCGATACACTCGACATGTCGAGCCTCATCCAGACGGTGCTTGCCGATATCGAGGCTGGCATCGCCGAAGGCGAGGAGATCGGCGAGGATCGCATCGAAGGTTTCGAAATCATCCTCGGCGGGCGGGGTGACGACAGGATTTCCGGCGGGCGCGGCGACGATCTGCTGGCCGGCGGCTGGGGCGATGACCGGCTGCGCGGCCGCGACGGCGACGACATCCTCGTCGGGGGGGCCGGGGACGACGAACTGGAGGGCGGCGACGGGAACGACACGTTCCTCGTCATCGTCGTCCCCGGCTCCGATGATGGCGACGACGAGATCGACGGAGACGACGGTCGCGACACCTACGACGCTTCGGCAGCGACCCGGGCCGTGGTGATCGACCTCGACCGTGGCACGGCTCAGGGTGTGGAGATCGGCTCGGACCTGTTGACCTCGATCGAAGGCGCTGTCGGCGGCAAGGGCGACGACGTGCTCGTTGCCGGCAATGCCGTCAACTTCCTCGCCGGTGGCGAAGGCGCCGACATCTTCGTCTTCCGCACGACCGCGGCGCTCGCCAATGACGGCAGCGGCCGCGACGAGATCCGCGACTTCCAGGTCGGCGACCGCGTGGACCTGTCGAAGATCGCCGAAGCCATCGGCGGCCTCGTCTTCGGCGGACTGCTGGTGGATGGGCAAGCACCGCCGGTGCACCAGATCACCTTCTATCACGAGGCCTTTGCCGACGGCGAGCGCACGGTCGTTCGCGCCGTCGTCGACCTCGAACGCGACGAG
>NZ_JBXAIA010000034.1:0-847 GCF_058795755.1 Ensifer sp. GW823-FHT05D09 | reverse complement strand
CCATGAAAATACTTGTGACGGTTAAGCGGGTGGTTGACTACAACGTCAAGATCCGGGTGAAGGCGGACGGCTCGGGTGTCGAGCTTGCGAATGTGAAGATGTCGATGAACCCGTTCGACGAGATCTCGGTGGAAGAGGCGCTGCGGCTGAAGGAAGCCGGCAAGGCCGACGAGGTCGTGGTCGTGTCGGTTGGACCGGCCAAGGCCGAAGAGACGTTGCGCACCGCGCTCGCCATGGGTGCCGACCGGGCGATCCTTGTCGAGACCGAAGACCAGGTCGAGCCGCTCGCCGTCGCCAAGATCGTCAAGGGTGTGGCCGAGGCCGAACAGCCCGGCCTGATCATCGTCGGCAAGCAGGCGATCGACGACGATTCGAACCAGACCGGCCAGATGCTGTCGGCGCTACTCGGCTGGGCGCAAGGCACCTTCGCCTCCAAGGTCGAGATCGGCGACGGCAAGGCAACCGTGACACGTGAAGTCGATGGCGGCCTGCAGACGATCGACATCAAACTTCCGGCCGTGGTCACCACCGACCTGCGCCTCAACGAGCCGCGTTATGCCTCGCTTCCCAACATCATGAAGGCGAAGAAGAAGCCGCTCGACAAGAAGACCCCGGCTGATTTCGGCGTCGACACGACGCCACGGCTGAAGGTGCTGAAGACCGAGGAGCCGGAAGGCCGCAAGGCCGGCATCAAGGTCAAGTCGGTGGCCGAACTGGTCGAAAAGCTCAAGACCGAAGCCGGCGTGCTTTAAGTTTCAGGAAAGGGAGATTTCATCATGGCTATTCTGCTTCTGGCTGATCACGACGGCAGCCACCTTTCCGACCAGACCGCCAAGGCGCTGACGGC
>NZ_JBXAIA010000033.1:0-938 GCF_058795755.1 Ensifer sp. GW823-FHT05D09 | reverse complement strand
TCCAGAAGGTCTGGCCGACCATGCCGCCGTTGACATGCTTTTCGGCAAGGCCGCCGACCCACAGATCGACGCGGTCGATGCCCTTGACGATACCGGTGCCATTGGCCTGCATCGCCACCTGGATACCCGGGTTGATCGACTGGAACGCGGCGATATCGCCGGGCTGCAGCACGAGATCCGGATAGGCCTGGCGGAACTGGTCGATCACCACCTGGCTGAGGCCGTTGCGTGCCTGGAAATCCTCCCAGGACGTGTAGGCAGACATGTCGCCGGCAAAGCCGCGTGCTGCTGAGACGTAAGGATCCTGGGAGGCTGCCAGATCCATGCGGACCTGGTTGAGCGTTCCGAGCCCGACATCCCATCCGCGCGCCACATTGAAGGCGAACAGATCGGCATTGATGCGAACGAGGTCGTTACGAACAGCGTCGACGATGTTGAAGTCCACCTCTTCGGCCTGCTGGGTGATGATCCCGCCGAGAATGGAGTTGACGCCGAGCTGTTCGTAGCCGGGTTGCGGCACATACCCTGGAGGCAAGGGACCGGTGAACACGCCGGCCTCATTGCTCGGGTTCAGGAAGGCATCGAACAGAGCCACCTGCTTGGGCTGCCCGTCGGTGCCGATGACGGTCATGGTCTGGCCGATCAACGAATGTCCGACGCGATAGACCGCCGCTGCGAACTCATGCGAGATGCTGGCCGATGCATCCGGGTTGTATTCGTCGAAGCCGTGGGTGCCGTCACCACGCATGCCGCCGAGCAGCATGTCGGCGAACTCGTTGAAGACCACCCGCTGGTATTCGGCCTCGTTGATCATCTTGGCCGCCTGGAACAGCTCTTCCGCCGTTCCCTGGAAGCCGGCCGCCTCCAGACCTTCCACATGGAAGTTATGGTTGCGGGCCCAGATGGTGTGCATCGAGGTCAGCGCGAAGTTCTCGTTG
>NZ_JBXAIA010000032.1:0-1046 GCF_058795755.1 Ensifer sp. GW823-FHT05D09 | reverse complement strand
CGGCGACGGCAACGACATACTGCGTGGCCGCGGCGGCGACGATGTCCTCGTCGGGGGCGGCGGCAGAGACACGTTGGAGGGCAACACCGGCAACGACACGTTCCTGGTGGTGATCGCGCCGGATGCGAACGGCGACGACGGCAACGACCTGATTGACGGCAACGAGGCGATCGACACCTACGACGCTTCGGCAGCGACCCGGGCCGTCGTGATCGACCTCGACCGTGGCACGGCTGAGGGTGTGGAGATCGGCTCGGACCTTTTGACCTCGGTCGAAGGTGCTGTCGGCGGCAAGGGCGACGACGTTCTCGTTGCCGGCAATGCCGTCAACTTCCTCGCCGGTGGCGAAGGCGCCGACATCTTCGTCTTCCGCACGACCGCGGCGCTCGCCAATGACGGCAGCGGTCGCGACGAGATCCGCGACTTCCAGGTCGGCGATCGCGTCGACCTGTCGAAGATCGCCGAAGCCATCGGTGGGCTCGTCTTCGGCGGACTGCTGGAGGATGGGCAAGCACCGCCGGTGCACCAGATCACCTTCTATCACGAGGCCTTTGGCGACGGCGAGCGCACCGTCGTGCACGCCGTCGTCGACCTTGAACGCGACGAGGATCTGCAATTCCTGATCGCCGGCCGCCACGAGCTCACCGAACAGGATTTTATCCTGGCGGCAACCGAAAGCCCGGCCGACCAGCCGAGAGACACCGTCTGAACAACGATAAAACCCAGTCGTCACGCGTTATCGGGAGAAGAAGACCATGAAGACCACGCACAAGAGCACGACAGAGGCGGCCGACACGATAGCCCTGCCGGCCGAGAAGCCGCAGTTCGGCATCACCTCGCGCATCGCTGTGTCGGCGATCTTTGCCGCCACGCTGGTGTTCGGCATCGGCGGCTGGGCGGCCCAGGCGAAGCTGTCGGGCGCCGTCATCACCCAGGGCCAGGTCGCCGTTTCCCAGCAGGTCAAGCTGATCCAGCACCGCGACGGCGGCATCGTCTCGGCCATCCCCGTCAAGAACGGCACCCACGTCAGGAAGGGCGACGTGCTG
>NZ_JBXAIA010000031.1:0-1081 GCF_058795755.1 Ensifer sp. GW823-FHT05D09 | reverse complement strand
GATGACGATGACGGCGCCACCCGCGCCAACCGGCTGCCGGTGGTCACCGGCCGCAACATTCTTGCCAACGGCTTCATGAACCTGTCGGCGATCATCCTGCTCGATGATCTGCTCGCCAACACGCTTGACCCCGACGGCGACCGGCTGACGATCGCCAATCTCACTGTCTCTTCCGGTTCGGTGCGCGCCTACTCCGACGGCATGTGGCTCTATACGCCGGATCGCGGCGAGATCGGCCAGGTCACCTTCAGCTATACCGTCTCCGACGGCACCGGCAGCGTCGCCAATGGCGCGCTGCTTGCGCTCATCGACTGGCCGGCGCATGAGATCAAGGGCACCGAGGGACCCGACGTTCTCCTGGGCACGCCGCACCCCGACATCATCGCAGCCCTTGGCGGCGACGATATCGTCTATGGCCGCGAGGACGACGACCTGATCCTCGGCGGCACCGGCAACGACACGCTGCTTGGCGGTGACGGCAACGATACCCTTCATGGCGAAGACGGCGATGACCGGCTGTTCGGCGGCAATGGCAACGACATTCTGTTCGGCGGCGCCGGCAACGACCAGCTCTATGGCGAGGCCGGCGACGACATCCTGATCGGCGAGGCCGGCGACGATACGCTGTCGGGCGGCACCGGCGACGACCGGCTGTTCGGCGAAGACGGCAAGGATCGTCTCGAGGGCGATGCCGGCGACGATCTGGTCGATGGCGGCAGCGAGGACGATACGCTTGCCGGCGGTACCGGCGATGACACGGTTCTGGCCGGCGCCGGCAACGACGTCATCGCCACCGGGCCGAGCAGCGAAGAGGCCCGCCTGGCGCAGGCAACACCGGCCGCAGCCACCGACACCGACGACGGCGACGACCACTATGCCGGCGGCACCGGCTTCGACACGCTCGATGCCAGCAGCGCCACCAACACCATCACCGTCGACCTCGAAGCCGGCACGGCGTCAGGCGAAGAGATCGGCTCCGACACGCTCGACAGCATCGAGGCGGTCATCGCCGGCTCGGGCGACGACCAGATCTCCGGCGACAGCCAGAACAACACCCTCATCGGCAATGACGGCGACGACA
>NZ_JBXAIA010000030.1:0-1118 GCF_058795755.1 Ensifer sp. GW823-FHT05D09 | reverse complement strand
GCATCGACGGTCGCGACGGCAACGACATGCTGGCCGGCGGAAACGGCGACGATACCGTCAAAGGCGGAAACGGAAACGATACCGTCCTCGTCCAGGCCCGCGCTGACGACCACAGCGATGATGACGACAGTGTCTACGATGACGGCGATGACACATACGAAGGCGGCGCAGGAACCGATACACTCGATGCCAGCGCCACCACCGAGACCATTGTTGTCGATCTCGAACAGGGAACGGCGACAGGCGAGGAGATCGGCTCCGACACCGTCGACAGCATCGAGACGGTGATCGCTGGTTCCGGTGACGATCAGCTCTCGGGCGATGCCGCCTGCAACACGTTGGTCGGCAATGACGGCAACGATGTCATCGACGGCCGCGCCGGCGACGACATTCTCGCCGGCGGCCAGGGCGACGATGTCGTCTCCGGTGGAGCCGGCGATGACACCATCGTCGTCGAGGCTCCGGCCTGCGCGCCGGGTGAGGCGACTGACGGCAACGATAGCTATAATGGCGGCTCAGGCTACGACACGCTCGATGCCAGTGCAGTCACCGAGAGCATCGTCGTCGACCTTGAAGAGGGAACGGCCACGGGCGAGGAGATCGGTTCGGACACCGTCGACAGCATCGAGACCGTGATCGCTGGTTCCGGTGACGACCAGCTCTCGGGCGACGCCGAAGACAACACGCTGATCGGCAACGACGGCGACGATGTCATCGATGGCCGCGCCGGCGACGACATTCTCGCCGGCGGCCAGGGCGACGATGTCGTCTCCGGTGGAGCCGGCGATGACACCATCGTGGTCGAAGCTCCGGCCTGCGTGCCGGGGGAAACGACTGACGGCAACGATAGCTATAATGGCGGCTCCGGCTATGACACGCTCGATGCCAGCGCCACTACCGAGAGCATCGTCGTCGACCTTGAACAGGGAACCGCCACGGGCGAAGAGATCGGTTCGGACACACTTCAACGGATCGAAGCCGCTATCGGGGGCGCCGGCGACGATCAGCTCTCGGGCGATGCCGAGAACAACACGCTGATCGGCAATGACGGCAACGATGTCATCGATGGCCGCGCCGGCAACGACATTCTCGCCGGTGGTCTGGGGAACGATATCGTC
>NZ_JBXAIA010000029.1:0-1205 GCF_058795755.1 Ensifer sp. GW823-FHT05D09 | reverse complement strand
AACGGTCAATGCCGACAAGACTTGGTCGTTTGCGTCCAACGGCAACCTCAACAATGCCAGCGGTGCCAACGTCACCTTCTCGCTATCGGCCAAGGATGGCGACAACGACACCACCACCGACAGCCAGACGATCACGGTGCTCGACGGTACCGGTCCGACGGCAACCGACAACAGCGCCTCGATCACTGTTCACGAGAAGGGCCTGGACAACACCAACGCCCTGGGCAGCGCCGAAGGTGCTGCGGGCGGAGCGGAGCTGTCCACAACCGAGCGCGGCTCGGACACGGTGAGCTTCACGGCCGGTTCGGACGCCATCACCAGCATGGTGTTCGGAGCGACCACTGGCGTAACCGCCGACGTCAACGGCATCAACGGCGCCGATATCGCGTGGAATGGTGCGGGCACTTCGGTGTTGACCGGTACGATCAACGGCGTCGTGGCCATCACGGTGACGCTCGTTCCGCCGACACTACCGATTGCGCCGGGGGCAAGCGGCCAGGCGACGATCAATGTCCAGCTGACCGACAACTTCCCGCATCCGGCCGGACTGGCGCAGAACACGATCAACCTGGCCGGCATCACCGTCGTCGCTTCAGACCAGGATGGCAGCACCGCCAGCGCAACGGTCGGCATCAACGTCGTCGACGACATTCCTGTCGCCGTCGATGACGGCGCCCGCAGCGTCGTCGAGGGTGGCGCACAGATCAGCGGCAACGTGCTCGGCAACGACACGGCAGGTGCTGACGGCGCGACACTGACCTCGGTGACGATTGGCGGCATCGAGCGTTCGATCGCCGCTTCGGGCTCGACGTCGGTCGTGACGGCGAACGGCACCTACACCTTCACGGCTGCCGGTGCGTGGACGTTCACGCCAGTTGCCAGCCTGAACAACGCTTCGGCTGTGAACGCCGGCTTCAGCTACAAGATCACCGACGGCGACGGCGACATCGCGACGGCAGCGCAGCCGATCAGCATCACCGATGGTGCTGGTCCGACGGCAACCGACAACAGCGCCTCGATCACTGTTCACGAGAAGGGCCTGGACAACGCCAATGCCCTGGGCAGCGCCGAAGGTGCTGCGGGCGGAGCGGAACTGTCCACCACCGAGCGCGGCTCGGACACGGTGAGCTTCACGGCCGGCTCGGACGCCATCACCGGCATGGTGTTCGGAGCGACCACTGGCGTAACCGCTGACGTCAACGGCC
>NZ_JBXAIA010000028.1:0-1274 GCF_058795755.1 Ensifer sp. GW823-FHT05D09 | reverse complement strand
AAGGACCCGTCACTGTTTCGCCAGGCTGCCCTGATTGGTGGCGAATGGATTGAAGCGGATGCCGCCAATGCGATCGAAGTGACCAACCCGGCGACGGGCGAACTCATCGGACGCGTGCCGAAGCTTGGCGGCAAGGAGACGAAGGCGGCGATCGAAGCGGCGCGTCTGGCGCAGAAGGGCTGGGCTGCTCGCACTGCCAAGGATCGCGCCGGCGTGCTTCGCCGCTGGTTTGAGCTGATGATCGAGAACAAGGACGATCTCGGCCGCATCCTCACGCTCGAACAGGGCAAGCCGCTCGCCGAGGCGACCGGCGAAATCGTCTATGGCGCAAGCTTCGTCGAGTGGTTCGCCGAAGAAGGGCGCCGCATCTATGGCGACCTGATCCCCGGCCACCAGCCGGACAAGCGCATCATGGTGATGAAGCAGCCGATCGGCGTCGTCGCCGCGATCACGCCCTGGAACTTCCCCAATGCGATGATCACCCGCAAGGCGGGTCCTGCCTTTGCAGCCGGCTGCGCCATGGTGCTGAAGCCAGCGGCACAGACGCCGTTCTCGGCCATTGCCATTGCCATTCTTGCCGAACGTGCCGGCCTGCCGAAGGGGCTCTTCAGCGTCGTCACCGGCTCGGCTCGCGAGATCGGCGCGGAGATGACCGCCAACCCGGTGGTGCGCAAGCTGACCTTTACCGGCTCGACGGAAGTCGGCGCTGAGCTCTATCGCCAGAGCGCCGGCACGATCAAGAAGCTCGGGCTGGAGCTCGGCGGCAATGCACCGTTCATCGTCTTCGACGATGCCGATCTCGATGCGGCCGTGGAAGGCGCCCTGATCGCCAAGTTCCGCAACAACGGCCAGACCTGCGTCTGCGCCAACCGCATCTATGTGCAGGACAAGGTCTATGACGCCTTCTCCGACAAGCTGGCGGCGGCCGTTGCCAAGCTGTCGATCGGCAATGGTCTCGACCAGGGCGTGATCCTCGGCCCGCTGATCGACCAGGCGGCACTGGAGAAGGTCGAGGAACACGTTGCCGATGCCACCGCCAAGGGCGCGCGGGTGATCCAGGGCGGCAAGCGCCATGCCCTCGGTGGTACCTTCTATGAGGCGACGGTGCTGGCCGACGTTACCCAGGCGATGGCGGTCGCTCGCGAAGAGACTTTCGGCCCCGTGGCGCCGCTGTTCCGCTTCACCGACGAGGCCGACGTAATTGAAAAGGCCAACGACACGGAATTCGGCCTGGCCTCCTATTTCTATGCGAAGGATCTGGCGCGGGTGTTCCG
>NZ_JBXAIA010000027.1:0-1405 GCF_058795755.1 Ensifer sp. GW823-FHT05D09 | reverse complement strand
TAATGGGAGCGCCTGGGTTTTCCTGAGGCGCATGGAAGAGGTGAGCTGGATTTGAGAGAGCATGGCCACAAGAGCCGCTGGCGGTTTCGCCAACCGAGTGTGCTTCCCGGTTTCGGTCTGGCGCTCGGCGTCACGCTTTTCTGGCTGGTGCTGATCATTCTCATCCCGCTGTCGGGATTGATCTGGCGTTCGAGCAGCCTCGGCTGGTCGCAGTTCATGACGCTGGCGCTCGATACCCGGACGTTGAACGCGCTGAAGATCAGCTTCGGCACGGCCTTTGTCGCAGCGATCGTCAATCTGGTGTTCGGCGTCATCCTCGCCTGGGTGCTGGTGCGCTATCGTTTCCCCGGCAAAAGGGTGATCGACGCCATGGTCGACCTGCCGTTCGCGCTGCCGACGGCGGTCGCCGGCATTGCGCTGGCGACACTTTACGCTCCCAATGGCTGGATCGGCTCGCTGCTCGCCCCGCTCGGCATCAAGATCGCGTTTACCCCGGCCGGCATCGTCGTCGCCTTGATCTTCGTCGGCCTGCCCTTCGTCGTCCGCACCGTGCAGCCGATCATGGAAGAGATCGACAAGGAAGTGGAGGAGGCAGCCGCCACCCTTGGCGCCAGCCGCTTCCAGACGATCAGCCGGGTGCTGTTGCCGGGATTGCTGCCGGCAGGCCTCACCGGCTTTGCGCTCGCCTTTGCCCGCGGCGTCGGCGAATACGGCTCGGTGATCTTCATCGCCGGCAACCTGCCCTATGTCTCCGAGATCGCGCCGCTGCTGATCGTCATCCGGCTGGAGGAGTTCAACTATCCTGCCGCCACCGCCATTGCCGCGGTGATGCTGATCATCTCCTTTGCCATGCTGCTCGTCATCAACTCGATCCAGGCCTGGAGCCGGCGGAGATATGTCTATGTCGCCTGATCTCGCCGCCAACTCCCAGCACGTGCGCGCCGCCACCTCGGAAAGCCGCTTTGCGCGCCTCAGCCTGATCGTCGCAGCGCTCGCCTTCGTCGGCCTGTTCCTGCTTCTGCCGCTGGCGGCCGTCTTTACCGAGGCGCTGCGCAAGGGACCGGCCGAGTTCTTCGCCGCCCTTGGCGATGCCGAAACCTTTTCCGCCATCCGCCTGACGCTGATCGTCGCTGCCATCGCCGTGCCGCTCAACCTCGTCTTCGGGGTGGCCGCCGCCTGGGCGATCGCCAAGTTCGAGTTCAAGGGCAAGGCCTTTTTGACGACGCTGATCGACCTGCCGTTCTCGGTCTCGCCCGTCATCTCCGGCCTGGTCTTCGTGCTTCTGTTCGGCTCGCACAGCCTCATCGGCCCCTGGCTGCAGAGCCATGGCATCCAGATCCTGTTTGCCGTGCCGGGCCTGGTGCTGGCGACCGTCTTCGTCACCTTCCCCTTCGTTGCCCGCGAG
>NZ_JBXAIA010000026.1:0-1495 GCF_058795755.1 Ensifer sp. GW823-FHT05D09 | reverse complement strand
TGCACGCGCGCCAGGCTGATGCAACGAGGATAAACGTCTCTCTGGTTGGCCGGCGCGGCCAACCCTCTACGGCGTGACCATGCCTGAGAGCTGCGCTGCCTGAACCGGCTGACTGTCTCTCCAACCCTTGGGCGCACCTTCCGGCATGATCTCCGGGGTCGTGAAAACAACGCCGTCCGGGGTGGGATTAGGGGTCGGGGTCACGGCAGTTTGCGGCGAGCCGGCCACTCCGGTCAGCAACTGAAGTCGCGCCAGCATGGCGAAGTCCTCATGAATGGTGTTGTGACAATGGTTGACGTAGGACCCTCCGAACTCACCAAACTGTACCTGGAAGGTGACGCTGCCGTTTTCACCCAACCGCCAGACGTCCTTCCGCTGGAAAGCCTCGGTCGCTTCGAGCTTTAGCCCTTTGCGCGAAATGGTGACGCCCTCCTCGAAGTGGAGGTGGATCGGGTGATCCCAGCCGCCGCCGCCGTTCCGATAGGTCCAATGCTCGACCTCGCCGGCCTTCGGGACCAGCAGGGAAATTCGGTTGGCATTCATGGAATGCGACGTTTCGCCATTGATACGAATGGTCCAGGGGAAATTGACGTATTCACCGCAATCGGGAACGCACCCGTCAGGCCCACGGGAATCGCCTTCTCCTGATCTGCCGAACTCGACGACCCGGGTGCGTACTGGCGTTACGATCGGTATCTGTTCGGTCAGTTGCAGCGGAACGCGGCTGACGTCCGGGTCGGTGGCACGGTGGATGACGCCGGGCACATCAACGCTTTCGACGGCACCAACCACCCGGAACTCAAGCATCGGCCCGACGACCGGGTCCTTGGTGTCGCCCTTGATCGCCTTGACCAGGCTGAGTTCTTCCTTGGGCCCACGCCCATCGTCATGGCGGACCTGATTGACGACCCGTATCCGGTCGCCCACCCGGAAACCGGAAAAGTCGACGACGATATCGTACCGCTCTCCCATGCCTTGGACGGGGAGGGAGGTCAGGGTCAGGGGTGTGACAACAAGGTTCCCGTCATTGGCGATGAACTTGATCGGCACGGGATTGCCCTTGGCATCCGCCAGCGCGAGCTTCAGGAAGCGCGACATGCAGGCGTTGAGGACGCGGAAGCGATACTTTCGCGGCAAGACTTCGAAGAATGGCGCATAGCCGAAATTGACCAGCGGCACGTCGCCGACCATTCCGTCCGTATCGAAAATATCGAAGAAGAGCTGCCCCGACGCGTCGCATACACAATCGGAAAAGACCAGGTTGACGTCGAAGTCGATGTTGCCCCAACCGAGAAGCTTGCCGCTGGGCAGCCGCAGATTGACGCCGTCCGCAAGCTCTTCGTTGCCGCGGTCAGGGCCGCTGTAATAGTTGATCGCACCCAGATTGCCCTTATAGACGTTTTCCGCCGTGAAGAAGAAACGGTGGTCGTGCGCCCACAACGATCCCTGCAGTTCGCGGAAGTCTCCCGGCACGTTGACGAGGCCGGTACTGTCG
>NZ_JBXAIA010000025.1:0-1501 GCF_058795755.1 Ensifer sp. GW823-FHT05D09 | reverse complement strand
GGCACGCGCGCCAAGTTCCTGCATCGGGACCGAATGCCTTGTGGTTGACCGAGTTTCGGTGCGGTCAATCCTTCAAGGCGTAACAACACCTGCAAGCTGCGCTGCCTGCGTCGGCTGGCTGTCTTTCCAGCCCTTGGGCGCACCTTCCGGCAGGATCTCCGGGGTCGTGAAAACAACGCCGTCCGGGGTGGGGTTGGGGGTCGGGGTTACCGCGGCCTGAGGTGAGCCAGCGACGCCGGTCAGCAACTGGATGCGTGCCAGCATCGCAAAGTCCTCATGCACGGTGTTGTGGCAATGGTTGACATAGGCGCCGCCGAACTCACCAAATTGCACCTGGAAGGTGACGCTGCCGCTTTCGCCCAGCCGCCAGACGTCCTTGCGCTGGAGGGTCTCGGTCGCCGGGAGCGTCGTTCCCGTGCGCGACATGGTGATGCCCTCCTCGAAGTGGAGGTGAATGGGGTGATCCCAGCCGCCGCCGCCGTTCCGATAGGTCCAATGCTCGACTTCACCGGCCTTCGGGATCAGCAGGGAAATCCTATTGGCATTCATGGAATGCGCCGTTTCACCATTGATGCGAATGGTCCAGGGGAAATCGACGGTTTCGCCGCAATCCGGCGTGCAGCCGTCCGGCCCGCGGGAATCGCCTTCTCCCGCCCTGCCGAACTCGACGAGCCTTGTGCGTACTGGCGTTACGATCGGTATCTGTTCGGTGAGTTTGGGCTGAACGCGGCTGACGTCCGGGTCGGTGGCACGGTGGATGACGCCGGGCACGTCAACGCTTTCGACGGCACCGACCACCCGGAACTCAAGCATGGGTCCGACAAGCGGATCCCTGGTGTCACCCTTGATCGCCTTGAGCAGGCTGAGTTCTTCCTTGGGCCCGCGCCCAGTCTCATGGCGGACCTGATTGACGACTTGTATCTTGTCGCCGATGCGGAAGCCGGAAAAGTCGACGACGATATCGTAGCGCTCGGCGATCCCCTGCACTGGTAGGGAGGTCAGGGTGAGGGGTGTGACGACGAGGTTCCCATCATTGGCGATGAACTTGATCGGCACGGGATTGCCTTTGGCATCCGCCAGCGCAAGCTTCAGGAAACGCGACATGCAGGCGTTGAGGATGCGGAAGCGATATTTTCGCGGCAGGACTTCGAAGAATGGCGCATAGCCGAAATTGACCAGCGGCACGTCGCCGAGCATTCCGTCCGTATCGAAAATATCGAAGAAGAGTTGGCCCGATGCGTCGCACGCGCAATCGGAAAAGGTCAGGTTGACGTCGAAGTCGATGTTGCCCCAACCGAGAAGCTTGCCGCTGGGCAGCCGCAGATTGACGCCATCCGCAAGCTCTTCGTTGCCGCGGTCGGGGCCGCTGTAATAGTTGATGGAACCAAGGTTGCCCTTGTAGACGTTTTCCGCCGTGAAGAAGAAACGGTGGTCATGCGCCCACAACGTTCCCTGCAGTTCGCGGAAGTCGCCTGCGACGTTCACCAGGCCGGTGCTGTCA
>NZ_JBXAIA010000024.1:0-3017 GCF_058795755.1 Ensifer sp. GW823-FHT05D09 | reverse complement strand
CCGGTATCGGGACGGCCGTCGTCGAAGGACAGCCGCACCGAGGCGCGCAGCCGTCCGGTGACGGTTGGAACCGTGCCGGTCGTCAGCGCGAAGTCGGCCATCAGCTCGCGGAAATAATCGGCGACATCGTTGACGACATCGAGCGCACCGGCGAGATCCGGGCCGGTCTGCTGTTCGGGTTCCGGCGCCATCGCCTCGCCGTCGCCAAGAGGCCGATGCGCCGGCGCATTGCCGCCAGCCTCGTCACGGCCGGCAAACACCGAGCCGAGACCGCCCAGAAACAAGGCCGACAACAGCATGCGGCCACGCTTGCGCTCCGGCTTGTCGGCGATCTCGTAACGGTTCATCGGCGCGACCGCCTGCTGGCTGTCGGGTCGGTTCAGGATGAGCTTCTCGTCCATGACATCCTCCTCGGCCGGTGCTGGCTCCTGTTGCGGAGCGCGTCTTGCGCCTTGGCCTCGTGTCGCTCGCGCGGCGTCTGACGGGATCCGCCGCCCGAAGGCAGCGCTCCCCTGGGATCGGCGTGCCGGCTATTCCGCCGGCACCCGTTGCGGCTGGCCCATGCCGGGATCGGCCCTGCCGGCCGCATCGGCCCTGCCGGCGGCATCCGCCCTGCGGTTCTTCTCCACCACCAGCGGCCGCATCTTCTGCGACGGCAGGATCTCCTCCTTCGGTCCGAAGGCGACCAGCCGGCCGGCCTGCACCAGGCCGATCATGTCGACCGTCTGCAGCGCGCTCGGGCGGTGGGCGACGATGACGACGATGCCGCCGCGCTCGCGCACCTTGAGGATGGCCTGACACAGCGCCTCTTCCCCTTCCGCATCGAGGTTGGAGTTCGGCTCGTCGAGCACCACAAGAAAAGGATCCCCGTAGAGTGCACGAGCCAGGGCAATGCGTTGCCGCTGGCCTGCGGACAGTGCGGTTCCATGAGGACCAAGTTCGGTCTGGTAGCCGTTCGGCAGGTGCACGATCATCTCGTGGATGCCGGCGGCCTTGGCGGCGCGGATGATGGCGCGCGCATTCGGCGCTTCGGCAAAGCGCGAGATGTTGTCCGACACCGTGCCGTCCATCAGCGCCACGTCCTGCGGCAGGTAGCCGACATGCTGGTTGAACAGCGTCTCGGGCCATTGGTTGAGATCGGCGCCGTCGATGCGCACTGCGCCGCGCAAGACCGGCCAGATGCCGAGCATGGCGCGTGCCAGCGTCGTCTTGCCGCCGCCCGACGGACCGATCAGCCCCAGCGCCTGCCCGGCTTTCAGTTCCAGGCTCACTTCGCTCAAGAGCACCGCCCCGGTCGACGGCGCCACCGTCGTCACCTTGTCGAGCGACAGGCTTTCCGTCGGCGCCGGCAGGTCGAGGCTGCCGGAGCGCTCGTCGAGCACGCCGAGCGTCTCGTTGAGGCGATGATAGCTGCGCCGTGCCGCCACCACGCCCTTCCATTGCGCGATCGCCATATCGACCGGCGCCAGTGCCCTGGCCGTCACGATCGACGAGGCGATGATCGAACCGGCCGACATCTGCCCGCGGATCGCCAGATAGGCGCCGAGCCCGAGGATCGCCGATTGCAGGATCATGCGCAGCACCTTCGACAGGCCCGACAGCGTGCCGCCGATGTCGGACGTCTTGGTCTGACAGTCGAGATGGCGGCGGTTGGCCTTCTCGAAGCGATCGACCGCCCGGCCGGTCATGCCCATGGCATGCAGCACGTCGCTGTTGCGGGCATTGCTTTCGGCCACCGAGCTGCGCGCCACCGAGGCCTTGATCATCGAGCTGGAATGGCGCCGCGTCAGCACCTCGGCAATGATCGTCAGCACCGCCAGCACCAGCGCGCCGCCGACCGTGAGGTAGCCGAGCATCGGATGCAAAAGCCAGACGAAGACGAGATAGATCGGGATCCACGGCAGGTCGAACAGCGCCACCGGCCCCTGGCTCGCCAGGAACCCGCGCAGCGTGTCGACGTCGCGGCCGCGTTCCGTCGCCTCCGCCGTCGAATAGCCGAAGCGCGGCATCTCGATCACCACCTTGTGGGCAAGCGGCGCCAGCTGGCTGTCGAGCCGGGCACCGAGCCGGACCAGGATCTGCGAGCGGATGACGTCGAACAGGCCCTGGAACAGATAGAGCCCGACCGCCAGCACCGACAGTGCCACCAAAGTGGAGATGCTGCCGCTGGTCAGCGCCCGATCGTAGATCTGCAGCATGTAGAAGGCGCCGGTCAGCGCCAGGATGTTGATCAGGCCGGAAAGGCCGAAGAGATAGATCAGGATACCGCGCATGCCGCCGATCTTGTGTTGCGGCTCTTTCTTCTTGCTCATGATGAGATCCCCTTTTGTCCGCCCGCATGCTGTCCCGGCCGGTCAGAGCGACCGGCCGGGAATAACGCTTCCTGCTCAGGAGACGCCGTTGAAGTCGGCGACCTTGAGGTTATGCGTACCGGCGATCGAAAGCTCGAAGTCGGCATCCGGGTCGGCATCGACACTGCCGCGGATCACCGTGACGTCGGCGCCGTCCTGGGTCTCATGCGTCACCACGATCTGGCCGGCGCCCGAGAGCGTCGTTCCGGCCGAAAGCGTGAAGTGCTGCAGACCCGCCTGTCCGGTGTTGGCATCGATCGAGGAGAAGTCGATCCGGTCTCCCGGCGTAAAGCCGTAGATCGTGTCGCCGTTTGCCGCTGCCACCGAGGTGAAGCGGAAGACGTCCTCGCCAAGGCCGCCGTCGATGATGTTGACGGCATTGGATGCGGTGATGACGTCATGGCCGGAGCCGCCGATGAAGTTCTCGAAGCCGTAGACCGTGTCGGTGCCGACCTCGACGCCCGAGACCTGGCCGCGGCCCATGAAGCCGGTGCCCATGTCGACCGTCAGGTTGCCTGACGCCACGGAGTAGTCGAGCGTGTCGACGCCGCCATCGCCCCAGTAGCTGTCGTCGCCGTCGCCCTTGGCGGCCAGCACGATGTCGTCGCCGGCACCGCCCCAGGCCTTGTCCGAGCCCGCCCCGCCTTCGATGACGTCGTTGCCGGC
>NZ_JBXAIA010000023.1:0-4898 GCF_058795755.1 Ensifer sp. GW823-FHT05D09 | reverse complement strand
GACTGAAAATAAACACGAAATTTGAGGGGGAGTTATCAACAGGGCGGAACACACTCAAATCGACGGCCGATTTCGGCTACCAAGCCGCCGGACAACAAGGCTCGATGCCCAAAAAACCAGACAGACGAGCTCATTTGGTTATTGTGACTGAAGGATCTGGACGGCCGACTGTCCGCCGAGCGGCCTTTCGCGGCTGAAATGGCCCCAGTTCTCCCGCACGATCTGCATCAGGAACTCGCGCACCGCCCTCACCCGCGGCACGGCGACCAGATCGCGGCTGTAACGAAAGATCAGCCGACGCCGCCGACAATGGCCTTTCGCGGGTGAAATGGCGCCATCATCGCAGCCTCGCCTTCCTCCCGCCCGTCCTCGGCGAACGCCGTCGCGCCATCGCTCCGAAGCTCCGCAGAGCGGCGCGTTCTGCACCGACGTCGGCGATCGCCGGTTCCAACATAGATCCTGTAGAGACGATGGCATCTGCCTTCCGAGACGAGGCGCGGCTCACGGGTCCGGCACGACTACGAGCGCCGTGCCGTCGGTCCCGCCAGCTATGGTAGAGAATCATTAACCATGGTTAGCTAGGTATCGTCACCATACCGCTGGCTATCTCGCGAGCGTTCGATAGCATTGGCAGTCACCCATGCAGAAGACACCGCTTGCGGCACACTCCCGGCGTATCGGCTTTTACACGGCACTGGCCTCGCTCGCTCTGACCGTGCCTTCGCTTGCCCAGTCCGTCTGGTCCGGCAGTTCGGACAATGAATTCAGCAACGGCGCGAACTGGAGCCCCGCCCTGCCCGGCACGGGCGATGCAGCAGTCGTCAACGACGGCTCTCCCCAGGTCACCAACTCCTCGACAATCCGCGAACTCGGCGTCGACGGCGGCAATGTCACGATCACCAATACCGGTGTGCTCACCGTCACCAGCGGCAGCACGATCGCCTCGGGCAGCATCAGCATCAACGCCGGCGGCGCCTTGAACTCGGATGTCGACCTGAACGGCGGCGGCCTGTCCATCGACGGCGACCTCAACGGGAAATTGACGCTGAACAACGGCAACGTATCGGTCAACGGGACACTGGGCAGCGCCACGATCGGTTCGGCGACGTCGCTTTCCAACAACGACCAGGTCGGCGACGTGAATGTTTCCGCCGCGGGAACATTCGTCAACAACAGCGGCGCAACCGCTGGCGCCATTACCAATGCCGGCACAGGCTCCAACGCCGGGACGCTCGACGCGCTGACGAACACGGCAGGAAACTTCACCAACAACACCGGCGGCACGATCACGGGAAAAACGACCGTTTCGGGCGGCACCGTGACGAACAATTTCGTCGTCACGGAAGCGGATGTCGAAGCCGCCGCCACGTTCGTCAACAACAACGGCGCGACGGCAGGCAAAGTCACGAACTCGGGCACCGTATCGAATGCCGGCACGATCGCCTCCGTCAACAACAAGGACGGAAGCTTCACCAACAATTTCGGCGGCACGATTGCAGGTAAGGCAACGGTTGCAGGCGGGACGGTGACGAACAACTTCGTCGTGACGCAAGCGGATGTTGCAGCGGCGGCCGCCTTCGTCAACAACAGCGGCGCGACGGTCGGCGCGCTTGAGAATGCCGGCAACACCTCGAATGCGGGGACAGTCGCGTCCCTGAACAATACTGCCGGCACATTCACCAACAACGGCGGCGGCACCGTCACCGGCACGACTGCGGTATCGGGCGGCAGCGTCGTCAACAACTCGATGCTCGCTGACGTCGATGTCGGCTCCGGGGGCACGTTCACCAACAACAGCGGCTCCACTGCCGGTGTCGTGAAAAATGCCGGCGCCGGTTCGAACGACGGAACCATCGCCTCACTGGCGGTGAGCGACGGCCTGTTTTCCAACACAGGCACGATCAATGGCACGGCAACAGTCACGGGCGGCACGCTCGTCAACGACGGCGTGGTCGCCGGCAGCGTCGACATCTTCGATGGCGGCCTGTTGTCCGGCACCGGCGTCATCGGTGGACTGACGGTCAATGCGGGTGGCGTGTTCTCGCCCGGCCCAGGCATGCAGACCGCCACCGTCGATGGAGACGTGACATTCCGGTCTCGATCAACTTACCGGGTGGAGGTCGATACGACGGGCCACTCCGACCGCCTCGATGCGTCCGGTGCCATCAGCATCGAAGGCGGAACGCTCGAAATTCTGGCCGGAAGCGGCACCTATGCCCCGACGACCGACTACACGATCCTGACGGGCGGCAGCGTCACCGGTGCGTTTGACAACGTTGTCAGCAACTTTGCCTTCCTGTTGCCGAGCCTGAGCTACGGCACCACCAGCGTCGATCTCAGCCTTGATCGCAATGACGTGCGTTTCGCCGATATGGCGGAGACAGCGAACGGTCGTGCGACAGCGAATGCCGTCGAGGCGCTAGGACCGTCGAACTCGCTGTACCTAAACGTTGTGTCACTGGACGAGCAATCCGCCGGCAGCGCCTTTTCGCAACTGAGCGGCGAAGCCCATGCTTCTCTCCAGAGCGAACTGCTCTGGGACAGCCGTTTTCCGCGGCAAGCGGTTCTCGACCGCAAGAGCCCGGCGCAAGGCCGGGGCTTGCGGCAATCGGACGACGTGGTGTTCTGGACATCCGCTTATGCGGCCGCGAACCAACTCGCCGGTGACGGCAACGCAGCCGGCGTCGATGGTCGAACGGCGGGTGTCTTGTTCGGGGCGGATGCGGCGATCTCCGACACATGGCGCCTCGGCGGCCTTCTCGGCTACAGCCATCTCGCCATGCAACCGGAAGCACGCGCTGATTCCTATCATGCCGGTCTCTATGTCTCCGGCGAAATCGGACTGCTGGATCTGATGGCGGGGGCGATCTATTCTCATAACGAAATCTCGACCCGACGCGGCGTTGCCTTCGGTTCCCTCGCCGAGAGCCTGACGGCGGACTACGACAGCGCCACCCGCCAGGCTTTTGCCGATCTGTCCTGGACGTTTGCGGCGGAGAATATCAAGTTCCAGCCTTTCGCCAACATCGCCTATGTCGATCTCGATACCGACGCGTTCAGCGAGACGGGCGGCACGGCCGCGGTCTCAGCGGCCGAGGGCTCGGACGCCGTGACGGTATCGACGGTTGGCCTGCGCTGGTCGGCAGACATTCCCGGCAGCGAGCTGCCAATCGCGGCCACCGGCATGCTGGGTTGGCGGCATGCCGCGGGAGACCTGACGCCTTCGGCGCGGCTTGCATTTGCCGGCAGCAGCTTCTTCACAATCGGCGGCGTCACCATGCCCGGCGATGCTCTGGTGATGGAGGCAGGCATTTCCGCGAGGCTATCCGCAACCGCCCAGGTGACGCTAACCTATCTGGGCGAATTTGCGGGCGGCGTGCAATCGAGCGCCGCTCGGGCAAACCTGATCGTGAATTTCTAGGCAAGCGACACATGCCAATGGCTACCATACCAAGTTGGCCGGCCCTGCAACCGGACCTTGCCGCAATGGATCGTTGGTCTCGTTGCCGCCTTATTGCTCTGATTGTTCGGCATTTTCAGAAGTGAAAGGATGATGCCCTTGATTTACGCCCGTCATTTCGCAGCGCTCGGCGCAGGTCTGCTCCTGCTTGGAGCCGCCGGTTGCCAGAAGGAGCCGGAATCCACCGCGAGCCAGACAGAGGGGTTGTGCAAGCCAAATGCTGCAGAAGCCCTGGCAGGCAAGGACAGAATTTCCGATGAGGACGCAAAACAAATGACGGGTGCGACGATCGTCAGGCAATTGAAGCCCGGGGATCCAGCCACCATGGACTTCCGACAGGAGCGCGTCACCATCGAAACGGATCCGGCGACGGGCAAGATTGTCCGCGCTATGTGCGGATAGACGTCGACGAATAGTACGAAGCAGTGGGGCCAGACCGGCTCCACCATGAAGGTGCTCCACGATGCAAATGCTCGCATCGTCACGTGTGGCAAAAAATTGCGCACAAACACGCCTTCCTGCTCATCGTTCCCCTTGTCAAAGAGGGCGAACGACCAACCACCCTTCCTTATCCGATAAAGACGCCGTCATGCCTCCTCCTGCGCAGTGGGCCGATGTCTGGCGAGCCTGCGGTCCGGCGTGAGGTCGCGTCGGCCTAAGAGACGGGCACTCTTTGTGCCGGCCGCATAAAAACACGCTGTCGAACGCTTTCATCCCGCGCTGCTCACAGTGCTCGAGCAACGCGACGATATGGATGCCTCCGAGCCGATCTGGCTCGTATCTTCGAGATGCCAGGAGATACCGTGGGACGTCTTCCAGGGCTGTCGGCCTGAAGATCATCCTCGTGGTGGACGAAACCTATTCTGAAAGCATCGAATTCCCGGCGGCGTCGATGATGGGCGTACGCTGTCGACAACGATGCGCTGAGCCCATGTCGTCTTGCAAAGCAAAGCGCCGCCAACGATTGATCATTGACGGCGCCGCTCACCGAAAGCCCTTCTTCTCAAAGGCTTCCCCTAGTTATTTCAGCGCGCATTCTCCGTCAATGAAGGAAACGTGAAGTTTTCATCACAACTGTATTTTAGATATTTAATATATAATTATGATATAAATGAGTAACTTGCTGTCATTAAACTGAAAAAAATCTGATACAATGTGACGTTGCGCGTATGCAACACCATTATGCTTTGTATGCCTGAAGCTGTGACTTGGTTAAACTTGTTGTATATTTTCTGTTCCTCCATGTTAATCCTCGCCGCGCTGTCCGTCCGAGAGCAATCACGGATGAGTATGTCTCGCAGCAGCGCGAGCGAGGTTGCCGGTAGTTCTCTGGGGGACATCCAGGATCGGCCCTTGTTGACCCTAAAAAACATAGAGAGATCTCTCGCATGAGCATCAGAAGCCTTCTCCTCGGCTCCGCCGCCGCATTGGCCGCGAC
>NZ_JBXAIA010000022.1:0-2500 GCF_058795755.1 Ensifer sp. GW823-FHT05D09 | reverse complement strand
AGCCCGCAAGGGTGACGGCGTACCTTTTGTATAATGGGTCAACGACTTAGTGTGACGAGCAAGCTTAAGCCGATAGGTGAAGGCGCAGCGAAAGCGAGTCTGAATAGGGCGTTCAGTTCGTCGCATTAGACCCGAAACCGAGTGATCTAGCCATGAGCAGGTTGAAGGTTGGGTAACACCAACTGGAGGACCGAACCCGCATCTGTTGCAATAGATTGGGATGACTTGTGGCTAGGGGTGAAAGGCCAATCAAACTCGGAAATAGCTGGTTCTCCGCGAAAACTATTTAGGTAGTGCGTCGACCGAATACCCTCGGGGGTAGAGCACTGGATGGGCTATGGGGACTCACCGTCTTACTGATCCTAACCAAACTCCGAATACCGAGGAGTACTAGTCGGCAGACACACGGCGGGTGCTAACGTCCGTCGTGAAGAGGGCAACAACCCTGACCTCCAGCTAAGGTCCCCAAGTCATGGCTAAGTGGGAAAGGATGTGAGGATCCCAAAACAACCAGGATGTTGGCTTAGAAGCAGCCATCATTTAAAGAAAGCGTAACAGCTCACTGGTCTAATTAAGGGTCTTTGCGCCGAAAATGTAACGGGGCTAAAGCCATGCACCGAAGCTGAGGATACGTCGCAAGACGTGTGGTAGCGGAGCGTTCCGTAAGCCTGTGAAGGGATACCTGTGAGGGGTCCTGGAGGTATCGGAAGTGCGAATGTTGACATGAGTAACGATAAAGAGGGTGAGAGACCCTCTCGCCGAAAGACCAAGGGTTCCTGCTTAAAGTTAATCTGAGCAGGGTTAGCCGGCCCCTAAGACGAGGCGGACACGCGTAGTCGATGGGAACCACGTTAATATTCGTGGGCCTGGTGGTAGTGACGGATTGCTTAACTTGTACGCTCTTATTGGATTGGGTGTGCAGGGACGCGGTTCCAGGAAATAGCTCCACCGTATAGACCGTACCCGAAACCGACACAGGTGGTCAGGTAGAGTATACCAAGGCGCTTGAGAGAACTATGCTGAAGGAACTCGGCAAATTGCACGCGTAACTTCGGAAGAAGCGTGACCCTTTTATACGCAAGTATGAAAGGGTGGCACAGACCAGGGGGTAGCGACTGTTTATCAAAAACACAGGGCTCTGCGAAGTCGCAAGACGACGTATAGGGTCTGACGCCTGCCCGGTGCTGGAAGGTTAAGAGGAGGGGTGCAAGCTCTGAATCGAAGCCCCAGTAAACGGCGGCCGTAACTATAACGGTCCTAAGGTAGCGAAATTCCTTGTCGGGTAAGTTCCGACCTGCACGAATGGCGTAACGACTTCCCCGCTGTCTCCAGCATAGACTCAGTGAAATTGAATTCCCCGTGAAGATGCGGGGTTCCTGCGGTCAGACGGAAAGACCCCGTGCACCTTTACTATAGCTTTACACTGGCATTCGTGTCGGCATGTGTAGGATAGGTGGTAGGCTTTGAAGCAGGGACGCCAGTTCTTGTGGAGCCATCCTTGAAATACCACCCTTATCGTCATGGATGTCTAACCGCGGTCCGTTATCCGGATCCGGGACAGTGTATGGTGGGTAGTTTGACTGGGGCGGTCGCCTCCGAAAGAGTAACGGAGGCGCGCGATGGTGGGCTCAGACCGGTCGGAAATCGGTCGTCGAGTGCAATGGCATAAGCCCGCCTGACTGCGAGACTGACAAGTCGAGCAGAGACGAAAGTCGGTCATAGTGATCCGGTGGTCCCGCGTGGAAGGGCCATCGCTCAACGGATAAAAGGTACGCCGGGGATAACAGGCTGATGACCCCCAAGAGTCCATATCGACGGGGTTGTTTGGCACCTCGATGTCGGCTCATCGCATCCTGGGGCTGGAGCAGGTCCCAAGGGTTTGGCTGTTCGCCAATTAAAGCGGTACGTGAGCTGGGTTCAGAACGTCGTGAGACAGTTCGGTCCCTATCTGCCGTGGGTGTAGGAATATTGACAGGATCTGTCCCTAGTACGAGAGGACCGGGATGGACATATCTCTGGTGGACCTGTTGTCCTGCCAAGGGCATAGCAGGGTAGCTATATATGGAATGGATAACCGCTGAAGGCATCTAAGCGGGAAACCAACCTGAAAACGAGTATTCCCTTGAGAACCGTGGAAGACTACCACGTTGATAGGCTGGGTGTGGAAGTGCGGCAACGCATGAAGCTTACCAGTACTAATCGTTCGATTGGCTTGATCGTTCCCATTGCTTGTGTTCATCACAAGGCGATTGCAAAGCATTCGCCGAGATGAGCGACGTGTTCAAATCAAAGAGGTGGCATCACCACCTCACCAGCTTCTCATTCGGTTTGCGTCCGCTAGACGCAAATCTTGCGCTTTGCCGACCTGGTGGTTCTGGCGGGGTGGCTGCACCCGTTCCCATTCCGAACACGGCCGTGAAACGCCCCAGCGCCGATGGTACTTCGTCTTAAGACGCGGGAGAGTAGGTCGCTGCCAGGTCTGCAAAACGCAAGATAAAAC
>NZ_JBXAIA010000021.1:0-11251 GCF_058795755.1 Ensifer sp. GW823-FHT05D09 | reverse complement strand
GCACGTCCGTCACCGGCCACATAGTGATCGAGCAGCTTGATGAAGGGGTTGGTGTCGAGAAGCAGCGCATGGGTGCTGCCCATGAAGTTGGACGTCATGGCCGGAAGCATCGCTTCGTTGATGACACCGTTGTCGACCAGCCCGGCAAAGTAGGTCCTGAACGCCACCTGCCCGCCCGGCAACGAGGCCGAGTGGAAGAGCGTGTTGTTCTGCCAGTGGTGCAGGATCAGTTCACGCAGCGTCGGCAGCAGATTGAAGTTGCTGTTCGACGGATCCGTCGCGCCCTGAAGCAGATGCGAGCCGAGACCGCCCGAACCGTTGCCTTCCCGCAGGAACTGGCCGACCAGCTCGTTGGAACCATAGGCCTGGTTCTGGTCAGCGAAGGGCGAGGTCTTGTTCAGGTGCTGCGGTACGCCGTCGACGATCGAGTTCACCGTCCCGCGGGTCAGGTCGGCCGGGTTGCCCGATCCCGGTGCGCCGTTGCCCGGTGCGCCGATGCGGATCGTGCCGTTGCCACCCTTGCCGAGGAAGTCGAGACCGTGGTCGAAGTACTGGCCGAACGCCATGAAGAAGATGTTGGCGTCCTTATCGTTCTTCGGCAGGTCGAGTTCCTGGCTGCCGAGGATGTTGCTGATGTTGCGCGGGTCGAGCCCCGAGAAGATCGGATTGACGTTGTTGTTGCCGGTCGTCGGGTCGTAGGCGCCGTAATGCGCATCGGTGATGCGGATGAAAGGTTCGTCAGCCGCACCGAACGCGGGATGGGCGGCATTGTTGCCGTGGCCGGAGAGGTCACGCACCCCCGGAACGGAGTCGTCGTTGCCAGGAATCTCCTGGCCTCTGACCAGGTTCAACAGCCCCGAAACGTCGCGATCAGTCAGCGCAAACGCACCGGTGATACCATCGCCGTCGTTACCGCCACCTCCACCACCGTCGGCACCGCCGTCGTTACCGCCACTTCCGCCGCCCCCGTTGCCGGACTGCACAAACGTTGGCGAGGCCCCGTTAGGCAGAGTCGGGAACGTGATCGTATGGTTACCGTTCGACAGGATCGTCGTGCCGTTGGCGAGATTCGAGCGCGTGTAATTGGCAAGCGTCGAACCGGGCGCCAACTCGATGACATCCTGTGGCCGCAGCGTACCGATGATGGTGTCATGGCCACCCATCGACTTGAAGACGATGCGGTGCGCCGAGGTCAGTGTAGAGATATCGACCGTATCGTTACCCGTCGAACCATCGATCGTGATGGTGTTGGTGAACAATGTGGTCGCCGCGAAATTGCCGATGACCTGGAAGCTATCGATACCACCGCCACCGGTGATCTGGATCTCCTCGATATTGGCAAGTTCCGCGACAACCGCGGCACCGCGCGTGATCACGATCTCGGTGGCTGCCGCGACCGTGATGCCGGCCGCGATCGCATCGGCCCGGGCATAGACCCGGAAGGCCTCGGCGCTCGCGTTGCCCACGATCCGAACCGTGTCGGTGTCGCGGCCGCCGTCGACGATGTCACGCCCTTCGGTGGAACCGACGATGATCAGATCATCGCCGCGATCGCCAAGGATCGTGTCGTTGCCCGCACCGCCATTGAGAATGTCGTCGCCACGGCCGCCGTCGATCGTGTCGTTGCCGGCCCCGCCATTGAGGATGTCGTTGTCGCGATCGCCGAGGATGGTGTCGTCGCCATCGCCACCATCGACAGTGTCGGCCCCGCGGCCTGCGTCGATCGTGTCACTGCCGCCAAGGCCGGTGATGGTGTCGTCGCCACGGTCGCCCGTGATCGTATCGGCTCCCGCCGTGCCCACGAGGATATCGGCGGCACGGGTGCCAACGATGGTGGTTGGCGGCACCGGTGGAATGTTGGTGCCGACGGTTGCCGTCGGAAGCGAGAACACCTCCTCAAGCACGCCGTGGGCATCCTGATAAACCATGCGCAGCCTGATCGGCAGTCCGTTCTCCGCGTCGGTGATCGTGAAGCTCGGGCCATGCGCGCGCTCCACTTCGCCGGCTCCGAAGGTTTCGATGTCTGCGAAACCGGTGCCGTCATCGACCTGCCAGAAATAGGAGACCGGGAATGCCGGGACGACTCCGCCCGGATTGTCCGCATCGGTCAGGCCGGCCATGCTTACTGTCAGCACATCGCCGATCTGGATGCCGTTGGCGGGCGTGTTGTCAACGAGAACAGGCCTGCCCAGGGGCTGGTTGTTCCCGGCGCCGAGCACGACGGCCTGATCGCCGAATTCCAGCCGCTCGATGTTGCGGAGCGTGTCCGTCCCATCCGTCCCGACATTGTCCCTGACTGTCAAGGAGCCGTCAGCGTTGGTCGTGACGGTGTAGTTCGCGCGCGGGCCGGAGAACTTGGCCGTGTCGAAATCGGCGGTCGCCGATGTCAGGATCTCGCGCACGATCCGGAGCTGGCCCGGATTGTAGGTGCCGTTCAGCATGAACGGGACCATCGGTTCCATGCTATCGAACGAAGCGATTTCATCGCCCGTCCCGTCAATGTTTGCCCGCACGCTGATGCGCACGTTCAGCCAGCGATCGCCATCAATGATGTCGTTGCCGCCGCGGCCCTGGATGATATCGCTGCCGGCCCCCCCGAGGATGATGTTGCCACCATCGAAGAAGGTCGCGCCGGCAGGAAGCAGCGCCCGCAAACCGGCGATCAGGTCGATATTGGTCAGCACACTGCCCGTGGCGCCTGCTGTGCCAAGCGTCGTGGCATCGGAATCGTCACCATTGAGGACATCGCCGAAGCGCGAGCCGGAAAGGCCTTCGACGAAATCGAAGCGGCTGAGCGAGGTCGACCCACCCGGAACCGGCGGTTGATCGAAGAAGCGATCGGAGATGTCGATATAGACGCCGGCGTTGTTGTATTTGTACATCGCCCAATCGTAGCCGGAGCCGCCGATGTAGCGATCGCCGAAGCCGGTCTTGCCGGCCATGATGTCGTCGCCGCCTTCGCCGTTGAACTTGTCGTTCTCGCCGTCGCCGATGAAGACGTCGTTGCCGATGATCGGGTCATTGCCGAGCGGATCGAAATTGTCTCCAGGGGCGCCGTCGGAGGTGCCCTTCTCGATCCAGTCGTCGCCCTCGTTGCCCATATCCTGTTCGTTGGCCTTGCTGCCCAGGATGAAGTCGTTGCCCTGGCCGCCAATGGCCTCCGATGCGTCTTCGCCGGTGACGATGAAATCGCTGCCGAAGCCGCCGATGATCAGGTTGACGCCGTTGCCGCCATGCAGAACGTCGTTGCCGTCGCCACCCTGGATGTTGTCGTCACCACCCGTGTCGGTGATGATGTCGTCGCCGGTGCCGCCACGCAGCTGGTCGTTGCCATAGCCGCCGTCGATGCGGTCGTTGCCGGCATCACCCCAGACGGTATCGTCGCCTTCGCTCGAGATCAGGATGTCATTGCCGGCAGTACCGCCGAGAACGACATGCTCGTCACCGGTGTAGCGGAGATAGTTGCTGTCAGGTCCGGTAGTATCCGGGTTGTCGCGGATGACGAGCGGAAGCAGCGGATCGCCGTTTGTCGGGTCGTCGTTGCCGTTGACGCCAAGCCCGGTGTGCTGCGCCGCCTGGTTTACTTCGAGCGTGAAGCCGGGGGTCGTGAAGACGACACCGGGCAGATGCGTCGCATTCGAGTTCGCCATGATCAGCTTGGCGAAGGAATTGCTCTCGAGTTCAGCATTGAAGCTGAGACCTGCGGTGCGCTCGAGATAGTAGAAGCGGTCGCCATCCTGCAGCTTTTCGAGCTGATTCTCGAAGATGAAGTTGAAGGTGGAGCCCAGCATGCCGCCAAACGGCATCTTCTCCTCGGCGAGACCGCCGATCCACAGATCGATGGCATCGACGCCAGTGATGGTCACGCCGTTGGCGCCGCTCACCCAGTCTCCCGTACCGTTCAGGAAGTCGAGGCGGTCGGCCGGTGCACCGTCTCCGCCAAGGACCAGCGCCATGGCCGCAGCACGCTTGGCCGCCAGTGTCGTGGCGCCCGTGATCGTGGAATGCGTGCCGTAAGCGGCAATGAAGTTGATCAGCGAATCCGGGTGTTTCAGGCTCTGAACCAGGTCCGCCCAACTGGTGTAGGGCTTGAGCAGGACTTCGCCGGTCGACGTGTAGATCTGCCGACGGACCTCGTTCAGCGATGGAATGCCGGTGTCACGACCGCGCGCGAGGTTGATCGCGGGAAGGTCGAGCGGCAGGCCGAGCAGGTTGTTGCGCAGCGCCTCGGTGACGAACTCGTCGATCTCGTTGCCGGCCTGGCGGGTCACGCCGCGCACGATCGCGCTGACTGCCTCTTCCGGATCGGCGCCGCTGGCAGCAAAGGCAAGCGGGTTCAGGAAGGCGGCGATCAGCCCCAACTGTTGATCGGGATTGCCGGGGTCGGACGCGACGACACCGAAGTCGGCCGTGAAGCGGTCGACCGTTTCGGTCAGCATCGAATGGCCGAAGCGATAGACGGTGTGCGCGAACTCCGCGACGATCGAGGCATCGAGGTCGACGTCATAGACCTGTGTCGGTGCGAAGAAGAGATCGACATTGGGCTGGATGGTCCGGGCGAACTCCTCGAAGACCAGATGCTGATATTGCATCTCGGTACCGAATTTCGCGGTCTGGAACAGGCGCTCGCCATTCCATTGCAGAGCCGCGATCTCTTCGGGTGTCGTCGGGAATGTGGCCGGTCCGGTGTCTTCAATCAGCCATTCCTTGAGGAAGGCGAGATCGCCCGAGCTCAGCACCGTGTTCTTGGCCTGCTCGACCAGCCGGTTATGCTCGGAATGGAAGATCGCGTGGACCGCGGTGAGGCCGATATTCTCGTTCACGCGGCCGTCGCCGGCGATGTAATGCGCGTCGAGAAGCTCGTTGTCATAGGCGAGATTGTTGCCTCCCGGTCCGACGGGAACGGCATTTCCGGTCTCCGTATCGCCATCGGGCGCAAGCACACCGGCGTTGAACACCGGTACGGCGTTATGCGCGATGTCGTTGAGGAAGGCATGGCCGGTGCGCACCGCGTTCGCGAGGCTGATCGGAGCTGCCGGATTGCCTTCGACAAGCGTGGTGACATCGTCAGCGTTGCCGGCAATGCCATCCGGCCCATTGTTGACCCGCATCACAACCTGCGGGAAGCCATTCGGCCCCTTGATGAAATTGCCGTAGGCGTCGGTGGCCAGCAGCGGGACGTTGTCGAAATCGGCGTCGGTGAGGTTGATGCCAAGAATGTCGCGCGCTTGGGCCTTCACCACTTTCCAGGTCGCCATTCCACCGATTTCGGTGTCGTCAGCGGTTCCGAACGTCCCGTCGGCGCCGAGGTCCCGATTGGTGATCAGCCGGCCCGTCGCAACCGGATCACCGGCGGCGTTGAGCTGATAGCCACGCAGGAAGACCTGGTGCGAGGGATGCGAGGAATAGGTCTGGTTCTGGTCGACGAAAGGCGTGGTCGTGTTGGTATGCTCGTGAATGTCGTCGGCCGTCCCGACAACCCCGTCTGGACCTGGCTGGTTGGTCGCCCGGGTCAGGATCATGAAGTTGGTCGGGCTACCGGGAACAAAGAGCGGGTCATCCTGCTGGAGCGGGATGAACACCGTGCCGGAGCCGCCCTTGGTCACGAGATCGAGACCGTGGTCGAAGAACTGGCCGAAGAAGGTCATCCAGGCGTTGAACGGCGCGGACAGGCCTGCATCCGGCGCGATGTTCGGGATTTCGAAGACCTGCTTGTCGTCGCCCGTGCCGAACTGACCGTCGAGACCTGGGCTGGTGACGACCGTCAGGCCGAGCCCCTCGGCAACCGTGTTGAAATTGGTTTGCGCCGCCGCAATCGCCGCCGGATCACCGCCGGCTTTCGCCTGGGTAAGCGCCTGGAAGGCAACCGTGACCGCTGCGGAATCCGCCGCAATATTCTCCGATCCGGCATTGCGCAGCGCCGCTGCGATGGCGGCAGGGTTGTTCATGGTCTGGTCGACGATCAGGTTGCTGATCGTGCGCGGCTGCGAGTCGATCACCAGTCCGCTCGTCTGCTGGTAGGTGGTGCCCCCTTCTGCGGGCTTGAACACCGGTGTCGTGACACGCGGGAAGACGTTGTCGGCCGCGCCGAAGGTCTCGCTCTGGGCGTTATTGAGCAGGTTGTTGCCGGAACCATCGACGGTACGCAGGCCCAGCGGCACACGCGCGTTTGGCAGCAGAGAGGTCAGCGGCGTACCATCAGCATTCGCCTCGGCGATCTTGATCTGGTCGAGGATGAAGTTGAGATCCGAGCGCACCAGCATGATGCCCTCGCCGCCCGCCGTTGCATCGACGACCGGGATGGGCGCGACTGGCGGGGGAACCGGGGCTCCCGCGGCGACCGCCACAGTCGGAGCCGAGAACACTGTCTCGGTGACGCCATGGCCATCGGTAAAGATCGCCTTCACGCGCAGAGCCGTTCCAACGAGATCGGGGGTCACCCGGAAGGTGGTGCCATCGGCGCTTTGGAAAGCGAGATCCCCGAGCGGGAGCAGGATGATATCTTCGAAGATGCCTGAGCCTGGATCCGCCTCGAACTGCCAGTGATAGGATATCGAGCCGGGAATGATGCCGTTGACCGCACCGGGACCGGTGTTAGCGTCGGTTACCCCCGCAATCGAGACACGCAGCAGCTGCCCTGAGGTCGGCGTATTGTCGGCCGCGCTCGTTGTCGCGTCGAGAATGGCGAGCTGGCCGGTCGGGTTGACATTGAGGCCCACGCCGTTGGGAAGCGTCAGGCTCTGATTGGCAAATTGCAGCCGCTCGACATTGACGAGGGTATCGGTGCCGTCCGTGCCGACATTGTCGGTGACGGTGGTGATGCCATTGACCGTCGTGACCGTGTAGTCGGCAATGTTGCCGGAGAAGATCGCCGTATCGAAGGCGTTGTCATCGTCCCTGAGCTCGCGCACGGCCACGAGCTGGCCGGGGTTCCAGACCCCGTTCAGCATGTTCTGCAGCAGTTGCGGCGCCACCATGCTGTCGAAGGTGGCGATTTCCGCGCCGGTTCCATCGACGTTGGCACGCACGCTGATGCGCACGTTCAGCCAACGGTCGCCGTCGATCAGATCGTCGCCGCCACGACCCTCGAGCAGGTCACTGCCGGCGCCGCCGAGCATGATGTTGCCGGTGGCAAAGCCGGCGGTCGAGAGGCCCGCCTGGGCCAGGAGTGCACCCAGCCCGTTGATCAGGGCGACATTGGTCAATGCGCCCCCCGTGGCGCCGCCATGGTTGAGGATCGTGACCGCGTCTACGTTGTCGCCGCGCAGGATGTCAGCAAAGCGCGAGCCGGAAAGGCCCTCGACCTCGGCAAAGCGGTCGAGGATCGATGCCGGGGAAGCAGCCACGGGCTGGACGACGCCGGTGTTGGCCGCAGGCGTCTCGCCATGGGGCTGGGCCAGCGCGGCCAGCGTCAGGTCGACCGTGACGCCCTGCCTGTCGTTTCTGTAGGTGACCCAGTCGAAGCCGGACATGCCATCCATCTTGTCCTGGGCATCGCTGCCGACGAAGATGTCGTCGCCGCCCTCGCCGATGAACTCGTCGAAGCCGCCGCCACCGATGAAGATGTCGTTGCCGATGACGTTGTCGGCCAAAAGGGGCGCGAAGTTATCGCCAGGGGCGCCGTCCTGGGTGCCCTTCTCGATCCAGTCGTCGCCTTCGTTACCGGTCGGCGGCAGGCTGGTCTTGGCGCTGTAGATGAAGTCGTCACCACGTCCACCGAAGGTGGTCGAGATGTCCTCCATGGTGACGATAAAGTCCTTGCCGTCACCGCCGAGAATGAGGTTCCCGGCGCCGCCCACCATCATGTTGCCGGCGTGGATGACGTCGTTGCCGGCGCCGCCTTCGAGCCGGTCGTCGCCGCCGAGATCCTCGATGATGTCGTCTCCGTCACCGCCCAGGATCGTGTCGTTGCCGTAGCCGCCCTCCAGCCGGTCGTTGCCGGCGTCGCCGTAGAGTGTGTCGTCGCCGTCGCCGGAGATGATGATGTCGTTGCCCGCCGTGCCACCGAGAACGACATGGTCCTCGCCGGTGTACTTGAGGTAGTTGGTGTCCGCGCCCGCCGTCGCCGGATTGTCACGGATGACGAGCGGAAGGATTTCGACGCCGTTGATCATGATGCCGCCCGTCGGGTCGGCGCGGCCATCGGCACCAAGCCCTGTATGTTGCCGGGTCGGGTCGACTTCGAGCGTGAAGGTCGGCGTCGTGAAGATCGCGTTCGGCAGATGCGTCGCGTCGCTGTTGAGCATCACGAGCTTGGCGAAGGAGTTGTTCTCGAGTTCGGCGGCGAAATTCATGCCGGCCGTGCGCGACAGGTAGTAGAAGCGGTCGCCGTTCTGCAGCGATTCAAGCTGGGTCTCGAAGACGAAATTGAAGGTCGAGCCGAGCATGCCGCCAAACGGCATCTTCTCTTCCGCAAGGCCGCCGATCCAGAAATCGACGTCGTTGAGCCCGCCAAGCGAGCCGCCGGCAAACTCGCCGGTCGCGTTCAGGAAGTCGAGACGGTCTGCGGGCGCATTAACGCCATCCAGCACCAGCAAGGTCGCGGCCGCACGCTTGTCGGCCAGCGTCGTCGCGCTCGTGATCGACTCATGTGTGCCATAGGCCGCGATGAAATTGATAAGCGATTCCGCGTGCTTGAGATGACCGGCGAAATCGGCCCAACTGGTATAGGGCTTGAGCTGGCTGTCGCCGGTCATCGCGAAGAATTCGGTCCGCGCGTTGTTGAGCGAGGGAATGCCGGTGTCACGGCCGCGGGCGATATTCAGCGCCGGCAGGTCGAGCGGCAGTCCGAGCAGGTTGTTGCGCAGTGCTTCGGTGACGAACTCGTCGATTTCGTTGCCAACCTGGCGGGTGACGCCGCGCACGATCGCGCCGGTCGCCTGTTCTGGCGTAAGCCCGCTTGCGGCATAGGCAAGCGGATTGAGGAAAGCCGCGATGAGGCCGAGCTGCGGGTCGCCTCCGACGGTATTGAAGTTCGGGTCAAAGCGGTCGACCGTCTCGACCAGCATCGAATGGCCAAAGCGGTAAACCGTATGCGCGAACTCGGCGAGGATAGCCGGATTGATCGTCGTATCGTAGCCGTTGGGCGCCAGGAATTCATCGACCTGAGGCTGGACCGTGCGAGCGAACTCTTCGAACACCAGATGCTGATACTGCATCTCCGTGCCGAACTTCGCAGACTGGAACAGGCGTTCGCCATTCCAATCGAGTGCGTCGATCTGTGCCTGCGTCAGCGGAAATGTCGTGTTGGCTGCAAGCGGGGTGTCGAGCCATTGGTTGAGGAAGGCGACATCGCCCGTCGCCAGCGCAACGTCCTTGGTCTCTTGCACCAGCCGATTGTGCTCCGAATGGAACACGGCGTGCACGGCGGTGAGGCCGATATTCTCGTTCACGCGGCCGTCGCCGGCGATGTAGTGGGCGTCGAGAAGCTCGTCGTCGTACTGGCCGGCGGCAAGCGGACCGGTGTTGATGACGTTGTCGGCATCCGCGACCTTGCCCGTCGGATCGGCATTGTGCGCGATATCGTTCAGGAACGCATGTCCGGTGCGGGCAGCACCTGCGAGACTGATCGGCGCGGCCGGATTACCCTCGGTGAAGGTGTTGTCCTGCATCATCACCAGGGGGAAGCCATTGGGCCCCTTGATGAAATTGCCGTAGGCATCCACGGCCAGGACCGGCACGTTGCCGACGTCGGCATCGGTAAGATCAATGCCGAGGATGTCGCGGGCCTGTGCCTTGACCACGGCCCAGGTCGCCATGCCACCAATTGGCACATCGTCACCGGTGCCGAACAGGCCATCAGCGCCGAGATTGCGGTTGGTGATCAATTCACCGGTCGCCACCGGATCGCCATTGGCATTCAGTTCATAGGCACGCAGGAAGACCTGATGCGAGGCATTTGAGGCGTAGGTCTGGCTCTGGTCGACGAAGGGCGAGGTCGTGTTGGTCGCGGCCTCTCCCCCCGCAGCGCGCTGCAGGACCATGAAGTTCAGGGCGCCAGGCGCCGTGCTGAACAGTGGGTCATCGGGCTGAAGCGGAATGAAGACGGTTTCGGTCTGGCTCTGGCTCTTGGTCACCAGATCGAGGCCATGGTCGAAGAACTGTCCGAAGAAGGTCATCCAGGAGTTGAACGGCGCCGACAGGCCCACATCAGGAGTGACGTTCGGGATGAAGTTGACCGGAACGTCGTCGGCTGTGCCGAACACGCCGTCCAGCCCGGGGCTGATGACGGTGCTTGACCCCGGGTTCTGGGCGGCCGCGGCCTGAGCTGCCGGGTTGCCGTCCGTCTGATCGACGATCAGGTTGCTGATCGTGCGTGGCTGGGAGTCGACAACGCCCGCCCCCGGCGTCGCATAGGTGGTGCCCGCCTCCGCGGCTCGAAACGATGGGTCGGTGAGGCGCGGAAACGCCAGGTCAGCAGCCCCGAATTCGGGGTGGGCCAGATTGTTGAACGAGCCGTCGACGGTCCGCAGGCCGAATGGCACCTGGGCGCTTGGCAAGATGTCAGTGAGGCTCTCGCCCCGAGCATTCCGCTCGGCAATTATGATTTGCTGCAGGATGAATTCCAGGTCCGAGCGAATATACTGTACCATGCCACCCTCCCAAAGATTGCGTTCACCTTGGACAAAGCTTCGCCGCCGCACCAAACGAAGTGCGTTGCCGGCGGAACACGCCGTCGAAGCTATGGCCGAGACAGTTGGTGGCCCTCCACGGACCAATTATCGCGGATTATGCAAGCTCGTGCGTCTGAAGGCGAGGGTCTTAGGTCTAGCGATTGCAGAGACTAAGGTCCACGTTTGGATCCCTCTGGTGCCACAAGGCCCGTCATTCGAGCGCCGAAAGACCCAGGCTGGCACAGCTTGGTCGCATGAGCCTTGGCGGGAAAGCGGTCTTGGAACTCGAAAATCTGAGTGGTCGCCAGTTAGCTAAAACAGAAGTCCACGTCATTGAATGCTTGGTCTTCATTGAAGGTTGGGCATGGCGCGATTGCTCACTCTGGCTACGAAAGCATCAAGCCTTCGCAAGAAGCGCGCATTACAAACCGAGATGCAATAATAAATTGCAGCACTAAGCTCAAGGAAACTGTAAAATCATAACAGAAACCTTCACTTGAGAGCGCCAAGAACTATGCATTGCAGAACTTATCGAGAGTTAACCCAGAATAGTTACAAAAACCAAGACATGATCTAAGCATTGTGACTTCAAGTCTTTAGGCGTATTTTCAGACATATTCAGATCGGAGGACCATGCA
>NZ_JBXAIA010000020.1:0-36041 GCF_058795755.1 Ensifer sp. GW823-FHT05D09 | reverse complement strand
TCTTCAACCAGCGAACGACACCCGAGCTTGACGGCCGCATCGACGTCATTGCCGCCGCCACCACGCTCGACCGCAACACCGGACAACCCTTCTATCTCGCAACCGTCGAGATCACCGAACCGCTCGACAAGCTCGGCGGCCGCAAGCTCATGCCCGGAATGCCCGTCGAAGTGTTCGTCCAGACCGATGAGAGAACCGCGATCTCGTACCTCACAAAACCATTCTCCGACCAGATGCTCAGAGCCTTCCGCGAGGAGTGAGGGGCGTTTGGTAAAGCGCGGACCGCAGGGATGAAGCCGATAAGCCGGCTTCATCCCTGTTCCTTGACGTGCGGACGCCATCGGCTTGGGTGAGAGCCGTAGGCGCTGGGTGCTTCAGCCGCCCTTGCGGATCAGGAAGCGATGACCGCCGTCGGCAGGCGAGGCGGCCTCGAGGCTATGGCCGTCTTCCCGGCAGAAATGCGGGATGTCGATGACTGCCATCGGATCGGTCGTTTCGATCTCGAGCAGCGCGCCTGCGGCCATGGAGGCGATGCGCTTGCGGGCCTTCAAAACGGGAAGGGGGCACTTAAGCCCCCTGAGGTCGTAGACCGTCTTTCCTTCCTCAGGCATCAATTGCCCCAGATCTTCCAGAACGGCCGCTTCTTCGGCGGCTCTTCTACGGCGACCGGCGCTTCGGTCGTCGGCGCAACGGTGACTTCGGCATTTGCCGCGGCCACGGCGGTCACTTCAGGCTGTGCCTTCTGCGGGGCTGCGACTGAGCGGGTCTGTTTTGCCGCTGCTCCGGCAGGTTGCACCTGTGGCTGCACGGCTGCCTGCAGTTCAGGGGGCGGTTGTGTGAGCTGCGCCTGTTCTGCCGGTTCGCTCTTGGAGAACAGGTTCCAGAAGGAGTTCTTGGCCGGCTGTTCGACGGCTGCCTGCAGCACCGGCTGGGGGACAGGATTGGCAGCGGGAACCGGCACATGGGTGCCGCCCTTGGTTGCTTTTTCGAGTTCCTTCTTCTGGATCTCGACAGCCACCTTGGTTTCTTCGGCTTCCCTCTGTTCGGCCAGCTTCTTTTCGAGGTCGCTCGCCTTCATCAGCTTGCCGGCATCGATCGAGTTGCCGGTCGGGGCATAGGCAAGCTCGCGGCCGGCGCGCTGCTTAGCGACGATCGCCTTGCGCTCGGCCTCGCTCGGCTCATACCAGACCATGCCGTCATACTTCTTCATGGCCCTGTCGTAGTCGAGCTTGTAGCCTTTTTCGAAGGTCGACATGGCCATCTGAAGCGCGGGTGGGGTCGACATGGCAGGGCATGTTCCGCCCGGATTGAATGCGCCGCTGCCCTGCTGGTTGAAGACGTATTTCTTCTCGCAGACATTGATTTCCGGAGGACGCTTAGTGACTTCGAACTGATCGTAGCCGACCTTCAGCATGTTCCAGAATTCGATGTTCGGATTGTTGCGATGACGCGCCATGTTCTCGGCGGTCATGCGGAAGGGGAATGCCTGCAGCTGGACACTCTGCTGCCCGCCCTTGAAGGCGTCGCGCGCCATCGCGAAAATCTCGATCATCTGCTCGTCGGTCATCGAGTAGCAGCCGGACGACGAACAGGCGCCATGGATCATCAGATGCGTACCCTGCCGGCCGTTGGCGCGGTCATAGGTGTTGGGGTAGCCGGTGTTGATCGCCAGGTAGTACTTCGAATTGGGGTTCAGCTGCTGCGGGAACAGCGGATAGAAGCCTTCCGGGGCCTGACGATCGCCTTCCTTTACCTTCGGGCCGAGCTTGCCCGACCAGGCACAGATCTTGTAGCTCTTCAGCAACTGGAAGCGGTTGGAGGTATTGGCCTTCCAGACTTCGAGCGTGCCTTCTTCCTTGAAGATGCGCAGCGCGATCGGGGCTGTCTTTTGCATCCCGAGCTCGCTCATCTTGGCGGCCATCTTGCTGGAAAGCTGGTACTCGGTCTTGTTCTTGACGGTCGAAAGATCGACCGTCGCCGTATCCAGGGCATCGTTGGTGCAGCCCGCAAGCAGAGCGGCAACAGTGGCGGTGGCTACAAGGTTTCTCAAGCGCATCAGCGAAAGCCCGTTCAAACCAAAACTCGTCAGTGCGAGCCGCGTCCGACGGGGAGGGCTCTTAGGGAATCAGTAAGCCATTATACTTCACGAATTCTTAACCTTGCAGGGCGCCCTGCACAGACAGTTGTTCATGACGCCACGAATATGGCCAAGGTTTGGCCACAGTCCGATTTGCGGTTGCGAATTCTCTGGCGAACAATCGCCGGGAATCAGAGGTTCCGGCCGATATTGAGGTACTTTTGTCGGCGATCTGTGCGCAGTTCGTCGCCATTGCGTCCGGACAGTTCCTTCAGCGCATCGGCGATCACCGTTCCGGTGCGGGCGATGACCGACTGCGGATCGCGGTGCGCGCCGCCGACGGGCTCGGGAATGATGCCGTCGATCACACCCAGCGCCTTCAGATCTTCAGAGGTGATCTTCATGTTGCTGGCAGCTTCCTTGGCGCGGGTCGAATCGCGCCAGAGGATCGAGGCGGCCCCTTCCGGCGAGATGACGCTATAGATGGCATGCTCGAGCATATAGACGCGGTTGCCGGTGGCGATCGCGATCGCACCGCCGGAGCCGCCTTCGCCGATGACGACGGTGACGATCGGGACGCGCACGTTCAGGCACATTTCCGTCGAACGGGCGATGGCTTCCGCCTGGCCGCGTTCTTCCGCGCCGACGCCGGGATAGGCACCGGCGGTGTCGATCAGCGTGATCAGCGGCAGGCTGAAGCGGTCGGCCATTTCCATGATGCGGATCGCCTTGCGGTAGCCTTCAGGGCGCGGGCTGCCGAAATTGTGCTTGATGCGCGACTTAGTATCGCTGCCCTTTTCCTGGCCGAGGACGGCGACCGGCATGCCGCGAAAGCGCGCAAGCCCGGCCTGGATGGCCTCGTCGTTGCCATAGTTGCGGTCGCCGGCAAGCGGTGTGAACTCGGTGAAGAGCTCTGCCGAATAATCGAGGAAATGCGGGCGCGAGGGGTGGCGGGCGACCTGGGTCTTCTGCCACGGCGTCAGCTTCGAATAGATCTCGGCCATCGCATCGCGGACCCGTGTCTCGAGCCGTTCGACCTCATCCGAAGTGTTCACACTCTCGTCTTCGCCGGCGAGCTTCTTCAGTTCGAGAATCTTGCCTTCGAGGTCGGAGATTGGTTTTTCGAAATCGAGATAGTTGTGCATGAGATGCGTTTCCGATCGTTTTGCGACAAGGATCTGCCGGCCGAAACCAGCCTGCCCGGCGGTCCTAATCCTGTTTTTTCGCCTGTTTGGCAAGAGGGTGATGGTTTTGCACGAGGTCGTGCAGCCGTTCTTCCAGAACATGTGTATAGATTTGTGTCGTGGAAATGTCCGAATGACCCAACAGTTCCTGCACGGCACGAAGGTCGGCGCCGTTGGCAAGCAGGTGGCTGGCGAAGGCATGGCGCAGCACATGCGGCGAGATCGTCGCCACGCGGATGCCGGCGCGCGATGCCAGCGATTTCAGGTCCCGGGCAAAGACCTGGCGGGGAAGAAACCCTGCCTTTGCTGAGGACGGAAACAGCCACGGGCTTTCGCGCTCGCCCTTGTCCGCTTTCGCAAACTCTTCAGCCAGAGCCGAACCGTACGTGCGCATCGCGCGGATTGCTGCCTGCGACAAGGGCACAAGCCGCTCCTTATTGCCTTTGCCGCGGATGACGAGAAAACGCCCGTCCTGGGCAAGCACGCTTGCAGGCAGCGACACCAATTCGCTGACGCGCATGCCGGTGGCGTAGAGGAGTTCCATCAACGCATGCATGCGCAGCCTGGACAGCCGCTCCGGACCGCCCGTCGTTGCCGCGGCTTCGCTCTCTGCCTGACCAATCAGTCGCGATACGTCGTCAATGCTCAGCGTCTTCGGCAGGCTTCTGCCTTTCTTCGGCGCATCGAGAATGCCGGTCGGGTCGTCGCCGCGCAGACCTTCGGCATAGAGGAATTTGTAGAACTGCCGAAGCGCCGACAGCCGGCGGGCCTGTGACGAGGGCTTGAAACCCTGGCCTGCGAGATGGGCGAGATAATGCCGGAGATCGTCGGTCACCGCACCCGTCAGGCCCGTTCCTCGACTGCGCATGTGGGACAACGCGTCTTCCAGGTCGCGCTCGTAGGATTGCAGCGTGTTGACGGCGGCGCCGCGTTCGGCGCTCATCATTTCGAGGAAGGCCTCGACATGTGCCGCGGAAAGGTCGCTCATTGTGTCTTGTTGACCCGCTCGGAGGGAATCTTCACGGTCACATTCCGCTCGACCGGCTCGACGAAGGTGACGAGCGCGATCATCGTGCCATAGACCAGCCCGGCGATGACGCCGCAGAAGAACAGGAACCGGAAGAGGGTGGGCATTTCAGTCTCCTCTGCATGGTTGCTTAAACCGGAGCGAATCCAGGTATAAAATCATGCAGCCGTTGAATGTGCTGCGGCAGCCTGTGGCGCGTCTGGATGGACACGTGGCCCGTTGGCGGATGCCCAATCTATATGAACGCCCCTTTCGCCAAGTTCAAGAAGCTTGCACGGAGGGCCGCGACGGCTTGACGCTCCACCCCGATTTGTCGATACCGGAAGGGAATGGGGAACAAGAAGTCCAATGAACGACGTGATCGAACCGGTTTCCGCGACGCTTGCCGAACGGGCGAAGCTTGCACTCGGTAAACGCAATCTCGTTTTCATCGGCCTGATGGGTGCCGGAAAATCGGCGATCGGTCGGCTGACGGCGCAGGCGCTCGGCATACCCTTCGTCGATTCCGACCACGAGATCGAGCGCGTCTCACGCATGACGATCAGCGATCTCTTTGCCCGTTATGGCGAGGACGAGTTCAGGGCGCTGGAAACGCGCGTTTTGAAGCGCCTGCTGCGCACCGGACCTCGCGTCGTTTCGACCGGCGGCGGCGCCTATATCAACGAGCGATCACGGCGCCAGATCAAGCGCGGCGGCCTGACGATCTGGCTCAATGCGGAACTCGACGTGCTGTGGGAGCGGGTCAACAAGCGCGACACCCGACCGCTCTTGAAGACCGAGAACCCCAAACAGACGCTCGAAAACCTGATGCGCGCTCGCTATCCGATCTATGCCGAAGCCGATCTGACGGTGATGTCGCGCGATGTGAACAAGGAGACGATGGTGGAGGATGTTCTCACCGCCGTCATAGATTTCCGGAAAGTGCCCAACGATGAATAACCATGTGATGCCTGCTGCCGAACGCAAGGTGCGTGTCGATCTCGGCGATCGTTCCTATGACATCCTGATTGGCCCGGGGCTGATCGCGGCTGCCGGCAACGAGATTGCGTCGCGCCTCAAGGGGCGCAAGGTCGCCGTTATCACCGACGAAAATGTCGGTCCGCGCTATCTCGAGCCGCTGATGGCGAGCCTCAAGCAGAGCGATATCGAGGCCGTGTCGCTGGTGTTGCCCGCCGGCGAAAAGACCAAGAGCTTCGAGCATCTCATTCCTGCCTGCGAGGCCATCCTCGGCGCCCGGATCGAGCGCAACGACGCGGTGATCGCCCTTGGCGGCGGCGTCATCGGCGACCTCACCGGCTTTGCGGCCGGCATCGTGCGTCGCGGCTCGCGTTTCATCCAGATCCCGACATCATTGCTGGCGCAGGTGGATTCCTCGGTTGGCGGCAAGACCGGCATCAATTCGCCGCACGGCAAGAACCTGATCGGCGTCTTCCATCAACCGGATCTGGTGCTGGCCGACACAGATGTGCTCGACACGCTGAGTGAGCGCGAGTTCCGCGCCGGCTACGCCGAAGTCGCGAAATACGGGCTGATCGACAAGCCGGACTTCTTCACCTGGCTGGAAAAAAACTGGCAGGCGGTGTTTTCCGGCGGTGCGGCTCGCATCGAGGCGATTGCCGTCAGCTGCCAGGCCAAGGCCGATGTCGTGGCGGCGGACGAGCGCGAAAACGGCCTGCGCGCGCTGCTCAATCTCGGGCACACCTTTGGCCACGCGCTCGAGGCTGCCACCGAGTACGACAGCGCCCGTCTGGTGCATGGCGAAGGCGTTTCGATCGGCATGGTGCTGGCGCATCAGTTTTCGACGCGCATGAACCTTGCGAGCGCCGACGATGCGACCCGTGTGGAAGCGCATTTGCGCGCCGTCGGCTTGCCGACGCGCATGGACGAAATCCCGGGCAGCCTGCCGCCGGCCGAAAAGCTGATGGACGCGATTGCCCAGGACAAGAAGGTCAAGGGCGGCAAGCTGACGTTCATCCTGACCCGCGGCATCGGCCAGTCCTTCGTCGCCGACGACGTGCCGGCCTCCGAGGTCCTGAGCTTCCTTCGGGAAAAGCGTCCGCAATGACTGGCGAAGCCTTCCTGGCGTTTCTTGGCGAATACTGGCTGTCGATTGCCGCGGTCTTCTGTCTCTTGTTGTTTTCCGCCTTCTTTTCCGGCTCCGAAACAGCGTTGACGGCTGCCTCGCGCTCGCGCATGCATTCGCTCGAAAACAATGGGGATGAGCGGGCTGGTATCGTCAACCGGCTGATCGAGCGGCGCGACCGGCTGATCGGCGCTCTGTTGATCGGCAACAATCTCGTCAACATTCTCGCCTCGTCGCTGACGACGAGCCTGCTGATCGGCCTGTTCGGCAATTCGGGCGTGGCGATCGCCACCGTCGTCATGACGGTGCTGCTGGTGATCTTTTCCGAAGTGCTGCCGAAGAGCTGGGCGATCGCCTCGCCGGACCGCTTCGCGCTCGCCGTGGCTGCTCCGGTTCGGCTGTTCGTTGCCGTGGCCGGCCCGATTTCGAGCCTCGTCAACGGCATCGTGCGCCGCATCCTTTCGCTTTTCGGCGTCAACCTTTCGTCCGAGATGTCGATGCTATCGGCGCATGACGAGTTGCGTGGCGCGGTCGACTTGCTGCATCGTGAGGGGTCGGTGATCAAGGCCGATAGGGATCGTCTTGGCGGCGTGCTCGATCTCGGCGAACTCGAAATCTCCGACATCATGATCCACCGCACCAACATGCGGGCGATCAATGCCGACGATCCGCCGGAGATCTGTGTGCGCGAGATCCTGCAGAGCCCGTTCACGCGGCTGCCGCTGTGGCGCGGTGCTGCCGACAACATCATCGGGGTGGTGCATTCCAAGGATCTTCTGCGCGCGCTTGCCGAACCGGATGTCCAGCCGGAAAATCTCGATATCGTCAAGATCGCACAAAAGCCGTGGTTTGTTCCCGACACGACCAATCTCAAGGATCAGCTCAACGCCTTCCTGCGTCGCAAGCTGCACCTTGCCATCGTCGTTGACGAATATGGCCAGGTTCAGGGACTGGTAACGCTCGAGGACATTCTGGAGGAGATCGTCGGCGATATCGCCGATGAGCACGACCTCGACATCCAGGGCGTTCGCCAGGAGGCGGACGGCTCGATCGTGGTCGATGGCTCGGTGCCGATACGTGATCTCAACCGCGCGCTCGACTGGTCGCTGCCGGACGAGGAAGCGACGACGGTTGCAGGTCTGGTGATCCACGAATCGAAGAGCATTCCGGAGGAACGCCAGGCCTTCACCTTCCACGGCAAGCGCTTCATCGTGATGAAGCGGGTGAAGAACCGGATCACGAAACTGAGGATCCGCCCGGCTGACGACCAGACGCCGATCGCCTGATCTACCAGCGCGTCGGCTCGCCCGGCGCTGCCGGCTCTACCGCCAGCGCATGCAGGCCGGCGTCAAGTTCGGGCTTCAGGAGGTCGTTTATGGCGCGGTGGCGCGCCACGCGGCTCATGCCGGCAAAGGCGTCGGCAACGATGCGGACGCGCATATGGGTTTCACCGCCGCCGTCGAAGTCCGGTTGATGGCCGGCATGCAGGTGGCTCTCGTTGATCACTGCCAGCCGTTCGGGATGGAAGGCTTCGGTCAGTTTCTGTTCGATCGTATCCCTGAGCGACATTCTTCCGTCCCATTTCCTTGGTTGCTGGACGCCCTTGTTTCGTGCGGGTCCGGCGATGCTGCCTCGGCGGCGCAAAAGGCCCGCACAAAGCCAGCAACATTCCGGTTTGTCAATTCTTGTTGTGGCTCCGGCCAAGCCCCATAATGAGCGCCATGAGACTCGATTCAAAATACTTCGATCGCATTCGGACACGGCGCAAGGTCGAGCCGCGCGCTGAGCCTTCCGCCCCCACCTGTCAATGGGACGGCTGCGACAAGAACGGCGTTCATCGTGCACCCGTCGGCCGCAACGCCGAGGGGCAATACTTCATGTTCTGCTTCGAGCATGTGAAGGAATACAACAAGGGTTACAATTTTTTCTCCGGTCTCTCCGATAGCGAGGTCGCGCGCTACCAGAAGGAAGCGATAACGGGACATCGCCCGACCTGGACCGTCGGCGTCAACAAGAACGCCAAGAATGGTCCGACCCAGTCGCAGACCCGTTCGGGCTCCGCCGGGGCGCAGGCGCGCATGCGCGATCCCTTCGGCTTCGTCAGCGAGGCAAAGGCGCGTGCCGGTCGTCCAGAGCCGCGCCAGCGCAAGCTGAAAACGCTCGAAGCCAAGGCCTATGAAACGCTCGGCCTTGGCGCGTCGGCGACCGCCAGCGATATCAAGGCGGCGTACAAGGAGCTGGTCAAGAAACATCACCCTGATGCCAATGGCGGAGACAGGGGATCCGAGGAGCGTTTTCGTGCAGTAATTCAGGCCTACCAATTGTTAAAACAGGCTGGTTTCTGCTAACAACGCGGATTATTACAGAAGCACTTTTGCAGGCGAATGCGCGGGTGCCGCCGGTGGCCGCTCTGGAGACATGATGAGCAAGATTGACCTCGACATTTCCAACCTCCCCGACACGACCGTCTCGGTTCGGGAGGTTTTTGGCATTGATACGGATTTGCGCGTTCCCGCCTATTCGAAGGCTGACGCCTATGTGCCGGACCTTGACCCTGACTACCTCTTCGACCGCGAAACCACGCTCGCCATTCTTGCAGGCTTTGCCCATAACCGACGCGTGATGGTCTCGGGCTATCACGGTACCGGTAAATCCACCCACATCGAGCAGGTCGCAGCGCGCCTCAACTGGCCGTGCGTGCGCGTCAACCTCGACAGCCATGTCAGCCGTATCGACCTTGTCGGCAAGGACGCGATCGTCGTCAAGGACGGCATGCAGGTCACCGAGTTCAAGGACGGCATTCTGCCCTGGGCCTACCAGCACAATGTCGCGCTCGTCTTCGACGAGTACGACGCCGGCCGTCCGGACGTGATGTTCGTCATCCAGCGCGTGCTGGAATCCTCCGGCCGCCTGACGCTGCTCGACCAGAGCCGCGTCATTCGCCCGCACCCGGCGTTCCGCCTGTTTGCGACCGCCAACACGGTCGGCCTCGGCGACACCACCGGCCTCTACCACGGCACGCAGCAGATCAACCAGGCGCAGATGGACCGCTGGTCGATCGTCACGACGCTCAACTACCTGCCGCATGACAAGGAAGTCGACATCGTCGCTGCCAAGGTCAAGGGCTTTACGGCCGACAAGGGCCGCGAGACCGTTTCCAAGATGGTGCGCGTCGCGGATCTTACCCGCGCCGCCTTCATCAACGGCGACCTTTCGACGGTCATGAGCCCGCGTACGGTCATTACCTGGGCCGAGAACGCTTACATCTTCGGCGATATCGCCTTCGCCTTCCGCGTAACCTTCCTCAACAAGTGCGACGAGCTGGAGCGGGCGCTGGTCGCCGAGCATTACCAGCGCGCTTTCGGCGTCGAGCTCAAGGAGAGCGCCGCCAACATCGTGCTTGAAGCCACCGCCTGATCCATGGGTCGCCTTCCCCCAGGGAAGGCGACCTGTGACTTTGTGGCAAACTCGATGATATCCCGCCGGGGTATCATCGCCTCTGGCTGAAGAAGGAACTGTCGTGAGCTCGAACTCCAAGGCAAAGCCGACCACGCGTGAAAATGCCGCCGAACCGTTCAAGCGGGCGCTTTCCGGCTGCATCCGATCGATTGCTGGCGATGCCGAGGTGGAGGTGGCCTTCGCCAACGAGCGGCCGGGGATCACCGGTGAGCGCATCCGCCTGCCTGAAATATCGAAGCGTCCGACGCGGCAGGAACTCGCCGTGACGCGAGGGCTTGGCGACAGCATGGCGCTGCGGAAGGCCTGTCATGATGCGCGCATCCACGCGACGATGTCGCCGCAGGGTGCCGATGCGCGGGTGATCTTCGACGCTGTCGAGCAGGCGCGTGTCGAGGCGATCGGCTCGCTGCGCATGGAAGGTGTTGCCAAGAACCTGAGCTCGATGCTCGAAGAGAAATATTCCAAGGCCAATTTCGGCGCGATCAGCAAGCAGGCGGATGCACCGCTCGGCGAGGCCGTTGCGCTTCTGGTGCGTGAAAAGCTGACCGGTGAGAAGCCGCCGGCATCCGCCGGCAAGGTGCTCGATCTCTGGCGCGACTTCATCGAGGAGAAGGCCGCCGGAGACATCAAGAACCTGTCGTCGACGCTCAACGACCAGCAGGCCTTCGCCCGTGTCGTGCGCGACATGCTGACATCGATGGATGTGGCCGAGAAATACGGTGACGATGACATCGAGCCGGACGAGCAGGAAAGCGAGACCGACGAGGATCAGCCGCGCAGCCAGGAGCAGGACGAGAACGCCAGCGACGAGGAAGCCGGCGACGACGCCGCTCCTGCCGACGAGAACCAGGCTGCCGAAGAGCAGATGGAAGAAGGCGAGATGGACGGCGCGGAGATTTCCGACGACGACCTGCAGGACGAGGGCGACGAGGACAGCGAGACACCAGGCGAGGTCAAGCGCCCGAACCAGCCCTTTGCCGACTTCAACGAAAAAGTGGACTACACCGTCTTCACCCGCGAGTTCGACGAGACCATCGCTTCCGAAGAGCTGTGCGACGAAGCGGAACTCGACCGCCTGCGCGCCTTCCTCGACAAGCAGCTCTCCCACCTCCAGGGCGCGGTCGGCCGGCTTGCCAACCGCCTGCAACGCCGCCTGATGGCACAGCAGAACCGCTCGTGGGAGTTCGACCTGGAGGAGGGCTATCTCGACAGCGCCCGCCTGCAGCGCATCGTCATCGACCCGATGCAGCCGCTGTCGTTCAAGCGCGAGAAGGACACCAATTTCCGCGATACGGTCGTGACCCTCCTGATCGACAATTCCGGATCCATGCGGGGCCGGCCGATCACGGTTGCGGCGACCTGCGCCGACATTCTGGCGCGCACGCTCGAGCGTTGCGGCGTCAAGGTCGAGATCCTCGGCTTTACCACCAAGGCGTGGAAGGGTGGGCAATCGCGCGAGAAGTGGCTTGCTGGCGGCAAGCCGCAATCGCCGGGCCGCCTCAACGACCTGCGCCACATCATCTACAAGTCGGCCGATGCGCCATGGCGGCGTGCGCGCCGCAATCTCGGGCTGATGATGCGCGAGGGACTGCTCAAGGAGAACATCGACGGCGAGGCGCTGATCTGGGCGCATGAGCGGCTGATGGCGCGGCGCGAACAACGCCGCATCCTGATGATGATTTCGGATGGCGCGCCGGTCGACGACTCGACGCTGTCGGTCAACCCGGGCAACTATCTCGAGCGGCATCTGCGCGCCGTCATCGAGCAGATCGAGACGCGCTCGCCGGTCGAACTCCTGGCGATCGGCATCGGTCACGACGTGACGCGCTACTATCGCCGGGCCGTGACGATCGTCGATGCCGACGAGCTGGCCGGTGCGATGACCGAGCAGCTTGCCGATCTGTTCGAAGACGAAAGCATGCGCCGCCGTCCCGGGCGAGCTCGCCGCGCAGGATAATCGCTTACGAAACCGGGGCGACTTGTAGCCGCCCCGTTCATCCCAGAAGACGGCGGCACGCTTGTCGTTCCCTCCCTGCCTTTCCTGCCCGCCGAAGGAACTCCCCCATATGCTTGGTCGCGGCCTCCTCGTTCTTTGCCTGCTGGCGTCGGCCTGTCCGGCTATGGCTGCCAGCGACAGCGAGACGCTGCCGATCCGCAGTCGGCAGATCGATGCTTTCAAGGTTGGTTCCAGCCAGACGCGGTTTGGCCAGCTGGAGTTCATCGGCGGCCTGGAGATGACGTCGTCCAATGCGCTGTTCGGCGCCGTCTCGGCGATCCGCTTCCGTCCGGATGGAGCCTCTTTTGTTGCAGTCATGGATACTGGTCATTGGCTCGAAGGGGCCGTGACCCGCGACGCCGCCGGCAAGCTTTCCGGCCTGACGGACCTGACGGCGACGCCGATGGCCGACAGGAGCGGCGCGGTCGGGCTGGAAAAGTGGAAGGTGGATTCGGAGGGTCTGGCGCTACGCGAAGGCGAAGTGATCGTCAGCTACGAGCAGTCCCACCGCATCGATATCTACCCGGACCCCGGGTTTTCCGTTTCGGGGCCAGTCGGCAGCGTGCCGTTGCTGTTTCCGGCAACCGAACTGCGCAGCAATGGCGGGCTCGAAACCGTGGCCGTTTCACCGGCTGACAGTCCGCTCGGCGGCGCTGCCGTCACGGTGTCGGAGCGCAGCGTCGACAAGGCGGACAATCTGCTGGCCGGCATTCTCGACGGGCCGATGAAGGGCGCCTTCGCAGTTGTTCGCACCGAGCCCTACGCCGTCACCGACGGCGCTTTCCTGCCCGATGGCGATCTCCTGCTCCTGGAGCGGCGGTTCAACTTCGCCTCCGGGCTCGGCATGCGCATCCGCCGCATTCCCGGTGCCACCATCCGGCCAGGCGCCGTGGTCGACGGCGACGTCATTCTCGAAGCCGACATGGGCTATCAGATCGATAATATGGAGGGCCTCGACGTGGTCGCTGGCCCTGACGGTGATATCAGGGTCATCGTCGTTTCCGACGACAACCACTCGATCCTCGAGCGCAATCTCATGCTGGAATTCCGGCTGATCAAATGAAAACGGGGCCAATCGGCCCCGTCGTCAATTCAGCTGTCTGAGATGGATCAGGCCGCGGCCTTGCCCGCAGGCATGGGCTTGATCACGCTCATTAGCGCGCCATAGGGCAGCAACATCACGATGCCGCAGAGGATCTTCACCGAGAGGTCGCCGAGCGCCCAGGAGATCCAGCGCGGGGCCTCTGTGGCAAGAATGCCGAGCAGGGGCGCCGTCTCCAAGGCAAAGCTGTCGTTCGGTCCGAAGAACACGAAGAACGGCGCGAAGGCGAAGGAGAAGAACATCGCCGTGTCGAGCGCCGAACCGATCAGCGAGCCCGCCAGCGGCGCCTGCCACCAGCTCTGGCGGCGGAGCCGGTTGAACACCGAGATATCCAGCAGCTGGCCGAACAGGAAAGCGGAGCCGGAGGCAATCGCGATGCGCGGCGTGGCGGCGAAGAAGGAAAGGACGATCGCCACGAGGAAGCCGACGACGACGACACGACGCGCAATGCGCGGGCCGAAATGGCGGTTGGTCAGGTCGGTGACGAGGAAGGCGAAGGGATAGCTGAAGGCGCCCCAGGTCAGGAGATCGCCGAGCTGCATGCCGGCGATCGAGCCTGGCAGCGGGTACTGAACGAGGAAGTTCGACGCAACGACCACCAGGGTCATGAGTGCGACGTAGACAAAGAACGTGCGGTTGATAAGCATTTTTTTATCCTGGGAGATGCCACCAGTTGCGCGGAAGCCAGGGCTGGACGCCTGGCCGATGAAATCTGCAAATTACACACGAGAAAAAGGCTTGCCGGATAAACCCGCAAGCCTTTTTAAAGTCGTGTCGAAGACAGACGCTAACGCCGATTAAGCGGCGGCAGCTTCAGCGTTCTTCTTGACGATCTGACGGCGCAGCAGGCGAGCGCGCATGCTCAGCTCGTTCTCGTCAGCCTTCACGAGGAAAGCGTCGAGGCCGCCACGGTGTTCAACCGAGCGAAGAGCGGCTGCGGAAACGCGCAGACGGAAGCGCTGGCCGAGAGCATCGGAAATCAGCGTGACGTTGCACAGGTTCGGAAGGAACTTGCGCTTGGTCTTGTTGTTGGCGTGGCTGACATTGTTGCCCGACTGGACGCCCTTGCCGGTCAATTCGCAACTACGGGACATGGTACACCTATTCTCTTTATCGCCGCCGGACGATGCGGTAGCGGGCCCAGAGCCCAGGCCGCGTTCCTGTTGGCCATTATTGGAAAGTTGCGGTTCTATAGTCAGAGACAGCCCGCCCGTCAAGCCAAACCTCTTGCATTCTCGGAAAACCGCGGTTTCTTGCGGCTGTTTCTGCATCAGGCAGGCTTGATAGCGGCCACACTAATGCTTCGCGATGGCCATTCCAAGCCCATTCGTGATGCGCTATCTGTTGTCCTGTGGATGCAGCAGAAGTCCTTGGCGCGGCTTTGGCCCCGGCGGCCGGATCTCCCGGAAAAGGCGTAGAAAAGCCGCAAACGACCTGCATTCCAAGGCATTGCGACGACATTTGAGTGATGGATCTCTTAGGGTATGAAGTTGCGCATCGGTTCTCGCGCGGTAGCGCTTTTGTCGGCGGCATTGTTTTCCACAGCATCGCTTGCTGCGGACATCGAGCATCAGACCGATTACAGCATTTCGCTTGCCGGATTGCCGCTTGCGAGAGCGTCATTCCATACGGCCCTTGAAAAGAATCGCTACACCATTTCAGGAACACTGCATTCGGCCGGTCTCGTCGACATCTTCAGTCGGACATCGGGCCAGACCCGTGTTTCGGGCGTCATCGGCCGCGACCATCTGCGCGCAAACGAATATTCGATGTCCTATCGCAGCGGCAAGAAGGGCCGGGCGATCAATGTCACCTATGCCAACGGCAACGTCGTGCATGCCAGCATGACACCGAAGCGCACGCCGCTACCGAAGAACTGGGTGCCGGTGACCTCTCGCGACATGCGCAACGTGCTCGACCCGCTGTCCGGCCTGATCATTCCGGGTAAGGCCCGCGTCTGCCCCAACACGCTGCCGATCTTCGATGGCGAATCGCGTCTCGACATCAAGCTGTCGGCGAAAGGAACCAGGCCGTTCAAGACCAAGGGCTTCGACGGCGAGGCGATCGTCTGCGGCATCCGCTTCGTTCCAAGGGCGGGCTACAAGAAGGGGCGCGAGGACGTCGAGTATCTCAAGCGTCTGCAGACCATGGAAATCTGGTTTGCCAAGTCGGACGCCGTCGATGTCTATGCGCCGGTCTATGTTCGCATACCGACCAAGCTTGGTCCGGTGACGGTTTCGGCCACGCGATTCGGCGGTTGAAACCACCAGTCGGTGGCGACCGGGCACTAACATTTTTCGGCGAGTCGTGATTTTATCCGCGCCGGCTTTCGCCAAGGAGCCGCACAGGGGATAAGACATGAAATTCAAGGCGACGTTGATCGGTGCGACCGCGATTTTGATGTGGTCGCTTCTGGCGCTGTTTACCGCAGCGTCCGGCAAGATGCCGCCGTTCCAGTTGTCGGCGATCTGTTTCCTTATCGGCAGCATTCCGGGTTTGATCGTTCTCGCGCTGAAGCCAGAGCGCCTTGCGCTGCTGAAGCAGCCGGCCAAGGTGTGGATCACCGGCATCGCCGGTCTTTTCGGCTATCATTTTCTCTACTTTACCGCGCTTCGCAACGCACCGGCCGTCGAGGCGGGCCTGATTGCCTATCTCTGGCCGCTATTGATCGTTGTCGGCTCAGCTCTTCTGCCGGGCGAGCGGCTGCGCTGGTATCATGTCGCTGGCGCGTGTTCGGGCCTGATGGGTACGATCATGATCATCGCCCGCAACGGCATCGCCTTTGACGACGCCTATCTCATGGGCTACGGCGCCGCGTTGCTGTGCGCCTTCACGTGGTCAGGCTATTCGCTTCTGACGCGCCGCTTCGAAGCGGTCTCGACCGACGTCGTCACCGGCTTTTGCCTGGCGACGTCGCTGCTCTCGTTCCTGTGTCATCTCGGCCTGGAGACGACGGTGTGGCCGGCAACGACATTCGAGTGGCTGGCGGTTGCCGGTCTCGGGCTGCTGCCGGTGGGGGCTGCCTTTTATGCCTGGGACTTCGGCGTCAAGAACGGCAATATCCAACTGCTCGGCGTTGCCAGCTACGCAGCACCGGTTCTGTCGACGTTGATCCTCATCCTGTTCGGCGTTGCCGAGCCATCTTGGCGCATTGCCGCCGCATGCCTCTTCGTCACCGGTGGTGCCGTGCTGGCCGCCAAGGACATGATATTTCGCAAGGGGCGAGCGGCGGCGCAGCCGGCGGAGTAAAACGGGCTCGTTGGATCAAAGCATGTCGCGCAAAAGTGTGCCGCGGTTTTGCGACAACGACATGCGCAAAAGCAAGAACTTAAAGCGCGCCAAGTGAATCTGAAAGATCGCGACGCGCTTTAAGTCTCAGGCGGTGCCCAGTCGGGGGCCGCCATCTCGAAGACCGAGAAATCGAAGCCCGGCGCCACGGTGCAGCCGACCAACGTCCAGTCGCCGAGCGAGACGGCCGATTGCCACCAGTTGGGCGGCACCAGCCCCTGTGGGCGCTCGCCGTCCAGAATGCCGGGACCGAGGCGCAGCACCGTTGCCGGCGCGCCGTCGGCTGCGATGCTGAGCTCCAGCGGCGCACCAGCATAGTGATGCCAGATCTCGGCTGCATCGCGCACCCGATGCCAGTGCGAGCGTTCGCCGCGCTCCAACAGGTAGTAGATCGCCGTCGAGTGGCCACGCGGCCCGCCATTGCCGTCTCGGAAGGTCTGAACATACCAGCCGCCCTCGGGATGGCGGGTCAGCCCGAGGATCTCGATGATGGCGGCAGGTGTCAGCTCGTTGTCGGCCGTCATCAGAAGTTATCCTTGCGCTTGCGGATCTCGGCAAAGACAGCCGCGTCGGCAGCGCCTTCCATGCCGAGACGGGCACGGATCTTCGGGTCTGCGGCGCGCAGGAACGGGTTGGTGCGCTTTTCAAGGCCGATGGTCGTCGGCGCGGTAAAGCCGCCATCGCAACGTGTTTCCTCGATTTCGGCGGCACGCGCCTTCAGTTCGGCATTATCGGGATCGATGGTCACGGCGAAATGGGCGTTCGACAATGTGTATTCGTGGCCGAAATAGACGGTTGTGTCGTCGGGCAGGGCGAGAAGGCGGCTGAGCGATTGCCACATCGTCTCCGGCGTTCCCTCGAACAGGCGGCCGCAACCGAGCGCAAACAGCGTGTCGGCGGCAAAGAGCAGCTTGTCCTCGGGGAGGTGGAAACAGATATGGCCAGCGGTGTGGCCAGGCGTCTCGATGACGTCGACCGGGTGGCCGGCAAAGTCGAAGCGCTCGCCGTGGCGCACGCTTTTATCGATGCCGGGGATACTGGACGCTTCTGCCGCCGGGCCGATGATGGTGGCGCCGAAACGCTCCTTGAGCGCCACGTTGGCCGCTACATGGTCGCCATGGTGGTGCGTGGTGAGGATGTGGGTGAGCGTCCAGCCCCGTCGCTCCAGCGCCTCCAGGATCGGCTGCTCCTCAGGCGCATCGATCGACGCAGTGGCGCCGCTTGCGAGGTCATGCACCAGAACGCCGAAATTGTCGGTACGGCAAAGAAAGAGGTCGAGTTCGAGTGCGGCCATGGCAAATCTTCCGATCGGGTTTCCGCCGCATGATGTTCGATCGGATCGACGAAAATCATCCGGCGCGTTTAACGCGGCCGCGCGCTTTGACGCTCTCAAGAGCGCGGCGCAGCTGGGACTGCCGTCGAATGTAGCGAGGCTTGCCTTGAAGTCTACCGCTTCAAGGCTAACATGTTGCGCATGCACACCGATATCGTCGACCTCCGCGAATTCTACCACTCCGAACTGGGCCGCATGGCGGAACAGTCCGTGACCATGGCGCTGTCGTCCGTCTGGGCGCGGCTGCCGGAGGAGCGGCTCGTCGGCCTCGGCTATGCCGTGCCTTATCTCGAGCGCTTCCGGAAGGACACGGAGCGTACCTTCGCCTTCATGCCGGCGGGGCAGGGCGCGGTGAACTGGCCGGTTGCCGAGCTGTCTTCGACGGCGCTGGTGTTCGACGAAGAGCTGCCGCTGCCCGATTCGTCGATTGACCGGGTGCTGATGGTGCATTCGCTGGAATTTGCCGAAAGCCCGCGCGAGACGATGAAGGAGATCTGGCGGGTGCTGGCGCCGGGTGGGCGGCTCGTCATCGTCGTGCCCAACCGTCGCGGCGTCTGGGCGCGCATGGAGCATACGCCCTTCGGCTCCGGCCGGCCCTATTCGCGCAGCCAGCTGACGGCGCTACTGCGTGAGACGAACTTTACGCCCGGCGCCTCGGCGGAGGCGCTGTTCTTCCCGCCATCGAAGCTGAAGATGATCCTGCGCTTGCGCCGCGGCTTCGAGCGGCTCGGTCGGTCGCTGTGGCCTGTCTTCTCAGGGGTGATCGTGGTCGAGGCACAGAAACGGCTCTATCAGGGCCTGCCGGTCGCTGCGCGCGCATCACGCCGCGTGTTCGTGCCGGTGCTGGCCCCGCAGGGTATCCCAAGCACCCGGGACCGGCCTCGCGCTCAGTCGTGATCGCTGCCCTCACAGGGCCTGCCGACCCTCGACAAATCCCGATTGCGCCGGTATTGGCTTGGCCTTCTTTCCTGCCTTGAAAGCTGACCCCATGAGCCTTGCCTCCAAGAGCCCGCAGCCGCGTCCCGGCATACTGGATATTGCCGCCTATGTGCCCGGCAAGGAGCATGCCCCCGGCGTCGCCAAGGTTCACAAGCTTTCCTCCAACGAGACGCCGCTCGGCGCGAGCCCGAGCGCGATCGAAGCCTTCCAGGCGGCCGCCTTCAATCTGGAGCGCTACCCCGACGGTCAGGCGCGGGCGCTGCGCGAGGCGATCGGCGCCGTGCATGGGCTCAATCCGGCAAACATCCTGTGCGGCAACGGTTCGGACGAATTGCTCGGCCTGCTCTGCCAGACATACCTTTCGCCCGGCGACGAGGGCGTTATCACCGAACACGGGTTCCTGGTCTACAAGATCCAGATCACCGCCGCCGGCGGCATACCCGTTACGGTCAAGGAACGGAATGCGACGGTCGACGTCGACGCGATCCTCGCTGCCGTGACCGAGCGCACGAAGATGGTCTTCCTCGCCAATCCCGCGAACCCGACCGGCACCTATATCCCGGTCGACGAAGTCCGCCGCCTGCATGCGGGTCTGCCCGAGGGCGTGCTTCTGGTGCTCGATGCTGCCTATGCCGAATATGTTCGCCGTAACGATTATGCGGCCGGGCTCGAACTGGTGTCGGCCAACCGCAACGTCGTCATGACCCGCACTTTCTCCAAGATTTACGGGCTTGCCGGCCTGCGCATCGGCTGGATGTACGCGCCTCCGGAAGTGATCGACGCGGTCGACCGGGTGCGCGGGCCGTTCAACCTCAGTGCGGTATCGATCGCAGCCGGTGCCGCTGCCGTGCGCGATCAGGCCTTCGTCGCTAAAGCCGTGGACCATAACCTGACCTGGCTGGAGCACGTCAGCCGCGCGCTGGAGGCGCTCGGCCTCACGCTGACGCCATCGGTGACCAACTTCGTGCTCATCCACTTCCCGGACGAGGACGGCAAGCGCGCGATCGACGCGGACACGTTCCTCACCGCTCGCGGCTACATCCTGCGCGCGGTTGCAGCCTACGGCTTTCCCAATGCCTTGCGCATGACCATCGGCTCGCAGGAGGCCAATGAGGGCGCGATCGCGGCACTGACAGATTTCATGGGACGGAAATGATGACACAGCAGTTTGAAACGATCGCGCTTATCGGCATCGGCCTCATCGGCTCTTCGATTGCCAGGGAGATCCGCGAGAAGCAGCTTGCCGGGGCCCTGGTGATTTCCACCCGCAGCGAGGCGACGCTTGCGCGTGCCGAAGAGCTTGGACTTGGCGACCGCTATACGCTGTCGGCTGCCGACGCGGTGCGCGGTGCCGATCTCGTCATCGTCTCGGTGCCGGTTGGTGCGTCGGGTGCAGTCGCTCAGGAAATTGCCGCCCACCTGAAGCCGGGTGCGATCGTCACCGATGTCGGCTCGACCAAGGGCTCGGTCATCGCCCAGATGGCGCCGCATCTGCCCGACACCGTGCATTTCGTGCCGGGCCATCCGATTGCCGGTACCGAGCACTCCGGCCCGGATGCCGGCTTCGTTGGCCTATTCCGCGGCCGCTGGTGTATCCTGACGCCGCCTCCCGGCCAGGACGAGGAAGCGATCGCCCGGCTGCGGCGGTTCTGGGAAACGCTTGGCTCGATGGTCGAGGAAATGGATGCCGAGCATCACGACAAGGTCTTGGCGATCGTCTCGCACCTGCCGCACATCATCGCCTACAACATCGTCGGCACGGCGGATGATCTGGAGGCGGTGACCGAATCCGAAGTCATCAAATATTCCGCGTCCGGTTTCCGTGACTTCACGCGTCTTGCCGCATCCGACCCGACCATGTGGCGCGATGTCTGCCTGCACAACAAGGATGCGATCCTGGAAATGCTGTCGCGGTTTTCCGAGGACCTTGCCTATCTGCAGCGGGCAATCCGCTGGGGCGACGGCGACAAGCTGTTCGATCTCTTCACCCGCACCCGCGCGATCCGCCGCTCGATCATTCAGGCCGGCCAGGATACGGCCATGCCCGACTTCGGCCGCCACGCGATGGACCAGAAATAGTCATTGTGCACAAGAAAGCCCGGGTGGTGGATTGATCCACGACCCGGGCTTTTCTATTCCCGCTTCTCCTGTCAATGCCGCAGGAGGCGCCGCTCTTGATCAGAGCGTCGGCAGCACGCCGATCGGGATGAAGGCGAGGAAGGCGGTGCCGTCGCGCACGTTGAGCTTCACCGTCGCCTCGTTCTTGCCGTTGGCAAGGGCCTTCAGCATGTTGGCGGTGTTGTTGACGAGGTTCGCGTCGTCAGGGATGAGCGTGACAAGGTTCTGGCGCCAGGCATCGATGTTGCTCATCGTCAGCGAAAGTTCACCGGAAATCAGCCCCTGGTCGTTGACCGAGAAAGGACCTGACAGCTTGGCGTTCATGCCGGAGCCGAGGTCGAGTGTCATCTGGCGCAGTTCCCCCTTGCTGCCGCGCAGCATGGCCGGCGTCGGGATGCCCGAGCCCATCCAGCTTGCCTTGTCGACGAATGTGAGGTCGGCGGCGATGTTGGCGGGCGGCGCGAAGTTCGCGCCGTTTTCCGGGCGGAGGTCGAGCTTGTCGACGCTCAAGGCTGCGTCGAGGTCGTTGCCGTTGCGGCGCAAATGCACTTCGCCGTGGCTTGCGCCGAAACCGAAGCTGTCGCCGCTCACGGGAAGGCGCACAGTGCCGGTCAGGTTGTCATAGGTGAGCGAGCTGCGGTCGAGCCCCGAGAGCGTCGCGCGGACGCTGGCATGCAGCAGCGTCCAGTCAGCCGACACTTTGAGGTCGGGCGCCACGCGCAGTTCAGCCGGGCCGTCGAGCTCGATGATCGCATGGCCGGGCTGGTACACCTGGGCTGCCGTGCGAAGCGCCCCGAAGGAGGCGGAGGCGCCGCGGCGAGTGTCGTCGAGATTGACCTTGTCGCAGAAGAGGCCGATGCGGAAGGGGAAGCCGCGCACATCCATGTTGATGCATTCGCCACCAAGCCCGTTTGCCCGGCCGTCTGCCAGATGTGCCGTCAGGCGCTTTTCGACCTGGTCGGCCACGACGAACCAGCCGGCCGAGTAGGCGGCGCAGACGATTACGATGCCGGCGATCAGCCAGCGGAACTTGCGGGCGACCGGCGAGGGATTGGCGACTGCGGTGGCGGTCATGATAGCGCGTACTCCACAAAACTTGAGACCGCGGCCGCCTTTCGGGTGGCGCCGCCGATCCTGCTTATTATCTTTCATTCTATGCACGGGGACGACTTGTCTCTTCCGTGCCGGGATGCTGTGCCGTAGAAAAACCGACATGGCTGGCCACCGATGAGCCGACGAGCAGACAGCGCGGATTGAATGACAGTGGATATGGACGAATTTTGGGTCTTTGGCTACGGGTCGCTGATGTGGAACCCGGGCTTCCGGTTCGAGGAACGATCGACGGCGCGTGCGTTCGGCTATCGCCGGGCGTTGTGCGTGCGCTCGTGGGTCCACCGCGGCACGCAGCAGCGGCCAGGCCTGGTGCTCGGGCTCGACTATGGCGGCTCCTGCATCGGCACGGCCTTTCGCGTCGACGGCGGCGACAAGGCTGGAGTCATCGACTACCTGCGCGAGCGCGAGCTCGTCACCCATGTCTACAAGGAAAAGACGATGCCGGTGCAGCTTGCCGACGGGCGGCGCGTCCCGGCGCTGGCCTACGTGATCGATCGCGCCCATGTGCAATATGCCGGCGCGCTCAGCGCCCCGGAAGCGGCGGCGATCGTCGCCGTCTCGTCGGGAAAGTCAGGCCCGAACAGCGAATATGTGTTCAACACGCTTGCCCACCTCAAAGAGATGGGCATTCGCGATCATTGGCTCGAAGAAGTCGTGGCGACGCTGAACGCGAAGTCGCCGGCTGCAGCGCAGCTGCAGCCGATCTAGCTGCGCCCCATCGCCTTCAATTCGGCGAGGCGCTGCTTTGCCGTCGGAGGCAGCGGCAGATGCGGGTTGTCCCTGACGGTCTCGAGCAGAAGCTCGTCGCTTGCCGTCTCGGTCACCTCGATCAGCCGGGCGAGGAATTCGTCCGGATCGAGGCCGGCCTCGATCGGCGGCAGCACGCGCACCTTGAAATGACCGGGGAAGCGCAGGAACTTGCGGCGCGGCCAGAACAGGCCGGGATGCATGGCGACCGGCACGACAGGCACATTCAGGTCGCGATAGAGCCGGGCGATGCCATACTTGTAGTGCGGCGGCGCGCCGGGCGGACGGCGGGTGCCCTCGGGATAGATGATCAGCTCGCGGCCGGAGGCCATTTCCTGCTTGGCACGATCCATGACCTCGGTCATGGCGCGGCCACGGGCAGCCCGGTTCACCGGCACCATGCGCTGCTTGCGGATGTACCAGCCAAAGAGCGGGATCCAGGTCAGCTCGCGCTTGAGAATGAAGAAGGGGTCGTTCAGCCAGGGCAGGAGCGCGTAGACGTCCCAGAACGACTGGTGCTTGGGCGCAAAGATGTAGCCGCTCTTCGGAATATTCTCCAAACCCTCGATCTCGAAGGTCGTGCCCACCATCTTTTCGAACAGCCAGTGATTGCTGCGCGCCCAGTTCTTCGGAACGAACCAGGCCGTCTTTCGCGACACCAGAAAATAGGCCGGCGTAAAGACGATCATCTGCAGGATCAGATTGACGTAAAAGACCAGATTGAAAAGGACCGAACGCAGGACGATCATCAGCAGGCTCTCGAGAGGCGAGTTCAGTTATATCCGGCCCGTGGACCGGTGGATCGCTGCGTACACGAATAAACGCCGCAGGAAAACCGCTCGTTCTCACTTTGCTGATGGAAGCGTGCCGACGTCTATTCTTCGGCCGGTGTCGCCCGCGAGGGAACGGTGCGCAAACCGCTCGCCGGCCGGGCGCCGGCGATGTCGCGCACGGAGGCGACGGTATATTTGCCGAATTCCAGCAGGATCGATTTCAGCACCATCGGATTGCGCAGCCAGTTCGTCGTCTTGAGATCGGAATTGACGACGGGATAGGCGATGAATTCGGTCTCCGGCCGGGCGCGGCGCAGCTCCAGCAGGCTACGCGGCATATGGTAATTGTTGGTCACGACAAGCACGCGCTTGTAGCCGCGGTCGCTGATCCACTGGCTGGCCTCGGTTGCGTTGCCGATCGTGTCGATTGCCTCGTGACCGATGTCGACGCAGCATTTGAAGAGATCGGCCGAGCTTTGGGTGTTGCGCCGGATCTGGCTGCCTGTCGTTGCCGGGTGCACGCCCGAAATCAGCAGCCTTTTGCCGGCCCCGGACTTCAGCAGATCGACCGCCTGGTCGATGCGCTGGAAGCCGCCGGTCAGGACGACGATCGCCTCTGCCTTCGGGTTGTCGGGTGGCTGCAGCGAGGCGACGGTGTCGGCGAAGTTGAGGAAGGCTGCGACGACGATCGCAAACGGCACAAGCAGAATGAAGAACGTCCGGCGGAGAATTTTGCGCAAAGGACCACGGCGTCGGCGTTCCTGCTCGGCCCCGCCTTGCCATTTACCTCCTCCGGCCATCCCGCTCCCGCGAAGTCCTTGCGCCATCATGATTCTCTTCAGATAGCGCCAGATTGCGGCAAGTCATGGATCGAATAAAGGCGAAACATCGGGGCGTCAGCTTTGGTAGGTATCCGTGCGTCCGGGGTCGGAGCGGATCAGGTCGATCTCATAGATCGTGCGGGTTACCGTGAGCCGCGCCGTCAGCGTCGTCAACACCGCAATCACGATCATGATGGCAAGAATGCCGAGATACCCACCGTAACCGATGGTGAACGTGCCGAAGAGGGCTGTCGCCTGATCGGTTTCCGGGGTTGCGAGGGTGCGGGATTGCCAATAGCCGGCAAGCGCGAAGAACAGTGCGGCCAGCAGCCCGCCGGCACCGGCCCCCTTGAGGCTTATCCTCAGGAAATGTTTCTGGAATTCCGACGCCACAAAACCGGCCTCGGCGCCGACGAAATGCAGCACTTCGACGATATGGCGGTTTCCGGAGAGAGCCCCGCGCGTGGCGAAGATGACCGTCAGTACCATGGTCGAAAAGACAAGGACGAGCACGCCGGTGCCGATCATCGCGGTGGTGTTGGCCATCGCCACCAGCCGGTCGACCCAGGTGCGGTGATCGTCGAGAAAGGCCTGGGGGATGATCTCGGTCAGCGCCTTGCGCATGGCGGCGAAATCGGGAGGGTTGTTTTCATCGATGGTGATGATGACAAGGCGTGGAACCGGCAATTCGTCGAGGTCGAGGCCCTCGCCAAGCCAGGGTTCGAGCAGGCGTGCGGTGGCTGCCCGGTCGACGATGTTGCCACCGGTCGCGCCACTGAAGGTCAGAGCCAGGTCGCGCGCGTCGGCCAGCGCCTTTTCCATGTCGAGATTGTCATCCGGCTTGATCTGGATGGTGATCTCGCGGGAAATCTGGCTCTGCCAGCTTTGTGCCGTGGCCCGCACCATGCTGACGCCGCCGAGCGTCAGGCAGGCGAGGAACGACATGATGGCGATGACGCACATCAGCGCGTGGCCGGAGACGTTCGTCGAGGGAACAATGGGCCCCATCGGGCGCACGCGCATCTCGGTACGGCGTGGCTGCTGCTGCGGTTCCGGTTGTTGCTCCGGCACCTCGTGGGTGCGTTTGGTGCGGCTCTCACTCATAGATATCGAGCCGCCCTTGCGAAAGGATCATGCGCCGCGCCTCGACCTGATCCATCAGCGACAGATCGTGTGTGGCGATGACGACGGCTGTGCCGAGCCGGTTGAGCTCGAGGAAGAGGTTGAGGAGACGGCGGGCCATCGGCGGATCGACGTTGCCGGTCGGCTCATCCGCGAGCAGGATTTCGGGGCGGTCGATCAGCGCCCGCGCGATGGCGGCGCGCTGCTTCTCACCGCCCGACAGCACCGGCGGCAGCACATTGATACGTTCGCCAAGGCCGACCCATTTCAGCAGTTCCAGAACGTCGGCGCGGTAGCTCGATTCGTCCTTGCCGCGCACGCGCAAGGGGAGGGCGACGTTTTCATAGGTCGTCAGGTGGTCGAGCAGGCGAAAATCCTGGAAAACGATACCGACACGGCGGCGCAGCATCGGGAATTCTTCGCGCGGGATCGACGAAATGTTGCGGTCGAACATGCGGATCAGGCCGCGCGTCGGCTGCAATGAGAGGAAGAGCAGGCGCAGAAGCGTCGTCTTGCCGGCGCCGGATGGGCCGGTCAGGAACTGGAACGACCGACGCGGAATATCGAAGGTCAGGTCCCGAAGAATTTCCGGCCCCATACCATAACGCAATCCGACGTTCTCAAAATGAATCAAAGGGTAGCCCAGTCTCTCTCACGACCCATGCAGTTTTGCTGAAGGCCGGTCATCTGCGCATAGGACGACAAGCAACGAAAGGCAAAACGGCCAGCGGAACCATGGTTAAGCAGCGGTTAATTTTTCATGAAAAGACGCCGGTTTCGCGACCTCTTTCCGAAGCATTAACCATTTTGGTTTACGTGTCGGAAAGATTTGATGCAATGCCCAGATTCTTGCACCGCACGGGATCGGCGCATTGCCCGATGGTTTCGCACTGATGGTACGTCCGTCGGCGATCCGGGAGGAAAAGCGATGCAGGCATTCCGCACGAAAACGGCTGGCGCCACGGCCTATGCCGATCTGCTTCCGCCGGACCGCGCCCGGCGAGAGCCTGCAACCGCCGCGCGCCGCGTCGACTACATCGAGGCAGAGTTCGAGACGGTTTCGACGACGGCCCGTCGCAATCCCTATCCGGTTTTCAACGACAGCAAGCATACCCGACGCGATGCCCCGATCCTGACGGTCGTTCGCGACGAGCAGACCGCGGCAAGGCGTCTGCTGTCCTTCGCCGAGGCGCGGCTGCGCGCCATGCCGGCCCGCCAGTTTACGGGGCTTGTCGCCGGTTTCGCGCTTGCGGTCTTTGCGGGCATTGTCGCGCTTTCGACCGGTGACGGGGTTGCGCGCGATCCGCTCGCCATCTCCGACGTCACCGCCTCGCTCGATTATTCCGGCGGCATGCGGGTACTTTCCGTCTACGGCTCCATCGACAATTCCTCCTCCGACCTGCAGCGCTTGCCGTTGATCGTGGTGGATATTGTCAACAACGGCCGCAAGGTTACGGCGACGCGACTGATGCCGGAGGGCGCTGCCATTTCGCCCGGCGAGAGCCGCCGCTTCGTGACCAGGCTCCCATATGCAGGTGGAAAAATGCCGGAAGTGAAGGTTTCCTTCGCCGAAAACGGTGTCTCCGCGCGCTGATTGTGCTAAGCGGGCGCGAAAGGGAAGGCGCTGGTCTTCCGGAAGAAACGCTGGAGAAACCGCATGCCCGTCGTTCGCGGAAAGAATATCGAGCCCCTTTACACGGCAGAAACGATCGCCGCACGCAACACCGAGCTTGCCGACATGATCGTCGAAGGTCCCCACAAGGATCTGCTGGTGATCGCGGTGTTGAAGGGCTCGTTCATCTTCGCCGCAGACCTGATCCGCGCCATGCACAATACCGGGCTTGCACCTGAGGTCGAGTTCATCACGCTGTCGAGCTACGGGCTTGGCACGGTCTCCCAGGGCGTGAAGATCATCAAGGACATCGACAGCGACGTGCATGGCCGCGACGTGCTTCTGATCGACGATATTCTGGAATCCGGCCGCACCCTGCGCTTTGCCAAGGAACTGATGTTCGAGCGCGGCGCCCGCAACGTCACGATCGCGGTGCTGCTCGACAAGCGCGTGAAGCGCAAGGTCGAACTTGAGGCCGATTATGTCGGCTTCGAATGCCCTGATCACTTCGTCGTCGGTTACGGCATGGACGTCGCCTATGCGTTCCGCGAATTGCCGTTCGTGGGTGTTGTCACCGGCGACGCCGAGTAAAAGGCGAGAGTAGGCAGCGCTGCGGCATTTGCGACCGTGGCGCTGCAACGACCTCCGAGATCGCCCGGAACCGGGCCTGCCGATCCGACATTCCGAAATCCAGCCGCCCGGCGTTTACCGAACACAAAGAAAAAGCTGGTTGTTTGGGGGCGTGTCGCGCTTCGTCCCCTCAAGGGTCTTGCGCGCCGCTGCGGCCTGCCGTCACATTTCTCGTGAGCGTTGCCGTATCCATTGGAATGGGCCGGTCTCTCCGCGATAGAGCCGTGCCGTCGCAGCGAACGCGGGAGGCCATGATGGCGAAGATCCTGATTACCGAGGACGAGGATGCATTGCGCTCGTTCGTCGCGCGAGCCCTGAGGCTCGATGGGCATGAGACCGTGGAGGCTGGAGACGGCGCAGACGGACTTGCTTGCCTGCAGACCGAGAATTTCGATCTGCTTCTTTCGGACATCCGCATGCCCGTGATGGACGGTATCGAGTTGACCCACCAGGCGTCCGCCGCCTTTCCGGCGATGAAGATCCTGCTGATGACCGGCTATGCCGAGCAACGCGAACGAGCCGACGATCTCGCCGACAAGATCGTCGACGTCATCTCCAAGCCCTTTTCTCTGCCAGATATCCGCAAGGCCGTGGCACAGGCGCTGGCTGCCTGACGTCTCTGTCCCGCGGCCCGAATGCGGGCAGTGCCTTGGCGGTCTGACGATCTTACAAATTGAAGACGCCCTTGGCGCGGTTCCGCGCCAAGGGCGTTGTTGTTTCCGGCTGTTTTTCTGATCGAGGGTCAGCGCATGTCGAGCAATCGCTCGAGGTATTGCCGCTCGGCTTCCGGCGACAGGGTGTTGCCGAGCCGGCGGCGGATCTCGTCGAGAATCTCGCGCGCCCGCTGGGTATCGATTTCATCCGGCACCTTGACCTGGTCGCCGAAGTCAGGACCGGCATTCTGTTGGCGCCGGCCGAGCGGATCGCGGCCGTTCTGCCCATATTGTGGCACGCCCTGACCCGGTCCCTGTCCCTGGGCCTGCATCTGGTTCATCATGTCCTGGGCGCCTTCGCGCAACGCCTGCAGTGCGCGGCCCTGGCTGCCGACGGCCGGTTCGCCCTGGCCCTTGCCGAGAGACCCGGAGGCGCCGTCCATTTCGCGCTTGGCGTCGCCGAAACCCTTGCCCGGCTTGATGCCGAGGCTTTCCAGCCCTTTCTGCAGTTCACCGAGCTGCTTGCCCAGTGCGTCCTGCTGCTGCTTCAGCTGCTTCAGCGCTTCCTTCAGTTGCTCGGCCGTCATGTCGTCAAGCGGGTTTGGCTCGCCGTTTTCGTCACCGCGCTGGCCCGGATCCTGTGGCATGTCCTGGCCGTAGAGCTCGTTGTCCTCGCCCTGCAGCGGGTCACCGCGCTGCATGCGGTCGCGCTGCGCCTGGTCGAGCTTGAACGTCTCGTCCATCAGTCGCTGCTGCTCCTGCATCAGCTGTCCGAGCTTGTCCATCTGCTGGCGCATGGCGCTGTTCTGTTCGCCCTGCTGTTGTTGGCCGCGGCCGGCCTGCAGATTGTTCATCATCCGCTGTAGTTCGGACAACATCTGGCGGGCCTGATCGCGCGCGCCCGAGCGCGCCAGGTTCTCGATCTGGTTCATCATCTTTTCCAGATCCTGCTGGCGCAGAACATTGTTTTGATCCGGATTGGCAGCCATGCGCGGGTTTTTCGCCGCTTCCTTGGCAAGCGCCTGCATGTACTCCTGCATCGCTTCGCGCAGTTCCTTCATCAGCTTGGCGATTTCCTCGTCGGGCGCATTGCGCTCGAGCGCATCCGAGAGCGCCTGCTGTGCATCGCGCAGGCGACGGTCGGCAAGCGACAGATCGCCGTCTTCGATGCCAAGCGCGATTTCCCAGAGATGTTTGGCCGCATCGCGCAGCATGTCGTCGTTGTGGGCCAGGGCCATGCGCGAGCGGGCCGATTTCAACAGCAGGAAATGGGTAAGATTGGGGATCGTTTCCTCGGCGAAACTGGCGATCGCGTCATTGAGGTCGATCGCCCGCGCCAGGTCGTTCGCGTTGAGGGCGAAGACCTGGCGCTGCTCAGCGACGGAGCCTGCCAAGGGGTTGAAGAATTGCCGTGCCGGCAGGATCATGTCCTGCGGCACACTGCGACCTTCTTGTCCGGCGGCATCGCGGGCAACGAGCGTGATGCGAACGCGCTTGCCGGCGAGCGGATGTTCGCTGAGGTTGCGGCTGGTCGTGCCCTTGGCCTCGCGGGCATTGCGGCGCGGCAGATCGAGCCGGTATTCGGGAAGCGGATAGAGCGGCCGTGCGTCCTTCACAGGCTCATCCAGCGGCTTGATCTCGGCCCAGGCCTGCGCGATCCCATAGTCGTCGGATGCGAGGAACGTGATGTCGAGCGACGCGTTGGGCGTCGGCTTCGGCACGCCGTCGAAGGCGATCTGCGGCACGCTGTCAGGGGTTATCTTGAACGTCCACTTCTGACCCCCGACGGAAAGCTCACCGTCCTTGACGATCTTGTAGAGGTGATTGCGAACCGTCTTATTGTCGGGCGCCGTCTGTGCGACGGGTTCTGCAGATGCAGTCTTTTCGTCCGGTTTTTCACCGGCGGTCGGGATGACGATCGGCTCTGCCGTTCCGTTCTCGGAGTAGCGGACGGTCTCTTCCACCCCGGCTCCGGTGACGCGCACGGTCAGGTCGCTGAATTGCGGAATGGTGATTGCAGCCGTTTCGTCGGCCTGGGAAGTGACGCCCTGGCGGCCGGTGAGGAAGACGGGTGCGCGTCCGGTGTAGGCGGGCGGCGTCACCCAGGCGTCGACCCTTATGTCGGCGACTTCGCTTGCAGGCTGCGGCAGGTGGAAGGCGTCCGAGAGCAGCCCTGCCCGGTTGGAATAGGAATAGGCGAAGGCGACGCAGGCGATCAGCACCGGCAGGGCGCGCAGCGCAAAGGGGTCGTGGCGGGCAATGTCGGGACGCGGCAGCCCAGTGTCGAGTGCGCGGATCATGCCCGCCATGCGCGTCTGGTGTTCGCGCCACAGCGCCTGGCCGAAAGCGCCGCCGGTTGCCGGCATGTCGTCCTGGACGCGGATCGCCTGGTGCGGCAGGTCGTTGCGCTCCTCCAGCATGCGGTCGGCATCGACATTGCCAGGCAATCGCAACCGGGTCAGCGGGACGAGCGAAGCGACGAAGGCGACGAGAAAGCCTAGGAGCAGGCTGGCATGCAGCCAAAGCGGAGCGATGCGGAAGAGGCCGAGCCAGGCAGCCGACAGAAACAAAAGGACGATCGAAGCGGGAACGAGGGCGCGCGGCAAAACCTGCTCGGCGATCAGGACCGCCCGCGCGACAAATCTCTTCAGTGCCAGCGTCCTGGCAAACGACTTCGGTTGTGGCGTTTCATCCTGCCGGAATTGCGTCATCCGCCCAAGTTCCCTTTCGGCCGTTCATGACCGTTCGTGACCGACCTATTGAAGGTTCAGGATAACATCGTTTGTGGCGAAGACGAGGGTGACAACAAAATCGTGATCGCCCGGGCGGGCGATCCACAGATCATCGTTCGATCCGATGATTGGTCAGTCGAGCCAGTCCGGGACGGAATCGAGCCCGATCAGGTCGTCATAGCTCTGGCGCGGCCGAATCACGTGGAAGCGGTCGCCCTTGACCAGCACTTCCGGGATCAGAAGCCGGCTGTTGTAAGTGCTGGCCTGGACGGCGCCATAGGCGCCGGCCGAGCTGATGGCGAAGAGATCGCCCGGCTTCGGCATGGCCATTTCGCGGTCGAGCGCCAGATAATCGCCGGTCTCGCACACCGGGCCGACGACATCAGCCTTGATGCGGGGCGCGTTGGCGGCCGAGATGCGGACCGGTCTGATCTCGTGATAGGCTTCATAGAGCGTTGGGCGGATCAGGTCGTTCATGGCACCGTCGACGATGACGAAAGTCTTGTCGCCGCCATCCTTGACGTAGATGACTTCGGTCACGAGGATGCCGGCATTGCCGACGATCAGCCGGCCCGGTTCCGTGACAATCTTGCAGCCGAGCGATTGCAACTGGTTCTTGACGATATCGGCGTAGGCGTCGGGCAGCGGCGGCGGATTGTTGTCTTCCTTGTAGGGAATGCCGAGACCGCCGCCGATGTCGACGTGATCGATCGCATGGCCGTCGCTGCGCAGCGTGTCGACCAGCTCGCGCAAGAGCTTGAAGGCGTCATCGAAGGGCTGCAGCTCGGTGATCTGGCTACCGATATGCATGTCGATACCGGTGACCTGAATGCCCGGCAGCGTTGCGGCATGGGCGTAGACCGCGCGGGCGCGCTCCCACGAAATGCCGAACTTGTTTTCCTTCTTGCCGGTCGAGATCTTCGAGTGGGTGCGCGCGTCGACATCCGGATTGATGCGGAAGGACACGTGGGCGCGCTTGCCGGCGCGAACGGCGCGCTGGTTCAGGACCTCGAGTTCCGGCTCGGACTCGACATTGAAGCAGTAGATGCCGGCTTCGAGCGCAAGATCCATTTCCTGCGGCGTCTTGCCGACACCCGAAAACATAATGCGGGATGCCGGAATGCCGGCGGCCAGCGCGCGGCGCAGTTCACCGCCCGACACGACGTCGACGCCGGCGCCCAGGCGCGCAAGCGTCTTCAGCACCGCCTGGTTGGAATTGGCCTTCATGGCGTAGCAGACCATCGCGTCGACGTCGGCAAAGGCCTTGGAGAAGACCTTGTAGTGCCGCTCGAGCGTTGCGGTCGAATAACAGTAGAAGGGCGTTCCGACGGCGCGGGCGATGTCGGTCACCGGCACGTCTTCGGCGTAGAGGATTCCGTCGCGGTATTCGAAATGATTCACGGGGCGTGGCTCGGCTTAGAGGAGGGGATCGAGCAGGAAACGGCGGTCGTCTGCCTGTTCTTTCTTTTCGACGGTTCCGGCAGGGGTCAAGGTGTTGATCGGTGCCGTCGAGCCGGGTCGGTCGAGGTCGCCCTTGCGTCCACAACCGGCAAGAACCAGCCCGGGGATCGCCAGAAGAAGCGCAAACCGGGCCGCCTTCGTGAATGTCATCGTGATTTTCCTTCGCGGAGACTGATGCTGGTGCGATGTCTTATCGATTTTTCCAGCGCTTGTGCACCCTGATTCTGCGACCTGTTTCAGGCGCTTGTGTCGAGGCAGGCCGTTGCCCCGAAACCGACGGGCAGTTTCGGGGGACAAGCATCAGTTGCGGGCGCGCCACCAGGCGATCTGCTTGCGAACCTCGTTCGGAGCCGTGCCGCCGAAGGAGGTGCGGCTGGCAACCGAGGCCTCGACAGTCAACACATCGAACACCTTTGCGGTGATCTGGGGATGGATCAACTGCAGGTCTTCGAGCGTGAGATCGGCGAGGTCGCAGGTCTTCTGCTCGGCAAGGGCTACGGCACGGCCGGTGACGTGGTGGGCATCGCGGAAGGGCAGGCCCGCTTCGCGCACCAGCCAGTCGGCAAGGTCGGTCGCAGTCGAATAGCCGGAGCCGGCAGCCGCCTTCATCCGGTCGGCGCGGATGGTCATGTCACGCACCATGCCGGTCATCGCGGCAACGGCGAGTTCGAGGCTCTCGGCGGCGTCGAAGACCTGTTCCTTGTCTTCCTGCATGTCCTTGGAGTAGGCGAGCGGCAGGCCCTTCATGACGGTCAGAAGGGCGATCAGCGAACCGTTGATGCGGCCGGTCTTGGCGCGCACCAGTTCGGCAGCGTCCGGGTTCTTCTTCTGTGGCATGATCGACGAGCCGGTCGAAAACGCGTCGGACAGGCGGATGAAGCCGAACTGTGGCGTCGACCAGATGACGATCTCTTCGGCCAGGCGCGACAGGTGGGTGGCGGCGATCGCCGCGATCGACAGGAATTCGAGCGCGAAATCGCGGTCGGAAACCGTATCGATCGAGTTGCGGGTCGGGCCGGCGAAGCCGAGGGCGCTGGCGGTCATGTGGCGATCGATCGGGAAGCCGGTGCCGGCAAGCGCGGCGGCACCAATCGGGCTTTCGTCCATATGCTCGATGGCGTGGCGCACGCGCGAGCGGTCGCGGCCGATCATTTCGACATAGGCCATGCAGTGATGGCCGAAGGTGACGGGCTGGGCCGTCTGCAGATGGGTGAAGCCGGGCATGACGGTCTCGGCATGTTCCTCGGCGCGGTCGAGGAAGGCGGCGATCAGGCCGGTCAGGGCCTTTTCGGTCCGCTGCAGCTCTTCCTTGACCCAGAGGCGGAAGTCGAGCGCCACCTGGTCGTTGCGCGAGCGGGCGGTGTGCAGCCGGCCGGCGGCCGGCCCGATCAGGGTCGCAAGCCGCGCCTCGATGTTCATGTGGATGTCTTCGAGGCGGCGCGAGAACTCGAACTGGCCGCTTTCGATCTCTGACAGGATCGTGTTGAGACCGTGAACGATCTTGTCTTTGTCCTCAGCCGAAATGATGCCTTGATGCGCAAGCATGGTCGCATGCGCTATTGAGCCGCGGATGTCTTGGCCATAGAGCTTCTTGTCGAAGCCGATCGAGGCATTTATCTCCTCCATGATCGCGTCCGGACCCGAGGCGAAGCGACCGCCCCACATCTGGTTGGAGGATTTCGTCTCGGAATTGCCGTCAGCCATGAAGAATGCCCGCCTTGGAGAATGAAATGTCCGACCAGAAGAAATCCCCCCCGGCCGTGAAATTGTTCGCGCTCGCCGCCGTGTTCGGCGTGATCGTCGGTGCGGCTGCGGTATACGTGAAGGAGACGGGGTCTGGCAATGCCGAGACGACCGAAACGGCGGCTGCCGTGTGCCCCTTGACCGGCGAAAAGGTAACCTCGCTGACACCGTTCATGAAGGGGCAGGTGGCCGCGATGTCGCCGGCCGCGTCGCCGCGCCCGATCGCGCTCGATTTCAACGATCCTGAGGGCAAGCCGACGACGGTTTCAGCCTTTGCGGGCAAGACCCTGCTTGTCAATCTCTGGGCCACCTGGTGCGGACCCTGCCGCGAGGAGATGCCGGCGCTGAATGCGCTGCAGAAGTCGCTCGGCAGTGACAAGTTCGAGGTGGTCGCAATCAACATCGATGTCGGCGACGACGAAAAGCCGAAGGCCTTCCTCAACGAGACCGCAGTCCATGACCTTCGCTACTATCGCGATGCGTCGATGGGCGTCTTCAACAATCTGAAGAAGGAAGGTCTTGCCTTCGGCCTGCCAGCAACGTTGCTGCTGGACGACAAGGGATGCCTGATCGGTTCGATGAATGGCCCGGCCGCGTGGGACAGCGACGACGCCAAGGCGCTGATCGGCGCGGCAATCGCGCCCGCCGCCGGCAGCTGATCGCCTGGCTATCACCCTCCGACAACTGAAAAGCCCGGCATTTCGCCGGGCTTGGAATTTCTGAATTGGGTCGATTAGCGGGTCGGCACCGGGACGTCGCCGCGGTAGTCGTAGAAGCCGCGACCGGACTTGCGGCCGAGCCAGCCTGCCTCGACGTATTTGACCAGCAGCGGGCAGGGGCGGTACTTGGAGTCCGCCAGGCCGTCGTGAAGCACCTGCATGATTGACAGGCAGGTGTCGAGGCCGATGAAGTCGGCAAGCTGCAGCGGGCCCATCGGATGGTTGGCGCCGAGCTTCATGGCGGTATCGATCGCCTCGACCGTACCGACGCCTTCATAGAGCGTGTAGATCGCTTCGTTGATCATCGGCAGCAGGATGCGGTTGACGATGAAGGCCGGGAAATCTTCGGCGACGGTCACGGTCTTGTCGAGCGTGCCGACGAATTCCTTGGCGGCCTTGAATGTGCCTTCGTCGGTTGCGATGCCGCGCACGAGCTCGACCAGCTTCATGACCGGAACCGGGTTCATGAAATGGATGCCCATGAACTTTTCCGGACGATCGGTGGCCGATGCCAGGCGGGTGATCGACAGCGACGAGGTGTTGGTCGCAAGCAGCGCTTCCGGCTTCATGACAGGACATACCTGGCCGTAGATCTTGCGCTTGATGGTTTCGTCTTCGGTGACCGCCTCGATGACGAGGTCCACCTGCGAGAGGTCGTTGATGTCGGACGAACCCTTGATCAGCGCAAGTGCTGCCTTGCGGGCCTCGTCGGTCATTTTGCCGGACGACACCTGACGAGCAAGGTTGCCGTTGACGGTGGCAAGGCCCGCCTCGATGCGGTCAGCGGCAAGATCGTAGATCTGCACCTTGTATCCGGCCATGGCCGAAACATGCGCAATGCCGCAGCCCATTTGCCCGGCACCAATAACTCCGACCGTCTTGATCATCGCGGCGAACATCCATCTTCAAGAATTTTGGCGGCCGTGCCGCCGTCATATACGAAAATACCGGGCCGGTCTGGCCGGCCCGGTAGATTGTTAATGCCAAGTCCGCGCTTTTGCCAGCCCTTTTCCTTGAGGCTCAGGCCGTGCGGTTGGCGAATGGTTACAGCGCCTTTGCAAGCTCCGGCAGGGCTTCGAACAGGTCTGCGACGAGGCCGTAGTCGGCGACCTGGAAGATCGGTGCCTCCTCGTCCTTGTTGATGGCGACGATGACCTTACTGTCCTTCATGCCGGCCAGATGCTGGATCGCACCGGAGATGCCGCAGGCGATGTAGAGATCGGGGGCGACCACCTTGCCGGTCTGGCCGACCTGCCAGTCGTTCGGGGCGTAGCCGGCATCGACGGCGGCGCGCGATGCGCCGACGGCG
>NZ_JBXAIA010000019.1:0-50210 GCF_058795755.1 Ensifer sp. GW823-FHT05D09 | reverse complement strand
GATTTCTGACAAAGCGAGCAAATGCGGGCTTTTTCCCTCAAAAAAACTTTCGAACGCCTCCGAACGGCCTGTGGAGACACATTTTGGCCCTTACTTCTTCACAATCCACCGATCTAAGCGAGATTATCGGCGCGTCACACGGGGCGCACGGGGTACGCGGGGGCACGCATATAGGGGTGTGCACTGCCCTCCCCTATCCTCCCCATGGATTTGACTCCCGTGTGCGAAAGATGCACATCTTCGCGCAACGTATCGCCTGCAAGAATACGGCAAGAGAAATCAGGGGCCCCCAGCTCGGAATGATCACCGACAAGAAAATGGTCCGGTCGCTCGGCGACCAACCGCCGATCCTTGCGGATGGCCGGCGCGCGCCGGACAGGCGCGAGATTTCGTTGCGCTGGCTTTCCGGCACCTTCCTGACAGGTATCACCTCCAGTCTTCTTATGGGCGTCGCCCTTTTCGCAGCGCTCGACGGTCGCCAGCAGCTGGCAATCCCGGCCGAAGCCTATGCCGCACTCGACGCATCGAACGGCGGCAACGCCCCCGTCACCGCCAAGCGCGGCGACCGTATCCTTTCTCCCAACATCGTTGCCAAGCCGGCCGACAAGACCGTCATGGAAGTCTCGACGATGATCCATGACGGCGAGAAGGAAGTGGTACGCAAGCAGCCCTTCGTTCACGTGAAGATGGCGCTTGCCGCCAACCACCAGGTTTCCGACAGCTATCCGGACTTCGATCCGCTGGCGATCTTCTCCGCCGACGACGCCGATGCCGAACCGCAGGTCGCGCGCACCGGCACGCTCTACGGCTCGAACGTCGATTCCGAGGTGGCGCTGAAGACGGTGGATTTCCCGATCAACGGCTCGAGCCTCACTTTCGACAGTTCTATGTCGCTCGACGAGGTCGAAGAGAACGTCCGCACCAACGGTTCGGTCTTGACCGAAGGCAGCACCCAGGTCGCGTCGCTCTTCTATGTCGATCCGCAGCGTTTCGCTTCCGATAGCGACGGCCTCGACCTTTTGCAGGGCCTGACGGCACGCATCGTCGAACAGAACAAGAGTGATGCTGCCTACGAGAGCATCAACGAACAAAGCACCGAATACGCCGACGATATCATTCCGGTGCGCCGCAAGACCGGTATCGCGACCGCCATGGTCAATGCCGGCTACGCCAAGGCGCAGGCCGAAGACGCCGCCTCCTATATCGGCGACGCGCTCGGCGCCAAGGAATTGAACGACGGCGACGTGCTGCGCATCGGCATCATCCAGAAGGGCGAAGAAGCCCGCATCGTTCGCGCCACCATCTATTCGCGCAATCGCCATGTGCTGACGATGGCCGTCGATGATGGCGGCCGCTTCGTTCCCGGCGCCGAACCGCCAAGGCTCGATGCGGTTGCGACCGCCTTCGACGACAACGGCACGCCGACGATCACCAGCACCCACGATCTGCCGCGCGTCTATGATGGTATCTACCGCGCAGCCCTGTCCTACGGCATGAACGCCGACATGGTCGGGCTCGTCGTCAAGCTGCTCGCCAGCAACGTCGACTTCCAGGCGCAGCTGAAGCCGACGGATTCGCTCGAAGCCTTCTTCTCGGTCACCGACGATCGCGGCATGGCGACGGCGGAGTCGGAACTGCTTTACGTCAAGGCGAAGTTCGGTGACGCTGAAACGACTTTCTATCGCTTCCAGGATCCGGACGACAATTCGATCGACTACTTCAACAGCGAAGGCAAGAGCATCCGGCAGTTCCTGCTGCGCAACCCCGTGCCGAACGGCCATTTCCGCTCCGGCTTCGGCATGCGCCGCCACCCGATCCTCGGCTTCTCGCGTATGCACACCGGCGTCGATTGGGCAGCCCCCCGCGGCACGCCGATCATCGCTGCCGGTAACGGCACGGTGGAGAAAGCCGGCTGGGATTCCGGCGGATACGGTAACCAGACGCTGATCCGCCACGCCAACGGTTATGTCTCGTCCTACAACCACCAGAGCGCGATCGCCAAGACCGTCAAGGCCGGCGCAAAAGTCGTCCAGGGTCAGGTGATCGGCTGGGTCGGAACAACAGGCCTTTCGACCGGTCCGCACCTGCATTACGAGTTGATCGTCAACGGCAACAAGGTCGATCCGCTGCGCATCCGCCTGCCGGGCGGCAAATCGCTCGACGGCGATGCACTTGCGAAGTTCGAAAAGGAACGGGACCGCATCGACGAGTTGCTGAACAAGGACGGCAACGGCAGCGAAGTCGCCAGCAAGTAGCCCGCACAATCTGGCGGTAACTTATGCCGGTTGGCGGCTGATGCTTCCGTTTACGATGCATGAACGCAAAAGGCCGCCCCGAAAGGCGGCCTTTTCCAGTTTCTACGGTTAGGCGGCTTCTTTTTCCGAACGCGCCCCGCCCTTGAAGTTCAGCCGGTCGGAGCCGGCCAGAACCTTGATGGTCGATCCATCCGGGAACTCGCCCTGCAGGATCTTCTCGGCGAGCGGGTCCTGAAGATACTTCTGGATCGCTCGCTTCAGCGGGCGAGCGCCGTAGGCCGGATCGTAACCCTTGTCGGCCAGAAACGCCCTTGCATCGTCCTCCAGCTCCAGCGAGATCTTGCGCTCGGACAAGAGCTTGAGCAGCCGTGCCAGCTGGATATCGACGATCGCGCCCATTTCAGAGCGACGAAGCCTGTGGAACAGGATGATCTCGTCGACGCGGTTCAGGAACTCCGGCCGGAAGGCCGACTTGACGACATCCATCACCTGGTCGCGAACCACATCGCTGTCTTCGTTTTCACCCAGACCGACCAGATACTCGGCACCGAGGTTCGAGGTCATGATGATCATCGTGTTGCGGAAGTCGACGGTGCGGCCCTGGCCATCGGTCAGGCGGCCGTCATCGAGCACCTGCAGCAGCACGTTGAAGACATCCGGATGCGCCTTCTCGATTTCGTCGAACAGCACGACCTGATAGGGCCGGCGGCGGACGGATTCGGTCAGCGCGCCACCTTCCTCGTAACCGACATAACCCGGAGGTGCACCGATCAATCGAGCGACCGAGTGCTTCTCCATGTATTCCGACATGTCGATACGCAGAAGCGCGGTCTCGTCGTCGAACAGGAAGCGCGCAAGCGCCTTGGTCAACTCGGTCTTGCCGACCCCGGTCGGACCGAGGAAGATGAACGAGCCGATCGGCCGGTTCGGATCCTGCAGGCCGGCACGGGCGCGGCGAACGGCACGCGATACCGCCTGGACGGCATCGCCCTGACCAACGACCCATTTCGCAAGCTCGTCTTCCATACGAAGCAGCTTGTCGCGTTCGCCTTCCAGCATCTTGTCGACCGGGATGCCGGTCCAGCGCGAAACGATATGGGCGATGTTGTCGGGGGTCACGACCTCCTGCACCATCGGATTGGCGTTGGCGTTTTCCTGGCTTTCGGCGTCGGAAAGCTCCTTCTCGAGCTTCGGGATGAGACCATAGGTCAACTCGCCGGCACGCTGGAACTCGCCCTTGCGCTGGACGATCGCCAGCTCGTTGCGGGCGTCTTCCAGCTGCTTCTTGAGGTCGGCGGCGCGGCCAAGCTTCTGCTTTTCCGACTGCCAGCGGGCCGTCAGCGCCGATGCCTGCTCTTCGAGCGAGACGACATCAAGCTCGAGCTTCTCCAGCCGGTCCTTAGACGAAGCGTCCGTTTCCTTCTTCAGGGCTTCCCGCTCGATCTTCAGCTGCATGATGCGCCGGTCGAGTTCGTCAAGCTCCTCGGGTTTGGAATCCACCTGCATGCGCAGCCGCGAGGCAGCTTCGTCCATCAGGTCGATCGCCTTGTCCGGCAGGAACCGATCGGTGATGTAGCGGTTGGACAGCGTCGCGGCAGCAACCAGCGCGGAATCGGAGATCCGCACCTTGTGATGCTGCTCGTATTTTTCCTTAAGGCCACGCAGGATCGAGATCGTGTCCTCGACCGTCGGCTCCTCGACCATGACAGGCTGGAAGCGCCGGGCAAGGGCTGCGTCCTTTTCGACATGCTTGCGGTATTCGTCGAGCGTCGTCGCGCCGACGCAATGCAGCTCGCCACGCGCGAGCGCGGGCTTCAGGAGGTTGGAGGCGTCCATCGCCCCTTCCGCCTTGCCGGCACCGACCAGCGTGTGCATTTCGTCGATGAACAGGATGATCTCGCCGTTTTCCGCCTGCACTTCGTTGAGCACTGCCTTCAGCCGCTCTTCGAACTCACCCCGGAACTTCGCGCCTGCGATCAGCGCGCCCATATCGAGCGCCATCAACTGCTTGTCCTTGAGGCTTTCCGGCACGTCGCCATTGACGATGCGCAGCGCCAGGCCCTCGGCGATCGCCGTCTTGCCGACGCCGGGCTCACCGATCAGGACAGGATTGTTCTTGGTCCGGCGCGAAAGCACCTGGATCGTGCGACGGATTTCGTCGTCACGGCCGATCACCGGGTCGAGCTTGCCTTCGCGCGCATCGGCCGTCAGGTCTCGGGCATACTTCTTCAGGCTGTCGAAGCCCTGCTCGGCATTGGCGCTGTCGGCGGTGCGGCCCTTGCGAATGTCGTTGATGACCTGGTTGAGCTTGGTCGGTGTCACGCCGGCCTTCTTCAGGATATCGGCGGTGGCGGCCGTGCTTTCGATCGCCAGTGCCAGCAGCAGGCGCTCGACGGTGACGAAGCTGTCGCCGGCCTTCTTGGCCGCCTCTTCAGCGCTCGAAAACACGCGCGCGAGCGGTTGCGACAGATAGACGGAACCGTTGCCGCCGGAAACCTTCGGCAGTTTTGCAAGCGCTGCATCATTGCCGGCGCGCGCCTCGCGCACATCACCACCCGCCCGCTCGATCAGCGAAGCGGCCATGCCCTGGTCGTCGTCGAGCAGCACTTTCAGCACATGCTCGGGTGTGAATTGCTGGTGTCCCTGAGCCAGCGCATAGGTCTGCGCCGATTGCAGGAAACCGCGCACACGTTCGGAGTATTTCTCGATATTCATACTTTACCTCCATAGCCCATCGGGCCCGTCACGCGGCACCCGCTGGTGTTTCAGGATCAGGCTCCCGCATTCGGCGAACCTGTCATTGGGCATCGATCCACACCTTGCGCGGGATCAACACGTCCGAAGCGAATATGGGGCAGCGGTTTTGGAAATTAAAGGGCTGATTGCATGTCGCAATTAGGAAATCTCGTCCGTGACGAAAACAACCACGCATCTTTGCGATGCGTGGTCGTTTGCAGATGGAGGTCACGCGTTACCTCGACGCGTCGAACGAACGCGCCTCGGCAGTGACAGACGGATCAGCGATCAACGAACGACGTGCCGAACTCCTTCATGCGAGAGACGTAGTATGCCGGCTCGATCAGGACCTCCGGAAGGTAGAGACCCGCCTTGGGCGCCGCGCCGCCATCAAGGCCGAGCATGCGCTCGACCGCAAGTGCGACGCCAAGCGCCGTCAGCGGCGCCTGTCCTTGGGGGTGGACAATCTCATGCTTGCGGGCGAGGCGCTCTCCGTCTTTCGACGTCCCTTCGATTTCGAGCATGATCTCCGTCGAAAAAGGTTCGCCGCGCCTCCGGCTGGCGGAAACGCTGTAGGCGAGGTCCAGGCGGATCTCCTTTGCACCGGTCTTGGCAGCCAGCGCCATGACGTCGAAGGGCGAGTAGGCGGCCGCATCAAGTTCGACGCCATCGACGCTGGTGTAACGCGCACTCGCCTCCTGGCCGCTCACCCAATGCAGCTTGCCGTCCTTGACCGTGAGCGAGGCCGGCGCAGTCCCGGTGATGCGATTGTAGTCGGCAAGAGCCGCCGGCCCGCCCATATCCTCCTCGTCGAGAAGCACGCCGATGCGGATCGCATCGACGGTCCTGTAAGACGAGAGAGCGTCAAGCACGGGGAAGATCGCGGCTCCGGCCAGCCAATGACTGGCAAGCAGGATCGGCGCCTTGTCCGGCGCATGGATATATTGCGCAACCTCCGGCCCGATCTCGAACGTTCCGCTGGAGACGCTGACATAGGGGATGCCCTTCTGCTGCGCGTAACGCATCGAAGTCAGCCTCTCGTCCTTGACGAAGATGACCACGGCGCTGAAACCGGCATTGTCGGGGAGACCGAGATCGGCGCGCTCGAGATCGATCCGCACACCGGTTGCTCCACTGAGCTCGCTGGCCACCGCTTGCGCCCGGACAAGATCTCGACCGCCGATTGCCAGCGGCAGATCGGGGTGCAGCTTGTGGATCGCCCTGGCCGCCTGCGATCCGACGACGCCCGAACCGCCAATGATCAGCACGGGTGAGAACTTGCTCGACATGTTCATATCTCCTAGACGGGAACGAGGTCGGCATTTTGCCAACCTACCATTAGTAAGTTACTATTGGTAGATAAGTAGCGAATCCACTGCGTCAAGGGATCTGGATATTTTATCGCCTACAGCGCCGCGCGTCTTATCAGACGCGCAAAGGCCGCTGCAGCACTTTGAATTGCTGCATGTTTTATCCTTGAATCGAATAGGATTTAAGGAAACATGCAGCAGCGTGTACGACCCGAGGAGAGCAGCCGATGCCAAAGACGGCAATCAGGAAACTTGCCAAGCCCGAACGGCGTGCCCAGCTCCTTGAAACGTCCAAGGAGATCCTGCGGGAATGCGGCGCCGACGCCCTCACCCTGGGCCACCTTGCCGAGCGCGCCGGCGTCAGCAAACCGATCGCCTACGAGCACTTCGGCACCCGCGAGGGGCTGCTGATCGCGCTTTCGCGCGAGATCGAGGAGCGCCATACCGAAAAGTTGACGAAGGCGTTGCAGGAGACACCATCCGATCTGTCATCCGTCGCCCGCACCATTGGCTCCGTTTACATCGGCTGCGCCGCGGAAAATGGCGCGGAATGGCAGGCAATGTCGAGCGCGCTGCGTGGCAACGCCGAGATGGACCGCGTGCAGCAGGAACTCGCCGACGACTATGTCGCGCTCATCGGCGCCGCCGTCGGCCCCTTCTCCAATCTTTCCAAGGATGACCTGCGCCTGCGCTGCGCAGGCCTTGCCGGTGCTGCGGAAACGATTGCCCGCGAATTTGTCCGTGGCCGAGCGACCGAGGAGAATGCAGCGGCCAATCTTGCAGCCTTGCTCGTCAACGGGATCAGCGCCTGATGACGGCACCCTGAAGCGGCGTTTGAGCGATCACGAGGGTGCCTGATGCGAGAGCGCCGGGCGTTCGGAACAACGCTCTCGCACTCTCATTCCAAAGCATCTTGTCCGCCTTCGGTGATGCCACTTGAAAGCGGGCGGCTCCAGCAGGCTTCAGCCGCCGCCCGATAACCCGGGCAACAAAAAACCCGGCCGCAAGGCGGACCGGGCTTTTGATATCTGCTTTTTCCGGGCCGCATGCGGCCCTGCGAAAACTTACTCGGACGCGGCCAGTGCCGGAGCTTCCGGAGGCGCTTCGCCTGAAGCTTCGCCTTCGCCGGCAGCTTCATCCGTTGCACTGCGGCGCGGACGACGCGGGCGCGGTGCGCTGCGGCGACGCGAGGCCGCACGACCGGACGCCGCTGGCGTCTCTTCTTCCATGGCGACTTCGGCCGGCGTACCTTCGATGACGGGCTGCGGGCCCGAACCGTCGATCACCGGCTGCTGCTCGACGACCACCACGGGAGCCGGAGCGGCTGCAACCTGGGCCGGCGCTTCGTCGACATAGCCCTGATCCAGATCGTCCTGATCCTGATCCTGGTCCTGGTCGTTGCCATCCTGTCCGCGGAAGTCCTGGCGCTCTTCGCGCTGGAAGCGGTCCTGCATTTGCGCCTGCGCGGCTGCGATGATGCGGTTGTAATGCTCGGCGTGCTGGAGATAGTTTTCGGCGATGACACGGTCGCCGGAACTCTGCGCGTCACGAGCCAGTGCCGAGTATTTCTCGGCGATATGCTGCGCGGTGCCGCGAATCTTCACGTCCGGACCCGAACTATCATAGGTCCGTGTCAGGGGATTGGATCCCTTGCGGTTATGATTGTTGTTATTTCCGTTGTTGTTATTGTTGTTGTTATTATTGTTATTCCGCCCGCGGCCGCGCTTGTTTTGCTGTCCTGGCCTCATAGTACATTCACCCGAATTCTCTTGATAATGATGATCATGTGGTTTCGTCTTCCGGCCGGATAAGTCCGCGCCCGACAGGCCGCGCGCCGGTGAGCCCGCACATTGGCGGCTTCGGCGCCGACTGGCGTCAAATTAACAGGTACCTGCACAAGGCACTGTTGAACCCTAGCAACTCTTTCTTGAGAGCAATCCCCGTGGCCAGGTCATACCGGAACGAATCTTAGGTCCATGACCATCTGCCCAGTGCGCGGGCAAACTAGCCCGCTTCCTCTGGGATTCCAAGCCCTTTCTTTGCGTCTGCAAGAAAGAAGATGCGCCAGTGCAGCATTTTTTCAACGGTCGAAGCTACGCCCGAAGATCAGCACCCGGTCGTTGCCGCCCAGATCCTTGGCTTCTTCGCGCAAACGGAAGTTCTCGGCATTAAACAACGCCGTAACCGCCTCTTTCTGATCGAAACCGATTTCCAAGCCTATCACGCCGTTTGTCTCAAGATGATGACCGGCCTGAAGGGCGATGGCACGATAGGCATCAAGGCCGTCGTCTCCGCCATCGAGCGCTGCGGCTGGATCGTGCAATCGCACTTCCGGCTCAAGCTCTGCGACCACACTGGACCGTATATAAGGCGGATTTGAGACGATTGCGTCGAACCGGCCCTCCACATGTTCGAACCAATTGCTGCGCAGGGCCTCGAAGCGATCTGAAAGCCCAAGCGCCTCGGCATTTGCGCTCGCCGTCGCCAACGCGTCCCGCGATATATCGGTCGCCGTGCCTCGGGCTTCAAGAACGCTCGCCAGCAAGGCCAGGCAGATCGCCCCGGTGCCCGTGCCGAGATCGAGGAGCCGGCAGCTCCCCTTCGCCGCAACGGATTGGCGCAGATACGGGATCATGCGATCAACGAGCGTTTCCGTATCCGGCCGCGGCTCCAGCGTTTCCCGCGACAGTTTGAGCGGCAGGCCAAAGAACTCCCGTTCCCCGAGAATGCGGTAGACCGGTTCACGGGCCGCCCGTCGCTCCACGGCCGCCCGCACCCTGACGGCATCGGCCTCGGAAACCGTATCCCGGCCGCGGGTCACGACATCCGTCAGCGACAGTCCGAGCAGGCCCGAGACCAGATGGCGCGCATCGAGCGCCGCATGCTCGATGCCGGCCGCCGTCAGGCGGTCCCGGCTTTCCGACACGAGGCGCGCGAGCGTGGCCGTCATCGCGATCAGCCCCGCTGCTCGCCAAGCAGCGCCAGCTGGCTCGCCTGGTAGTCGGCCAGCAACGCATCGACCACCTCGTCGATCTCGCCCATCATCATCCGGTCGAGCTTGTAGAGCGTCAGGTTGATGCGGTGATCGGTGATGCGGCCCTGCGGAAAGTTGTAGGTGCGGATACGCTCCGAGCGGTCGCCGGAGCCCACCTGGCTCTTACGATCAGCCGAACGCTCGCTATCGGCGCGCTGGCGCTCCATGTCATAGAGCCGGGACCGCAGGACCTGCATCGCCTTGGCGCGGTTCTGGTGCTGCGACTTTTCCGAGCTCGTGACGACGAGGCCGGTCGGAAGATGGGTGATGCGCACCGCAGAGTCCGTCGTGTTGACGTGCTGCCCGCCGGCGCCCGACGAGCGCATGGTATCGATGCGGATGTCTTCGGGGCGAACCTCGATGTCGATCTCCTCGGCTTCCGGCAACACGGCAACGGTCGCCGCCGATGTGTGGATGCGACCGCTCGCCTCGGTTTCCGGCACGCGCTGAACGCGGTGAACGCCGGACTCGAACTTCAGCCGCGCGAACACACCACGCCCGGAAACGGTGGCGATGATTTCCTTGAAACCGCCCGCTTCGCCTTCGCTCGACGAGAGCACTTCGACCTTCCATCCCTTGCCTGCCGCGTAGCGCTCGTACATCCGGAACAGGTCGCCGGCAAACAGCGCCGCCTCGGAACCGCCGGTTCCCGCACGGATTTCGAGGATCGCGCTCTTTTCGTCCGCAGCATCCTTCGGCAAGAGCAGGATCTGGATCTCCTGCTCCAACTGTTCGATCGCCTCCAGGACGTCGGGCCTTTCCATTTCCGCCAGGTCGCGCATGTCCTTGTCGGTCGTCCTGTCGGCCAACATCGCGTTGATATCGGCAAGCTCGCCGGTCGCCTTCTCGTAGGCGCGAATCTTTGTCACCACCGGCTGCAGTTCGGAATATTCCGACGCCAGCTTCACATAGACGTCGGCTGCCGGTCCCGCTGACATGCGGGCCTCGATCTCGCCGAACCGTCGTTCCAGTTCGCGCATTTTCTCAATGGGAAGCTTTGCCAAGTGTCACTCCAAATGCACTTCGCCTCGCCCGGATCATAGCTCGGACGAGGACAAAAGCGCTTCAAATCTATCTAAACCGGGATGCCGTTTGTCGCAGCAAAATCGATGAGGATCTGGCGAACCGGCGTATGGTCGCGCGTATCGTCGAGCGCCGCGTTCAGCACCTCGCCGAGCTTGGTCGCGTCGAGGGCCAGGAGCATCGCCTTGATCGGACCGACTGCCGTCGGCGACATCGACACCGAGCGGTAGCCGAGGCCGAGCAGCGCCATTGCAGACAACGGCTTGCTTGCCATTTCGCCACACAGGGTCACCGGCGTCTGATGGCGCTCGCCGCCGCGCACGATATCGCGCAGGATGCGGAGGAAGGGGCGGCCCAGCACGTCGAAACGGTCGGAGACGCGGGCATTGCCGCGATCGACCGCCATGGCGAACTGGAACAGATCGTTCGAACCGACCGAAACGAAGTCGACTTCGCTCATCAACTCGTCGAGCTGCCACAACAGCGCCGGCACTTCCAGCATGGCGCCGAACTGCAGCTTGCGCGGAAGCTGTTCGCCAAGTTTCGACTGGCGCTCGATTTCCTTTTGCAGGAGTTCGCGGGCTTCCTTCAGCTCCGAGACCTCGGTCACCATCGGCAGCATCAATTTCAGCTCAAGGCCGGCCGCCGCACGCAGCATGGCGCGAAGCTGGGTGCGCAACAGGCCTGGCCGGTCAAGCGAAAGACGGATCGCCCGCCATCCGAGCGCCGGATTTTCCTCTTCCGCCGCGCGGAAATACGGAACCACCTTGTCGCCGCCGATATCGAGCGTGCGGAACGTTACCGGCTTGCCGCCGGTTTGCTTCAGGACGCTGCGATAGAAGGCTTCCTGTTCTTCCGCCTTCGGCATGGTCGAGGCGATCATGAACTGCAGTTCGGTGCGGAAGAGGCCGATGCCCTCCGCCCCCGCTTCGTTGAGATGCGGCAGGTCGACCAGAAGCCCGGCATTCATCTGCAACGTGATGCGCTTGCCGTCCTTGGTGAGCGGCTCGACATCCCGAAGCGCCCGGAACTGCGCCTGGCGGCGAGCGCGGAAGCGCACCTTTTCCTCGTAGGCGCGCTGCAAGTCGGCCAGCGGCCGCAGATGTACCTTGGCATCGTCGCCATCGATGATGACGGCGTCGCGATTTTCCGCAAGCGCGACGGCGCCCGCCGCCTGACCGACCACAGGGATGCCCATGGCGCGGGCAACGATGACCACGTGGCTGGTGACGGCACCTTCTTCTAGCACCAGGCCGCGGACGTTTTCGCGCGGATAGTCAAGAAGTTCGGCAGCCCCCATCGCACGAGCGACGACCACTGCATCGGTCGGGAAATCGCTCGCCGAAAGCTTCGCACCATAGCCCGAAAGCTGGCGCAGCAACCGGTTGGCGAGATCGTCGAAATCGTGCATGCGCTCGCGCAAATAGGGATCCGTCAGCCGAATCATCCGCGCCTTCGTCTCGCTCTGGACCCGCTCGACGGCAGCTTCGGCCGTCAGGCCGTTGCGAATCGCCTCTTCGAGCTTCCGCACCCAGCCGCGGTCATGGGCAAACATGCGGTAGGTCTCGAGCACCGCGCGGTGCTCGCCCTCCATCGACACTTCGCGACGCGACAGCATGTCGTCGATCGAGATCCTGAGCGACCCCAGAGCTTCGGCCAGCCGTTGCAGTTCCTGGTCCGTATCCTCGTTCAGAAGATTGGTGACCACGATCCTCGGCTCGTGCAGCACGACATAGCCAAGGCCGATGCCTTCGCCGTAGCTGTTGCCGTCGATGGAGACAGGGCGGGACAGGTCGAGTTCGAGGCCGGGCTTGGTGATCTTCTTCAACTCGCCGGTCGCGACCATTTCGGCCAGAACCATGGCGGTCGTTTCGAGCGCCTCGACCTCGTCTTCCCGGTAGTTGCGCTGCGCCTTGTTCTGCACGACGAGAACGCCGAGCGCGCGGCCGGTGCGCAGGATCGGCACACCGAGGAACGAGTGGTAGATCTCTTCGCCGGTCTCCGGCAGGTAGGTAAAGGCTGGATGCGCCTGGGCGTCGGAGAGGTTGAGCGGTCGGGCGGACGCGGCAATGGTGCCGACGAGGCCTTGGCCCATCTTCAATTGCGCCAGGTGGACGGCGGTCTTGTTCAGACCTTCGGTCGCGTAGAGTTCGAGCACCCCGTCGGAACGCAGCACATAGACCGAACACACTTCCGCGACCATGTTCTGTGCGATCTGGCGCACGATCCGGTCAAGGCGCTCCTGTGGCTCGAGCGGTTCCGCCATCAGTTCGCGCAACCGCTTGAGGAGAACGCGCGGACCTGCGGAAAGGTCTCTCATCGCGTGGGGTCCCCCGAAAAAGAGTAGACGACGACGGCGGAAGAATTCGCAGCCAAAACCGCTGCGAATCCCAAATCAGTCATCTCAGAATTAACTCTTATCGAGACCGTAGGCGGAATGCAAAGTGCGAACTGCCAATTCGGCATAGGGTCCGTCGATCAGGATCGAGATCTTGATTTCCGACGTGGTGATCGCCTTGATGTTGATGCCCTTGTCGGCGAGCGCCCGGAAGGCCGAGGCGGCAACGCCGGCGTGGCTGCGCATGCCGATGCCGATGACCGAGACCTTGACCAGGCCTGCTTCCGACTGGATCACGTCGTAGCCGATCTTGTCCTTGTTGTCGCCGAGCACGCGCAGCGCCTTGTCGACGTCGCCGGAAGGAACCGTGAAGGTCATATCGGTCTTCGAACCATCTTCCGAGATGTTCTGGACGATCATGTCGACATTGATATGGGCTTCGGCCAGCGGCCCGAAGATCGCCGCGGAAACGCCCGGCCTGTCGGCAAGACGGCGCAGCGAAATCTGGGCTTCATCCTTGGCATAGGCAATGCCGGTTACGACTTCCTGTTCCACGATTTCTTCCTCATCACAAATCAGCGTGCCGGGCGGATTGAGAAGGTCACCCATGCCCGGCGCATCGGGATCCTCGAAAGACGAACGCACGAAGGTGCGGACCTTGTGCACCATGGCAAGCTCGACCGAGCGCACCTGCAGCACCTTGGCGCCGAGCGATGCCATTTCCAGCATTTCCTCGAACGCGATCTTTTTCAGACGCCGCGCCTTCGGCTCGATGCGCGGGTCGGTCGTGTAGACACCATCGACGTCGGTATAGATGTCACAACGGTCGGCCTTGACGGCTGCCGCAATTGCAACCGCCGACGTATCGGAGCCGCCGCGACCGAGCGTCGCCAGCCGGTTGTCCGGGCCAAGCCCCTGGAAGCCGGCGACCACGGCCACCTGGCCCTCGCCCATGCGGCGGATGATTTCGGCACCCTCGATGTCGAGGATGCGCGCGGCGCCGTGGGCGTTGTCGGTGCGGATCGGGATCTGCCAGCCCTGCCAGGAGCGCGCATTGATGCCCATCGACTGCAGCGCGATCGCGAGAAGCCCCGAGGTCACCTGTTCGCCCGAGGCAACGATGGCATCATATTCGCGCGCATCGTAGAACGGCGCGTTGCTGCCGGCGACCTTGGGCATGTTCTGCACCCAGCCGACCAGTTCGTTGGTCTTGCCGGACATGGCGGAAACGACGACTGCGACCTCATGGCCGGCATCGACTTCGCGTTTCACATGACGGGCAACATTGTGAATGCGGTCCAAATCAGCGACGGAAGTTCCGCCGAATTTCATCACGATGCGTGCCATTTCGCCTCTACCGGTACCGAATGTTTGCGCGTGAGCGCGTGACAGGAAAGCGCCCCCGTCGGCGCCCGACGGTCAAAAAGCTTGGGAGACTTCTCGGACATCGGCCAATCACCGCTTCGGGGAGCGGAAAGTCGCGGCGTCTCTTAGCGGATCGGGGGGCGGGGCGCAATGGCAAGAAGGCAGGAATAAGGCCGGACGGGCACGTAAGGTCAGCAACGCCGGATGGTCGATGATCAAGCGGCCGACGCGCATTTGCGACTTGAAATTGCAGCATCACCCGCTAGGCTGCCACCATCTTCGGAGAGGGTCCGCTGATGCCGCCATCGCTTAGCCATGCCGCCGCGCGACACGCGCGCCGGGTCTTTCTCGCAAGCCCAGACCTATCTCGGCTATAGAACCGAAATACTCGGACACCCGACGATCCTGCGCGGAGGCTATCGCATGCTCTATCAGGACTACGAGAACGACGACTTCACCGGCGCCAACACGTTCCGCTGGGATGTCAATGAGCATGGCCCCGTGCTCGGTTTCTCGATGGTGTTCTAGACCGATCGCTATCCGCACAAGGAGTGAAGCCATGACCATTAAGGCAATTCGCACCGCACGGGCACTGAGTTCTACCCTCCTCGCGTCGTTGCTTGTCCTTGCCCAGGTGCCAGCAGAGGCATGCACGCGGCTCGTCTATCTCGGCCCTGATGATACCATCATCACCGCGCGCTCGATGGACTGGAAGAGCGACGTCGCGACCAATCTCTGGGTGCTGCCCCGTGGCATCAAGCGCAACGGTCAGACCGGTCCCAACTCCTTCAAGTGGACGGCGAAATTTGGCAGCGTCGTCGCAACGGGATACGACGTTTCGACAACCGACGGCGTCAACGAAGCGGGCCTCAACGCCAACCTTCTCTGGCTGGTGGAATCCGAATATCCGAAACTGGACGATAACAAGCCGGGTCTGACGATCGCCGCCTGGGCACAATATGTGCTCGATAGCTTTGCGACGGTGGAAGAGGCCGTGGCCGCGCTCGAAAAAGAGCCCTTCACCATCGTCACCGACAACGTGCCCGGCGAAAACCGGCTGGCGACGTTGCACCTGTCGATCTCCGATCGCAGCGGCGACAGCGCGATCGTCGAATATATCGGCGGCAAGCAGGTGATCCATCACGACCGCAAGTACCAGGTCATGACCAACTCGCCGACCTTCGACCAGCAGCTCGCGCTCAACAGCTACTGGAAGCAGATCGGCGGCACCGTCATGCTGCCGGGAACGAACCGCGCTGCCGACCGCTTCGCCCGGGCGTCCTTCTACGTCAACGCCATCCCGAAGGAAGAGGATGCCAACCGGGCGCTTGCCAGCGTCTTCAGCGTCATCCGCAACGTCTCCGTGCCCTACGGCCTCAACACTCCGGAAGAGCCGAACATCTCCTCCACCCGCTGGCGGACGGTGGTCGATCACAAGCGCAAGCTCTATTTCTTCGAGTCTGCGCTGACCCCGAACACCTTCTGGGTCGACCTGAACAAGATCGACTTCTCGGAAGCGACCGGCAAGGTCATGAAACTCGATCTCGGAGAAAACCAGGACCATACCTACTCGGGCGATGCGACCGGCGATTTCAAGCAAGCCGAACCGTTCAAGTTCCTCGGCGTGGATATGTAGGGGGTTGCCGGTTTGCAATCGGCGCGCGCTTCAGGTCGGCAGGACCGACGCGTCCCCTTGAATGCTGCTCGCACCGATGGTAAACACGCGCTGCAACTCGATTGTGAAAGGAGGGCTGCGTTGTGATGACATTTTTCCGGCACCACCGCCAGCGTGGCCCCGTCAACGCCCTGCAGATGCGTTTGCAGGGCTGACCGGTACAATCGCTTCGCGTCTTCGCGAACCTTATCCCTGGTCTGCCCCAGTGTGGTGCGGCTGAAAACCGTTTCGGTTTGAACGCCCGCGCCGTTTTCCATACCGAGCCGACGCGGCCCGAACACTGCACCATATCGTGCATCGGGTCCGACATTCCGCCCAACCCGGCAGAAGTCTTGCCGCCCGTGGATGTCCGCCGTCGCTCGCGCAGTCCAGAGAACGACCATGGCCTTGATCAACATCCGCAACCTCGACGTCACCCTCAGCACGTCGCTCTTCTCCAACCTCAACCTTTCGGTCGCTGCCGGCGATCGTGTCGGCATCGTCGCCGCAAACGGCCGCGGCAAATCCACCCTGCTCCGGGCGATCGGCGGCAGCTTCGAACCGACGGCGGGCGAGATCACCCGCTCGCGCGGCCTGACCGTCGGCCATGTCGAGCAGAACGTGCCGGCAGAGCTTTTGCCGCTGTCGTTCCACGAGGCGGTGCTGTCGGCGCTGTCGGCCGAACAGGCGGACAGCGAGAGCTGGCGCGTCGATATCGTGCTCGACCAGCTCGACGTGCCCGAAGCCCTTCGTGAGCGTGCGGTCGCCGAGTTGAGCGGCGGCTGGCAGCGGCTGGCGCTGCTGGCGCGCGTCTGGGTGACCGATCCCGATGCGCTGCTGCTCGACGAGCCGACAAACCACCTCGATCTCGCCAAGATTGCAAGGCTCGAAGCCTGGTTGAACGCTCTGCCGCGCGACGTGCCGGTGCTGATCGCTAGCCACGACCGCGCCTTCCTCGACGCTACTACCAACCGCACGCTGTTCCTGCGCCCGGAGCAATCGCCTGTTTTTGCGCTGCCCTATTCGCGAGCGCGCGATGCGATCGACGAACTCGACGCCTCGGAAGAGCGGCGCTACCAGCGCGACATGAAGGTGGCGCAGCAACTCAGGCGGCAGGCGGCCAAGCTCAACAATATCGGCATCAATTCCGGCAGCGATCTCCTGACGATCAAGACCAAGCAGCTGCGCCAGCGCGCCGACCGGCTGGAAGACGCCGCCAAGCCAGCCCATCAGGAACGTTCCGCCGGAGGAATCCGGCTCACCAATCGCGGCACGCACGCGAAAATCCTGGTGACGCTCGACGATGTCCAGGTGGAAACGCCCGACGGTACCCCGCTTTTCCGCACGGGAAAGCGCTGGATCTGCCAGGGCGACCGCATCGTCCTGCTCGGCGAGAACGGCGCCGGCAAGACACGGCTGGTCAACTTGATCCGCACAGCGATCGAAGAGCCGGCGCGTGCGCCCGAAACACTGAAGGTCACGCCTTCCCTGGTGCTCGGTTACAGCGACCAGGCGCTTGCGGGTCTTTCGGACAAGGAGACGCCGCTTGCAGCCCTCTCCCGCCGTTTCTCGCTGAGCGACCCGAAAGTGCGCTCGCTGCTTGCCGGCGCCGGTGTCGGCATCGACATGCAGGACAAGCCAGTCGGTCGGCTCTCCGGTGGCCAAAAGGCGCGCCTGGCGATGCTGGTGCTGCGTCTGCGCGAGCCGAACTTCTACCTGCTCGACGAGCCGACCAACCATCTCGACATCGAGGGTCAGGAGGCGCTCGAAGACGAGTTGATGAAGAACGAGGTCAGCTGCCTGTTGGTGTCGCACGACCGCAGCTTCGTGCGCAACGTCGGCGACCGCTTCTGGCTGATCGAGAAACGCAAGCTCGTCGAGGTCGAAGATCCCGAAGATTTCTTCGCTGCGGCCGCGCAGGCAGACCTGGCCTGATCGATACGTGGTGCGCGACAATCGTCGCGCACCACCATTTGACCGATGCGCCTGCGCCGCCTAACTTCCCCCCTCCAAGCGGAGGAAGCCGGCATGAAAATCAGCGCGCGCAATCGCTTCAAGGGCAAGATCGTCGACGTCGTCAAAGGGGCGACCACCGCGCATGTGCGCATCGATCTCGGCGCCGGGGCCATCGTGACGGCTTCGATCACCAACGAGGCCGTCGATGAACTCGGCCTCAAGGCCGGCGGTGACGCCTATGCCGTCATCAAGGCGTCCGACGTTATGGTCGCGATCGACTGAACGCTCACGCCTTCTTGCAGTAGTGTGCGGTGCCATTGTCACCGGTCTCGAAGTCTCCCGGCTGCGGCGGCGCGATCGGCTTGAACAGCGTGCGGTCGGGCTTCAGGTCGATGAGCGGCGTGCCGTCGAGGCAGTCGAGCCCGCGCACCAGCAGCACATTGCCTTCGACCGCTTCCAGCTGGACGATCGAGGTGCCGATCGGGTTCGGCCGCACCGGCGAACGCAGGGCAAAGGTGCCGTGCGTCTCGCCATTGTTGGCCGGGCTCTGCAACACGAGGTCGCGGCGAGACCGGTCGAGCCAATAGAGGATCTCCAGCCGTTCGAAGCGTTCGACGCCTTTCAGCGCCTCGACCCAGGGCGCAAAGATCTCGATCCGGCAAATCGGCCCGTCATGGCGCCCCTGTCGCGGGCAGCCAAGCCGTGAGACCCACGGCGTCGAAATGCGGCCGATGAAGGTCAGGCCCGCATCGTTTACCTCGGGCGGCGTGATCGAGACTTCGTTTTCCCGGATTTCATTTTCGCGAACCATGTGGCCTTCCTTTCGTCAAGTCTTGTTTCGTGGTGCGCAGAGGCGGGCGTCGCTGCCGGCAAGCGTGCCGATCACCACATCGATGTCATAGAGCTGCTTGAGCGCTTCTGCCGTCAGCACGGCTTCCGGTGTTCCGAGTGCCGCAAGCCTCGATTGGAACACCAGCGCCACCCGGTCGGCCACCCGAAAGGCGTGGTCGGGATTGTGGGTCGACAGGACGATCGAGACGCCCTCGCCCGCAAGCTCGCGCACCCGGTCGAGCACCCGCATCTGGTGGCCGTAGTCGAGGCTCGCCGTCGGCTCATCCATCACCAGGATCGACGGTTCCTGTGCCAGCGCCCGGGCGATCAGCGCGATCTGGCGCTCGCCGCCGCTGATTTCGGTATAGGCGCGGCCTGCCAGGTGGCCGATGCCGAGCCGCTCCAGAGTGGCGGCGGCCACGTCGCGGTCACGGAGGCCGGGCGTTGCAAACAGGCCGACATGCGGCGCGCGGCCCATCAGCACCAGATCTTCCACCGTGAAGGGAAAAAGCGCTGCATGGGCCTGCGGCACATAGGCGATGCGCGATGCCCGCTCGCGGCCGGACCAGGCGCCGATCGGCTGGCCGTCCAGCCGGATCGTTCCGGCCCTTAAGGGAACAAACCCGAGCAAGGTCTTGAACAGCGTCGTCTTGCCGGCGCCGTTCGGTCCGAACAGCACCAAGACTTCGTTTTCTTCGAGCGTGAAGCTGATGTCCTGGCCGACAAGGCGGCTGCCATAGCCAAAGGCGATCCGGTCGACCTCGAGCCTCATTGCCAGCCCCTTCGCCCTGACGCGAGCAGGAAGAGAAAGAACGGGGCACCGACGGTCGCCGTCAGGATACCGAGCGGCACCTCGATCAGCGCGATGCTGCGCGCCAAGATGTCGGCAACGAGCAGGTAGGCGGCGCCGAGCGCCATCGAAATCGGCAGGAGCCGGACGAAATCCGGACCGACGATGAGGCGCGCCACATGCGGAATAACGAGACCGATCCACCCGATGATGCCGGTGATCGAAACGGCTGCAGCCGTGATGAGCGTTGCCGCAAGCACCAGCACCACGCGCAGGCGGCCGGTATCGATACCCAGCGCCTTCGCCTCCTCTTCGCCCAGCGTCATGACATTCATTCGCCAGCGCAGGAGAAAGAGCGTGACGATGCCGACGACAAGCGCCGGTAGGATGGAGATGATATTGCCCGACGTGACCGATGCCAGGCTGCCGAGCAGCCAATAGGTGATGGCCGGCAGCTGATCGTAGGGATCGGCGAGGATCTTGATCAGCGATATGCCGGCACCGACAAGCGCACCGACCGCGATGCCCGCAAGCACGAGAACCAGCACCGGATCGCGGTTGCGGATCGCTGCGGCAACCGCATAGACCGAGAACACGGCAATCAGCCCGCCGGCAAAACTCATCAACTGGATGATGCCGACAGGCAGAGACAGGAAGATGCCGATCACCGCGCCGAAACTGGCGCCGGCGGAAACGCCGAGGATATCGGGCGAGACCAGCGGATTGCGAAACAAGCCCTGGTAGGTTGCACCGGCCGCCGCAAGAGCCGCACCGACGGCAAGACCGGCGACCACCCGCGGCAGGCGGATGTTCCAGAAGACCGTTGCCACCGTTTCATCCGCCGGCGCACCGCCAAGCATTGCACTGATCTGGGCGAGCAGATCCGCCAGCCCGGCGTCGAACTTGCCGACTGTCATGGACAGGACGGCGAGCGCCAGCAGGCCGGCGAACGCAAGCAGAAATCCCGAGCCGGCCAATCGGCGCCTCGACAGCATTCGCCTTGTCATTGCTTTTCCTGTCATTCCGCTTCCGGCAGAGCGCCTTTGAGCAGCGTCGCCAATTGCGCATCATCAAGATCCACCTGGTAGAACAGCTTGTAGAATTCGCGCGTCTCGGCTTTCAGGTCCCCCTGGTAGATATCGCCGTAAAGCAGTGCCTCGAGCCAGCGGATACCGATCAGGCGATTGATGCCGGGCGGTGAATCGAACCAGCCGAACGGCAGCGACGGCGCGCTGAACACCTGCCCCTTCCCGACCGCCTGGACCTTGCTCCACACCGGATCGGCTGCAACCGACGCGGCAAACTTCGGGCTTGCCGCGATGATCACCTCCGGGTTCCAAGCGAGCACCTGTTCCGACGAAACTTGGGTCAGACTGCCTTTTCCGGCGGCGGCAGCGACGTTGACGGCACCGGCAGATTCGAGAATTTCCAGATTGATCGAGCCGGCAAGACCGGTCTCCAAACCATCGGGACCGCGGCCATAATAGACCCGCGGGCGCTTGTCGGCGGGCACCGCCGCCATGGTCGCTGCGAGTTCCGTCAGTGTCTCGTCGGCATAGTCGGCCAACTTGTCGCCCCGCTCTTCAGCGCCGAGCATGACGCCGAGACTGCGCAGGGTCTCGGCGCTCTTGCCGAAGGAACCGTCGATCAGGACATAGGGAATTCCGGTCTGGCTCTGCACCTTGTCGGCAAGCGAGGCATAGGTCGCGTCCACCGTGCCGACATCGATGATGACGTCGGGCTTGGCGGCTAGCACCGCCTCGATGTTCGCCGTCCCTCCCTTGCCGGTCAGCCGGCCATAGGTCGGCAAGCCGCGCGCCGCCTCGATCAGGTAGGGCTTTTCGTCCTCCTTCGGCTCGCGCACCCAGCCCGCCAGTTTTTCCGGAGCAATCGCATAGATCAGCACCGATGCCGGCGGACCGGCCGCCAGCACCTTGCCGATATGATCGGGAAGCTCGACCGTGCGTCCGGCAGCATCCGTGAAGGGTTTCGCTTCAGCCGCAAGCGGTATCAGGGCAAGAAAGGCGCCGACGGCGCCGGCGAAGTAACTGATCATGGTGAAGCCTCTTGTTCGAGGTGCGGACGATGGTTCGGCGCGACTATGGCACAGCGTTATATCCGTTGGAATATCTCGATTGATACCCTCGCCCCGGCGTTAAGCTCTTTGCGGCAGATGCGAACCTTGACTGGATTGCCGGATCGGGCGATATCGGGCCCATGTGCGAACATGACGTCCATATCGTTGCGCGTTCGGCCGGCATCCCAACAGGCGGGATGCGGGGGCGATAGAGCACGCTGACGAAAGAGCGTTCGCGCACCTGCAGCCTCGCCGGAAACGGACGGGGTTCTTCTTTTGACGGGTGCGCCGTCCATCGGCATTTTTTGATGGAGAATGAAATGGCACAGAATATCTACGACAAACCGGAATTTTTCGAAGGCTACAGCCAGCTCGGTCGATCCGTGCATGGTCTGGATGGCGCCGCCGAATGGCCCGCGATCCGCGCCGCCCTGCCGGATCTGGCGGGCAAGCGCGTGGTCGATCTCGGCTGTGGCTTCGGCTGGTTCTCGCGCTTCGCCGGCGAGCAGGGGGCCGATCGCGTTCTCGGCCTCGACCTGTCGGAAAATATGATTGCCCGCGCCCGGCGCGACACGTCCGATCCGGCAATTGAATACGGCATCGCCGATCTCGACCAACTGGCGCTCGAGGCCGGCGCCTTCGACGTCGCCTATAGCTCGCTCGCCTTCCACTATGTCGAGGATTTCGACCGGCTGGTCCGGGCGATCCACGATGCGCTGATCCCCGGGTCCCACCTGGTCTTCACCATCGAACACCCGATCTACATGGCATCGCTGAACCCTGGCTGGCAGGTCGGCGAAGACGGGCAGAAGCGCTGGCCGGTGGATCACTATTCCGTCGAGGGTCGGCGCACGACGGACTGGCTGGCCAAGGGCGTGATCAAGTACCACCGCACGATCGGCACCACGCTTAACGCCCTGGTGCGCGGCGGTTTTTCCATCCGCCACGTCGAGGAGTGGCACCCGACGCCAGGCCAGATCGACGCCAATCCAGCTCTTGCAGAAGAGATGGAACGGCCGATGATCCTGATCGTCGACGCGCAGAGATAGGACAGATTGAAGCTCGGGCTGGACCGCCCGGGCTTCGTCCCACCCCGTCGCGCACGTCATCCGGGATGGCCGCTTTCAGATCTGTCCGGCCGTGCGATCACGCAACCGATTTCCAGCAAGCGTTGCGAAGGCTGCGGGGGCGACGGTTTCGATCGCCCAAAATCTGCTTCCCGCGCACTTTGCTTCCCTGCCAGCCGATACATGAAAGGCCCGTCGACGGCGGGCGATATCCGATACAATAACAAAACCACTTGCAAAATTGAACCAGTATTGCGAGGATTAATTATCGGCAAATGGTCCGCAACCGGCGGCGAGCGAAAACGGGAGCAATGACAATGCGCAAGGTCATCATGTGGGACATGGTCAGTGTCGATGGTTTCTTCGAGGCCCCGGGCCATGACATCAGCTGGTTCGTCTTCGAGGACGAGCTCGCCGCCTACATCGGTGAGACCCAGCGTGAAGGCGATACGCTGCTGTTCGGCCGAGTGACCTACGAAATGATGGCATCCTATTGGCCAGCGGCCGAGGGCGATATCGCCACCTTCATGAACGGTGTCGAGAAATACGTCTTCTCCCGTTCATTGACGCGTGCCGATTGGCACAACACCACGTTGGTTTCCGGCGATGCCGTCGCCGAAGTCGAACGCCTGAAGGCGCTGGACGGCGGCACCATCTTCATCTTCGGCAGCGCGGATTTTGCCGCGGGGCTGGTGGAAAGAGGCCTCGTCGACGAGTATCGCCTCGGCATCAACCCGGTGTTGCTTGGCGGCGGCGTCCCGCTCTTCAAATCCCTGCCAAAGCGCACCACTCTAAAGCTCACCCACGCGCGGCCGCTCAAGTCCGGTGTCGTCATCCTGCATTACCAACCGCAGCCGGAGGCTTGACCGAACGCTTGTCAGCTGGGGTGCCATCGGCAGAACCCGCTGTAGCTGCCTTGGATGCGCTGTTGTGGCCGCGGCCCGCCTCTTGACATCCCTGCCCGATCGTCCGACTTCATCAGGCAGAATGAAGGAGACGGCAGCATGAGCGAGACAGCGCGCACGACGATCGACCAGAGCGAGGTAGACCGCTTTTCGGCCATGGCCGCCGAATGGTGGGACCCGACGGGGAAGTTCCGGCCGCTGCACAAGTTCAACCCGGTCCGCCTCGCCTATATCCGCGACCGGGTTTCCGAGCATTTCGGCCGTGACCCGAAGAGCCTGCAGCCACTGAAAGGCTTGCGCCTGCTCGATATCGGCTGCGGCGGCGGGCTGCTGTCGGAGCCGATGGCCCGCATGGGGGCTGACGTCGTCGGCGCCGATGCGTCGGAAAAGAACATCGGCATCGCCAAGACCCATGCCGCCGGTAGCGGCGTTGCCGTCGATTATCGTGCGGTAACGGCTGAAGCGCTTGCCGAAGCGGGCGAAAGCTTCGACATCGTTCTCAACATGGAAGTGGTCGAGCACGTCGCCGATGTCGACTTCTTCATGAGCACCTGCGCCCATATGGTTCGCCCGGGTGGCCTGATGTTCGTCGCCACCATCAACCGCACGATGAAGGCGGCGGCGCTGGCGATCTTCGCCGCCGAAAACGTGCTGCGCTGGCTGCCGCGCGGCACCCATCAATATGAAAAGCTGGTGCGCCCCGAGGAGCTGGAAAAGCCGCTTGTCGCAAGCGGTCTGGAACTGACCGAACGCACCGGCGTGTTCTTCAACCCGCTCTCCAACCAGTGGAACCTGTCGAAAGACATGGACGTCAACTACATGATCGTCGCCAAGCGCCCGCTTTGACGGCAAACCGGCCGAGCCTGCGGGATATGGACTGAACATTTGAAACCCTCCGGCGATGTCTTTCGCCGTAGGGTTTTGCATTTTGACCCCTAGTTGCCTCGGGCAGCCTTTGGCCGCGCGTTCCATTCGTGCTGCAGCAGGGCGTAGATGTACTCGTCGCCCCAGGTGCCGTTGAACAGGTCGTTCTGGATAAGATGCGCCTCGCGGCGCATGCCGAGACGCTCGACGACGCCGACAGAGCCGGTATTGAGCGGATCGAGCCGCGCGAAAATCCGGTGAAAATTGAGGAGAGAGAAACCGAGATCGAGTGCCACCCGCATCGCTTCGGTCGCATAGCCCTTGCCGGCAAACGCCGGGTTGAAGATGTAGCCGGTTTCTGCCTGCCGCGCCGCCTTGCTCGCAAGCTTCAACAGCACTTCGCCAACGAGCGCGCCATCCTCCCGTCGCTCCACGGCAAAGACCGCGACATCCCCATCCTCATCGAGGCGCGGGTCGCGCGCCTTCGCAAATTTGGTGCGTGCGCCGTCCTCGTCCAGCGGATCGGCATAGAGATAGCGATAAACATCCGGTAGCCGGTGATAGGCATGGAACCCATCGAAGTCCTCAGGCGCAAAATGCCGGATCGTCAGGCGGTCGGTGGAAATACGAAGGTCAGCAAGATCCATTGCTCTCAAAATCCCGGATTGCAAAGATCCGGAAATGGGAACCAACAATCTGTTTTTAAAGAGCGTTTTCGGATTTTATGAAACGACAGGCAAAACGGCTGGCGTGGGGAACGATGCCGCGCCGGCGGTCAGTTGACCTCGTCGGGCAATACCGGCAGCGGCGCGATCGCGATGCCTTCTTCGAGAAGTGCGACGGCCTCTTCCACCGTCGCCTGGCCGATGAGACCGCGTTCGTCCGCCTCACCATAGTGGATCTTGCGCGCCTCTTCCGGAAAGCGGTCGCCGACATCCTCGGCATTCTCGCGCACCGCTTTGACGAGTTCGCGGATCTTGGCGACGGTTTCCTTCTGCGCCTGGTCCATCACCAGCGCCCGCGTCGCTTCCTTCTTGCGCGCGGTTGCGACCGAAGGTGCCATCAGTTGCTTGGCAACCGTTGTGGAATTGCAGGTGGGGCAGGAAACGAGCTTGCGCTCCATCTGGCCATCAAAATCGTCACTCGACGAGAACCAGCCCTCGAAAGCGTGGCCCTGATCGCAGGAAAGCGTATAGCGGATCAAGCGGCAACGCCTCCCTTGCCGGTCGGCAGGACCTGATCCAGCGCAAAGCTGCGGGCATTCCTGAGGTTCGGGATCTTGGCGCGGGCCGCATGCACGGCGGCAACATCGATATCCGCCAACACGATCCCCTCGCCGGCAGCACCGGCTGCGGCCAGCACCTTGCCCCAGGGGTCGACGATCATCGAATGGCCGAAGGTCTCGCGCCCGTCCTCATGCACGCCGCCCTGGGCTGCGGCAATGACGAAGAAGCCGTTCTCGATGGCGCGGGCGCGCAGCAGGATCTCCCAATGCGCTTCGCCGGTCTGGCGGGTAAAGGCCGCCGGCACCGACATCACCTCGGCGCCTGCGACCGCCTGCTGGCGGAACAGTTCCGGGAAGCGGACGTCGTAGCAGATGGCAAAGCCGAGCTTGCCGAAATCGAGGTCCGCCAAACGCGCCGTCGCGCCCGGCGTGTAGGCCGCGCTTTCGCGCCAGCTCTCGCCATTGTCGAGATCGACGTCGAACATGTGGATCTTGTCGTAGTCGCAGATCTTGGAGCCATCCGGGCCGAACAGGAACCCGCGATTGGCGATCTTGCCGTCGGCAAGGGCGATGGCGGTCGACCCCACATGCAGATGAATGCCGAGTTCACGCGCAAGGGCCGCCGCTTCGCGCACGATAATGTCGTTGGCCTCGTCCCGGAGCACGGCCCGTAAGCCGGCGCGATCGCGCTGCAGCGCTCCGGTCATTTCCGGCGTCTGGACATAGGTCGCGCCATGACCTGCCGCCTCGCGCACCAGCCGTGCCATCGTCTCGACATTTCTTGCCGGATCGACGCCGGAACACATCTGGATGGCGGCGGCCTTGAAGGTCATGGCAGTCGGGCTCCTGCGAGCATTCCCGGGAAAGTCCGAACCGGCTTTCCATCAGGGAATTCTTGAAGATACGGCAAAGGAGCGTTTCTGTCGCTCCATTCAGGGCGGAGAAGGTCTAGGCGGCCAGCATCTCGTCGAGCTTTCCGGCCCGCTCCAGCGCATGCAGATCGTCGCAACCGCCAACATGGATGTCGTTGATGAAGATCTGCGGGAATGTGGTGCCGCCATGCGATTTCTCGATCATCTTCTGGCGCACCTGCGGATCGTAAGTCGCATCGTGTTCGAGGAACGAGACGCCCTTGGTTTCCAGAAGCTTTTTGGCAGCCGAGCAATAGCCGCAGAACTGACGCGTATAAATAACGATCGAAGCCATGTTTCCTAACCGCTCCTTCACCGGCAACGATGCCGGACTTTCATTTGTCATATAAGACCGGACATGGCTCTTGCAAAGGTTAAAACCGTGACGTGTCCGGCCCCCGCCCGCTTCAGCGCGCGAGCCGCGGCCGAGACGGTGGCGCCAGTCGTATATACATCGTCGACGAGAACGATGCGTTTTCCGATGAGACCTTGCCTGCCGCTTTCGGCAACGGCAAAGGCGCCGCGAACATTGTCCTCGCGTGCCTTGGCGCCAAGCCCGACCTGTTTGGTCGTGCGCCTGATGCGGCGAAGCGTTGACGACAGATAGGGGCGGCCTGACAGCGCTGCCACGGCACGGGCAAGCTCCGCCGCCTGGTTGTATTTGCGCCCCCAGAGCCGGAAGGCATGCAACGGAACCGGGATGATGGCATCGGCGGAAGCGACCGCGCCATCGCTTGCCCGGACCATCCATTCCGCCATCATTGGCGCGAGATCGGTCCGGTCACGATACTTCAATCCATGCACGAGATCGCGTGCGATGCCGTCGTGGATGGCAACGGAGCGCAGACGGTCGAAGACCGGCGGATCGGCGATCGCCTCGGGCGATACCGTTCCCTCCCCATGATCATGGGCAAACGGCAGGCCAAGGATTTCGCAATAGGGCCGCTCGATCAGTTGGAGTGTCGACCAGCAGGGCGCACAGACGGCCCGGTGGCGGCCCATCAGCCGGCCACAGCCGCAACATACGGGAGGGTAGACGAGGTCGATGAGATCGTTGCCGACCTGTCGCAGAAGGGCGAGGCCACCCGCCAGTCCAAATTGCCGCTCTTCCCGGTTCATATGGTTGACTTTACCGTCGCGTGGGTTTCTTTGCAGGACGCTGGAACACGCTGCAGCGCCACGCGCCATTTCGGATGCGCTGATGTCGCCGCAGCACTTTGAATTTCGGCATGATTTCTCTTTTGAATCGGTTCCGATCCGGGGAGGCCATCATGCTGCCGGAGCAGAGTACCGTGGAAATCATCTTTGACCAGAGCCTCGTCGAGGCGCACCGCCGCCGGGCACTCAACAATGCCGACCCGAAAGCAGCCTTCCTCCTCGATATCGTCGCACAGGAACTGGCCGACCGCGTCAGCGTGGTCGAGCGCCAGTTCGACAAGGCGATGGAGCTGCACGGCTACACCGGCGCAACCGCACTCCGACTTCTGGAAACCGGCAAGGTCGGAACGGTCGAGCGGGTGGAAACGGATGCCGGTTTCGGCACCGCCGCGATGCCGGTTGCGATTGCGCCGCTCGAGCGCGTCCCCGCAGAGCCCGAGACGCTCAATCTTCTCGTCTCTCCGCTTTCCCTCCACCTGACCAACGACACGCCCGGCGCCTTCATTCAGGCGCGCCGGGCACTGAAGCCCGATGGACTGTTCCTGGCGGCGATCCCCGGCAATGGAACGCTGAACGAGTTGCGCGAGGCGTTGCTTGCGGCAGAAGCCGAGCTGACCGGTGGCGCAAGTCCACGCGTCATTCCCTTTGCCGACGTTCGCGACATGGGCGCATTGCTGCAGCGGGCCGGCTTTGCCCTGCCGGTGGCAGACGCGGAAACCTATACGGTGCGTTATGATTCTCTCTTCGCGCTTATCAGGGATTTGCGGGCAATGGGCATGACCAGCCCGCTGGCAGCCCGCAGCCGGACACCCGTCTCCCGACGCTTTTTCCTGAGGGCGGCGGAAATCTACGCGGAACGCTTTTCCGACCCGGACGGTCGCATCCGTGCGACCTTCTCGGTCGTCTATCTCTCAGGCTGGGCGCCGCACGAAAGCCAGCAGAAACCGCTGAAACCGGGTTCTGCGAAACAACGGTTGTCGGAGGCGTTGGGGACAAAGGAACGACCGGTCTGAAAACCGGATGTTCGGGTCGTCAGTTCCGCGAATCCAGGAACGTCGTTGTCAGCAGATTGAAAAGAGACAGCAGCGCGTCTCGTAGTTGCTCCAGGCCGAGAATCAGGCTGAGGCAAATCAGGCCCGCGATAAGTCCGTACTCAACCGCAGTGGCCGCATTTTTATCGCGAATAAGGCGCTTCAACGTGTTCATAGGTACCCAGCCCGGTTGGAACTCGCCTCCCGACCGGCAGACACGCAAGGAACCAGTCCGACGCGCCGCCCAGATCAGCAGCCACTCTTGCTGCCGTCGGCATCGATGATGCAGACAGCCCCCGGCATTTCCTGCAGCACGCTGCGGCGCACGGTATAGCGCTTGGTGGTGCCGTTCGAGGGAATAGAGCCGGTCGAAATATTGTCGTAGTCCATCGGCGTGTTCGCGAGCATGCGCTTGTCCGCCTTCGAAGACAGCATCGGGGTCAGGATAAGCGTCAGCGCAATCACGGCTGTTCCAAACAGCAGCGACAGATTGAGCACACCCGTCCGGCGGGACTGGCTCGTCACCATGTCCTTCTCCTGAACCGTCCTCCAGAAATCGTCGTCAACCATCCCAGCCTCACAAACGCATAAGGTGCGGCGAACGGGAGCATCCTTCCCAAGCTTCGTCCTGCCACATTGCCCGAAACCGATACGCCGTTCGCTGAACGCCACGTACCGAAACTGAATTGCAGCTATCTTTGCGGGAGGGAGATAAACGATCGATTAATAATCGGCCGGTTTTTGGGTAGGTTCAGAGCAAATCCATCAGAAATGGGATGAGCGGCTCGTCGGCAGGAGGCATCGGATAGTCGCGCAGGGCCTTGGAACGCACCCATTTGATCGCCTGGCCTTCCCGGCCGATCGCCACACCTTCATAGCGACGGCAGACATACAGCGGCATGAGCAGGTGGAAATCGTCGTAGGTGTGGCTGGCAAAGGTCAGCGGCGCCAGGCAGGCGACCTTGGTCTGGATGCCGAGCTCTTCATCCAGTTCGCGGATCAGCGTTTCCTCTGGCGTCTCGCCGGGCTCAACCTTGCCACCGGGAAACTCCCACAGGCCGGCCAGCGACTTGCCTTCAGGACGCTGTGCGAGAAGGATCCGCCCATCGGAATCGACCAATGCGCAGGCGGCGACGAGAACGATCTTCTTTCCGGTGGCATCCATGCGTCAGGCCTTCGGCGTACGGTAGAGATAGTTGTAGACGTCCGAAAAGCCCGCACTGCGATAAAGCGCCAGCGCTGCCTCGTTGTCTGCCTCGACCTGCAGCCAGGCCTTCTTGGCGCCGCGCAGGCGGGCCCAGCGCAGCGACACGTCGAGCATGGCCTTGCCCAGCCCCTGCCTGCGGAAATGCTCATCGACCGCAAACAGCATGATACCAGCGAGATCATTGTCCTGGACGACCAGCGAAACCGCGGTGGGGCCGCTCTCCACATCCTCGAATAGGAACAGACCGCTTTCCGGCTTGATGGCGTTGATGATCTCGGCAAGTGCGGCCTTGGTCTTGGGGTCGTCCTTGCCGATGCGGATGCGCGCATCGACGAAGCGGCCGACATCCTTGATCGGCAGATGGTCGATACCTTCGCCGAAATCACGCTCGGCAATGTCAGCCATCATCACTGTGCTGTGGGAAAAGGCAGTCCAGCCTTCGCCGTCCATGTGGGCGATCAGTTGCGGCGGCGTCAACGGCGTCTGGCGCACGGTCAGCGGCCGCCCGTAATCGGCAAAGCGCCTGGCGGCCTTTTCCAGCCGAACCGGGATGTCGCGGTAATCCGAGGGATCGAGCGGGTTGACCGAATTGAGGCGCTTGGAATCGTGACCGGCGTTCAGCCGGATCAGCCAGCTGCCGTCATAGTGGACCGACGCTGCCGGCCAGGCGCGAAAACCGACTGCCTCAAGCCGTCGCACGCTCGGAAGATCAACCATCCGCTTGTCCTTGCCTCCAGCCGCGGCATCACCTGTGCCGGGCTGTGTCTCGTTCGATGTCATCTGCTTACCCCCAACCGGCCAAATCCGGATACCGTCAATGCGAGCGCTTTCGGAGCCGCAGGCCCCGACAAGACCGCTTCACGAAGGCATCAGCTTCTGTAGTCGCCGTTGATCTCGACATATTCCTTGGTGAGGTCACAGGTAAAGACCGTCGCGCGCCCGGAACCAAGGCCGATTTCGACGCGGATCGGGATGTCCTGCGCCTTCATGACCGCCGTTGCGGCCGCTTCCGAATAGGTCGGATCGCGCTCGCCCTCGACGGCGACGCGCACATCGCCGAACCAGATCGCCAAGCGGTCGCGCTCGGCCATTTCGCCTGATTTGCCGACGGCCATGACGACGCGTCCCCAATTGGCGTCCTCGCCGGCGACCGCCGTCTTGACCAGCGGCGAATTGGCGATCGAAAGCGCGATCCGCTTGGCAGCCGCATCGTTCTCGGCACCTTCCACCGTGACGGCAACCATCTTGCGAGCGCCCTCGCCGTCGCGAACGACCTGGAGTGCCAGATCGCGCAGCAGGTCGTTGAGCGCCGCGCGGAAGGCGTCGAGCTTCGCGTCGGACGCGTCCGTCACCTTCTGCTGGCCGTCGACAGCGGCAGCACCGGTCGCAAACAGCATCAGCGTATCGGACGTCGAGGTGTCGCTGTCGACCGTGACCGAATTGAACGTCGGGCCGACGCCGGCCGAAAGCAGCGCCTGAAGTGCTGCCGGAGCGATGTCCGCGTCGGTGACGACGAAGGAGAGCATGGTCGCCATGTCAGGCGCGATCATGCCGGCACCCTTGGCGATACCGTTGATCGTGACCTTGACGCCACCGATCTCGGCGCTGCGGGTGGCGACCTTCGGATAGGTGTCCGTCGTCATGATCGCCTTGGCGGCCTCGAACCAGAACGCTTCCGTGCCGGCAGCGGCGAGATCGTCGAGCACGCCAGAAAATTTCGTCGCGTCCAACGGTTCACCGATCACGCCGGTCGAAGCCAGGAACACCTCGCTCTCGGCGCAACCGACGGCTTTCGCTGCCGATTTTGCCGTCAGCTCCGTCGCTTCGCGGCCCTTCTTGCCCGTAAAGGCATTCGCGTTGCCGGAATTGACGACCACCGCGCGTGCAACACCGCCGCCCAGGTTCTGGCGGCAGAAATCGACAGGCGCCGACGGGCACTTGGAGCGCGTGAACACGCCGGCAACGGCAGCAGGCTCGTCGAAAACCATCATCAGCACGTCGGTACGGTTCTTGTACTTGATGCCGGCCGCGGCCGTTGCCATGCGAACGCCGCGCAGGGCGGGCATGTCGACAAAGGTTTTTGGAGCAAGCGGAGAGACGGAACCGGACATGGGAAACCTGCCTGAAGAACGTGGGATCAAGGTGAAGTTGCGACAAATGCCCGAACGGCCTTCAGCCGTCGGGCATCGACAAGAAACGTTGATCGACGGGCCCTGCCCTTGGACGGGCCCGTCAGTCGAGAGATTACTTGGCTTCCTGCGCCTTGTTGGCCTCGTCATAGGCCTTCTTCAGAGCCGGATCGGAAATCTCGACACCGGTATCCTTCTTGGCAGCAGCAAGCAGCTCAACGTATTTGTCGCGCATGACAAGCTGACGAACCTGCGGTTCGACCTGCTCCAGCGTCGGCGGAGCCTGCGGGCGCTTGTCTTCTACCAGAATGACGTGGAAGCCGAACTGCGTCTTCACCGGCGTCTTGGTGTAGGCGCCCTTGTCGAGCGTGAACACGACGGCTTCGAATTCAGGAACCATCCGGCCCTTGGTGAAATAGCCGAGGTCGCCGCCGTCGTCCTTGTTCGGGTCGGAAGACTTGGCCTTGGCCAGCTCGACGAAGCTCTTGCCGGCGTCGAGTTCCTTGATGATTTCCTTGGCTTCTTCCTCGGTCTTGACGAGGATATGGCGTGCCTTGACTTCTTCCTGGACCGGAACGGCCGCGATTTCCTTGTCGTAGCGCGCCTTCACCTCTTCCTTGGTGATGGCATCGACGACGTGCTTCTTGAAGAAGGCATTGTGCAGTTCGCGTTCGGTCAGGTAGGCGACACGCTGCTTGAACGTCGCGTCGTCCTGAAGGCCTTCCGCCTCTGCGGTCTTCGACAGAAGCTTGACGTCGATGACGGCCGACAGCGCGGCTGCGCGCTTCTGCTCTTCCGGCATCTGCTGGAGCTGAGGGTCGAGACCGCCAAGGGCGAGATTGAGCTCGGACTGGCGCACTTCTTCGCCACCGACCGTGGCGATGACCGGGTCCGCATCTTCGGCGCGCGCGACACCATGAACGGCGATCGCCGCAACCAGGGCCGCAGCGGCCAGGGTCTTCAACTTCGACATGCTCGTAACCTTTCACCTTTGGCCATCAACGCGATTGCGTCGGCCTCGTGGCGGCTGAACACCACCAGAATGTGGCGGTTCTGTAGCCGTCCGGCCACGCAAGTGCGTTGACATAATTCGACCCCCCTCTTATCTGTCACGCAACCTCGCGTCCAGAACAGTTTCCGGGCGTTTCACGGCATTGCGCGGTTTTGGACAGTGCGGCCAGTGGAACCCAAGGCAACAAAAAAGAAAGGACCATTCATATGGTCAGTCTCGGCGGCCTAGCCCGCAAGTTGTTTGGCTCCTCCAACGATCGCCGCGTGCGTGGCTACAAGGCGAGGGTCGATGCCATCAACGCTCTTGAAGCCGACATGAAGGCTTTGTCGGATGAGGCACTCGCCGCCAAGACCGTGGAATTCCGCAAGGAATTCGCAGACGGCAAGACGCTGGACGACCTTCTGGTGCCGGCTTTCGCGGTTGCCCGGGAAGCCGCACGCCGCGTGCTTGGCCTGCGCCCCTTCGACGTCCAGCTGATCGGCGGCATGATCCTGCATGAGCGCGCCATCGCCGAAATGAAGACCGGCGAAGGCAAGACGCTCGTCGCGACCCTGCCGGTCTACCTCAACGCGCTCGCCAGCAAGGGCGTGCACGTCGTCACCGTCAACGACTACCTGGCACAGCGCGACGCCGCCACGATGAACCGCATCTACAGCTTCCTCGGGCTGACGACCGGCGTCATCGTTCATGGCCTGACGGATGACCAGCGCAAGGCCGCCTATGGCTGCGACATCACCTACGCGACCAACAACGAGCTCGGCTTCGACTATCTGCGCGACAACATGAAGTACGAGCGCGCGCAGATGGTTCAGCGCGGCCACTTCTTCGCCATCGTCGACGAAGTCGACTCGATCCTCGTCGACGAAGCGCGCACGCCGCTGATCATCTCCGGCCCGCTCGACGATCGCTCGGACCTCTACAACACGATCAACGAGTTCATTCCGATGCTTTCGCCGGAAGACTACGAGATCGACGAAAAGCAACGCTCGGCCAACTTCTCCGAAGAAGGCACCGAGAAGCTCGAAAACCTTCTGAGACAGGCAGACCTGCTCAAGGGTGAATCGCTCTACGACATCGAGAACGTCGCGATCGTCCACCACGTCAACAACGCGCTCAAGGCCCACAAGCTGTTCCAGCGCGACAAGGACTACATCGTACGCAACGGCGAGATCGTCATCATCGACGAATTCACCGGCCGCATGATGCCGGGCCGCCGCTATTCCGAAGGCCAGCACCAGGCGCTCGAAGCCAAGGAAAAGGTGCAGATCCAGCCCGAGAACCAGACACTCGCCTCGATCACCTTCCAGAACTATTTCCGCATGTATTCCAAACTCGGCGGCATGACCGGCACGGCTTCCACCGAAGCGGAAGAATTCGGCAACATCTACGGCCTGGAAGTCATCGAGGTCCCGACCAACCTGCCGATCAAGCGTATCGACGAGGACGACGAGGTCTATCGGACGCAGGGCGAAAAGCTGAAAGCCATCATCGACGAGATCAAGTCGGCGCACGAGCGCGGCCAGCCGATGCTGGTCGGCACGACGTCGATCGAAAAGTCCGAACAGCTTGCCGACCTCCTGAAGAAGTCGGGCTTCGACAACTTCCAGGTGCTGAACGCGCGTTACCACGAGCAGGAAGCCTTCATCGTGGCCCAGGCCGGCGTTCCCGGTGCCGTCACGATCGCCACCAACATGGCCGGCCGCGGTACCGACATTCAGCTCGGCGGCAACGTCGACATGCGCATCCAGCAGGAACTCTCGGAAGTCGAGCCCGGCCCTGAGCGCGACCAACGCGAACAGGCGATCCGTGCCGAGGTGCAGCAACTGAAGGAAAAGGCGCTTGCCGCCGGCGGACTTTACGTCCTCGCCACCGAACGCCACGAAAGCCGCCGTATCGACAACCAGCTGCGCGGCCGCTCCGGCCGTCAGGGTGACCCGGGCCGGTCCAAGTTCTACCTGTCGCTCCAGGACGACCTGATGCGCATCTTCGGCTCCGACCGCATGGACGGCATGCTGCAGAAGCTCGGCCTGAAGGAAGGCGAGTCGATCATCCACCCCTGGATCAACAAGGCGCTCGAGCGCGCGCAGAAGAAGGTCGAAGCCCGCAACTTCGATATCCGCAAGAACCTTCTGAAATACGACGACGTGCTCAACGACCAGCGCAAAGTGATCTTCGAGCAGCGCATCGAGCTGATGGATGCCGTCAGCGTCACCGAAACCGTGACCGACATGCGCACCGAGGTCATCGAGGACATCGTGTCCAAGCGCATCCCTGAGCGCGCCTATGCCGAGCAGTGGGACGTCGCCGGCCTCAAGGCCGACGTGCAGCAGTACCTCAACCTCGACCTGCCGATCGTCGAATGGGCCGCCGAGGAAGGCATCGACGAGGCCGATATTCTCGAGCGCGTCACGACAGCCACCGAAAAGGCCGTTGCCGACCGTGCCGAGCGTTTCGGACCGGAGATCATGCAGTATGTCGAGCGCTCGGTGATCCTGCAGACACTCGACCATCTCTGGCGCGAACACATCGTCAACCTCGACCACCTGCGTTCGGTCATCGGTTTCCGTGGTTATGCGCAGCGCGATCCGTTGCAGGAATACAAGTCCGAAGCCTTCGAGCTGTTTCAGGCGCTGCTCGGCAACCTGCGCCAGGCAGTGACGGCCCAGCTGATGCGCGTCGAACTGGTGCGCGAGGCGGCCGAAGCACCGCAGCCGGTTCCGCCGATGATGGAAGGTCACCATATCGACCCGCTGACCGGCGAAGACGATTTTGGCGGTGGCTCCGGTTCGCTGCTGGCCGTCGCTCCGGAAAACCGCAACCCGGCCGATCCGTCGACCTGGGGCAAGGTCTCGCGCAACGAGGCCTGCCCATGCGGCTCCGGCAAGAAGTACAAGCACTGCCACGGAATTTACGAAGCCTGATCTGAAAATGCCGCCTCCGGGCGGCATTTTTGTTTGCGAGGCGGGAAAGGCGAACACCGCCTCGCCTCCCGACGTCCAGTGGCGGGGCCGAACGATCTGGCGTTGGCCAGTTGCGATCCAAAGAGCGTCTTTTCGGCGCCGGACGGGGTCCATCCGCTCGGCTCCCTCCCCAAGGCAAACCCGCCGACTGAACCGTTTGTTAACGCTGATCTGGCACAACCAAACCCTGTATTGCGTAATCTCAGGGTGTTCTCGTGTTCATGGCGGTGTGTCAAACAGCCGGACGAATGCTGCCGTCAGCGCTTCGTCACCGCTTGTCTCCGCTGGGGGGCATGCTGGTCGCCGCCCTGACCGAACCCGACCCCAAAAACACGGCACGGCGCATGGCGCTGGTCGCCTTCGCCATCCGCATCCTCAGCGCCGCAATCGCCTTCCTGTCGCAGATCATTCTCGCGCGCCTGATGGGCGAGTTCGAGTACGGCATCTTCGTCTTCGTTTGGGTGCTGGTGATCCTGTTCGGCAACCTGTCCTGCGTCGGCTTCCATTCGGCCGTGATCCGTTTCCTGCCGGAATACCAGGCAACAGCGGCGCTGGACGAAATTCGCGGCCTGACGACCACCGCGCGCATCTTTGCCCTCGTGTCGGCAAGCACGCTCGCGCTCGTCGGGTTTGCGGGCCTGTGGCTGTTTGCGGAACGGATCGAGGGTTACTACCTCGTGCCGCTTTATCTCGGCCTGTTCATTCTGCCGATGATCGCGCTCGGCGACGTGATGGACGGCACCGCCCGCGCCCATGGTTGGCCGCTTTCGGCCATGAGCCCCACCTTCATCATCCGCCCTCTGCTGGTGCTCGCCTTCATGGTGCTGGCAACGACGATGGGCGCGCCGCACACGGCGCCCACCGCCATGGCCGCAGCCATGGCCGCCGTCTATGCGACGACCATCAGCCAGTTCCTCGTACTCACCTGGCGGTTGCGTTCGCGCTACGTCAAAGGACCGCTGCGCATCGAAATGGGACGCTGGCTCACGGTCGCGGTGCCGATCTTCCTGATCGACGGCTTCGGATTCCTGCTGACCAACTCCGACGTTGTCATTGTCGGCTTCTACCTGAAGCCGGACGATGTCGCCGTGTACTTCGCCGCCGCCAAGACGATGGCGCTGGTTCACTTCGTCATGTTCTCCGTCAAGGCGGCAGCAGGTCCGCGGATTGCCGGAGCCATGGCCGCAAAAGACCGCAGGCAATTGGCCGAGATCGCCATCGAAAGCGCCCGCTGGGCGTTCTGGCCGTCGCTGGTGCTCGGTGCAGTCGTCCTGGCGGCCGGCCCGATCCTGCTCTCGCTGTTCGGCCCTGCCTTCGTCGGCGGCTGGCCTTTGATGGCGATCCTGTTTGCCGGCATCATGGCCAAGGCCTTCATCGGGCCCGCCGAAATCCTGCTGACGATGGCCGGCCAACAGACGCTGTGCGTGATCCTGTACGGCGGCGCTCTGGTGGCAAACCTCGCGCTGAACTTGAGCCTCATTCCTCTTTTCGGATTGATTGGTGCTGCATTTGCAACCGCCGGTGCTATGTTCGTCGAGGCAATGCTGCTTCACTTCGCCGTAAGGCGCACCTTCGGCTTCGCGCTGTTCGCTTTCGCAAGCGGGCGTTCGAACCATGACAACAACGGGGCGATCCATCCATGATCGGCAATACCAATCTTCCCGGTGACGCAGACGACAGAGCTGCCCGCATCCTTGGCGGGCTGGCACCGATGGGCCATTCCCATCCCCAGGCGGAGCACATGCTTGCGGTCGGACGCCCCGGACGACATCTCGCTATCTACCCGGCCAAGGCCGGCTATGAATTGCAGGGCGAACTCGACTTCCTGTCGAACCGGGCGCTTGAGCCGAACGTCTTCTTCACCGGCCGTTTCCTGGCGCCGGCGATGCCCAGGCTCGAGGAACGCGTGATCCGGCTCGCCATCATCAGGGACAACAACGAGCGCCGCAGCCGCATGCGCTTCCTGATGCCATTTTCGATCGAGAAGCCCGGCTTTTCGATCGGCGCACCGATTATCCGCGCCTGGTCCAATCCCTTCGGCCCGCTTGGCGTGCCGCTGCTCGATGCCGAGGATGCGGCCGAAACAATCGACAACCTGCTTGAAGCCCTGACCAATCCGTCGGCAAGCCTTCCTCCGGTTCTGGTGCTGCCGGATGTGCGCCTCAAGGGCAAGTTCGCGCAACTGGCACGTGCCGTCGCCATCGGCCGAAACCTACCGCTGACAGTGACTGACACGTTCAGCCGGCCGATGCTCGAAAGCCTGCTCGATGGCCCGACCTATCTGAAGAAGGCGATCAGCCCGGCGCATTTCCGCGAATTGCGGCGCCAATGGAATCAGCTGGAAAAGCGCGGGAAACTCGCCTATTCCGTCGCGCGCCAGCCGAGCGAGATCCGCATTCGCATGGAAGAGTTCCTTGCGCTGGAAGCGTCCGGCTGGAAGGGCCGCGAACGCAGCGCCATGGTGCTCGACCGCTTCCGCGCGGCCTTCGCGCGCGAGGCGATCACCAACCTCGCCGAAGCCGACAGCGTTCGTATCCACACACTCGACCTCGACGGAAAGGCCATTGCCTCCATGGTCGTTTTCCTGATGTCGGGCGAAGCCTATACGTGGAAGACGGCCTACAATGAGCAATACGCGAAGTTCTCTCCGGGCAAGCTGCTTTTGGCGGAACTGACCGAATGGCACCTCGACGACGCCAACATCGCCCGTTCGGATTCCTGCGCCGTTCCCGACCACCCGATCATGAGCCGGTTCTGGCAACAGCGGGAAGAAATGGGCACGCTCGTCATCGGCCTGCAGCAGACCCGCGACCGCGACGTTCGCCAGGTCGCAGCCCAGTTGCACCTCTATCGCAACACCCGCAACATGGCGCGGATGCTGCGGGAAAAGATCAAGGCGCTCGCCGGCCGTTGACCGGCGTCCTCAGATGGGCGCGTGCGGCGGCTCCGCCGCCGCCTGCTCGCGCAGGAACCGCCTGATAACCTTGCCCGATGTCGTCAGCGGCAGGCTGTCGACGAACGCGATCTCCCGCGGATATTCATGCATCGACAGACGCGTCTTCACCCAGTCGCGGATCGATTGTGCGGTTTCTTCGTCGCCAGCCACGCCGGGCCTCAGGACGACATAGGCCTTGACGATTTCCGTGCGCAGCGCGTCTGGCTTTCCGACGGCCGCGGCAAGCTGGACGTCCGGATGTCCGGCAAGGCAGTCCTCGATCTCTCCAGGACCGATGCGGTAGCCTGATGAGGTGATCACGTCGTCATCGCGCCCGAAGAAAGTGAAGTAGCCTTCGCCATCCATCACGCCCTGGTCGCCGGTCGTCATCCAGTCGCCGATAAACTTTGCGTCCGTCGCCTTCTCGTTCTTCCAGTAGCCGAGAAACATCACGGGATCCGGTCTGCGGATCGCCACCTGGCCGACAGTTCCGGCCGGCAATTCCTGGCCGTCACCGTCGATGATCGCCACCCGGTGGCCTGGAGCCGCCTTGCCCATCGAGCCCGGCTTGACCACGCCGAGATCGGCGGCCGACGAAATGACGATGTTGCACTCCGTCTGGCCGTAGAACTCGCTGACCTCGAGGCCGAGGGCTGCCTTGGCCCATTCGAAGGTTTCCCGCCCGAGCGCCTCGCCGGCAGAACCGATGGTTCTGAGATTGAGACGGTACCGCTCGCGCGGCCTGTCGATCGCCTTCATCAGCCGCAGCGCCGTCGGCGGAATGAAGGCATTGCGCACGTCCATCTCTTCCAGAATCCGGAAGGCGGTATGCGGGTCGAATTTTTGCGCCGGCGACGAAACCACGGGAACGCCGAGCAGCAACGAGGGCAGGAGCGCGTTCAGCAAGCCGCCAGCCCAGGCCCAGTCGGCGGGCGTCCACATCCGGTCATCAGGCTGCGGCAGGAAATGGTGGTGAAACTGGAACCCCGGAAGATGGCCGAGCAGCACCCGATGGCCATGCAGCGCGCCCTTGGGCGGCCCTGTCGTTCCCGAAGTGTAGATCATCAGTGCTGCATCGTCGGGCCTGGTGTCGGCGGCGACGAAGCCGTCGGCGCCCCCAGAGGCAAGCTCAGTGAAGTCGAGCGTCCCTGGCCGGGGCTCGGCACCGCTCAACACGACCAGCCGCAGCCCCGGCAACCGCCCGCGGATGGCGGCGACGCGCTCATGGCCGAAGGCATTGGTGACGATCGCAGCGGCACCGGCGTCATGCAGACGGTATTCCAGCGCCTCGACCCCGAACAAAAGGGCGAGCGGCAGGGCAATCGCACCGAGCTTGTAGATGGCGGCATGCGCAATGGCGGCCTCGAACCCCTGCGGCAGCAGGATCGCCACGCGGTCCCACGGCTTGATCCCCTGGCGCTCAAGCCCGCGCGCGAAGGCGGAGGATTGCCGCGAGAAAGCGCCGTAGGTCAGTGTGCGATGATCGCCGTCCGGGTTGAAATGCTGAAGACAGATGCGCTCCGGCTCACGCGCGGCCCAGGCATCGCTGACGGCGACACCGATGTTGAACTTCTTGGGGATCTGCCACTCAAACGCGCGGTAGAGTTCGTCGTAATTTTCGATTGTCGGTAACATGGCCCCGCCGCGACAGACTTCTGCTGCACTGCACCTAACATCTTCGTCGGCCTCAGTTCAATCGCCAGCGCGACGCGGGCTATCCACCGACAGGCACGAGCTTCCTCTTTCGTCGCCTCCACGCATTCCTCACGTCAGCGCGGCGGCTCTTCGGCGAGAAGCGTTCTGACGTGACCGAGAATACGCCTGAAACCATCGACCCCGCCCCCACCCCGGGAGATTACCACCGCACCTTGCCATGCAGCCGTCACGATCGCTGCTCGCGACGCCGCCTGCGCCGGCGACCAACCCACTTCGACGAGATTGCGCGCCAGCAATCTTTCGATATCACCAAGCAACGCCGCCGCCAGTTCGCGCATAGCCACGGTTGTGGCAACGGGATCGACCATCGTCTGCCCCACCGGGCAACCGATGATTTCCCCTTGCGCTGCGTAGAACGTCTCGATGCGGAAAAACACCCGCTCGATCCGCTGCAATGGCATCAGTTCAGGCGCTTCGAAGATCGGCAGCGTCTCCTTTCGGAAATGCGCTACCGCCTGCTCGAACAGCGCCTCGAACAACGCGGCCTTGCTCGGAAAATGGTGAGTGATCTTGCCGAGCGAGATCCCGAGCGCGGCGGTGATCTCGGAAAAGGAGGAGGCGGCATAACCACGAACGAAAATCAGCCGCCCAGCGGCATCGAGGATTTCTTCGCGCGTTTTCAGCCCCTTGTCGTAGCCCATGATGCCCTAGCTCGCAGAAGCGATCGATCGACGGAAGAACCAGAAGGTGCCGCCCGGCACGAAGCTGAACAGCATCGCCTTGAAGGCCCAACCGCGCGGCTGATCTCCTAAGGACAGTTCGTTGATGACGGCCCAGATATAGGTGAGGAAGGCAAGGCCATGCAAAGGCCCCAGGAAGCGCGTCACCTCGCCGTAGCCGAGGCCATGCTTCAGCGGCACGCCGACGAAGACGAGGAGCAGCAAGGTCGTGCCCTCTGCGATCGCTGCGATACGCAGCAGACGGGAGACTTTTTGATTGGTTTTAAGTTCGGGCATAGCCATACCTATTTGATGACGGCGAGGGAAACGATGGTGACGGTCAGCGCCAGCCCCGCAAATTGCAGCACACGGATGCGGGTGGCGGGGACGATGCCGTGGCGCAGCGAGGCGACGGTTGCCGCGATGGCGCCGTGGAGGCCAGTCATCGCGAAGACGCCGGCAAGCTTGAGCTGGAACCAGAGCTCGCCGAGCGTTTCCGGCCCACGCAGAAAGAACAGCGTCGCGCCTAAGAGAAGCGTCGCAAGCATCGCCGGATTGACGACCAGACGCAGGCAGCGTTGCTCCACCGCACTCAACAGGTCAGCATTGTCCTGCTGCGCCAGCACCTGCCGATGGCTGCCAAGCAGAACGACCAGCAGACATTGCCCACCGAGCCAGACGACGACCGAGACGACATGCGCCGCCTTGACCCAGAGATAATAGGGAAGAATCAGATCGAGCATCGTCAAATCCAAAACAGAAAGATCATTCTGTTTGTTGCCGAAATCGAATCAGAAGTCACTGCGACAAATCGGCAGCGACCTGGCGACGTGAGCGATGAGATGAGACTGCGCACGAAGCGCTTGATCGGCGTGCTGTCGACGACGGGAAACCACGCTGGGACGCCGTGCGGAAAAGCTTGAGTGGTGGTGCCCCATGCCACAGCAAACGAGCGGCATCAGTGGCTTACCAGTTTGTGAGACACATCAAGCGAGCGCCGTTTTGTTATCTTTTCTCTCGCTCATGTCCCACCTAGAAAGGAAATGAACCATCTGGAGTGAAGTGGCAGAACAGCGCTCAAATTGCACTTCATTCTAGCTTTGCATCAGACTCATCTGACTACATGGTGAGGCCGTCAAGATAGGGGCGATTCATGAAGTGCATCTCTGAACTTTTGATGGGATTGGCGGGAGCGACATTGGTCGTCATTAGCGCAGCTCAACCGGCGGAAGCCAACAGTGACAATGGCCAAGACCAATCTTGTGAAATCGTCAACTTAGCATTCGCGGCAACCATGAACGCTACCCGGTCGAGCGTGACGGTTTATGCCGAGCAGGACGATGGATCTTTAGTGTTTACTGCCGATTTGCGAACCCAGTCAGGTACTAATTATCTGAAAGACTCAACGCGAAAGCAATGGATCCGGTACCCACAGACAAAGTGGGTTTCAGCGGACCAATCTGGCCCGAAAATAACCGACTGTGTATTTGAGGGTGATGAGAGTCACCTGGGTCTCGCAGCAAAGCACTATTCAGCTATCCGTCATGAGTTGCCGCAGGTCTCTAAAGTGGATTTTTGGATTACGCATGACGATGGACGAATTGTAAAAATGCGCACTGGGCCGTGGGGAGTTAAGCTTAAGTCCGGACTAGGACTAGTTGAAATCCGCAAATTCGATGATGAGGCATTGACCCCTCCACTTTGATCCGCAGCCGCAGACTTGCGCTTCCATTCGGACCGTATGTCCGATGATTTTTCGAAACCCTGAACCGGAATTACATGCGCCTATCAGTCCCACACGGCACTGAAACAGCGCTCCAATCGCGCCGTCGTCCAGTTTCCGTGAAAACCTTAAACAACTGCGCCGGCACGTCTGCACTCGCACCGGTTGGCCGCCTAGGCTTCTTCATGTTCTGTTTAGCGGGCGCTCCCACTGGACCCAGTGAGGAATTGTAAGCAGCGAGATTGTTCCGGGGTGCGAAAATGTGGGGCAAAAACAGCGAAAAAGCTCAATAAAAACAGCACTTGTTTTTAAGAGTGGTGCCCCATGCCGGGGTCGAACCAGCACTCCTTTCGGAACTCGATTTTGAGTCGAGCGCGTCTACCAATTCCGCCAATGGGGCTCAGGGATATAAGATATCAGCGGGTCGGATTTACACGAAGGTTTTTGCTGCGGTCAACCATCATTTTCAACTTGCTCCGCAACAATCACGAAAGCGTGCAGAGACGACGCAGGCGAGACGATTTACAGCGCGCGCCGTCGCACCTAAGAAGGCCATCATTCAGTTGCAATGCAGCATATACGGACCCTGATCCCTATGCTTTCCCGCGTGAGGTACGCATGATCGACGCTTCCACCGCTTCCCGCCACCACCTCGTCATCGCCGTTCTCCTGACGCTCGGCATGGCGGCGACCGTTGGCGGCGCACTCGGCTTCGAGCATATCGGCGGCTATATCCCCTGCGCGCTTTGCCTCTTGCAGCGCGACCCCTATTACTACGGCATCCCGCTCGGCATTCTGGCCGTCATCACCAGCGCCCTGAAGCTGCCGGCCTGGACGACGCGCACGCTGCTTCTGGCGATCGGCATCCTGATGCTCGTAGGTGCCGGCATGGGCGTCTACCACTCGGGCGCTGAATGGGGCTTCTGGGAAGGGCCGTCGACCTGCGCGACAACGGCGCAGGGCGTATCGTCCAATGTCGGCGACCTCTTGGGTGACCTCGATTCCAAGCATGGTCCCTCTTGCACGGAAGCAGCGCTTCGGGTGCTCGGCCTCTCCTTTGCCGGCTGGAACGTCATTGCCAGCCTGATCTTTGCAGCGATTGCCCTGCGCGGCGCTGCCAAGGCCTGATTGAGACGTAAAATCACCTTTCGCCTGAAGGGACGGCCGCGTGAAGAGGTTCACGCGGCGTGGCTTTGCCCCGGCGTTCGAGGCGCTACGCCCACAGGCCGACAGCCGAAAGACCTCAGGGCTGCAGTTCGACATCCCAGTAGAGATAGTCCATCCAGCTTTCATGCAGGTGGTTCGGCGGGAATAGCCGCCCGTTGTTGTGCAGGTCCTGCACCGTCGGCTGGTAGGGCTTCTGGTGCGGGACCATGCCTGCCTGTTTTGGCAACTTGCTGCCCTTGCGCAGATTGCAGGGCGAGCAGGCCGCAACGACGTTGTCCCAGGTCGTCTGACCGCCATGGGCGCGCGGCACTACGTGGTCGAAGGTCAGGTCGTCGGGCGTGCCGCAATACTGGCATTCGAACTTGTCGCGCAGGAAGACGTTGAACCGGGTGAACGCCGGATGACGCGACGGCTGCACGTAGCTCTTGAGGCAAACCACGCTCGGCAACCGCATAGAGAAGCTGGGCGAGGAGACCGAGTGCTCGTACTCCGCAAGGATAATCACACGGTCAAGGAAGACCGCCTTGATCGCGTCCTGCCAGGACCAGAGCGACAAGGGGTAATAACTCAGCGGCCGATAGTCAGCGTTCAAGACGAGCGCCGGTAAGGCCTGCGGTGAGACTGCAATCGTCAAGCGTATTCTCCTGATCGATTCGGCATCTGCACCTTCTATATTAGGCCCGTTGCAACAGGATTGTGAAGCAGGAAAGAAAAAAGCGAACCTTGGATTCGCTTTTTCCTTCAAGGTGTCACAGGAACGGCATCCCGGCGCATTTCCTGCGCGTAATAGGCCCAGAACAGACGCGCCGCGACGCTGCGCCACGGCGCCCAGTGCGCGGCCAGCGAATCAATCTCGCGGGCGGTCGGGCGAAGCTCGAGGCCGAGCCCGTGGCCGATGGCGTTCTGCAGCGCGACGTCGCCGGATGGAAAGACGTCCGGATGTCCGGCGCAGAACAAGAGATAGACCTCCGCCGTCCAGCGCCCGACGCCTTTGATCATCGTCAGCTCGCGGATCGCGTCCAGCGCTTCGACATTGCAGATCGCGTCGAGGTCGATATCGCCGGCAACGACCGCCTGCGCTACCCGCCGCAGTGTATCGGCCTTGGCGCGGGAAAGCCCGATCGCACGGCAATCCTCGTCGCTGAGCGAGAGCGCGGCAGGCGCGGTAATCTCGCCGAGCGAACCTTCCATGCGTTTCCAGATCGCCGCGGCACTCGCCTTCGAGACCATCTGCGACACGATGATACTGGCAAGCCCGCGATAGCCGGGATCCGTTCGCCTGAGCGGCACGGGGCCGGCCCTGGCCACGACATGTTCGAGACGGGCGTCGAGCATCACCAGGCCGGCAAGACCCGCCTCGATGTCCTCATGTGTCCGGATGATCCGCATGGCGCCTCCAAAAAGCGGATGATTTTTATACCGCTTCCATGTCAAAGGGAAACGATGGCAGACACGTCATCCGCACAACCCGTTTTCCGTTTTGCACCGAGCCCGAACGGACTTTTGCATCTGGGCCACGCGCTGTCGGCGATGCTCAACCACGATATGGCGCAAGCGTCGAACGGGCGGTTCCTGTTGCGCATCGAGGATATCGACCGGACGCGCTGCCGCCCCGAGTTCGAAACGGCAATCGTCGACGACCTCGCATGGCTCGGACTTGAATGGGAACAGCCGGCGCGGCGACAATCGGATCACCTCGACGTCTATGCATCCGCCTTGAAACGGCTTAATGATATGGGCCTCGTCTACCCCTCCGCAATGTCCCGCGGCGAGATCAAGGCGGCGGTTGCCGATGCCGAAACGCGGGGCCTTGTCTGGCGGCGCGATCCGGATGGCGCACCACTCTATCCCGGACGCGAGCGCGATCTGGGCCGCGACGCGCGCAACGCCATTCTTGCCGGAAACAAACCCCATGCCTGGCGGCTTGACATGCAAAGGGCCGTGCTTGCGGCCGGCGCAACGCCCCAGACCTGGCAGGAGACCGGCCACGGGCCGGAGGGAGAGACGGGCCTCATAGCGGCCGATCCGGCGGCCTGGGGCGATGTCATCCTGTCGCGCTCCGATGCGCCGTCAAGCTATCATCTGTCCGTCGTCGTCGACGACGCGCTGCAAGGCATTACCCATGTGGTGCGTGGCCGCGACCTCTATCATGCAACTGCGGTGCATCGCCTGCTGCAGCGGCTCCTCGACCTGCCGGAGCCGGTCTACCATCATCACCGTCTTTTGCTCGGCGCGGACGGCCGGAAACTCTCCAAGAGCAATCGCGACACCGGCATCCAGGCCTTCCGCGAGGCTGGCCGCACACCGGCGGACATCAGGGCATTGATCCTCTAGGCGAACCTAATCCCCGGTCGCGCGCTGCCCCTGGAAGCTGCGCCGCACCATGCGCTTGACCCGGTACTTGAGGATGGCCGCGTTGATCTCGGCGCCGATGATGAAGATCGCCGCGACCATATACAGGAACACCAAGACGATCATGATCGAGGCAAGGCCAGCATAGGTCGAGACATAGGTCGCAAAGGTCGAAAGATAGTAGGCGAAGGTATAGCCCCCGATCGTCCAGCAGAGCAGCGTCAAGAAGATGCCGGGCAACACGTCGATCACCTTGCGATGCCCGTCCGGCAGCCACAGATGCGACATGAAGAGCCCGCCCGTGACCACGACCAGCGCCAGCGGCAGGCTCCAGTTGTCGACGGTCGCCAGCACCCCGTCGAGCCAGGGCAGCCATTCGCCGGCATAGCGAAGTGCGAGCGGCACCGCGACAAGCAGGATGCTGAGCGCTGCCAGGATCAGTACCCCTGCAATCACGAAGCCGAGGCTCGCCAGGCGCGTCACATACCAGTAGCGGCTTTCCGTCACCCTATAGGCGCGGTTGAGCGACACCCGCAGCGCCTCGACGCCATTCGAGGCGAAATAGGCGGCCGCGAGCACCGAAACAGTCAACAGGCCACCACGCGGAATGGTCAGCACCTGGACGATCTCGTTGGCGATCGGGGTGGCGATCGATTCCGGCCAGGCGTCGAAAATGAGATGAACGGCGGTCTCGGCAAACTGATCGGCCCCGAGGAAACTACCGAGCGCCGTGCCGAAAATCAGGAACGGAAAGACGGCAAGCAGCGAGGAGAGCGCCACATGGCTCGCCATGGCCCAGCCGTCGTCCAGACTGAAGTGCCATAGCGCATCGAACACGACTTTCCAGGTGATGCGTATAAACGATGGCATTTCCACTCCGGCCGAGTGGCACCAGGGTCACCTGCATTCGCATGCGGGGCCTCCGATGCCGTTCCATGGCTTTGGCGCTCGGCCAACCGCGACAACGTACACGGGTTCGGGCTCGCGCAATTCAATTGTATCCCGCCGATGAATATGGGAAACGGGGGCAGGATTTCTACAGGAATCGACAGGATGTCCGATCGCCCCACAATCATTGTCACCGGATGTTCATCCGGGATCGGCGCCCATTGCGCCCGTGCGCTCAAGGCCGACGGCTGGCGGGTGTTCGCCACCGTCCGCCGCGAAGACGACCGCAGCGCCCTAGAAAACGAGGGCATCGAAACCTTCCTGATGGACTATACCCAGCCGGAAACGATCGCTGCCTTGGTCGAAGCCGTGATGGCGCGTTCGGGCGGCCGCATCGATGCTTTGTTCAACAACGGCGCCTATGGCCAGGCCGGTGCCGTCGAGGATCTGCCGACCGAGGCCTTGCGGCTGCAGCTCGAAACCAACGTCATTGGCTGGCACGACCTGACGCGCCGGGTGATCCCCGCCATGCGCGCCCGCGGAAGCGGCCGCATCGTGCAATGCTCCTCCATTCTCGGCATCGTGCCCTATCGCTGGCGCGGCGCCTACAACGCCTCGAAGTTCGCGATCGAGGGGCTGTCGCTGACGCTGAAGATGGAGCTCGCAGGCAGCGGCATCGAGGTCAGCCTGATCGAACCGGGACCGATCGCCTCCAGGTTTACCGCCAATGCCGTGACCTATATCGAGCGCTTCATCGACCTGAAGACATCAGTGCACCGGGTCGAATACGAACGGCAGTTGCGACGGCTGAAAGGCGAAAGCAAGCCGGCCGCCGGCAAGCTCGGCCCGGAGGCGGTCTATGCCGTGCTCAAGCATGCGCTGACGGCAAAAAGACCCAAGCCGCACTATATTGTAACAAGGCCCGCCAGGCAGGGTGCGCTCCTGAAGAAGCTCCTGCCGGCAGCATTGTTTTACCGCATAATCGGCCGCCTAGGCTGATCGTAAACGCAAGGAAGCATTCGATGTCCAGTTTCTTCACCGGCCTGACCCTGCTCGTCATGGGCCTGGTCGTCATCGTCCTGATCCGTGGCCTCGTGAACATGGCCAAGGGCGGCAGCGGCAACACCTCCAACAAGCTTATGCAGGCGCGCGTCCTGTTGCAGGCAGTCGCCATCGCCCTGATCATGCTGACGCTGTGGCTGACCGGCGGCGGCCGCCCGTCTTAAGGAACCTGACGACACCATGGTCAAGCTCAACAAGATCTACACCCGGACGGGAGACAACGGCACCACCGGGCTCGTCGCCGGCCCGCGCCGCCTGAAGAGCGACCTCAGGGTCGATGCCTATGGCGCTGTCGACGAGACAAATGCCTTTGTCGGCGCTGCCCGGCAATACACCGCCGACGTGCCCGATCTCGATGCCACCTTGATGCGGATCCAGAACGATCTCTTCGACCTCGGCGCCGATCTCGCCACGCCCGATACCGGCGAGAAGCCGGAATATGAACCGCTTCGCATCGTCGCAAGCCAGGTCGACTGGCTCGAAACGGAAATCGACCGGCTGAACGCCGACCTTGAACCGCTACGCTCCTTCGTGTTGCCGGCCGGCAGCGCCGCATCGGCCGCACTCCATGTAGCGCGCACCGTTGCCCGCCGCGCCGAGCGGCAGATGGTGGCGCTGGCGCAGATCGAGACAGAAATCGTCAGCCGTGAGGCGATCGCCTATATCAACCGGCTGTCGGATTTCCTGTTCGTGGCCGCCCGCTGGGCCAACGACAAGGGTCAAGCCGACGTCCTATGGATTCCCGGAAAAAACCGATAACGTCCAGGGAATCACGCTTCGGGAGACCGCATGTTCATACCGCTTCACGATAAGAACACCCTGAAGTACATCAAGGTTCAGTATGTGACGATCAGCCTGATCGTCATCAACATCGCCGTCTGGCTGATAACCGGCCCGATCGCCACCGAAGAGTTCGCCAATGCGACGCTCCTGGGTTTCGGCTACATACCGGCACTCGTCTTCGACTATGCCCAACTCGACCCGTCGCTGATCATCGTGCCCGATGGCTTCACCTTCATCACCTACTCCTTCCTGCATGGCGACTTCATGCATCTGGCGATGAACATGCTGTTCCTCTGGGTGTTCGGTGACAATGTCGAGGATGCGCTCGGGCACTTTCGCTTTCTGGTGTTCTATTTCGCCTGTGCCGCTGCCGGAGCCCTGGCGCACGGCCTGCTCGACCCGGCATCGGAAGCGCCGCTGATCGGCGCCTCGGGCGCGATCTCCGGCGTGGTCGCCGCCTATTTCCTGCTGCATCCGAAGGTGCGCGTCTGGGTTCTGGTGTTTTTCCGCATTCCCTTGCCCCTGCCGGCGGCCATTCCACTCGCCTTCTGGATCGGCCAGCAATTCTTCATGCTGGTGGTCGATCCGGGTAGTGGCGTCTCCTGGAGCGCCCATGTCGGCGGCATCGTCGCCGGGCTCGCGCTGGTGGTCGTTTTGCGACGCCGCGGCGTGCCCCTGTTCGACCGCACGATCGTCACGCCGCGCGCCGTCGAACACAAGGTTGAGTCCGTCGTCGTCCTGCCACAACCCCTGCCCGAAACGCGCAAACCGCCGACGCCGTGGGGTCGCCCAACGGCCTGAAATCGTCAGCTGGACAGCGCGCGCACCGCAGTTTTCCTATTATTTCAAAGGGTTGATTGTCGTTTCCCGACCGGAGAAAAACACCGTTGCCGCATCTGCGAAGAGGTCTTGTCAGGCTACTTTCTTACGTGTACGTAAACGTTATTCTAATTCTCGGGGTTATATCGATTTAGCGCCATGCACAGTGATTGTAATTGGAGAAAAAACGCGTATCGATGTCGCCAACCGACAATCAGGCGGCTCCGTTAAGGCGCATTTTCCTGCGAAAGCTCTTGGAGGGAAGAAT
>NZ_JBXAIA010000018.1:0-68472 GCF_058795755.1 Ensifer sp. GW823-FHT05D09 | reverse complement strand
CTAACTGAAAATACAAAGGAAATTCACAAGGGAGTTATCAACAGGGCGGGCACGATCCCGCAAATGGCGGTGGGCATGCCCAGAATCATTGTCCAGATGGTCAAAAAACGGCGCCTTCAGTCGGGAAAATGCCTGCGCCCCTCCTGATTTCTCCCTGACGCCTGCGCAAAAGGGTGATCATCTCGCCGATCGCCAGGGTTCTTTGGGGAAAATCATGCCCCCATTCACCCCGGAGCGTTTCACCGAAACGTGACGGTCGCGGCCGACGGCGCACATTGACGGCGCGGGCCCTTGGCTTACCTTCGCGCCGAAACAGCAAACGGGGAAGCGCTGATATGGCCGGATGGACAAGACGATGGGCAACGGCAGTCGCCGTGACACTTGGCCTTGCCGGCCCGGCGGCAGCTTTCGACATCGATGATTGGGCGTCGGTCGTTTCCGAAGCCAAGGGCGAGACCGTCTATTTCAACGCGTGGGGCGGTGCTGCCAACATCAATGCCTATATCGCCTGGACGGGCGAACAGATGAAGGCACGCTATGGTGTCGACGTCGTGCATGTGAAGCTCGACGACACCGCCAGAGCGGTGGCCAGCGTGCTTGCCGAGAAATCGGCGGGCAAGGATGCCGACGGCAGCGTCGATCTCATCTGGATCAACGGCGAGAATTTTGCCGCCATGAAGCGGCAGGGCCTGCTTTTCACCCCTGGTTGGGCAACCCGGCTTCCGAACTGGGCCTATGTCGACCACGAAGCCAAACCGACTGTTCTCACCGATTTCACCGTGCCGACCGAAGGGCTCGAAAGCCCGTGGGGCGGCGCCAAACTGGTCTTCTTCTATGACAAGGCCCGCACGCCGACCGCTGAGCTGCCGAAATCGGCAAAAGACCTGCTCGATTGGGCTCAGACCCATCCCGGGCGCTTCTCCTATCCGCAGCCGCCGGACTTCATCGGTTCTTCTTTTCTGAAGCAGGTGCTGATCGAGCTCGTCGCGGATAGGAGCAAGCTGCTGAAGCCGGTAGACGAGGCTACGTTTCAACAGGATGTCGCGCCGCTTTTCGCCTATCTCGACCAGTTGACACCCAATCTATGGCGCAAGGGAAAGGCCTATCCGCAGAACTATCCCGACATGAAGCAGAAGCTGGCGGATGGGGAGCTCGACATCATCTTCGCCTTCAATCCGGCGGAAGCTTCGGCGGCGATAGCCAATGGCGAGTTGCAGGACACCGTCCGCTCCTTCGTCTTTCCCGGCGGAACGCTCGGCAACACCCATTTCGTTGCCATTCCCTATAATGCCAATGCAAAGGCGGGCGCGCTGTTGCTTGCCGATTTCCTGATCTCGCCCGAAGCACAGTTGCGCAAGCAGAATACACAGTTCTGGGGGGACCCGACTGTGCTGGCGATGGCGAAACTGCCGGATGCGGATCGGGCAGCCTTTGCCGCGCTCGATCTCGGCGTCGCGACATTGCGGCCCGATCAACTGGGTCCGGCGCTCGACGAACCACATCCGGACTGGATGACCCGGATCGAAGCCGAATGGATCCGCCGGTATGGCGCCGCCAATTGACGGCGCGCGCCGGCGCTACCGACGGACACTCCTGTGAGAAGCGCCTTGCATCCGCGCATCGGCACCGGTCTTACCGTGGTGTTGTGCCTGCCGGTGCTGGCCGGGCTCGCCGGCACCCTGCTTCCGGCCTTCGGCTACCTGCCGGCACTCGGCGGGACGCAGGTGACATTTCAGCACTTCGAGGCGCTTGCCGCCCAACCGCATATCCTGCGCTCGGCGCTCGTCAGTCTGGCGGCCGGATTGACCAGCACATTCGTCGCCCTGGTGGTGGTCGCGACCTTCGTCGCCGGTTTTGCCGGCACGCGGCCCTTTGCCTTCATCCAGCACCTGTTGTCGCCGCTGCTCGCCGTTCCGCACGCCGCATCGGCGTTTGCGATCGCCTTCCTGATCGCGCCGTCCGGCTTTCTGCTTCGGATCATCTCTCCCGAACTCACCGGCTTCACCCGCCCGCCGGACTGGCTCATCCCCAACGATCCGCTCGGCTTGTCGATGATCTCAGGCCTCGTCGCCAAGGAGATTCCTTTTCTGCTGCTGGTGATGCTGGCCGCGTTGCCGCAGTTGCCGGTCGCGAATGCGCGGCGCTTGATGACGGCGCTCGGCTTTAACAGGGTGTCGGGTTTTGCCATCGCGCTCTGGCCGCTGCTCTACCGGCAGGTCCGGTTGCCGGTTTTCGCGGTGCTGGTCTACTCGACCTCGGTGGTCGACGTCTCGATGATCCTCGGGCCGCAATTGCCGCCGACCTTGCCGGTGCGCATCGCCCATTGGCTTGCCGACGACAACATCGGCGCCCGCTTTCTCGCGTCGGCCGGCGCCGTTCTGCAGCTTGCACTCGGCCTGTTGGCGATCGCGATCTGGATCAGCGTCGAACGGCTTGGCCGCATTTGTCACCGGCGCCTAAGTTCCTCGGGAAAACGCCTTGGCGACGACAGGCTTCTTCGCCTGTCCGCAGCGTCAGTGATGGCGGCGTCCGCAACACTCATCTTCATCGGTCTCGGGCTGCTGGCGCTGTGGTCGGTCGCAGGGCTTTGGCCCTTTCCCGATCGGCTGCCGACAAGCCTCACGTTCAAAACATGGGAGCGCGCTCTCGAGACGCTCGCCGCACCCCTGGCAACCACCATCGCCATCGCTGTCCTGTCGTCGCTCGTCGCCCTTGCGATCGCCGTCGCGCTGCTATCGCGGAGCGCGCACCGCTCGCCCGAAGGTTGGCTCCCCGTCTTTCTGCCGTTGCTGGTTCCGGAGATAACCTTCGTGTTCGGATTGCAGATATTGGCAGCGATGGTGGGGCTTTCACCGTCGATCGCCACGGTTGCCGCCCTGCATCTCGTCTTCGTTCTGCCCTATGTGCTCTTGTCACTTGGGCCGCCCTGGCGGGCGCTCGACCGGCGTTACGAACAAATTGCGTCCGGTCTGGGCAAGTCACCACTGGCGATCCTCGTCACCATCCGGCTGCCGATGCTGCTTCGCGCCTGCCTCACCGCCTTTGCCGTCGGCTTTGCAGTTTCTGTCAGCCTCTACCTGCCAACCGTGCTGATCGGCGCCGGACGGGTGACGACGATCACCACCGAGGCCGTGGCGCTTTCATCAGGCGGCGATCGGCGCGTCATCGGCGTCTATGCGCTGCTGCAGGCGCTGTTACCCTTCCTCGGTTTTCTCGTTGCATCGCTGGTGCCGCAATTGCTATTCCGCCACCGACGGGCAATGAGGATTTGAATGCAGACACCGGGCAAGACGATGGCTCTGACTTTGTCCGATGTGACCATCCGGCTCGCGGGCAGAGTGCTGCTTTCCGTTTCGGCGACGGTGATGCCCGGCGACGTGCTGACGATCATGGGACCGTCGGGCGCCGGCAAGTCGGCGCTGCTTGCCTATATCGGCGGCTTTCTCGACCCTGCCTTCGTCGCCAGCGGCGCAGTTCTTCTCGGAGAAGACGATCTGATCGGCCTGCCGCCGCAACAGCGACACACCGGCATTCTCTTCCAGGATCCGCTCTTGTTCCCGCATCTTTCGGTCGGCGGCAACATCGCCTTTGCCATCCCCGAGGCGATCAGGGGTCGGGACGTCAGGCGCCGACTGGCCGAAGAGGCGCTCGATGAAGTTGGTCTTGGCGGGTTCTTCGACCGAGATCCCGAGACGCTGTCGGGCGGGCAAAAGGCACGCGTCGCCCTCCAGCGTGTACTTCTCTCCAATCCACGCCTGCTGCTGCTCGACGAGCCCTTTTCAAAGCTCGACATGGCCCTGCGCCAGCAGACGCGCGAACTGGTGTTTGCCAAGGCGCGCTCGGTCGGCCTGCCGACCATCCTTGTGACACATGACCGAGCGGACGCGGATGCCGCCGGTGGTGCGCTCATCCATATCGGAGCGGAGACGCAATCGTGACGCTTACCCTGCCTGCCCTGCCCGTTCGCGACGTCCTGCCCGGGATCGCAACAGCCCTCGATGCGGCGCGTTCCGTGGTGCTTTCGGCTCCGCCCGGCGCCGGCAAGACGACGCTCGTGCCGCTGTTCCTGCTCGACCAGCCTTGGGCGAAGGGCGGCAAGATCATCCTGCTCGAACCCCGCCGGCTTGCCGCCCGGGCGGCTGCCAGCCGCATGGCAGAGTTGCTCGGTGAGAAAGTCGGCGAAACCGTCGGCTACCGCATGCGCCTCGACAACCGGATCTCGGCCAAGACCCGGATCGAGGTGGTGACCGAAGGCGTCTTTGCCCGCATGATCCTCGACGATCCGGAGCTGACCGGTGTCTCCGCGGTGCTGTTCGACGAATTCCATGAGCGCTCGCTCGATGCCGATTTCGGCCTGGCGCTGGCGCTCGACGTTCAATCCGCCTTGCGCGACGATCTCCGGATCATCGTCATGTCGGCAACGCTCGATGTCGCGCGCGTTTCAAAACTGCTCGGCGACGCCACCGTCGTCGAAAGCCAGGGCCGCAGCTTTCCGATCGACATCCGCAACCAGGACCGCGGCGGCGAGCGCATCGAGGACGCTGTCGTTCGCGCCATCGTCGAGGCACACGGCAGTGAAGAGGGTTCGATCCTCGCCTTTCTGCCGGGACAGGCCGAAATCACCCGGACAGCATCCCGGCTCGCCGACCGGTTCCCGGCCGACACCACGGTGGTTCCACTCTATGGAAACCTGACGCAGAAGGAGCAGGACGCGGCGATCCGGCCGGCGCCGAAGGGCACGCGCAAGATCGTGCTTGCGACCTCGATCGCCGAAACCTCGATCACCATCGACGGCGTGCGGATCGTCATCGACAGCGGGCTGCAGCGGCTGCCGGTCTTCGAAGCGTCGACCGGCATCACCCGGCTTGAGACCGTGCGCGTCTCGCGCGCATCGGCCGACCAGCGTGCCGGCCGCGCCGGGCGAACGGAACCGGGGATCGCCATCCGCCTCTGGCACGCCGGCCAGACAGCGGCACTCGCCGCTTTCACGCCGCCGCAGATCCTCGCAAGCGACCTCTCCGGACTGCTGCTCGATATGGCGCATTGGGGTGTCAGCGATCCCGCGGCGCTTTCCTTCATAGACCCGCCGCCGGAAACGACGCTTGCGGAGGCGCGAAAGCTGCTGAGCGAGCTTGGCGCGCTGGACGCTTCCGGTGCCCTGACGCCAAGGGGCCGCAAGATCCGCGATCTGGCCCTGCCGCCGCGCCTTGCGGCGATGGCCGTTTCGGCAGCCGAAGAAGGCCAGGGCGAGGCCGCCTGCCTGCTGGCGGTCATGCTGACCGAGCAGGGGCTTGGCGGCAACGCCATCGACCTGGAAGATCGGCTGCGCCGATTTCGCCAGGAACGCGGCGAACGGGCCGAGGCCGCGCGCAACCTTGCCCGCCGCATGGCGGCGGACCTTAAAAGCGGGCCGAGATCGAACGAGCCGATCCAGCCCGGCGCCTTGTTGATGCACGCTTTCCCCGACCGTATCGCGCTGCAGCGCGGTGGCCGCGGACGGTTCGTGATGGCCAATGGCCGCGGCGCCGAGATTGCCGAGACCGAGCGCCTCGCCGCGGCCAACATGCTTGTCATCGCCGATCTCACCGGTCGGGCCGGCGGCCAGCGGGTGCTGGCGGCGGCCGAGCTTTCGCGCGCCGATGTCGAAGCGCATATGCCAGACGCGATCGTGCGCGAAGCGCAAAGCGTCTTCGACCGGGCGAGCCGCCAGGTGCGGGCGCGCCGCGTCACCAGATTGGGCGCGATCATCTTCGAGGAGGCGCCGCTGCCAAGGCCGACCGGTGAGAGTGCGGCACGGGCGCTTGCCGACGGCGTTCGCCAGCTTGGACTGGCAGTGCTGCCGTTTTCCAAGGAGGCGGTGCAGCTGCGCGATCGCATCGGCTTCCTGCATCGCTCGATCGGCGAACCCTGGCCCGACGTTTCCGAGGAAGCCCTGCTTTCGCGCCTCGAGGACTGGTTCGTTCCGTTTCAGCACGGCGTCACCGCCATCGCCGATATCAAGGCCGGCGCATTGTCCGAAGGGCTGCTGTCGCTGATCCCGCATGACCGGCAGCGGGAGCTGGCAAAACTGGCGCCGACGCATTTCGAAGCGCCGACGGGGCAGCGGCATCCGATCCATTATGATGGCGATGAGCCGCTTCTTTCCATCCGGGTGCAGGAACTGTTCGGCCTGAAGAAGCACCCTGCCATCGGCGACGGCCGGTTGCCGCTTTTGCTCGAACTGATCTCACCCGGCCGGCAGCCGATCCAGACCACACGCGACCTGCCGGGGTTCTGGGCGGGGTCGTGGCGCGATGTCCGCGCCGATATGCGCGGGCGCTATCCCAAGCACCCGTGGCCGGAAAACCCGGCGGAAGCCGCGCCGACGACACGGGCAAAACCGCGTGGTACATGAGGCAACACCCCCATGGGACCTTTAGGAACAAGAGCAGGCATGACGGCAGTGGCGATGGAACACAACGATCCGACCTCCAACAGAAGCCTGCGGTTGCAGACGCTCATCCGCCTTCGCTGGCTTGCGGTCGGCGGGCAGTCGATCGCTGTCATCATCACCACGTTGTGGCTGCAGTTTCCGTTGCCCCTCCTTTTGTGCCTGGTGCTGATTGCCACCCTGGCGCTGGTAAACACCTATCTCACGCTGCGCTTTCCGCCGACGCATCGGTTGCGGCCGCCGGCCGCCTTCGCGCTCCTCGGGCTCGACCTGGCGCAGTTGACGGGCCTGCTGTTCATCACCGGCGGGCTTGCCAATCCGTTTGCGCCGCTGCTGTGCGTGCCCGTCATCATTTCCTCCGCCTCGCAGCCGAAACCGCACAGCATCGTGCTTGCCGGGCTCGCAGTGATCGGTGTGACGGCCCTCGCCTTCTCGCCCTTCCCGCTGCCCTGGTATCCGGGAACGCTCCTGTTGATGCCCCGGGTGCTGACGGCCGGCATCTGGTTTGCGATCGTGTCGATGACGGCCTTTGCCGCCTTCTATACCTATCGCGTCTCGCTGGAAGCGAGCGAACTGTCGGAGGCGCTGACGGCGACCGAACTGGTACTGCAGCGTGAAAAGCACCTTTCGCAGCTCGATGGCCTGGCGGCGGCCGCCGCCCATGAACTCGGCACGCCGCTTGCCACGATCAGCGTCGTCGCCAAGGAAATGGAACGCGAACTCGGCGATGATCCCCGCTTCGGCGAGGACGTGCACCTATTGCGCAGCCAGAGCGAGCGATGCCGCGACATTCTCAAGCGACTGACGACGCTGTCCTCCGAGAGCGAAGAACATATGCGGCTCTTGCCGCTCTCCTCGCTGGTGGAAGAAGTGATGGCGCCGCACCGCGAGTTCGGCATTCACATCAATCTGGTCGAAAAGGGCGACAAGGCATCCGAGCCGGTCGGCAACCGCAACGCCGGCATTCTGTACGGGCTCGGCAATCTGCTCGAAAATGCGGTCGACTATGCCAAGAAGCAGGTGACGGTGACCGTCGAGCACACGGCTGAATACGTCAAGGTGACGATTGCCGATGATGGCGACGGTTTTGCCCCCGATATCCTGATGCGCATCGGCGAGCCTTATGTCACGCGGCGGCAAAAGGACGACAGCGCCGGCGGCCTGGGGCTCGGCCTGTTCATCGCCAAGACGCTGCTCGAGCGCTCCGGCGCGCGGCTGCGCTTCGAGAACGGTGGCGCGGATCGACCCGGCGCCAAGGTCAGCGTCGAATGGCCGCGTGCACTGATGGATACGAAACTGGCGAAATGACGTTTGGCAGTTTATTGAACCGCGTGACAGGAAACCTATAATCTCGGCGAAAATGTCCCGATTTTCGCCCAAGGATTGCGAGAATGACCGAAAAATCGACAGCATCGCCCAGCACGCATGCCCAGGACGCCGAACTGATCGGACCGGACAGAACGTTGCTGCTCGTCGACGATGACGCCCCGTTCCTTCGACGCCTCGCCCGCGCCATGGAAGCGCGCGGCTTCACCGTCGATATCGCCGAGTCCGTTGCAGAAGGCATCGCCAAGGCAAAGGGCAACCCGCCGAAATACGCCGTCATCGATCTGAGGCTGGGCGACGGCAGCGGTCTCGACGTGATCGAGGCGATCCGCAGCCGCCGCGACGACACCCGCATGATCATGCTGACCGGCTACGGCAACATCGCAACGGCCGTGAATGCCGTGAAGCTCGGAGCGGTCGATTACCTTGCCAAGCCGGCCGACGCCGACGACATTTTCGCGGCACTGGTGCAGCGCCAGGGCGAACGGGTGGAGCCACCAGAAAACCCGATGTCGGCCGACCGGGTACGGTGGGAACATATTCAGCGTGTCTACGAGATGTGCGAGCGCAATGTGTCGGAGACGGCGCGTCGGCTCAACATGCATCGCCGGACCCTTCAGCGCATCCTGGCCAAGCGCGCGCCAAAATAATCAGCCTTCGGCGGACCCGTCACGGGAGCCGGAAACGATATCGCGAATGGAGTTGCCGAGTTCGCCATTGCGCTCGGCAGCCCACTCCGCCAGCATCAACCGCTGCGCGGCGGTGCGGGCAAAGAGCTGCAGCACCGATTTGCGGGTGGCCGGCGCCAGCCGATGTTCCGGTGCTTCGCGGATGATGTGTCCATCGTAGCCATCCGACAGCAGCAAACCGCAGTCCTCAGGAAAGATATCGAGCGGGACTTCGCCATGGGTGGCGAAGAACAGCCGGTCGCAGTGCTGCCGATAGTCGGGCCATTTGCGATCGACACGGAAATCCTCGATCGAAGTCTTGATCTCGACGATCCAGATTTCGCCCTTTACCGACAAAGAAATGAGATCGGCGCGGCGGCCGCTGGCGAGCGTGAGTTCGGGCAGCACCGAGTGCCGAAGTTCGGCGAAAAGTCGCTGGACCCCGCGGCGCACCATGAGCGCGCGATTCGATTGCCGGCCGTCGACGAGAGGGTTGTCGCCATGGATAGAGAGAATTGTCATACGCCTAGACTCGCATGCGTCACCGCTTTTGTTGCAAAAAAGCCAGCGTCACGGAATTTACACTTTCCCGCCGCCTTGTTGCCGCGCAATCCCTTGCATAGCGGCAACTAATCGAAAATAACCGGAGTCACTGACGGTCGGGCCGACCCAGTTTTTCTTCGCTTCTTATTTAAGAGACTCCTATGCGCTTCCGCAATGCCTTCCTCCTGTGCAGCCTGGCGGCGACACTCGCCGTGGCCGGCTGCTCGACAACTTCGACCAAGTCCGAGACGGCTGGCGGCGAGCCTGCTCCCGTTGCGGAACAGGTCGCTTCTAACCAGATCTTTTCGGGTGATTATGGCGCAGTTGAGGATCACGGCTATGCGCTTCCGGCCGTTCCGATCAACAGGGTCGAAAATCGTTTCCATCGCCAGATCGTCGACTATTCGACGAGCGAGCGCCCCGGCACGATCGTCGTGAACACCCCAAACCGTTTCCTCTACTACGTGCTGCCCGGCGGCAAGGCTGTTCGCTACGGTATCGGCGTCGGCAAGGCGGGCTTTGCTTGGGAAGGCGAAGCCTATATCGCCTGGAAGCAGGAATGGCCGATGTGGCACCCGCCGAAGGAAATGGCGGAGCGCAAGCCGGAAGTGGCCAAATATGTCGAGGCAGGCATGGGCCCGGGCCTGAAGAACCCGCTCGGCGCGCGCGCACTCTATCTCTTCAACGACCAGGGCAAGGACACCCTGTTCCGCCTGCATGGCACGCCGGAGTGGTCGTCGATCGGCACGGCCGCTTCGTCCGGCTGCATCCGCCTGATGAACCAGGACATCATCGATCTCTATTCGCGGGTCCGTCCGGGCAAGAACGCACGCGTGGTCGTCCAGCAGTAAAAGACGACCGAAATCCTGTATCAGAGCCGCCGGGATCCCTGGCGGCTTTTTTTGTTGGCCGCACGTCCCGACGATTTTCCGTCGGCCCTGATACGCAGAGTTGCTCTGCTTCAGGCACTTCAAATCAGGGTGGCCGCCATCTGAATCGGACTCGACGATTTGTTCAAAAAACGCGCAATAAGGCCGGAATTTCAGCACGTTATTAAGCAAGGATTATCTAATTAAATAAAAAGTGTGGCCGATAGATGCCTAACCAAAAGGACCGGACATGCTGATCAAGACCAAGCTCCTCAGTGCGATCGCACTGTTGTCACTCATCGCGATCGGCATTGCCGTCTACAGCCAGCATGCGCTCTCCGAAAACAGCGAAACGATGGATGCGGTCTATGCCGACCGCATCGTGCCGCTAAAGAATCTGAAGGCGACATCGGACGCTTTTGCCGTGTCCATCGTCGATGCGGCGCACAAGGTGCGCAACGGCAACGAGACGATGGAGACCGGCCTCGCATCGGTCAATAACGCGCGTCAGGTGATAACGGCCAATTGGGACGCCTATGTCGCGACCTCGATGACCCCGGAGGAACAAAAGCTTGTCGCAAACGCCAAGCAGCAGATGGTGATCGCGATGGATTCGATCGCGACGCTGACCCGGATCCTGACGGAGGGTGATTCGGCTGCGCTCGACGGCTTCGTTCGGACGACGCTCTACGAAACCATCGATCCGTTGACCGAGACCATTTCGGAGATTTCCGACCTGCAAGTTCACTTGTCGGATGAGGTCTTTCAGGCACAGCACCGTGAGTTTGAGACGGTGCGGGTGCTCAGCATCGGCATCATCCTTCTCGTCCTCGTACTGGCCGCCGGAACGTATCTTGTTGTTTCACGTGGTGTGATCGGCCCACTCGGCCGACAGATCGGCGCGATGCGCAAACTCATCGACGGCCATCTCGACGATGACGGCACTGCGGTGACCGGCAAGGACGAGATCGCCGAGATGGCCCGCGCCATCCAGTCGTTCCGGGAAGCCGCCCGATCCAACCTTCGCCTGCAGGCGGAAGCCGAAGAGAGCCGCCGCAACGGCGAAGCCGAACGCACGAGAATGCAGGCGGAGGCCGAACGGGCCGCGCAGCAGAGGCTGGTCCAGGCGACATCAGGTCTTGCGACAGGCTTGCAACGGCTGGCCGACGGCGATCTTGCCGTCCGGTTGGACGAGCCGTTCTCCGCCGAATTCGAGCAATTGCGTCACGACCTCAACAAGGCTGCCGGGCAGCTCAACGATGCCATGCTTGCAGTCGCCGACAGCGCCGGCAACATCGGCCTGGGAACCCGCGAAATCAGCCAGAGCGCCGATGACCTGTCGAAGCGCACGGAGCAGCAGGCAGCATCCCTGGAGGAAACGGCCGCGGCACTCGACCAGATCACCGCCAATGTCAGCAATTCTTCGCGGCGGACGGAGGAAGCCCGTGATGTCGCCGGCGAAGCAAAGACCAGCGCGACGCAGTCTGCCGTCGTCGTTGCAAATGCCGTCGAGGCGATGCGGCGGATCGAAGAATCATCCAGCCAGATTTCCAGCATCATCGGTGTAATCGACGAAATCGCCTTCCAGACCAACCTGCTGGCGCTGAATGCCGGGGTCGAGGCAGCACGGGCGGGTGAAGCCGGCAAGGGCTTTGCGGTCGTGGCGCAGGAAGTGCGCGAGCTGGCGCAGCGCTCGGCAAAAGCCGCCAAGGAAATCAAGGAACTGATTCGCAGCTCCAGCTCGGAGGTGGAAAGCGGCGTGCGGTTGGTGCGCGATACCGGCCAGGCCCTGAAGACCATCGAGGCGCACGTCATCACCATCAACGAGCATATGGCCGCCATCGCCACATCAGCGCGGGAGCAATCCGTCGGGTTGGCCGAGGTCAACACGGCTGTCAACCAAATGGACCAGGTGACGCAGCGCAACGCCGCCATGGTCGAGGAGGCAAATGCCGCTTCGGCGACGCTTGCGCAGGAGGGCAGCAATCTTCGAGCCCTGATCGACAGGTTCCAACTGTCCGGCGAAACCAGCACCTCGCCCCAATCGGGAGCGCGCAGAGCCGCGCCGCGCACCGTTAGCGCCCATCAATACGCTGACAGCAATGCCCGCCCGGCCGTAAGACGAGCTGCTGTGCCACTGGTGCAAGGAAACACGGCGTTGGCCACCGAAGGCTGGGCCGAGTTCTGACCCAGCCTCGATGAGTTCAGCTGGCGGCCCGATCAGGCCGCCAGTTTGGCTTTCAGCTCGCGGCGACGGCGGTGCAGGACCGGTTCGGTGTAACCGTTCGGCTGCTCGCGGCCCTTGAGGACAAGCTCAAGTGCCGCCTGGAAGGCGATCGAACCGTCAAAATTGCCGGCCATGGCGACATACTGCGGATCATCGGCGTTCTGGCCATCGACGACAGCGGCCATGCGCTTCATCGTCTCAACCACCTGGTCTTGCGTGACGACGCCATGATGCAGCCAGTTGGCCATGTGCTGGGCGGAAATGCGCAGCGTGGCGCGATCCTCCATCAGGCCGATATTGTTGATATCGGGCACCTTGGAGCAGCCGACGCCCTGATCGACCCAGCGAACGACGTAACCGAGAATACCCTGCGCATTGTTGTCGAGTTCGCGCTGGATTTCCTCCGGCGTCCAGTTCGGACGGGTTGCGACCGGCACCGACAGGATATCGCTGAGCTTGGCGCGTGCCCGGCTCTTCAGGCCAGCCTGAACGTCGGCAACATTGACCCGGTGGTAGTGGGTCGCATGCAGGGTGGCAGCCGTCGGCGACGGAACCCAGGCGGTGTTGGCGCCAGCCTTCGGGTGGGCGATCTTCTGCTCGAGCATCGCCGCCATCAGATCGGGCATGGCCCACATACCCTTGCCGATCTGCGCGTGACCGGAAAGGCCGCATTCGAGGCCAATGTCGACGTTCCAGTTTTCGTAGGCCGCGATCCATGCAGCCTGCTTCATGTCGCCCTTGCGGATCATCGGGCCTGCTTCCATCGAGGTATGGATCTCGTCGCCGGTGCGGTCGAGGAAGCCGGTGTTGATGAAGACCACGCGTTCGCGGGCCGCACGAATGCATTCCTTGAGGTTGACCGTCGTGCGGCGCTCCTCGTCCATGATGCCCATCTTCATGGTGTTGGCCGGCATGCCGAGCGCCGTCTCGACACGAGAAAAGATCTCGCAGGCAAAGGCGACTTCCTCAGGCCCGTGCATCTTCGGCTTGACGACATACATCGAACCTTCACGCGAGTTCATGCGGCGGCCACCCTGGCCGATGTCGTGCAGAGCGATCAGCGCGGTTGCCATCGCATCCATGATGCCTTCCGGCACTTCGTTGCCGTCGCGATCAAGGATAGCCGGATTCGTCATCAGGTGCCCGACATTGCGAACCAGCATCAGCGAGCGGCCCGGAAGCGACAGCGTGCCACCGGCGGCCGCCGTGTAGGTGCGGTCGGCATTGAGGCGGCGCGTGAAGCTGCGGCCGCCCTTGACGACCTCTTCCTCCAGATCGCCCTTCATCAGGCCGAGCCAGTTGCGATAGACGACGACCTTGTCCTCGGCATCGACGGCGGCGACCGAATCTTCGCAGTCCATGATGGTGGTGATCGCCGATTCGAGAATGACGTCGGAAATATGGGCCGGATCGTCCTTGCCAATCGGCGTCGTCGCATCGAGAGCGACGACGGCATGCAGATTGTTGTGCCGGAGAACGATCTGCGACGGTGCGTCAGCCGAACCGTCATAGCCGGCAAACTGCGTGGAATTGCGAAGTGCGGTCTTGGCACCGCCCGCAAGCATGACCGAGAGGCTGCCCGAAGCGACCGTCAGCGATGAAACATCCTTCCAGCTGCCGCTATCCAGCGGCGCGCTCGCGTCGAGGAAGTCGCGCGCCCAGGCGATAACCTTGGCGCCGCGCTTGGGATTGTAGCCGCGTCCCTTTTCCGCACCGTCCTCGTCGGAAATGGCGTCGGTGCCGTAGAGCGCGTCATAGAGCGAGCCCCAGCGCGCATTGGCAGCGTTGAGCGCGTAGCGGGCGTTCATGACGGGGACGACCAGCTGCGGGCCGGCGATCGTCGCGATCTCCGGATCGACATTGTCGGTCGAAACGGCAAACTCGGGGCCTTCCGGCAGCAGGTAGCCGATGTCCTTCAGAAAGCCCTGGTAGGCCTCGAGATCGTTCGGAGCGCCATTGTCGCGATACCAGGCGTCGATCTTCGCCTGCAGGTCGTCGCGCTTGGCAAGCAAGGCGCGGTTTTTCGGCGCGAGGTCGTGGACGATCTTAGACAATTCGGCAAAGAACCGCTCGGCATCGACGCCGGTTCCGGGCATCGCCTCTTTCACCAGAAAGTCATGCAGACCTGCATCGATCTTCAAACCAAACTTCTCAATGCGGTCCATTATCTTACTCCTTGAAACAGGCCACTCGCGCGCGTGAAAGGCCGGCAGTTTCTCATCAATTCATTCCCTGTCAATTCAGCAAGGATGCGAAGAATTGTTTCCAAAATGGAAAAGATCACCCATGGGCGATGCGTGGCCGCCCACTCGCCTGGGCGATGAAGCGGGCCTCGATCAGCTTGCGGCTTCCTTCGACTTCGGGGGCATCGATTTCCTCGCGCAGCATCGAGACCGGCTCGTCGGCACCGTTGGTGCGGGCTGCCTCCAGCGCCATCGTCTCGGCGCGGCGGCGGGCGGCGGAAAAAGCCCTGTCCTGATCGAGGAAACGTTCGCTCACCCCTGCCCCGTTGACGATGAAGATGCCCTCTTCCGGCGCGGTGACGAACACCGTAACCGATGCCCTGACCTGGCCGACGACGGCACCGACGGCATTGGCGACGTCGGCTTCATTGGGGATCGCGGCGTCCGTGCCAAGCATATCGGCAATGGCGGGATAATAGACGGGGGCCGAGGCGCCCAGTCCGACGAGCGGTCGATCGAGGCCAAGCGAAAACCGCACGATGCCCGGCGCGCGCGTGAGCGCACGGTCGACGGCCTGCGACACCGCCGGATCGATGGCCCCTGCCCCATCCTCGCCAAGACAGGCCTGCAGGATGACTTCGGAAGACTGCCGCGTGACGCGATCGACGATCATCTCGGCCATCGCCTCGGCAGACGCAGCGATCGGCTGGCCGGAGCCATCGCGGGTGCGTGCTGCAAGCTCTATGCCGAGACGGGCAGCCTCAGCGCTCCATTGCGACTGGCGGCCGAGCACATGCATGGCGTCGGAAGGCGTCAGCCCGCAGATATGCACCAGGCCCCGCGCCACCAGCCGGTCCAATGTGGCGCGCTGCGGCGTCGACGTCAAAAGGTTCTCAAGCGAGATCGGCGAAGCGCCGATGCGCTCGTAGAGCGCCTGCTCCTGCGGCTGCAGGCCACTTGCCAAATGATCGGGCAGGCCGGTGCGGACGGCCAGACGGCCGTTGTTGCGGCCGGCATGCTGGGCCCGTAACTGCTTTTCGAGCACCGAAAGCACCGCATCGCCATGCAGCGCGGCGGCAAGGCTGAGCGGCATCAGCCGCCGGGGGCCGAGATCGATCTTCGCCTTCAGCCCGCGATCGTTGATGCGAACTTCCGAATCGCCACCGAGGCCATAGGTGCGCATCGCCACTGCTTCCACCATGGTGCGGAAGCCACCGACGACGGCACCGTCGGCATCGAGCCGAGGACGACCGCGGTCGAGCACAGCGACATCCGTCGTGGTGCCGCCGATATCCGAGACGACGGCATTGTCGAGGCCGGTCAGGTGCCGCGCGCCGACGAGGCTTGCAGCGGGGCCCGACAGGATCGTCTCGATCGGCCGGAGCCTTGCCTCCTCGGCCGAGATCAGGGCACCATCGCCGCGCACTACCATCATGGGCACATCGATGCCGCGAGACTTCAAAAAGCCCTCGCAGGAGCCGATCAGCCGATCGATCATCGAGACGAGACGGGCATTCAGAAGCGTCGTCAGCGCCCGGCGCGGGCCGCCGAGCTTGGACGAAAGCTCGTGGCTGCAGGTGACCGGCAGATGCGAGACTTCGCGGATGTGATCGCGCACGCGCTGTTCATGGGCAGGATTGCGCACGGCGAAATAGCCGGCAATCGCAAAGGAGGACACCTGATCGGCCAGGACCGGCAGGGCTTCGTCCAGCGCGGTCATGTCGAGCGGCGTCTCGCCGCCGTGAACATTGTGGCCCCCAGGCAGAAAGATCACAGGATCGGAGCCGAGCGCATCCTGCAGTCCGTCGCGTTTGAGATCTTCAGGGCCGAAGCCGATCATCACCAGCCCGGCGCGGCCGCCCTGGCCCTCGACCAGCGCATTGGTGGCAAGCGTGGTCGACAGCGACACGAGGCTGATGGCCGAAGCCGGAACATCCGCCTTCTGCAACACCTGTTCGACGGCGCCGGAAATCCCGACGGCCAGATCGTGGCGCGTGGTCAGCGCCTTTGCCTTGGCGACTACACCCGCCGTTTCGCTGAAGAGGACCGCGTCGGTGTAGGTTCCGCCGGTATCGATGCCAAGAAGAAAATGGGACGTCAATTCGAGCCAGTCCAGTGTTTCGGCCGGGGGCAGCCCCGGGTTCATTGGGGATCGATCCGGTGATATGACATATTGGAAGAGAAGGCCATCGTGTCGAGGACATTCGCGGTCATCGGTGCGACACGAACGGGAGAGCGGCATGAGATTTTCCAGGAGGTCGGCAGTCGCCAGCATTCTTGCTGCCGGGCTGCTGTTTGCCCAACCGGGTGGCGCACAGGACGCCGAGGAAGAGGAATACAAACCTCAATTGCCCGATGTCTCGATCTACAAGGCGATGCTGGACGCCAACAAGCAGACCGGGTGGATCCAGTTTCGCAACTACGATGGCCGGCAGCTGATCTATTTTACCGCATTGCAGACGATGCATTGCCGGCTATCGGAAATCCGCTACTCGATCAATTCGGACGCGCTCGACAGGCGCTTCCCGCTCGCCAAATGCAATCCGCAGATCCCCTTCAACCTGCCCGCAGACGAAACCGCCGAATATGTCTACATCTCGCTTCCCGCCAACGAAGCCAAGACGCTGACGATCCAGGCGGTATGGGACGACGGCGCCGGCAGCGAGATCGTCGTCTACAAGCCCTGCGACAATGTCGGGGACGCGACCTGCGCCGCAATCAAGACGATCAAGAAACCATCGAAGCAGTTGCCACAGCCGATGCCGGCAGATTCGCCGGTGCGTGGCGTGCAATCGGCCATTCCGGGCAAGACATTCAGCGAGCCGAAACCCGCATCGGCAAGCCGCCCCGCGGTTGAGTAGTCAGCCGCTGCACCGGCCAGGGTTTCGTCTCGTCGGTGACGTCGAAGCGGAACCGGTGCATCAGCACGGCGAGCGCGATGACGGCCTCCTGTAGCGCGAAGGTCGCGCCGATGCAGATGCGCGGACCGGCACCGAACGGCAAATACTGGAAGCGATGCAGCTTCTCGCGGTTTTCCGGCAGGAAGCGCTCGGGCATGAAGGCGCGCGGCTTATCCCAATAGAGCACGTGGCGATGCAGTGTCCACGGCATCACCAGAACGGCGATACCCTTGGGTATCCTCACGCGCTCGCCGGTCGGGGACGTCCACTCGTCCTCCTCGATGGCGGCGCGATTGATCGACGGCGCCGGCGGATAAAGCCGCATCGCCTCCTCGAAGGCCGCCAGCACGTGCGGCATCAGCGTCAGCCATTCGACCGGCTCGGCACCGCTCTTCACGACGCCGTCAATCTCCGACTCCATCGCCTCACGGAAAGCCGGCGTGTTGGCGACGCAATAGAGAGTCCAGGCGAGCGCCCGGGCTGTGGTTTCATGCCCGGCACCGATGAAAGTGAGGATATTGTCCTCGATCTCCTCAGTCGAAAGACCGTTTGCGCCCTCGGTCTGGAGTAGGAGCGTGAGGAAATCATTGGGCGTGCCGGCGGGATCCGTCGCCATGCGCTGTCGCCGGAGCGCCATCGTTTCCGACACGATCGTGCGGAAGCGGTTCATCACCTTCTTGCCGCCGATACGGGTCAGCCGCGGCAGCCATTCCGGCGCCAACAAAATATCCATGGGGTCGACGCGGCCCATGCGGTGAAGAAGCTCTTCGACACTCTGGACGAAGCCCTCCCTTTCAACCGCGACCTCGCCGGAGAACAGCGTTTCCGCCAGGATATCGAAGGTCAGTTCGGTCATGTCGCTGGCGACATTGGTGGTGAACGGCTGCACCTTGGCGTGCGCGTAGCGTTCCACGAACTCTTCCGACCGGCGCAGCATCTGGCCGGCAAATCCCTTGGCGTGGCGGGGCGTGAACACCGGGGCGATGGCCTTGCGCGATCGCTTCCAGACCTCACCTTCGGCGGTCAACAGGCCGTCGCGCAGGATAGGCCGCAGGATCAGCCGCCTGACCTTGGACATCTCATAATTGCTGACGTTTTCGACGAGGATGTAACGGATGAGGCCGGGATCGTTGACGATCAGAGTGCGCTGCGTGATGAATTTCGTCTCGATCCACGGCAGCGTGTAGGACGGCTCGCCCCAGAGTTCGAGCGGATTGCGCAGAACGGTCTTGATGATCTTGAGGTAGGACGGCACGCCGACCCGCGGAGTGGGAGCCGGTGGTTCGAATGGCTCCGGACGCATGTCCATGGTGATTGCCTTTCTCGATTGCGCCAGGATTTCAGGTTTTTACGGCGCAATCAAGGAAAGTGCTTCACGTGAATCACAACAGGCTTTCGAGTTCCGCCAGCTTGTCGTTCACCAGCCAGCCGTAATAGTTTTCCTCCGGCCACTGGGTCTCGCCGCCCTGGTTCCGGGCGGCAAGGGCGGCCGCACGGCTATCGGGATTGCCGATATTATAGAGCGTGGCGGTGATGCCGGGATTGCCCGAAATATCGACGCCGGCGATGGACTTGTAGACATCGATCGAATGGCGGATCGAGGCGGCCATATAGGCGAGTGAGACATCCGGATCCATGATCGCTTCATAGACGCCGGCCGCATTGGTCTCGTCGAGACGCTCATAGCCCGAGGTCTTGGCGACGATATCGGTCAACATCAGCGCCGTCAGCGGATTGATCTGGCCGAGGCCGAAGGTCTGTCCGGCAAAGAAGGGCTGGAAGAAGACCGCGCTGAAACGGTTGTTCGGGAAGGACTTGCCGCCGACGGACTTGCCGCGGAACTCGGCGTCCCAGACCCGCTCGCGGCAGCTCCACAGCGAATAGGAGCTCTTCTTACCGGTGCAATCGGCAAACTGCGGACGGGCGACGAACTCGGCCACCGTCTCGCCATCATAGCCGAACTGGAAGCTGTTGCCGGCATAGGCGGCGGCCTTGACGTAATAGGACTGCAGTCGGTCGTAGGCATCGACATTGTAGGTGTGCTCGCCGACGATGGCACCGATCATGTGGATCGGTGCGATGCCATAGGCGCGCGACGTCGACTTGATCTTGCTCATCAATTGCTTGTCACTGGCAAGCAGGTCGCGGACCTTCTCGAACTTGGCGTCGAAGGAGGTGCGGCCGGCCTTGGTGCGGCGAACGGATGCGCCCGGTATGCCGGGTTGTTCGACGTTCCGGTTGCCCGGCGGAACAACGTTGGCCGCCAACGTCTGGCCTACAGTCAGGCAGAACGTGGCAATAGCGAGCATGCAGGCGGTAAAACGCACGATCTCTTCTTCCTATCAACGGTGGAGACGCCCTATCCGGCGGCGCGGCTCCTACGACAAGATCATGTCGGAATAATGCCTCCGGCCACAATCGCTTGCCCGACCGTGTTAGAAAAAATGAAGGCGCCTGTCGAGGGACAGGCGCCTTTCATCTTTAGAGTTGCTTGACGGCAAGGCATTGCCGCCACGTCCGGTCGTTCCAGGATGGGACGACGGCGCTACAGGATGTAGCGCGACAGATCCGTGTTGGCGGCGAGATCGCCGACGTGCTTGCGGACATATTCCGCATCGATCGTAACCGCCTGGCCGGCACTATCGGGAGCGTTGAACGAGATCTCGTCCAGCACGCGCTCCATCACCGTCTGCAGACGACGGGCTCCGATGTTCTCGACGCTCGAGTTGAGCTGCACAGCCACATCGGCAAGTGCGTCGATGGCATCGTCGGTGAAGTCGAGCTTCACTTCTTCCGTCTCAAGCAGCGCCTTGTACTGGCGGATGAGGCTCGCCTCGGTCTCCGTCAGGATGCGGCGGAAGTCTTCCTTAGTCAGCGCGCGCAGCTCGACGCGGATCGGCAGACGACCCTGAAGTTCGGGCAGAAGATCTGATGGTTTCGACACATGGAACGCGCCCGAGGCAATGAAGAGAATGTGATCGGTCTTCACCGGTCCGTACTTCGTCGCAACCGTCGTTCCTTCGACCAGCGGCAACAGATCCCGCTGCACGCCTTCGCGCGATACGCCCGCACCCATGCCGCCTTCGCGCGACGCGATCTTGTCGATCTCGTCGAGGAAGACGATGCCGTCGTCCTCGACTGCCCTCACCGCCTCGCGCTGGATCTGCTCGTTATCGAGCAGCTTGTCGGACTCGTCGTTGACGAGCACTTCATAGGAGGCTTTGACCGTGGTCTTGACCTTCTTGGTGCGCGCGCCCATCGCCTTGCCGAACATTTCCGACAGGTTGAGCACGCCGATATTGGCGCCCGGCATGCCCGGAATTTCAAAGCCGCCGGGCGCGCCGGTCTCGGCGATATCGACCTCGATCTCCTTGTCGTCCAGCTCGTTGGCGCGCAGCTTCTTGCGGAAGCTATCGCGCGTGGCCGGCGAGGCGGTGGCGCCGACCAGCGCGTCGAGAACGCGCTCTTCGGCATTCTGGTGCGCCTTGGCCTTGACCTCGGCCCGGCGCTTCTCGCGCACGAGACCGATGCCGACTTCGACGAGGTCACGGATGATCTGTTCGACATCGCGGCCGACATAGCCGACTTCAGTGAACTTGGTCGCCTCGACCTTGACGAAAGGCGCGCCGGCGAGCTTGGCCAGACGGCGGGAGATTTCCGTCTTGCCGACACCGGTCGGCCCGATCATCAGGATGTTCTTCGGCATGACCTCGTCGCGCAGATCGTCGCCGAGCTGCTGGCGCCGCCAGCGGTTGCGCAGCGCGATCGCGACCGCGCGCTTGGCGTCGTTCTGGCCGATGATGAAACGGTCGAGTTCCGACACGATTTCCCGGGGTGAAAAAATACTCATGTAGTCCTCTCAAACTCGGTCCGCGTCAGCTCCATCAGGAGCGTGCGGCCGGATGCATCTATCCATTCGCCAAAGGGCACGAAGCCCGCTTTCGCATAGGCCCGGACGGCTCGTCTGTTGCCGGCATCGGGGTCGATCACGATCCGCGGCGCACCGGCGGCAAAGAGCGTCTGGGCAAAGGCCCGAAGCGCCAGGGACGCGACGCCCTTCCCGGTCATCTCCGGCGGACCGATGAAAATATCGACGCCGGGGACATCGCCGGGCAGATCCTTCGCCCACGGCTCTTCGTCATATTCTGATGGTGTCCAGGACTGGATGTAGCCTGCCGGCTCGCCCGAGACGTGGAAAATGAAGCCATCCACCTCGCCCGAGGCGCAGCCGTCGCGGATCAACGCGACTTCCTTGTCCGGATCACCCCACCATTGCCGCACATGCGGCTCGCTCAACCAGCCATGCAGCATCGGCAGGTGGCCATCGGCCACCCTTTCGAAGCTGACATGGGCCTGATCATTGGGCATCCAGCGTCTCCACCACGATATTGTGGTTGGTATAGACGCAGATGTCGCCTGCGATTTCGAGCGCCCGGCGCGCGACTTCCTCAGCCGACTTGTCGCTGTCCATCAGGGCGCGGGCCGCGGCAAAGGCGTAATTGCCACCCGAGCCGATGGCGATCGTTCCATGTTCCGGCTCCAGCACGTCGCCGTTGCCGGTAATCGCCAGCGTGATCGACTTGTCGGCGACCAGCATCATCGCCTCGAGATTGCGCAGATACTTGTTGGTACGCCAGTCCTTGGCGAGTTCCACCGCCGCGCGCATCAGCTGATCCGGGTACTGTTCGAGCTTGGCCTCGAGCCGCTCCAGCAGCGTGAAGGCGTCGGCCGTCGCGCCGGCAAAGCCGGCGATCACGTCGCCCTTGGCCAGCCGCCTGACCTTGCGGGCATTGCTCTTCATCACCGTCTGGCCAAGGCTGACCTGGCCGTCGCCGGCCATGACCACCTTGCCGTCCTTGCGCACCGTGATGATGGTGGTCGCGTGCATCGTTCCGTAGGGATTGTGTTCACTCATTGAAGATACCTGTCGGCCCCAGAACCAGGGGCGTTGGGGGCTCGAACGAGCCTGGTTGCTTGAAGCCTATGTAAGTGCCTCTTGCGCGATTGCAAATCCCGGTGGGCCATGGAGTTGACCGTAAATCGGGACCTTCGCCGAATCCGTCAAATCTCCGCCGCGGTTCTGGATATTTTCCCGCTCCCCTGATAAGGAGCGGCTCCAGCGCATACAGGAGAGCCTGATGGCAGAAGCCACGTCCAGCCGCACCGGCCAAGTTTCGCGTAAGACGAATGAAACGGCCGTGTCCGTATCCGTCAACATCGATGGAACCGGAACCTCGAAGATCGCGACGGGTGTCGGCTTCTTCGACCATATGCTGGACCAGCTTTCCCGCCATTCGCTGATCGACATGGAGATCAAGACCGAAGGCGACCTGCACGTCGACGATCACCACACGGTCGAAGACACCGGCATTGCCATCGGCCAGGCCATCGCCAAGGCACTTGGCGACCGGCGCGGCATTACCCGCTACGCCTCCCTCGACCTTGCCATGGACGAAACGATGACGCGCGCTGCAGTCGACGTGTCCGGCCGGCCGTTCCTCGTCTGGAACGTCGCCTTCACCTCGCCGAAGATCGGCACCTTCGACACCGAACTGGTGCGCGAATTCTTCCAGGCGCTCGCCCAGAACGCCGGCATCACGCTGCATATCCAGAACATCTACGGCGCCAACAACCATCATATCGCCGAGACCTGCTTCAAGTCCGTCGCCCGCGTGCTTCGCACGGCAACCGAAATCGACCCGCGCCAGGCCGGCCGCGTTCCCTCGACCAAGGGTACGCTTGCCTGAGCGGTCATTATCTGGCTGATGACCATGGCCTCTTACATGATCCTGACCCCGCCGGGCGGCCGCGCCGACGACGACCGGGCACGCTTTGTTGCTGATGGCTTCTCCTGGGGCGCCTTTCTGTTCCCGGCGCTCTGGCTTTTTTCCAAGCGCCTATGGCTCTTCGGAATCGCAGTTGCTGTTCTGCAGATTTTGTTAATCTCCCTGGCGACGATTACCGGCGGCCTACTGGCAGCGCTTCTTTTGCATCTGGCGCTCGCCCTGCTGGTCGCGCTGGAAGGCCCCGTGCTCATTGTTCGCCGGCTCATAACCTGCGACTGGACGTTGCGCGCCATCGTGCCGGCGCGCGATCTCGAGACGGCGGAAGAAATCTACTTCGCAAACGTGCCCTCGGTCGACCGAGCAACAGTTGCTCGGCCAGCCGTCGACTGGCCAAGGCAAGCGCCGGCAAGCACCGGCCCGGGTCTTGGACTTTTTGAATCCTACGGAGAACGCTGATGCGCGTCGCCATTATCGACTATGGATCGGGCAATCTGCGCTCGGCAACGAAGGCCTTCGAAAGGGCTGCGCGAGAAGCCGGTATCGACGCCGAGATCGACCTGACCGACAGGCCGGAACGCGTCGCGACCGCCGATCGCATCGTGCTGCCGGGCGTTGGCGCCTATGCCGATTGTCGGCGTGGCCTTGCGGCCGTCGATGGCATGGAACAGGCACTGACCGAGGTCGTCGAAGGGGCCGGCCGGCCGTTTCTCGGTATCTGTGTCGGCATGCAGCTGATGTCGTCGCGTGGCCTCGAAAAGACCACGACCCATGGTTTCGGCTGGATCCCCGGCGACGTCGTCGAAATGAAGCCGACGGATCCGTCGCTCAAAATCCCGCAGATCGGCTGGAACACACTCAGACTGGCGCGCGCGCATCCGTTGTTTGACGGCATTCGCACCGGCGACGACGGCCTGCACGCCTACTTCGTGCATTCCTACCATCTGGCAGCGGAAAACGCCGGCGATGTCGTGGCCGAAGCCGACTACGGCGGTACCGTCACCGCCTTCGTCGCCAATGGCAACAAGGCCGGTTCGCAGTTCCATCCGGAAAAGAGCCAGGCGCTCGGCCTTGCCCTCATCTCGAATTTCCTGCGCTGGAAGCCGTAACGGTTTTGAGCGACCTCTGATCGGATAGACACATGATCCTTTTCCCCGCTATCGACCTGAAAGACGGGCAATGCGTGCGCCTGAAGCTCGGCGACATGGAGCAGGCGACCGTTTACAACCCGGATCCCGGTGCGCAGGCGCGCGCCTTCGAGGAGCAGGGCTTCGAGTGGCTGCATGTGGTCGACCTCAACGGTGCCTTTGCCGGCGAGACCGTCAACGGGGACGCCGTCGACGCGATCCTGAAGTCGACGAAGAATCCGGTGCAGCTCGGCGGCGGCATCCGCACGCTTGAGCATATCGAGAATTGGCTGTCGCGCGGGCTGGCCCGCGTCATCCTCGGCACAGTCGCGGTGCGCGACCCGGCGCTCGTGATCGAAGCCTGCCGAAAGTTTCCGGGCAAGGTTGCCGTCGGCATCGATGCCAAGGGCGGCAAGGTCGCCGTCGAAGGCTGGGCGGAAGCGTCTGAACTCGGCGTGATCGAGCTTGCCAGGAAATTCGAGGGCGCCGGCGTCTCGGCGATCATCTACACCGACATCGATCGCGACGGCATTCTTACGGGGATCAATTGGGATTCGACCCTGGAGCTTGCCGACGCCGTTTCGATCCCGGTGATCGCGTCGGGCGGCCTTGCCTCGATGGACGATATCCGTCGAATGATCGCGCCGGATGCGGCGAAGCTCGAAGGCGCCATCTCCGGCCGCGCGCTCTATGACGGCCGCATCGATCCGCAGGAAGCCCTGGCGCTGATCCGCGCCACGAGAAAGGCATGAGCCTATGACCCTCAAAGCCCGCGTAATCCCCTGCCTCGACGTCAAGGACGGCCGTGTCGTCAAGGGCGTCAACTTCGTCGACCTGATCGATGCCGGCGACCCGGTGGAAGCGGCTCGCGCCTATGATGCGGCAGGCGCCGACGAACTCTGCTTCCTCGACATCACCGCGTCTTCGGACAACCGCGAAACCATCTTCGACGTCATCGCCCGCACGGCCGAACAATGTTTCATGCCGCTCACCGTCGGCGGTGGCGTGCGCCAGGTGGCCGATATCCGCAAGCTGCTGCTCGCAGGCGCCGACAAGGTCTCGATCAACACGGCCGCCGTGAAAAACCCGGACTTCGTCGCCGAAGCCGCTGACAAGTTCGGCAACCAGTGCATCGTGGTGGCGATCGATGCCAAGAAGGTCTCGAAGGACGGCGAAGAGAACCGCTGGGAAATCTTCACCCATGGCGGCCGCCAGACGACCGGCATCGACGCCATCGATTTTGCCCGTCGCGTCGTCGATCTCGGCGCCGGTGAAATTCTCCTGACCTCGATGGATCGTGACGGAACCAAGAGCGGCTACGACATCGCGCTGACACGCGCGGTCGCCGATGCGGTGCGCGCGCCGGTTATCGCGTCCGGCGGCGTAGGCACGCTTGATCACATGGTTTCCGGCATCCGTGACGGCCATGCAACGGCGGTTCTGGCCGCGTCGATCTTCCACTTCGGCACCTATAGCATTGGCGAAACCAAGCGCTATATGGCCGAACATGGCATCGCCATGCGTCTCGATTGAGTTTTCAGGGTTTCGTTATGAGTGATTTTTCCCTTTCCGACCTCGAGACCATCGTCGCCGAACGCGCCAAGGCGTCACCGGACGAATCCTGGACGGCGAAACTGGTCGCACACGGTCAGCAGAAGGCGGCCAAGAAACTGGGCGAGGAAGCAGTCGAAACCGTGATCGCGGCGATAGGGAACGATCGGCAAAATCTCGTCGATGAGAGCGCCGATCTCCTCTATCATCTGATGGTCGTATTGAAAATTGCAGACATTCCGTTGCAGGATGTGCTCGACGAACTTGCACGGCGGACAAGCCAATCCGGTCTGCAGGAAAAGGCTAATCGGCGGGATCCATGACCCTAGCTGCGCAAGATATCGAAATGGCCGATCTCCCGGACAATCTTCAGAGACGGGACTATTCGCCCTATCATTTCTTCTCCGCCGAGGAATGGTCGCGTTTTCGTGCCGACACGCCCATGACGCTGACCGCCGACGAAGTGCAGCGGCTGCGCTCGTTGAACGACCCGGTGGATCTCGGCGAGGTCCGACAAATCTATCTGTCGCTGTCGCGGCTGCTTTCCACCCATGTGGAATCGTCGCAGATGCTGTTCGAGCAGCGCAAGCGCTTCCTCAGCATGTCCGAAACGAAGACGCCTTTCGTCATCGGCATTGCCGGATCGGTGGCGGTCGGCAAGTCGACGACAGCGCGTATTCTCGCGCAGCTTCTGTCGCGCTGGCCCTCGAGCCCGAAGGTCGATCTGGTGACGACGGACGGCTTCCTCTATCCGAACGCCGTGCTCCAGCGCGAAAACATGATGGATCGCAAGGGCTTCCCGGAGAGCTACGACGTCGGCGCGCTCCTGCGCTTCCTGTCGGCAATCAAGGCCGGACAGCCGAACGTCAGGGCGCCAAGCTATTCGCACATGACCTATGACGTGCTGCCGGATCAGTACACGGTCATCGACAGGCCCGATATTCTGATCTTCGAGGGTATCAATGTCCTGCAGTCGCGCAACCTGCCGGCCGACGGCAAGATCGTGCCGATGGTCTCGGATTTCTTCGACTTCTCGATCTATATCGACGCCGAGGAAAGCCTGATCCACAGCTGGTACGTCAACCGCTTCATGCGCCTTAGGGAAACGGCCTTCAAGAACCCGGAATCCTACTTCCATCGCTATGCGACCATCAGCGAGGATGCGGCACGGGCGATCGCCGAAGGGCTCTGGCACAACATCAACCTGAAGAACCTGCACCAGAACATTCTGCCGACGCGACCGCGCGCCGACCTCATCCTGCAGAAAGGCCCCGACCACCTCACCGAGACGGTGGCCCTGCGCAAGCTCTGAACGTTCGCCGCAGCTGGCGCATGCAATCAGTCTAGCGCAGCCAGATCGGGCCCGATCCGGCATGCGTATTTCCGTCGATTGTCAGGGATTGACCCGGCGCAGCGTCAGATTGAGGCGGCCGCCGTTCTTGAGCAACGTTGACGTATCAGGATAGATCCGGTCAACGCCGTGGAAGGCCAGGCGCCCCTCGCCACCGAGCACGACGATATCGCCGCTTTCGAGCCTGAAAGACACCGTCTGGCCGCCGCGCTCCTTACCGCCGACGCGAAACAGACAGCTATCGCCAAGCGAAATCGAAACGACGGCTGTCTCCAGGTCGCGCTCATCGCGATCCTGATGCAGGCCCATGCGGGCCTCTTCGGAATAGAAATTCACCAGGCAGGCTTCCGGCTGCTTGTCGCTCGCCGAAACCGCGTTCCAGACTTCTAGGAGAATCTCGGGCATCGGCGGCCACGGCCTGCCGGTGCCAGGGTGCTGCGGCTGGTAGCGATAGCCTTTCTCGCGATCGGTCACCCAGCCGAGCGGTCCACAATTGGTCATGCGCACCGACATCGGCTTGCCGGTCTTTGGCATCTCCGGCACGAACAGCGGCGCTTCGGCGACCACGCCGCGGATCGCCTCGACGATCTCTTCCTGGCGGCCCCGGTCGAGAAAGCCTGGGATGTGTTTTATGCCCTTGGGGAGAACCAGCATGAGGTTGCCCTCACTCCAGCCCGAGCAGCCTTGCCGGGACGCCGTAGCGCTCGGACCAGCCGGCATAGGCGACATCCGTCGGGCCGACGACGTGATCAACGAGATTCCATCGACCGCCCTGGAAGCTGACGAGCGCGAACACCGTCGAACCATCCATCATGTCGGCATCATCGCGAAATCCGGTCTGTGAGAGATCGATGGCGCCACCTCCCGGCCGCTGCGGCTCGACCTGCACGAAGGCCCAGTTCGGCGTCGCCCGCATGGTGGTGACGACGAATTCGACCGAACCGCGCATCTCCGCCTCGACGGCAGGCCGCAAGGCGTCGAGGATTGCTGCGCGCTCCGAACTGCCCTTGGCCGGCTCGCGCAGCGTTTGCGCGAAACCGGTCGTGGCAAGCCCAAGACTTGCCACCGTCAGAACGACGCTGAAAAATGATCGCGTCGACAAGGCTGTCACGCGGCGTCCAGATCCGGAATGCGCAGAACCTGGCCGGGATAGATCTTGTCGGGATGGGTCAGCATCGGCTTGTTGGCCTCGAAGATCACCGTGTGCTTGGCGCCCTTGCCCTTGCCGTATTGTGCCTCGGCGATCTTCCAGAGGTTGTCGCCTTTCTTGACGGTATAGAAGACAGGCGCCTTGGCGGGTGCCGGCGCTGCACCCGCATCGGCAACCTTGAGCTCGGAGGCCTCGACCGCGGAAACGCCAAGCGTGTTGCCGACGGCGACCACGGCTTTCTCGAACGCCGTCTGGTCCTTGACGACACCCTTCAGCACCACCTTGTCATTGACGACTTCGACCTGGACGTCCTTGGTGCCGAGATCGTGCGAAGCGAGTTCCTTCTGGACGCTTTCGGTATCCGGCGCGTCGTCGTCACCGCCGATGCCCAACTTCTTGCCAGCGTTCTTGATAAAACTGAAAAGGCCCATGGATCCCTCCTTCTGCAAAAGTCGCTTGGGATAAGAGAGGGCGCATAGCGGCAAAAGACAAGAGACGGTTGAAAAGATTTCGCAACCGCACGTCAGTCGCCGGTCGGGCGTCCACGCAGCTTCTTGGTCTCGCCGCGCCCGGTTTTTTCCTTCAGCCGGCGCTCGATCGAACCGCGGGTCGGTTTGGTCTTCCTGCGCGGCGGCGGCGGTGGTTCGGCGGCCTTCAGGATCATCTCCTTCAGCCTTTCGCGCGCATCTTCGCGATTGCGCTCCTGGCTGCGGAAGCGGCTGGCCTCGATCATCAGCACGCCATCCTTCGAGGCGCGACGACCGGCGAGCTTCAAGGTATTGGCCTTGATGCGATCGGTGAGCGCCGGTGACGCCTGGACGTTGAAGAACAGCTGGACGGCCGTCGAGACCTTGTTGACGTTCTGCCCCCCGGGCCCGCCGGCCAGCACGAATTGCTCCGTCAGCTCCCAGCCGGCAATGACGATATTGTCGTTTATGTAAAGCGGGTCGCTAGCCATGATTCACCTCGCCCCGATCTATGGCACAGCGCGAACCTCTTGAAAACATTCGCCATGAAAACGGAAAACCCGGCCATGGAAGACCGAGTTTCACGTGAATCATAGCCGGCAATGTTTACTCGGCGGCAATCTTCGTGCCGGGAGCTGCATTGCGGACGCTGCCATCGACATGGTCTTCGAACTTGGCGAAGTTGGCGATGAACATGTCGACCAGGCGGCGGGCCTGGGCGTCATAGGCGTTGCCATCAGCCCAGGTCGAGCGCGGATCGAGAATACCGTCGTCGACGCCCGGTACCGAGACCGGCACGGCAAAGCCGAAGTTGGCATCGGTCCGCAGCTCGGCGGCGTTCAGCGAACCGTCAAGGGCTGCCGCGAGCAGAGCGCGGGTCACCTTGATCGGCATGCGGCTGCCGGTACCATAGGCACCGCCGGTCCAGCCGGTGCTGACCAGCCAGCAGGTAACGCCGTTCTTGGCGATCAGGTCCTTCAAGAGGTTGCCGTATTCCGACGGGTGGCGCGGCATGAACGGTGCGCCGAAGCAGGTCGAGAAGGTTGCTTCCGGCTCGGTAACGCCCTTTTCGGTGCCGGCAACCTTGGCGGTGTAGCCGGACAGGAAGTGGTACATCGCCTGTTCCGGCGTCAGCTTGGCGATCGGCGGCATCACGCCGAAGGCGTCGGCCGTCAGCATGATGATCGTGCGCGGCTGCGGCGCGGTGCCGGTTTCGCTGGCGTTCGGGATGAAATCCAGCGGATAGGCGCAGCGGGTGTTTTCCGTCAGCGAGCCGTCATTGAAATCGGGAACGCGGCGTTCGTCGAGAACGACGTTTTCCATGACAGTGCCGAAGCGGCGGGTCGTCGCGAAGATTTCCGGTTCGGCGGCTTCCGAAAGACGGATGGCCTTGGCGTAGCATCCGCCCTCGAAGTTGAAGACGCCCTCGTCGCTCCAGCCGTGCTCGTCGTCGCCGATCAGTGTGCGGGTCGGATCGGCCGAAAGCGTGGTCTTGCCGGTGCCCGACAGGCCGAAGAAGATGGCGGTATCGCCTTCAGGTCCGACATTGGCCGAGCAGTGCATCGGCATGACGCCCTTCTTCGGCAAGAGGTAGTTGAGGACCGTGAACACCGACTTCTTCATCTCGCCGGCATAGGACGTGCCGCCGATGAGGATGAGGCCGTTGGTCAGATCGCAGGCAATGACAGTTTCGGTGCGGCAACCGTGGCGCTCCGGGTCAGCCTTGAAGCTCGGAAAGTCGATGATCGTCAGCTTCGGCAGGAAGGAAGCAAGGTCTGCGCGGTCCGGACGGATCAGGAGGTTGCGAATGAACAGCGAATGCCAGGCATATTCGGTAACGACACGCGTCGGCAGCGCATGGTTCTTGTCGGCACCGCCGACGAGATCCTGGACATAAAGCGACATGCCCTTGGCATGGTCGAGCATGTCCTTCCGCAGGACGGCGAAATGCTCCGGGGACAGCGGCTTGTTGTTGTCCCACCAGATCTGATCGTCGGTGGAGGCGTCGCGGACGACGAACTTGTCCTTCGGCGAGCGGCCGGTGTGCTGGCCGGTGCGCGCAACGATCGCGCCATGTGCGGTCAACTGAGCTTCGCCGCGGCGAAGGGCTTCTTCATAAAGGTCTGCGGCTTCGAGGTTGTAGCGGACCACGTCGAGATCCGTAAAGCCGAGTTTTTCCAAGCCGTTCGCTGCGTTGCGAGTGCCGAGTTGCTCCATGGTCAAGCTTCCTTCGTGTTTGGCCATTGGCGTTGAATTTGGCCGGAACATACTTGCATGCTCGCTCAAAAACAAGGTGACATCAAAAAAAGAATAATGATTTCAGTATATTAATCGATTTAAAGAAAATTATCGTTTTTTTAATCGGTTGAATCCGAGTTCCCTGCGCCATATCTGCCTCTCAGCGACGGAGTGTACGCTTGAGGGCATTTTGGGCTTCGCCACAATTTGTTCCACCTTTATACTCAAGTAACGCACCCGTGACTCGCGGTTGCCGTGGATTCGAAGACGAAACCGGCGATCGGCCTCAAATGACGGAGTTGAACACGATGCAGACCATCGCGCTTGTCGATGATGACCGGAATATCCTGACGTCCGTATCCATCGCCCTTGAAGCTGAAGGCTACAAGGTCGAGACCTACACGGATGGTGCCTCCGCGCTCGAAGGCCTGTTGGCCCGGCCGCCGCAGCTTGCGATCTTCGACATCAAGATGCCGCGCATGGACGGCATGGAACTGTTGCGCCGGCTGCGCCAGAAGTCGGATCTGCCGGTGATCTTCCTGACATCGAAGGACGAGGAAATCGACGAGCTCTTCGGCCTGAAGATGGGCGCCGACGATTTCATCACCAAGCCGTTCTCCCAGCGCCTGCTCGTCGAGCGCGTCAAGGCGATCCTGCGTCGGGCCGCCAACCGCGAAGCCGCTGCAGCCGGCGGCACCACTGGCGCCCCGAAGACCTCCGACACGCCGACGCGGTCGCTCGAGCGCGGTCAGCTGGCCATGGACCAGGAGCGCCACACCTGCACCTGGAAGAACGAGCCGGTCACCCTGACGGTCACCGAGTTCCTCATTCTTCACTCGCTTGCGCAGCGACCGGGCGTGGTCAAGAGCCGCGATGCCCTGATGGATGCTGCCTATGACGAGCAGGTCTATGTCGACGACCGCACCATCGACAGCCACATCAAGCGGCTGCGCAAGAAGTTCAAGATGGTCGACAACGACTTCGACATGATCGAGACGCTCTATGGCGTCGGCTACCGCTTCCGGGAAATGGCCTGAGGCGACACGCGGTCTCAGCCCTTGCCATCGCGTCGTTTGTGGAGCATTCAGAACCGATGCGATGGCGGGCAGGCTTCGGCCCGCCACTTGGCTTGGCCGGTGGCATTGAATCCACGAGACCGAAGACCAGAAAAAAGAACATCGGCGGACCTGCGAAACCCGGCTTACGGGTAATGGGTGTCCGCAATCGGAAGATACGGCGGGGATGATCCGCTGCGGGAGCGGAAAGACTTGGTGGAAGTCTTGCAGGGCGATATCGACGAACTTGACGGAAGGTCATCGGCCCACAACGGCCGGCGCTGGGCCTATTCCTTCACGCTGATTCGCCGCCTGTTCGGCAACGCGGTCTTTTCGAGCCTGACGCGCCGGATCGTCTTCTTCAACCTCGTCGCGCTCGTGGTTCTGGTCGGCGGGATCATGTATCTCAACCAGTTCCGCGAGGGCCTGATCGACGCGCGCGTCGAAAGCCTGCTGACCCAGGGCGAAATCATCGCCGGCGCCATTTCGGCGTCCGCCTCCGTCGACACCAATTCGATCACCATCGATCCCGAAAAACTGCTGGAGCTGCAGGCCGGCCAGAGCATCACGCCGCTGCCGAGCGACGAAGACCTGGATTTTCCGATCATTCAGGAGCGGGTTGCTCCCGTCCTCAGACGCTTGATCTCGCCGACCCGCACCCGCGCGCGGCTCTTCGACGCCGATGCGGACCTGCTGCTCGATTCGCGCCACCTCTATAGCGGCGGCCAGGTGCTGCGCTTCGACCTGCCGCCCGTCGACCCGGAAGCGACCGGCATCGAGGAAAAGTTCGGAAGCTGGATCAACCGCCTGCTGCAGTCGGGCGACCTGCCGCTCTACAAGGAACCACCTGGCGGCAACGGCTCGATCTATCCCGAAGTGATGAATGCGCTGACCGGCGTGCGCGGTGCGGTGCGCCGCGTCACCGAAAAGGGCGAACTCATCGTCTCGGTCGCCGTGCCGGTGCAGCGGTCGCGCGCCGTGCTCGGCGTGCTGCTGCTGTCCACCCAGGCGGGCGACATCGACAAGATCGTGCATGCCGAGCGCCTCGCCATCATTCGCGTGTTCGGCGTCGCCGCCCTCGTCAACGTCATTCTGTCGCTGCTGTTGTCGTCGACGATCGCCAATCCGCTGCGGCGCCTCTCTGCCGCCGCCATCCGGGTCCGCCGCGGCGGCGCCAAGGAACGGGAAGAAATCCCCGATTTCTCCTCGCGCCAGGACGAAATCGGCAACCTGTCGGTGGCGCTGCGCGAGATGACGACAGCACTCTACGACCGGATCGCGGCGATCGAGAATTTTGCGGCCGACGTCAGCCATGAACTGAAGAACCCGCTGACCTCGCTGCGCAGCGCGGTGGAAACCCTGCCGCTTGCCCGCACCGACGAATCGAAGAAGCGGCTGATGGACGTCATCCAGCACGACGTGCGCCGCCTCGACCGCCTGATCAGCGATATTTCCGACGCCTCGCGGCTCGACGCGGAACTTGCACGCAGCGACGCCAAGGTCGTCGACCTCGAAAGGCTGCTTGGCGACCTCGTCGAGATCTCCCGCCAGATCCGCAGCAAAAAGAAGCCGGTGCTGCTCGATTTCGTCGTCGACCGCAAGGACAGCCCCAAGGCGCGCTTCGCCATCAATGGTTACGAATTGCGCATCGGCCAGATCATCACCAACCTGATCGAAAACGCCCGCTCCTTCGTACCTGAGCAGGGCGGCCGCATCGTCGTGCGCCTCACCCGTTCCCGGTCGCGCTGCCTCGTCTATGTCGAGGACAATGGTCCCGGCATACAGGCGGAAGACATCGATCGGATCTTCGAGCGCTTCTATACCGACAGACCGGAGGGCGAAGATTTCGGCCAGAACTCCGGCCTCGGCCTGTCGATTTCCCGGCAGATCGCCGAAGCGCATGGCGGCACACTGAAGGCCGAGAACGTCATGGGTCCGGATGGGAAGATCGTCGGTGCCCGCTTCGTACTTTCCCTGCCTGCCGAGCCGCACGCGTGACACCGCCGCATAATGTTCACGGTACGGCGATCGTCCTCGGCACGGCCGGTTTCCTGGTCACCGGCCCTTCCGGCATCGGCAAATCGAGACTGGCGCTCGCCTGCATTTCGGCAGCCCGCCAGATGGGGCACTTTGCGGCATTGGTCGCCGACGACCGTGTCGATCTGTCGATTGGACAGGACCAGATCATCGCCCGGTGCCCATCGTCGATTGAAGGTCTGATCGAGATCCGTGGCGCCGGCATCGCCAGGCTCGAAACGGTGCCTGCCGCGGTGATGGATTGGGCGATCCTGCCGGTGAACGCGCCATTCGATCCGCGCATGCCGCCCGAAAACGAGGAACTTCCCCTCCCCTTCGGTCGCAGCCTGCCGATTGTTCGCGTTCCCATTGAAAATGGTGTGCACATGCTTGCTGCTCTGCGTGCGCTGCTACCCGAAAAATTAGGATTTTAGCTATAGTTGCAGGCAACGGGGCTGGTTTTTCGGCATTTTTGGCTTGCACTTCGCCTTTTCCTTGCCAAGATGGCCGCCCCAACAGGTGGACGAAATTGCTGCATTGCGATATCTGACCATCAGTGAATTGCGCGTGCAGTCGGAGAAAAGATACCCATGATCGGACTTGTGCTTGTCACCCATGGCAAGCTGGCTGAGGAATTCCGACATGCACTCGAGCATGTTGTCGGTCCGCAAAAAGCTATCGAGACCGTTTGCATCGGCCCCGAGGACGACATGGATCAGCGTCGGCAGGATATCCTCGACGCCGTGACCAACGTCGACGAGGGCCACGGCGTGATCATTCTCACCGACATGTTCGGTGGCACGCCGTCCAATCTCGCCATCTCGGTGATGCGCAGCGGCACCGTCGAAGTCATCGCCGGCGTCAACCTGCCGATGCTGATCAAGCTCGCCGGCGTGCGTGGCGAAAGCGACATGGACAAGGCGCTCGCGGAAGCCTCCGAAGCTGGACGCAAATACATCAACGTCGCCAGCCGTGTCCTGAGCGGAAAATGATGGATCACCGTCCCGACATGTCGCTGACGCGCGAACTTCTCATCGTCAACAAGCGCGGACTGCATGCGCGCGCCTCGGCCAAGTTCGTGCAGACCGTCGAGGCCTATGATGCCGAAATCACGGTGTCGAAGGACGGAAGCACGGTCGGGGGCACCTCGATCATGGGCCTGATGATGCTGGCCGCCAGCACCGGCTCCAGCGTCTGCGTCACGGCCAGCGGCGCACAGGCCGAAGAGGCCCTCAATGCGCTCGACGCATTGGTCCGCGACAAGTTCGGCGAAGAAATGTAACCGACAATATAAAGATATAAAGACTTCTTTATATCGAGGTTGCTCTGCCCCAGAATTCCTGATAGATCGGACGCACTCTCACCGCGATGGTATGCGCGGGAGGCATAGTCGTGCCGCCGGATCGCCAGAGGGCCAGAGCGGCTTGAAGAGATCAGCCTGGAGAATTTCATGACCACCACTCAGGATTACATCGTCGCCGACATCGGTCTTGCCGATTTCGGTCGCAAGGAAATTACGATCGCCGAAACGGAAATGCCGGGCCTGATGGCCTGCCGCGAAGAGTTTGGCGCATCCAAGCCGCTGAAGGGCGCCCGGATCACCGGTTCGCTGCACATGACCATCCAGACCGCCGTGCTGATCGAGACGCTCGCCGCTCTCGGCGCCGACATCCGTTGGGCTTCGTGCAACATCTTCTCGACCCAGGACCACGCAGCCGCAGCGATCGCTGCCAGCGGTATCCCGGTGTTCGCCGTCAAGGGCGAAACGCTTGAGGAATACTGGACCTACACCGACAAGATCTTCCAGTGGGCCGACGGCGGCGTCTCCAACATGATCCTGGACGACGGTGGCGACGCCACCATGTACATCCTGCTCGGCGCCCGCGCCGAAGCCGGCGAAGACGTTCTCTCCAACCCGGGTTCGGAAGAAGAAGAGATCCTGGTCGCGCAGATCAAGAAGCGCCTTGCCGCTTCGCCGGGCTGGTTCACCAAGCAGCGCGACGCCATCAAGGGCGTGACCGAAGAAACGACGACCGGCGTCAACCGACTGTACCAGCTCCAGGCCAAGGGCCTGCTGCCGTTCCCGGCGATCAACGTCAACGACAGCGTCACCAAGTCGAAGTTCGACAACAAGTACGGCTGCAAGGAATCGCTGGTTGACGGCATCCGCCGCGGCACCGACGTGATGATGGCCGGCAAGGTTGCCGTCGTCTGCGGTTACGGCGACGTCGGCAAGGGCTCGGCAGCCTCGCTCTCGGGCGCCGGCGCTCGCGTCAAGGTGACCGAAGTCGACCCGATCTGCGCGCTTCAGGCCGCCATGGACGGTTTCGAAGTCGTCCAGCTCGAAGACGTCGTTTCGTCTGCCGACATCTTCATCACCACGACCGGCAACAAGGACGTCATCCGCATGGACCACATGCGCGAGATGAAGGACATGGCGATCGTCGGCAATATCGGCCACTTCGACAACGAAATTCAGGTCTCCGCGCTGCGTAACCTGAAGTGGACGAACATCAAGCCGCAGGTCGACATGATCGAGTTCCCGAAGGGCAACCGCATGATCCTGCTGTCGGAAGGTCGCCTGCTCAACCTCGGCAACGCCACCGGTCACCCGTCCTTCGTGATGTCCGCCTCGTTCACCAACCAGACGCTGGCCCAGATCGAGCTCTTCACCAAGGGCGAGAACTACAAGAACGAAGTCTACGTTCTGCCGAAGGCGCTCGACGAGAAGGTCGCTCGCCTGCACCTGAACAAGCTCGGCGCGAAGCTCTCCGAACTGTCGAAGGAACAGGCCGACTATATCGGCGTCGGCCAGCAGGGTCCGTTCAAGGCTGAACACTACCGGTACTAATCGTTACCCGGGCAATCCACAACATGTTGTGGCCGCGTTCTTGACAAGAGAGCGCGGCCTCTTTTTTGGGCGGCTCCCTTCCCGGCGATTCGTCAACGAAGTATGCTCTAACCCATTGATTCGTGATGCCGGTGCGGACCTTCGGGCATTGCGAGTGGGATGTCTTGTCGGCAAGCGGCAAACAGACGGAGACAGACCGGGGATGCAACCAGAACTGACGCGAACCCTTCAGGGTATCGCCGGAACTGCGCATGGCACGAGAGCCGGCAGCACCCTTCGGACAGACGGGGACGGCAGCGCCATGACAACAGCACACGAAACCTCATCGGGCGGTCGCCGCAAAGGCCCGGTGCTTCTTCGCCGCCTGATGGCCTGCACGGCGCTGTTCGCCGCAACGGATGCGGTCGCCCAGGTCTCGGCGCAGAAGGCGAACATCTTCGGCTCGTCGGAAGTCATCACCTTTTCAGTCCTGATCGGCGTCATCTCCGCGGCAATGATCTCCGCGATCTGGTTGATCCGCCAGCGCGGCAACATCGAGGCCGAGAACCGCGAGCTCAGGTCCGACCTTTCGGACGCCAATCAGCGCCTTTCGCGCTTCCAGGCACTCATTGCCGACAAGAATCGCCGCATCGTCATCTGGGACGGGCTTGCGGAGCGGGCGGAAATGCTCGGCCAGCTGCCGGCGGAAACCGGGGCGCCGTCAGACGATCGCGAATTCCTGGCATTCGGCCGCTGGATCAAGGGAAATTCCGCCAGCGAACTCGAAAAGGCGATCGACGCCCTGCGCACCCAGGCGCGCAGCTTCGATCTGGTGCTCGAAACGCAGCGCAACGAGGTGCTGGAGGCACAGGGCCGCGTTTCCGGCGGACGCGCTTTCGTGCGCTTCATCGCACTCAACAACATGCGGGCGGAACTCGCCGAGCTGAAGCTCGAGCGCGACCGCCTCAACAACTCGCTGATGTCCTTCCGCACGCTGCTTGACGCGATCGACCTGCCGGTCTGGCAGCGCGGCACAGATGGAGCGCTGAGCTGGGTCAACGAGGCCTATGCCGATGCGGTGGAGGCACCAAACGTCGCTGCAGCGATTGCCGAGGGTCGTGAACTGCTGGCGACGATCGCACGCGAGAAAATCCGCGCCGTCTCGACCTTCGATGCGCCCTTCCGCGACAAGCTTTCCACCGTCGTCAGGGGCAATCGTACATTTTTCGATGTCGTCGATGCCCGCAGCCCGGCCGGAACCACAGGAATTGCCATCGACGTCTCCGGCGTCGAGGCCGTTCGCGAAGAACTCGACCGTACGCTCAAGAGCCATGCCGAGACGCTCGACCATCTCGCGACGCCGGTCGCCATCTTCGACGGCAACCAACGGCTGCAATTCTACAATCAGGCTTTCCAGCGCCTCTGGAACCTGGATATGGGCTTCCTCGAGCGCAAACCGGACAATGGTGAAGTGCTTGATCGCTTGCGCTCCGGCGGCCAGCTGCCCGAACAGCTCAACTGGAAACAGTGGAAGGCGAACGCGCTCTCCGTCTATCAGGCGCTCGATACGCAATCCGACCTCTGGCACCTGCCGAACGGCCAGACCTTGCGGGTCTTCGCAACGGCGCGGCCGCAGGGCGGCGTCACCTGGGTGTTCGAGAACCTGACCGAAAAGGTCGATCTGGAAACCCGCTACAACACGCTGGTCCAGGTCCAGGGCGAAACCATCGACCATCTGGCCGAAGGCGTGGCCGTGTTCGGTCCCGATGGCCGTATCCGGCTTTCCAACCCCGCCTTCCGCGCGATCTGGGGCATCAACGAGACCGAGGCGAAGCCGGGCACACATATCCGTGCGATCGAGCAGGCCTGCCTGATGTCCTACGACCAGCCGGATGGCTGGAAGCGGTTCTCCCACATCATCACCAGCTTCGATGACGAGCGGCCGTCGAGCCGCGGCATTCTGGAACTGCGGACGGGGTTGATCCTCGACTTCGCCGTCATTCCGCTGCCGAACGCACAGACGATGCTGACCTTCGTCAACATCACCGACAGTGTCCGCGTCGAGCGCGCCCTGACCGAAAAGAACGACGCCCTGCGCAAGGCGGATGCGCTGAAGAACGACTTCGTCCATCACGTGTCCTATGAACTGCGCTCGCCGCTGACCAACATCATCGGCTTTGCCGATCTGCTGAAAACACCAGCCTTCGGCGACCTCAACGACCGCCAGGCGGAGTATGTCGACCATATCGCCACGTCGTCGTCGCTGCTCCTGACCATCGTCAACGACATTCTCGATCTTGCGACCGTCGATGCCGGCATTGTCGAGCTCGACATGTCGGAGATCAATCTCACGGATTTCCTCGACGACATCGCCCACCAGATGGCCGACCGGCTGGTCGAGGGCGGTGTCACGCTACGGGTCGCGGCCCCCGACAACCTTGGCCGCATGGTCGCCGACCAGCAGCGGCTGAAGCAGATTTTCATCAAGCTTTTGACCAATGCCGCAAATTTTGCGCCTGACGGCAGCGTCATCGAGCTTGCCTGCCGGCGGGAAGGCGGAGACTTCGTCTTCTCGGTTTCCGACAGCGGTCCCGGCATTCCACAGGACGTGCTCGACACCGTGTTCAACCGCTTCGAAAGCCACGGCCAGCGCGGTGGCGCCGGCCTTGGCCTCTCGATCGTCGAGAGCTTCGTCAGCCTTCATCACGGCACCGTATCGATCCGCAGTCGCGAGGGCGAAGGCACTGAGGTCAGCTGCCGCATTCCTTCGGCAGAGATCCCGAAGATCGTCGCGGCGGAATAATGCAGCCGATCACGCGCTTCCTGGCGGACGAGGCAGCCACGATCCAGCTCGGCGAAGACCTGGCGCTGGCGCTGAAGACGGGCGACTGTCTCGCGCTGTCTGGCGATCTCGGGGCCGGAAAATCGACCCTGGCGCGCGCCTTACTGCGCGCGGTGGCCGATGACGACGGCCTCGAAGTCCCAAGTCCGACCTTTACGCTGGTGCAGAGCTACGACCTGCGCATTCCCGTGGCGCATTTCGATCTCTATCGCCTTGCCGACGCCAGCGAACTCGACGAACTCGGTTTCGACGAAGCCCTGTCTCTAGGTATCTGCCTTGTCGAATGGCCCGAGCGAGCCGACGGAGCATTGCCAACGAGCAGGATCGTCCTGTCGATCACCCATGAAGCGGCCGGGCGGAGCGTCAGCATCTCCGGACCAGAGAGCGCCCTCCAGCGGATTGCCCGCACGCTCGCAATCCGCGACTTCCTCGCGCAGAACGGCTTTGCAGACGCACGACGGCGCCATCTGAGCGGCGATGCCTCAGTCAGGGCGTACGAACGCGTCGACGGCCGGGATGGCCTTCCGGCGAAAATCCTGATGGATGCCGCGCGACACAAGCCCGGCCCTATCCTTCAGGATGGCAAATACTACCAGCAGCTCGCGCATATCGCCGAGGACGTGACGCCATTCGTTGCCATCGACGAGCTGCTCCGAGAACGCGGCTTCGCAGCGCCGACGATCTACGCGCGCGATCTGGACCAGGGAATTCTGCTGATCGAGGACCTCGGTTCCGACGGCGTGCTCGATGACGACGGTAGACCGATCGAGGCACGCTATGTCGAAAGCGTGCGCTTGCTTGCCCAGCTCCACACGGCACCGACCAAGCGCGACATCGCGCTTGCCGGCGGTATCGAGCACCATATCCCGGATTTCGACCGCACCGCGATGAAGATCGAGACGCGGCTGCTCATCGACTGGTACCTGCCCTGGAAGCGTGGCGCGCCGGCAACGGAACAGGAAAAGCAGGAATACGCCGCGATCTGGGACGATTTGATCGACCTCATCGAGACCGCCGAGACGAACCTGCTGCTGCGCGACTTTCATTCGCCGAACATCATCTGGCGCGCCGGTCACGAAGGACTTCAACGTGTCGGCGTGATCGATTTCCAGGATGCGATGATCGGACCGACGGCCTATGACGTGGCATCGCTGGTTCAGGACGCGCGAGTGACGATCGAACCCGCGCTGGCGAACCGAATGATGGACGCCTATTTCGCGGATCGCCGCGCCGCCGGCCCGTTCGACGAGCCCCTGTTCCTGCGCGACTGGCATCTGATGTCGGCCCAGCGCAACTGCAAGCTCGTCGGCATCTGGGTTCGGCTGATGCAGCGCGACGGCAAGCCCGGCTACATGAAACACATGCCGCGCACTTTCGCCTATCTTGAAGTCGCCCTCCAGCACGAAGCGCTGAAACCCTTGCGCGACTGGTGTATGAAGACGGGATTAATCGGTCCCGAATCAGCGAACTGACAGAGAAGCAATGGCGATCAGCAATGCGATGGTGCTCGCGGCGGGCCTCGGTACCCGCCTACGCCCGATCACCAATACCATCCCCAAGCCACTGGTGAAGATCGCCGGCAAGCCGATGATCGACTACGTTCTCGATCTGCTGGTGAACGCCGGCGTCACCCGGGCAGCCATCAACGTCCACCACTTCGCCGACCAGATGGAAGCGCACCTGGCGCAGCGTGCGGCGCCCGAGATCGTGATCTCCGACGAGCGTAACGCGCTGATGAATTCGGGCGGCGGGCTGGTCAAGGGCCTGAAGCTGCTGGCAGACGGGCCCGTCCTGGTGATGAACGCCGATCTATTCTGGATCGGCGAAGACACTGACGCTCGCAGCAATCTCGAACGGCTCGCCGACTTTTTCGATCCCGGGCGCATGGACATGGCGCTGCTTTGCGTGCGCGACGAAGATACGACCGGCCATAACGGTAAGCGGGATTTTTCGCTAGGCGCCGATGGGAGCCTGGTGCGCTATGCCGAGGGCATGGACAACCCCGTCGTCTATGCCGGTGCGATCGCGCTCGATTCCAAACTGTTTGCCGATGCGCCTGATGATGCGTTCAATCTGAATATCTATTTCGATCGGGCGATTGCGTCAGGCCGACTGTACGGCATTGTGCTCGACGGCCACTGGATGACGGTCGGCACGCCGGAGGCGATCGAAGAGGCTGAAGCCGCAATCCGCCGCTACCAACCGGGGGGATGAGCGTGTCCTATCGCGAGCCAAATGTCTTCACGATCCCGCCGGGCCTGCCCTTCCTGAAGACACTCGCGCGCAAGCTCTGCGATGGCACGCTGACACCGGATTTTAGCTACGACCCCGCCGACCCGTTGCCGCTTGCCGGCGTGACGATTTTCGTTCCGACCCGCCGCTCCGCCCGCGTGCTGCGCTCCGAATTCGTCGACCTGCTCGGCGGCCGTTCGGCGATCCTGCCGACGATCCGGGCGCTGGGCGAGACCGACGACGACAGCGGCTTCTTCGATGCCGAAGTGCCTGCGATCCTCGACCTGGCGCCGCCCCTTCCCGGCACCGCACGCCTCATCGAACTTGGCCGCCTCATCCTCGCCTGGCGTAACCGCCTGCCGAAGGTGGTGCTCGACATTCATGCGGAAAGCCCGCTGATAGCGCCGGCAAGCCCGGCGGATGCCATCTGGCTGGCGCGCAATCTGGCCGAACTCGTCGATGCGATGGAGACGGAAGAACTCGACTGGGAAGCGCTCGACGGTCTCGACGCTGGCGAGCATGCACTCTGGTGGCAGTTGACGCTCGAATTCCTGAAGATCGCCCGGGTCTACTGGCCGGAGCGGCTGGAGGAACTCAAGCAATCCTCGCCGGCCCGGCATCGCAACGCGATCCTGCAGGCAGAGACCCAGCGCATCGCCTCAGGCGCGCTTCAGGGGCCGATTGTCATCGCCGGTTCGACCGGCTCGATCCCGGCGACGGCCGCGCTGATCGCCGCCGTCCAGAAGCTGCCCAACGGCACCATCGTTTTGCCCGGGCTCGACCAGACGATGACCGATGCGGAATGGGGCATGATCATTGGCGAAACCGTTGCCGCCGGCCGGCCCGAACCGGCAAGCCGCAGCCACCCGCAATACGGCTTCCACCGTCTGCTGCAACGCATGCAGGTCGAGCGCCGCGATGTGCCAACCCTTGACCAGGCCGACGCGGGACTGACCGATCGCAGCGAGATCCTGTCGCATGCGCTGTTGCCGGCCAAGGCGACCAACGGCTGGACCGAGACCCGCAACGGGCTCGAGCCGGAAACGCTGCAACGGGCCTTTGGCGACGTTGCGCTGATCGAGACCGCCAACGAGCGCGAGGAGGCGACCGCGATTGCCATTGCGCTCCGGCTGGCGCTTGAGGGCAGCGACGATAGCCAGGCGGCGCTGATTACCCCCGACCGCAATCTGGCGCGCCGCGTCGGTGCGGAACTGGCGCGTTTCGATATCGAAGCCGACGATTCGGCCGGCACACCGCTCGCCTCGACATCAGCCGGTACGCTGATGCGGCTTCTCCTGGAGGCAAGCCTTCGGCCCGGCGATCCAGTGCCACTGGTGGCGCTGTTCAAACATCCGCTGGCGCGCTTCGGTCTCTCGAAGGCGGAGTTGCGCCGCAGCGCCGACGTGCTGGAGCGAATGGCGCTGCGCAGCGGCACTGAGATCGCCGATATCTCGCTGCTGGAACCGCTGCTCGACCAGGCAGTCGCCGATCACAACGTCGACCGCCACCCTCCGGAGTGGCGGATCGGCATCACCGAAGACGACATTCTTGCTGCCAAGGACCTTGCCGCGCGGGTAAAGGCGGCAACAGACCCGCTTGCCGGTGCGCTGGTCCGGCGCAGCGACGGGCGTCGCCCGTTCTCGGAAACATTCACCTTTGCCGAATGGGCAACACGGACTGGCCAGGCGCTGGAGGCCGTCTGCGGCGATGAACGTGCCGACCTCAGCGGTCTCTGGTCCGGCGAGGCAGGCGAAGCACTGGCCACGCTTTTGCGCGGCATCATCGAGACCGAAGGGCAGATGGATGCCGACGGACCGCAATGGTGCGACATCATGGAGGCGCTCGCCGCCAGCGAGGCCGTCAAGCCACGCTCGATGCGCCACCCCCGCGTTTTCATCTTCGGCGCGCTGGAATCGCGCCTGCAGAGCATGGATCTGGTGGTGCTTGGCGGCCTGAACGAAGGCAACTGGCCGGGGCAGACGGCAAATGATCCCTTCCTCTCCCGCACCATGAAAACCGGGATCGGCCTCGAGCCGCCCGAACGTCGCGTCGGCCAGCTTGCGCACGACTTCCAGATGGCGTGCGGCACGCGCAAGCTGATCTTGACCCGCTCAATGCGGCAGGGATCGGCGCCCACCGTCGCATCGCGGTGGCTGCAGCGGCTCCTGGCGCTAGGCGGCAAACGGCTGGCGGAGAACCTGCGATCCAACGGCAGCGACTATCTGCTGTGGGCGCGCATGCTCGACAAGGGCGGCCGCCAGACACTGGCTGAACGCCCGGCACCCAAGCCGCCGGTCGAGCTGCAGCCGCGCAAATATTCATTCAGCGAAGTCTCCCGGCTCCGTCGCGACCCCTATTCGATCTATGCACGCCGGATCCTGCGGCTGCATCCGCTCGACCCGTTCAACCGCGATCCGGGTGCGTCCGAGCGCGGCACGCTCTACCACCGCATCGTCGACCGCTTCGTGCGCGGCAATTTCGACATCCAGTCCCCGGCAGCCGACGAGGCGATGGTCCGCCTGCTCAACGAAGCCTTCGACGAAGAGCGCCTGCCCGCCCATATCGACACCATCTGGCGGCCGCGCTTTGCCGCCGTCGGCAAAGCCTTCCTCGCCTGGGAGCGCGAGCGTGCACGCTTTATCCGCAAGCCCTTGACCGAAGTCGCGGCATCGATGGACGTCGGCGTGGCCGACATCCGGCTGACCGGCATTGCCGACCGGCTGGATGCGCTGACGGACGGCACCTTTGAGATCATCGACTACAAGACCGGCTCCAGCCCTTCGATCAAGGAAGCGCGGGTCTTGCTCGATCCGCAGCTGGCGCTCGAAGCAGCGGCGCTGAAAGCCGGTGCGTTCAAGGGAATGGGTCCCGGCCACCCGCAATCACTGCTCTATGTCAGGCTGAAACCAGGCTCCCGCTTCAAGGTGGAAGCGGTCAACAACGAGAACAGCCGGGCGAAGGAAATGAAAACGGCTGACCAGCTGGCTGACGAAGCCCTGGTCGAGCTCAGGAAGCTGCTGACCGCCCTGATGTCGGGGAGACACGGCTTTGCCTCCCGCCTCATCGTCCAGAAGGAGCGCGACTACGGCGGCGAATACGACCATCTGGCACGTGTTGCCGAATGGTCGACCGCCGACAGCGAGGATGACAGCGATGAGGGATGAAAGCACCGGCCCCGACGAAAGGACGCCCGAAGCCTGGCTCGACTGGACCTCGCGCCGACAGTCGCTCGCCTCCGATCCCGCCCGCTCCGCCTGGGTTTCCGCCAACGCCGGGTCGGGCAAGACCCACGTGCTGACGCAGCGCGTCATCCGCCTGCTTCTCGCCGGCTGCAGGCCGTCTGCCATTCTCTGCCTGACCTATACCAAGGCTGCCGCCTCCGAAATGTCCAACCGGGTCTTCGAACGCCTTGCCGAATGGGTCACGCTCGACGACGAGGCACTGGAAAGGCGGATCGAGGCCATCGAAGGCGAACTACCTTCGCGACTGAAGCTCCAGGAGGCACGGCGGCTGTTTGCGCGCGCGCTCGAAACCCCGGGCGGCCTGAAGATCCAGACCATCCACGCCTTCTGCGAAGCGCTGCTGCACCAGTTTCCGCTGGAAGCCAACGTTGCCGGACACTTCTCGGTGCTCGACGACCGCGCGGCGGCGGTGCTGCTCGCGGATGCACGCCGTGCCTTGCTGACCGCGACCGCCGCCGAGGACGATTCGGCACTCGCCGAGGCCTTTGCCACCGTGCTCGAACTTGCCGACGACACCGGGCTTGAAAAGCTGCTGGGCGCGATCGTTTCCAACCGCACGGCGATACAGGCTTTTCTCGACCATGCCGATGCCCATGGCGGCATCGCCGTGCAACTGCGCGCGGCCCTCAAGCTTGAGCCCGAGGATAGCGTCGAGCGCGTCCTTCAAGGCGTCTGGCCGCTTGCAGGCCTCAACGGTCCGGCGCTGGAGCGCTATCTCTCACTTGCCGCCAGTTCCGGCGGCGCCAAGGTGCTCGATTTTGCCGAGGGACTGCGGGCGACTGCCAAGCTTGCCGATCCCATGGCGCGTTACGAAGGGCTGCAGGAGCTGTTCTTCACCGGTACCGGCAAGCCGCGCGCCGATTCCGCTTTCGTCAACAAGGCCATGCTTCAGGCAGCACCAGACCTGCTCCAATTGGTCGAAGCCGCCCGCGATCATGTCGTCGCCTGCGCCGACCGCCTGAGCATCGTCCAGATGTACGAGGCGACGCTGTCGGCGCTGACCCTCGCCGATCGGCTCAGCAACGACTATGAAGCGCTCAAGCGTACTCGCAGCCAGCTCGATTTCGAGGACCTGATCAACCGCACCGCCAGCCTGTTTGCGCGCGGCGACGTCAGCGCCTGGGTTCACTACAAGCTCGACCAGGGCATCGATCACATTCTCGTCGACGAGGCCCAGGATACCAGCCCGACACAATGGACGATCATCCAGGCGCTGGCGGCGGATTTCTTCTCCGGCGACAGCGCCCGCGGAACCGACCGCACCATGTTTGCCGTCGGCGACGAGAAACAGTCGATCTACTCCTTCCAGGGCGCGCGGCCCGAGCGCTTCTCCCGTGAAAGCATCGAGACGGAGCGGCGCGTGCGCGACGGCGGCAAGGCCTTCAGCCCGATCCGGCTGCAGCTCTCCTTCCGCTCTACCGTCGACGTGCTTTCCGCCGTCGACACCGTCTTTGCCAACCCGGTGCATGCGCGTGGGCTCAGTGCTCAAAACGAGGCGGTGGTGCATGCCTCCAATCGCATCGGCCATCCCGGTGCCGTCGATATCTGGGACGTAATCGCCGCCGAACCGACAGAAACCGACGACGAATGGACGGCCCCCTTCGACGCCACCCCGGAAACGGCACCGGTCAACATTCTTGCCCGACGCATAGCCGCCGTGCTCGACAACTGGATCGGCCGCGAGACGATCATCGAGAAGGGCGTGCGCCGCTTCATGCGCCCGGGCGATGTCATCGTGCTCGTGCGCAAGCGCGACGCCTTCGTCAATGCGCTGACCCGCGCCCTGAAGCGCCGCAGCGACATTCCCGTCGCCGGCGCCGACCGACTGGTCCTGACCAGCCATATCGCCATCCAGGACCTGTTGGCGCTCGGGCGCTTCATGCTGCTGCCGGAAGACGACCTGTCACTGGCGGCACTGCTGAAGAGCCCACTCTTCAACCTCGACGAAGACACGTTGTTCGAGCTCGCGGCCCGACGCGACGAAGGTGTTAGCCTCTGGCAGAGGTTGCAGGAATTCGGTGGCGGAGAAGGCTCGCTGTACGAAGCAACCGTCAAGGCACTTCTTCGCTATGCCGTCCTCTCCCAGCAGCTCGCTCCGCATGACTTTTTTGCGCGCGTGCTTGGCGTCCATGGCGGCCGCGCGGCGTTTCTCGCCCGGCTTGGCAGCGAGGTGAGCGACATTCTCGACGAGTTCCTGACCTTTGCGCTCGAACACGAAAGAAGCGGCCTGCCTGGACTGCAGGCCTTCATCTCGACGCTCGAGATCGAGGCGCCGACCGTCAAGCGCGAGCAGGACAAGGAGCGTGACGAGGTCCGCATCATGACCGTGCACGCCGCCAAGGGTTTGGAAGCGCCGGTGGTATTTCTGGTCGACGGCGGCGGCAAGCCGTTCAACTCGCAGCACGTGCCCGATCTTCGTTTCCTGGAGATGCCGCTTTCGGATGGCTCGAGCTATCCCCTGCCCGTCTGGCGTGCTCCGGGCTCTGCATCGAATTCGCTTGTCGCCGCCGACAGCGACAGGCTGAAGACGCTGGCCGAGGAAGAATACCGCCGTCTGCTTTATGTGGGCATGACCCGGGCTGCCGACCGGCTGGTCGTGTGTGGCTATCGTGGGCAACGGGCCAGCACCGACACCTGGCACGCCATGGTGCAGGCGAGCCTGTCTGTGGACGACAACGGTCGCAGCACCCCTGTCCTGTTCAAGGCGGGTGACGAGGAATGGGCGGGGCACTCTTGGCGCGAAGCACATGTACCGCGCGAAGTTGCGACGGGCGACGAAGCCTCCGATCTCGCAACACCCGCGAAAACCGGATTGCCGATCGCTCTTTCCACGCCGCTGCCGCCGCCACGCAGATTGCCGCGGCCGCTCAGCCCATCGGGCGTCGGTATTGCGGTGGACGAAGACGAAGGTGACATGATCGTCGGTTCGGCGCTGTTTTCGCAGAAGGCGCCAGCCGATATCTCGATGCTGCGCGGCGCCATCCTGCATCGACTGCTGCAGGTCCTGCCGTCGATCGCCGCTTCCGAGCGCCCGACGGCGGCTGATCGCTATCTCGCCCGTTCGGTGCCGCGCTGGCCCGAAACCCAGCGCGCGCGCCTGCGCGATGCCGTGCTGCAGGTGCTCGATCATGGCAAGCTGCAATCGCTCTTTTCCGGTGCCAGCCGGGCGGAAGTCTCGGTCATGGGCACATTGAAGCTCCGAAATCAGGAATTTGCCGTCTCCGGCCGGATCGACCGGCTGTCGGTGGCGGATGGCGTCGTGACGATCGCCGACTTCAAGACCAATCGCACCGTGCCGGCGACACCCAAGGACGTCCCCGTTGCCTACATTACCCAGCTGGCGATCTATCGCGAGCTGCTCAGGCCGCTTTATCCGGCGCACCGCTTCCAATGTGCTCTGATTTTCACGGAGGGACCGATCATCCACGTGCTTGAGGATGCACGACTGGACAGGAGCCTTGAAGACCTCGCGACAAAGTGAGATACCCGATATTGAAAATCCAGTGGGGCGGTCTCACATGAGACACAACATCTGGACACCGACATTTCGAACGCAAGGAGCAGCCGATGGCTACTGTAAAAGTCGATACATCCAATTTTCAGCAGGAAGTGCTGAACGCCGCCGAGCCGGTGGTTGTCGATTTCTGGGCTGAATGGTGCGGCCCGTGCAAGATGATCGCGCCGAGCCTCGAGGAAATCTCCAACGAGCTCGCCGGCAAGGTCAAGGTCGTGAAGCTGAACATCGACGAGAACCCGGAACTGGCCGCGCAGTACGGCGTGCGCTCGATCCCGACGCTTGCCATGTTCAAGGCTGGTGAAGTTGCCGACATCAAGGTTGGTGCTGCGCCGAAGACGGCCCTGACGTCCTGGATTTCGACTGCGGCCGCTTAAGGCCACCTTCTCGAACCGACTTCAAAGCCCGGCTTGCCGGGCTTTTTTCTTGCCTTGAATGTTGCGCGTGGATGGTCCTGCAAAGATCGCTGCGATCCTTGTCGCAGCAGCCGATCACTTCGGCGGCGTGCCGTTGTCGGCAAGCACGTCGCCGACGAGATAGAGCGAACCGCCGATCAGGATGCGTGGCGGCACAGGGTCTTCGTCGACAAGATTGGCAATGATCGTCAGCGCCTCGGCCACCGATGAAACGGCGGACGCCTCGAAGCCGACAGAGGCGGCATCCTGCGCCAGCGCCACCGGATCGAGCCCGGCATCCGAAGCCCGGATCGGCACGGTAAAGACCTGCTCGGCAAGATCGACGAAGGCTCGGAAATAGCCGAGCGGATCCTTGGTGTTGATCATACCGATGATCAGGAATAGCGGCCGGGATTCGCGCTCCTCGAAATTCGCCATCGCTTCGGCGATCACCTGCCCGGCACCGGGATTGTGGCCGCCATCGACCCAAATCTCCGCATCCTGCGGGCCGTAATGGCCAAGCTTACCGCCGCCCAGGCGCTGAAGGCGCCCCGGCCACTCGACCCCGGCAACGCCCCGCTCGATCGCGGCATCCGGCACATCGAAACCGGCCGCTCGCACGGCACGAATGGCTGCAGCCGCATTGGCATATTGATGCCGACCCGGCAGCTTCGGCAGCGGCAGGTCGGACAGACCACGCTCGTCCTGATAGACAAGGCGGCCGAATTCCTCATGCGCCAGGAAATCCTGACCGTAGACGGACATCGGGCAGCCGAGGCGCTCGGCGGTCGAGGTCAGGACGTCGCGAACGCCTTCTTCTTCCTGCTGGCCGATGACGACAGGGCAGCCACGCTTCATGATGCCGGCTTTTTCCGCCGCGATCAGCTCGACCCGATCGCCGAGATAGGCCTGGTGATCGAGCGAGATCGGCATGATCACCGAGACGGCCGGATTGGTTATGACATTGGTCGCGTCGAAGCGGCCACCGAGACCGACCTCGATGATCGCGACGTCGGCCGGATGTTCGGCAAAAAGCACGAAGGTGACGGCAGTCAGGATTTCAAAGACGGTGATCTTCTCGCCGCCATTGGCTTCCGCCACGCGTCGAACCGCATCGGCCAGAACCGGATCGCTGACGAGCTTGCCCTTGCCACCCTTGACCCCGAGCCGGTAGCGCTCGTGCCAGTTGACTAGGTGCGGAGAGGTATGGACGTGGACGCTCAAGCCCGCGGCCTCGAGCAGCGCCCGCGAAAACGCGGTGACGGAGCCCTTGCCGTTGGTGCCCGCCACGTGAATGATCGGCGGCAGGCGGTCCTGCGGATTGCCGAGCGCGGCCAGAAGCCGGGTTATCCTGTCCAACGACAGGTCGAAGCCTTTCGGATGCAAGGCAAGGAGTTTTTCGATCTCGTAGCCTGCTTCGCTGGCTTCCACCGCTGTCATCTCGCCCTGCCCCGATAGGATCGTATGCTATGCGCTTGCCGCTACTGGCAAGGCCACTGGGTCTGCACCGCCGCCGTTGAGCTTTACCGCATCGGCCGGCTTCTTCATCAGGATCTTCAGCACGCGTGCCAGCGTCGACGGGATGTCGTGGCGCTTTACGACCATGTCGATCATGCCGTGTTCCAGCAGGTATTCGGCTGTCTGGAAGCCTTCGGGCAGCTTCTCGCGCAGCGTCTGCTCGATCACGCGCTTGCCGGCAAAGCCGATTTCGGCGCCGGGCTCGGCGATCTGAATATCCCCGAGCATGGCGTAGGAGGCAGTAACACCGCCGGTGGTCGGGTTGGTCAACACGACGATATAGGGAAGACCGGCTTCCTTGAGCATGTTGACGGCAACAGTGGTACGCGGCAACTGCATCAGCGACAGGATGCCTTCCTGCATGCGGGCGCCACCGGAGGCCGGGAAGATGACCAGCGGGCACTTCTCCGCGATCGCCTTTTCGAAGGCCTTCACGATCGCTTCGCCTGCGGCCATGCCGAGCGAACCGCCGATGAAGTTGAACTCATGTACCACGCCGACAAGCTTGACGCCCTGGACGCGGCCGAGACCGGCGACGATCGTGTCTTCCAGTTCGGTCTTGGCGCGGCTGTCACGAAGACGGTCGGCGTATTTCTTGGAATCGCGGAACTTCAGCGGATCCTGCGCCACCTTTGGCTGCGGCAGGGCCTCGTAGATGCCACCGTCGAACAGATCCTTCAACCGTGCCTTGGCCGGCATCTTCATGTGGAAGCCGGATTGCGGGATGACCCATTTGTTTTCCTCGAGATCGCGGTGATACACCATCTCGCCGGTTTCCGGGCACTTGATCCAGAGATTCTCCGCCACTTCCCTGCGGCCCAGCATCGAATTGATTTTCGGCCGAACGTAGTTTGTGATCCAGTTCACTTAATAGTCTCCTGAAGATTTTCTTCGGGTTGTGCGCGCTAATATAGGCAATTATTCGGCTGCTGCGAGCCGTGCGGATCGCACGCCTGCCGACAGGCCCCTTACAAGCGCTTCGACACCCGGTACCGTCGCGTCCGTTGCCTTACCCTCTTCGGTCAGGCTCGACGCGATCTGATTGACAATCGCCGTACCGACGACGACGCCATCGGCAGATGCACCGATAGCTCTTGCATGTTCCGCCGTCTTGACGCCGAAACCGACGCAAACAGGCAGTTTCGTATGGGTCTTGATACGGTCTACGGCACCGGCGATCAATGACGGGTCCGGCAAGGCCGACCCGGTGATGCCGTTCATCGAGACGTAGTACACGAAGCCCGAGGTATTTTCGAGCACCTTCGGCAGACGGCGGTCATCCGTCGTCGGCGTCGCCAGGCGAATGAAATTGATGCCCTTCTCAAGCGCCGGGATGCAGAGCTCGTCATCCATTTCCGGTGGGAGATCGACGACGATCAACCCATCGATACCAGCGTCCACGGCGTCCGTCAGGAAGCGATCGACACCGTAGATGTAGATCGGATTGTAGTAGCCCATCAGCACGATCGGCGTGCGCTGGTCTTCCTCGCGGAAACGGCGGGCGATCTCGATCGTCTTAGCCAGCGTCTGGCCGGCCTTCAGCGAACGCTGGCCGGCAAGCTGGATCGCCGGTCCGTCGGCCATCGGGTCCGAGAACGGCATGCCGAGTTCGATGACATCGGCACCGGCCTTCGGCAGCGCCTTCATGATGGAGACGGAGGTTTCGAAATCGGGGTCGCCGCCCATGAAATAGGTGACGAGGACCGGACGTCCTTCCGACGCCACATCGGCGAACTTTCTGTCCATGCGTGCGGTCATGATCGTTACAGCCCCATACCCAGAATCTTGCCGACGGTGAAAATGTCCTTGTCGCCGCGACCGGAGAGATTCATCAGGATGATCTCGTCCTTGCCCATCGTCGGCGCGCGCTTGATGACCTCGGCGAGCGCGTGCGACGGCTCCAGTGCCGGGATGATGCCTTCAAGACGGGTCAGCATCTGGAAGGCTTCCAATGCCTCGTGGTCCATGATCGGCACATATTCGACGCGACCGACATCGTTGAGCCAGGAGTGTTCCGGACCGATGCCGGGATAGTCGAGGCCTGCCGAAATTGAATGGCCTTCCTTGATCTGGCCGTCGCCGTCCTGCAGCAGGTAGGTACGGTTGCCGTGCAGTACGCCCGGCGAGCCGGCGGTGATCGACGCGCAATGCTCGTCGCCATCGAGCCCCTTGCCCCCAGCCTCGACGCCGACGATCTTCACGCCTTCATCGTCGAGAAACGAATGGAAGATACCGATCGCGTTGGAACCGCCGCCGACGGCAGCAACGACGAGATCGGGAAGCCGGCCTTCGGCTTCAAGCATCTGCGCCTTCGCCTCCTGGCCGATGACGGCTTGAAAGTCGCGGACCATCTCCGGATAGGGATGCGGACCGGCAGCTGTGCCGATCAGATAATAGGTGTTGTCGACATTGGTGACCCAGTCACGCAGCGCTTCGTTCATGGCGTCCTTGAGCGTACCGTTGCCAGCTGTGACCGGCTTCACCTCGGCGCCGAGAAGCTTCATGCGGAAGACGTTCGGCGCCTGGCGCTCGACGTCGGTCGCGCCCATGTAGACGACGCAAGGCAGGCCGAAGCGGGCGGCGACGGTCGCAGACGCCACGCCGTGCTGGCCGGCACCGGTTTCGGCGATGATGCGTGTCTTGCCCATGCGCTTGGCCAGCAGGATCTGGCCGATGCAATTGTTGATCTTGTGCGAACCAGTATGGTTCAGCTCCTCGCGCTTGAAGTAGATCTTGGCGCCGCCAAGTTCTTCCGTCAGCCGCTCGGCGAAATAAAGCGGGCTCGGACGACCGATGTAGTGGGCGCCGAGATTGTCGAGTTCGGCCTTGAACGCCGGATCGTTCTTGGCCTTGTCCCACTCGGCCTGCAGGTCGAGGATCAGGGGCATCAGGGTTTCCGCAACGAAGCGGCCACCGAAAATGCCGAAACGGCCGTCTTCGTCAGGTCCCGCCCGGAAGGAATTCAGTTTTGGCGCCTCGTTCACGTCTTGCTCCCTGACCGTGCCGTAATCGCCTCCGCGTGGCGAACGGCATCGAAAAACGATTCCATGAGCTTCAGATCCTTGACGCCCGGCGCGCTCTCGACGCCGGAGGACGTATCGATGGCACGGGCGCGCGTCTGCGCTAGGGCTTCACCGATGTTATTCACGTTCAAACCACCGGAAAGCATGTAATCGACGCTGCCGTCAAGCGCATCGAGCAGCGTCCAGTCGAAGGAAACACCGTTGCCGCCGGGCAATTCCGATCCTGCCGGAGGCTTGGCATCAAAGAGAAACCGATCGGCGATGCCGATATAGGGCTCGACCTTTTTCAGATCGTCGGCGTCGCGGATCGACAAGGCTTTCATCACCGGAAGGCCATAGACCGCCTTGACGGTGAGCACCCGGTCGGGCGTTTCGCTGCCATGAAGCTGCAAAATGTTGGGATTGAGCGCTGCGACGATCTCGTCGAGATCGTCATTGTCGGCATCGACGGTGACAGCGACGATCTTGGCCTTGCCGCGGATCCTGTCCGCCAGACGGCCGGCGTCATCGGGTTCGAGGTTGCGCGGGCTCTTGGCAAAAAAGATGAAGCCCGTGTGCGATGCGCCGAGCGCAACCGCGCGATCCACCGCTTCCGCGGTCTTCAGGCCGCATATCTTCACTTCGGTTTTCATGAGAAGCGACCTTGCATGAAATGTCGCTGGAGTCGAGCCAAAAACCACCCTGCGCACCGTCGTCCAGAGGGTGCGGCATTGCGGTCTCGGCCTGCGCTCACCATATGCATTCTATCACAACGGAGAGACGAATGCGTCTGCTGCTTGCCCTCATTCTGCCCTGGCTTCAGTTCTTCACCATCGGCCGTCCCTTTGCCGGCATCATCTGCCTTGTCCTGCAGTTGACCCTGATCGGCTGGGTACCGGCAGCGATCTGGTCCGTCTACGCACTCAGCCAATACAAGACGGACGAGAAGATCCAGGCAGCGCTTGCCGGCCGCAGTCGCGGCTGATCTCAAAGAGCAGTCTAGTTGAAATCGATGGCGTGCAGCATCGTGCCGTTGCGCCTCAGCCAGCGCTTGGCATCGTTTGTGTCGGGGCAAAGCTTCTCGCAAAGCGCCCAGAAATCGGGCCCGTGGTTCATTTCCTGAAGATGCGCCACTTCGTGCGCGGCGAGATAGGCGATGACCTTCGGCGGCGCCATGACGATGCGCCATGAAAAACTCAAAGCCCCATCGGCCGAACAGGATCCCCAGCGGCTGCGCGTATCCTTCAGGCTCAGCGATTTGGGCCGCCGGCCGATCCGCCCGGCATAGACCGCGACCAGGCGATCAAGATCGTGCCGCGCTTCCTTCTTCAGAAAATCGACGATACGGCGGCGCAGATGTTCCTCGCCGCCGCTGACGTGCAGTATCGCCTCGTCACCGTCGATCACTGCTTCAGTCAACCCTCTGATTTTTCCTGTTCTTTCGATCCGATGGGCGATGCCGCGGATCAGGATCGAACCACCCTCTTCCAGCTGGCTTTCGCCGGAGAACCGCGCCAGCTTGGTCATCAGCCAGCCCTGATGGCGAGTGAGGAAGGCGTTCACCTCACGATCGGCAAGCCCCTGCGGGATCGTCAACTTCAGCGCGCGGCCACCGGGCTCAATGCGCAGCGTCATGCGGGTGGCGCGCGAATTCTGCCTTATGGTCAGCGGAAGCATCTTGCCCGCGACTTCGATTTCTCGGGTCGTGTCGACAGGAACTGGAGGGGTGCGCCGCCGCGTAAAAGAAGGGAACATGACGGCTTTCTATCCGATTCGCGGCCTTTTCGGCTAATGCATAATTCCCTAAAGCGCGCCGCGATCCAGGGAATTGCCGGTGTTGCTGATCGACATGAGACGGCGCCATTTGCGCGTTTGAAGCGACAGGTGGCGCCTTATGCCGATCGCGACATCCGGCGTTTCATGTGAAACACCGGATGTCTTTTTCATCACTCAGTTTGCCTCAAACGGGGCAACAGGACCGGAGCCGCCGTTACGGCGGTCGCGCATGAAGCGGTCGAACTCGTCCTGGTCCTTGGCGCGGCGAAGCTCGCGCACGTAGGAATCGAATTCTTCGCGCATTTCATCGAGCTTGCGGCGCTCTTCGTCGAGGCGGGCAAGTTCGGCTTCACGCCAGTCATCAAAGGCAACGTTGCCGGTGCGATGCGGCTGCGTCCAGTTGGCGCGATTGCCGCGCTTGAAGGCTGAGCACATGCTGTCGACCGTGCCGTTGGCGTCTTTCTTGAACGTTTTCAGTTTCTCGCCGAAGAGGATGTAGGCGAGCATGGCCAGGCCGAGCGGCCAGAAAACCACGAAACCGAGCACCATCAATGCAATGGTCGCAGGCGTCCAATCCGGACGGATCAAAGCAGATTGGTTCATCTTCAGGATTCCTCGCAATCAACCGGACCACCCATTGCAGCCCGGTGAAAACGATGTGGGAAGGCGCGCTATCGACTACAAGACGCCCTTCCCCGGAATCGGACAAGCCCTTGACACTACGCGGTCAAAAGCCCTGATTTTCACAAATCAGGCGGTTTTTCCGCCCTTGATCACCTGCTTTACCGGGTTGGTATGCCGGGCATGCTCGCGCTGGAAGGCGACGATGCGCGGTGCGATCTCACGACGGAAACGCGAGCCGTTGAACACACCGTAGTGCCCGACATCAGGCTGCATATAGTGCATGCGCATATGCTCGGGGATGTTGGTGCAGATCGTCTGCGCCGCCTTCGTCTGGCCGAGACCCGAAATATCGTCGTTCTCGCCTTCGACCGTCAAGAGCGCGACCTTCTTGATCGCCGTGGTATCGACGCGTCGGCCGCGATGCATCATCTCGCCCTTCGGCAGCGCATGCTGCATGAAGACGACCTGAACGGTCTGAAGGTAGAACTCAGCCGTCAGATCCATCACGGCAAGATATTCGTCGTAGAAATCGCGGTGTTTCTCGGCGGCATCGCCATCGTTCTTCACCAGGTGGGCAAAGAACTCCTTGTGGGCGATCAGGTGACGGTCGAGGTTCATCGACATGAAACCCGAGAGCTGCAGGAAGCCGGGATAGACCATACGCATGAAGCCCGGCTGCGGCCACGGCACCGGCATGACGACATTGTCGCGGAACCACTCGATCGGCCGCTCTTCGGCCAGCTTGTTGACGGCCGTCGGGTTGATGCGCGTATCGATCGGCCCGCCCATCAGCGTCATCGAGGCCGGTGACAGCGGATCGCCAGCCGCCTCCATCACTGCGACCGCTGCGAGCACCGGGACCGCCGGCTGACAGACCCCGATCACGTGCGTGTCAGGCCCAAGGAAGTGCAGCATCTGTATGACGTAGTCGATGTAATCATCGAGATCGAAATTGCCCTCGCTCAAGGGCACCATGCGCGCGTCGATCCAGTCGGTGATGTAGATATCGGAATGCGGCAGCAGGGCTTCGACGGTTCCGCGCAGCAGTGTCGCATAGTGGCCCGACATCGGCGCAACGATCAGCACTTTCGGATCGGCAGCCCTGCCCTTGGGCAGCGCCCGTTCGAAATGGATCAGGTTGCAGAACGGCTCGCGCCAGACGATGCGCTCGTGAACGCCGACGGGCTGTCCGTCGATCAGCGTTTCGGGAAGGCCGAATTCCGGCTTGCCGTAGCGACGCGTCGTTCGTTCGAAGACCTCGAGGCCAGCGGCTGTCGCGCGGCCGAAATAGGTGTGCGAGATCGGGTTCATCGGATTGCTGAAAGCAAGCCGCATGGCATCCGCCGCCGTCCGCCACGGCGCCATCATCGCATGGTTCAATTCGTAGAGCTGGTAGAACATAGGAAGCGTACCCCTTGGTTCAATCAACGACAACGCCGCTCCCAGTCGGACGCAAGCTTGCGATTGTTTGTCTTGGTGTCCGCAATCCTTGCAAGACTACCATGTTTCTTGTGCACTGCAACAAGTATACCCGTTTCACCTCGATACAAGCGACTTCTGCGAGAATGCGCCCGGATTGCTGATATTTAACAAACGGACTTGCCCGGAGCTGGCCGAAACCGTCCGTTTTCTTCAGAAATTCGCGTTTTTGGGCACGGGCAGACGCTTTTTTCTGAAGCGCCCCACGGCCGCCAGGCCCCAATCCGATCTTCCGCATTGCAGCAGGACCGGGGCGTCACGCCGCCGCGATCCGGACAATCGCCTTGACCAGGCCGGATTTCTCGTTTGCCCAGCGCGGCAAATCTTCAACCACCGCGTCCATCGTCGTTCGATGGGTAATCAGCGCCTCCACCGGCACCAGCCCTTGCCTGATCGCATTGACCACATGGTCGAAATCCTCGCGTGTGGCGTTGCGGCTGCCGATCAGCGTCATCTCCCGCTTGTGAAATTCCGGATCGGAGAAGCGGATCTCGTCCTTGACGACGCTGACGAACACCAGCGTTCCCCCATGCGCCACATGGCCGAAGGCAGCTTCCATCGAGCCGGCGTGGCCGGTGGCATCGAAGACGACGTCGTATCCGTCGCCATCCGTGGCTTCGGCGATGCGGCGGCCGGCTGCTTCGTCAGCGACGAGGCCGCCGCCGAAACCGAGTCGGTCGGTCGCGAAAGCCAACCTTTCAGTGCTGGTATCCATCAGCGTGACGACGTGGCCGGCGATGCGCGAGAAAATGGCCGTTCCAAGCCCGATCGGCCCGGCACCGATGACCAGGGCGCGCGCACCGGCCGGTGCGGCAGCCCGGCGCACAGCGTGGGCGCCGATGGCGAGAAACTCCACCGTCGCGGCCGCTTCCGGCGTGAGGTCGATGGCCGGATAAAGATTGCCTTCGGGCACGAGGATTTCCTCGCAGAAGGCGCCGTCCGTGTGGACACCGAGCACCTTGATCGCCGTGCAGCAGTTCGGCTTTCCACGGCGGCAGGCGACACACAGGCCGCAGGAGAGATAGGGATTGACCACGACAGGCGTGCCTGGCGCGATCACCGTTCCCGGTCCGTTAGCAAGCACGGTGGCGGAGATCTCGTGGCCCATGACGCGCGGATATTCCAGGAACGGGTGCTTGCCGGCGAAGATGTGATAGTCGGTGCCGCAGATGCCGACATGGCTGACGGCGACGCTGATCCAACCCGCGGGTGGGGCCGGCACCGGCGCACGGTCAACGATCTCCAGGCGACCGGGTTGCGGGCAAAGGACGGCTTTCATGGCATTTTCCGTATGTTGTTGGGAGCCGGGCGCCTAACGGGCGCCGCGCCGCCTGAGCTGGTCAAAATAGACGATCACGATGATCAGCACGCCGGTGATGATGCGCTGCCAGAACGAATTGACGTTGAGCAGGTTGGCACCGTTGTTGATCGTGGCGAGGATGAAGGCGCCGAGCAGCGGGCCATGCACCGAGCCGACCGCGCCGAAGAGACTGGTGCCGCCGATGACCGAGGAGGCAATCGCCTGCAGTTCCCAGCCTTCGGCCTGGGTGGCGTTGCCGATGCCGATGCGAGAGGCGAGGAGCAGGCCGACGAAGGCGGCGCAGGTCGAAGACAGAATGTAGGCGAGATAGATGGTGCGATGCACGTTGACACCGGAAAGCCGCGCCGCCTCGCTGTTGGAGCCGACGGCAAAGAGGTAGCGGCCGAAGCGGCTCAGGTGCAGGAAGACATAGGCCGGGATCGCCACCACGATCACCATCCAGAACAGGCTTGGCACGCCGAGAAAATCGGCGCGGGAAAAATTGGTGAAGGCCTCGTTGGTAATCGAGATCGTCGAGCCGTTCGTGATCAAGAGCCCGATGCCGCGCAGCGACGTCAGCGTTGCGAGCGTGATGATGAACGGCGGCAGCCCCATGCGAACGATGCCGAAGGCATGGAAAGCGCCGATCAAGACGCCGAAGGCGAGCGTCAGGATGATGGCGATCCAGAGCGGCACGCCGGCGGCAAGCAGCCAGGCGACGATGACGCTGGTGAAGCCGACAACGGCACCGACGGACAGATCGATGCCGGCAGTGATGATAACGAAGGTCTGGCCGACGGCGAGGATCGCCGTCATCGCACCCTGGCGCAAGAGGTTGCTGATGTTGTTCGGCGTCCAGAAACTGTTGGTGGCAAGGCCCAGGAGCAGCCAGAGGAAAAGCAGGAGCCCGAGAAGCGTCAGGCCGAACAGAATGCTCACGCCTTTCCGCGGCGCCGGACCCGTTCCGCTTTCGACCGTTTCAGCACTCATCGTCGTTCTCCCTGCTTGCCCTTGATTTTCATTGTCGAAATCAGACGCCGATTGCCTGCGTCAGCACTTCCTCATGGCTCGCCGCGCGATAATCGTGGCTGGCGACCAGCCGCCCACGCCGAAACACGTGAAGGCGATCGGAGAGTTCGTAGACCTCCGGCAGATAGGAGGAGATCAGGATGATCCCTGCGCCGTTCTCCAGAAGCCGGGCGAACAGCCGGTAGATTTCCGCCTTGGTGCCGACATCGACGCCGACCGTCGGTTCGTCGAAGATGAACAGCTTGGCGCCGTGGCTCAGCCACTTGCCGATGACGATCTTCTGCTGATTGCCGCCGGACATCGCGGACGCCAGCACGCGACGCGACGGCGTCTTGATCTTCAGATCCTTGATCTGTCGGTCGGCATTCTCGATTTCCTTCTGACGGTTGATGGTCAGACCGCGGGTCAATCGACTGAAGATCGGCAGATTGATATTGAGGCCGATCGGCAGGTTGAGGCAAAGGCCCTGATCGCGCCGGCTTTCGGGCGCCAGCGCGATGCCGAGGTCCATCGCCTTGCGTTCATTGGCGATATTGACCTTGCGTCCCTGCCAGTAGACCTCGCCTGCAGTCGCCGCATGGCGGCCGTAGAGGCCAAGGGCAAACTCGCTTCGTCCGGCACCGATCAAGCCGTAGAGGCCGACGATCTCCCCGGCACGAACAGTGAGCGACACATCCTCGAAGCCGGGGCCGCTCAAGCCCCGGGTTTCGAGGATCGTTTCACCGGCTTGAAAATGTTCCTTGTGATAGATCTGCTCGATCGTGCGGTTGATCATCAGGGTGATCAATTCGGCGTCGTTGGTCTCGCCGATCTTTCGTGTGCCGACATGGGTGCCGTCGCGCAGCACCGAGACCCGATCGGCCAGCTCGAAGACTTCCTCCATGCGATGGCTGATATAGACGATCGTCACCCCCTCGCCCTGTAGCCGGCGAATGAGCCGGAAGAGCTGGGCGGATTCCTGGCGGGTCAGATAGGCGGTCGGCTCGTCGAAGATCAAAAACTGGGTGCCGCGCATGGCGGCGCGGGCGGTCGCGACGAGCTGTTGCTGGCCAATCGTCAGGCTGCCGAGCGTTGCGGCCGCCGGCAGGTTGAAGCCGAGATCATCAAGCACGCTCTGGGCCGCCTCGGTCATGGCACGCTTGCGCATCAGGCCGGCGCTGTTGATCTCGTCGCCGAGGAACATGTTGGCAGCCACGCTCAAATGCGGGCAAAGCACGACCTCCTGATGCACGGCGTTGATGCCGCGCGCGATCGCCTCCTGCGGGTTGTCGAGCTGAACCGGCTTGCCGCACCAGTAGATTTCGCCCGAGGTGCGGCGGATGACACCCGTCAAAAGCTTGATCAGCGTCGACTTGCCGGCGCCGTTTTCGCCGACGATGGCATGAACTTCTCCGGACAGGAATGTGATTGAGGCGGGTTTCAATGCTTCGACAGCGCCGTACTTCTTCTGCAGCGCTCGCATTTCCAGGATCGGTTCGCCCTTCGGCACCGGGTGGCGGGCAGCCGTCCTCAAACCGTCGCTCTTGATATCGCTGACCTCGTCAAGACCTGGCATCTCAGCACTCCTCCCCATCGTGCGGACTGCCAGCGGCCGGTCCTCGTATCCGACCGCTGGCACCCGTATTCTCGGCGGCAGGCGACGCTCGCGCGCTTGCCGCCGATTGCCGTCAATTGACCTTCGGGTTGAGCAGAGCGTCGATCTTCGGCTCAGCCATGTTCGCCTTGGTCACCAGATTGGCGCCGGTATCGACATTGGCCTCGACCTTCTCCTTCTTCGAGACCGCAAGCGCTGTCTTCACGCCATCATAGCCCATGCGATAGGGATCCTGGACGACGAGGCCAGCCAAAACGCCTTCCTTGAGGAAGCCGACGGTCTTCTCGTCGCTGTCGAAGCCGATGACCTTGATCTTGTCGCCGAGCTTGTTTTCGGCGATCGCCTGGCCAACGCCCTGCGCCATGATCAGGTTGGAGGCAAAGACGCCGACAAGGTTCGGGTTGGCGGTGATCAGGTCGGTCATCATGTTGAGGCCAGTGGTTGCCTGACCATCGGCATATTTGTCGGCAACGACCTTGAAGCCCGGATATTTCGTCTTGACCTGGTCGAGGAAGCCTTCGCGGCGCTGGTCAAGCGAACCGACGCCCGGCAGGCTGGTGATAATGGCGATATCGCCCTCTTCCTTGCCCGACATTTCCTTGATCGCTGCAGCCAGACCATCGGCTGCGATCCTGCCACCCTGGACATTGTCGGTCGTCAGGAACGAGGAGAAGGCCTTGGAATCGGCGCCGGAGTCGATGCCGATGATCGGAACCGCTTTAGCGGCCTCGTCGATCGGTTTGCCCAGAGCCTTGAATTCCGTCGGCGAGATCACGACGGCAGCCGGGGAACCGGCAACGGCGTTTTCGAGAATGCTGATCTGACCGTTGATATCGGATTCGGACTGTGCGCCGAGTTCGGGAACGTTGACGCCGAGATCCTTGCCGGCTGCACGCGCACCAGCCAGCACGATCTGCCAGTAGAACGACGTGGTGTCCTTGACGATGATCGGAATGGTGACATCCTGCGCGAAGGATGCGGCCGGCGCCATGGTGGCGATCATCGCAGCTCCGGCGAGAGCGGTGAAGGCACGACGGGAAAGAATGTGCTTGGTTATGCTCATTGGGTTTCTCCTCTCAGTGCACCTCGTTCCATCTTATGGAGATCGATCTGCCAGGTGCTTGCAGTTCGATCTTTTATCGATAAAAAACATATCGAAACGCTAATACAACACTGTCCGCTTTGCAAGCAGTCGTTGCTGCGATTTGCGTGACTGTGCTGCCTCCTCCGGCGTTGCGTTTCGATATGCGGCGTCTGGGAACCCTACCCGCGAAGATCGCTGATCCGGCTCCCGAAGCGTCAGGCCCGGACAGCCTCCAGTCCAAGCGCCGGCGCCACAAGCGTGTAGGGCTCAAAGGCCGAGAAACCGTCCGTAGACAGTCTGTGCCTCAGCGCATCCATGTTGCGCCGCAAGCTCTCCGGTTTCGCTGTCCCGAGCAGGACCGAGGCAACCACCGGATTGTCGAGCGGGAACTGCATGGCGGCAGCGGCAAGCGGTACACCCCACTCCCGGGCGATCCGCTCCATCGCGCCGACCTTCTCAAGGACCTCGCTGTTGGCCGGCATATAGTCGAAATGCGCGCCATCGACGGGGCCGGTCGCAAGGATGCCCGAATTGAACACGCCGCCGACGATAAGCGACGTCTTCTTCTTTTCGCAGAGCGGCAGAAGCTCGGCGACGGCGGACCGGTCGAGCAGCGTATAGCGGCCAGCAAGCAGGATGCAGTCGATATCGGCATGCCGCATCACCTCGAGGCAAACCGGGACCTCGTTGACCCCCAGACCGTAGGCGGCGATGACGCCAGCAGCCTTCAGTTCTTCCAATGCCTTCACGCCCGAATCCAGCAATTGCTTCAGGTAGACGGCGTTGCGGGCGGCGCCATGGGTGTAGACGCCGATATCGTGCACATAGAGGATATCGATGCGATTGAGACCGAGGCGCGCATAGCTGAATTCGACCGAACGCATGATGGCATCGTAGCTGTAGTCGTACGCTACGTCGAAGTTCAGCGGCTTGACGTAGGAATAGTCCGGCACCGTGCCCTCAGGCACAGGGTGGAGCAGCCGCCCGACCTTGGTTGACAGCACAAACTCGTCACGCGGCTTGTCGCGCAGGAAGTCTCCGACCCGACGCTCGGCAAGCCCGAGGCCGTAGTACGGCGCAACGTCGAAGTAGCGCAAGCCGGCGGCCCAGGCGGCATCAAGCGTTGCCATCGCCGCGTCGCGCGTGCACTCCCGATAGAGCCCGCCAAGGCCGGCGGCGCCAAAACTGTATTCGGTCACCGACAGGTCGGTGCGACCGATCTTTCTCGTCTGCATTCCCTTGTCTCCTCCCCCAAGGATGCGCGAAATCACATCGTCAGAGTGTCGCCCCGAGATGCCAGGGCACGAATTCGTTGTCGCCGTAACCGAAGAGTTCGCTCTTGGTCTTCTTTCCTGACGCGGTATCGATGATCAGATCGAAGATCTCGCGGCCGAGACCGGCGATCGTCGCCTCCCCGGAGGCGATCACGCCACAATCGATGTCCATGTCTTCTTCCATCGACTGAAACAGCGCGGTGTTGCTGGTCAGCTTGATCGACGGTGCCGGCCTGCAGCCGAAACAGCTGCCGCGGCCAGTGGTAAAGGCAATCACATTGGCGCCGCCGGCAACCTGGCCGGTCGCCGATACCGGGTCGTAGCCGGGTGTATCCATAAAGACGAGGCCGTGTTCGGTGACGCGCTCGGCGTAGCCGTAGACCGCATTGAGCGGCGAACGGCCGCCCTTGGCCACAGCCCCCAGCGACTTCTCCAGAATGGTCGTCAGACCACCGCGCTTGTTGCCCGGCGAAGGATTGTTGTCGAGCGAGGCGCCGTGCAGCGCCACATAGTTTTCCCACCAGGCGATCAGACCATCGAGCTTGGCGGCAACCGCGTCGTTAGCGGCCCGGCTGCGCAGCAGATGTTCGGCACCGTAGATTTCCGAGGTCTCGGACAGGATGGCGGTGCCGCCGGCGGCCGCCAGGATATCCACCGCCGCCCCCAGAGCCGGGTTGGCGGTGATGCCGGACAGGCCATCAGAGCCGCCGCATTGCAGACCGACGATGATCTCGCTCACCGGAATGGCAACACGATGCTGCCGGCCGACTTCCTCGGCAATTTCGTCGAGCATGCCGAGCGCCCGCTCGACCGAACGCCGCGAGCCGCCAGCCTCCTGGATATTGAAATGGCGCTTTTCCTGCCCTGCCCCGCTTTGCCCGTAGAGCGTCAGCTGATTGACCTCGCAGCCCAGCCCGACCATCAGAACGCCACCGAAATTCACATGCCTTGCGTAGCCCGCCAACGTCCTGTGCAGGTTCATCATGCCGTCGCCGGTCGAAGACATGCCGCAGCCCTGGTCATGGACGATGGGGACGAAGCCGTCGATGCCTTCGTATTTCGGCAAGATGCGCCTGTTGGCCTCCTCGGCGATCGCGCGACAGACCGTGGTGGAACAGTTCACGCTGGCAATGATGCCGATATAGTTGCGCGTCGCCGCCCGTCCGTCGCCGCGTCGGTAGCCCATGAAAGTGCGCGCCCTGTCGGTAGCGCTCGCCTCTTCCGGCGCGCCTTGCGGGCTGATCGCCAGCCGATCCTGATCGAAGGAGAGGTTGTGGGAATGCACATGCTCGCCGGCTTTTATGTCGCTGGTCGCGCGTCCGATCGCCTGGGCATATTTGACCACGGGATCGCCCGCATGAATCGGCCGGATCGCAACCTTGTGGCCCGGATCGATCTTCGTCGCCGTGCGGACGCCGCCCGGCAGAACTTCACCGGGTGCGATCGTAAGCGTTGCCACGACCACATTGTCCTCGGGCGCCAGAAGGATTGAAGACGGCACAGACACCCTGAATTTCTCCGTGAAAATTGCTGCGATTTCGAGAAGGGCTTATTTGTCTTTTATCCACAATAGACAGATTGCCGTCAATGGGTATTATGCGGCGATACAAGTGCAGCGGTACGACGTGCGCCCGCGAGCACAGCGACCACAGGGGAGAAACGTCATGATTTTCGTGCGACAGACGAAGACAAGTGCGTTGCGGCAGGCTAGATCGGCGGCCGACGAAGGCTGATCGCATCAGCGCTCCGTCGCCCGCGAAACCTCAACCGCCCGGACCCTGGTAATGGCAAAGCAGAACACTGTCTTCAAGGATGCCTATAACCGCTGCTTGAAAGTGCTGGCGGAAACATCCTCCCTGCCTTCCGAACCGGAGCTGGGACAGGTGCTCGGCGTCAGCCGGACGACGGTGCGGGCCATTCTCGGCCGCTTCGAAGAGGCGAAGTTGATCACCTGGGACAAGCGCAAGAAGATCGTGCTGCGCCAACCGCGGCCTGACGATTACTTCCCGACGGAAGAAACGGATTCACTCGCCGAGATCATCGAGCGCAGCTTCATGCGCCGGATTCTGGCCGGCGGCGCCGAGCCGGGCATGCAGATCAACGAGCTGGAACTGGCGCGCGAAATCGGTACCGGCACCACCAGCGTGCGGGAATTCCTGATCCGCTTCAGCCGGTTCGGGCTGATCGAGAAGCGACCGAACAGCCACTGGATCCTCAAGGGCTTTACCCGCGAATTTGCGCTGGAACTGACCGAGGTCCGCGAGATGTTCGAGCTTCGCTCGGCTGCAAGCTTCGTGGCGCTGCCGGACAGCCATTCGGCCTGGCAGGAGTTGAGCAGGATCGAAGCGCTGCACCACGAGATCCTCGCGGACATCGACAACCGCTACAAGGAATTCTCCGAGCTCGACGAGCGCTTCCATCTGCTCGTGCACAAATCGTCGAGCAATCGTTTCATCGTCGATTTCTACGACATCATCTCGATCGTGTTCCACTACCACTACCAATGGAACAAGACCAACGCGCGGCAGCGAAACGCGCGGGCGCTGGAAGAACATCTTGCCTATATCGAAGCGCTGCGGTCGCACGATGCCAAACGCGCCGAGGAAGCCTGCAGGCGTCATCTGCGCTCGGCGCGCGAGACGCTGCTGCAATCCATTCCATAGCCAGCTACCGGAACGCCATGATGAAGACACCGTTTGTGCAGTTTGGGACGAGCCGTTTTCTCCAGGCCCATGCCGATCTCTTCATCAGCGAAGCGCTCCATCGGCAGGCGGCACCCGGACACATCACAGTCGTCCAGACCACAGGTTCAGCCGAGCGAGCAGGACGTCTTGCGGCATTGACGCAGCCTGGCGGATATCCGGTGGTGATCCGAGGGCTTGTCGACGGCGAACCGGTCGACAAGGTCGAGCGGGTCACGAGCGTCACCCGCGCGCTGTCGACCGACGGCAACTGGGATGCAGTTCGTGATGTCGTGGCGGCCGAGGCCGAGTTTCTGATCTCGAACACCGGCGATACTGGATACGACACATCAGACGACGACCTTTCGGCGCCCGTGCCGAGGTCTTTTCCCGGTAAACTGCTGCTGCTTCTGAAAGCGCGTTTCGACGCCGGCGGCCAGCCGCTCACTGTCCTTCCCTGCGAACTGGTGTCGCGCAACGGCGATGTGCTGAAAGCGATCGTGCTGGAGCTCGCGCTTGAGCGGCTTGACGACACTCGTCTCTCGGACTGGCTGGCGAACGAGGTCATCTGGGCCAATACGCTGGTCGACCGCATCGTCTCCGAACCGATCGAGCCGGCCGGCGCCGTGGCCGAGCCTTACGCCCTATGGGCGATCGAGAAACAGCCCGGGCTGAAGGCGCCCTGCGCGCACGCATGCGTGCTGCTGGTCGACGACCTGACACCCTATGAAAAGCTCAAGCTGCATATCCTCAACCTCGGCCATACGGTGCTTGCGGATATATGGATCAGGGGGCGGCGCGATCCCGGCGAAACGGTCCGGCAGATCCTTGGCCATGCCGATATCGCCAGGCGGCTCGACGATATCTACGACCGGGAAGTGGTTCCTGCCTTCGCCGCCAAGGGCCTTGGGCAACAGGCCAGCGCCTATGTCGAAACCACGCTCGACCGCTTCCGAAATCCGTTCCTCGATCATCGGCTCGCCGATATCGCCAACCATCACTCTGAAAAGATCGTGAGGAGGATTGCCGGACTCCGCCACTGGAGCCCGGGCGTTTCGATGCCGATGCTAACCACGATCTGCGATCAGTAGCCGGATTCCATCTTGTTGGCCTTCGGGCTTTCTTCGCCGGTAAACTCCTGTCGCAGCGCCTGGGTCGCCCGAACCAGCGACGTGACATCGGTCCCGATCGCCATGAAATCGGCGCCGAGATCGCGGTAGTCGCGGGCCTGTGCGAGATCGAGCGTCATGATACCCCTTGCCTTTCCGGCCTTTTCGATGCGCGCGAAGGCGTCGATGATCGCCGCGCGCACTTCCGGGTGCCCCGGGCTGCCGAGATAGCCCATGTCGGCGGCCAGATCCGATGGGCCGATGAACAGGCCATCGACGCCTTCAAGGGCGGCAATCTCGTCGATCGCCGCAAGACCCGCGCGGCTCTCGATCTGCAGCAGAAGGCAGATCTGCTCGTTTGCGGTGTGGAGATAGTCGGTAATCCGGCCGAACTCGGACGCACGCGCCAGTGCCGCACCGACGCCGCGAATGCCATGCGGCGGATAACGCGTCGCGCGAACCAGCTCTTTCGCCTGCTCGACGCTTTCGACCATCGGAATGAGCAGCGTCTGCACACCGACATCGAGGATCTGCTTGATCATCGCGGTATCGCCAACCGGAAGACGGACGATCGGGTGGCTGGCGGATGCGACAACGGCCCGGAACTGCGCCGAGAGCAGCGGCAGATCGTTGGGCGCGTGCTCGCCGTCGATCAACAGCCAGTCGTAGCCGCTGCCGGAGACGACCTCAGCCGCATAGGGGCTTGCCAGCGCGACCCAGAGCCCGAGCTGAAAGCGCTGTTCGCGAAGGGCTGCCTTGAAGGGGTTGCCTGGTGCCGGCATCGCGTCATCTCCTCTTTTCACGACTGCAACTTCTCTAGCGGCAAACAAAAAAACCGGCCAGAACTTTCCAGCCGGTTTCGCGATCTGATTGTTTCACGCTGCAAATGCGTCAGGCGATACCGCCGAGGCAGACATATTTGATCTCGGTGAATTCCTCGATGCCGTATCTGGAGCCTTCGCGGCCGAGGCCGGAGAGCTTGACGCCGCCGAACGGTGCTTCCGCGGTCGAAATCAACCCGGTGTTGACCCCGACCATGCCGTATTCCAGCGCCTCGGCAACC
>NZ_JBXAIA010000017.1:0-84987 GCF_058795755.1 Ensifer sp. GW823-FHT05D09 | reverse complement strand
TTGGCCCTGCAGATGCGTCGACAGCTCGGTGATCTCGACGCCGTTGTCGCGGGCAATGCCCTGGAGCTCGTCGCAATAGGTTTTTGACGTCGCCGCCTTCTTCAAATCGATCAGCCGCGCATCCCATGTCGGCACCTGCACGCCCTTGTAGCCGCAATCGGCCGCCCATTTCACAATCGACGCAAACGAATTGAACGGTGCGACATCGCCCGCAAACTGCGCCAGAAACAGGCCGGGGCCCTTGATCGTTTTCATCCCAAACATCCTCCTGATGCTATGGCTGCCGGCAAGGCCGGCCTGTTTGGCCAACGACAGGAAGAAGCGGAATTGGATTTCATTTTCGCTTCTACTGAAGAACCTGAAACGTTGCAGGCGCAGAAACTAGCAGATTTTTTGCATGGAGCAACCGGCCGAAGGACAGTTTTCGCAGATCAGCTCGAGGCATCCCTGGAGCCCGCAGACGAGCATTCAGGGCAGAAAAAGGGGCGAAGGTTTCCCTCCGCCCCGTGTTCGCAAAAGGTCTGCGACTGCCGCATCAAACGTAGCGATTGACGACGTTCTCCAGCAGTTCCTGCTTGCCGGATTTCGGCTGCGGGTTGAGGTCGGACTTCAGCACCCAGGCTTCGATCTCTTCCAGCGAGAAACCGCCGTCGAGCATCTTCTTCGCCTCAGGCACCTGCCAGCCGGCGTAGCGCTGATCGAGCGGCGCGGACAATGCCTTGTCTTCGATCATCTGGGCGGCCGCCTTGAGGCCGCGAGCGCAGCAGTCCATGCCACCGATGTGGCCGATCAAGAGGTCTTCCGGATCGAGTGACTGGCGACGCAGCTTCGCGTCGAAGTTGGTGCCGCCGGACTTGAAGCCGCCACCGGCCAGGACCTGGTAATAGGCGAGCGCCATTTCCGGCACGTTGTTGGGGAACTGGTCGGTATCCCAGCCCGACTGGTAGTCGTTGCGGTTCATGTCGATCGAACCGAAGATCCCGAGCGCATTGGCAAGCGCCAGCTCGTGCTCGAAGGAATGACCGGCAAGGATCGCATGGCCCTGTTCAATGTTGACCTGCACTTCCTTTTCCAGGCCGTATTTCTTCAGGAAGCCGTAGACGGTGGCGACGTCGTAGTCGTACTGGTGCTTGGTCGGCTCTTGCGGCTTCGGCTCGATCAGGATCGCGCCCTTGAAGCCGATCTTGTGTTTGTATTCGACCACGAGGTTGACGAAGCGGCCGAGTTGGTCGAGCTCGCGAGACAGGTCGGTGTTAAGCAGCGTCTCATAGCCCTCGCGCCCACCCCAAAGCACGTAGTTCTCGCCGCCGAGGCGGTGGGTGGCGTCAAGGCAAGTCTTGACTGTCGCGGCCCCAAAGGCAAACACGTCCGGATCCGGATTGGTGGCGGCACCCGACATGTAGCGACGGTTTGAGAAGAGATTGGCCGTGCCCCAGAGCAGCTTGACGCCGGTATCCGCCTGCTTCTTTTCGAAGTAGTCGACGATCTCGTTGAGGTTCCTGGTGTTCTCGACGAAGTTGCGCCCTTCCGGCCGCACGTCGGCGTCGTGGAAGCAGTAGTAGGGAACACCGAGCAACTGGAAAAATTCGAAGGCGACATCCGCCTTCAGCTTGGCCGCGTCCATCGTGTCCTTGAACCACGGGCGCTCAAACGTTTGTCCGCCGAATGGGTCGCCGCCCGGCCAGACGAAGGTGTGCCAGTAGGCGACCGCGAAGCGCAGGTGGTCTTCCATGCGCTTGCCGAAGACGACCTCGTCCTTGTTGTAGTGGCGGAAGGCGAGCGGGTTGCGGCTCTCCGGTCCCTCATACTTGATCTTGGCGATATCGCCGAAAAATCCCGTGCTCACGGTGTAGCTCCTCTCAAAGATGGTGTGCCGGCGTCGCAGTTGCGAAACGTCCGGCCATTACGTGGAAGGTAATTGGTTTCATTCCCTCGGCGGGCGATAGCTTGGGCATCGAAACGCCAAACGAAGGAACATTCAGATGAACGACTTCAACCAGATCGCCGAAGCCTATATCGCCGCCTGGAACGCCGAGGCCGGAAGCCGCAACGCACTGATCGAAAAGGCCTTTACCGCCGACGTCGCCTACCGCGACCCGATCATGCAGGGTGACGGGCACGAGGGCATCGGCGGCCTGATCGCCGGCGTCAAGGGCCAGTTCCCCGGCTTCGTCTTCACGCTCAAGGGCACGCCCGACGGCTTTGCCGACACGATCCGCTTCTCCTGGGCGCTCGGCCCCGAAGGTGTCGATTCCGTGATCGAAGGCACCGATGTCGGCCTGATCGAGAACGGCCGGCTGAAGCAGGTCACCGGCTTCATCGATAAGGTACCGGCGCAGTAAGTGCGCTGGGTCGGCAACAACCATGGAAGGGCGCGGCGCGGTCACGTCGTCGCGCCCTTGATGGCGGGATAAAGGCGCCGGTAGCGCTGATAGGCCGCCTCATAGGCAGGCACCAGGTCGGCGTCGGGCGCGATCGTTTCCGCTGTTTTCGGCGCGGTGCAGGTCGCAACCGGATCGGCACCGGTTGCCGCGATCAGCCCCAGGCGCGCGGCACCGAAGGCGGCACCGAAATCGCCATCGGCGGGCAAATCGACCGGCAGGTCGAGCGCAGTCGCGATCGACTTCAGCCAGTAGCGCGAGCGCGAGCCGCCGCCGATCGCCGTCACCCGCGAAAGCGTCGTCCCGGCGGCACGCAGGGCTTCGAGGCTGTCGCGAATGGCGAAAGAAACCCCTTCCATCACCGCCTGCGTCAGCACCACCCGGCTGCTCTCGTGGCCGAGCCCGGCAAAGGCGCCGCGGATGGCGGCATCGTTGTGCGGCGTGCGCTCGCCGGAAAGATAGGGAAGAAAGGTCACGCCGCTTGGCGCCTTCAACGTCTCGCCGAGCTCGGCGCTGAGGTCGGCCGCGCTGCGACCGGCAACCCCCGAATACCAGTTGAGCGCATCGGTCGCCGACAGGATGACGCCCATCTGATGCCAGGTGTTCGGCAGCGCATGGCAAAAGGCATGAACGGCGCTCGCGGGGTTGGGCAGGTAGCTGGCATTGGCGGCAAACAGCACGCCCGACGTGCCGAGCGAAACGAAGGCGTGGCCCTCACCCACAGTTCCCATGCCACAAGCGGACGCCGCATTGTCGCCGGCGCCACCGGCAACCACGACATCGCCGGAAATTCCCCAACGTGCGGCAAGTTCAGACCGCAGCTTTCCGGCCGCGTCGGTCCCTTCGACGAGATCCGGCATCTGCCGTTCTTCCATGCCGGTGGCTGCAAGCAGGCTTTCGGACCACCGACGCTTGCCGGTGTCGAGCCACGAGGTCCCGGCAGAATCAGACATTTCAGAGATATGCTCGCCGGTCAGCCACAGGCGCAGATAGTCCTTCGGCAGAAGCACTCGGCGCACCCTGGCGAAAATCTCAGGCTCGTTTTCGCGCACCCAGACGAGTTTGGGCGCTGTAAATCCCGGGAAGACGATGTTGCCGGTGATGGCGCGGAACTGCGGGTCGGCGTCGAGTGCGGCCGCCTCGCGAAAACTGCGAGTGTCGTTCCACAGGATGCAGGGGCGCAGCACCTTGTCGTCGGTATCGAGCAGCGTCGCGCCATGCATCTGGCCGGAAAGGCCGATGCCGCGCACGGCCGTAAGAGCTGCCGGGTGCGCCGCCTTCAGGCCGGCGATTGCCTCCTCGGTGGCGCGCACCCATTCGGCCGGATCCTGCTCCGACCAGCCGGGATGCGGCCGGGAGACGTCGAGCGCGCCGGAAGCCGAGCCGACAATGCGCTGATTGTCGTCCATCAGCATCGCCTTGACGCCCGACGTGCCGAGATCCAGTCCGAGATACATGTAGGCCTCCATTGAGAGCAACCACAGGAAAAGCGCGCAACGATTTTCCGTCAGGAATTGTGTAAATTCAAAATATTACGCCGGCTCGACCGGCAGGTTGTCTTTCAGGAAGATGTCGATGCGGATGCGCTCCTGCGCCTCGATCATCGACAGCCCATCGGCGCGCGCCTTCAGCACGCGAATGGCGCTCCTCACCTCATGACCCGCATCCTGGTTGAGCAGCGCATCGATCGTGCCCGAGATCAGGGCGGCACGGCTGTAGGGCGTCAGCTCGTGGGCTATTGCGCAGATTTCGGACTGCCGGCCGGCCTTTTCGAGCGCCGCGATCAGGCCGCGATTGCCAGCGCCGAGGCTGTAGATGCCCGCGAGGTCCGCATGCGCGGCCAGCAGATCCTGAACCAGCGTCTCGACCTCGGTCGGATCGTCGTGACCCTCGACCACGGGCAACAGGTGCCGCGTGTCCGCCCCTTCGCTGACGGCGGTACTAAAACCTTCAAGTCGATCCCGGTGGTCTCTGACCAGCATCGAGCCGGCAACGATGGCGACCGGCCCGTCGCGACCACCCAGGAAACGCCGCATCAGACTGCCGGCGGTGCGCCCGGCTGCAATGTTGTCGACACCGGCGAAATGGTCGCGCTCCGACCCGGTCAGATCGGAGACGAGCGTGACGACGGCAATGCCGTCTTCGCGAAGCCGCTCGACGGCTGCAACCACTTCCGGCGCTTCAACCGCAACGACGGCAACGCCGGCCGGCTCACGGCTGCGCGCTTCGTCGAGCGCATCGGCCAGCGCCGCCGCATCGAAGGCGGGAACGGAGAGGATGGAAATATCGGTGCGCTCGACGGCAGAGCGGGCCCTTGCCGCCTCGACCTCGGCCTCAAGGCCGCGCATGAAGGCGTTCTCGCCCTCGGGCAGGATGAAGATCAGCGGATAGCTGCGGCTCTTGGCTAGGTTGGCCGCCGCCACGTCCCTGACATAACCGAGCGTCGCGATGGCGCGCTCGACCTTGTCACGCGTGACCGACCTGACCCCCGGGCGATTGTTCAAAACCCGGTCGACGGTCGCAAGGCTGACGCCTGCTTCTGCAGCAATGTCGTGAACTGTAGGGCGCATCATTTCCTCCCGCAAACTGCCTTAGAGGAATTTTTGATGTACGTAAATCAAAAATGCGAGCGAGACGGACGAACGCTGATTTCGCTGGCTAAAACCGCTTGCTGAACGCCTGGGTGAAGGCGACCTCGCCGTGACCTTTGCCGGCTTCGCCAAGCGCCACGTCCATGAAGCCGTCGGTCACACGCACAAGCGCGAAACCGCCCATATATGCAGCCTTGGGCTTGAAGAGGTCGAGACCTTCGCGGCGATAGATCATCGCCGTTTCGTGCTGGTGACCGTGAAACACGCCGACGACGTTGTGGCCCCTGATGGCGTCCACGAGCGCCTGACGCTGCTCGGTACTCCACCAATGTGACGGACCGTCACCCTGATCGTCGAAGGTCTTGGCGGCGGCATCCCAGACTTCGGTCGAAAAAGCGTCCCAGCCATAGTGCTGGAACAGGATCACCGGCCGGCCGTCGGCCGCATAGGTTTCCAGATCCTGCTTCAGCCAGGGAAGCGCATCGACGGCGCCCTTGCTGACATCGCCGCCGAAACGCTGGAGCTGGACGAGATGCAGCCCGCCCCAGTCCCAGGAATAGCAATCCGACAGTGGATCGTAATTGGTCACAGGCACCGGCGGCTTGTAGAACACCGTCTGGCGATGGTTGAGTTCGACATAGTCGCGCAGCTCGCGGCGATACCAGTCCACATGCGGCGGCGGGCCGTCCTGGTCGAGGTCGTGATTGCCGAGACCGACATAGACGGGAAAGTGAACACGGTCGGCGCCGGGACCTTCCTGGTAGCGGCTGGAAAACTGCTGCAGCTGCCGGCCCTCGCGCGGCTGGCGCACCTGCCCGCCGCCGTCATCGGTCAGGTCGCCGCCCAGCACCAGTCCGAGCGGATGGCCGATCTGCCGGCCGGCGCTGCCGAGCCCGCTCGCCTCGCCGGCAACGCTTGCCGGCCACCGCATCTCCGGCAGACCATTGAGCGCCGCCACGTGACGCAAAAGGTTCTCGTCGGTCTTGCCCTCCGCCGCACAGTTCGGCGCAAGGCCTTCGGTCGAGACGAGGCAGGCATGGATGTCGTTCGAAAACAGGAATGTGGCATCGATGGGCGGGCGCCCAGCTGCCCGTGTCGGGCTTGCCAGCAATGCCGCGCCCATCCCGGCCGCACCGGCAAGGAAGGAACGCCGGGAGATGACGAAGCGCCTGGATGGCTGCATGAATGACCCCGTTTTCGCCCAACCGGCGGCGCCGGATCGACGATCACGGGCCGGCCGGAGATTGTTTTCCGGCCGGATTGTGCCGCAACGCGACGGACGCGTAAACCTTGCAGCAGCGCGACTAGTGGCCGCCGCCGCTTGGGCCAACGCCCTCCGGTTTCTTGATCATCATCACACCCAGGATCAGCGAAAGGAAGAGCACCGTGAGGATGACGAAGACGTCGCTGAACGACAGGATCATCGCCTGCTTCTGCGCCATTGCCGCAAGCTGCTTGATGGCGATCGTAGCACCGTCGAGGCCATGGGCATCGAACTTGGCCTCCATGTTGTTGAACTGCGCCATCGCTTCCGGGTTACCCCACTGGATATGCTCGGAAAGCCGGGCATAGTGCAGGTCCTGGCGCTGGGTCAGGATGGTGTTGATCACCGCCAGGCCGACGGCACCGCCCAGGTTGCGCGTCAGGTTGAACAGGCCGGATGCGCCGCGCATGCGCGCCGGCGGCATGGTGCCGAGCGCGATGTTGTTGATCGGCACCATGCACAACATCAGCCCGACGCCACGCAGGATCTGCGGGATGAACAGCTCGTAGAAGTCCCAGTCGGCCGTCAGGTGCGCCATGATCCAGGTGCCGCTGGCAAAGCTGGCAAAGCCGATGGTCATCAGCACGCGCGGATCGAGCTTGCCCGACAGGATGCCGGCAACCGGCGCAGTCAAGAACATCGCCAGGCCCGAGACGAACATCGTCTCGCCGATCATCAGCGAATCGTAGCCGCGAATGCGTCCGAGATAGAGCGGATAGAGATAGGTAAGGCCATAGAGCCCGATGCCCATGACGAAGGAGAACATCGACCCGAAGGCAAAGTTGCGGTTGGAGAACGCCCGGAGATCAACCACCGGGAATTCCACCTTGAAGGCCCGGTAGAAGAAGATCACTGCAGCGATCACCGTGGCAACGGCACCCATGACGATGTGATCGTCATTGAACCAGTCGTTGGCGTTGCCTTCTTCCAGAACATATTCGAGCGAACCGAGGAAGACCGCCATGGAGGCGAGCCCCCACCAGTCGAACTTCTTGAAGAGGCTGAGCTCCGGCTTGTCGAAATCGATGAAGGTCCAGGTCAGCGTCGCGACGATGATGCCAGGAATGACGTTGACGAGAAACAGCCAATGCCAGGAAAAGGCATGACTGAGGTAACCGCCAACTGTCGGGCCGATGGTCGGCGCCAGCGTGGCGATCAGGCCGATGATCGGCGAGACGATGTTGCGCTTCGACGGTGGGAAAATGGTGAAGGCGGCCGCAAACACCGAAGGGATCATGCCGCCGCCGATAAAGCCCTGGATCGCCCGGTAGACGATCATCTGGTCGATGTTGGTGGCGGTCGCCGCCAGCGCGCTTGCCGCCGTAAAGCCGGCCGCCGACACCGAAAACAACACGCGGGTCGACACGATGCGCGCCAGCGTGCCCGACAGCGGGATCATGATGACTTCGGCGATGAGGTAGGAGGTCTGCACCCAGCCGATTTCGTCGGAGCCGGCTGACAGACCGGCCTGAATTTCGGCGAGCGACGCCGAAACGATCTGGATGTCGAGGATCGCCATGAACATGCCGACGACCATGGCGAAGAAGGCGATCAGCCTTCTCGGGTCCATATGTTCCTCGACCTTCGGTGCGGCTGCCGCCACCGAGCCTGCTGTTGCCGTTGCGGCCATCTGAGCCACTCCCTGCGTGTAAAGGCGCGGCCGGCGCGTTCGATCGAACATGCCGGCGCGTCGGGGCCCGATTACTTCGTGGCGGCGACCTTGGTCTCAGCGGGTGCCGTGCGCGTGTCGACATCGACGACCACGCTCAAGCCAGCGCGCAGATGGCCTTCCGCCAGCACATCGGCCGGCAGCGTGATGCGCACCGGCACGCGCTGGATCACCTTGGTGAAGTTGCCTGTGGCGTTTTCGGCCGGCAGCAGCGAGAACACCGAGCCGGATGCCGGCGAGATGGAGGCAACCGTGCCTTCGATCGCGTGCTCGTCATAGGCGTCGATGTGAACCTTGACCTTCGAGCCGGGGACCAGATGCGCGATCTGCGTCTCCTTGAAGTTGGCGTCGATGTAGAGCTGGTCGACAGGGACGAGTGCCGCCAGCCTCTGGCCGGCAGAGACGAGATCGCCGACCTGGACGGCGACGTTGCCGATGACGCCGTCATAGGGCGCCTTCAAGACGGTGAAGCCGAGGTCGCGATTGGCCTTGTCGCGGGCAAGCTCCAGCGAGCGGATCTGGCTTTCCGCCTCGGCGCGCTGAGCCTGCAGCACGGTGATGTTGGCGTTGGCAGTCGCGATGTTGGCATCGGCGCCGGCAAGGTTTGCCCGCGCCTGATCCAGCGCCACGTCGGCATTATCGCGGGAAGCAACGGTGCCGACGTCCTTGGACTGGAGGTCGCTTGCGCGCTTTTGCGCAAGTTCGGCGCCGCGCACCGTTGCTTCGAGAGCATTTTTCTGGGCTTCGGCCTGGGCAAGGCTCGCCTTTGCGCCGGCGATCTGCGCGTCGAAGCGGCTGAGCGCCAACTTCTGCGTGGCGATCTGGGCCTCGGTCTGCTCGGCGGCGATGCGATAGTCGCCGTCATCGAGCGTGACCAGCGGGTCGCCGGCCTTCACCTGCTGGTTGGCGACGACGTCGACCTTGGCGACATAACCCGAAACCTTCGGGGAGATCGTGGCGATGTCGCCCTCGATATAGGCGTCGTCGGTCGAAACCATGAAACGGCCATTGGTCCACCAGTCATAGCCATACCAGCCGCCTGCGGCCAAAGCTGCGAGGCCGAGAACGGGCAAGATCGGGCTGCGCTTCTTCTTTTTCGAAGCGACTTCGACAGCGGGTTCCTGCGTGAGCGCAGGCGCCTCGGCAGTCGCCCCCTTAGCCTCGGGCGCGGCCTCATGGGTCTGCGGAACTTCAAAATCCTCGCCGACAGGGCGAACGCGAGCGACGCTGGACGTTTTGGATGCGGACATGGGTACCGGCCTGGTTAATGAGTGGTGATTGAACTGAACCGTTCGGTTCGATCGAAGCTTGACTTAGTCGCTTTTACGTCGCATATCAAGGGGGAATCGAACCACGCAGTTCGATGGACGTAATTTGATGCGAACAGGACGGGTACAGACGGCGATCATGGAACCAGCAAAGACCGGACAGAAAGAGACCATCCAGCCCGACAACGGCATGGACGAGCAGCTTTGTCCCGGCGGCGGACGCCATGCGGCGGGCGAAGACCCCGCCAAGCGCGAGCAGATCCTGGAAGGTGCCCGGCGCGCCTTCATGAACCAGGGCTTCGACGCCGCCAGTATGAACGACATCACCCGCGAGGCCGGCGTCTCGAAGGGCACGCTCTACGTCTATTTCGAAAACAAGGAAGACCTGTTCAAGGCGCTGATCATCCAGGGCAAGACCCGGGTCGTTCAGACTGCCAAGCATGCGCTCAACGATCACGACGATGTCGAGGAATCGCTTTTTGATTTCGGCGTGACGCTGACCACCAGCATGACCGCCGAGGAAACAATCCGCTCCATGCGCATGGTGATCGGCGTGATCGACCGCATGCCGCATCTGGCCGAACGCTTCTTCAGCGAGGCGCCGGAAAACGGCTATACCGTGCTCAAGGCCTATCTCGACCGCCAGGTCCCAGCCGGTACGCTCGACATCGACAACACGGAGATGGCGGCGCGGCAGTTCATCGAGATGGCACAGGCGGGCCTCTTCAAGCACCGGCTGTTCGGCGGCATGTGTTCGGCGCCGCCGCGCGAGCAGATCGAGGGCACGGTCACGGCAGCTGTGCGCGTCTTCATGGCCGCATACGGACCGAAGAAGACGGCTTGAGACGAACGCACATTCGGCCGCCTCACTCTTCAATCCAGCAATTGCGATCAAGCACGCCTTCCAGCAAAACCCTATGAGCATGGGTGTCTGCCACGGGAGTGATCATGAGTGCCATCGGAAGGGCGATCTGGTTCATCGAGAGCCATTTCGCGAGCGATATATCGCTGGAAGAGATCGCTGAGGCCGCCGGCCTGTCGCGCTTTCACCTGTCACGCGTCTTCGGACTGGTGACGGGTTACTCCATCAGCGCCTATATCCGCGCACGGCGCCTGAGCGGCGCTGCGCAAAGCCTTGCCGACGGCTCCTCCAGCATTCTCGCGGTGGCCCTCGAAGCAGGCTACGGCTCGCACGAGGCCTTCACCCGTGCCTTTCGCGAGCAGTTCGGCGTAACGCCGGAGACCGTGCGCAAGCAAGGGCACTTCGGCAACATCGCACTGACGGAGCCAATCAGAATGGACGACACCCGCCTCCTCAAACTGGACCCGCCGCGCTTCGAAGACAGCCCGGCCTTGCTTCTCGCCGGCCTTGGTGAAACCTATGCCTACGGCCGCACCGAAGGCATTCCTTCGCTCTGGCAACGCTTCAACACCCACTTCGGCAACATCCGAGGGCAGAAGGGCAACATCGCCTATGGCGTCTGCAGCCAGAACGACAGTGAAGCAGGCAGCTTTCACTATATGGCGGCAGTCGAAATCGACGATGCAGGCGCCCTGCCCGCCGGCTTTACGACGATCAAACTGCCGAAGCAGCGCTATGCCGTGTTCCTGCACCGCGGCCATATTTCATCGATCGCGACGACCGCCCACCGGATCTTCGGCACCTGGTTGCCGGAGTCCGGCCTTCAGCACGGTGAAACGCCCGATCTGATCGAGCGCTATGACGAGCGCTTCGACCCGCATTCGGGCATGGGCGTTGTGGAAATGTGGATCCCGATCAAACCGTAAACGGTAAAGCGCCGCCGCAAACGCCCGGCGGCGCTTGTCACTCTCGCATAGTTGCTTAAATACTGCCGCGATTCTTGCGCGACGACGCGCCACCGAGACAAGGAAAGATCGCTGATGCAGGATTTAATGCTGCTAGCCCAGGACCCGGCCGCCTGGGTTGCCCTCATAACACTGGTTGTCATGGAGGTGGTTCTCGGCATCGACAATCTGATCTTCATCTCGATCCTCACCAACAAGCTGCCGCCCGAACACCGTGAAAAGGCCCGCCGCATCGGCATCGGCCTGGCGCTCGTCATGCGCCTCGCTCTGCTCGGCACCATCGCGTGGATCGTCAAGCTGACGACGCCCGTCTTCGAGGTCTTCGGACATGGCTTCTCCTGGAAGGACCTGATCCTGATCGCCGGCGGCCTGTTCCTCGTCTGGAAGGCAACCAAGGAAATCCATCACAATGTCGACCCGGCCGACCATGGCGAGGATTTCATCGCCTCGTCGGCGATCAACAGCTTCGGTGCGGCGATCGGCCAGATCCTGCTGCTCGACCTGGTCTTCTCGGTCGACAGCATCATTACCGCCGTCGGCATGACGCCGCATCTGCCGATCATGGTCATCGCCGTTCTCGCCGCCGTCACGGTGATGCTCGTTGCTGCAAACCCGCTTGCCAACTTCATCGAAAGGAACCCGACGATCGTCATGCTGGCGCTCGCCTTCCTCCTGATGATCGGCACGACGCTGATCGCCGAAGGCATGGGCTTGCACGTGCCGAAGGGCTACATCTATGCCGCCATGGCCTTTTCGGCCCTGGTCGAGGTTCTCAACATGGTGGCTCGCAATGCGCGGCTGCGAAAGAAGGCCGCCGGCAAGCCGCAGTGATCTGAGGCCATTGTCGAAAAGCAAAAGGGCGGGGCTACATGGCTCCGCCTTTTTCGTGAACTCCACAAAAAAAAGCCTGCATCACGAGGGATGCAGGCAACCTTGCTGCAAGCGTTTGCGAGGGCACAAGCCGGACGGGTCAGGGAGCTCGACTGCCATTTCGTTGGCCACGGGAAGAAATCGGAAAAATTCCCGTGTTCTCCACCTCCGTCATGTCCGATTGGCACAGCCCGCGCCTCTCGAACGGGTAACGCATCACCCGGTCGATCGTTCCGGTGGACGTCAGGCGCCGGGACGGTGGCCGACCTCCACCAGGATGTTGCCGGGGACGACCATATAGAAGACATAGGCCCCATGCCGCTCTTCCGGATCGGTCATGCGGATGCCCGTCGGCAGGATACGTCGATAGGCATCCTCGACCTCTGTCCTCTCAGACAGCAGGAAGCCGACATGATAGGTCTGCAGGCCGAGGCTGACCTGGTCGCCACCGCCGAGCCTGGCAATCGGCGGGCTGATCACGAGCACCATGCCGGCCTCGTCGGCGAGGCGATAAAAGGCGTCCTTGCCGCGCGTTTCAACGAGCATGAAGCCGAGATGGTCGATGAAGAAACTCGCCGTTTCGGCAACGACGGGGCTGTGAAGATCGAGATGATTCAGTCGCATATGCAGTCTCCGTGTTTTGAGAAACGCGGCGGACTGCGTCTGATCCGGATACACCCCGCCGCGGACCGATGCGGATGCATCGGAACCACGCCGCGGGTTCGAACGATCAGGTTCGAGCAGAGCTTCGCAAGGACTGGGACAGCCTCGCGAAGGGACCGGGCTTACCATATCCGGTCCTGCCTTTTTCGACACGGGATGTGTAGCGCAGCCGGTTTGCGCCGGCAAGATCGCTGAAATCAGTTCGTCTCTGCGTCCGGATCCACCTTTTGCAACTCCTGCAGATAGGCGTCGAGACGATCGAACTTCTCTTCCCAGAAACCGCGGTAGCTATCGAGCCAGCTGTTGACGTCGCGCAAGGGTGCGGCTTCAAGTCGGCAGGGGCGCCACTGCGCCTCGCGGCCGCGGCTGATCAATCCGGCGCGCTCGAGGACTTTCAAGTGTTTGGAAACGGCCGGCAGGCTCATCTCGAACGGCTCCGCCAGTTCGCCGACCGAAGCCTCGCCGAGAGAGAGCCGGGCAAGGATGGCCCTGCGCGTCGGATCGGCGAGGGCTGAAAGCGTGGTCGACAGGCGATCTTCCGGCATTTTCTAAAAAACCTTTCAGTTAAATAACCTTACGGTTCAATATAACCAGCCATCGGCAGTGTCAACAAAAAGTGGCGTGATCCACTTTCCGTTGACATGCCCCATGTTCTATGGTCTCACGCGAGCCGACTGGAAAGCCCGCCGATACCGCTTGTGCGGCACCCCTACGGGCCTTTCCTTCCCATAAAATGCGCGCCCGGCGGCCGGACTTGTCTTCCGGCAAGGGGCGAGAAGCACGTCAAACGGGCAAAGACCATGGCAGATTCAGCAGTTCGGGTACGCATCGCACCCTCCCCCACCGGCGAGCCGCATGTCGGCACCGCCTATATCGCACTGTTCAACTACCTCTTCGCAAAGAAGCACGGCGGCACCTTCATCCTCAGGATCGAAGATACCGACGCCACGCGCTCGACGCCGGAGTTCGAGCAGAAGGTGCTGGATGCGCTGAAATGGTGCGGGCTGGAATGGTCCGAAGGCCCTGACGTCGGCGGCCCCTACGGCCCCTATCGCCAGAGCGACCGCAAGGACATCTACCTCGACTACGTCCGCCAGATCGAGAAGAACGGCCACGGCTTCCGCTGTTTCTGCACGCCCGAGCGGCTGGAGCAGATGCGCGAGGCCCAGCGCGCCGCCGGCAAGCAGCCGAAATATGACGGCCACTGCCTGACGCTTTCCGCCGAAGAAGTGACCAGCCGCGTCGACGCCGGCGAGCCGCACGTCGTGCGCATGAAGATCCCGACCGAGGGCTCCTGCAAGTTCACCGACGGCGTCTATGGCGACGTCGAGATCCCGTGGGATTCGGTCGACATGCAGGTTCTGCTCAAGGCCGACGGCATGCCCACCTATCACATGGCAAACGTCGTCGACGACTATCTGATGAAGATCACCCACGTCGCGCGCGGCGAGGAGTGGCTGGCCTCGGTGCCGAAGCACATCCTGATCTATCAATATCTCGGCCTGACGCCGCCGGTGTTCATGCACCTGTCGCTGATGCGCAATGCCGACAAGTCGAAGCTGTCGAAGCGCAAGAACCCAACCTCGATCTCCTATTATTCGGCGCTCGGCTACCTGCCGGAAGCGCTGATGAACTTCCTCGGCCTGTTCTTCATCCAGATCGCCGAAGGCGAGGAGCTGATGACCATGGCCGAGCTTGCCGAAAAGTTCGACCCGGACAACCTGTCGAAGTCGGGCGCGATCTTCGACATCCAGAAGCTCGACTGGCTGAACGGCCGCTGGATCCGCGAGAAGCTGAGCGACGACGAGTTCCTCGGCCGGGTGCTGGCCTGGGCGTCGGAGAACGATCGCCTGAAGCAGGGCCTGAAGCTGTCGCAGTCGCGCATCTCCAAGCTCGGCGAACTGCCGGCACTTGCCGACTTCCTGTTGAAGTCCGACCTTGGCCTCGAGCCGGCGGCCTTCGCCAAGATCAAGTCGAGCCCGGAAGAACTGGTCGAGATCTTCAACACGGTCCAGCCGGACCTGGAAAAGATCCTCGAATGGAACAAGGAAACGATCGAGGCGGAACTGCGCGCGATCGCTGACCGCATGGGCAAGAAGCTCAAGGTCGTGCTGGCACCGCTGTTTGTCGCGGTTTCCGGCTCGTCGCGCTCCCTGCCGCTCTTCGACAGCATGGAACTGCTCGGCCGCTCGGTCGTGCGCCAGCGGTTGAAGGTTGCAGGTCAGGTCGCCGCCTCGATGGCCGGCAGCGGAAAGTAAGGACAGGACGATGAACGACAAGACCGAGACAACAGCCCTCTCCTCCGACGTGACGGAAGTGCGCGCGCAGAAGTTGAAGCTGCTGCGCGAACAGATCGGCGACGTCTATCCGGCGCATTTCCACCGCACGATGACCAATGCCGAGCTGGCAGCGAAGTACGAGAACCTGGAGCTCGACACCGAGACGCAGGACGTCGTCACGGTCGCCGGCCGCGTCTACTCGTCGCGCAACTCCGGCATGTTCATGGACATCCATGACGCCTCCGGCAAGATCCAGATCTTCAGCCACAAGGACACCACGCCGGAAGACGCCCGTGCGCTCCTGCCGATGATCGACATCGGCGACATCATCGGCGTCACCGGTGTCGTGCGCCGCACCAAGCGTGGTGAGCTGACGATCAACGCGCAGGCGATCACCATGCTGACGAAGTCGCTGCTGCCGATGCCCGAGAAGTGGCATGGCCTCTCCGACATCGAGCTGCGCTACCGCAAGCGCCACCTCGACATCATGACCAACGAGGAATCCAAACTCCGCTTCCAGCAGCGCAGCAGGATCGTCTCCGGTATCCGCCGCTTCATGGAAGACGACGGCTTCATGGAAGTCGAGACGCCGATGCTGCATTCGGTCTATGGCGGTGCCACGGCCGAACCGTTCAAGACCCACCACAACACGCTGAAGCTCGACATGTACCTGCGCATCGCGCCGGAACTGTACCTGAAGCGCACGCTGGTATCGGGCCTGACCGACAAGGTGTTCGAGATCAACCGCAACTTCCGCAACGAAGGCGTGTCAACGCGGCATAATCCCGAATTCACCATGATGGAGTGCTACTGGGCCTACGCCGACTACGAGGACATCATGGACCTCGTCGAGCGGCTGTTTGAGAAGCTCGCTCTGTCGATCCACGGCTCGACCGAATTCATGTTCGGCGACAAGGAAATCTCCTTCAAGGGTCCATTCCGTCGCGTGCCGATGCCGGATGCCGTCAAGGAAGCGACCGGCATCGATTTCCTGGCGATGAAGACCGACGAGGAAGCCCGCGTTGCCGCCAAGGCAGCCGGTTTCGAAGTCGAGAAGGACTGGACCTGGGGCGAATGCCTCGCCTTCGTCTTCGAAGAGAAGGTCGAGCCGACGCTGATCCAGCCGTCGCACGTGACCCATTTCCCGAAGGACATCTCGCCCTTTGCCAAGGAAGTTCCGGGCGAGCCGCGCCTCGTCGAGCGCTTCGAGACCTATTGCAACACCTGGGAACTCGGCAACGCGTTTTCCGAGCTCAACGATCCGGAAGAGCAGCGCGCCCGCATGGTCGAGCAGCTGGAGCAGGCGCATGCGCGCGGCGAGAAGGCCAAGCAGCTCGACGACGAGTTCCTTGATGCCATCGACCAGGGCATGCCGCCGGCAGGTGGCCTCGGCATCGGTGTCGACCGCCTGATCATGCTGCTCACCAATGCACCGTCGATCCGCGACATCATCCTGTTCCCGGCGCGCCGCAACAAGGCCGACTGATCAGGGCCACAACGGCACGAAACAAAGAGCCCGGCGCGATTGCGGCGGGCTTTTTCCGTTGTCGATGGTGAATTTGCCGGCGACGCGTCCGATCGTGCCATCGGCCTCTCAGTGGCCGGCAGGCGCCTCGGCGCTCTCGGCCTTGTGCTCTGCCGCGGCGGCTTCGGGCGCTGCCTCGCCCTCGACAGCAATTGCGTTCGGATCGATGCAGGGCGAACGATCGTCCATACCGGCCATCATTCCACCGATATCGGCAACCGAAAGATCGACCGTGTTGCCGTGAAAGAAACCGGCCGAGTTGGCCGTGCCATCATTGTAGGACGCGCGGAAAGGCTCATCCATGCCCGGCACGCTTTGCGGACCCGGTGCGAAAAGAACTTGCGCCCCGATCGCGGAGCCACGCACCGCAGCCCGCTCTTCCGGCCCGGCAGCATCGAGAACGACCACCTGATAGAGATCTGCCTTTTCCGACTTCGACAGCGCGCCGACCACGCGCAGCGCCGTGCGCATGCGTGCCTCGCCATCGGCACGGTCCGTCTTGATGTGCATGCGAACCCAGCGCTGACCGTGATGGCCGAGCTTGACGGTCCTGACCAGCGTGCATTCGAGACCGGAGGTGGCAGGCTTCGACATCTGCTCCATCAGCGCGTCGCGGCCGACATAGACGGCGGCAGCACCTGAGGCGGCCGACACGCCGAATGCGGCGGCAAGGATGACGACCAGCCTCTTCGATGGGCGCAACTTGCCGAGAATAGCCTTCACGAGAATGGCTCCGCTGTCATGACAGGAACTGAAACAAAAGCCCGAAGGCGCCTGGCAAGGATAAGCGCTCGACCTTTCGGAAAGTTTAAGCGGGTTCGGCGGTTGGGTGATCGAAAACAACACGGTTCATGCCGGAGGCGTCATCAGCTTTGCCGTCAGGCATGCCCGGCTGGGATCGATCACCGATTGACTTTCGCGGGCATCTTGCCTCCATTGCGACCCGTCAAACGCAAGAAAAAGAAAAGAAGAACACATGCACAAGGTTATCTTTGATACGGATCCGGGCATCGACGATGCGATGGCCCTGCTCTTCCTCCACCGCCACCCGGATATCGATCTCATCGGCATCACCACGGTCTTCGGCAACGCCTCGGTCGAAACGACGACGCGCAACGCGCTGTTCCTGAAGCGTGAGTGGGGCATAAAGGCGCCGGTCGCCAAGGGTCTCGACAAGACCTTCAATCCGGACCGGCCGCATGTCGGCTGGCCGACCTTCATCCATGGCGATGACGGCCTCGGCAACATTGACGTGCCCGAGACGATCGACCTGCCGGTCGATCCGCGTTCGGCGCACCGCTTCATCATCGACACCGTGCGCGCCAACCCCGGCGAAGTTACGCTGATTGCCGTCGGTCGCATGACCAACCTGGCATTGGCACTGCGCGAAGATCCGGACTTTGCGCCGCTGGTGCGCGAAGTCGTGATCATGGGCGGCGCCTTCGACGTCAACGGCAACATCACGCCGGCTGCCGAAGCCAACATCCACGGTGACCCCGAGGCTGCCGACGTCGTCATGACGGCACCGTGGCCGGTGACCGTCGTCGGTCTCGACGTCACCACCAAGACGGTTATGACCAAGGCGATGCTTGCCGACATCGCCGAGCGCGGCGGAGCGCCGGCGAAGCTGCTTTCGGACATCTCGCAGTTCTACATCACCTTCTACGAGCAGCATGTGCCCGATGGCATGGTGGTGCACGACAGCTGCGCCTGCGCCTATGTCGTGGCGCCGGATCTGTTCAAGGTTCGCAGCGGAGTCATCCGCGTCGTCTGTGGCGGCATTGCCGATGGCCAGACGATCCAGAAGCCCGACAGCCGGTTGTTCCCGCCAAGCCCTTGGGACAACCTGCCGAGCCAGAAGGCCTGCATCGACATCGACGCGGCCAGAACGCTCAAGCTGATCGGCGACACGCTGGCACTGAACGGCTGATGCCATATCGAACGGACCGGCATTGCCGACCGTTCGAAAAACTTTGCAGCCATGGCTGGCGGATCCGTTTCCGCCAGCTATCTCTAAGGGCATGAAACCGGACGCCCTGCTCTATCCCGCTCCCAAAGGTCTCTACTGCGAGATCGGGGATTTCTACATCGATCCGGTGCAGCCGGTCGATCGCGCGCTGATCACCCACGGCCATTCCGACCATGCCCGTTCTGGCCACGGCCAGGTGCTCGCCACCCGCGAAACCCTCGACATCATGCGCATCCGTTACGGCGAAGGCTTTTGCGGCACCAGCCAGGCCGTAGCCCTGGGCGGGACGATAACCGTCAATGGCGTCGAGGTACGTTTTCACCCGGCCGGCCATGTTCTCGGCTCGGCGCAGATTTCGGTGATGTCCAAGGGCACGCGCATCGTCGTGTCGGGCGATTACAAACGCCGCCGCGACCCGACCTGCCTGGCGTTCGAACCGGTGCCCTGCGACGTCTTCATCACCGAGGCGACCTTCGGCCTGCCGGTCTTCCACCACCCTGACGACCGCACCGAAATGCGCAAGCTGCTGACGTCGCTGAAGCAATTTCCCGAGCGCACCCATGTCGTCGGCGCCTATGCGCTCGGCAAGGCGCAACGGGTGATCGCGCTTCTGCGCGAGCAGGGCTACGACCAGCCGATCTACATCCACGGCGCCCTGCAGAAACTCTGCGACTACTATCGGAGCGAAGACATCGACCTCGGCGAACTCCGCCCGGCAACGCTTGCCGCCGACGAGAAGCAGGACTTTGCCGGCACAGTCGTCATCGGCCCACCCGCCGCCTTTGCCGACCGCTGGGCCCGGCGCTTCGTCGATCCCCTGGCGATCTTCGCCTCGGGCTGGATGATGATCCGGCAGCGCGCCAAGCAGCGCGGCGTCGAGCTGCCGCTGGTCATCTCCGACCATTGCGACTGGCCTGAACTCACGCAAACGATCCGCGAGATCGCCCCCGCGCAGGTCTGGGTCACCCATGGCCGCGAGGAGGCGCTGGTGCGCTGGTGTGAGCTTGAGGGCATCGCCGCGCGGCCCTTGCATCTCGTCGGCTACGACGACGAGGGGGAATGAGCGATGAAGGCCTTCGCCGAACTGCTCGACCGCCTCGTCCTGACGCCGCAGCGCAACGCCAAGATCCGGCTGCTGGCGGACTACTTCCGATCCGCGCCTGATCCGGATCGCGGCTATGCGCTGGCGGCCATCGCCGGCACCCTGTCGCTCGCCACCGTCAAGCCGGCGATGATCCGTGACCTCCTGCTCGAGCGCATGGACGAAGTGTTGTTTCGCTATTCCTACGATTATGTCGGCGACCTCGCCGAAACGGTGTCGTTGGTCTGGGAGCCGCCGGAAGACGTTGTACCGGACGACATTCCGCTGGGTGACGCCATCGAGAAGCTGCAGACGACCGGCCGCGCCAACGTGCGCAGCGTCGTTCGCGACATGCTCGACCGGCTCGATACGTCGGCGCGCTTCGCCTTTCTGAAACTCGTGACCGGCGGCCTGCGCATCGGTGTCTCGGCCAAGCTTGCCAAGCAGGCGCTGGCCGAGATGGGCAGCAAGGACGTCACCGAGATCGAGACGCTCTGGCATGGGCTCGCCCCACCCTATCTGCCGCTGTTCCAATGGCTGACCGGCGAGGCGGAAAGGCCCGCGCTGTCGACGCCCGCCGTCTTCCATTCGGTGATGCTGGCCACCCCCGTCGGTGAAGGCGATCTCGATGGGCTCGACCCGAAGGATTTTGCCGCGGAATGGAAGTGGGACGGCATCCGTGTGCAACTCGCCAATATCGGCGGGACGAGAAGGCTCTATTCGCGCAGCGGCGACGAAGTCTCCGGCGCCTTCCCCGACGTCTTGGAGGCCGCCGACTTTTCCGGCATCATCGACGGCGAACTGCTGGTCGGCGGCACCGCCCGCACCAACCGCGCCACCCAGACCTTTTCCGACCTGCAGCAGCGGCTCAACCGCAAGGCCGTCAGCCGCAGGATGCTCGACGAATACCCCGCCTTCATCCGCGCCTACGACGTCCTCTTTTCGGGCGAAACCGACGTTCGGGCAGAAGCCTTCCTGGCGCGACGGGCGCTGCTGAGCGACCTCGTCGAACGGGCTTCGCCGCAGCATTTCGACCTGTCGCCGCTCGTGCCGTTTTCCTCCTGGGAAGAGCTGGACCAGCTGCGGTCCGAGCCGCCCGATCCCGTCATCGAAGGCATCATGCTGAAGCGACTGGATTCGCCCTATACCGCCGGCCGGGCCAAGGGTCCGTGGTTCAAGTGGAAGCGCGCGCCCTACAATGTCGACGCCGTACTGATGTATGCCCAGCGCGGCCACGGCAAGCGCTCCAGCTACTATTCCGATTTCACCTTCGGCGTCTGGACCGAGGTCGACGGCGTGGAAACGCTGGTGCCGGTGGGCAAGGCCTATTTCGGCTTCACCGATGCCGAACTGGAAATTCTCGACCGCTTCGTCAGGGACAATACCACCGAGCGCTTCGGTCCGGTGCGGGCAGTGCGAGCCGATCACGATTTCGGCTTCGTTGTCGAGGTCGCGTTCGAAGGCCTCAACCGCTCGACGCGGCACAAATCTGGCGTTGCCATGCGCTTTCCCCGTATCGCGCGGCTGCGACAGGACAAGCTCCCTCATGAGGCCGACCGCCTGGAGACATTGCAGGCGATGATCGAGAGCAAATCGTGATCCATCGCGGGGAACCGGTCCGTTCAGCCTGCGTTTGAGCTGTTCGAACACCCGCAAGGAGATGCGACATGCCTGCAAAATCCAAGGCACAGCAGAAAGCGGCCGGCGCAGCACTTGCCGCCAAACGTGGAGACATGAAGAAATCCGAACTCAAGGGTGCGTCGCGCGAGATGGAGAAATCCATGACCGAAGGCGAACTGGAATCCCTTGCCGAAACCAAGCACAAGAAACTGCCCGAGCGCAAGGCCGCAAAATGACCCCGTGCGAGCATAAAAGCCGGAACTAAAACAATAATTGTTAATACCAATTTGGGATCATCCCGGTCGTTTCGTATCCTTCTGATGCCGCCGGGGTGATCTTGTGCCTGCCAGACATGCCTTCGATCTCGGGAAAAAGAAACTCTCCGGGTTTCTGACGCCGAACTACCTTCCCGCGATCATCGCCTCTCTCGTCGTTCTGGTGGCTGGCATCCTCGCAGACAACCAGAACCAGGTGGTCTCCGAAGCGCGCGTGCGTTCACAGGTCGCCGACGAACTCAACCCGATCCGCTCCAAGCTTGAAGCCAGCATCAACGGCAACATCCAGCTCGTGCGGGGCCTGATCGGAACCATTGTCACCGAGCCGGGCATGGGGCAGCAGCGCTTCGCCGCTCTTTCGCGCAGCATCTTCACCGAACGCTCCCAATTGCGCAGCATCGCCGCCGCACCCGACCTCATCGTGCGCATGGCCTTTCCCATGCAAGGCAACGAAAAGGCGATCGGGCTCGACTACCGCAAGAACGAGGCGCAGCGCGCCGCCGTCATGAAGGTGAGGGATACCGGCAAGATGGTTCTGGCCGGCCCTGTGGATCTGGTGCAGGGCGGGCGCGGGCTGATCGGTCGTTTTCCGGTCTCGATCGAAGCGGGCGGCGGCAGCAACCGCTTCTGGGGCATCGTCTCGGCAGTCATCGACGTCGATCGTCTCTACAATGACAGCGGCCTCTTCTCCCCCTCGCTCGGCATCGATATCGCCATCACCGGCCGCGACGGGACGGGCAGCGACGGTACGGCCTTCTACGGGAATGCCAAGGTCTTCGATCAGTCCCCGGTGGAGATGACGGTCCTATTGCCGGGAGGCTCCTGGCACATCGCTGCCATTCCCAAGGGCGGTTGGCCGCACACCGCGCGCAACGCCTGGCTCATCCGCGCGCTGATTGTCGCCGGCGGACTGATGATCGTCCTGCCGATGCTCCTGACCGGCCGGTTGATGAGCGAGCGCCAGAACAACATCCGCGCCCTCAGGCAGAGCAAGGCGCAATTGCAGGAACTGTCGCATCGCCTGAAGATCGCCCTCGACACCTCGGAGATCGGCATCTGGGAACTCGACATTGCCAGCGGCAAACTGCTCTGGGACGAGCGGATGAAGGAACTCTACGGCAAGACGGGATCTGTCCGTCAGGCCTATGACGACTGGAAGTCGACGCTGCATCCCGACGATGTCGCTCATGCCGAGGAGGAGTTTGCCGAAGCACTTCGCTCGGGCGCCTCCTACAATTCCGAGTTTCGGGTGCGGCTGCCGGATGACACCGTGCGCCATATCCGTGCGGTTGGCTCGGCCTATGACGGCGCCGATGGGCGCAAGAAGTTCGTCGGCGTCAACTGGGACGTGACTGCCGACATCCAGACCCGTGCCACGCTGTCGGAAGCCAAGCGGCAGGCAGAAGCCCATAGCGCCGAACTGGAAGCAGCTCGCCACCGCATGGAATTCAATGCCCTGCACGATCCGCTGACCGGCCTGCCCAACCGCCGGTTTCTCGACCAGGTGCTTGCAGACAGAAGCCAGCATTTCGATGCCGAGGCAAGGCTCAGCATCTTCCACATGGATCTCGATCGGTTCAAGCAGATCAACGATACGCTCGGTCACGCCGCAGGCGACGAAATCCTGCGCCACGCCGCCGAGCTGCTGCGGACCAACGCCAAGGAGAAGGACTTCGTCGCCCGCATCGGCGGCGACGAGTTCGTCATCGTCCGCCCGGAAGACAGCACCGAGCCCGACGCGCGGCTCGCGTCCTGCATCATCGAGGCGATGAGCGTTCCGGTTCGCTACAAGGACCAGGAATGCCGCATCGGAGTCAGCATCGGCATAGCCGCTCAAGCCCGACCGACCGACGATCTGTCCCAGATCCTCGTCAATGCCGATATCGCCCTTTACGAGGCCAAGCGCCGCGGTCGCAACCGGCACGAAACCTTCACCGGCGATCTGAAGACCGCCGTGTTCAAGACCAAGCAGACCGCCGACGAAATCCTTCGCGGCTTGGAACACAAGGAATTCATCGCGCATTTCCAGCCGCAATTCTGTCCGAGCACCCTTGAGGTCATCGGCGTCGAAGCGCTCGCGCGCTGGGACCACCCGACCAAGGGGTTGCTGGGTCCGCACACCTTTCTCAAGACCGCCGAAGACATCAACGTCGTCGCGTCCATCGACCAGGTGATCCTGGAGCAGGCGCTGTTCCAGATCTACCGCTGGCAGGCCAACGGCATCCATATCCCGAAGGTTTCGGTCAACCTCTCCTATGCGCGTCTGCACGATGAAGGGCTGATCGACCGTCTCGAACAATTGCAGATCCCGCGCGGCCGCCTTTCCTTCGAGCTTCTGGAGTCGATCTCCTTCGACGAGAGCGACATCACCGTGCTGTCGAACATTCGCCGAATCAAGGAACTCGGCATCGATATCGAGATCGACGATTTTGGCACCGGCTATGCCTCGATCCTCAGCCTGTTGAAGCTGACCCCGCGGCGCCTGAAGATCGATCGCCAGCTGATTCTGCCGATCCTGGATTCGCCGACCGAAAAGCGCCTCGTCGAATCGATCATCGATATCGGCACGTCGCTCGGCATCGAAGTGATCGCTGAGGGCGTCGAAACGCTCGAGCATGCCCGCATGCTGCAGGAGCTTGGTTGTCATGGCCTGCAGGGTTATGCCTTTGCCCGGCCGATGAGCGCCAACGATCTCGCCACCTTTGTTTTCGAGCGCAGGTGGCAGGCGGCCTGACATCGCCGCTATCCGCCCGCGACGGTTCGGCACGTGCCCGAGCTGGTCAAAAATGACGCAATCTCACATTTTTCCCACCATCGAGGCTTGGCAGCCCCCGGGAAAATCGTCATAAAAACATACGGCTGTTACCGCTAAGCGGACTGTGACGGCATCGTCTGCGACCGTTGCATCAGCGATGGTCCTTGAGGGGCTTCGGCACCCAATCTCCATTATGCCCAAGAGAAGGGAACGGTACGATCGAATACGCGGGGAAATTGCTTTCTGTCTTCATCCTAGCCCCGTTCGCGGGAAGCCTCATTGCAATCTTCTTTCCGCCCGATCAACGCGGCGCCACAGCCTGGTTCGCAGGCGCAATCGCGCTTCTCTGCTTCCTGATTGCGGCCGGCCTCTACCCCTTCGTCACATCTGGCGGCGTTCTTCGCTATGAACTGGCCTGGATACCGGAACTCGGCCTCAACTTCACCTTGAGGATGGACGGCTTTGCCTGGCTGTTCACGGTGCTGGTGACCGCGATCGGCGTGCTCGTCGTGCTCTACGCCCGCTATTACATGGCGGCGGAAGATCCGGTGCCGCGCTTCTTTGCCCTGTTCCTCGCCTTCATGGGATCGATGCTGGGCGTCGTTCTTTCCGGCAACCTGATCTTGCTTGCGGTTTTCTGGGAGCTGACGAGCATCGTCTCCTTCCTGCTTATCGGCTATTGGCATCACAATGCCCACGCTCGCGACGGCGCGCGCATGGCGCTGACGATGACCGGCATGGGCGGGCTCTGCATGCTGGTCGGCCTGTTGATCATGGGCCGCATCGTCGGCAGCTACGATCTCGACGTCGTGCTCGCCTCTGGCGACATGATCCGCGAGCACCCGCTCTATCTGGCGACATTGGTGCTGATCCTGCTCGGCGCCCTGACCAAGAGCGCGCAGTTTCCGTTCCATTTCTGGCTGCCGCACGCGATGGCCGCACCAACGCCTGTTTCCGCCTACCTGCATTCGGCGACGATGGTGAAGGCGGGCGTTTTCCTTCTCGTGCGGTTCTGGCCTGTGATGGCCGGCACCGAGGCCTGGTTCTGGATCGTCGGGCTCGCCGGCCTGACGACGCTGCTTCTCGGCGCCTATTTCGCGATTTTCCAACAGGATCTGAAGGGGCTGCTCGCCTATTCGACCATCAGTCATCTCGGGCTGATCACGGTGCTGCTCAGCCTCGGCAGTCCGCTCGCCGCCGTCGCCGCCGTCTTCCACATCGTCAACCACGCGACCTTCAAGGCATCGCTGTTTATGGCGGCCGGCATCATCGACCATGAAACCGGGACGCGCGACATGCGCAAGCTCGGCGGACTGATACGCTATATGCCCGGGACCGCCATGCTCGCGATGGTCGCGAGCGCCGCCATGGCCGGGGTGCCGCTGCTCAACGGCTTCATCTCCAAGGAGATGTTCTTCGCCGAGGCGATCGAGACGCATCAGGCCAACCTGCTCGACACGATCACGCCCTACGTCGCCACCCTTGCCGGCATGTTTGCCGTCACCTACTCGCTGCGCTTCATCCACAGCGTGTTCTTCGGCAAGACGCCGAGCGACCTGCCGAAGATCCCGCACGAGCCGCCGCGCTGGATGCGCGCACCGATCGAATTCCTCGTGCTCGCCTGCCTCGTCGTCGGCATCATTCCGGCGATCACGATCGGTCCGTTCCTGCACACCGCCGTCGTGTCCATCCTCGGCGCCAGCACGCCGCAATACAGCCTTTCGGTCTGGCACGGCTGGAACCTGCCGCTGATCATGAGCTTCGTGGCGCTTCTCGGCGGTATCGGTCTCTATTTCCTGATGCGCAACTATCTGGCGACCAGCACCGAGGGACCGCCGGTCTTCCGTCTGCTGCACGGCCAGCGTATCTTTGAGCGCGTCCTGGTCACGCTCTCGTGGAAATGGGCGCGTTCGCTCGAACAGAGGCTCGGCACGCGCCGGCTGCAGCCGCAGATGCGCTTCCTCGTCTTCGTCGCGATCATGGCCGGTGCCCTGCCGCTGCTGCTCAACCACTACGAGCTGCCCCCGCTTCTGGTCCGTGGCATCGATCCGGCCTTTGCGCTTCTCTGGGCGATCGGCATCGCCTGCGCCGTCGGTGCCGCCTACCAGGCGAAGTTCCACCGGCTGGCGGCCCTCGTGCTACTCGGCGGCGCCGGTCTCGTCACCTGCATCACCTTCGTGTGGCTGTCGGCACCCGACCTTGCCGTCACCCAGCTCCTCGTCGAGATCGTCACGACGGTGCTGATCCTGCTCGGCCTGCGCTGGCTGCCCAAGCGCATCGAGGACACCCAGGAATCCGAACTGCTTTCGCTGCGGGTGCGCCTGCGGCGCCTGCGCGACTTTGTGCTTGCCCTTGTGGCAGGCGGCGGCGTGGCGCTGATCGCCTATACGGTGATGACCCGACCGATGCCGGAAACCATCGCCAGCTATTTCCTCGAGCGCGCCTACAAGGAAGGCGGCGGCACCAATGTCGTCAACGTCATCCTCGTCGACTTCCGAGGCTTCGACACGCTCGGCGAGATCGCGGTGCTGGCCATCGTCGCACTGACCGTCTTTGCCCTTCTGCTGCGCTTCCGTCCGCAGGCCGACAGCCTGGAGGCGCCGGAACAGCAGCAGGTGCAGAATGCCTTCGACGACGATCATCCCGACCGCGCCAAGGGCGACAGCGTCGCTGAATATCTGTTTGTTCCCTCGGTGATCATGCGCTGGATGTTCCCGGTCAGCGGCATGCTGGCGGCCTATTTCTTCCTGCGCGGCCATGACCTGCCGGGCGGCGGCTTTGCCGCCGGCATCGCCATGTCGATCGGCTTCATCCTGCAATACATGTCCGGAGGCACGCGTTGGGTCGAGGAGCGGCTGCGCATCCACCCGCTTCGCTGGATGAGCATCGGCATCATCGTCGCGGCGGCAACCGGCATCGGGTCGTGGCTGTTCGGCTATCCGTTCCTGACCTCGCATGCGCAATACGTCGCCTTGCCGATCATCGGGAAGATCCCGCTGGCAAGCGCGATCTTCTTCGACCTCGGTGTCTTCTCGCTGGTGGTCGGGGCAACGGTCCTCATCCTGATCGCGCTCGCGCACCAGTCGATCCGCGCGCCGCGTGCCCATGCCCGCGCCCTTCGCGCCGCAAAGGAGGCGAAGTAATGGAGATCATCCTGTCTGCCGCCATCGGCGTCCTCACCGCTTCAGGCGTCTACCTCCTGCTTCGACCGCGCACCTATCAGGTGATCATCGGTCTGTCGCTGCTCTCCTATGCCGTCAATCTGTTCATCTTCAGCATGGGCCGGTTGCGCGTGAACGCGCCTCCCATTCTGGAACCCGGCGGCGTCGGCGATCTCTCGCGCTATACCGATCCGGTGCCGCAGGCCCTGGTGCTGACCGCCATTGTCATCGGCTTTGCCATGACGGCGCTCTTCCTCGTCGTGCTGCTCGCCTCGCGCGGCTTCACCGGCACCGACCATGTCGACGGAAGGGAGCAGCGCAGTGAGTAATTGGCTGCACCACCTCATCATCCTGCCCATCCTTATCCCGTTGATGGTCGGCGCGGCGATGATCCCGATCGACGAGCGCAACCGCATGGCCAAGGGCGTCATGGGCTTCGTCTCGACGCTTGTCCTTTTCGTGCTCTCGATGGTGCTGATGCGCGCAGCCGCCTCGACCGAAGGCTTCCTTGCCGGCACAAGCGTCTACCAGCTCGGCAACTGGCCGGCGCCGTTCGGGATCGTTCTGGTTCTCGACCGGCTATCGGCGCTGATGCTCTGCCTGACGAGCGGCCTGGCGCTTGCGGCCCAGGTCTATTCGATCGCCCGCTGGCACACCGCCGGCCATCACTTTCATTCGCTGTTCCAGCTCTTGATCGCCGGCCTCAACGGCGCGTTCCTGACGGGCGACCTGTTCAATCTCTTCGTCTTCTTCGAGATCATGCTGGCGGCATCCTATGGCCTGCTGCTGCACGGATCCGGTCCGCTGCGCGTCAAGGCCGGCCTGCACTATGTCGCGATCAACCTTGCCGCCTCCTCGCTCTTCCTGATCGGCGTCAGCCTGATCTATGGCGCGACCGGCACGCTCAACATGGCCGATCTCGCCATCAAGCTTTCGACGATCTCGCCGGAAAACCGGCAGATGGTCGAAGTCGGCGCCGGCATCCTCGGTGTCGCCTTCCTGGTCAAGGCCGGCATGTGGCCCTTGAGCTTCTGGCTGCCGACCGCCTATTCGGCGGCGACGCCGCCGGTCGCGGCCGTCTTTGCCGTGCTGACCAAGGTCGGCATCTACGTCATACTGCGCCTGTCGCTGCTCGTCTTCGGCGCCAATGCCGGGGTTTCCGCCGGCTTCGGCCAGACGCTGCTCGTAATCGGCGGCATGCTGACGATCGCCTTCGGCGCGATCGGCGTGCTCGCCTCCCAGGCGATGGCGAGGCTCGCCGCCTATTCGGTGCTCGTCTCCTCCGGCACCTTGATGGCGGCGATCGGCCTCGGGCATTCGAGCATGATTGCCGGCGCGCTGTTCTACCTCGTCAGCTCGACGCTGACGATTTCGGCCTTCTTCCTGTTGATCGAACTGGTGGAGCGCGGCCGCGACGCCGGCGCCGACGTTCTGGCGGTGACGATGGAAGCCTATGGTGATGCCGACGAAGACGAAGAGGTCGATGAAGCTGGTGCCGCCATACCCGGCACCATGGCTGTGCTCGGCCTCTGCTTCTGCCTGTGCGCACTTCTGCTGGCAGGATTGCCGCCGCTTTCCGGCTTCGTTGCCAAGTTCGCCATCCTGAGCGGTCTCTTCGGCCTCTCCGGCGCCGAACCCACACCGGCGCTTTCGGCCGCAGACTGGACCTATGTCACCTTGCTGATCCTGTCTGGCCTTTCCGCCATGATCGCCATGAACCGCGTCGGTATCCGCACCTTCTGGGCCTCGATCGAGAACACCGTGCCGCGGGTCTTCGTCATCGAGATCGCGCCGGTCGTGGTGCTGCTCGGCGCCTGCATCTTCCTCAGCCTGCAGGCCGGGCCGACGATGCGCTACATGCAGGCGACGGCGGATTCGCTGCTCAACCCCTCGGGCTACACAGAGCGCGTCCTGACGGCGCCGCGCGTGGGAGGGCAGTAACCGATGCGCACCTGGTTCCCCTACCCGCTTTTGTCCATCGGCCTGCTGATCATCTGGATGCTGCTCAACCAGTCCGTCGCGCCCGGCACCATCGTCATGGGCACGATCCTGGGCATCGCGCTCGCCTGGGTGACGCTCAAGCTTCACCCGGCGCGCTCGCATCCACGTCGGATCCTGCGCACGCTGCGCTTCGGCGCCAGCGTGTTCGTCGACGTCATCCGCTCCAACATCGCGGTTGTACGCGTCATCCTGCGCGTCGGACGCCGCGCCCCGAACTCGGGCTTCCTGACGGTCGACATCGATATCGAGGATGAAAACGCGCTGGCGCTGCTCGCCTGCATCATGACAGCAACCCCGGGCACTGCCTGGCTCGAATATGATCGCGGCCGGAAATCGCTGCTCTTCCACGTGCTCGACATGGAGAACGAGGAGGTCTGGATACAGACGGTCAAGCGCTACGAGGCCGGTTTGAAGGAGATGTTCGGATGACGGAGCTTGCAATCATCTGGTCGATCCTGGCAGCCCAGATCATGATCGGGCTTGCCATGGCCTTCGCGGCCTACCGCATGGTCAAGGGACCCCGGGCACAGGACCGCATCCTCGGCCTCGACACCCTCTACATCAATGCCATGCTGATGCTGCTGACCTTCGGCATCCGCACCGCCAACAGCATCTATTTCGAGTCCGCGCTGATCGTCGCGCTGATCGGCTTCGTCTCATCGATCGCCTTTGGCAAGTTCCTGATGCGCGGGGAGGTGATCGAATGAGCCATCTGACCGACCTTCCGACCTGGGCTGCCGTCATCGTCTGCGTGCTGGTTCTTCTCGGCGCGGCGAATGCACTGATCGGCTCGATCGGCCTGCTGCGACTGCCGGATTTCTACACCCGCCTGCACGCGCCGACGCTTGCCACCAGCGGCGGCGTCATCCTCATCTGCACCGCCTCGATGATCTGCTTTGCCGTGCTGCAGAACCGCTGGGTGTTCCACGAGGTCCTGATCATCGTCTTCGTCATCATGACCACGCCGGTCACGCTGATGCTGCTTGGCCAGGCCGCCCTTTACCGCGACCGCGTCGAGGAACGACGCGGCGTGCCGCTGAAGCAGAAGCCGCTTCCCGAACCGGTTTCAAAAGAAACCGAAGAGTAGATTTATAGCGCGTCGCGCCCGCGAAAACGCCGCTGATAGGCGGGATCGTAGAGCGAGCTTTCGCGGAAATCCGACGCTTCCAGACCGGGACCGACGAAGATCAGCGCGGTGCGCTCGATCGGCTCTTCGGCGACCTTGGCTGTGATCGTGCCGAGGGTTCCCCGCACCACCCGTTCATCCGGCCACGACGCCTTGACGACGATCGCGACAGGGCATTCTGCGCCATAAAGCGGCGTCAGCTCCTCGACCACCTGGTCGAGCGCATGGATTGCCAGATGAATGGCAAGCGTCGCGCCGGTGGCGCCGAAGCCGGTAAGCGTCTCGGTGTTGGGCATCGGCGAGGCACGGCCAGACACCCGCGTCAGCACCAGGCTCTGGGCGACGGCGGGAATTGTCAGTTCACGACCAAGTGCTGCAGCAGCGGCCGCGAAGGACGGGACACCCGGTGTCATCGTGTAACCGATGCCATGCTTCTCCAGCCGGCGGATCTGTTCGGCGACCGCGCTCCAGACGGAAAGATCGCCGGAATGCAGCCGGGCGACATCCTCGCCAGCTTCCGCCGCGCGCACATATTCCGCCTCGATCTCATCGAGCGACATCGGCGCCGTGTCGACGATGCGGGCACCGGGCGGGCAATACTGCAAGAGCTCGGGCGAGACGATCGACCCGGCATAAAGGCAGACCGGGCAGCGTCCGATGAGGTCGCGACCGCGAACCGTAATCAGATCCGCAGCTCCTGGGCCTGCGCCGATGAAATGTACCGTCATGTGTCTCTCCGAACGTTCTAGGCGCTGTTCACGCAAATGCGGAACCGCCCCATTCTCTTTGTCTGATGCAAGTCCGCCCGCAGAACTCTCTAGCTCTTCGTCCAGGACCATTGCGTCACCGGCATCGCCGGCCGCCAGCCGGTCATTCCGCCAATCGGCAGCGCCCGGGCGATATCTATGCGGATCAGCGAGCCACCAAGCTTGGCGTGGCGTTGCAGCAGCACAGCTTCCATTTCTGTCGTAACCGCGTTGGCAACCAGCCGGCCGCCGTCACCGAGCGCGGCAACGGCCGCGTCCATGACACCCGGCTCGCTGCCGCCGCCGCCGATGAAGATCGCATCGGGGCGTGAAAGACCTGACAGAGCTGCGGGTGCCTTGCCCTGGACGACCATCAGGCCGGGCACGCCGAACGCCTCTGCATTGCGGCCAACACGCACCGCACGCTCGGGCGAAGCCTCGATAGCAATCGCCCGCATCGCCGGATCGGCCAGCATCCATTCGATGCCGATCGAGCCTGAGCCCGCGCCGATATCCCAGAGCAGTTCGCCCTTGCGCGGCGAGAGAGCCGACAGCGTCAGCGCCCGCACTTCCCGCTTGGTGATCTGGCCGTCATGTTCGAACAGCAGGTCGTCGCGCCCGGCCGAAAGCGGCAGCACCCGGCCGCCCTGATCGGCGGCCACTTCGATGGCGCAGACGTTGAGCGGATGGACGACACCGAGCATAAAGAGCGAGGCAATCTGCGTCGTCACGCGTTCGCCGGCGCCACCCAGCGCCTCCAGAACCGTCAGGCGTGACTGACCGAAGCCGTTTTCGGTCAAGAGCTCGGCGAGCGCCTTCGGTCCGGTTCCATCCGATGTCAGTGCCAGCACCCGGTTGCCCGGCTGCAGATGCGGCCGCACCAGGTCGATCGGCCGTCCGTGCAGCGACACGAGTGTCGCCTCCTGCAGTGCCCAGCCAAGGCGCGAGGCGGCCAGGCTGAAGGAGGAAGGCGCGGGCAGCGTGCGAATCTCCGCCGCAGCAACGCGGCGCGCAAGCGTGGCGCCGACACCGAAGAAGAACGGGTCTCCCGAGGCGAGCACGACGACCGGGGTGCCGCGACGCGCAACAATCTCATCGACCGAACGGCCAAACGGGCTTTGCCAGACGCGCCCCTCGCCCCGGATCAGCGCGTGCGTCAACTCCATGTGGCGAGCGCCGCCATAGACAACAGGTGCAGCCGCAATCAGCCGCTTGGCCTCGTCGCCGAGACCGGCTACACCATCCTCGCCTATGCCGATGATGGTCAACCAGGGGGAGACGATGGCCGGATCGCTGTTCGACACCTCAGCCATGGAAAAACCTCGTGTTTTGATTCTTGGCGGGACGACCGAAGCCCGCGAATTGGCATCCCGCCTTGCCGGCGATACGCGTTATCAAACCGCGATCTCGCTTGCCGGCCGCACGGCCGATCCGCGTCCGCAACCGGTCAAGACCCGGGTCGGCGGCTTTGGCGGCGCCGAGGGGCTCGCGGCATTCCTCATTGCCGAAGAGATCGCGCTGGTCGTCGATGCGACGCATCCTTTCGCAGCCCGGATTTCGCACAATGCCGCGATGGCCGCAAAGGCCGCGGGCGTGCGGCTGCTTTCGCTGCGCCGTCCGGAATGGCAGGCGCAAGCCGGCGACGACTGGACCGGCGTCGGCAGCGTCGCCGAGGCGGTGACCGCCCTTGGCGAAACGAAGCGCCGTGTCTTTCTCGCCATCGGTCGGCAGGAGGCCTTTCATTTCGAGGCAGCACCGCAGCACAGCTACGTCATCCGAAGCGTCGACCCGGTGAGCCCGCCATTGAAGCTGCCCGATGCGGCGGCGATCCTTGCCACCGGCCCGTTCGCCGAACCGGACGAAATCGAACTGCTGAAGGCCAATCGTATCGACGTGATCGTTGCCAAGAACAGCGGCGGCGCTGCCACCTATGGCAAGATCGCGGCGGCCCGCAAGCTGGGGGTTGCGGTGATCATGGTCGAGCGCCGCAAGCCCGCCGACGTACCGTCGGTCGGCGACTGCGATGCCGCACTCGAACGCATCGATCACTGGCTGTCTCCGGCAAAAAAGCGCGGCGTGTAGACCAGATCCGGCTTGCCTTCGCGTTCAACGATGCGCGTCTCCGGTGAGCCGATGATGACGCAGGTCGCCATGTCGGCACGGCTGGCATCGGCCTCACCGAGGGGCATCACCGCGATACGCTCGTCCGGCCGACCGGCGGCGCGGCCGAAGATCACCGGCACCGACGCCGGCAGCACGCCACGCAGGATCTCGAAGGCTTCACCGAGCTGCCACGGTCGCGCCTTGCTGATCGGGTTGTAGAGCGCGATCACCAGACCGGCTTCCGCCACAAGCTTCAGCCGTTTGGTGATGACCTCCCAGGGCTTCAGATTGTCGGAAAGCGAAATGGCGCAGAAATCATGGCCGAGCGGCGCACCGATGCGCGCTGCAACGGCGAGCATCGCGGTCACGCCCGGCGTCACGACCAGATCGACCGACTTCCATTCTGCCGGTCCCTTGTCGATCGCCTCGCAGACGGCAGCCGCCATCGCGAACACACCTGGGTCGCCGCCCGAGACCATGCAGACCTTGGCGCCGGCCGCTGCACGCGTCAGCGCTGCCTGTGCACGGTCAAGTTCCTCGCGATTGTCCGACGCGATGCGGATCTGGTCGGGCCTGAGATTCAGGCGGTCGAGATAGGGGAAATAGCCGAAGAATTCCTGCGCCTGCGAGACGGCCTCGGCCGTCTCGGGCGTCATCTGCGCGGCACTGCCGGGACCGGTGCCGACGACATAGAGCGTGCCGCTCATGGCTTGTCCTTCCATCCCGGCCTGTCCTCCCATCCGGGAACGAGCACCAGCGAGAAATAGGGCGCCTCGTCATCGGGCTTTTCCGCAAGTGACGTCATTGCCGCGTTCTTCATCGTACCGCGCTCGACATAGACGGCCCGGTCGAGCCGGCCGGAGGCGGCAAGTGCCCGGCGGATCTTCGGCAGGTTGCGCCCGACCTTCATGATCACGGCGGCCTCCGTGTCCTTCAGCCGGCGCCCAAGTTCGGCCTCGGCCATGGTGCCAGGAAGTACGGACAGCACGTCGTCGCCCTGCACCAGCGGCAGGCCGGCCAGCGACCAGCAGCCGGACATGGCAGTGATGCCTGGAATGACTTCAACCGGGAAACGTCCGGCCAGCCGCACATGCAGGTGCATGTAGGATCCATAGAACAGCGGATCGCCTTCGCTTAAGACCGCGACGGTTCGGCCGGCTTCGAGATGCTGCGCGACCGCCTCGGCGGACAGGTTGTAGAAATCTGTGATCTGGCTCTTGTAGGCGCCGTCATCCTTGTCGATCTCGGTGGTGACCGGATAGTAGAGCGGCAGCTCGAGAAGACCCGGCTTCAACAGCCCCTCGACGACGGCGCGGCCATTGCCGCTGCGTCCCGCCTTGGCGAAATACGCAAGCACATCCGCCTCGCCCAAGGCCTTGACGGCCTTGACCGTCAACAACTCCGGGTCGCCAGGCCCCGTGCCGACGCCGATCAATCGGCCCATGACCGCGCCGCTCACAGGCCCGGCCTCGCGAGCGAATTGAGGGCCGCAGCCGTCATGGCGCTGCCGCCGAGGCGGCCGCGCACGATCGCGAACGGCACGCCATAGGAATTTTCCGCCAGCGCATCCTTCGATTCGGCCGCGCCGACGAAGCCGACCGGCATACCGATGATAGCCGCCGGCTTCGGCGCGCCATCGCGCAGCATTTCCAGCAAGTAAAAGAGCGCCGTCGGCGCGTTGCCGATGGCGACGACGGAGCCGGCCATATGTTCGCTCCAGAGCTTCAGCGCCGCGGCCGAACGCGTATTGCCGATCTCGGCTGCGAGGTCCGGCGTACGCGGATCGCGAAGCGTGCAGATCACCTCGTTGCCGGCAGGCAGACGTGCGCGTGTTACGCCGCGCGCCACCATCTCGGCATCGCAGAGGATCGGCGCACCGTTCTGAAGCGCGCTGCGTGCGGCGGTGACGAAGTCGGGAGAGAACACGAACTGCTTCGACGCCTCGACCAGGCCACAGGCATGGACCATGCGCACCGCGAGATCGGCTTCCTCCTCGGAAAAGGCGGAAAGGTCGGCTTCTGCCCGAATGATGGCGAAGGAACGCTCATAGATGGCGTTGCCATCCCGGATGTAATCATACTCAGGCATTTCTATCCCTGTTCGAACGCAGCCGAGACGCGCGCGGCACCCAGCCGTGTAAGACAGGACCGCGCCGATTCGCCAGCGTCTTTGTTTTCTCGCACCAGGCCGGCCAGCCGTTCCAGAGCGGATTTCATTCCATTTTCATCGGTGTAGGCATTCGCGCCATCCTTCGCCGCCCCATTTACGACAAGCCCATATCCTGATGGCGCACCCACCAGCGTCAGCGCCGACGCCTTCGGGCGGGCGCAGCCCTTGAGACAACCGGACAGATGCACCGTCAGCGAACCGTCGAAGAGATCCGGCACCGTTTCCACCCATAGCCGCGCCATCGCCTTGGTGTCCATCCATGCGGATGCGCAGCCGGTGCTGCCGGCGCAGGTGGCAATGTGGTTTCGCGGGTCGTCGGGTGCGATCCGCAAGCCCTGCGAAAGCGCCAGACGCTGAACGATTGCTGCCGCCGCACGCTCAAGGCCCAGCAGGAAAAAGCCGTGGCTTGGGGCGAGCCGAATTCCGCGCCCGCCAAGCTCGCTTGCTTGCTGCAGAAAAGCGATCAGGCTGGTGGCGTCGATCTGTGCATAGGCAAGCCCAAGGCCGAGAATTGTGCCTGCCGAACCGAGATCGTGCATGCCGACAACGGAAGAGGCCGGCGCCAAAGCTGGAGCGAACGGCACCTGGCCGGCGCCCGGCGGACAGAGCGCCCGCACTGCATCGATGTCCAGATCGCGGCCACGCGCCGCCGGACCGATGGCCGCCAAGGCCTCCAGAATCCGGATAACGACCGGCACGACAGCTTCGGTTCGAAGCGCGCAGACGGGCTTCGCCGTCGCCGCTGTCCCGGCAAGCGATAGCTCCCACCAGACGTCATCGCTGCGCCCGACGGCCTGCAGTCGCAAGTCGGCCATGGTATCGCCGAGATGGAACCGGCCGCCGCCATCGACGATGATGGCGAGCTTCGGCGCCAGCTTTAAGGCAGCCCCTTGCGCAGCGATCACCTCCCGCAACGTCGCGGCGAGCGCCCGAGGGTCAACGATTTCTTCAGGGTCGATGCCGGCAAGCGGCGGCGTCTCGATCGCCACGCCATCGGGCACCACGATTGCCGCTTCGCCGATCGCCTCGGCAAGCGCGGGAACCGTTGATGCGATCAACCCGCGAACCTGCAGATTGCCGCGCGCGGTGATTTCCAGGAGGCCGTTGCCGAACCGGCTCGCGGCCTCCGCGACAGCGGAGAATTGCGAAAGCGTCAGGCTGCCGTCGAGCGGGCGCAACCGCACCAGCAGACCATCGCCGGTCTGCATCGGGGCTGCAAGCGACGGGCATGCCCCGCGACGCATGGAGGCGGCGACGTCAGTCATCGGCGGTGTCGGCACGGCGCACAGGGTCATCGGCAGGTCTCGGTCGCTCCTCGCATCCGCCCTCGTCAGAGGGCTCGTTCTTCACCTGACGCTATAACACAGTGACCGACGTTGAGAGAGATCAAAGGCGACGGCAAAAGTCCTGAGAATGCAGGGGCAGCCGCGCCTATTCGTCGAAATCGGCACCCTTGCGCAACAGATAGATATCCATGATCCACCCCATCCGCTCGCGCGCCTGCGCCCGCGCCGCCAGGATCTTGTCCCTGACGTCGGAAAGGCGGCCGGAAATGACGATTTCGTCCGGCGTTCCGAGATAGGCGCCCCAATAGATCTCGGCTTCAGGGTCCTCGATCCGCTGGAATGCCTGCTCGCCGTCAAGCATGACGACCGAGGTCTGGCTCCGCGCGGGAAAACTCTCCGCAAGCCGGCGACCGGTGGTGATCTCGACCGGTTTGCCGACGAGGTTCAGCGGGATGCGGTGGCTGGCGCAGAGCGCCTGCAAGCTGGTGATCCCGGGCAGAACGTCATAGTCAAAAGCGACCTTGCCACGTGCCTTCACCCGCTCGACGATGCGAATAGTGCTGTCATAGAGCATCGGATCGCCCCAGACGAGAAAGGCGCCGATCCCGTCTTCGCTGAGTTCTCTGCCGATCAGGCGCTCGTAGATTTCGGCGATGCGGGCGTGCCAGTCGTCGACGCTGCCGTCATAGCTGACGCCTTCGGTTCGGCGGACCGGCACGGCGAATTCGACCGTGCGGCTGTCGGCGCGTGTCACGTAGCGCGCGCAGATCTCGCGGCGCACTTCGGCAAGCTCGGTTTTTTTCTCGCCCTTGGTCGGGATGAACAGCACGTCGGCGCGGTTGAGCGCGTTGATCGCCTGGACGGTCATGTGCTCCGGATTGCCGGAGCCGATGCCGATGATCAGAAGTTTTCGCACGGGCGTCCCTGCCGTTCGTCTAAGTGTTGCAGCGACCGTCGCGCGCCGGAACTGGCGCGTAGGCCTGACCTGTGTCTTTGGCGGATCGGCGGTTGAGACGCAAGCTCCACGCGCGACAGGGCTTCGGTCGCCAGCGCGATGACATCAGGGCGACGAAGGCGCCTCCGGATTTTCGGGCAGCGTCCAGTCGATCGGCTCGAAACCTTTGGAGACGAGGAATTCATTGGCCTGAGAGAAATGCCGGCAGCCGAGAAAACCGGAATGCGCAGACAGCGGCGATGGGTGCGGCGCCCGCAGCACCAGATGGCGCGAACGATCGACGAAGGCAGCCTTCTTCTGCGCATAGGACCCCCAGAGCAGAAACACCACAGGGTGATCGGCTTCGTTGACGGCGCGGATGATCGCATCGGTGAAGCGCTCCCAGCCGCGTCCCTGATGCGAGGCAGCCTGCCCGCGCTCGACGGTCAGCACGCTGTTGAGAAGCAGCACGCCCTGCTTTGCCCAGCTCTCGAGAAAGCCGTGACGGGCCGGCGCAATGCCGAGGTCGGTCTTCAGTTCCTTGTAGATGTTGACCAGCGACGGCGGCGTGCGCACGCCCGGGCGTACGCTGAAGCAGAGCCCGTGCGCCTGGCCGTCGCCGTGGTAGGGATCCTGTCCGAGGATGACGACACGCACCTTGTCGAGCGGCGTCAGATCGAGGGCGCGAAAATACTCGGATCCTCGCGGAAAGATCTGCCGTCCTTCGTTGCGCGCGGTGAGAAGGAACTGCTTGAGATCGCCCATGTAAGGGCTGGAAAATTCCGGCTCCAGTGCCGCTTTCCAGCTCTCTTCGAGCTTCACTGCCGTTTCCATGCCACCTCCGCTTCGTTTCATCCGCTTGCGCCCCGGAATTTAGGCCGATCGCCCGACACCGCAAGCGGCAATCATGCACCGAGCCGCTTGTTTCACGGCTTTTACTAGCGCGCTCCAACAGCATTGTATTTCAACAGATACAACGCTAATCAGGAGGAAATATCGTTATATCCTGAAAAATATCACGAACTTGATGGAGGCAATAATGATGAAACAACGCAGACAATTGCTGAAGGGTCTGGTGCTCGCCCTCGGCGTCGCCTGGGCCGGCGTTACCTACGCGCCAAACGCCGCCATGGCCGAAGACAAGGTAACCGTCTTTGCCGCCGCGAGCCTGAAGAACGCGCTCGATGCGATCAACGCCGAATGGCAGAAGGAAAGCGGCAAGGAAACGACCGTTTCCTATGCGGCAAGCTCGGCCCTTGCCAAGCAGGTCGAACAGGGCGCACCCGCCGACGTCTTCATCTCCGCCGATCTCGCCTGGATGGACTATCTGGCGGAGAAGAAGCTGATCAAGGACGACACCCGCGCCAACCTGCTCGGCAACCGCATCGTTCTGGTTTCGGGCAAGGCAGATGCGCAGCCGGTCGAGATAAAGCAAGGCTTTGACCTCGCAGCGCTGGTCGGCGACGGCCGCCTGGCGATGGGTGCGGTCGATTCCGTGCCGGCCGGCAAGTACGGCAAGGCAGCGCTTGAAAAGCTCGGCGTCTGGTCGACCGTCGAACAGAAGGTTGCCGGCGCGGAGAGCGTGCGTGCGGCACTGCTGCTCGTTTCGCGCGGCGAAGCGCCCTACGGTATCGTCTACCAGACCGACGCTGCAGCCGATCCGGGCGTCAAGGTCGTCGGCACCTTCCCGGAAGAAAGCCACCCGCCGATCATCTACCCGATCGCGATCACTGCGGACAGCAAGAGCGCCGATGCGGCCGCCTATGTCGACTTCATCAAGTCCGACAAGGCAGCACCACTCTTTGAAAAGCAGGGCTTCACCATCCTGAAATAACCGCTGCCTCGCCTGTGCATGAACGGGCGAAGCATCTATCTTGCTCCGGCGCCGCGAACCTCGCGGCGCCGGAGAATTCGACCGGGGGTGGCAAGACGGTGGATTGGTTGGAGTTGAGCGACGCGGAATGGACGGCGATCCTGCTGAGCCTGCGCGTGGCAACCGTCGCGATGATCTGCAGCCTGCCCTTTGCGCTCGGCGTCGCAATGCTGCTCGCGCGCGGCCGCTTCTGGGGCAAGACGGTGCTGAACGGCCTCGTGCACATGCCGCTGATCCTGCCGCCGGTCGTCACCGGTTTTCTGCTTCTGCTGCTGTTTGGTCGTCGCGGACCGATCGGCGCCTTTCTTGCCGAACATTTCGGTCTGGTGTTCTCCTTCCGCTGGACCGGCGCTGCCCTTGCCTGCGCCGTCATGGCCTTTCCCCTGATGGTGCGCAGCATCCGGCTGTCGATCGAGGCGGTCGACCGCAAGCTCGAGGATGCGGCAACCACGCTCGGCGCGGGACCCGTCTCGGTATTCTTCACCGTCACCCTGCCGCTGATCCTGCCGGGCATCATCGCCGGCATGGTTCTCGCCTTTGCCAAGGCGATGGGCGAATTCGGCGCGACGATCACCTTCGTCTCCAACATCCCCGGTGAGACGCAGACGCTGTCGGCCGCGATCTACACCTTCACCCAGGTGCCGGGCGGCGACGCCGGCGCCATGCGCCTGACGATCATCTCGGTCATCATCTCCATGGCGGCGCTGATGCTCTCGGAACTGCTGGCAAACGCTGCCGCCAAGCGGACGATTGCCGCATGACCCTTCTCGTCGAAGCCCGCCACCGGCTCGGAAATTTCTCCGTCGACGCCGCTTTCACCTCCGATGGCGGCGTCACCGCGCTGTTCGGCCGTTCGGGCTCGGGCAAAACCTCGCTCATCAACATCATCGCGGGCCTGATGAAGCCTGAAAGCGGCCGCGTGGTGCTCGACGGCGACATCATCGCCGACAGCGAGCGGCGGATCTTCACACCAGTGCATCGCCGCCGTTTCGGCTACGTGTTCCAGGAAGCGCGGCTGTTCCCGCATTTGAGCGTCGCCAGCAACCTTGCCTATGGCCGCTGGTTTGCCGGCAAGCAAGGCAAGGCAGCCGACACGACACGCATCGTCGAGATGCTCGGCATCAGCCATCTGCTCGAGCGCAACCCCTCGGCCCTGTCGGGCGGCGAACGCCAACGCGTCGCCATCGGCCGCGCCTTGCTGGCCGCGCCGCGCCTGCTTCTGATGGACGAACCGCTCGCCGCCCTCGACGAGGCCCGCAAGGCCGAAATCCTGCCCTATCTCGAACGCTTGCGCGACGATGCCGGTATCCCGATCGTCTATGTCAGCCATTCCGTCAGCGAAGTCGCGCGTCTCGCCCAGCGGGTCGTGGTGCTCGAAGATGGCCGCGTGAAGGCCTCGGGTGCGGCTGCCGACGTGCTGAGCGCGCCGGCAGCGACGGTCGCCACCGGCCTGCGCGAAGCGGGCGTTCTGCTAGAAGGCGTGGTCGAGACGCACGACACCACGCATGACCTGACGACGGTGCGCGTCGGCGAGCGGTTGATCCGGGTGCCGAAAATCGACCTCGCGCCGGGACACGCCTTGCGCCTGCATATCGCCGCGCGCGACGTCATGCTGGCGACGGCCCGCCCTGAGGGCATCAGCGCGCTCAACGTGCTGGAGGGGACAATCGTCGAAATGACACCGGGCGAGAATGGCAGCGTCGATATCAGGGTCGATTGCGGCGGCACGACGATCGCATCGCGCATCACCAGCTTTTCACGCGATGCGCTTCAACTGCATCAGGGAAAGCCGATCCACGCCATCATCAAGTCCGTGGCGATCGATCACTGACCGGCGTCTGGTCGGGATCGCGCGCGTCCTCCAGCCAGGCGAGATCGTCGGCAATCGCCGCCCGCGCCTTTGCCTCCATCTCGCGATAGCGGCGGATCAGCGTCTCGCCGAAAGGGGTCAGCGCCGCGCCACCGCCCTGTTTGCCGCCACGCTGGCTTTCGACCGACGGCTCCTTGAACATCCGGTTCAAGGCATCGACCAGCAACCAGGCCCGGCGGTAGGACATGTCCATGGCCCGGCCGGCCGCCGAGATCGATCCGGTCTCGCGGATGTGTTCCAGAAGCATGATCTTGCCGCGCCCGAGCCGGTCCTCGGGCGGGAAGTCGATGCGCAGGATCGGGCGAAGGTCGTCGGGGCGGTCGTTCATGCGCGAAACATAGAAGCTTGCGCGCCAAATCGAAAGACTGCGCCGATGGCATCAAACCGATTTCGCACCATCCGATCGACGCAAACATTGAAATGATCAGAAAGCTAGAATCCGGGCCTTGATCTGGCAGTGCCGGCATGCACCGATGGCGCGTTCGCAAACCCCGCCTGAAAGCTCCCTCCCATGCCCGGTCCCACTCTCGATATCGTCGAAACCGATCAGAACCTGCCAGCGAAAGCCGATGTCGTCATCGTCGGCGGCGGCATCATCGGTGTCAGCACCGCACTGTTTCTGGCAGAGCGCGGCATCGACGTCGTGCTCTGCGAAAAGGGCGTGCCCGGCGCCGAGCAGTCTAGCCGCAACTGGGGATGGGTGCGCGTCATGGGCCGGGATGAGCGGGAAATACCGCTGGCGATCGAGGCGCTGAAGATCTGGGATACGCTCGATGCGCGCATCGGTGGCGAGACCGGCTTTCGCCGCAACGGCATCCTCTACATTTCCGAGAATGGGACCGACATCGCCAACCGCGATGCCTGGCTGGCGATGGCGAGACCCTATGGCGTCGATAGCCGTCAAATCGGGGCGGAAGAAACGGAAGCGTTGATGCCGGGCGCCGGCATCCGCTACCAGGGTGCGCTGCACACGCCGAGCGACGGCCGGGCCGAGCCGCAAAAGGCGGTACCGGCGATCGTTGCCGGGGCGAGGCGCGCCGGTGCCCGCATCCTTTCGGGCTGCGCTGTCCGTGGCATCGAGAGACAAGCCGGGCGCATCAGCGCCGTCGTCACCGAAAAGGGCCGGATCGAAACCTCTGGTGTCGTCGTGGCCGGTGGCGCCTGGTCGCGGTTGTTCCTCAAAGGGCTCGGCATCCGGTTGCCGCAATTGAAAGTGCGCAACACCGTGCTTCGGACCAGCGCAGTCTCGGGCGGCCCCGAAGGCGCGGGTGCAACCGGCACCTACGCCTATCGCAAACGGCTCGACGGTGGCTACACGATTGCCGATGGCGGCGCCAACCTGCATCCTGTCGTGCCCGACAGTTTTGCCTTCTTCCGCGATTTCCAGCCGGCGCGAAAGGCCGAAGGCGATTCCGTTCAGGTCGGCCTCAGCGCCCAGAGCTGGCGCGAACTGTTCGAGATCGGCACTGTTCCGCTCGACCGCCCAGGCGCTTTCGAGCGGCATCGGGTGCTGGATCCGCAGCCCGACCAGCACTCGGCGCTGCGCGCATTCGACGAAGCCAGGAAGGCGTTGCCGTCGCTTCGCGAGGCGCGGGTGCAACAGGTCTGGGCGGGCCTGATCGACGTGACGCCCGACGCCGTGCCGGTGATCTCAACGGTCGAAAGCCTGCCCGGGCTGATCGTTGCCACGGGATTTTCCGGCCATGGCTTCGGCATCGGCCCGGGTGCCGGGCATCTGGTCGCCGACCTCGTCACCGGCGGAAAACCGATCGTCGATCCCACACCTTTTCGCCTCTCCCGCTTCTCCGACGGCACGCCGATCACCATCGCTCCGCCGGTTTGAACAGACGAACCAGAAGTCGTCACGCAAGAAAATTACGCGCAAGGCCAACCGGAAATCGCAGCGGCACCAGCCGCTGCCATGGCTATGGCAGGATTCTGTCTTTCTTCAGCTGCAAGCATCGCGAGCGGCCGAAAGGCCTTCATAAGCCCCTGAACTCGTGGCAGTCTGTGTGCATTCCCGTTGGGAGAACGGGGCTGAGGAGGAAGGCGTGACGACCTGGGCGGAGGAGCCTGCAGGTGGTCGCGGCCGCTTTTGCCGTCTGGCGACGTCCCGTTTTCCCCATGCTTGTAAGGTGCGCGTCGCGCACGCCGGAGGGAGGCCGGAAACCGCATGAGCGATCCCGATCGACTTAGCCTGCATGTACCCGAACCGGCGGTCCGCCCGGGCGGCCAGCCGGACTTCTCCAACGTCAAGATCCCGAAGGCCGGCTCTGTGCCGAGGCCCGAGATCGACGTCGCGCCGGAGGAGATCCGCGACCTCGCCTATTCGATCATCCGCGTCCTGAACCGCGATGGTGAAGCCGTCGGCCCGTGGGCCGGGCTGTTGTCCGACGACGAGCTGCTTGCCGGCCTCAAGCACATGATGACGCTGCGCGCCTTCGATGCGCGCATGGTCATGGCGCAACGCCAGGGCAAGACGTCGTTCTACATGCAGCATCTGGGCGAAGAAGCGGTCAGCTGCGCCTTCCGCAAGGCGCTGAACAAGGGCGACATGAATTTCCCGACCTATCGTCAGGCGGGTCTGCTGATCGCCGACGAATACCCCATGGTCGAGATGATGAACCAGATCTTCTCGAACGAGAGCGACCCGTTGCGCGGCCGGCAACTGCCGATCATGTATTCCTCCAAGGAGCATGGCTTCTTCACCATCTCCGGCAACCTCGCCACCCAATATGTGCAGGCGGTCGGTTGGGCGATGGCTTCAGCCATCAAGAATGACACGAAGATCGCGGCCGCCTGGATCGGCGATGGCTCGACGGCGGAATCGGACTTCCATTCCGCCCTCGTCTTTGCCTCCACCTACAAGGCGCCAGTCATTCTCAACATCGTCAACAACCAATGGGCGATCTCGACCTTCCAGGGCATCGCCCGCGGCGGCTCCGGCACCTTTGCCGCCCGCGGCCTTGGTTTCGGCATTCCGGCGCTGCGCGTCGACGGCAACGACTATCTCGCCGTCTATGCGGTCGCCAAATGGGCAGCAGAACGCGCCCGACGCAATCTCGGCCCGACGGTGATCGAATACGTCACCTACCGCGTCGGCGCGCACTCCACCTCCGACGATCCGAGCGCCTATCGGCCGAAGACGGAATCGGAAGCCTGGCCACTCGGCGACCCCGTCCTCCGGCTGAAGAAGCACCTGATCCTGCGCGGCGCCTGGTCGGAAGAACGCCACACCCAGGCGGAAGCCGAGATTGTCGACGCGGTGATCCAGGCGCAGAAGCAGGCCGAGGGCCACGGCACCTTGCATGCCGGCGGCAGGCCCTCGGTGCGCGACATCTTCGAAGGCGTCTATGCCGAGATGCCGCCGCATATTCGCCGACAGCGCCAGAAGGCAGGATACTGATATGGCCAGAATGACAATGATCGAGGCCGTGCGCAGCGCCATGGACGTCTCCATGGGGCGCGACGACAATGTCGTCGTCTTCGGCGAGGACGTCGGCTATTTCGGTGGCGTCTTCCGCTGCACGCAGGGGCTCCAGGCGAAATACGGCAAGACCCGTTGCTTCGACGCACCAATCAGCGAGAGCGGCATCGTAGGCACGGCGATCGGCATGGCGGCCTACGGGCTGAAGCCCTGCGTCGAGATCCAGTTCGCCGACTACATGTACCCGGCTTATGACCAGATCACCCAGGAAGCGGCCCGCATCCGCTATCGCTCCAACGGCGACTTCACCTGCCCGATCGTGCTACGCATGCCGACCGGCGGCGGCATCTTCGGCGGGCAGACGCACAGCCAGAGCCCGGAAGCGCTGTTCACCCATGTCTGCGGCCTCAAGGTCGTCGTGCCGTCCAATCCCTATGATGCCAAGGGCCTGCTGATCGCCTCGATCGAAGACCCGGATCCGGTGATGTTCCTGGAGCCGAAGCGGCTCTATAACGGCCCGTTCGACGGGCACCACGACCGCCCTGTCATTCCCTGGTCGAAGCACGATCTCGGCGAAGTGCCGGAAGGCCACTACACCATCCCGATCGGCAAGGCGGAAGTACGCCGCAAGGGCTCGGCCGTCACTGTGATTGCCTATGGCACCATGGTGCATGTGGCGCTGGCCGCCGCCGAAGAGACCGGCATCGACGCCGAGGTCATCGACCTTCGCAGCCTGCTGCCGCTCGATCTCGACGCCATTGTGCAATCGGTCGAAAAGACCGGGCGCTGCGTCGTCGTGCATGAGGCAACGCTGACCTCGGGCTTCGGCGGCGAAATCGCCTCGCTTGTCCAGGAGCACTGCTTCTATCATCTCGAAGCCCCGGTCGTGCGCGTCGCCGGCTGGGACACACCCTACCCGCATGCCCAGGAGTGGGACTATTTCCCCGGCCCGGCGCGCGTCGGACGCGCGCTCGTCGAAGTGATGGAGGCCTGAGCATGGGCGAATTCGTAATCAAGATGCCGGATGTCGGCGAAGGCGTGGCCGAGGCCGAGCTGGTCGAATGGCATGTGAAACCAGGCGATCCCGTGCGCGAGGACATGATCCTCGCTGCCGTGATGACCGACAAGGCGACGGTCGAAATTCCCTCGCCGGTCAACGGCACAGTGCTCTGGCTCGGCGCTGAGATCGGCGACACGGTCGCGGTCAAGGCGCCGCTGGTGCGCATCGAAATCGCGGGCGAAGGTGAAGCAACGCCTGCGCTGGATGAAAAGCCCGTCGCCAAGGAAGAAGAGAAACCGGCAGCGAAAGCCGAGACCGCAGCTCCGGTCGCAAAACCGGCGCAGCCTGCAAAAGTGGAGGTGAAGACGCCGGCGCCCGCCGCCAATGGCATGCACGTCTCCCCTGAACGTCTGGAAAAGGCCTTGGCCTCACCGGCCGTGCGGCAACGCGCCCGAGACAGCGGCGTCGACCTGCGCCAGGTCAGCGGCAGCGGCCCTGCCGGCCGCATCACTCACGACGATCTCGACCAGTTTCTTGCCCGCGGCGCGCAACCAGCTGCAGTGCCTGCCGGGCTCGTGCGCAAGACTGCCGTCGACGAGATCAAGGTCACCGGCCTTCGCCGCCGCATCGCCGAGAAGATGACGCTGTCGACCTCGCGCATCCCCCACATCACCTACGTGGAGGAGGTCGACATGACGGCGCTCGAAGACCTGCGCACGATGATGAACCGCGATCGCAAGCCGGATCAGCCGAAGTTGACGATCCTGCCCTATCTGATGCGCGCGCTGGTCCGGGCGATCGCCGATCTGCCCGGTGTCAACTCCACCTTCGACGACGGCGCCGGCATCATCAGCCGTCACCATGCCGTACATATCGGCATCGCCACGCAGACGCCGGCAGGCCTGACCGTGCCGGTCGTGCGCCATGCCGAAGCGCGCGGCATCTGGGACTGCGCCATCGAGCTCAACCGGCTGGCGGAAGCGGCCCGCACCGGGACGGCGACGCGCGACGAACTCACCGGCTCGACCATCACCATCTCCTCGCTCGGTGCACTCGGCGGCATAGTCTCGACCCCCGTCATCAACCACCCCGAGGTGGCGATCGTCGGCGTCAACAAGCTGGCGGTTCGCCCGGTCTGGGACGGAACGCAGTTCGTGCCGCGCAAGATCATGAACCTGTCGTCGAGCTTCGACCACCGCGTCATCGACGGCTGGGATGCGGCCACTTTCGTGCAGCGGCTGAAGACGCTGCTCGAAACGCCAGCACTGATTTTCGTGGAGGCATGAGGCGATCATGAAGGAAATCTCCTGCAAGCTGCTCGTCATCGGTGCCGGTCCGGGTGGCTATATCTGCGCCATCCGCGCCGGCCAGCTCGGCATCGACACCGTCATCGTCGAGAAGGCGAAGGCCGGCGGCACCTGCCTCAATGTCGGCTGCATTCCTTCGAAGGCGCTGATCCACGCCGCCGACGAATTCCATAAATTGCGCTCGGCCGCATCGGGCCGCAGTCCGCTTGGCCTGTCGCTCGCCAACCCGACGATCGACCTCGCCCGCACCGTCGCCTGGAAGGACGGCATCGTCGGCAGGCTCAACGGTGGCGTCACCGGCCTTCTGAAGAAAGCGGGCGTCAAAGCCGTCATCGGGACAGCTCGTTTCGTCGACGGCAAGACGGTCGACGTCGAGACCGAGACCGGCCTGCAGCGCATTCGCGCCGAAGCGATCGTGATTGCCACCGGCTCGGCACCGATCGAGCTTGCCGACATGCCCTTCGGTGGCCCGATCATTTCGTCGACCGAGGCGCTGTCGCTCAAAAGCGTGCCGGCCAGCGTTGCCGTCATCGGCGGCGGCTACATCGGGCTGGAGCTCGGCACCGCCTTTGCCAAGCTCGGCGCCCATGTCACCGTGCTCGAGGCGCAGACGCGCATCCTGCCGCAGTATGACGCCGACCTGTCGAAGCCGATCGCCAAGCGCCTTGGCGAGCTCGGCGTCGAGGTGTTCACCCAGACGGTCGCCAAGGGACTCTCCGCCGACGGCAAGACCCTGCTCGCCGAACACAATGGCCGCCCGATCGAGGTGCCGGCCGAAAAGGTGCTGGTGACGGTCGGCCGCAGGCCGGTGACCGACGGTTTTGGGCTCGAGGAGATCGATCTCGACCGCGCCGGAAAATTCATCCGCATCGACGACCAGTGCCGCACCTCGATGCGCGGCATCTATGCGATCGGCGACGTCACCGGCGAGCCGATGCTGGCGCACCGCGCCATGGCCCAAGGCGAAATGGTCGCGGAGATCGTCGCCGGCAACAAACGCGCTTGGGACAAGCGCTGTATTCCTGCCGTCTGCTTCACCGACCCGGAAATCGTGACGGCGGGCCTTTCGCCCGACGAAGCCCGCGCCACAGGCATCGAGATCAAGATCGGCCAGTTCCCCTTCCAGGCGAACGGCCGCGCCATGACGACGTTGTCGGAAGACGGTTTCGTGCGCGTCGTCGCGCGCGCCGACAACCATCTCGTTCTTGGCATCCAGGCCGTCGGCCATGGGGTTTCTGAGCTTTCGGCAAGTTTCGGCCTGGCGATCGAGATGGGGGCGCGGCTGGAAGACATCGCCGGCACGATCCACGCGCACCCGACCCAGTCGGAAGCGTTCCAGGAAGCAGCGCTCAAGGCGCTGGGGCATGCACTGCATATCTGAGCGGCGTACCGGTGAAATGGCGCCGACCAGCGCTAACCGTCGCCTCTTGCCGTATGGGAGAAAGACATGAGCAGAACTGATCCGATCGTCATCGTTTCGGCCGCGCGCACCCCGATGGGTGCCTTTCAGGGCAGCCTGAAAGATCTGACCGCACCGGAAATCGGCGCCATAGCGCTGAAGGCAGCACTCGACCGCGCTGGCCTTGACGCTGTCGACGAAGTGCTGATGGGCAATGTGCTGCCCGCCGGTATCGGCCAGAACCCGGCGCGCCAGGCCGCACTTGGCGCCGGCCTTGGCAAGGAAACGCCATCGACGACTATCTCCAAGGTCTGCGGCTCCGGCATGAAGGCCCTGATGCTCGGCCACGACGCGCTCCTTTCGGGCAGTGCGTCGGTGCTTGCCGTCGGCGGCATGGAGTCGATGACCAACGCCCCCTATCTGTTGCCGAAAGCGCGTGGCGGCTTCCGCCTGGGGCATGGCGAGGTCAAGGATCACATGTTCCTCGACGGCCTCGAGGACGCCTATTCCGGCCGGCTGATGGGTACCTATGCCGAAGACACGGCCGAACACTACCAGTTCTCGCGCAACGATCAGGACGCGTTTGCGCTGCGCTCGCTGGAGCGCGCCAATCGGGCAGCCGAAGATGGTTCCTTTGCCGAGGAAACGGCGGCCGTCAGCGGCGCCGGCAAGCGGCAGACCGCCAACCTTGATCGCGACGAGCAGCCGACCAAATCGGATCCGGCAAAGATCCCGAAACTGAAAGCCGCCTTTCGTGATGGTGGCAGCGTGACCGCTGCCAATTCGTCGTCGATATCGGACGGTGCAGCGGCACTGATTTTGATGCGTGCGAGCCAGGCGGAAAAGCGCGGGCTGACACCGCTTGCCGTCGTCGCCGGCCATGCCGCCCATGCGCAGGAGCCGGCCTGGTTTACCACCGCGCCGATCGGCGCGATCGACAAGCTGATGGCCAAACTTGCCTGGGAGAAGGGCAGTGTCGGCCTCTACGAAATCAACGAGGCCTTCGCCGTGGTCGCGATGGCCGCAATCCGCGATCTCGGTCTGTCAGACGAGATCGTCAACATCAACGGCGGCGCCTGCGCGCTCGGCCATCCGATCGGCGCCTCCGGCGCCCGCATCATCGTGACGCTCCTGCACGCCATGCGCGCCAAGAACGTCAAGCGCGGCATCGCCTCGCTCTGCATCGGCGGCGGTGAGGCGACGGCCGTCGGGCTGGAGCTGTTGCACTGACAAAAGAGCGCCACCGGTCGAACCGGTGGCGCCTCTCGTTTTCAGGGGGCAATTGCCCCTTAGGTCCCTCCCCGCTTGGCGGCGAGAGACCCAATCACACCGCTGCTTAACCCATGCGCTCAGAGGCGTAGGAGCCCGGGCTTGCCGGGAAGACGACGACGCGGTTGCCGTTGATGAAGCAACGGTGGTGGATATGGGCGTGAACGGCGCGCGCCAACACCTGGCTTTCCACGTCGCGGCCGATCGAAACGTAATCCTCGGCGCTCTGGGCGTGGGTGATGCGGGCGATGTCCTGCTCGATGATCGGACCCTCGTCGAGATCCTCGGTGACATAGTGCGCCGTCGCACCGATCAGCTTCACACCGCGCTCATAGGCCTGCTTGTAGGGGTTGGCGCCCTTGAACGACGGCAGGAAGGAGTGGTGGATGTTTATGATCCGGCCCGACATCTTCTTGCAAAGCTGGTCGGAGAGAACCTGCATGTAGCGGGCAAGCACGACGAGATCGGCATCGGTCTGTTCGACGATCTCCAGCATGCGGGCTTCGGCCTGCGGCTTGTTCTCCTTGGTCACCTTGATGTGGTGGAAGGGGATGTCGTGGTTGACGACCACCTTCTGGTAATCGAAGTGGTTGGAGATGACAGCGACGATATCGATCGGCAGGGCGCCGATCTTCCAGCGATAAAGCAGGTCGTTGAGGCAATGGCCGAAACGCGACACCATCAGCACCACCTTCATGCGCTCTTCGCTGTCGCGGATTTCGCAGGTCATGTCGAAGCGCTTGACGACGGGCGCAAAGCCTTCCCGCAATTCCTCGATCTTTGCACCTTCCTGGCTGATGAAGGTCAGCCGCATGAAGAACAGGCCGGTCTGCAGGTCGTCGAACTGCGAACTGTCGGTGATGTAACAGCCTTTTTCCGCGAGATAACCGGTAATGGCAGCAACGATGCCGCGGGTGGACTTGCAGGTGACGGTCAGCACATAGCTTTTCATCGGTATCTGTCTCTCGCTCCAGAGGTTTTTCCGGCCCCCCTTATACGGCCAGTCACCGCGAAAACTAGCGCGGCCTTCGACCGGCTGTCGATCCATTCGCGACATCGGCTGGACGGAACCGGCCAGACGGCGACGGAGCGGCTTGGCAACGCGGGCTCAGAAGCCTAACGCGGGGTGCGGTCGGGATGGGCGCGGGCAAAGGCGTCGATCTCGGCGCAGCGCTGGTCAATCGCGACAAGTTTCGGGCAGGCCGAGAGATCGACCTCCCAGCGGCGGGCGTTGTAGACCTGCGGCACCAGACAGAAATCCGCCATGCCGGGCGTATCGCCATGGCAGAAGCTGCCCGTAGCAGGGTGGTCGAGCAAGCGCTCGAACGCAGTGAGCCCCTCGCCGATGAACTTGCGCATCCAGTCGCGGCGCGCCGCCTCGCCATCCGCAGCATTGGCCATGACGTAGGACACGACGCCGAGATTGCAGACCGGGTGAATGTCCATGGCGATCGCATAGGACAGCGCACGCACGCGCTGCCGCCCGGCGGCGTCATCGGGCAGGAAGCCGGTCTTTTCCCGCGTTTCCGCCAAGTATTCGATGATGGCGAGCGATTGCGCCAACCGCTCGCCATCGATGTCGAGCACGGGCAGCAGCCCCTGCGGATTGCGGTCGAGATGATCGGATTGGCGATGGGCCCTGGCAAGCAGGTCCACCGGCACCGAACGATAGGCCTCGTCGAGGCTATTCAACGCAATGCGGACGCGGTAGCTGGCCGACGACCGCCAATAGTCATAGAGAACGGTTTCGGCCATGCTGCCACCCTCGTCGCGTGCGCTGCCCACGATCAGGCCTTTTCGTAAGGCCCGACCGACTGTTCGATCGCCCCGAAGATCGAGTGGCCGGCCTTGTCCTTCATCTCGATGCGCACGGTGTCGCCGAACCGCAGGAAATGCGTCTTCGGCGCACCGCCGACGATCGTCTCAATCATGCGCAGTTCGGCAATGCAGGAATAGCCGGCTCCGCCTTCGGAAACCGGCTTTCCGGGACCGCCATTGAGCTTGTTGGAAACAGTGCCCGAACCGATGATCGTGCCTGAAGCAAGCGGCCTCGTCTTCGCGGCATGCGCAATCAGCTGACCGAAATCGAAGGTCATGTCGACGCCAGCATCGGCGCGACCGAACGGCTTGCCGTTGAGGTCGACATGAAGCGGCAGGTGCAGCTTGCCACCGTCCCAGGCATCGCCCAGTTCGTCCGGCGTGACTGCGACCGGCGAGAAGGCCGACGACGGCTTCGACTGGTAGAAACCGAACCCCTTGGCGAGTTCGGCGGGGATCAGGCCACGCAGCGACACGTCGTTGACGAGCATGACCAGGCGGATCGCGGCGCGTGCCTCCTCCAGCGAGGCGCCCATCGGAACATCGTCGACGACGACGGCAATCTCGCCCTCCATGTCGACGCCCCAGCTTTCGTCCGCCATCAGGATGGGATCGCGCGGTGCGATGAAGCTGTCGGAGCCGCCCTGGTAGATCAGCGGGTCGGTCCAGAAGCTCGCCGGCATCTCGGCATTGCGGGCCTTTCGCACCAGCTCCACGTGGTTGACGTAGGCCGAACCATCGGCCCATTGGTAAGCGCGCGGCAGCGGCGAAAGCGCATCGTGTTCGTGGAAGCGGATCGTTGGCTGTGCACCGGTCTCGATGCCTTCGGCCACGCGCTCGAGCCGCGGGCCGGTGTGGGCCCAGTCGTCGAGTGCAGCCTGCAGCGTGCGGGCGATGTGCCCGACTTCCGAGCAGCGGGTGAGATCGCGGGAGACGACCGCGAGTTTTCCATCACGCGAGCCATCCTTGAGTGTCGCCAGTTTCATGCAATCCTCCCTCTACGCAGACGAATCGTCCGCAACTTCCACAACAAGGCCGTCAGACGCGATCGTCAAGGCACCAGCCCAGCTTTTGCGCGTGGCCGCGACCCAATCCGCCTCGCCGATCAAAGCGTCGTCGGCCGGAATGAGATGGTGCAGCACCAGTCGCCCCACGCCGGCGGCCGTGGCGATCATGCCGGCTTCCCCGGCAAAACTGTGGCTCGCGAGCAGGTGTTCCTTCAGCCGCGCACCGTTGCCGGTGCGCGCCACCAGCCGGTCGACGCCCTCCGCCAGCATCGCCTCGTGCACCAGAATGTCGGCACCTGCAGCAAAATCGGCAAGCGGCGGGAAATAAGCCGTGTCGGCGGAAAAGACGACGCTCGCCCCCGCATGGTCGAACCGCAGCGCGAAGCAATCGGTGACCGGCGGATGATCGACGCGCAGCGCCGAAACCCGCAAGCCGCCCTCGACCAAAACGTCGCCTTCGCCAAACTCGACGATGTCGACAAGTTGGCGCAGATCGGGCCGACCCTCGTCGATGATACGGATATCGATGTCGAATTTCATCGCCTGCAGAAAGCCGTGCCAGTAATCGCGCGTTCCCGGCGGGCCGAAGACGCTGACGGCTGTGGCAAGACCGGCGGTCCAGGCGGTGTGGATCAGCGGCCCGAGCTCGAGCACGTGGTCGGAATGCAGATGGGTGATGAACACCAGCTCAAGCGCCTTGAGGTTGACGCCGGCGTCCGTGAGGCCCCGGGTGACGCCAAGGCCGCAGTCGACGACAACCGTGCGGCCGCCGATCTCAAGCAGCGAAGAGGTCGGCCAAGGGCCGCCCGGACGGATTGCCGGGCCACCCTTGCTGCCGAGCAGAACCAACCGTGCCCTCAAGACCAATCGCCTTCCGGCGTGCCGTTGAAGCGCTTTTTGAGGTCTGTCCAGCAGTCGATATAGTTGTCCTGCAACGTCTCCAGTTCGGCGGCGAAGCGGGTCAACTGCTGCGGGAAGCGGGTCTCGAACATGAAGGCCATCGTATGGTCGAGCTTCACCGGTTTCAACTCGCTGTTTGTCGCTTTCTCGAAGCCGGTGGCATCCGGCCCATGCGCCAGCATCATGTTGTGCAGGCTCATGCCGCCGGGCACGAACCCTTCTTCCTTGGCATCGTAGCGGCCATAGATCAGGCCCATGAACTCGCTCATGATGTTGCGGTGGTACCAAGGCGGACGGAAGGAATGTTCGGCCACCAGCCAGCGCGGCGGGAAGATGACGAAGTCGATGTTTGCCGTCCCCTCTTCGCCCGAAGGCGCCGTCAGCACCGTAAAGATCGAGGGATCGGGGTGGTCGAACAGGATCGCCCCAACAGGCGAAAAGGTTCTGAGATCGTATTTGTAGGGTGCGTAGTTGCCGTGCCAGGCGATGACGTCGAGCGGCGAATGACCGATCTCGGTCACGTGGAATTGGCCGCACCACTTCACATGCACGCGGCAGGGCGTTTCCTTTTCTTCGTAAGCTGCAACCGGCGTCTTGAAGTCGCGCGGATTGGCAAGGCAGTTGGCGCCGATCGGACCACGGTCCGGCAGCGTGAACTTGGCACCGTAGTTTTCGCAGAGATACCCGCGCCAGACCTTTTCCTCGCCAAGGCGGGTCACCTTGAACATCGTGCCGCGCGGCACCAGGCAGATTTCCGAGGGCTCGACATCCATCTTGCCCAGTTCGGTGAACACCTGGATGGCGCCGCATTCCGGCACGATCAGAAGCTCGCCATCGGCATTGAAGAAGTAGTCATCGACCATGTCGGCATTGAAGGCATAGGCGTGGGCGGCCATGCCGCCCTGCGTCAGCGCGTCGCCGGCCGTCGTCATCGTGCGGATGCCTTCGAGGAAGTTGAGTTTCTCCGAAGGCTCCGGCAACGGCCCCCAGCGCAGCTGGCCGAGCGCCAACGAATGGTCGGCCACATGCGGCGCGGTCTTCCAGTGCGGGTAATCAATCTTCTGGAAGCGCCCGGTGTGGCGCACGCTCGGGCGAATGCGGTATAGCCAGGAGCGCTCGTTGGTGCCGCGCGGCGCGGTAAAGGGCGAGCCGGAAAGCTGCTCGGCATAGAGACCATAGGCGCATTTCTGCGGACTGTTCTGGCCCTGCGGCAAAGCGCCGGGCAAGCTCTCGGTCTCGAAGTCGTTGCCGAAACCCGGCATGTAATCCAGTGCGTGAGCGGCGGTCGAACCGGCGCCCGCTTGCTTTTGTGCCTTGTCCAACATGGCCTGAACCTCCTCCTCAGGTGCCTGCCCCGTCGGCGATCACAGCTGATCCCGGAAGGCGAAGGCACGTTCAATGCGTTTGGGCGTCACCTGAAGTCCGAGTGGACGGTGGCGCGCTGCGGGCCTATTAGTTGCAATCGTAACTATCGATTTTGTAACTATCAAGGATGCCACGAATGTCGGCCGAAGGCTTCGAGCTCAATGCGTTCCTGCCCTACAGACTGAACCGCGCCGCCGAGTTCGTCGCCGTGCGCTTCGCGGCCGAATACAAGGCACGCTACCAGCTGACGCGTCCGGAGTGGCGCACGCTGGCAGCGCTTGGAAGCGCCGGCAACGCCATGACGGCAACGGATGTTGGCGCCCATTCGGCCATGCACAAGACTAAGGTCAGCCGCGCCGTCTCGGCGCTGGAAGAGCGGCGCTGGCTGAAGCGCAGCGAGGACCAGGACGACCGCCGACTGGAACATCTGGAACTGACCAAAGCCGGCCGGACCGCCTATCGCGAACTGACAGATCTCGCGAGCGCCTATCAGGCGCAACTCAACGATCTGATCGGTGCCGGCGGCCTGAAGGCGCTCAGCACCGGCCTTGCGGCGATCGAGCGGGCGATCGACCAGGTCGAAAAACACCCTTCCCGCCGATGAACCTTATGCCAGACCGGCCTCAGCCCTTCATGCGTTCCGGAATCGGCACGCCCTGGAAGCTCTTGAGGGTTTCAAGCACGATCGATGTCTTGACGTGCTGCACGCTGTCATGCGGCAGAAGCACATCGTTGACGAAGCGCGAGAGCCCGGCAAGGTCGGGTGTCACCACCCGCAGGTGATAGTCCATCTCCCCGGTCAGCGCATAAGCCTCCAGGACCTCCGGCAGGCTCGAGATCAGCTTGCCGAAGCGCTTGGCGTTGTCGCGGTTGTGGGTGGCGAGCGTTACCGAAATCACCACCATGAGGTCGAGCCCGAGCTTCTGCCGGTCGATCTGCGCCTGGTAGCCGGTAATGAACCCCTCGGCTTCCAGGCGCGTGCGGCGTCGCGAGCATTGCGAGGGCGAGAGGGCGATGCGCTCCGATAGCTCGTTGTTGGTGAGATGCCCGTCGCGCTGCAGTTCGCTGAGGATCTTGAGATCGAACCCGTCAAGCTGCTCCATTCATGCATCCTTATACAGCATTTTGCACGTTTCGTGCGGCATCCTGCCCAAAACACGCAAGAATACAAGCATCATGCATCGGATTTGCGTCATACTCCAGCGAAGTTTGGAGGCCAGAGCGATCTGGAGAGCTTGAAGAGGAGACTTCCGATGGGCCCGTTCCCACATGACGCCCCGCCCGCAACGATCACGGCAGAAAACCCGGCCGGCACGGATGGCTTCGAATTCGTCGAATTCGCCCACCCGGAACCGGAGAAGCTCGCCGAGCTCTTCGCCCGCATGGGCTACAGCCCTGTCGCGAGGCATAGAACCAAGAACATCACCGTCTGGCGACAGGGCGACATCAACTACATCCTGAACGCCGAACCGGGCTCCCATGCCATGCGCTTCGTCGACGAGCACGGCCCCTGCGCCCCGTCGATGGCCTGGCGCGTCGTCGATGCCAAGCACGCCTTCGACCACGCGGTTTCCAAGGGTGCCGTCCCCTACTCCGGCACCGACAAGTGTCTCGACGTTCCGGCGATCGTCGGCATCGGCGGATCTCTGCTCTATTTCGTCGAGACATACGGCGCCAAGGGCTCGGCCTATGAGGCCGAATTCGAATGGACCGGAGATCGCAACCCGAAGCCGGAGGGCGTCGGCTTCTATTATCTCGACCACCTGACGCACAACGTCTATCGCGGCAACATGGACAAGTGGTGGGCCTTCTACCGCGAGCTGTTCAACTTCACCCAGATCCATTTCTTCGACATCGACGGCCGCATTACCGGCCTCGTCAGCCGTGCGATCACCTCGCCCTGCGGCAAGATCCGCATCCCGCTGAACGAATCCAAGGATGATACGAGCCAGATCGAGGAATATCTGCGCAAGTACAAGGGCGAAGGCATCCAGCACATCGCCGTTGGCACTGACGGCATCTACGACGCCACCGACAGGCTGGCGGCCAATGACCTGAAGTTCATGCCGGGTCCGCCGGAAACCTACTACGACATGTCACACGAGCGTGTGCACGGCCACGACGAACCGATCGAGCGGATGAAGAAGCACGGCATCCTGATCGACGGCGAAGGCGTGGTGAACGGTGGCATGACCAAGATCCTGCTGCAGATCTTCTCAAAGACGGTCATCGGACCGATCTTCTTCGAGTTCATCCAGCGCAAGGGTGACGAAGGGTTTGGCGAGGGCAATTTCCGCGCCCTGTTCGAATCGATCGAAGCGGACCAGATCCGTCGTGGCGAACTTGGGCCGCAGGCGGCCGAGTAACAAAGAGCAGCGCCTCGGTACTCTTGCAGTGGCGCTTTTCTCACTCTCGTAAAAGCCTCTCGCCCGCTGGCGAGGGGCTTTTTTGGTTCAGGCACTGTCGCGCCGCAATCAGTTGGTTGCGTCGTTGACCACGCGCCAGTTCGGCCGGCCGAGATCGTGCGGCCATTCATGCACGTCCCGATCGTTGAAATAGACAACCTCGACCAGATTGGGGAAGGCCGGATCGGGCTGTGTCGCCGCGTCGATCCACGGCTGCATATAGGGTTTTCCACCCTCCCATCCGAGTTCGGCAACCCAGATTGGCTTGTTGTATTTGGCGACGAGATCGTAGCCGGGCTTCAATGCCTGCTTGAAGGTGTGAGGCCCGCCGTACTCGATCGCGTCGTACGGCTCGAGACCGAACACCGAAAGTCCGACGAGATCGACATAGTCGTCGCCTGGATAGTATTCGCCAAGGTTCGGCAGACCCTTGGGCGACCACATCAGCTGCGCGTTGGGGACGCGCTTGCGCACGATATCCATCGCGTGGCGGTAGGCCTTGACGTAGTCCTGCGGCACCCATCCGGCCCAGGAGAACCGTCCGGATGTGTCTTCCATTTCCTGCCCCCAGCGCACGATAACAGGGCTCTTCAACTCTGCCAGCATGCCAGCGATCGCTTCCATGTTGGCATCGTACTCGCCCGCGAGCGTGCGGTCGCGCAGTTGATTGGGTGTCAGCTTCCAGTCGAGCGACCAGGACCAGGGCTCGATGGTGACCAGGAGTTTGCGCTTGCGCTGAAGCGCGTAGGCGTCGGCCATGCGCAGCGATTCCAGATCCACGTCTTCCCACGGCAGGAACAGATGCTCCGTCGAAACATCGGTCTGGCCGCCGAAATCGCCGTGTGGATCATAGGCCCCGAAACGCGTTCCGCCGGGGTGGATGACGGGGCGCTTGTCGGCCATTGTCTGAGTCTGACCTGCACTGCCATTGGCGGCAAGATCGGCCTTCTCCTGTGCCAACGCGGATACGAGACCTGCGCCGGACCCCAGATGAAGGGCGAGCGCCGTGCAGAGGGCGAATGCCAATTTGCGTTTCATGTCATCCTCCTGTGGGGTTGCGACCGCTCTTCTTGACCTGGAATTGGTCCTTCAGGCGCAACGCCTTTTCCGTGATTGCGTCGGAAGCGACGAGCTTCCTGTATTCGTCGCCGGGCTTCGGCTTGGCATGCTTGAAGACGTACCAATCGCCATTCGGCACGCGCCGCTGGTAGATCGTGTCGCCGATCTTGCTGTGCCCGAAGCAGGTGCGCGCAGGACCGGACCCATCGGCTGCCGTCCACCTTGCCTGCATGCACATCATACCGAGGTCGCTGACATACCAGCTGCCTTCCGCAAACGAGCGCTTGCCCTTGTCATCGACGAAGGCGACGAGCTTCCTGTCATGCGCGGTAAAGCGAGCGCCACCCGTCGGCCATTGCCAGGTCTTGTTCCGGTAGAGGGAATAGACCTCGTAGGCGCTCAAGGGGATCGGCTTGATCTCCATCTTCGCCCTGGCCGGCTGCGCGCCCGTATAGGCCGCAAAGGCTGCGAGAGGCAGCAGAAGCGGCAGAAGCAATACATTCATGGACCGTTTCATAACTTTTTCTCCTCGCTTGAGGGCCGTTTGCGGTGTGATGGGGTGGGCTGAGGCAGGCTGAATTTACAGCGATGCCTGAAGCCGCCCCACCTTGCTGGTAACCCTCGTCTCCGTCACCTCCGGCACGCCGGAGCCTTTCCCCAGCGCGTCAGTTACGGCTGGCGAAAACCCTTTCCATTTCAAATGAAACCGCACGACCCTGAGGTCCGACCCGCCCTGCCCGGCACCGGCGACCGAAAACTTCGCTTCGGTCAGCCCGACGAATCCGAGCCCCTGTGACAGGGCTTCGGTCGCCTCCGCCCCGTGGCGCATGGCTGACTGCCCCGACAGCACCGAGATGATCACGAGGCAGCCGCCGGTCAGTGCCGTCATCGCTGTGCGCGGCACGAGCGCAAGCCGGTTTTCACGCGCATGCCGGATATGGATGGTGGCGGCCAGTCCCGCATAAACAAGGGCATTGATGCCGGTAAAGATGTAGAAGCCGCGCGCCGTCCCGGCATCGGTGACGAGCCAGAGCGCAAGGGCAGAGCCGAGCGAAAGCAGGAGGTAGGGCATCATCACGCGCAATGGCAAAGGTGCTGCCGGCCCCGTGCCCTTGGGCGTGATACGGAAGTCGACGAACGAGCCGCTGATGTGGTCGCGCACGGCCGCCACACAGCCAAGCAGCGACCATGGCCAGCGGGCAAAGAGAAACAGCATGCCTTCCCAGCTGAGCACCCGCGCATCAAAAGGACGGAACGTGCCCGTGGAGCGCCAGAAATAGGCAAGCCCGACCAGAACCAGCGACAGCGGCGCAAAATGCAGCACGAAGTCCGGATAGGTGGCGGCGACGAAGCTGCGGCCCATGACCAGCGCGATGATCGGCATGAGGAACATCAGCGCCATGAACAGGGAAAACAGCGGATACCAGAGCTGCGAAAAGATGAACTGGAATTTCAGCCGCATCGGCAATCGCGGCACATAGACCGGCGAATATTTGAGCAGGATCGTCACCAGGCTGCGCGACCACTGGAATTCCTGGATGACGAGATCCGCAAAGGTTGCTGGCCCATCGCCATGGGCGATCGCCTGCAGCGCATGCACGCCCTTCCAGCCGCCGGCATTCATCAACAACGTGGTCGAATGGTCCTCGGCAAGCTCGGGTCCCAGACCGCCGACCTCTCTCAGCGCCTTGGTGCGCACGGCGTAATGCGAGCCGATGCAAAGCGGCGCCCAGCCGTTGTTGTAGCCGGCTTGCAGCGAGCCGTGCAGGCTCGCCTCGGCGTGAAGGCGGCCGCGTGCTGACCAGCTGCGCTTGGCATTGGCATCGCAGATGCTCGGTGCCGAGACATAACCGACATCAGGATCGCTGAACGGCCGCAAAACCTCGACGAGATAGGTCGGCTCGGGCACGTGATCGGCATCGAACTGGGCGACGAAATCGTAGCGGTCGTAGCCGTAATGGTCATAGAAGTAGGCGAGGTTTCCCTCCTTGCAGCGGGTGCGCCGCGGCCAGGTGGCGCGATGATAGTCTGCCACACCCTTGCGCGTCGAAATGAACACACCCTGCCGCGCGCACCATTCGATTGTCTCGGGCGACGGATCTTCGTCCGCCAGCCACACGTCGTAGTCGCAGCCGATCTGGTCGAGCATCGCCAGCAGCGTCTTTCGAACAACGGCGAAAGGCTCCGACGGCGCCTTGGTCACCACCATGGCGATACGCCCAGGCGGTACGGCCCGGCCGCTCTTCCCCGCCACCTTGGCGCCTGCGAAAATGAAGATGAAATAGGCGGGCAGCAACGTGATCCAGCCGACCACGATCGTAATCATGACGTAGGACGGCCAATGGGTGACATGGGTGGGGTCGAGCCACCAGGCCCAGAAGTACAGGAACGCCGCCCCCCAGGCTGCGATGCCGAAAGCGTTCGCAATCCGCATGCGTTTGGAAAAGAGCGCGACGAGCGGCACCGGCGCATCCCCTGCTGGCGCTGCTACCGACGCGTCGGTCCCGGCGGATTCGACGGATGAGAACCTGCTCGTCATGACCGCACCTCCAGCCCGAAGCCGGGGGCGGCCGTTTTGATGATGGTTTCGATATCGGACAGCTGCGGCCGGAAGCCGAGTGTCTGGCGTGCCCAGGTCGTGTCGGCATAAAGCACCGGCGGATCGCCGGCCCGACGCGCCAGAAGCTGGACCGGAACCCGCCTGCGGGTGACCTGGTGAATGGCGTCGATGACCTGGCGGACGGATGTGCCGCGGCCCGAACCGAGGTTGGCCTTGAGCGGGTCGCCGCCGTTGCGCAGATAATCGACAGCGGCAACATGCGCCTCGGCCAGGTCCACGACGTGAATGTAGTCGCGGATGCAGGTGCCGTCCGGCGTCGCATAGTCATCGCCGAAGACGTCGAGCCTGTCGACACGCCCGGCCGCGGCCATCAATGCCCGCGGGATCAGGTGGGTCTCCGGGTCATGCCGCTCGGTCAGCTGCCCATCAGGGTCGGCGCCTGCAGCATTGAAATAACGCAGGGCGACGGATCGGAACCCGTAGGCCCGGGCATAATCGCCAAGCATCAGCTCGATCATCAGTTTTGTGCGGCCGTAGGGATTGACCGGCAGCTGGACCGTGTCCTCGGTGATCGGCAAACTCGGCGGCACGCCATAGGTCGCGCAGGTGCTGGAAAAGACGATGCAGTTCAGCCCCGCCTGACGGCAGGCCTCGAGCAACGAAACGCTGCCGGCGACATTGTTGCGATAGTATTTTCCGGGATCCTCGACCGATTCCCCGACATAGGCGGAGGCGGCAAAATGGATCAGGCATTCGGGCCTGAAGGTCTGGATCGCCTCGACGATCCGTCCCGTGTCTTCAAGCCCTCCCTCGACCAACGGTCCCCAGCGGACATTGGTGCGATGCCCCGTCGACAGGTTGTCGAAGACAACGGGCAGGATGCCGGCCTCGGCGAGGCGCTTGCACGTATGGCTGCCTATGAAGCCGGCTCCGCCGGTGACAAGAACGACGCGCGACATATCATACCGCCTCTCCCGCCATGGCGAGATCCGATGTGCCCAGGCGGCGATCAAAATAGGCAATGGCGCGGTGAAGGCCTTCGCGGAGCGCGACCTTCGGCTCCCAGCCGAGCTCTGCCATGGCCTGGGAAATATCCGGTCGGCGCTGACGCGGATCGTCGACGGCCGCTGCACGATGGACGATCGACGAGCGCGAGCCGGTCATCGAGAGGACCATCTCGGCAAGTTCGAGAACCGTGAACTCGCCCGGGTTTCCGAGGTTGATCGGACCGATGCACTTGTCGTCCGAGATCGACAGCCGGATGAAGCCCTCGATGAGGTCGTCGACATAACAGAAGGAGCGCGTCTGCTGGCCGTCGCCATAGATCGTCAGATCCTTGCCGAGCAGCGCCTGGACCACGAAATTCGAGATCACACGTCCGTCGTCGGGGCGCATGCGCGGCCCATAGGTGTTGAAGATCCGCGCAACCTTCGTCTTCACCCCATAGGTGCGGTGATAGTCGAAGAACAAGGTTTCCGCCGATCGCTTGCCCTCATCGTAGCAGGCCCGCGGCCCGATGGGGTTGACGTTGCCGAAGTAGCTTTCGCGCTGCGGGCTGTGCAGCGGATCACCGTAGACCTCCGAGGTGGAGGACTGCACGACCGTGGCGCCGGTGGCCCGAGCGTTCTCCAGAACGTTCATGGCGCCGAGCACGTTGGTCATCAACGTTCCCACAGGGTCGGCCTGGTAATCCGGCGGCGACGCCGGCGAAGCGAAGTTGAAGATGACGTCGACATCGAAAAGGAAGGGCTTGCGAACGTCGTGTTCCACAATGTGGAAGCGGCTGATCTCGCTAAGGTGGGAAAGGTTCTCCCGACGCCCGGTCGAGAAATTGTCGAGGCAGACAACGCTGTGCCCCAGGGAAAGAAGTCTTTCGCAAAGATGTGACCCGAGAAATCCACCGCCTCCGGTCACCAGTATTCGTTTGGGTATGCCTGCAACTTTCTTGAGAAAATCCTGTCTGCCGACGACCGACAGCTCACCGCGACCGACCTTACGCATTACACACCTCCAATTATTATACACACCATTGCATCTGGTGATTGGAGACGAGCCATGAATGAAAGCTACAATAAGGAAATTATCTTTATCAAGAATTCAAAACACAACCCGACACAATAAACTTAAAATAAGAAGAACCACGAATTCTTCCACCGAAATCACTATATAAGATGATTAGCAAATCATTAATCAATCGTCAATGCGGATACAAAATAATAAATGAAAGGTACCTAATAATATCAAGTTATAATAGTTATAGCTGAATCAACAGGACACAACTATACATATGAGTAATCGTGGCTATAGCCACTAATTTAAAATTTATAGTTAACTTCACCAGAGCAACCTGGTTGGACATGCGGCTGCAGAAAGGCAAATTCCTCCTGCGACGAAATCCTGCATCAGCGCTTTTAACTGTCCATACATCCACTGCCTTTCGGCACTCGACATCCGCAGCATCGCGGCCTTGTTTGCGGACACGACAACACCTGCCGCGCCCGCCCGGATCGGCACAGCAAAATTGAAAACGACACGAGAGCATTCGAGGCAAACATACGAACCGAGTCCACCAGCGCCCACATTCGCCGAGAGACGAAGAGCGGCAAAAGCCTCAGTTCCGATGCCTTACGGCGTCAGTTTTTCCAGCGCGAAGAAAACGGTCCTGCCGCGTGTTCGGAATCCGCGTCGGTGGTGAAATAGCGCGATGCCGCTTCGGTGCGGTTGCGCACGTTCATCTTCTTGTAGATGTTGCGGACGTGGACCTTCACGGTGTTTTCCGACAATCCAAGACGATCGGCGATGATCTTGTTCTGGGTCCCCATGCAGATCAGATCGAGGATCTGCACTTCGCGCGTCGTCAACCCACCCAGACTGGCTTCCCGGCGCCGCTTTGCGGCATTGGCATAGACTGCCGCATCGGACACTTCCGCCTGCCGGCCATAATGCTTGGTCGAGGCAAAGGGGTCCACCGACAGCCGTCGCAACAGCGCCGCGGGGAAATGTTCGCCCCCCTTCATCAACAGATCGATCGCCGCGAGGCAGACATCGAGGTGCAGATTGAGAGGAAGAACGCCATGGATCAGCCGCTCTTCGACGAAGCCGGCGATCGACGGATCGAGCTCTTCGGCATTATCTACCACCAACCCGATCGAGGCCTTGGGATGGAACTCGTGGATGGTCCGCAGAATGGTCGGAAACGTTTTGGGGGACATGCGGTAAAGCATGATCAGACTTACATCGACGAGATTGCCGTCGAGCAAATTGTCGGGGTCGGAAAGACTGACGACGTCATGGCCAGGAAACCGCGAGCCGACCGCCTGCATGAGGCACTCGGCGAACAGGTCGATCTTGGCAAGCATGACAATCTTTTTCTTTTGCGACAAAGCTTTGTTGTTATCTTCAAAATCGCCCACGTTGGAGCCTTCAGGATGCATTACGCCCTCCTTGGGTTTTCCCATTTATTTTTATGGGTGCGCCAGCCTGACTCGGAGTTACGCCCATCTCAGCAAATTTATTCATAACCAGTGAAATAATGCGAACTCACCCCACAGACGGAAAATTCGCACTAGCTAATGTATCGTAAAGAGAAGAGGGGTGGAACAACCCAAAAGGATTAGAAGCCCTCCGGAATCGACCTTAAATCGTTCTAAATCGAACCATCTTTGGGTCATTCCTTAATCAAATGTATAGCATAGGCATATTCGAACGGCTGAAGCGGCCCTAACCCCAGGCTAATCAGCCTTTCCATCTGTTGCATTTCCTTCGGCGGCCCAAGCCCGGACACCCTCTCCAGGGCCGCGACAGGCGCCAGAAATAGTGCTCCGCCAGACGCGGCCTCCAGAGAATACCTAGTAATACTTCCTAATAGCTATCCTCGGCGAGGAGGATCCCACTTCACGTGGTGCCTGGCAAGACCTCACTCCACTCTGGGGCGCACTCGTCGGGTCAGCGCCAGCACCTCTTAAACGTACAAATTCATAAATCTTAACAAACCCTTATGATGCGGAAAATCCAGAAAAACCGCACGATATTCGCCCAGAAAAGGGCCTAATAGCTCCAATTGATGTCTATCGCCTCACCGCATTCGGAGCGAAACTCCTGAAGTCGCACTTGAGTTTCGTGCGATCCGAGCCAGGGAAATGTGTGTGCGTTCTGGTTCGCGGACCGTGTGAATGCGTAAGCGTAATAACGTGTAAACCAGTATTAAAAACAACGACATTATCACACGTAATGATTGAGTGCGGTAATTAAACCGCCAAAAAGATATATTTAAAATAACACTGAAATATATCGAAACCCGACAGATGAATATCCCGCGGGAGCATCATCTGAACTTCAAAAAAAAGAGCCAGCCCCGGATAAAAACCCCATAAAAGATGTAGGGGTTTCGGTGCTGGCTCCTTCTCAGGAGGAGAACCACATGTCCGCACTGCTCGACGATAGCATCAAGGCCGATGATGATCTGAAAGTCGGCGCTCTCGCCGATGGACTGGCAACCAGTGCCGCCAATGATCTGAACGTTGACGACGGCTCAACGAGCAACGTTGGCATCGCCAACGGCAATGACCGCAACAATTACAGCGATAGTTCGCAGGACAACGACACCCATATCAAGACGGACATCGATACCGACATCAAGACCGAAGCCAACGAAAACGGCGACAACCGCAACAATTACACCGACAGCTCGACCGACTACGATTACGACTACGATTACAAGGACAACAGCAAGGTCGAGACCGACATCGACCAGAAGAACAATGGCGATAACCGCGACAATTCCTACGAGTGGGATTACGACAGCAAGGTTACCACCAAGACCGACATCGATACCGACATCAAGACCGAAGCCAACGAAAACGGCGACAACCGCAACAACTACTCGTCCTCCGACAACGACATCATCACCAAATCGGACGACGACTTTGCGACGCTCAAGGACGTCAAGGACTTCGACAACCTCGGCATCGCCGGTGGCGATCTCACCTTCAATCTCGGTGACGACTTCTCGTTCAACCTGAACGTCGACAACATCCTGAACAACTCGCTGGAAGGCGCCGGCAACAATACCGGCTTCAGCGTGGTTCAGGCCAACAATCTTGCCGATCAGGATCAGGCCTACGACTTCAAGATGAACAACGCCGACGCCAACAACGACTTGCGCGCAGATGGCGGGCATTCGGATGGCGGCGATGGTCTGAACTTCGACACCAAGTCGGATTGGGATCTCAAGGCCGGCGACGGTATCAACGGGAGCACGACGTCGGACTCGTCTGCGATCCTGGCAAATTCCGGCTTTCATCAGGAAATCGTCCAGGGCGCGAACCTCGTCAGCAACTCTGTCGACTCCAGCGTCATTGGCGGCAACTCGCATACCACCGATGTCGGACACGACACCGACGGCTGATCGATCCATTTCACAAAAGAAGACTGCACCGGCCCTCCGTGGCCGGTGCAGTCGCGGAAACTTGATTTCGGATCGGTTCGTATCTTTTACCGGGGCATGCCTGTCTAAGCCCGCCGAAGTCTCCCTTTGATGCGGAAAAAAGGGAAGGATCGGGACGATGCATACGGAAAAAGTCAATGAAGTCATCGCCCACTTTATCGGTATGTTCGAGGCGGATACCGATGAAGCACGGCTGAGACAAAAGCAGCTTGACGGCGGTGATCTCAAAGAGGGCATCCAGCAGCTCGACGAGGGCGAAGCAAGGACGACCGACTTCACCTCGCCGTTCCAGTTGATCGATTACGATCCTGAAGTGCCCTACCGGGCACCCTCCGACGACATTGCCGAAGTGGATCTCTTCGGGCGCATTCGGGGCTTCGGCGATCATTTTGCCGATGCGGTCGCCCTTTCAGCCAACGTCGTTCCCGGAAAGGTGTTCGGCAACTTCGGCCAACCGGACGACGCCCCCATCGAAGACAAGCTGGTCGTCCACGACGGACCCGGCTCGGTCATCGCCCATGTCGTGCAGGCGAACATGGTGCGCGACGACGATGTTCTGAACACGACCGACACGACGGAGGCTGGCCGCGACACGACCTACGTCACCTACAAGCTCGCCGAATTCAGCGAGCAGGCCACGGATGCCACGCCCTTCGCGAACTATACCCGCGTCGACACCTATGAGGGCCTTTCGAAAATCGCCGACGATGTGTCGAGCTATGCCGCGGCAAACCGGCCACCGGAGCCGCCGGCATCAGGCAGCGACCCGGAAGCCAGCGCCGATCCCGGTGCGACCGTTGCGCTCGCGGACCAACCCAACGACGCCGATCCGCTCGACGATACGATCACGCTTCCCGTAACGGTGTCTCCCGACACGTTGCCGCTGGACAACAATGGCAACTTCACCTTGGCCGCCGACAGCATCGAGGGTGTTTACGTCAACGGCTTGCGCGTCGACGAAGCGCCCGTTCTTGCCGACTTCATGCCTGATCGTGGGCTGGCGCAGCCGGTTGCCGATCCCGAAGGGGCGGATGGCCCGCTCCAGGAAGAGGGCAAGAGCGGCAACTCCGTTTACGTCGAAGCCGGTGCTAACATCGTCGCCAACATCGTCAGCATCGTCGAGACCGGTATCATCGCCCCGGTAACCGCGGTGATGGGGGGCTACCACCAGATCGACGTGATCTCCCAATCCTTTGTCTATGCCGACAACGACAAGCTGGACAAGGTTCTGCGCGACAACTCGGCCGAATCCGCCTCGCGCACAGTCGCGATGAACATCGCCAATTTCGGCCGTGAGTCCTATCATTCCGGGTCATCCGACCACGACGATGATGCCGCGCAGTCCTCGATCTTTCCGAATTCCTGGCGCGTCAGCATGGTCGATGGCGACGTGTCCTTCGTGCATTGGGTTGAGCAATACAACTTCCTCAACGACAACGACACGGTGACCGTTACCACCAGCGGCGTCCAGACGACGGCCCTGACCGGCGGCAACGTGGTGGTGAACCTCGCATCCTTCCTCGGTGTCGGCGATCAATATGACCTGGTGATCGTCGGCGGCAGGATCCTGGACATGAACATGATCACCCAGGTCGCCGTGTTCTACGACAACGACCACGTCAAGGGCATCACAGCCGGCAACGGCATGACCGTCGACCAGAGCGGAAACCTGATCTGGAACCAGGCGTCGATCCAGAACATCGGTGCAAACGATCGCTTCGAGGCGATGCCCGACTACATCCAGAAAGCGGTCGACAACATCAACGATCGCGTCAACGAGCTGCCTTCCGGCTTCTCGCAGGACTTCAATTTCCAGGGCTATGAAGGCCTGAACGTTCTCTACATCACCGGCAATCTCTATGACGTCAACGTCATCAAGCAGATCAGCGTTCTCGGCGACGCCGACTCGGTCAGCTATATCGCCAACAAGATCCTGGACAACAACCCGGGCGCCGACGTCACGATCCACACCGGCGGCAACACGATCGTCAACACCGCTCAGATCATCGATTACGACAGCTTCGGTCACACGACCTATGTCGGCGGACAAGTCTATTCCGATGCCATCCTGATCCAGGCCGGCATCGTCGATAACGACAGCTGCTCATCGGACGTGACGCCCAAGGGCGACCGACTTGCCAATGAAGTCATCGCCTTCATCGGCGACGACGACACGCCATCGCATCAAACCGACACGGTCATCGACGCCGGCCATGACATGTCCTGGTCCAACGGCCAATGGAACGACGTCATGCACACGGTGCTGACCTGACAAGAAAATGACGGGGAGAAGGCATGAACGATCTTTCGAAATGGCGTGGCGGTGCGGGCAGAACGCCGGTACAGAGTGAGCCGGTTCTGGAAGCGGTCGACGAGCTTGAAGCTGCATTGACCGACAAATGCATCGCCGCGATCAACGAGGCCGTTGAGGGCCTGCGGAAAGTCGGGCTCGATATCCGCATGACGCGGGACGACGACGCACCGAAACAGGAAGCCGTTTCCGAGCCCGCGAAACGCACCGAAACGCCCGTGGCCCACGACGATTCCGATGCTGAATTGCTGGCCGTTACCCATTCCCTGGCAAACCCCATCCGTCATACCGAGAAAAAACAGGCCGGCTATCATTTCGGCCCGCGGCGCGAGGGCGCGTTGTGGCAGAGCCGGGAAAGTGCGCCGCCGCAGGACGTCGAAGCCAAAGTGGTGCCGATGGAAGCACCGATCGTCGAGGTGCCGGTCGCCAAGGTTGCACCGGAACAGGTTCCTCCGGCAGAAGCGCCGCCAGCCAGACCGCTCGACGGACAAGGAAACCCTGCTCAACCGGAAATCACCGCGCGTCGTGGCAACGACAGCGACCCGGCCGATGATGTGAAGAGCCGACCGGGTCGCCCCCTGCCACAGACGATCGACAACGACCCGGGGCCGCTGAAGGAGAATGACCGCCGTCCGACCGTGCGCGATGGCGGCGGCAACAACGGTGTGCCCACTGATGGCAACGGTGGCGGCGGTGGCGGTGGCGGCGACAAGCACACGTTCCACAAGCGTATGGGACCGGTCAATTTTGCCGCGAGCCTGCGCAACGGCATGGCCATCGTTCGCCGCAACATGATGATCGTCATCGCCTTCACCATCGCGATCAACGTGCTGGTCCTCGCCATTCCGATCTATCTGTTCCAGATCTCGGACCGGGTGCTGACCAGCCGCTCGCAGGATACGCTGGTGATGCTGACGATCGCCGTGCTCGGCGCCATCGTCCTTCAGGTCATCCTCGATTCCATCCGCCGCTTCATCCTGATGCGCACGGCGGTCGAAATGGAGGTCCAGCTCGGTGCGCCCATCTTGAGTGCCGCCGCACGAGCATCATTGCACGGCAACGGTCGCGACTATCAGGTGCTGAGCGACCTTCAGCAGCTGCGCTCCTTCATCGTCTCCGGCACCCTGATCTCGTTCCTCGATGCGCCGCTGATGCCATTCTTTGTCGTGGTGGTCTACATCATCCAGCCGCAGCTCGGCCTGATTGTCATCATGTGCTGCGTCGTGCTGTTCGTGATCGCCTACCTCAATCAGAAGGCGACGTCGCAGCCGTTCAGCGAAGCCAATGCCTTCCTCAGCCGCGCCAATTTCCACCTGGATTCGATGGCGCGCAATTCGCAGATCATCAACGCCCTGGCGATGATCCCGGAAGCGGTGAAGATGTGGGGCCGCGAAACCGCGGGCTCGTTGAAGTCGCAGGTCTACGCTCAGGACCGAAGCATCGTCTTTACCGGCGCCTCGAAGGCAGTGCGGATGTTCACCCAGGTCGCCTTGCTCGGTTGGGGCGCGCACCTGTCGATGGACGGACACATCACCGGCGGCATGGTCATTGCCGCGTCGATCATCTCCGGGCGTGCGCTTGCGCCTGTCGAAGGGGCGATCGAAGGCTGGAACCAGCTCAACCATTCGCGTGCCGCCTATGGCCGGATCAAGCAGCTGCTGGTCAATTCGCCGTTGAACTTCCCGCGATTGCGCCTGCCGAAGCCCGAAGGCCGGCTCGATGTCGAACGCATCCTGTTCGTGCCGCCGCCGCAGAAGCGGGTGATCCTCAACGGCATTTCCTTCTCGCTCAACAAAGGGGAATCGCTCGCCGTCATCGGCAATTCCGGCTCCGGCAAGACGACGCTCGGCAAGATGCTCGTCGGCTCGATCGTTCCGACCTCCGGCAATGTCCGCCTCGACCTCATGGACCTGAGAAACTGGGACCAACGGCAGTTCGGCGAAAGCATCGGCTATCTGCCGCAGGACGTGCAACTCTTCCCGGGCACCATCAAGGCCAACATCTCGCGCATGCGCGACGATGTCGAAGACAGCGCGATCTTTGAAGCGGCCGTTCTTGCCGACGTGCACGAACTGATCGCCTCGTTCCCGCAAGGCTACGAGACGATCGTTGCTGCCGACGGCGCGCCGCTCTCCGGTGGCCAGAAACAGCGCATTGCGCTCGCACGCGCCTTCTTCGGCAACCCGAAATTCGTGGTGTTGGACGAGCCCAATTCCAATCTCGACAGCAATGGCGAGGCGGCGCTTGCCCGGGCGCTGTTGCATGCCAAGAAGCAGGGCATCACCACCGTCACCATCACCCAGCGTCCGGCGCTGCTGCAATGCGTCGACAAGATCATGTTGCTGAACGAAGGCACGGTTGCCATGTTCGGTGCGCGCAACGACGTGCTTGCGGCCATCGGCGCCAAGCCGAAGGACGAGAAGTCCGCACCCCGTATCGCCGGAGAATGACCATGAGCCGCGAGAAAAAGAACGCCGCCGAAGAACATGTCGTCGAGTGGTATTCGGAGGTGCCGCGATCGATCAAGCTGCACAGCATGGCGGGCCTGGCGCTGATCCTCGCCTCATTCGGCGGCTTCGGCTACTGGGCTTTCGCAGCCCCTCTGGCGGCCGCGATCATTGCCCAGGGAAGCTTCGTCGCCAACGGCAACAACAAGATCATCCAGCACCTCGAAGGCGGCATCATCGAGCAGATGCTGGTGGCCGAAGGCGACAAGGTCAAGACCGGCGACATTCTGGTCAAGCTCGATCAGACGCCGTCGCGCGCCAACGAGCGCGCGCTCAATCTGAAGCGGCTGCGTCTGGAGGCGGTGGTCTCGCGGCTGCGCGCCGAAGCCATGGGCAGCGACACGTTCAAGATCCCCGACATCGTCAAGAAAGAGGCGAGCGATCCCGATATCCACGCGATCATCGAGAGCCAGAACGTCAACTTCCACAGCAAGAAGATCAAGCTCGACGATCAGTTGAACCTCATCGACCAGAACATCAAGTCACTGGAGTTCCGCGCCAAAGGCTACGAGCGCCAGCAGGAATCGTTCAACAAGCAACTGGACATTCTCAACGAGGAGCGCGCCGCCAAGAGCAAGCTGGCCGAAAGCGGCCTGATCAAGAAATCGGAACTGATGGCGCTCGACCGCGCTGCTGCCGATGCCATGGGCGAGATCGGCCGACTTGACGCCGAGGTCAAGGAAAGCCTGTCGCAGATCGACCGCTATCGCCAGGAGGCGGTGATCGCCGTCAATGCCAACAAGCAAGCGGCGCTCGATGGACTTGAAGCTGCCGAATCCGACCTCGATGGCGTGCGCGAGCAATTGCGCGAGGCAAGCGAAGTTCTCGGCCGTGCCACCATCCGGTCGCCCGTCGACGGCACCGTGGTGCGCAGCTATTTTCATACCGCCGGGGGCGTCATCGCGACGGGCAAGCCGATCATGGAAATTCTGCCGGCCAACGTGCCGCTGATCATCGAGGCGCAGGTGCTGCGAACCTCCATCGATCAATTGCGCGTGGGCGAGGACGCGACCATCCGTCTGTCGGCGCTCAACCGCCGCACGACGCCGGTGCTGAGCGGCAAGGTCTTTTACGTCTCCGCCGACTCGGTCGAAGAGGTAAGCGGCGGCCAGCAGCGGGATGTCTACATCGTCCGCGTCGAGGTTCCTGTCAGCGAGATCCACCGCATCCACGGTTTCCATCCGGTGCCGGGCATGCCGGCGGAAGTGCTGATCACCACGTCGGAGCGCACCTTCTTCGAATATCTGACGAAGCCGATCACCGACAGCATGTCGCGCGCCTTCAAGGAAACCTGAGGCGAAGCGGGGAGGCTGCGAATGAAGTCCGCGCAAGACAGGACCGGCCTGCAGGTTTCGGGTTTTCACCGGCGATCGGCACACGCCTTGAAGGCGCGTGTATTTCCGTCAAGATGCGCATCGTCGGTGATGGCAGGGTGCCACCGGTGGCGGATAGGGGAGACGTTTGATGGCAGCGATACACGAGGTGCTTCTGCTTGTCGGCCGCCTCAACTATGTCTGGACCAATACCGAAAGCCTGCTGATCTACGTCATTGCCCATCTGCTGAGTGTCGACAAGGAGCAGGCGATCGTCGTCTTCCTGACCTTGAACACCACGCGCGCCCGCATCGATCTGACCGAACGCCTGGCCAAGCTGCCGGCGATCCCCGTCGACACGCGCGACAACGTTCTTTCGATCATGGACCGGCTGAAGCAGCAGTCGAAGATGCGCAACAAGTACAACCATTGCATCTACTCCTTCGACGAGCAGGGCGAGATTTCCAGCACCCAGCTGATGCGCCTGGTGGAAGGCGACAAGGACATACGCTACGGCAAGGTCGAGCAGCTCGATGCCCGCGAGCTGGAGCGGCTCGAAGCCGCAATCCAGGAGATCACCGAGATCAGCAAAAGCCTGTGGGCGTTCATTCGCTCCCGGCCGAATTTCGACGAGCGTTCGATCTAGAGCGTTTCCGGTCTAGACAGCGTCACAGAAACGCTCTGGCACCCAGTTTTTGCGCATTTCCTGACGGAAAACCGCTTCGCACTTTTCCTGGAAATGCTCTGGCACTCAGTTTTCACGCATTTCCTGACGGAAAACCGCTTCGCACTTTTCCTGGAAATGCTCTTGAGGCGGAAGCGTGGCCTCGATCGTCCGTAGACGACACGGCGCATTCGGATGATATCATTAGTACAGCCGAGCTATGGTTTGACTAGTACCTAAGGTCGTTTTGCAAACAAACGAGCCGGATATATTCTTTAATAATTGTATTTTTTAGTTGCGTACCGAGGGCGTTATGAAAATAGATATTTTTGAGACTTTAGAAGAATTTGAGAAAATTCGCGAAGATTGGGACAGGATCTATTTCGAAGATCCAGAAGCCCATCTGTTTCTTTCCTGGCAATGGCTGCACAAGTATCTGTCGCACCGTCATCGCTGGTTTGTTCTGGCGCTGAAGCAGGAAGGCGATGCCCATTACTGCGCCTTCCTGCCATTGAAGGTATCGACCTACCAGGACGAAAAGACCAACCTCTTCTGCGACGAAATCCGGATGGCGGGCAACTACGGTGCCGATTACACCGGCTTCCTGTGTCGGCCCGGCCTGGAGGACGCGGCGGCCGATGCCTTCTCCGCCTATATCGGCAGGGAGAACTGGACGACCCTCACGTTCGATTATTTCTACACCGCCTCTTCGCGGCTCGATCGTCTTCTGGCGGCCTTTCCGCAAACCGAATTCTCGCAGAAAAGCAACGAGCGCAGCAATTCTGACAACATCGACAATACCATCTGCCCCTATGTGGTCCTGCCGGAAAGCTGGGAGGCGTATCTCGCAACGCATATGAGCGCCCAGACCCGCCAGAAACTCAGACGCTTCATGCGCATGGTCGAGGCGTCGTCCGACTACCGCATTACACACGCGACGAGTGAGACGATCGAACGTGATCTCGACACGCTGTTCCGGCTGTGGCGCATCAAATGGGCGGAGCGCAAGGGCAGCAAGGTCGACCGCCTGATCACCTTGACAAGGGAGATGCTGCTCGACGCTTTCAATCAGGGTGCGCTCGACGTTCCCGTTCTCTGGTATCAGGACCGGCCGCTCGGTGTGCTTGCCAATCTGCTCGATCGGCAGAAGAAGACGGTTCTGTTCTACATCACCGGTCGCGACGAGGAATGGACCACCCCTTCCCCAGGGCTTTTGCTGCACGGCTTTTCCATTCGCGATGCGATTGCCGAGGGATACCGGATCTACGACTTCCTGCGCGGCAATGAGGCCTATAAATACGCCTTCGGTGTCGAGGAACGCCGTATTCGCAGCATGCTTGTCAGAACGCTATCCGGCCGCAATCTGCGCAACTGCCTCAACCCGCGCAGCATCGAACATGTCTACGAGCGCGCCGTTGAGCTACACAAGCAGGGACGGCTGGATCGGGCAGAACCCGGTTACCGGCAGGTCATCCACACCATGCCGACACACACCCGCGCCCGCTATGGCCTCGCCCAGCTTTTCGACGACAAGGGCGAGCACGACGAGGCCGAGTATCTCTATAAGGGGCTGCTTGCGACGATGCCGGGTGCCGGCAAGATCCAACACCGGCTCGGGGACAGCCAGATGGCGCAGGGACACTACGGCGAAGCAGCCGAAACCTTCGAAGCACTGCTCGCCCGCCACCCGCTCCTCAGCCTCGTGCGCTACAAGCTCGGCGTCGCCTTGTGCGCAACTGGCCGAGGCGAGGAAGCCCTCGGAATTTTCACGAGCTTCGAAGACATCCTCTCGGACGATCCGGATCACCTGCGCTGCAAGTTGAAAGCACGTGACGCTGTCATTCGCCTGAGGGAAGCATTGCAAGGCCAACAGGACGAGGTTCCCGAACCAGCGCAATCCCCGGTGTCAATCCCATCGCCGCCGAGGGTCCTGGTGGCGCCGAAACGAACGCTCGATGCATCCGTGCGACTCCCGACGGCACCTCCCTTGCTTGAACCATCGCTGCCATCAGGCATTTCGGCGCACCTGCAGGCCCGGCCGGGCAAGCCTGGAGAAACAGGATCACGAATAAAGCATTGAAGGCGTGGAAGCAGGAGACGACCGACCGCTCACTCCGCGGTTTCGGTCCAGTCAAGAGCCTTCAGCTCCTCGCGAAATGCGAAGCGGATGATGTGGCGTTCGATCACATCCTTGCATTCCGCCAGCGCCTCGGCATCTGGCGATTCCGCGACGAACGACAACTGGTGTCCGCGGGCAGTCATGCGCGCGGTGCTTACACCAATCGCCGCCACCGAATCCACTTCGGTATATTCGACCGATGTCTTGTGCGCGAAATGCTTGGACATCTGCTGCAGGTATTGCGAGGCGCGTTCGGTGGCAAAACCGCTCGTGGCTTTCAACATTGTCTTCTCCAATCTGCATGGGATCGATGGGCAGGCAAAGGCACGACAAGGGGCGGCATGATTGCTCCAGCCGCCCCTCGTGAAAAGTTCAAGCCTATTTCTTGCTCAGCGCTTGCGTCAGCTGATCGACGATATCCTGTTCGGATTTCAGACCCGAGCTTGTCAGGTAAAGCTTGGCTGAATCGAGATAGACGACCCGCTCGTTCTTCCAGGCCTTAGTCTGGCGCACCAGTTCGTTGTCGAGGAGGGCCGCGGCCGGCTGGCCTTCCTGGCCGATCGCCGCGTCGCGGTCGACGACGAAGATCCAGTCCGGATTGGTCTCGAGGATATATTCGTAGGACACTGCCTGCCCGTGCGTTGCGACCTCGAGCTTCGGATCGGCCGGCTCGACGCCGAAGATGTCGTGGATTTCGCCGAAGCGCGAACCCTTGCCATAGGCGCTGATCTTGCCGCCGGTCGTCAGCAGGATGAGGCCGGTGCCGGCATCCTTGGCGACACCCTGCAGCTTGACGATCGAGGCGTCGAGCTTGTCCGACGCAGCCTTGATTTCCGCCTCTTTGCCGAAGATCTGGCCGAGAATGGCGGCGTTCTTCTTGACGCTGCCGATCAGGTCCTTGTCGTCGTTGGTCAGGTCGATGGTCGGCGCGAGCTTGGCAAGCTCAGCATATTTCGACTGCGAACGGCCGCCGACGATGATCAGATCGGGTTCGGCAGCATTGACCGCCTCATAGTCCGGTTCAAACAACGTACCGATCTTCGGATAGGTGTCTGACTTGTATTTTTCGAGGGACGGCGGGATGGCAGAGCCGGGAACGCCGGCGACAGGCACGCCGAGCATATCCAGAGTTTCGAGCATGCCAAAATCATAAACCAGCACCGTCTTCGGGGACTTTTCGACATCCGTCGTGCCGCTGCTGTGCTCGATTTTCAACGTTTCGGCGCCAGCGGCAGGCGCCAGAGCCAGGACGGCCGTCAGGACGGCGCCACGAAGAGCATTAGAAAATAGAGATACATTCATGACTTATTTCCTCATGTTTTAAGCCGTCCTAGCGCGATTTTCCAAAGAGGGCAACAAGCCCGTTTGCTGTCGTGCAAAAGCGACGAGCCAGCATGCGACCATCCGACAATGGCGCTTGGCACGACGAAACTTGACTAACCATCTCATATATATGAAGGAAGCTCAGTTCCCGTCCGCCGCTTGGCGGTGCCGAGACGGATGCAAGTAAAACCGATCTCAAGTTGCTCGGAGGCAACGGAAGGATGAACGGCAACAAGCGGGCCACGAAGGGCCATTCACTGAAGCACCGGCGCACGTAAAGACCGATCGATGAAGTCACTCCTGATTGCCGTCCCCGTCATCCTGCTGCTTGCCGTCGTCAGCGTCCTGACCGGTGTCGGCAGCCTCGCCTCCGGGCTTGACGGCGACGGGCGCGGCTGGTTGCTGATCGTCGAAAGCCGGGTGCCGCGTACGCTTGCACTGATGCTCGCCGGAACCGGGCTCGCCGTCGCCGGCACCATCATGCAGATGCTCGCCCGCAACCGCTTCGTCGAACCGTCGACCGCAGGTACGGCAGAATCGGCGGCGCTTGGTATGCTCGTGACGATGATCTTCGCGCCCACTTTGCCGGTCGCCGGCAAGATGGCCGTGGCCACCCTCACCGCGCTCGCCGGCACGGCACTGTTCCTCAAGATTCTGCGCCAGATCCCGCTGCGTTCAGTGCTGATGGTGCCTCTTGTCGGCATCATGCTCGGCGGCGTCATCAGCTCGGTCACCACCTTCATCGCCTACCGATACGACATGATGCAGTCGATGGGCGCCTGGATGTCGGGCGATTTCTCCGGCGTGCTGCGCGGTCGCTACGAACTGTTGTGGATCGCTTTTGCCCTGACGCTGATCGCCTATGTTACCGCTGCCCGTTTCACCGTCATCGGCATGGGCGAGGACATCGCCCGCAATGTCGGCCTCGACTACAACAAGGTCGTGACGCTCGGGCTTTGCATCGTATCGATGGTGACGGCCACGGTCGTCGCCACCGTCGGCATGGTGCCGTTCCTGGGGTTGATCGTGCCGAATGTCATCAGCCTGGTGGTCGGTGACAATCTCAGGCGCACCCTGCCGCTGATCGCCGCCACCGGTGCAGGGCTGGTGCTCGCCTGCGACATCGTCGGCCGCATGATCATCGCACCCTACGAGATCCCGGTCGGAACGGTCATGGGTGTCATCGGCAGCGTTGTCTTCCTCTATCTGCTGCTGTCGAGGCGCGCCCATGCAGGCTGACATCAAGAGGGTATCGCCCGCCGGAACGCTGCTTGTGACGGCAGTGCTCGCGCTCCTGTCGATGCTGGCCTTCATGACGCTTGGCGCCAAGGGAAGCTGGGCGTTCATCCTCTCCTTCCGCGGCACCAAGCTTGCCGGCATGATCCTCGTCGCCTATGCGATCGCCGTCTCGACCATTCTCTTCCAGACTATCTCCGGAAACCGCATCCTGACACCGTCGATCATTGGCTTCGATGCGATGTACGCGCTGCTGCAGACCGTCATGGTGTTCGCGCTCGGGGCGGCAGGCGCCAACGCCGTCGACCCGCGGCTTCAGTTCGTCATCGAGACGGCGGCAATGGTCGGCTTTTCCGTGCTTCTGTTCCGGGCGCTGTTTTCAGGCGCCACCCGCAGCCTGCATCTCCTGATGCTCGTCGGCATCATTCTCGGCGGCCTGTTCCGCAGCCTCTCGTCCTTCCTGCAGCGGATCCTCGATCCCAACGAGTTCGTGGTGCTGCAGGACCGGCTGTTTGCCAGCTTCAACACCGTCAATGCCGATCTTCTCGGTATTTCCGCTGTCGCCGTCGCCGCCGTCACTTTCGTTCTCTGGCGGCTGTTCCCGACCTTCGACGTGCTGTCGCTCGGCCGCGAGAGCGCCATCGGGCTTGGCGTCGACCATCACCGCACCGTTACCATCCTGCTTGTGCTCATCGCCGTCCTCGTCTCGGTTTCCACGGCGCTCGTCGGGCCGGTGACGTTCTTCGGCCTTCTGGTCGCAAGCCTTGCCTGGCAGATCACCCCGACGGCGAGCCATCGCTTTGTGCTGCCGATCGCTGTCTGCCTTGCCATCGTCACGCTCGTCGGCGGCCAGGTGATCCTGGAGCGGCTCTTTGCCTTCAACACCGCGCTCAGCATCGTCATCGAATTCGTCGGTGGTCTTGTCTTCATCTTTCTGCTTGTTCGAGGCTCCGCCCGATGATCGAAATCCGCGATGTCACCAAATCCTACGGCAGCAACGCTGTCGTCGACCGGGTCTCGATGACGCTTCCAACCGGTGGGCTGACCTCGATCATCGGTCCGAACGGTGCAGGCAAATCAACGCTGCTGTCGATCGTCAGCCGCCTCATGCCGATGGATGAGGGACAGGTTCTGGTCGACGGGCTCGACGTCAGCCGCACGGCGGGCGACGTGCTTGCCCGCCGCCTGTCGATCATGCGCCAGGACAACCATATCACCGCACGCCTCAGCGTACGCGACCTCGTCGCCTTCGGTCGCTACCCCTATTCGAAGGGCCGGCTGACGGCGGGTGACGTCGAGCATATCGAACGCTCGATCGCCTATGTCGGGCTCAAGGCCTTCGAGCACCGGTTCCTCGACGAGTTGTCCGGCGGCCAACGCCAGCGCGCCTTCATCGCCATGGTGCTCTGCCAGGATACCGACTACATGCTGTTCGATGAGCCGTTGAACAACCTCGACATGAAACACGCAGTCGAGACGATGAAGCTGCTGCGGCGCCTGGCCGACGATTTCGCCAAGACCGTTGTCGTCGTGCTGCACGACATCAACTTCGCCTCTGCCTATTCCGATCGCATCGTCGCCATGCGCGACGGCAGGCTTGCCTTCGAAGGTACACCAAAGGACATGATCGAGCCGTCACGCCTGCAGGCGATCTTCGATGTCGACTGCCGCGTACACGCCGTCGGCGACACACGGCTCGTCAACTATTTCGAATAGGCCGCGCGGTTCAATGAGACGAGCCGGACAGGATGGGGTTGCCGCTGCGGGCCGCGTCGGCGATCTTGTCCTCGTCGGTCACCGATGACAGGCGCTTCAACCGGCGGCCGAGGCGAACGCTGACATCATCCATCACCGTGAACATCACCGGCACGAAGACGAGACTCAACATCGTCGATGTGATCAACCCGCCGATCACGGCAATCGCCATCGGCGCGCGGAAGGCCGCATCGGCACCAACGCCGATCGCCGCCGGCACCATGCCGGCAACCATGGCGATCGTCGTCATGATGATCGGGCGGGCGCGGGTGGTGCCTGCCGTGAGCAAGGCCGCTCGCCGGTCCGCTCCTTCGTTGCGGCAGACGATCGCGTGGTCGACCAGCAGGATCGAGTTCTTGCAAACAATACCCATCAACATCAGGATACCGATCGTCGAGGACAGATCGAGCGCAGCGCCAAAGAGAATGAGCGCGAGCGCTGCACCGCCGATCGACAGGGGCAAGGCAATCAGGATGGTCACAGGCTGCAGAAAGTCCTTGAACAGGAGGACGAGCACCGCCGCAACCATCAGGATGCCGGCGAGCAAGGCAAGTGCGAAGTTGCGGAACATTTCCGACATGTATTCCGCTTCGCCGTAATTCGCCTGCGAAACGCCTGATGGCATTTTGCTCATCGCCGGCAGGGCGGAGACCGCGTCGAACGCCGTGCCAAGCGTGATGCCGTTGAGATTGGCCTCTACCGCCATCAGGCGCTTGCGGTTGAGGCGTTCGACACTGCCCTCCTCGGCGCCGAAGGAAATATCGGCCACGGACGTCAGCGGCACCAGCTTGCCGGAATTGGTCCCAACCCTGAGATTGCGCAGCGTATCGAAATCCGCCCGGGCCCCCTCGTCGAGCATCACCCGGATCGGCACCTGCCGGTTGCCGAGATTGAACCGCGCCGAATTGCTTTCGCTGTCGCCCATGGTGGCGATGCGCGCAACCGTGCCGATCGACGTCACCGAGACCCCGAGGCGGGCCGCCTCGTCGAGACGCGGCTTCACCAGCAATTCTGGCGATAGCAGCGGTTCGGTCGACTGCACGTTGACGAGGCCCGGCATCGCCCGCATCTCTCTTTCGAGCTGGCGCACCGCCTGGGTCAGCGCCGCCGCGTCGTCGCTGGTCAGATAGATCGACAGGTCCTTCGCCCCCTGCTCGGAGGCAAAGGTCGCCTGGATGTCCGGGGTCTCGACGAGCAATGGACGCAGGGACAGCTCGAACGATTTTCGGTCGAGCTCGCGCTCCTTGCGCGGGCGAAGCTTGATCAGCAGGTCAACCCGGTTGAGGCTGTCAGCCGTCGCAAGCACGCTGTCCACTTCCGGGCGCTCTTTGATCTTGCGGGTCAGCTCATCCGAGACGCGGGCCGTTTCCTCGAGCCGCGTGCCCGGCGGCAATGTCACCTTCAAGGTCGAGAGGTTGCTGTCGCTCGTCGGCAGGAAACCGGTGGGCAACATCGTCAAAAGCGCGATCGAACCGATGAAGATGAGGGCGACGATGGAAAGCGCCGTCTTGCGATGATCGAGCGTCCAGCCGAGCACGCGGACATAGGCATCGCCGATGCGCGACCGCTTGGCCTCATGATGAGGTGCTGCCTTCGGTCGGAGCAGATAGGCTGCCATCAACGGCGTCAGGAGCCGGGCAACTGCCAGGGAGAACAGCACGGCGATAGCGACCGTCAGGCCGAACTGCTTGAAATACTGCCCGACCGCACCGCCGATGAAGCTGACGGGCGCGAACACCGCAACGATTGTCAGCGTCGTCGCAACAATCGCAAGCCCGATTGCGTCGGCTGCATCGATCGCAGCTAGGAAGGGCCGCTTGCCCATGTCCACGTGCCGCTCGATGTTTTCGATTTCGACGATGGCGTCATCGACAAGAATGCCGATGACAAGCGTCAGCGCCAGCAGGCTGATACTGTTCAAGGTGAAACCGAGAAAATCCATGACCATGAAGGTCGGCAGGATCGACAGCGGCATGGCAAGCGCCGAGATCAAAGTTGCCCGCCAGTTGCGCAGGAACGCGAAGACGACCACGATCGTCAGGGCTGCCCCTTCCAGCAGCGCCGTCACCGCCGCATCGTAGCTTTCCTTGGTGTATTCGACCAGCGAGATCAGTTCCTTGATCTCGATGCCGGGTGTGCGCGCCTGGATTTCAGCCAACCGCGCGGCAACGCGATCGGCAACCACCGTATCGCTCGCACCCTTGCTGCGCGACACCGAGAAACTGACGACCGGTTCGCCGTCGAGCCGGGCGAAATTGCGCGGTTCGGAAGACGTGTCCTCGATCTTTGCAACGTCCGAGAGCTGGACCCAGCGGCCGCCCGAAATCGGTACCGACAGGCGCGAAAGATCCTCGACCGATGTGGCGCTGCCGATCGTGCGGATCGATTGCTCCCGCCCGCCGATCTCGCCACGCCCGCTCGGCACATTGGTGTTGAGTTCGCGCATCGCGGTGTTGACCTGATCGGCAGTGACGCCCAGCGCCAGCAGCCGCTCCGGATCGAGCGAAACGCGAACCTCGCGGTTGACGCCACCGAGACGCTGAACCTTCTGCACACCCGCAAGCGTCAGCAGTTCGCTGTTCAGGGTGTCGTCGACAAACCATGACAGCTCGACCGCGGACATGTTGGGCGCGCGCACGGTGTAGTAAATGATGGCGCTGCCATCGACGTCGACGCGCGACACCACCGGCTCCTGGATCGACTGCGGCAGATCGGAGCGGATCTGGGCGACCGCCTCGCGCACGTCGTTGGCAGCGCGATCCGGGTCGGTGCCGATCTTGAACTCGACCGTCGTCGTCGAGATGCCGTTGGCGACCGTCGAGCGAATGTGATTGACGGCAACCAGGCCGGCCGCCACGCCCTCGACGCGACGCGTGACCTGCGTTTCCATTTCCGCAGGCTGGGCGCTCGGTTGGGTGATCGTCACGGTCACAACGGGAAACGAGACGCTCGGATTTGCGTTGACCGGCAGGCGAAGGAAAGAGGCGATGCCGACCAGCGTCAAGACGACGAACAGGACGATCGTCGGAACGGGCTTACGGATTGCCCAGGCGGAGATGTTGCTGGTCATTTCTGCACGCCTGTCTGAGCGGGAACAATGTCCTTGATGGCGACGGCCTCGCCCTCGCGGAGAGAAACGCCGGCCTTGGCAACAACGCGCTCGCCGGCGTCCAGACCCGATAGGATCTCCACCTTGCCGTTCTGGCGCATTCCGGCCTGGACAGTCTTGCGCTTGACCTTCCCGCCCTCGACGATGAACACTGAGGGCATGCCGTCCGGGGTGCCGTAAAGCAGCGCCGAATCGTCGACCATGATCGCCATGCGTTCAGCCACGACGATTTCCGCACGGCCGAACGTTCCGGCATAGGGTGGCTTGTCGGTCTTCAACGTTATCTTGGCCGTGCCGAGCCGTGTCTCGCTATCGATCTTCGGATTGATCACCCGGACCTGGCCTTCGATCGCGTCCGTGCGGCCGGAAAGCTTGACCTTTACTTTCTGACCGACGGCAAGCAAGGGCAGCTCGCTTTCCGGAATTTCGGCAGCAAGCTCGATCTCGCCGTCGCGGATGAGCCGCATCAGCGGCTCCGTTCCGGCGAGCGCGCCGGCGCGGGCAAGCCGTTCGGAAACGATACCGGCGGCCGGGGCGACGATCACGGCCCGCTCGAGCTTGCGGCGTGCCTCTGCCAAGAGCGCCTGGGCCTGCGCATCGTCGGCGCGCGCCACCTTCACCGCCTCGAGCGCAATGGCGACGGCCGAAACCCGTTCTTCGAGGAACGTTTCTGCCTTCAGATGGCGCAGTTGCCGGGCGCGATCGAGCTTCTTTTCCTCCTGCCGGACAGTTTCTTCCTGCTGGGCAACCGCCGCACTGGCGCGCGCCACCCGCCCTTCCGCCTCACGCAGAAAGTTTTCCAGCATCTCGGTTTCGAGACGGGCGAGCACCTGGCCAGCAACCACCCGGTCGCCGACCTCGACCTCGACCTTGGCGATCCGTTGCTCAGTCAGTGTCGTCCCGACAGCGATTTCTTCCCGAGCGACGAAAATGCCCGCGAAGGAGCGCAGCCACTTCTGCGGCTGCCTGTCGGCCAAAAGCGTTGAAACGGTGCGGCTTGCGGCGTGGACATCGGCGCTGACGGATGCCGCCGCCTCGTTGGCGCGAACCTGACCCGCAGTCGCAGCAAGCGCGAAGACGGCGACGATGGCTGCATTCAGAGCTGGAGAACGTCTCATTCTGGTTGGCTTTCGCTGACGGAACCGGACGTCGCCACCACTCTGGCAGCAAGCACAACGTCGACGGCTCCTAATTATGGCGTTCGGAGGAAATTATTTATTCGATCAGTCAGTCTAATAATTTCATTCGATAAACGCGTCAAGAGTAAGGCGATCACATACAATCATTGCGGGAGCATGGTGTCATCCGTCATCGGGGCACTTCTCTTGACATCGTATGCGCCTGCACCGCATACCAGATCGATTAGTCTATTAAAGAAACTGGACCATTGGGGAGAAGCACGATGCGCAAGATCGACCCGGAGAAACATGCGGCAAGGCGGCAAGTCATCCTCGACGCCGCCATCGCCTGTTTTGCCCGCAAGGGGTTTCACGGCACATCGACCGCGGAAATCTGTGCCGAGGCAGGGATGAGCCCAGGCAATCTCTTTCATTATTTTCCGACCAAGCACGCCATCATTGCCGCAATCGTGGAGGAGGAACGTCAAGAAACGGCGGAGTTTTTCCGCGAACTCCATGAAGCGCCTGATCTTTTCGCCGCACTTCTGGGCTTCATGGACGTCGTGCTGGGTTTGGCAGCCGACCCCGTCTATTCCAGCCTGGCGCTGGAAATCGCCGCCGAGGCCATGCGTGACGAACACATCGGCAAACTGGTTGCCGCGAACGACGCGGAGCTGCGCGCCGCCCTTTCCGCCGTCATCAATGCTGCGCACGACCGCGGACAGATCGACACCGCGATCGATCCGGAAGCGGGCGCGCGGTGGATCGCCGCCATCATCGACGGCATCTTCGGACGGATCGCCGTCGACCCCGGCTTCAAGCCGGAGCAGGAGCGCCCGATGATGCACCTGCTGCTGACCCGCTTTCTCTGTCCGCAACGCTGAACCCTTCAGCACCGCCGGATCAGGGGGATTGCGGTCCGCCTAGGACAAGGTCGAGTGAGTTTGGAAAACCCTGCCTCGATGCTCAGTTTCTGGCAGTGCTGTCGCCGCATCTGACGGCATCATCGAAATGTCATGGCATCGATCCAACTCCGGCGCGACACCGTCGCTCCTACAGGCCAGGAGGCAAGGCCAGCGCCTGCGTCGCCAACATGGGCGCCGCATCCGCTAATGTCGGCGTGAGAGGTGGTCCTCCCTCAGCCGGCTGGGATGGTTCCCACAGATGCTCCGGCCACCTCCCCGCACTGCACGGTCTTGTTGTTTTTCTTTTGCGTGGCTCGAGAACGCCAAAAGCCCGCCGGTTTTCACCTGACGGGCTTTTA
>NZ_JBXAIA010000016.1:0-92734 GCF_058795755.1 Ensifer sp. GW823-FHT05D09 | reverse complement strand
AGCCGTCGGTGCCTCGCGCGCCGCGGTCGATGCCGGTTACGCCCCGAACGACTGGCAGGTCGGCCAGACCGGCAAGGTGGTCGCCCCCGATCTCTACATCGCCTGCGGCATCTCCGGTGCGATCCAGCACCTGGCCGGCATGAAGGACTCGAAGGTCATCGTCGCCATCAACAAGGACGAGGAGGCACCGATCTTCCAGGTCGCCGACTACGGCCTCGTCGCAGACCTGTTCGAAGCCCTGCCGGAAATGGAGCGGGTTTCCTGAGCAGACGTCAGTAACGACGGCTGGACGATGACGTTCAGCCGTCGTTACTGATCGTCCATGCGCCGACATGCAGGGCACGACCCGCTGATGGCCGAATTCCTCATGACATCACCTCTACACTCCCCCACTGACAGTCCGATGATGCGACAACATCCGACGGGTCTCCTCAGCCTCGAGATCTTTCCGCCTTGGTTGACTGGGCCCGCGTGGAAGATCATCCTTATTCAACCTGACTGCAGTCCCTTGGGCTGGTCCGATGCGCTGAAAGCGACCATCGGAGGTGTGCCTGTCAAACGTCGATTTCGACACGGGAGCATGGTCGGTGGGGGTGGCTCCTATGTATTACCTTCGTGTGGCCATTGCGCTCTCCTTTATCTTTCTAAGCTCGTATGCTTGGGCCGAAAAGCGCATCGCATTGGTCATCGGAAACTCGGCTTACCAGCACGCACCACAGCTTGCGAACCCTCAGAATGACGCCGGCGACATGGCATCCAAACTGACAGGGCTGGGGTTCGTGGTTGTGACGGGGCGTGACCTCGATCTGGCGGGAATGCGGCGGTCGATCAGAGAGTTTGTACGCAAACTCGAAGGCGCTGACGTCGCACTCTTTTTCTATGCCGGACACGGCCTGCAGGTAAACGGGGACAACTATATGATCCCGGTCGACGCCCAGCTTCAATCAAACAACGATCTGGATTTCGAGGCGTTGCCGATCGAGCTCGTCCTCTCCGCAATGGAGCGCAACGCCAAAGTCAATGTGGTGTTCCTCGACGCGTGCCGCGACAATCCGCTCGCCGTGACATTGGCTCGCTCCCTGGGAACTCGATCCGTGGCAGTGGGGCGAGGGTTGGCGAAACTCGATACCGGCGTCGGCTCGCTGATTGCGTTCGCAACTCAGCCGGGAAATGTTTCCCTTGACGGGGCTGGAAGGAACTCCCCGTTCACGACCGCTTTGCTGAAACACCTCGGCACGCCCGGTCAGAGCATAACGGATGACATGATTGCCGTGCGTCGAGCCGTGTTGCAGGTCACGGATGGCAAGCAGATCCCCTGGGACAGCTCATCGCTGACAGGCCCCGTTGTTCTAAATCCCTTGGCAGTCCCGGACACGGCAACCGGCCCAGCGGCGCCAGCGGATACCGACAGAACCGTAGAAATTGCCTATTGGAATTCCATCAAGGATGCGACCGAAAGCAACTTCTTCGAAGCATACCTCCAGCAATACCCAAACGGCGCGTTCGCAACGCTGGCGAAGTTGAAGATCGCGGCAATCGGGCGCGAGAAGGAAAGGCAGATGACGGAGCGGGAAAAGGCAGTTTCCGAGCGTGCCGCGAAGCCTGCAGACGACGCGCGGAAGACTGAAGTCGCTGCGCTTGACCAGGCCAACTCAGGGACACAATCCTCCGGTTCGCCCGCCGACAACATGGCTCCCGGCGACCTCGCGTTCGCCACGCAAAAGGAACTGGCGCGCCTCGGATGCCTCAGCCAAGTCGACGGAAAATGGGGTGACAGCAGCCAGAAGGCCCTTCGAGCATATGCCGCGCGCAAGGGACTGAGGCTTGCATCACTCGCACCGACCGAGGCGCTTTTGAATGGGCTGAAAGCGATTGGCAACCGTGTCTGCCCGCTGGTCTGCGCCAACGGAATGGAGGTACGGGACAACCGCTGTTTCGCACCCGGCCTGGGCGTCTTCGACGGCACATGGAAGATTGTAAGGCACGCAAAGACGGACTGCGGCGACTGGCGCGAACTCTCGACAACCGTTTCCGTAAGTCACGGCGCGGTGTCGTCTGGATCTGGATTTTCGGGGAAAATCTCCAGCAACGGAACCGTCAACATCACCCACGCATTTGTCCATAAGGGAAGGAAGGGCGGCAACATCCTGACGGGAAGGATAAATGGAGCGACCGGGACCGGCAGGTTCAAGGGGACCGGGGCAGGCAGCGGCTGTTCGGGCACGATTACTTTGAGCAAGATGTAGAATGAAAGTTCGTGGCTGAACATGAGCCACGTGTGGCGACAGTGTCAGCTCTCTCGCCTGCCACCTGAAGGTGAGAATGCGCTCGATTGCATTGCCGCCTCGCGGAAGGGACCCGAGCCATTGCGGCAATCCCACCCTGCGCCACTCAACTCCTCATGCGCCCGCCCATAGGCCACGGAAATGGCGCGGAACTTGATCGCTTGCCACAGGATATGGTCCCGGAGCAGGGTTTGAGAGACGAATAAGTCGCCGCGATTACCGGGAAGGCTCCAGACGAGAAACCCTTCCGATTTTGCCCGGGAAAATACCCTCTGCACATGGCCCCGCGATAGGGTGTGCCTGTTCGAGACGTCACTTGCAGGAAGCGCTCCGAGGCAGACTGGCCGATCAATTTCCTGAAGGCCGGCCGGCACACGGCAGATAAGTTCTTGCAGGATATTGCGCTGATCGGCCCGTCGTTCCACTTCGACCGCATGACCGATCCTACCGACGCCGACGCCGAACTGACCGGTAACGGCTGTTTGGCCGGCCCTTATGCTTCGTTCGAGCTTGGCTCCGGCGTGTTCCTCGACACCAGCCTGCTCTACGGCGGTTCCTGGAACGACGTCGACACGGAGCATTTCGGCGGCTCGTTCGATACGCGCAGGGCGATGTGGGACTCGAAACTGCAGGGGCAGTGGCAACTCGGTGACGCAACCGTCCTCACACCCGTGCTACGTGCCGTCCTCCTCAGCGAGACCGTCGACGACTACAGCGTCTCGAACGGCGACGGTACCCAAGTCGATTTCAAAGGGTTCGCACAGGAGCAACTGCGCTTCAGCGTCGGCGCGGAACTGGAGCGTGCTTGCCTGCTCGAAAGCGGCCTGCTGCTGACGCCCCGCTTAGGCGGCACTGCGGGATTTGCCGCGTTGGACAATAGCGGCGCTTTCGGCTGGGATTTCGACTTCTCGCGGCTCTACGGCATCGAAAGTGAAGGCGAGCAGACGGTTGGTGCGAAGGCAGGTGCTCATGTGCGTTTCTGATCGAGTGCATGCCATTTGACTGGACTGGCGAGGCGGCACATCTGAGGGCAGACGCGAAACGCCGCCGCTCCTGCACATAACCCCTCCGCCTGTGTTGCCCGGGTCTTGATCCTAGGCTTGCCGCACCTGCGTCGTCGGACAAGGGACAGCCCCGGCGGTTGCCCGATGGTTTCGATGACAATGAAAACGATTGGCGATGCAGCCATGGCTGAACGGAGCGCCGGCATCGTCGTGCCGATTTCAGCCCCATCATTCGTCGCGCTCGTTGTCGAGCATAGACATGCGTCGGCGGCGATGTCGCCGCCGACGCATATTCGCATGTTTAGAAGTTTCTCTGGAAACGCACGACGCCGCCGAAGGCGTCTTCGTGTCCGCGGAAGCCGCGGAAGGCGGTGTAGTCAAGTTCCGGTGTGATCTTGAAGCCCGGTACGACTTCGTAGGCGACATTGAGTGCCGCGTTCCACGTGCCGTCCTCCTCGAAGGAGATCTGGCTGTTGATGGTGGCCTTCTCGCTGACCTCTGCGGAAAATCCGCCCCACATCGCCCAATCGCCATACCAGCTGCCATAATAGTTCGGCTGGGTCGGATCGGACTGGTAGGCGGCCATCACGAACAATGAGAGCGCGTCGGTAACCTCGAGATTGACGCGTGCCTTGAGGGCCCAGGCGTCATAGCGGGTGTCATAGGCCGCCATGCCGAAGAGCGTGAACCGGTCCTGCTCGTATTTGACGCCGCCGAGGAGGTGCGGAATCCTGTCGGCTCGCAGGTCAAACCACTCACGACTTACCACGCCCGACGCATCGACCGTCTCGAGTTCCCAGGAGCCGTTGCCTTCCTCGGCGCCGACCATAGCGGAGAATCCGCCTCCGAAGTCGTGGGTGTAGCTCGCCTGCATCGTGCGGTCACCGGAATAGTAGATGACGTCGTCATAGATGACGTTGCCGGCACCCCAGGTCCAGTTCGCGAAAAGGGAATCGGCAATCCCGACAGAGAAGCCGGCAAGCTCGATGACACCTTCCGAAATATAGATACGCTCTCCCGATGCCTTGTGCTCGAAACGGGTCTCCAGATAGGAACGTAGCGTTCCGAACTCGGTTTCGTTGCGGGCGTCGAAGCGCAGCGTGGCCCGTGCCTTGCCCGGCAAGCCATCGAGCGAGCCGCCCCAATAGACATCGTCGCCGGCAGCAACCTCGTGGCGCAGATAGCCGCTGATCTTCAGGCAGGTTTCGGTGCCCGGTACATAGAAGAAGCCGTTGCCATAGGCATCACAGACGCGGACATATTCGACGGGTTCCGCGTCCGAGGCCATTGCCGGTTGCATGCCGGCCATCACACAGAGCGCTGCTGCGGCACCTTTCAGGAGGAAAGGCGCCGTCGCACTGGATTGCTTGTTCATCTTGAGTTGGTTCTCTCATTGGTTTCAGAAAATCGGGAAAGCTTCGCCGGCTCCGTCCACGGCGCGCCGGACAAGCAGATCCTGATTGGGGTCGGATGGAATGGCAGAGGATGGGCCGGCGTCGGTTGCGATGCCGACCCTGTCAGCGGTTATCCGCGCGGCGGCCAGACTTCGCCGGTAAGACCGGTCTTCGGCTCACCGAGAAGAGGCGTCTTCAGGGCGCGGATGCCGTCGATGCTGATCAGCCAGATGATGTTGCGGTCATACTCCGTGAAGACCGCGAAACTGGCATTCTCATAGGTGTAATCAGGCATTTCCTCAGGCTTGGGGAAACGCGGCACGTAGTAGCCGGCGATCTTCGGATCCTTCGGATCCTTGACGTCGAAGATCTGCAGGCCGGCATTGTAGAAGGCGTAGGGCAGGATGCCTTCGCGGCTGTGGCCCGGCTGGTGGGTCGTGCCGGAGCGCTTCGGACCGAAGCTGCCGCGCCGCTGGCAATAGTCGGTGAATTCAGCCTCTGCCGGCGGGGTCGGACGGGGGAAGGTGGCGACGACCTTCGGGTCCTTCGGATCCTTGGCGTCGATGACCAGCACGTCCTTGTAGGGTTCGTAGCAGTTGGAGTTCATCGGGTAGCCGTTGGCAAAGACATAGCCGGTGCGCTCGTACTGGCTGGTATCGGCATTGTCGAACTCGGTGCCGGCAAAACTCGGTGGAATGCTCAGATGTCCCATCATTTCCGGCGTGCCGGGGTTGGTGAGGTCGAAGGTGTAGAAGCCGAGACCGCCCATGGCGCCGAAACCGATCGTGCCACCCTTTTCCACGGGCTTCGGCAGGAACAGCGGCATGCGCGACCCCATCCAGGACGTGCGGTTGCCGGCGCGCGGGTTCATCAGGTAGGCATCCTCGCTTGCCTTGTCCCCGACCACCTGGCCAGGAACGGTGACCTGGCTGACGAAAAGAGGATTGGCCGGGTCCGTCATGTCCCAGGCCTGGTACCCCGGCGAATGCAGGTAGTCCGGGTATTCGGTCAAGGCGTAGCTGTCGTCGGGCGCCGCCGAGAGATACATGTACTTGCCGCCGAACCAGGCGGGCGCGTCGAGCGAACCGGAGCCCTGCTGCTTGCCGATGGGCGCGTCGGGGTTGTTGATGTCGGTCGTGCGGGTGGCGATCAACTTCCAGTCGCTCGGCAGCGGGCCGTTCATCTCGTAGACCTTGAAGCCCTTGAGCGAATTGTACTGGCGCAGCGTCTCGACGATGTCAGGCTGTGTGCGCTTGTTGTCGAGGATGCCGAAGCGGCCGATCTCGTAGGAGGCAACGACGACGTTCTTCTGGAGCTTCTCGCTCCAGGCGATGGTCATGCCGCCGAAATAGTCCTGCACCGTCTTGGCGTCCCAGTCCTCGCTGGAGCCTTCCGGTCCCCAGACGCCGCCCTTGGAATAGACGACTTTGGCTTTTGCGGGGTCGGTGATGTCGAGCACCCGCATGTAATCGCGGTCATGCAGGTACATGTAGCGCTTGCCGTTGAAATCCGCGACGTCCGGCCAGGCATGCCACGGCGACGTGATGTGCGGGTAGAAGGCGATTTCCTCGACATTGCTCTTGTAGGTCTTGTCATCCCAATGGTCGAGCTGGCCCGGGAAGTTCGGCGATGCGCCCAGTGCGGTGGCGCGCGGCGCGTTGAACTTGCCCGTTGCCGGGTCCATGCCGTAATCCTTTCCAGGGGTCAGCGCCGGCGGCAGCTTGTCATAGGTCAGCTCCGACCAGCGCTTGAGGTGGGGATCCTGGATGTTGATCTCCGTCGGCACGTCCTTTTCCCAGCCGGCACCAAGGGCAGAGCCCGTCGCCAGACACAAAATCGAGCATGTGATAATCAGCCTTTTTGGCATGTCCGTCTCCTCCTGCAATATCGGTGATATGCCTGCGTCCAAGGCGGTCGCGGCGCAAGGCAAACGACAGGACGGCAGCGAACACCGCACGGCGTCGCATTCCGAATTCCTTTGTTGTGTCAGTGGATTGCGCAGGCTTCCTCATGCCCGCAGTAATCACGCCGCTCCCGTTTGCTGGCCGGTATGAAATAGAACCGCTTTCCCTATAACAATCGCCTTAATCGGCATTAATTCATGCGGATTTCTTATGAGTGCGCGTGCGCGCTCCTTTCTTGCGCGCTGCAAGCGCTGCCGCTTCCCCTTCCTCGACGGCGTAGACTTCAAGCGGATAGCCGAAATGCTCGTCCATCAGCAGACGGGCGCGCTCGGCGTTGCGGTCAAGCACGGCCTCCATCAGGTCGGTATGAGGCCCGATCGACTGCGCCTTATGCAGCGCAGCCATGGCCTCCTCGTATCCGTCAGTCTCGCCGGCGGCAGCCCTCAGGGCGGGGGCGAAGGCCAGGAAGCGGTAGTGGCGCTGGAGCTGGTCCGAAATGGTTGCGCGGAAGCGCATCAGCCAGCTCGATTGCGCCGCGCTGAGCAGGGCGGCGTGAAATGCCTCGTGCCGTTCCATCCAGGCATCGACGGAAAGGTCGGAGGAGTCCTCGAGGATCGTCTTGCAGCGCGACAGGCGGTAATGCGCGGTGACGATGGCCGATTCCCATTCGGAACCGCCGCGCTCCATGGCTTCCAGCAGCAACGGGATTTCGACGACACTGCGCGCCTTCGTCAGATCCTCCAACTCGGCCCGCGAGACGGGTGCGACCGTGAACCCGCGATTGGAGATGGCCACGACCAGGCGCTCCGCCTCCAGCCGCGAAAGGGCTTCGCGCAGCGGCGTCCGCCCGACATCGTAGGTCTTGCTCAGGAGATCAACCCGCAACGGCGTCCCCGGCTGCAGCCGGGTCATGAGGATCTCAGTCCGCAAAATCCGGTAGGCGGCCTCTGTTTTTGTACCGTTCTCTTGCTCTTCGGTCACTTGCACTCCCCAAAAAGTGGCACCTCGATAGGTGGCATCATATATTCGAGAAAAGTATATGATAATCGCAAATCGCGATAATTGTATACTATCTCATTGACTTTGCCGTGCGGCTGCGCTTCCTCATCCCTCGTCGTGCTGTCATTGCGACAGCTGGAGGAGGAACACATGGCGACCACGAAATCGAAACTTATCACAAGCCTGATGGCCGTCGGCCTGATGCTCGCAGCGACTGGCTCGGCCGCCGCCGATCCGATCCGCATCGGCATCGCCAATTTCGGCGAACATCCGCCACTCAATGCAGCGATCGCCGGTTTCAAGAAGGCGCTCGCGGAAAACGGCTTCGTCGAGGGCAAGGACGTCGTCTACACGGAAAGCCACACCAATTTCGACGCTTCGCTCGTGCCGCAGATGATCGCGAAGCTGCAGGCCGAACAACCGAAGCTCGTCTACACTGTCACCACGCCGGTTTCGCAGATTGCCAAGAAGGCACTCGCCGGCTCCGGCATTCCGGTCGTTTTCACGGCCGTCACCGATCCGGTAGCCGCCAAGCTCGTCCCGTCCTCCGAAAGCGGGGACGATGGCATCTCCGGTGCGACCGACAGTCAGGACATGGCTGCGGTGCTTGCCTTCACCAAGAAGCTGTTGCCGAACGCCAAGCGCCTCGGCCTTCCCTATAATCCGGGCGAGGCCAATGACGTGGCGCTGCTCGAAACCGTTCGCAAGATCGCACCCGAACAGGGCTTCGAAGTCGTCGAAGTCGGCGTCGACAATCTCAATGACATCCAGCAGCGCATTACCTCGCTCGCCGGCAAGGTAGACGTCATCTACGGTCCGACCTCCAACATGATCCAGCCGGCCATCGCCGCGGTTGCGTCGGCCGCGCGCCAGTCTGGCATTCCGGTCGTCAACGCCGTCGATACCGCGGTGCTGGAAGGCTTCGTACCGGCAAGCTTCGCCGTCAACTACGAACAGGTCGGCGAGAATGCAGGCAAGATCGCGGCCGAAGTGTTGAAGGGCAAGGACCCGAAGTCCATCGCCCCCGTGCGCCCTGCCGTTGAAGATCACCAGGCGCTGATCTCCAAGAAGGCGATGGCTGCCTTCGGCATCGAGATCCCGGCTTCGCTCGCCGACTGCAAATGCATCGTCGAGTGACCTGACGCCATCGGCGGTCGGTGCGCTGAGCACCGTCCGCCTGAGCGCCAGGAGCGCTCGACCCTTTTGTTTTTTCACAATTCCTGATGCAAAGCCGCTGAGACGCATTTGCTGGAATTGCTCAGAGGAGGAACGGATGCTCGAAATCCGATCTGCACGTAAGGTCTTCTACAAGGGACAGCCCGACGAGAAGATCGCCCTCAACGACCTCAGTCTGACGCTCCCGACCGGCAACTTCGCCATCGTCATCGGATCGAACGGCGCCGGCAAGAGCAGCATGTTGAACGCCATTTCCGGCGCACTGATGCTCGATTCCGGCAAGATCCTGATCAACGGAGACGATGTCACGGCGCTGCCGGTGCACAAGCGCGCAAGCCGTGTCGCCCGGGTGTTCCAGGATCCGATGAAGGGCACGGCTGCCTCGATGACGGTAGCGGAGAATATGCTGCTTGCCGAATTGCGCGGCAAGAAGCTGAGCCTCAACCGTGGCCTCAACGCCAAGCGGCTCGCGAGCTACCGCGAACGCCTCGCCGCGCTGAACCTCGGACTGGAGAACCGTCTGGAAACACGCGTCGAGCTGCTTTCGGGCGGCCAGCGGCAATCGCTTTCTCTGATCATGGCAACGTGCGACCAGCCTGATCTCCTGCTTCTCGACGAGCATACGGCCGCGCTTGATCCGCGCACGGCCGATATCGTGATGCAGGCGACTGTGCGCGCGGTCGAGGCCTTCAACCTCACCACGCTGATGGTGACGCACAACATGCAGCACGCTGTCGATTTCGGCCATAGCGTGGTGATGCTCGATGCCGGCAGGACACGGCTTGAAATCACCGGCGCGGAAAAGGCCGAGGTCACGATCCCGAAACTTATCGGTCACTTCGGATTGAAGACCGATCGAATGCTGCTGGCGAGCTGAGACCGACATGGACACGATTTACACTGTTATCTCGAACTTCATCGCGCTTGTGCCGGTCACGCTGGCGCAAAGCCTTATCCTGTCCTTCATCGTGCTCGGCATCATGCTGCCGTTCCGCACGCTGAACTTTCCGGATCTGACCAGCGAAGGCGCATTCCCGCTCGGCGGCTGCGTCTGCGCACTGTCGCTGGCCGGCGGCGCGCCGGGCTGGCTTGCCATCCTCGCGGCGATGGCCGCCGGGTTCCTGGCCGGAAGCTGCACGGCGTTCGTGCATCTGCGTTTCCGCATCCATACGCTCTTGGCCGGCATCCTGATGATGACCATGCTCTACTCGATCAATCTGCGGCTCATGGGCAAGTCCAACCTCTCGGTCTACGGCACGCCGACCATTTTTGATGGTATTCCCTTCGTCGAGCCGGGCTTTCCTGTCAGCAAGATCGTCGTCGCGGGCCTGCTCGGTATTGCCGTCTATTGTCTGCTGAACCTCTATTTCCGGACCGAACGCGGCACGGCCATGCGCGCCGTCGGCTCCAACCCGGACATGGCGGAAGCGCAGGGCATCAGCATCTGGGCGGCCACTATCGGTGGCGTCGGCCTTGCCGGGGCCTTCTCGGCGACCAGCGGTGCGCTCATGGTGCAATCGCAGGGGTTTGCCGACGTCAACATGGGGATCGGCACCCTGATCAACGGCCTGGCCGCCCTGATGATCGGCGAAGCCATCGTCGGCAAGCAGACCATCCGCCGCCAGCTCGCAGCACCCTTCGTCGGCGCCATCGTCTACTACCAGCTTGTCTCTCTGTGCCTGGCAGCCGGAATGCCGCCGACCGACCTGAAGCTCGCGACCGGCCTCTTCGTGCTCGCCATGCTCGCCCTGCCGACCCTCAAGCGTAGCCGCGGGCCCATGCCAGCCCGCGAAGCCATTCGTGAATAGAAGGACTGCCCCTATGAAGATCGATATTCATGCCGTCGAGGCGCTGGACCGCGACGATCCGCTCGCGGGCTTCAAAAGCCGCTTTGATTTGCCCGAAGGCGTCACCTATCTCGACGGCAATTCGCTCGGCGCGGCGCTCTTCGCCTCCTATGCCGAGATCGAAAAAGCCGCGAAGCTCGAATGGGGTCAGGACCTCATCCGCAGCTGGAACAAGGCCGGCTGGTTTGCGCTGCCGCTGACGCTCGGCGACCGCGTCGGCCGCCTCACCGGCGCCGCACCTGGTCAGACGGCCGTGACCGACCACACCTCGGCAAACGTCTACAAGGCGCTGCACGCGGCACTTGGCCTCAATCATGAGCGCAAGGTCATCGTGGCGGAAAGCTCGAGCTTCCCGACAGACCTCTATATGGCCGAAGGGGTGATCGCGACGCGTCCCGGCACGGTCATGCGGCTGGAAGGTGTCGATGCACCCCGGATCGAGGACCTGATCGACGAAACCGTCGCCGTGGTCCTGATCAACCACGTCAACTACAAGACCGGCGCACTGCGCGACATGGAGGCGCTGACCAAGCGCGCCCACGCGGCCGGCGCACTCGTCGTCTGGGACCTCTGCCATTCCGCCGGCGCGCTGCCGGTGGAACTCGACCGCTGCAACGTCGATTTCGCCGTCGGCTGCACCTACAAGTACCTCAACGGTGGCCCCGGCGCGCCCGCCTTCATCTATGTGGCCAAGCGTCACCAGGAAAAGGTCAGCCAGCCGCTCAGCGGTTGGTGGGGCCATGCCCGCCCGTTCGGCTTCGAGCGCGGCTACGACGGCGGTGCGGGCATCCTGCGCTTCCTCTCCGGCACGCAACCGATCCTGTCGCTGCGGGCGCTGTCGGCAGCCCTCGACCTGTGGGACGAGGTGGACATGGCGGCGATCCGCAAGAAGAGCATCGCGCTTACCGATCTCTTCATCAAGCTCGTCGAGGCCCGCTGCGGCGCGTTTGGCCTGAAACTGGTCGGACCAAGGGATGGTACTGTGCGCGGCAGCCAGGTCTCCTTCGAACACGAGGGGGCCTATGAAATCATGCAGGCCCTGATCGAGCGGGGCGTCATCGGCGATTTCCGCGCACCCGCCACCATCCGCTTCGGCTTCACGCCGCTCTACACGAGTTTCAGAGATGTCTGGAACGCCGTGGACGTGCTGCACGAGGTGATGGAAACCGGGGCATGGCGCGATGCCCGCTTCGCGGTGCGCAGTGCGGTGACCTGATCGGCGAACGGTAGGAAGGATGAAGAGGGCGCTTTCCCGGCCGGGAAGGCGCCTTTTCGCGTTTGTTGGCTGGCTGAAGACTTATCACATTTCGATATCAATTCATTCAACCTATGTGGATTGTTATATCAGACCGCTGATTGCATCCATTGCTGGACAGGAAGGCTCGGCCTTCCAAAGGACTGGCGAAAAGGCAATCTCATGGCTCACGAAACGCATGCTCAGCTCTATATCGGTGGCAAATGGAGGGCGACATCCGAGACGCTCGCCGTCATCAACCCTGCCAATGAGGAGGTCATCGGCAAGGTCGCAGTCGCCCGCGAGACCGATCTCGCCGACGCAACCGATGCGGCCTGGCAGGGTTTTCAGGCCTGGAGCCGGACATCCCCCGCAGCGCGCGCAGCAATCATCCTGAAAGCAGCCCAGCTGTTGCGAGAGCGTTTGGAAGACATCGCCCGCTCGATCACGCTGGAAAACGGCAAGCCGATCTCAGAGGCTCGGTCCGAAGTCATCCGCGGTTGCGAGTTCTTCGAATGGGACGCGGGCGAATGCGTGCGCCTCTATGGCCGGGTCATCCCGAGCGCGCCGGGTATCCGCTATATGGTGCTGCATGAACCGATCGGCCCGGTTGCGGCTTTCTCGCCGTGGAACTTCCCGATGAGCCAGCCTGCCCGCAAGATCGGCGGGGCGCTTGCCGCCGGCTGCTCCATCATCATGAAGGCTTCCGAGGAGACACCGACGGGCGTCGTGCACATCGCCCGCGCGCTCCACGATGCCGGCCTGCCAGCCGGCGTGCTCAACCTCGTCTTCGGCCATCCCGCCGAAATCTCCGAATATCTCATCCCGCAGGATCGTATCCGCATGGTCGCCTTCACCGGCTCGACCGCGGTTGGAAAGCACCTGACGACGCTCGCTTCGCAGGTCATGAAGCCGGCACTGATGGAGCTTGGCGGGCATGCGCCCGTCATCGTCTGCGAGGATGCCGATCCCGTTGCCGCAGGCATTGCCTGTGCGACCCGCAAGTACCGCAATTCCGGCCAGGTCTGCACCTCGCCGACGCGGTTCTTCGTGCACGAGGCGCTCTACGATCGCTTTACCGTCGCCTTCCAGGAAAAGGCGCAATCCATCAAGGTCGGCGACGGCCTCGATGCCGCGACCCAGATGGGGCCGGTCGCCAATGATCGTCGCATCGCGGCCCTCCAGGAGCTTGTGGACGATGCGCGTTCGAAGGGCGCGCGCGTGCTTTGCGGCGGTGGGCGCCTCGATGGCAAGGGCTACTTCTTCGCACCGACCGCGATTGCCGATCTGCCGGATGATGCCCGCGCACTTTCCGAAGAGCCTTTCGGCCCGCTTGCCCTGATCAATCCGGTTTCTTCAGTGGAGCAGGCTGTTGCCAAAGCGAACGCGCTTCCCTTTGGTCTGGCCGCCTATGCCTTCACCAACTCAGTTTCCAATGTCGATTGCCTCATCCAGGGCATCGAGGCCGGCAACCTATCGATCAACACGTTGGAGGCCTCCGTCGCCGAAACGCCGTTCGGCGGCGTCAAGGAAAGCGGCCTCGGCCGCGAGGGGGGCGCGGAAGGCCTTCATCACTATACCGTCGTGAAGAACGTGTCGCTGCGCATCGCCTGAGCGCGCCTAACGCACGGAAACAAAGCAGTTGGCCGAGGCCGAAACCGTTGCCGTGACGGTTTCGGCCTTTCTGCGTTTCGTCAGCCGATCACCGGGATCATGTCGCGCAGCACCTTGCGCAGCACGGTGCGGACCGCGAGCGTCGCGGGGGAGGGTGTGCGCTCGCGCGCGGTGATGACGGCGACATCCCGGGCAATCGAGGGCTCGACCAGGGGCCGGGCTGAAATCTTGCGGCCGTTCAGGCCGGTAAAGGCATAGGTCGGCAGGATGGCAAGACCCGCCTCGCGCTCGACGAGCGAAAGGGCCGTGTTGATCTGGTGCACTTCGAGCGAAGGGCGCAGCGGTACGCCGGCGCTTTCGAAGCCGACCTCGGTCAGAAGGCGGATATTGCTTTCCCGGGTCAGCGTGATGATCGACTGGTCGGCGAGCGCGGACCAGGCCACTTCGGCCTTCGCACAGATGGCGTGGCCCTCGGGTGCAAAAACCATCAGCTGGTCGCGCAGCACCCGCTGAATCTCAAGTCCGTCCTCGTCGCTTGCGAAGGTGCCGACACCGAGGTCGCAAAGGCCGCTGCGCACCCTCGGCGCGATGAGATCTGTCACCACGTCCTCGATCCTGAGCTTGAGGTTCGGGTGGGTCGCTGCGACTTCCTGCAACAGGCGCGGCAGCACGGTTGCGCCGAGGAAGGGCGGGGCGGCGATACGCACGAGGCCCGTGCGAAGCTGACCGAGGTCGTGCACCGCATCGACGGCGCGCTCGATTTCCGCCAGTCCCGGCAAGGCCCCGGCGGCAAAGACGCGGCCGGCTTCGGTCAACTCGACCCGTCGGGTCGTGCGGTCGAAGAGACGCGCGCCAAGCAGCGCCTCGAGGTCACGGATCGCATGCGAGATCCCGGCCTGGCTCGTGTGCAATCGCTCGGCAGCGCGGGAGAAGTTGCCGAGTTCGACCACGGCCTGGAAACACTTGATCTGACGGAGATTGAGCATCGAGCCATCCATACTGATTTGAGCATGAATATATACGAACTATGCGCCTTTATGAATAAGATTCTCCTGCGCTAAATGGCGACAACAGAGACCGGGCCGGCCTGCTTCACGCGCCGCCGGAAGGACATGCGACAGGGAGCGCCATGAAATACCAGCGTAAAGATGCAAAGGCTCATTCCCGTGCCACGATGCGCGGCATCTGGGCGGCGGCGAACACGCCGTTCACTGCCGATGGCGCGATCGACGAGGAGGGCTACCGCCGGAATGTCGAGCATTGGATTTCCGACCTGGGGATCGACGGCCTGTTCATCGCCGGCAAACAGGGCGAATTCTTCTCCATGTCAGTCGACGAGCGCAAGCGCATGTTCGATCTCTCGGTGAATGCTGCCGGCGGCCGGGCGCAGACCATCATGTCCTGTTCGGATCAGAACATGGACGTGGTGATCGACCTTGCCCGGCACGCGCAGGCCTGTGGCGCCGACTACATCGTCGTGCATGCGCCGATCCTGCATTTCTTCAAGCAGCAGGACGAGACGCTGCTGCGTTATTACGAGACCATCGCCTCCAAGGTCGATATCGGCATGGCGCTGTGGTCGCATCCCGACAGCGGCTACCTGATGAGCCCGGAACTGTGCAACCGGCTCGCCGATATCGAGACGGTGGTGGCGATCAAATATTCCGTACCTCGCGACCTCTACAAGAAACTGACAGCACTTGCCGGCGACCGCATCCTCGTCTCGACCGCTTCGGAAGAGGAATGGCTGGATAACGTGCTGGAACTGGGCTGGCAGCTTTATCTCTGCTCTTCGCCGCCCTACACGCTCCAGACCAAGACGGACCGCCGGATGGCCGAATACACAGCACTCGCCTTAGCCGGAAAGGCCGAAGAGGCACGCGCCGTTAGCGCGAGCCTGCAAGGTGTTCGCGACGCCTTCCGCAAGACCAAGCCGGCGGAAAAGCCCCATGCGCACCAAAAGTACTGGCAGGAACTGCTCGGCCAGGTGGGTGGAGCGGTTCGCCGCCCCCTGTTGGAGCTGACGGACGAGGAAAAGAGACTGACCCGAGCCGCCTTTGAAGAGTGCGGTCTGAAATTGGGTTAAACGGGAGAGGGAGGGAAACCATGACCAAGCTGAAAGCCTTCAACCTGCAGAAGTGGATCGACGAGCACAAGCACCTGCTGAAGCCGCCGGTCGGCAACCAGCAGATCTGGAAGGATGCCGATTTGATGGTGACCATCGTCGGTGGCCCCAACAAGCGCACCGACTACCACGACGACCCCGTCGAGGAGTTCTTCTACCAGCTCAAGGGCGACATGGTGCTGAAGCTCTATGACGGCAAGGACTTCTACGACGTGGCGATCCGCGAGGGCGACATCTTCCTGCTGCCGCCGCATGTGCGCCATTCGCCACAGCGGCCGATGGAAGGTTCGATCGGTCTCGTTATCGAGCCGACGCGACCGGAAGGCCTGCTCGACGCGGTCGAATGGTACTGCTTCGAATGCACCGAGCTCGTGCACCGGGCGGAGGTAGACCTCGAATCCATCGTCGACGACCTGCCGCCGATCTACCAGGCTTTCTACGCGGACGAGAAGCTGCGCACGTGCCCGAAATGCGGCACCGTACACCCCGGAAAAACCCCGCCCGAGGGCTGGGTGACGCTCTGATCCGGCACCAAGACAGGGGAACCTTTATGTCGACAGTCGAAGCCATCTGCCTCGTCGGCTGGGGCGCCATAGGCCAGCGGGTCGCAGCACTTCTGAAGGCGAGGGGTGCGAGTGCCCGCATAGTTGGGATCGCAGTGCGCGATCCAAAGGAAGTCGAAGGGACCATGCCGGAGGGGGCGGTTCATCTATCGAGCCCCGAGGCATTGGCTGCGACCGGCGCGACCTTGGTTGTCGAAGCCGCAAGCCGCGAAAGCGTGTTGCCGTTCGCCCGCGCTGCGCTGGCGGCAGGCATGGATTTCGCCGTCACCTCAACCTCCGCCCTGGTGGATGTCGCTGTGCTCGACGAACTCGTCGAGCTGGCGCGGCGAAATGGCAGCAAACTGATCATTCCGCCGGGCGCGCTCGGCGGCATCGATGCCCTCTCGGCGGCGTCGCGGTTGGGGCTGGACAGCGTGGAGCACGTCATCACCAAACCCGCGCGGGCCTGGCTCGGCACGCCGGCCGAGAAGCTCTGTCGCTTGACAGAACTGCAGGAGGCGGAAGCCTTCTTCGAGGGCTCGGCGGCCGAGGCGGCGACAGCCTTTCCGCAAAATGCCAATGTGGCAGCGACCACCTCACTCGCCGGCATCGGCATGGATCGCACGCGCGTGCGCCTCGTCGCCGACCCCAAAGCCGTGGAAAACATGCACAGCATTTGCGCCCGCGGCCCCTTCGGCACGCTCGAAATCCGCCTGCAGAACCGTCCGCTTGCAACCAATCCGAAATCCTCGGAAATGACGGCGCTGAACCTCGTTCGCTTGATCGAGAACAGGACCAGCGCACTCGTCCTCTGAGCCGTGGCATAGATTGGGCCTATTCTCCGGCAGGCCTGGTCTGGCCGGAGTAACACCAGGTCACCGTTGCTGCAGATAAGCCTTCGTTGCATGCAGGTAATCGAAGGTGTTCTCCGATCCAGCAAAGCGAAGAAGCCTGTGCGCCTGACTGCAACTAAGGCCAGCGGCACGCCAACGCGCAATCCTGCAACGTTCATCCATACTCAACTGCACAAATGAGCGGGCCACATCCATCGTCCTGAAACGATGGCGAATTTGCCTTTGTCGCATTTGAAAATGGAATCCGCCCGGCCACACAGAAAGATCGCGTAATCAGCATTATGGAACCTTATCATGTTACTAAGAGAGGACGCGGTCTGCCGCTCAGGGTGCCGCCGGCGGACGACAAAGGGACACACGCCCAAGAAGCTGTTACGTCACCGCGTCAACTCCCCCCACTTCTTTAAGTGGCCATTGCAGCGGCCATCGCACTTTTGGTCGTCTCGATAAGCTGCTGGTCGCTGAATGGCTTGGCGACCACGGGAACGCCCGCAAACCTCGTCGGGAGGTTCTCCCGGCCGTAGCCGCTGACGAACACGAAGGAGATTTTCTTGTCCTGCAGCGCAGAGGCCACGGCATCGACAGCCTGGCCACGCAAGTTTCCGTCGAGGAGCGCGACGTCGACGTCGACATGGCTGATCATGTTCAGCGCCTCGTCGATGCTCGCGGCGATGCCGGCAATTTCGAAGCCGTCCGTTTCCAGCAGCGTGGCAATATCGAGAGCCACAAGGGGCTCATCCTCGATGATCAGCGCTCGGCGTGGTCTTTTCGAAGGCAACGCGTCTCGCATGACTGCGATCCGATCGAGTTCATTTCCCGCCGCGAGCGTCGATTGTCCTACCAGGCTTTCAGGCGTGTCCTCAATTAACAGCTTGATATGCCACTCGATGCCGTTCGCCGCGACCGTCATGTGGGCGGATCCGCCACCTGCTCGTGCGCTTTGCTCGATCAACGTAGTTCCAAATCCCTTCGGAGCCTTCGCTGCAAGGCGCTGCTTGCCTTCCTCAACCCATCGCAGATAGAGCAAACCGGCGTCGAGTTGCCAGTCGAGCCGGGCACGGCCCTCGGCAACCGAGTAGGCGCCATACTTGACCGCGTTGGTGGTGAGCTCATGCACGATCATCGCGATGTGAAGCGCTTCCTGTGGCTTCAGATAGACTGACGGCCCGGCATACGTGAAGCGATCTTCCTCGATAAGTCCGAGCCTCAACTGGTCTGCGACGATTTCATGAAGCTTTGCTCCCCGCCAGGTCGCCGCGCTTAGCATCGAATGCGCGCGAGACATCGACTGGATGCGTCCGCCGAACGTCTCGGCGAACGAAGCGGGATCACCGGTAAACCGGAGCGTATGAGCTGCCATGGCCTGGACGGTTGCCAGCGTGTTCTTGACGCGGTGATTGAGTTCGCCAATCAGCAAGCGCTGTGTTTCTTCGGCACGCTTGCGGCCGGTAACATCAAGAACCTGGACGCTCATCGACACTAAGCGGCCCTTCGCATCGTAGAGCGCTGAGAGATACCATTCGGCGGTGAACAAAGTGCCCTTGCGATCGCGCGCGACCAGCTCGCATACACCCCTTCCGGTTGCGTCATCTTCTACAAGCGACGCTGCCAACGACGCGAACTGCTCAGCATCCTGGGGCCGGAACACATCGAGTTCGGCAAATGTACGGCCCATTGCGTTATGCGCGGCCCAGCCGAGCATACGCTCGGCGCCCCTCGACCACGACGTCACGCGAAACTGGCAATCCAGTTGAATGAACGCCATCGGCGAGTTGTCCGTATGGGCCTGAATCAGCTCGAGCGCCTGGTTGAGCTTGGTGGTCTGCGCGCGAAGCGAGTTTCGCTGACGCGCCAATTCGAAGAACACGCCGGTCTTGTTGTGTAGGACGATTGGATCGATCGGCTTTTGCAGGTAATCGACGGCACCTGCTTCATATCCACGGAAACGTCGGGCTTCATCAGCCGGCAAGGCTGTCAGGAAGATGATCGGAATGTTGCGGGTGCGCTCGGGCCCGCGCATGACCTCTGCCAGCTCGAAGCCGTCCATGCCGGGCATTTGCACGTCGAGAAGCGCCAGAGAGATGTCGTGGACGAGCAGCAACTCAAGGGCCTGTGGGCCGGACGTAGCCCGGATGAGTTCCAGCCCGTCCCGAGGAAGCAGCGCCTCGAGCGCAACGAGGTTTTCTTCCAGATCGTCGACGATCAGGAACTTGACGGTGTCACGGTCAGCCATGACGTATTCCTTCATTGCTATGGTGCCGCATGTCTTTGCGATAGATTTTCTCGGTCCGGGCAAAGACATCGAACCGGTCCGCGTATGCCGAGAAACTCAAGGTCTCCTGCATGCCGAGCCCCAGGAAGCCGCCATGCACGAGCGAGTGATCGAACACGGCGATTGAACGATCCTGCAGCGCCTTGTCGAAGTAGATGAGCACGTTTCGACAAGAGACCAGATGGACTTCGGAAAACACCTGGTCGCTAACAAGGCTATGTTCCGAGAATACGGTGCGAGCCCGCAGCGATTTGTCGAAGACGGCGGAGCCATATGCAGCAGTATAATAATCGGACAGGGACGACCTGCCACCGGACAACCGGTGATTTTCGGTAAAGTGGGCCATGCGGTCGAGCGCGTAGATACCGGCCTCCGCCTTCTTCAGCGCAGCGGGGTTGATATCCGTCGCATAGAACATGGTGCGGCTTTCAAGACCCTCTTCACGAAAGAGGATGGAGAGCGAATAGAGCTCCTCCCCGTCGCTGCAGCCAGCAATCCAGACTTTCAGCGAAGGGTAGGTCTTGAGGTGCGGGATCACTTTTTCCCGCAGCATGCGGTAGTATTCGGGATCGCGAAACAGTTCGCTCACCTGCACGGTCAGGAAGTTGAGCAATTCGCGGAAGACCGAGGGTTTGTGGAGCACGAGGTGCTGAAGCATGGAAAGGCTGCCGCACCCGAAATGGACCCTCGCCTGCTCCATCCGTCGCGCCAGCGACGCCTGGGAATAGCCCCGGAAGTCGTAGTGGCTTTTCTGGTAGATGGCCTCCAGCAGCAAGGTAAGCTCGATCTCATCGATCCTGCTTGCGGACAGTGCAGCATCCGTCATCGCGAGATCCAGACCCGCGCTAGCGATAGCAGCTTGTCGACATCAAGCGGCTTGGCCAGGTAGTCGTTGGCGCCTGCGTCGATCGACTGCTGCTGGTCCTGGGGCATGGCCTTGGCTGTCAGCATGATAATCGGCAGGCCCTTCAGACCCGGGCGCCTGCGAATTTCGCGAACGGCAGTCAATCCATCCATTTCGGGCATCATCACGTCCATGAGCACGAGATCGAAGGGTGATCCGGCGCCTTGCTTCTGGCCCTCGTCAATTGCCTTCAACGCCTCCAGTCCATTTCTGGCGATGGTGACGCTTGCGCCATGGGTTTCGAAGATGCTGGTCAAGGCATAGACGTTGCGCACGTCGTCCTCGACAATCAGGATACGCCGGCCTTGCACCGCTTCATCGCGATTGAGCGATTTCGCGAGCATCTCCTGCTGCTGGTTTGGAAGCGTGGAAACGACCTGGTGCAGGAAGAGAGTGACCTCGTCCAGCAGGCGCTCGGGCGACTTCGCTCCCTTGATGATGATCGATTTGGCGTATCGCCTCAGACGGAGCTCGTCGTCGGGGGTGATGTCGCGGCCGGTATAGACGATAACAGGTGGGAAGGCGATCGAAGCGTCCTGGCTCAGTTCGTCCAGAACATCCAGGCCCGAAGCGTCGGGCAAGGTCAGATCGAGCACCATGCAGTCGAATGTCTCGCCTCTCAGCTTCTCAAGGCATTCGGCTGCGGTCTTGGCGCCGACAGTGCTGACATTGCGCGAGTTCAGGAGCAGTTGCACACTCTCGAGCTGCGTCGCATCGTCTTCAACGACAAGCACGCGTCGCACGGGTTCGAGCAGTTTGTGTTCGAGGCCCTCCAGCGCCTGCACCAGTTCCTCGCGCTTGACCGGCTTTAGCGTGTATCCGGCTGCCCCCAGCGCACGCGCGCGGCGGACATAATCCGAAGCGGAGACGACGTGCACGGGGATGTGACGCGTCCGCAGGTCATGTTTCAGCCTGTCGAGCACGAACAGGCCGGTATGGTCCGGCAGACCGATATCGAGGATGATCGCATGCGGCAGGTATTGGCGGGCGAGAATGACGCCGTCTTCCGCGGTGCCGGCAACGATGCATTGAAAACCGAGTTCGTGGGCAAGATCATAGAGGATCTCGGCGAAGGTCGCGTCGTCCTCCACGGCCAGCATCACGCGGCCACCGGCCGTCAACCTGGCGCGGTCGTCGGGGATCAGTTTGGTCGATACGTCTTTGGGAGCGTGCGCCTCTGAGGAGGCCTGTACAATGACAGGCTGGCCGACGACCGATGTCCTCGTCGGGGATTGCGCCGATGTTTCGAGTTCAAGAGGCAGTACCAGCCTGAAGGTGCTGCCCTGCCCTTCCCGGCTTTCGACCTCGATGCGGCCGGAGAGCATGGTGCCAAGCTCGCGCGAAATCGAAAGACCGAGACCGGTGCCGCCGTATTTGCGGCTGATCGTCCCGTCGGCCTGCCGGAACGGCTCGAAGATCGCCTGCTGATGCTCTTCGGAGATCCCGATCCCGGTGTCACGAACGCTGAACGAGATATGGCGCCCTCCACTCTTTTCGATTACCAGCGCAACTTCGCCATCGTGCGTGAACTTGATCGCATTGCTGAGGAAGTTCTTGAGGATCTGCTCCAGTCGGAGCGGGTCGGTGACGACGGTCGCCGGCGTTTCGGATGGGATATCCACGCGCAGCTTCAGACCTTTCTCGACGGCAGTGGTCTCGAACATGCCCTTTAGCTTGCCAACGATATCAGCAACGGCGACTGACTGGGGCTGAACCTCGACCTGACCGGCCTCGATCTTTGAAATGTCGAGGATATCGTTGATCAGCAGCAGCAGGTCATTACCCGAAGATTTGATCGTGTTTGCAAACTTGACCTGCTCTGCGCTCAGATTGCCAGCCTTGTTGTCAGCGAGCAGTTGGGCAAGGATAAGCAATGAGTTCAGCGGTGTCCGCAACTCGTGCGACATGTTGGAGAGGAATTCGGATTTGTAGCGGCTCCCCTTCTCCAAATCCCGGGCCTGCTGCTGCAGTACCAGTTTGGCGCCAGCGAGGTCATCGCGCTGTGCCTCGAGTTCACGTGTCTGGCGTTCGAGCTGGGCGTTGTTCTGTTCCAGTTCGGTCTGCTGAAGTTCCAGCCGCGATTGTGAGTCCTGCAGGGACCGGCTCTGGGCCTCGAGTTCGTCGTTCGCGGCGCGCATCTCGTCGCTTTGCGCCTGAAGTTCGGCTGCCTGTTCTCGCGTCTCTTCAAGAAGGTCCCGCAGGCTGTCGCGATATTCCACCGAACGGACGGCGATGCCGATCATGGGAGACAGCCGTTCGACGAGCGCGGCGCCGTCCCTATCGGTATCCTTGAGGAAGCCGAATTCCAGAACGGCGTTGATGACGCCGTTATCCTCGGCGGCAAACATCAGCAGATTGCGCGGAACCGCACGGCCAAGGGCCGAGCCGACATAGAGATAATTTTCCGGGACGGCCGAGAGCGTGATGGTCTTTCCGTCCTTCGCTACCTGGCCGATCAGTCCGTCTCCGATCGCGACCGATTGCGGGACCGGCGCGTCGTCGGGCACGCCGAACGATGCCTTGCGACAGAAGGTGGCGCCCTTGCCAATAAAGATCGCGGCACTTTGGGCCCCGAGGAAGGACGTCAGATAATCCAGCACATTATCAGAGAGCTGCTCGATCGTCTGTTCACCGGCTATGCGGCTCGCGAGCCCCACCTGGCCCGCCTGCAGCCATTCCTGCCGACGCACTTCCGTTTTGTTGCGGATGAACGCAAAGCCGGTGGCCGCCAGAACCCATATGGTTGCGACGCAGAGAGAGCGATTGATCTGGGCCAGGCTTTCCGAAACGCCGCTCGGGGCCAGAAAATAGCCTATGACGATGAGGATGGTCGACACGACCGCCACGATAATGGGCGCCTCTTGCCGCCAGGCAAAGAAGGATACCGCAGCCGCCAGGATGTAGACGACCCAGACGGCGGTGCCCAGAGGCAACATGAGATCGGCTATGAACGGCAACACGACCAGGATCGCGAGGAGAGCATAAATCCAAGGAGCGGACTTTTCCGCCGATGCAGTCGTCATGTCTGTCAATTTCCCCGAGCCGATGCCACTTCGAGCCCACAACTAGCCCTGCAGCATCGCGGCAGATAGTGCCGGACATGGCTTTTTCCAGTCAAAGGCCTGGATAAATATTCATGCGTTCAACAAGGTCTCCCAGCCATTGTTGTCGCTGGCGCGCTGGCAACGAAGAAATCGCTGCCAGACAAGGCCCGCCACGGTGGCAATCAGTCCCGGACCAACTGGTGACAACCGCAGAATTGGCGGATGGACTACCGTTGCAAACAGTCGGGTCGCGCCTCAATTTGGAACGAAGACGAGATTGCCGACGAAGCCCTTGGCCATGAAATCCGCCTGCACGCGATGGAAGGCGGATGGACGCCCGCCTGCCCTGACTTGAGCCATGCAGTTCGAGTTGTTTCAGATACAGGATGCGCAGATCGAGCCGAACGACCGGCCCGCCAATCGCGCCTGCCGTCGTGTATCGGCCCTCCGATCTGAGCACTTTCAAAAGCTCGTTGAAGAGCGGGCCGGCGACGAGATCGGCGACCACATCGATCGGCCTGCCTTTCGCCGCCTTGCGGACCGCATCGACAAAATGATCGTCACCACGGCCTGCGGACCGATGGCAAGAACGGGTTGCTTCTTGCCCGGGCCCGTTACGGCAATCGGGATCGCATCGAGCACGCGCTCAGCTGGATGATGGCGATACCGACCCCGCCCGATGCACCGGTCACCAGCGCGGCCTCGCCGGCTGCAAGGCCAGCCCGATCGAGCACGCGTTCTGCCGTTAGATAGGCACAGCAGAATGTCGCGAGCTCGATATCGGTCAGGTCTGTATCGACGAGCGCGTTCTGCGCCGCCACCGCCACGTATTGCGCGCAGCTGCCATCGCGGCCCCGTGGCCGACGCGTTGCACCGCGCCCATCGTGCTCGGCATCGCGGGCATGACGGTCATCGTGCGAACACCTCTTCGATCGCTGCCGCGGCTGCCTTCACCACCACGTCAGCCTCTTCCCTAGACAGGCACAGCGGCGGGGCGAAACCGAGAATGTCTCCCTGCGGCATGGCCCGGCCGATAACGCCGCGCTCGGCAAGTGCTGCCGCCACCTGCGGTCCGATCTTCCGGCCCACATCGAAAAACCGCCGGTCATCCCGGTCTTCGACGAACTCGACGGCCGCCATCATTCCGTCGCCGCGAACCTCGCCGACATGCACATGATCGCCGACCGCCTCGGCAAGCTGCTCACGGAAATAGACGCCGGTCACGCCGGCATTGTCGACAAGGCTAAGCTCGTCGATCAGTTCGAGATTGGCGATCCCGGCGGCGGCGCAGATCGGGTGGGAGGAATAGGTCCAGCCGTGGCCGATCGCACCCAGTTCGTCCGATCCCTGAACCAGCACCTGCCAGACCTTGTCGGAGACGATCGTTCCCGAAAGCGGCGCATATGCGGAGGTGAGGCCCTTGGCGATGGTGATCAGATCCGGCTTCATGCCATAGTGATCGGAGCCGAACATCGTGCCGAGGCGGCCGAAACCGGTGACGACCTCGTCGGCGATGAGCAGGATATCGTATCTGTCGAGCACGACCTGGATCTTCTGCCAGTAGCCCTTGGGCGGCGGAACGATGCCGCCGGTGCCGAGGATCGGTTCGCCGATGAAGGCGGCGATCGTTTCAGGGCCTTCGGCAAGGATCATGTCCTCCAGCTTGTCGGCGCAATGTTGTGAAAACTGCTCCTCGTCCATCGAACGGTCCGGCCGGCGGAAATAATAGGGCGCCTCCGTATGCAGGATCGGCGCGCGCGGCAGGTCGAAGGCGTTGTGAAACAGCGCAAGGCCGGTCAGCGATCCGGTCATGACACCGGAACCGTGATAGCCGCGCCAGCGCGAGATGATCTTCTTCTTGTCCGGCCGGCCGAGAATGTTGTTGTAGTACCAGATCAGCTTGATGTTGGTTTCGTTGGCGTCGGAGCCGGAAAGACCGAAATAGACCCGCGACATGCCCTGCGGCGCGCGGTCGATGATCATCTTCGACAGCGTGATCGAGGCCTCCGTGCCATGCCCGACATAGGCATGGTAATAAGCGAGGTTCTTCGCCTGCTCGGCGATCGCATCGGCGATCTTCTGGCGGCCGTAGCCGACATTGACGCAGTAGAGCCCGGCAAACGCGTCGAGGCTGGTGCGACCGTTGACATCCGTGATGTAGACGCCCTCGCCGCCGGCGATGACCCGCGTCGGTGTTTCGCCGCGCGCATGCATGCCCATATGGGTCGACGGGTGGAAGAAATGGTCACGATCCCAGGCGGTCAGTTCGTTGTTGCGGTCGAGCATTTTCTTTTGTCCTTATGCTGTCGTCTTGAATGGATCTCGCGCCTTCGACATCAGGCCGCGGTGTCGATGCAGAGGTATTTGAGCTCGGTGAAAGCCTCGAGCCCGTGCCTGGAGCCCTCGCGGCCGAGACCCGATTGTTTCCAGCCGCCGAACGGAACAGGCCCACCGGTGATCTTCACACGGTTGATCGCCACCATGCCAAACTGCAGGGCGCGGCCCATGCGCCATTGCCGTTTGCCATTCTCCGTCAGGACATAGGCGACCAGACCGTATTCCGTGTCGTTGGCCCGGGCGATGACCTCCGCCTCGCTGTCGAACACCGTCACGGCCGCAACGGGGCCGAAGGTCTCTTCTTGCATGATCAGGGCGTCATCCGGGACATCCGTCAGAAGAGTCGGCTCATAAAACAGCGCCCCCGCGTCGTGCCGCTTCCCGCCGGACAGAAGCGTCGCCCCTCGCATCAAGGCGTCGGCGACCTGCTCCTCCACCTTGGCGACCGCGCGCTCATGCATCAGCGGACCAATGTCGACGCCGGGGCTGAGCCCGGGGCCGACTTTCAGCGCAGCGATGCGCGCCGCAAAAGCGGCGTTGAAGGCCCCGACGATCGGGCGCTCGACATAGATGCGGTTGGCGGCCAGGCAGTCCTGGCCGGAGGTCGCAAACTTGGCGTTGACCGCGATATCGGCGGCCTTTTCGATATCCGCGTCGGCGAAGACAATGAGGGGTGCATGGCCGCCCAGCTCCATCACGAGACGTTTCATGGTTGGGGCGCATTGTGCGGCGATCACACGGCCGATCGCGGTCGAACCGGTAAAGCTCATGGCACGGACCCTGTTGTCGTCGCACATCTGGCCGACGATCGTCGCGGCATTGCCGGTGACGACGTTGAAGACGCCGGCCGGAATGCCGGCCCGTTCGGCGAGTTCGGCAAGCGCCAGCGCCGAGAGCGGCGTTTCGGAGGAAGGATGGGCGACCACCGTGCAGCCGGCCGCAAGGGCAGCGGCCGCCTTTCGCGTCACCATCGCCGAAGGGAAGTTCCAGGGGGTGACGATGCCGACGACGCCGAGCGCTTCCCGCCGTACGATCATCTCCGCTCCAGTGAGATGACTGGTGACGCTTTCGGCATTCAGTCGCTTTGCCTCTTCGGCATACCATTCGAGGAAAGATGCGGCGTAGTCGATCTCGCCCCGCGCCTCCCCGATCGGCTTTCCTTGTTCCAGCGTCATGATCAAGGCGAGATCATTCCTGGCGGCAAGCATCAGTTCGCCCCATTTGCGCAGCTGGGCGGCACGGTCCTGTACAGGCAGGTCGCGCCAACCGGCAAAGGCTTCGGCGGCAACGTCGATGGCCGCTGTTGTTTCATCACCTTCGAGCGACGCCACCCAGGCAAGCGTACCGCCCGTTGCCGGATCGGTGACCGCAAAGCTCTTGCCTTGGCGCGAAGAAGTCCAGCGCCCGCCGACATAGGCAAGCTCGCGCAGCAGATGGCGATCTTTCAACTGGTGCAGCGTGTCGTGAAACGGCGTGCGGGCGAAAACGGCGGTCATCGGCATCTCCTCGGCATGTGTTGCGGAGATGGTGACAGCAGGGGCGCGAGAGATTGTCTCTTCAGCGCATGACCAAGAGAGAATTTGTCTGAATTTGCGCTCGGTGGCAGAGAGATGGTCTAGGAGGATGTCGGAAGCAACACGGCCAGCGGCAGAACGGTTTCTTCCTTGATCGTCTTCGTCACGATGTAGGTGAAGTAGCGGTCGATGCCGAGCTCGCGATCGAGCAGGCCGTCCACCAGCCGCTGGTAAGCGTCGATGTCGGCAGCGACGAGCTTCAAGATATAGTCGACGCCGCCGCCGACCGACCAGCAGGCGGTGATCTCGGGAATGGCCGCGACGGCGCGTTCGAAGCGTTCGAAATCGGCCTGCCGGTGATTGCCGAGCGTCACCTCCATCATCACGCTCGCCACCGGCGCCACGCGGCGCACGGCAACCCGCGCGTGATAGCCGGTGATGATCCCGGCCTTTTCCAGTTTGCGAAGCCGCATCCAGCACGGCGTCGGCGAAAGCCCTGCCTTTTCCGCAAGCGCCAGCTTGGTGATGCGCCCGTCCTCCTGGACCGCCTCGAGGATGCGCAGGTCGATGGCGTCGAGTTTCATTTTGGGAGCTTTCGCGCGTGCTGTTTCATGTCAAATCCGGAAAAAGAGATTGGGTGTTGATTTTGGCGTTGTCAATTGACCTGATTTTTAGCAGTGTAAAATCATGACAACTTGGCGCCCCGACCCTGCCCAGCTCCGCCGCCCGGCCTACCTCTCGTTGGCCGAGCAGTTCGCACGCGCTATCCAGGAAGGCAAGCTATCGAACGGGCAGCGCCTCCCGACCCATCGTCATCTCGCCGACGAGCTTGGGCTGTCTGTGCAAACGGTCAGCCGCGCCTACGATGAGCTCATCCGCCGTGGATTGATATCGGGCGAAATCGGGCGCGGCAGCTTCGTGCAAACCCAGGCGAAGGAGCCTGAGCGCCCCTATCTGCCTGAACGGCTCGGCGAACTGATCGACCTGTCGATCCTCAAACCGGTCTGCGAACAGCTGCATCTGCAGAAGATGCGCGGCGCCTTTGCCTGGCTTGCGGAGAACCTGCCTTCCAGCTCTGCACTTTCCTTCCGCCCCAACATGGTGTTCCCGCGCCACCGCAGCGTCGCCGCCGAATGGCTTGCGCGCTGTGGCCTCCAGATCTCGCCGCTCAACATCAGCCTCACCAACGGCGCGACATCCGCCATGACCGTGGCACTGATGAGCGTCGCACCTCCCGGGTCGACGATCGCGACCGAGGCGGTCAGCCACCACACGCTGGTGCCGCTGTCGACCTATCTCGGCATCCATCTCGAGGGCTTGCCCATCGATCACGACGGCATGATCCCGGAAGCGCTGGACGAGGCGTGCCGCAAAGGCGTCATCCGGGCTATCTTCCTGCAGCCGTCGGTCATCAATCCCGCGGCAACACTGATGAGCGAGGCAAGGCGCGCAGCCCTTGCCGAGGTTGCCCGCCGGCACGACATCGCGATCATCGAGAACGACATCCTCGGCCCGCTCGTCGATGCCGGACTGAAGCCGGTGGCAGCATTCGCGCCGGAGCGCACGCTCTACATAACCAGTTTCACCAAGATCACCGTGCCCGGCCTGCGCATCGGTTATCTTGCGGCCCCCGATCGCTACGTGGCGGCCGTTGCCAATAGGCATCTCGTCTCCAACTGGATGGCGACCCCGGCGATCGCCGAGATCGCCACACATTGGGTCAGCGATGGCACCGCATCGGAACTGGTCGACTGGCAGCGTCGGGCGCTGGCTGCGCGCCATGCCATTGCCGCCGACGCACTCGGCAATCTCGACTATCGCTCGCATCCCCAGGGCTTGCACATCTGGCTGCCCCTGCCGGAAGGCCATACGGAGGAAGGCTTCGTCTCGCAGGCGCGGCTTCGGGGCGTGGCGATCGCGCCAGGTTCCTCATTCCGCACATCGGACCTTGGCTGGCGGCCGGCTGTGCGCATCTCTCTCGGCTCGACGAGCGAGCAGGAATTGGGCCAAGGCCTCGGCATCGTCGCCTCTCTGGCGCTTGGAAGTCCCGAAGCTCTGCTGCTTGCGATTTGACGCAGCTGCCTCATTCATGAGCGGAATCGGAATAATTGTCATGATATTATTATTCCAATTGACATGATTTAGATGGACGATCATCGTTAGGGCATCACCGCGGCCTTGTCGCTGCCGACGAGCGCTATTTCCAGCGGATGCGCGAGAAGATCGGCATGGTGTTCCAGCACTTCAATCTGTTTCCGCATATATGCGTTCTCGACAATGTCACGCTCACTCCGATGCTGACCAAGGGCATGGCAAGGCCGGCCGCGCGAAAGCGGGCAATAGAGCTTCTCGACATGGTCGGCATGGCCGACAAGGCGAAAAGCATGCCGGCGCAGCTGTCCGGCGGACAGAAGCAACGGGTGGCAATCGCCCGCGCACAAGCGCTGTCGCCGAAGATCATGCTGTTTGACGAGGTGACCTCCGCTCTCGATCCCGAGCTGGTCGAGGAAGTCCTGAACGTCATGCGCAAGCTCGCGTCGGAGACCTACATGACCATGCTTCTCGTGACGCATGAGATGGGTTTTGCCCATGATTTCGTCGAACGGATCCTCTTCTTCGACCATGGCTGGATCATACAGGAAGGCAAGCTGGACGACGTCTTCCGTCATCCCAAGCAGGAGCCCACGCAAGTGTTCCTGCGCAAGATAATCGCGGCAGGGCACCGCGTCTGAGCGTTCGCGCCGGGATATGCCCCAACCAAAAAGATGAAGAACAGCCAGAGGAGCCGATACCGATGAACATCACGCATTTCATGTCAATGGCCGCAAGCGTTGCGACGTTGATGGCTGTCCTTTCAGCTGCACCGGCGCTTGCCGATGACGACAAGCTGCAGCAACTGAAGGATCAGGGCTTTGCCCGCATTGCGATTGCCAACGAACCCCCGTTCACCGCCGTCGGCGCCGACGGCAAGGTCTCGGGTGCGGCACCTGACATTGCCCGCGAGGTCTTCAAGCGCCTCGGCGTCGCCGATGTCGCCGCATCGATCTCCGAATATGGCGCAATGATCCCCGGGCTTCAGGCCGGACGGCACGATGCGATCACCGTCGGCCTATTCATGAAACCGGAACGCTGTGCGGCGGTTGCCTATTCGGAGCCGGTGCTGTGCGACGCGGAAGCCTTCGCGCTGAAGAAGGGCAATCCGCTGAAACTGATGAGTTACAAGGACATCGCGGACAACGCCGACGTCAAGATCGGCGCGCCGGGTGGCGGCACGGAGTTGAAACTGGCGCTCGAAGTGGGTGTGCCGCGCGATCGCGTCATCGTCGTGCCAGATGGCCAGAGCGGACTGAAAATGCTGCAGGACGGCCGCATCGACGTCTATTCACTGCCCGTGCTCTCGATCAACGATCTGATGTCGAAGGCCAACGATCCGAAACTGGAGGTTGTCGCACCGGTCGAGGGTGCGCCGGTGTATTGCGACGGCGCCGCCTTCAAGAAAGGCGACGAATCGCTGCGGGACGCCTTCGACGTCGAGTTGGCCAAGCTGAAGGAATCCGGCGAGTTCGCCAAGATTATCGAGCCCTATGGCTTTTCCGCCTAGGCCGCGATGTCGACCACCCGCGAAAAACTCTGCGCCGCCAAGTAACGCGCTCCGGCTCCCTCATGCGCCTTGCGACGCGGGGGCCGGTCCCGATCTTTTCGACGGTGCGACGAACCTGAGCCTCTGTCATTCCACATCGCGCGCTGTGCCATTGGGCCGAAAGCCGGCACCATGATGCCTGGCCGGCAACCGGTTGCCCTCACCGAATAGCCGATTGCGCAGGCTGCCTTCGCCATAGGCTGTCTTGTAGCGACCACGTTCCTGCAGCACGGGCACCACGAGATCAATGAAATCCTCGTAACTCTCCGGCGCAACGGTGCGTGCAAGGTTGAAGCCGTCCACCTCGCCCTCGTCGATCCAGGCTTCCAACGCATCGGCAACCTGGTTCGGATCGCCGACGATCAGCGGATACCGTCCACCGAGTGCCATATCCGACAGGATGCTGCGCTTCGTCCAGCCGCGCTCGCGCGCAAGATCGACGGATGTCTGGACGAAATTGCCCTTGCCGTAGGTGATCGGCTCGTCGAGTTCATATTGCGAGAAATCGATGCCGGTACCGGCGGAGAAGTGGGCAAGGCCCGCTTCCGGGCTCGCGTAGCGCAGGTAGTCTTCATACTTTTCGCTGGCGGCCCTTTGCGTCCTGTCGACCACGACGGTGATCCCGGCGAAAATGCGGACATCATCAACGCGTCTGCCTTCGCCGACGGCCCCCTCGCGGATCGCGCGCGAAGCAGCGCGGGCTACTGTCGTGTCCGGCGAGGAGATGAAGACGCATTCGGCGTGGCGAGACGCAAATTTGCGCCCTCGGCCTGAAGTCCCAGCCTGGTAAAGAACCGGCGTGCGCTGGCACGACGGTTCGCTGAGGTGGTAAGCGTCAGCGCGATAGTGGGTGCCCTCGTGCCGGATCTTTCGGACCTGCGCCGGGTCAGCATAGACCCGCGCCTTGCGATTACCCAGCACGGCGTCGTCATCCCAACTGCCTTCCCAGAGCGCATAGAGAAGGTCGAGGCACTCGTCCGCACGATCGTATCGCGTGTCGTGCTCGCCAAGTGCGGCCTGTCCCACCGCGCGTGCGGCGCTGTCGAGATAGCCGGTCACGATGTTCCAGCCGATGCGCCCATCCGTCAGGTGATCGAGCGTCGACAGGCGGCGAGCGAAAATATAGGGCTCTTCCGCGTGCACATTGACCGTGACACCAAAGCCCAAACCCTTGGTCACGGCCGCCATGGCGGAGACCAGCATCAGCGGATCGTTGACCGGAAGCTGGATGGATTCACGTAGCGTCAGATCCACGGATTGCTGGTAGACGTCATAGACCCCGACGATATCCGCCAGAAACAGGCCATCGAACAGACCCCGCTCAAGCGTCGCCGCCATGGACGTCCAATAGTCGAGCCGATGATAGCGGTCCGACTGGTCGCGCGGATGGGTCCACAGGCCGTGGTTGATATGCCCGACGCAGTTCATGTTGAATGCGTTGAGGAGAATTTCTTTCGGCATCACGCACTCACGCAACGGTTGGGCGCAAGGCCCGTCAGATCCAGGAATGTAGCGGCGGTTGCACGCCGTTCAGATAATATTGCCCCACCGCGTGGAATTTCCACCGGACAGGATCGTGCAGCGTGTGCGTGCGCGCGTCGCGCCAGAACCGGTCGAGATTGTGGGCACCAAGCGTCGAGCGCGTGCCTGCAAGCTCGAACAACTTGTTGGCGGCAGCAAGGGCCACTTCCGTTGTCAGCACCTTGGCTTCGGCAACGGCGATCTTCGCCCTCGCGATCGTCTCGTCGTTGACATCGGCAATGGTCTCGTCGAGCTGCCGGCCGGCCCGCTCCAGCAGGGCTTCCGCTGCGTGCAGGCGGATCTTCAGATCGCCGATTGTAGCGATGGTATACGGATCATCAGCGGCCCGGTCCAAACCACTGTCGATCCACGGCCGGGCATGGTTGCGCACAAGATCGATGGTCGCCTCGATCGCGCCGCGCGCAATGCCAGCATCGATCGCCGCGTGGATGAGCTGGCTCTGCGGACCGACGGCACTCTGGTTCTCATAGACGATGTGCGCGGGCAGAACACGGCTGGCCGGTATCGAAACGGCATCCAGGATGACCGTGCCGCTCGACGTCGTGCGCTGGCCGAAAGCCGACCAGTCGTTGACGACCTCCAACCCCTTGGCGTCGCGATCGGCAATCGCGACGACGACATGCCCCTCTTCATCGATGGCGACGATCGGTACGAGGTGGGCGAAAAGCGCACCGGTGGAGTAGAACTTGCGGCCACTCACGACGAAATCGTTGCCCGAACGCACGAGTTTCGTCTCGAAGGCCTCGACGTTCTTGCCACCGAACTCGGAGAAGGCATTGCCCAGGCGCTTGCCCGCAAGCACGGCACCGAAGAGATCGCGCTTCTGCTCCTCGCTTGCTGTCTGGCGGATGACGTCGATGATCTCGAAACTGTTTTGCGCGATTTGCGTCAGTGACGGATCGCCGGCGGCGAGCGTGGCGAACACCTTTGCCAGCGTCACCTGCGACACCTCCGCGCCACCATAGGCCCTTGGGATCGTGATCCCCCAGAGGCCGCTTTGCGAAAACAGGTCTACCTCCGCAAAAGGCAGACGCCGCTCGCGGTCCCGCTCCTTCGCCTCGGCCGCAAACAACGGCTTCAGCCGTTCCGCAACCGCGATCGCCTCGGCGTCGTCACGGATAATGTGGGCGGCCTGGGCGGGTGGGCGCGGCACCCAGCCGGGTTCGCCGGGCGCAGAATCGGATGTCAGGGGCTTCGCGTTGGCATTCGTCGGGGTCATGGCTCTGCCGTTCGTGCAGGAGGAAAAGGCAGGGTCGCGATTGGACGCAGCCCCGCGTCGATAAACCAAGAGTCTCAGAAGGCTGCCACGACCTGGCCCTTGTAGCGCTCCTCGATGAACTTGCGCGTTTCTTCGCTGTTCAAAACCTTGGCAAGCTTTGCCACGCGCGGATCGTCCTTGGTTTCCGGACGGGTGACGAGATACTCGCTCCAGACGTTATGCCCGTCCTGGCCCCGATCGATGAGGATAGACTTCGAGATGTCGAGCTTAGCCTCGAAGACGTAATTGCCATTGAGGGCCGCAAGGTCGACCTCACCCAGCGCCCGCGGCAGGAGCGCGGATTCCAGTTCGACGATCTTCAGGTTCTTCGGGTTTTCGACCACATCCTTGATGGTCGGAAGCGGATCTTCCGGGGAGGTCAGCTCCGGTTTGCCGGAAACCTTGATCAGGCCCAACTTCTGCAGGAGCAGCAGGCCGCGGCCACCGTTGACCGGATCGTTGGGGATGGCGACGGTCGCGCCGTCTTCCAGCTTGTCGGCTGAATCAACCTTCGTCGAGTAGGCGACGAACGGCTCGATATGCACCGGCACGATCGGGACCAGCTCGGTACCGCGCTGCTTGTTGTAGTCGTTCAGGAACGGTCGATACTGATAGTAGTTGGCGTCGAGCTCGCCGGAGACGAGCTGGGCGTTCGGCTGGATGTAATCCGTGAACACGCGGATATCGAGGTTCAAACCGTCCTTGGCGAGGATCGGCTTCACGAACTCCAGAATTTCGGCGTGCGGGATCGCCGTGGCGCCGACGACGAGCGTTTCGTCTGCCTTGGCGGAGCCGATGGCCGCAAGAGCGAAGCCGGCAGCGATGGTCAGGGTCTTCAGGATGCGCATGTTGTCCTCCTAGCGAAAGGTTATCTGCGGGAAAAATGGGTGACGAGGCGGTTGCCGCTCGCCTGGATGAGCTGGACGAAAACGATGAGGATGGCGACACAGACCAGCATTATCTCCGTCTGGAAGCGGTGATAGCCGTAGCGGATAGCCAGATCGCCAAGCCCGCCGCCGCCGATGGCACCGGACATGGCGGTGTAGTCGACCAGCACGATCGCCGTGACGGTCACGGCGGCAAACAGGCTCGGCAGTGCTTCCGGGAGTACGGCGCGCAAGATCGTCTGGCTCGTCGAGGCGCCCATGGCAAGGCTCGCTTCGATGATGCCCCGGTCCACTTCACGCAGCGCCGTCTCGACGAGCCGGGCAAAGAAGGGAGAGGTGCCGACGACCAGCGGGAAAATCACGCCGCGGATGCCGAGGGACGTGCCGGTAACGAGGACCGTGACAGGCATCAGCACGATGAGCAGGATGATGAAGGGCACCGAACGGATAATGTTGAGCACGAAAGAGAGGCTGCCATAGGCGACCGGAGCCTGGAAAAGCTGCTGCCGCCCGGTGAGGAAGAGCAGGATTCCGAGAGGCAGACCGACGACAATGGTGAGCAGCAGGGCGCCACCGACCATGGCCAGCGTCTGCCCGAACGCCGCTGCGATATCGCCCCAATAGATGTTCTCAAACGACATGAAACGCTCTTTCCTCGGGCCGTGGCGGAATGACCGCGCCCTGCTGGGGTTGAGACCCGCCCTGCAGCTCGACATCGACCCCGCTTGCTCTGAGACCGGCGATCGCACCGGCGACGTCGCGGCCGCTCAGCGAGACGATGAATTGAGCATAGGGTGCTTCGCGGATATGACCGACGCGACCGGCGAGAATGGCGTAATCGACGACACTCTCACGGGCGATGCGACCGAGGATCGGCCTGTGGGCGTTCGGCCCCGTAAACGTCAGCCGGACTGTCGAGCTGCTGAGGTCGGATGAGGATACGGCCTCAAGCGACCCGCCGTCCGGCTCTGCCTCGCGCACCAGCCGCAGCGTTGCGGGATGGCGCGGATGCAGGAAGACATCAGTGACCGGTCCTTGTTCAACCACACGACCGCGGTCGAGAACGGCCACCCGGTCGCAAGTCCTGCGGATGACATCCATCTCATGCGTGATGAGCACGATGGTAACGCCCAGGTCGCGATTGATCTGGCGTAGAAGGTCGAGCACCGCACCGGTGGTCTGGGGGTCGAGCGCGCTCGTCGCCTCGTCACACAGCAGGACCTGCGGCTCGCAGGCAAGGGCACGGGCGATACCGACACGCTGTTTCTGGCCGCCGGAAAGCTGGCGCGGATATTTGTGCGCGTGCTCGCTCAAGCCCACCCGCGCAAGCAACCCGTTGACCCGCTCTGCGACTTCGCCCTTGCCATATTGTCCCGTCAGTTCGAGCGGATAGGCGACATTGCCGGCGACCGTGCGCGCACTCAACAAGTTGAAATGCTGGAACACCATGCCGATCGACCGACGAAGTTCGCGCAAGCGCTCGCCCCTGGCATCCGTGACCCGCTCACCGGCGACAAAGACCTCGCCGCCCGTCGGGCGTTCAAGCAGGTTGATGAGGCGCACCAGCGTCGACTTTCCGGCGCCGGACGAGCCGATGATGCCGAAGATCTCGCCCTTGGCGATCGACAGGTCTATTTCATCGAGTGCGGCCACCGGACCGTCCTTGCCGGCAAAGCTTTTGGAAATGCCTTCGAGCCTGATCATCGCCGTCAGCCCGCGCTGGCGCCGATGCGCCACTGATAGGGGGGCGGCGTGCCGTTGACCGCGAAATCGCCGATGATGCGGTGCTTGTAGATCCGGGGATTGTGCGAGGCGAGCGTGCGGGCGTTGCGCCAGTGCCGGTCGAGGCCCGCCGGTTTCTTCGTTGCCGAAGCGCCGAGCGCATCGAAAAGCAGGGTCGAAGCTTCAAGGATCAGATCGGACACCACCGTCTGGGCCTGCGCGGCCTCGAGCTCCGCGATGGCGTTTGCCTTCTCCTCTGCTTCGGGATCGTCGATAAAATGCGCCTCATAGGCACGCTCAAGACTGCTTGCCGCCTGTAATGTAATGGCGCTTGCCGCATAGGCGGCTGCACGAATACGGCCAACAACCTGCAGCACCTGCGGATCCTCGCTGGAGCGCGACGCCGCCGCGTGAGTATAGGTACGCCGCCGTTCGGCAACAGCCTTGGCGACATCGGTCGTGATCGCCCGGCCGATGCCGGCGAGCGTGGCCAGATGCACGATCTGATAGAAGGCCGAGCTGTATTTGAAACGCTCATCATCGACGAGGATATCTTCGGGTTCGACGGCCACATTGCGGAAGGTGGTTGTACCGCTCGCGGTCAGCGTCTGGCCGAAGCCGTCCCAGTCGTCGACGACTTCCACGCCCTCGGCGTCGCGCCTGACGGCAACCGCGATACCCTCGCCGTTCGCGTCCGAAGCGCCGACATCGATCCAGTCGGCAAAAAGCGAACCGGTCGTATAATATTTTGCGCCATTGAGGAGGAGCCGGCCGTCTTTTTCCGCCACGTTGGTCGAGAAACGATCAAGCGTCGCAGCCGCGCCGATTTCGCTCCAGGCGCTGCCGGCGGTGTCACCGCCGGCGATGCGACCGAACCAGAGCGAGCGACGCTCGGCGTCCTTCGAATTGAGAATGTCCTCGGTGTAGCCGAAGTGCGCGCGCAGGGCCTGGGTGACATTGGAATCTGCCGCCGATAGTTCTATGAGCAGGTTGAAGAACTGTGGCAGGCTTGCTCCCCTGCCGCCGTGTGCTGTCGGTAGCCGAACGGCGCCGAAGCCAGCCTCTTTCAGGCTTCGAATAGCGTCGTGAGGCAAATGTCGCTCGAGATCGCGCTTGGGCGCCTGGCGAGCAATTTCCGCGAAAATCGGACGAAATGTTGCAGCCAGCGCTTCATAGCCCGCCCCCGGAGCGGCCCCCCAGGCATTCTCGATCTGTGTCATGTTTACTCGTCGATTTGAGTTGTCGGGCGGCATGCCCTGCTTGAAGTGAGATGGAGAGTAACCCATTGCGACCGTGAATCTAGCAAATCTATCTTTTTTATATACTTACAAATGAAATGTCCTTGCTTTCAGACGCCTCGGGAATTTGTGGCACCTGATGTGTCGGGAACAGACCACCATTGCAGAAGAGTAAGGACCACGCGGGACGTCGAGGACAGGAAATGTCACTGACGACAGCCGTCACCCGTGGGCAAGCTAACGGCCTCGCGGACCCCGCATCAATCCGTCGTCTGTCGGGACATCGTTTTTCAAGGACCGTCTCGGCTCACCGCTGCAGCTAGATCTATCAGACCCCGGTGTTGGCTGGCCGCGGCTTGGAGCTTGGCGACGGTGTCATTTCCCGCGCGAAAAAGGCCAAGCAGGATGGCTGCGGCGAGTTCGCTATCGGGGTGATCCCTCGGCAGCAACGAATGTCCACGCCACTCGTCGAGCACTGTTTCGGGTCGCCTGGTTCGAATGTGGTTTCAAGGAAACTCTTCATAGGGATGTTGCATTCCCATTGCGAAACGAAAGCGATCTGGGTCGACAATTAACGTTTCCAACCACCAGTTACTGGCCCGAGCGATCGTGGCGGAATTGCCGCAGCGCTTCTCGGAATACTGGCCGACAGCTATGGCGTCGAAACGGTCTATTACGTCTGCTCATTCCTGCCGCTTGCGGGGCTTCTTGCATGGTTTCTTCCGAAGATTGAAGAAGGCCACGCTTGAAGGCGAAAGGGACCTTGGGCAGGAGGGCGCACTATGGTCGCTGAGACCTCGCTACGGACTCAGTCGGAACGTAACCTCCGAACTGCTCGGCAGTACCACCCGTCCTTGTTCCAGGCGACTCCGAGCCCGATCAGGAAGTCGACGCCCCTCACCTTCCTGAGCTCGAAGTTGCGGTTGGGCAGATCCAGTTCCACTCCGGTGCAAAGGCGATGCCAAGGCCCGCCGAGACCAGCGACACCAATGAGAAGGTGTCGTCGCAGGTATAGGCGACGCTCTTCGAGAGATCGTGCTCCTCCAACGTCTTGTCCCCAACGACACTGTCGCAACTTGGACCGTCCCACAGGGGCCAATTTTCAGCGTTTGTGATCTGCTCGACGCTGGATCATGGAGGCCAACGCTGCGCGGCGACTCTGGGGCAGCTTCAAAATGAAGGTGTCCATGTCGCGTCCAAAGTTCGACCACGCCTTGTCGCCGGCATGGCCGGGATCGATCACGCCGGCAGCCTCGAGTTCCGAGCGATCCATGTTGACGCGGGCGAGGGAAATTTCCAGCAAATCCGTTCCAGTGATCATCGACCCGCCCCTTGCTGCCGGAAGTTCATGGTGCCATGAGTGGACTGCCGCGGGGCATTATCGGGCTCGGCCGCTTCCTCCTCCTCAATGAGCTTTTGGTAACAAGCCTCGATGTCTTGGGCGATGCCTTCCGCGTCGTAGAGGTAGCCATCCGTGGCGCCGTCGGTTTCGATGATCTCCGCCAGCGAGTTCATAACCGCTCGACCGAGCCGTTGCAGCGCGTCTCTATGCCGGTCGGCGCCGCCGCTCTCGAAAGCCTGATTGGCCTCTTCCAGCGCCTTGTGCATGGCCTGAAACGATCCGTCGATATGGAGCTTCGTGTTCATAGCACCGCCCTCCCTACGCTCGGCTTAGTGCACCAGACTCCTCAAACGCAATACTCGTGGATAGGTTCATCCTACTATCGACAACCCACTAAACGCCACAATTGATTCGCGTATTAGCGGGAACAAACGTAATCTGCCTCCGTTGAATCCGGGTTCACCGGGAGAAAGCGACATGTCTGGACGTGCTCTTTGGAAGGGCTTTCTGAAGTTTGCCGAGATCAGTTGCCCGGTGGCGCTGCACAGCGCCGCGTCAACTTCCGAGCGCGTGAGCTTCAACACCCTCAACCGAAAAACGGGCAACCGGGTGAAGCGCGAGTATGTCGATATCAAGACCTGGAAGGTGGTCGAGCGCGAGGATCAGATCAAGGGCTATGAGGTCGATGATGGCCGGTACGTGCTGTTTGAACCCGACGAGCTTGCCGCCGCCGTGCCTCAAAGTGACAAGACCCTGCGCATTCAGTCCTATGTTCCCTTCACCGAGATTGACGACCTCTATTTCGACAAACCCTACTACCTCCTGCCCGATCGATTGGGCGAAGAGACCTTCGTTTTGATCCGGGATGCGATGCGCGAATCCAAAGTCGGCGCCCTCGCGCAAGCTGTGCTCTTCCGCCGGCTCCGGACCGTTCTGATCCGCGCCCACGGCGACGGGTTGATCGCGACCACCCTCAACTTCGACTACCAGGTCCGCTCCGCAACGGAGGCCTTCGCCGACATCCCTAAGCTCAAGATCGAGGGCGAAATGCTCGACATCGCCAAGCACATTGTGAAAAGCAAGACGGCCCTTTTCGATCCACGAACGTTCGACGACCGCTACGATGCCGCGCTGGCCGAACTTGTGAAAGCGAAGATGGAAGGCCGCACAGTCAAGGTGAAGCAGCGGCCGAAGGTCGAGCGCTCAACCAATCTCATGGAAGCGCTGCGCATGAGCGCCGGGTTCGGCTCGGCTCGCGCATCCAAGCCTCGCACCGCTGCAGCAGTTGCTCGAGCCGCCCCGGTACCACGGCCCGCCGCCGCCCGTAAGAAAGCCGGTTGATCGATGGCCGACGTTAAACCGTATTGGAAAGGCTATCTGAAGCTGTCGCTGGTTACCTGCCCTGTTGCGCTGTCGCCGGCGACAAGTGACACAGAGAAGGTCCGCTTTCACACCATGAACCGCGCGACGGGCAATCGAATAGCTTCTCGATATGTCGACAACGTCACCGGCAAAGAAGTTGACCCTGACGACCAGGTCAAAGGCTACGAGCGCGGCGAAGGCGATTACATCATCCTCGAGGAGGAGGAACTGGATGCCGTGGCGCTTGAAAGCGTCCGGACGATCGAGATCGACATGTTTACGCCGCGAGATTCCATCGAGTGGATCTGGCTGGACAAGCCACACTACCTGGTGCCGAACGACAAGGTCGGCGAAGACGCCTTCGCTGTTATCCGCGACGCCATGCGAGCTGAGCACGTGGTCGGCATTTCCCGGCTGGTCTTCGGCCAACGCGAGCGCGCGGTTATGCTTGAACCTCGGGGCGAAGGCATCGTGCTCTGGACGCTCCGCTATGGCGACGAGGTCAGGCCGGAGGAAGAGTATTTCTCCAACATCAAGGCAAAGCCAGAAGGCGGGCTCGCTCCCCTCATGAAGCAATTGATCAAGGCCCAAACGAAGAAATGGGTGCCCATCACCGACCCCATTCAGGACCGAATGCTCGAACTCATCTCTGCGAAAAAGAAGTCGCTGAAGCCCAAGGGTAAGCGCAAGATTGAGCCAATGGCGAAAGACAACGTCGTCGATATCATGGCAGCCCTACGTGACAGCCTGGAGCGACAGAAGCGGGGCAAAGCTCAATAGATCAGGAGGAGACAAACTTCGACGAGCCCCAGACCAACCAAGGAAAAAGTACGGGACGTAATGGCTGAGGTCGACGCCCTTGATCTGCCCGACGGCGCCCACTGGGCGCTTGTGCATGAGAGACTCGATCTCGAATATGGCGTTGTCTTCGACTACATCTTAGACGACCCGGAATTCTTCGGCGCCGAAATGGAATGAAGAAATTGGGCTAGTTACAATAGCTTTAACGCGCGTTCGACGAACATATCAATGAGACATTAGCAGTTGGAACAATACCCGTTTTCGCGGGTTTCAATTTCGCAGCGTTTGGCGTCCTGTGGGAGGCGATACGACGCGGCTCCAGACGGTCTAGTTCGCCCCGGACCGTCTGGATTTCCCCCGCAATTTCAGAATTGAATCCCCCTCTGCCGGACATACTCGATGCGGGGCTAACGTCCGGCCTCCTTTCCCCGGGCCGTATGGATTTAGCCGAAGAACCTTCGCAAGTCCGGATGTCTCCCATCCCTCGCCTTGATGGGATTCGAGCCGCCGGCCCAGCTATTCTTCTCCCAGCGGGAGGGAAACTCGCGAAGGAAGTGCCACTCCGGCAAGGGAGGCGCCGGAGTGGCTTCGCTCAGAACAACACCGCAACCTTATCCGCGATGGCGTGTCCGAGCTTGATGTTGGTTTCTGCGGAAAAATGAATGCCGTCGACGCCGTCGGTGGCAACGTAATCGCCGGCGGCGAGGAACTCGACCTTCGTGAAGTCGGCAAGCGCCTTGTAGAGGCCGGCGAGCTGCTTCGACTTCTCGTAGCCGCCGCCGAACATGCCCTCAAACCACGGATCGGGCATCGGTGCGAGCGGTGGTGGGGCGACGACCAGTACCTTCGGGGCCGGATAGGGTGTACCCACGCCGCCGGTCGATGTCAGGACCTGGCCGACCAATTTGCTCATGCCGTTGGCAATCTCATAGGGCGTGCGGTGGAAATAGGATTTAGTATCGTTCGTGCCGAGCATGATGATGACGAGGTTGAGCGGCAGATGGCTGGCGATTGCAGCGGGTAGGTAGGCGCTGCCGTTCAGTCGGGCATCGTTTGGATCGTCGAGGCTGGTCGTGCGGGCGCTGAGCCCCTCCTCGATGACGTGGTAACTATCGCCAAGCCTTGCGGCCATGGCCCCGGTCCAGCGCTGTTCAAACGGGTAGCGCAGAGTAGGCGCAGATTCCCTCACTGGAATCCAACCCCAAGTCAACGAATCTCCAAAGCACAGGATTGAGCGCTTTTCCGCCATTTACGTCCTCCTTGAATGGCTGTTGTGTCATTTGCCGGCGCGAAGGCCGTAGAAGATGGCCGCGAACAGGATGATCAGACCCTGGGCGATTAGTTTTCCTGCATCGCCGACGCCAAACATCGTCATCACGACAAAGAGGAAGGCAAAGCAGAGCACGCCGAAGAACGGCCCCCAGACACCCCCCTCGCCTCGTCCGAAGACCACGCCGCCAAGAATGGTCGCGGCGACCGACAGGATCGGCAGGTCGAGCCCAACGCGTACGCTGCCGACTGCGATCGACGCCGTCTGGACCAGTGCAGCGACGGCCGCCATCAGGCCGGCAAGCGTGTGAGCGAGGATCACCGTACGCTCCACTGGAACGCCAGAGAAATGGGCGGCCGGCATGCTTTCCCCGACCGCAGCGACGAAGCGGCCGAAAATGGTCTGTGACAGTAGCAGCGCCATCAGCGTAGTGAGCGCGATCCAAAAGAGAACGGGGCTCGGCAGACCTGCAAAGCGGGTGTTGAAGAGCTCTGCAAAGATTGCGGGAACATCCCCAGGCGGCTTGCCGCTCGAGAGATACTGCACGAAGCCGACGAGCACGATGGAGAGCGCCAGCGTGACGATCACAGCAGAGACGCGGCGCTTGGCAACCATCACGCCGTTGAAGAGGCCGATGGCAAGGCCGGTTGCCAGCGCCAGCACAACGTAAAAGCCGAGCGAGGCGCCGGGGAAGATGCCGGACGAGATGCAGTAGTTGATGAGAAGGATGATTCCGCCGCCAGAGAGGTCGATCGACTTCACCCGCATCACAAGAAGCTGGCCGAGCACGAGAATGCCGAGGGGTACGACCTGACGTACAAAGACGCCGAGCACATTGGCGTTGAGCATCTGCGGACGCGCGATAAAGAGGATCATTAGCAGCACGACGAGCAGGTAATACGAAGGCGGGACTTTGGAGATGCACCGGAATACGGTCGAGTTTACGAGAGTTGACATGATCAGAGTCCGATCTTCTTGCGCGACTGGAGCGCGACGACGGCCACGAGCAACAAGCCCTTGATCGCCGTCTGAACGAAAGGTGTGACGTTGAGCAGATTCATTCCGTTGGACAGGAGTGCCAACACCGCGACGCCGACAACCGTGCCATGCAAACTGCCGACACCGCCGGACAACTGCGTGCCACCGATCGCGACTGCCGTGATGGCGTCGAGTTCCATTAAGAGACCCACGTTCGGATCACCCGAGACGATGCGACCTGCGAGGAATACGCCCGCGGCGGCAGCGAAGAGCGAGCAGATGACATAGGCAAGCAGGATGTTGCGGTTGGCAGGAATGCCGAAGTTGCGCGCCGCATCAGTCGATCCGGAAGCGACACCGCCGCCGATGGCGAAAAGATGCAGGCCGTAACGCGAGCCGTAAAGCAGCTTCCAGGCCACGACAATCGTTACAATGCCGCATAAAACCGGCAGCGGCAGGCCGAAGAGCGAGCCCTCGACAATCGAGCGCACCCCAGCCGGCACTGTGCCGCCCGAGACAGGGCGAAGCACGCGAGTGATGCCGAGCACGACATACTGCATGGAAAGTGTCGCGACGATCGGGTGCACGTTAAGCCGTGTGACGCAGTAGCCGTTCGTCGCGCCGATTAAGCCTGCAAGCAGGAAGACGCCGGGGATGATGACAAAGCCAGGCAGATCTAGCGCGAGGATCGCCGTGGTGAAGCTGACGACCGAGCCAATGGAGAGATCGAGGCCGCCCACGAGCACGACGAACATCTGTCCGACCGCCGTAATCAGAAGCGGCATACCCTGCGCGACGAGATTGGCAAGATTGCTCCACTCACTGAATTGACGGGTGTTGGCGGCAAGCCACAGCATTATGGCAAGCGTGATGACGAGCGGAAGCAGCCAGAGGCCCTGGCGGCTGCCGCGGCCGGTGAGCAGTTTTCCGAAGGTGGAAGAAGAAGATATCATCAGGTTTTCCAGTTCGTTATGCGCTTAGCGCCGCATCGAGAATGCCGTGCTCTGTCGCATTCGCAGCCGTCATTTCCGACACGATCGAATTGCCGTGGACCACGTAAAGGCGGTCGCAGAGGCCAATCAGCTCGATCGTCTCGCGCGACAGCACCAGCACAGCGCCGCCAGCTTTCGCGAAGTCCCGTAGAAGGCGGTAGATTTCTGCCTTCGCGCCGACATCCACGCCGCGCGTCGGTTCTTCGATGAGGAGTAAGTCGGCATCCGTTGCGAGATAGCGGCCCAGAAGCACCTTCTGCTGATTTCCGCCGGAAAGCGCGCCGACGATGGCTGACGGCCCCGACGCCTTGACGTTCAGCCGCCGCATCGTCTCAGCGATCACAGCACCGTAGCGCTTCGCCACCTTCAGCGCCGGCTGGCAAGCATGCAGTGCCGTAACAATGTTCTGGCCAACGGAATGGCCGAGGAACAGGCCTTCATCCTTGCGATCTTCCGGCACGAAGGCACCCCCGAGCGCCTGCCAGCGCCGTACGCCGCTTTCTTTTGGTGCGGGAAGGCAGATGGTTTTACCGCGCCGGGACACCGTACCCTCAACTGGGGTAAACTGCCCGACGAGCGCGCGTAGCGCCTTCTGTTGCCCCTGCCCTTCTAGTCCCGCGAAACCAACGATTTCACCCTTCTTCACGGTGAAAGAGAAGGGCGACGAATCTACATGAAGCCGCAAGCCGGATACCGAGAGCGCCGGCGCACCTGTCCTCTCGCCTCGCTCCGGGAAAAGATCCTCCAGCTCACGCCCGACCATCATCGCGATCAGCGAAGCGGGCGTCATCTCCGAAAGCGGCCGGGTGCCCACCAATTGACCGTCCTTCAGAACGGTCACCACGTCGCAGATCGCAAAGATCTCGTCCATGCGGTGAGAAATATAGACGATGGCCTTGCCGGCCTCGCGTAGTGCCCGAATATGCCTGTTGAGGACTTCGACATCGGCGGCGTTTAGTGCCGCCGTCGGCTCGTCGAGAATGAAGATGTCGGCGTCCCCATCGATTCCGTGGGCGATCTCAACGAATTGCCGTTCGGCGATTGAAAGTTCCGAAACCAGTGTATCCGGATCGAGCGTCAGACCGAGGCGCCCGAGCGCGCCCTTCGTCTCCTTGCGCATGTGCCGCCGATCGATGCCGCCGAGACGGCCGGTAGGTTCGCGGCCGAGGAACATGTTTTCTGCAATCGTCATGTTAGGAAGCAGCGACAGCTCCTGAAAAACCGTCGATATCCCGGCTTCAAGTGCGGCCCGCGGATTGGCGAAACTGGCGGTTCGGCCGGCACGGCGGATTTCGCCGCTGTCCGGCTGGTGCACGCCGGCCAGGATTTTCATCAGCGTCGATTTGCCGGCACCGTTTTCGCCCATCAAGGCATGTACAGTGCCAGGCGCAAGCGCAAGCGACACGCCGCGAAGCGCGACGCTACCGCCAAAAGCTTTGGATATGCCGGCCATTTCAATGAGATGCGACATGGATTTCCTCTCCCCAGGCGACGAGAGGCAGGTGGATACCCGCCTCCCGGCTCGGTCCGCCTACTGCTTGGCGTAGAACTCTTTGAGTTGCTCTTCGGAAAGTTCCGACGGCCACCAGACATTGGCCGACAGATCGTCGCGGTGGTATTTCTTGACCTTTTCGAGGTCCCAACCCGGCGGGTTGTAGTCGTAGTGTTTATGAAGCGCCTTGCCCTCCAGAAGCGCTACGGCAGCTCGAATGCCGGCAGCGCCTTGGGCGGGGCTGTATTCCGACGACACCGATTTGAAACCGTCTGCGATCCACTGTCCGAAGAAACCGTTGTTGCCCTCGCCGGAAATCGGCGGGATAGCGGCACCGAACTGCTTGAAGACATCCACGCAGGCGCGTGTCATGTCCGCACCCGACGACCAGATTCCGTCGACGTTGGGATCATTGAGGTAAAGCGTCTCGCAGACCTTCTTGGCCTTGTCGTACTGCCAGTCTCCGTGCTCCTCGGCGGCGATCTTGATCTCGGTGCCTTCGAGCGACTGCTTGAGGCCGCTGTACCGGTTCGTATCCTCCGGATGTCCTGCAAGGCCGCGCAACACCCAGATGTTGCCTTTGCCGCCGAGTTCCTTGACGAGGAAATCGCCCATGACTTTACCGAAGTGCTCGGCACCGCCCTGGATCTCCGTCGTATAAGCCTCGGCCTCGACGCGGCCGGTGTGCAGCACCACCGGAATGCCCGCTGCGACCGCCTTCTCGATACTGGCATTGGCCGAAGTCGAGGTGACCGGCTGGACGATGATCGCGTCCACCTTCTGTGCAATCAAGTCCTCGATATCGGCTACCTGCTTCTTTTGATCGAAGCCGGCATCGAGCAGGATGAACTTGGTGATGCGCTTGTCACGGTCGGCAGCGGCCTGCGCCTCATGCGCAACCTGCACCGTCCAGGTATTGGCGTTGACTCCAAAGCTACTCATGCCGATGACCCAGGGTGCGTCTTTCGTGTATTTGCCCTCTTCCACCTTGGGGTTGTTGTCCGCGCGTGTCGTCACACCGTCGAGTAGGGGCACCTCCTGCGCGAGGCTGTTTGTTGTGAAGACCACGCCGGCCAACAGAACCGATAGGCCGATTTTCCTGATGATGCTGCTCATGCTTCTCCTCCAAAAGCAGGCGTTAACGGGGAAGGCCGGCCGGAAGGCATGCGGCATCGACAGCCCGTGACCCATGTCCGGTGCTTGGCGCAGCCCTTGAAACGACCTGAAACTCTCCTCCGACCGACACAAAACCACTGGCGCTTTTAGCTGTCAATAGTTATTCAGGCTGAATGACTAATTGACCATCCTTGCAAATCGACCCTTCGAATGCGAAGTCTGGATCAGGAAATGCGGGCTTGCGGCCCAGTGGAGGAGACAGTGACGCGAACCGTTCTTTGCTTCGGGGATTCCAACACCCATGGTCAGATTCCAGGCCGCGGGCCGCTTGAGCGCTATCGCCGCGAGCAGCGCTGGGGCGGCGTGCTGGAAGGCCTCCTCGGCCCCGGATGGCAGGTCATCGAGGAGGGTTTGAGCGGCCGGACGACAGTTCATGACGACCCGATTGAAGGCTCATTGAAGAACGGTCGGACCTATCTGCGTCCCTGCCTGCAAAGCCACACGCCACTCGACCTCATCATCATCATGCTCGGCACCAACGACCTCAAGCGCCGCTTCAACATGCCGCCATCAGAGGTTGCTATGGGCATCGGTTGCCTCGTGCACGATATCCGCGAGCTTTCGCCCGGCCCCGCCGGCCACGACCCGGAAATCATGATCGTCACCCCGCCACCGATGCTGGATGACCTTCGTGAATGGGAATCGATCTTTTCCGGAGCCCAGGAAAAATCGCGCAAACTGGCGCTGGAATTCGAGATCATGGCGGATTCACTCGAGGCGCATTTCTTCGACGCCGGCACAGTCTGCCAGTGCTCGCCTGCCGATGGTTTCCACATCGATGAGGAGGCGCATCGCATGCTCGGCGAGGCGCTGGCACAGGAAGTTCTGGCTATCGGGTGGGCCAATGCCTAAGCCACGCCCGATGATCAATACCATTTCCGCGAAGGACCGCCGCCTTGCCTGACATGCGTTTCGCGCCGCCCAACCCGCTTCGCATCGCTGACCGCGCCAGCGGTCTAAATTCGCTGAGCGTACGCAGCCATAACGAGCGCCTCGTGCTCTCGCTGCTCCTGCAGAACGAGACTACGACCCGTCTGGAAATCGGCGAGAAGACCGGCCTATCAGCGCAGACGATATCCGTCATCGTCCGCTCGCTGGAACAAGAAGGCCTGGTCGTGCGCGGCGAGGCGCAAAAGGGCCGCGTCGGCCCTCCGACAACGCCTTTGATGCTCAACTCCGAGGGAGCCTATTCCGTCGGTGTGAGCGTCGGATACCGCAACACCCATATTGTCGTCGTCGATTTCATCGGCAACGTGCAGCACCATCGCGTGATGTCGCACACAACTCCCGGCACCTTTGACGCGCCAGAAGCGCTTGCGCTCGAACTCCACCGAGCCATTGCCGGCCTTTCCGAAAGCCGGCAGGGCCGCATCGCCGGAGTCGGTCTGGCACTTCCCACCCCGCCGATCCGCTCCGGCCCGGAACATGACGTGCTGCACCGTTACCTGGAGGACGAGCTTGGCCTTCCCGTTTTCGTGCAGAACGACATTACGGCAGCCGCCGGCGGTGAGAGCCTGTTCGGCGCGGCGCGGCAGTTGCAGGATTTCCTGTACTTCTATCTCGGTGCGCGCCTGCACGGGCGCCTCGTGCTCAACCATCAGATATACAACGGCAATTCGCCGCTCAGTTACGATGTCGGCGTGCTCGCGCTGGAGCGCGCCCTCTCGGTGGGCGATCCGGCGGCGACCAAACTCTGGGGCCCGGACCCTATCTGGCCGCCCATCGGGCCGGAACTCGCCGCCTGGCAGCAGGCATGCGCGGAAAGTCTCGTCGATTCGACGCGATCCCTATTGCAATTCATCGAACTGAAAACCGTCGTGCTTTCGTCCTTCGTTCCCGCCGAAGTCTGCGCGGCACTGTGTACGCTTGTTCGACCGGAAATCCCTTCGGTGAACGCCGTCGTGGGCAGGACATCTGCCGCTCCCAAGGCCGTCGGCGCCGCGAGCCTGCCGTTCAGCTCGCGCTTCATGGTAAACTGAACCAAGCGATATGCTGAGCCGGCAAGGCGTGTGTTACCCGAGCCATTAAGGGCTGGTGTGCTGGTTCGATTCGCACGGAGCACTGATCAGCTCGGCCGGTTCCGCTCGATACATTATGCGATCCTAAACGAACAGGACGGGAACGTGGAGGCAACCGACTCCGCTTAGCTTCAGCCGCACCAATGTTGTTCGCGCGGTTCGCCAATGCGACAGTGTGACCGTGAGCACAAGTCCGGGGAACCGGGCACGCTCGACGTTCTCAATCGAGCAACAGCACCTGCCGGTCGGTCTGCAGCTCAGCCTGTCCCGCTATTTTGACCACTGCCATGCCGGCTTGGATCACGCGCTGGTGCCAGCGCGCGAAAATGATGCCGTCGGTACCGGCGACGACGTCCTGCCAATTTTCGTGAGGGTTGGGCTCGGACCAATCGTATAGCCGCGCAACCTGATCGCCAGCGATAACCTTCGCACCGAGCGGCTTCAGATGCATGACCACGCCGGTCATTGCACTCCTCACCACCTCGACGGCATCGAGAGTTGCGACGAGCGGGGCCGCGCCAGATGCACTTTCGCTGGTGCCGGCTATTGCCCCCAACTGAACCAGGAAATCGAGAAGCGCCCGACTGTCTGAGGCCCCCCACTCCGCAGTGACATCGGAAAGTCCGCGCAGTTCCAGCGTACAGGCTGCGGGACGAAACGCGGATCGGTCTAGGTTTTCATCCAGATGCACATTGATGATGTCCCACGCATCGCCGTGCACCTCATCGAACGGAGAGTCTGCCGACTTATCCGCTAGAATGACAATGGGCACATCGAGCCTTTGCGCCAGAGGCCGAAACACGGGCCACGATTTCTGGGATGTATAAAGATGAAGGGTCGCCTCCATGTCGGCGTGGACATCGACAATGACGTCGGCCCCCCATGCCAATTCCATCAATGCTGCCTGGAGACGTTCAACCGGGGGGCCAAGGCGCGTGAGGTCGTTGAGGATCTCCGTACCGATCCGCGTCGCCTCAATGGTCGTCTGCCGCTCGTGGCCGAGCTGTCTCAGTTTCTCGACCACTCGTTTTCCTACCTGCGGGAATGCACGGTTGAAGTTTCGGCCCTCGAGGGAAAAACGACCCAAGTGGCGCCCGAGGACGAACTGCTTCGCGCCGAGAGGATTGCAATGCGGCACGACGATGACCTCGCCGCAGATCTGGCCCCGTTCATCTGCCTGCTGCAGCGCGCCGACCAGTTCGGCAAGCGCCACGGTGGCCGAGACCTCGTCGGCGTGAAGCGCACCCTGCAGATAGACTTTCGGCCGGGAGCAAGGGTTGCCAAAGCGATGGACGACAAGCACCTCTCCGGCAACGGTGACCATTTCAGCGGCCATTGCGCGGTACCACCCCAAATAGGCTGATCGAAACACGCGCTCCCGCCACCAGCAAGCCTTCGACAGGCAGACCTGTCGACGCTGGGCCTGGTTTTGCGTAGTAGCCGTTTCTTACTGACATGTTTTCGTGCAGTTCATCAGCCGAGCTGCCGGCGATGTAGTAGGTGGTCGCCTTGCGTACATCCTGGAAACTCAGGCCGGACTTTACGAAAGCCGCCTCCACCCCCCTCATGATCCTCGCTGTCTGCTCCACGAGGTCGCGATCCGGCGAAGCATCGAGAGCCGTCAGGTGGAAATAGCCGCCTGCCATATGAAGCAGTATCGATAAGTGCTCGACATCGGCCACCATCACTTGCAAGTCGCCATCTGAAGCCGGCGCTTTCGCGAAGGTCAGCTCCGCCATGATATCAGCGTCTGTGTCGGAGAGCCGCACGCCGCTTTTCGCATCGCACCCCTGCCTCACGACGAGGCCAATTGCGGAAACGTCGCAACCGGCCGGAAGAAACCACTGCTCTGCGAGGAGGGTATCGCGTGAGAGATTTGCGCGGGCGAGCAGCCGGTCCAGTCGCAAGCCGATGTCCTGACCGGTGGTGCACGGAGACGATACCGTCGCCCAGATGAACGGGCCTGCATCGCATACCTCCAACGTTAGGCGAGATTCTTCATCGACAAACCAGGCGCCCTCCGCTTTCTCATCCGAGGCAAACACATCAACCTCGATCAGCATGCCGTCATAGTAGAAATGCGGAACGGCCACCGGCATGACCTGAACTGACGGCCCGAACTCCCGATGGAACAGCTCTTTCAAGCGTGGCCCATCGTCCGGCGCAGTCCTTACATAATAGACGACAAGGCGACCGATGCTGGACACCCGGCTCTGCATCTCGCCCAAGAACCGGCGAATATAACCGGCCACCGCTTCCGCCTGACGCATGAGATCGCCGGGATGAAGAACGTTTCCGAGACTGTCCAGCGGGCACTGGCCGCAGGACCAAAGGACATTCCCTTCTCTGACGAGCAGGGAATAGGGGTGGTCGATCCGCATTTTCCAGACGGCATCGAACGGCAAGTAGGCAGGGGCGGATGAATTCATCGCGACGACTTTTCAATGACCGAATCCGCCGGCGTTGAGGCGACGCGCCATCACGCTGAGCGGAAAGATGAGAACGAAGAAGAGGATGGCGACGCCCGTCAGCGGTTCGAGATAGCGGAACGACGCGGACCCGTTGAGATAGGCGACATAGGCAATCTCCCCCACGCCGATGCCGGCCAGCAATGTCGTCGCCTTGAGCAAGTCGGTGAAGTAGTTGACCACGGCCGGCAGCATTTTCTTGACGGCCTGAGGAGCGATGACGCGGAACCAGATCACGGGCCTCGGGATGGCCAGGGATTGCGCGGCCTCCCATTGCCCGCGGTCCACGGCAAGAATGCCGCCGCGCACGATCTCCGCCATGTAGCCTCCCCCGATGAGGCCAAGTGCCAGCACCCCGCAGGTCAAGCCAGAAAGATTGGCGCCGAGCAGGATGGGTAGGCAGTAGTAGGCCCAGAATATTGCGATCATTTCCGGCGTCGCCCGGGCGACATGCAGGAACGCCATCGCGCCCCGAGACACGCAACGCCGCGGAGACAAGGTCGCGGCCCCCAGCAGGCTGCCCATGCAAGTCGCAATAAGAAACGCGACGACTGTGACGGACACCGTCGTGAGAAGGCCCTGCAAGAGCGCCGGAAATGCCGAAACGACGATTTGATAATCGAACACTAACGGTGCCTCCAACGATTGAGACGAACCTCGAGCCTGTGGAGGCCGCCCGCCAGTGCAAGCCCGGAGCCGATGTAGATCAGGGCCGCGACGGAGTAGAACAGGATGGGATCGGCCGTGTAGTCGCTGATGCGCGAGGTCGTGCGCATCAACTCGGGCACCGCCAGGATCGAGAGGATCGCCGTCGCCTTGAGGAGACTGACCAGCGTGTTGCCGATCGCCGGCATCGTCATGGCCAGCGCCTGCGGAATGATGACGAGCCGCCAGCGCTGGCGCGGATTGAGCCCGAGCGCAAGTGCCGCCTCATGCTGCCCCCTCGCCACGGAATTGAAGCCAGCACGATAGACTTCCGCCATGTAGGCTGTCATCACGATCACAAGCGCGATCCCGCCAGTCTGCTGAGCGGTGGTGTTGAAGCCCGTTAACGCCGGCAAGGCGAAATGGAGCCAGAACAACTGTACGAGCAAGGGCGTGTTGCGGAAGAATTCCACAAACGCGACGGTGGGAAAACGGACGATGGCCGAGGAACTGCCCAGAGCCAAGGCCACGGGCAGCCCCAGAACCATCGACCCGACGGTACCGAGCGCAAAGTAGAATAGCGTCAGAACGAACCCCTGCGCGAGCGCGGGGACATAGGGAGCAAGCATCTCGAACATCTTGTGTGAAACCGCTTACTCTATTCCGTACCACTTGAGCCTGGTTCGGGAGATGACGCCGGTCGTCGTGGCATGAGCTATCCAAGTGTTCAGGAAAGCGTGGAAGTGGTAATCCCCCGGGCGTATCGCATAGGAATAGCCAGTCGCCTCGATGGGCGTGTCCGCTCCGAGTACCTTGACCTTGGCATTCGGATTGGCCTTCATGAAGAGGGCGTTCTGCAAGAGATCACTGAGATGCGCACTGGCACGGCCGGCGGCGACTTCGAGCTGCCCGGCAACGGCATTGTCCGATACGATGACTTTCTTTTGCGCTTCCGGCAGCAGACGATCGCTCTGTGCGACCGCCGCCATGCCCGCGATGCTGACGGCTGAGTATTTCGGGTCGTTCAGCTGCTTCCAGTCGGAGACATCGACATCTGCACCGACCAGCCAGGTGTTGCCGGTCGTCATGTAGCTGTCCGTAAAGTCGACGGTTATGGCGCGGGCCGGGGTACGAAACATGTCCACCATGGCAATGTCGAACTGCTTCTGGACCAGGGACGGGATGATCGTCGACCAAGTCGTGTCAACGATTTCAAGCTTCACCTCCAGAACTTCGGCGAGGTTCTTCGCCATGTCGACATTGAAGCCTTCCCATTCACCGCTCAACGGGTTCTTCTGTTGGGCGGGCACTGAGTCCGCCATGCCGACCTTCAGGACACCGGCCTCCTTAATCTGCGTGATGGTATCGATCGCATCCTCAGCCTTTGCAGCAGGCGCCAGAAGTGTCGCGAGCGTCACCAACGTGGAGGCCGCGACCGTTTTCAATCTGTTCATGTCCGTTCCCTTTTTCTCGTGCAGCGTACTTGATCCGCCGGAGGGGAAGCTTGCGGGCAAATGCAGATTGGGAGAACGGCGAAAAGTCTGATAGCCGTTATGCCATTTCGTTATAAGAGAGCGTACTGAGAGGAGTGCGTTCCTCAACGCCTGTGGGGATCTTAATGAGTGATTTGAGGAAGACCGTCGGCACCCTTGATAATCTGGTGGCATTCGAAGCCGCCGCTCGCCACGGCAACTTTAGCCGCGCAGCGCATGAACTGTTGGTCGCCCAACCGGCGATCAGTCGGCGCATACAGCAGCTCGAACACTCCCTCGGAACGGAACTGTTCGAGCGCCAGGGAACGCGAATCCGGCTTACAGCCGCCGGTCTGCAATTCCAGAATGCCGTCGTAACGGCATTTCGGAGTATCGAGCACGCGGCAAAGACCCTGCCGCGCGAGGATGATGGTGTCGTTTCGCTCCGCGTCAACGTCGCCGCCGCTTCGCTTTGGCTCATGCCGGCGCTGGGCGCATTTTACGCGCGATTTCCCGATATCCGCCTGCATCTCGTATGCATCGACGAACTCCCCGAATTCAGCAATGGAGATTTCGACCTCGAAATCCGCTTCGGCACGGGCTCGTGGCCGAATGTCGAAAGCTATCCACTCCTGGAAGAGCGGGTCTATCCCGTCGCATCGAGAGAATTTGTCGCCGCCCATGACATCAAGGGCCCGCAATGCCTCAGTCGTGTTCCGCTGCTGCAACTGGAAAACTTCACGAGCCCGTTGATGGACTGGAATACCTGGCTCGAGGCGGGCACAAGCCCGGTCATTCGGCGACTGACAACCTATGCCATGGTCCTCGAGGCCGCGCGTTTCGGGCATGGAGTTGCACTGGGTTGGCACCCCTATGTCCGCGAAGCTGTTCAGAAAGGGGACTTGGTTAAGCTTCCGGTCGATGACAGGAGGAGCGACTATCGCGAATTTCTCGTCGTCAAATCGGCGCTCCGCCGTCGTTTTTCCGTCGAACAGACGAAAGACTGGATCATCGAACTCGCACGCTTCGACGAGCAGGATTTTCGATAACGAACTCAAGATGACCGGCCGTAGCATCAACGCGGCCGATCTCGACGAAGGCGCACGTGATCACGCTACGCAAGCGTCCGCCCCTGGGACGCCGCCGTTGGCCTCGCTCGACGAATACATTGTCAAACGGCCTGCCGAAGTTCGGGCAGTCTAAACGTTTGCGGATAACTAACGAGTGCGCTTTCGGCCGAAAGCCGATCCACTAACCTCTCGTCTTGAGAGAAATCGAACCCGTGATCTCAGAATGGCGTATGAGATAGCAATTGAGAATCCGTATCGCACGATGATACGTTTTGATTTGACTTTCACTCGTATCACCGCATGATACATTTATGAAGAGTCAGACGTGATCAGGTCATTTAAGGACGCCAAAACCGAGGCCGTTGCACGCGGCAAAGCACCAAAAGGCCTTCCTTCAGATATCGTGAGGTCGGCAGTTCGCAAATTGACGATCCTGAACAGTGCTGCCGTTCTCGACGACTTACGTTCGCCCCCGGGAAATCGGCTTGAAGCGCTGAAGGGCGACAGAGAAGGCCAGCACTCGATCCGGATCAATGATCAGTAGCGAATATGTTTCGTATGGACAGGTGCAGGCATCGAAGACGTCGAAATCGTTGACCACCATTGAGAGCCAATCGTCGCATACAAGGAGCTTGAGATGACCCATATTCTTCCACCGGTCCATCCGGGCGAAATCCTCCGCGAGGAGTACCTACGTCCTCTGAACATGAGTGCCGGTGCATTGGCGAAAAAGCTAAATGTTCCTCGCACCCGCATCGAACGCATAGCGGCCGAGCAAACGCCGATAACCACAGATACCGCCCTGCGCCTCGCTAAGTACTTCCGCACAACGCCGGAATTTTGGATGAACATGCAGACCAGCTTTAACCTCAAGACGGAGGAAATAGCGCTCCATGGCGAACTGGAGTTGATCCCAGAAATCGATAGAGCGGCGTAACCGGTCCTGCGCAGTACACCGCCTTCCAGCGATACATTATGCAAGTTCAGAGGTCTAAGACAGGAACCCCGTACTTCCGTCGAAAGGACACAGTGAATGCCGGCTCACAGCGCGGGTTCGACGCCGAGCGGCTCACACCAACGTCTCCCATGGATTGATCACGTAGGCGCCTGTGTCTTCGAAATCCTTGACGTTGTCCGTAACAACGACGAGATCGTGGACGATCGCGGTAGCGGCGATCAACCCTTCGGCGCGCAGAGTATCGTCGTCAGGAACAGACAATACGACTGCCGTGCGCTCGCCGCGCAGCGTGACAATCTGCGGCCCTTCATTGCGCGCCGTCCGCACCACCTTCGAGAATGGGTTCTTGGCGTCCGGGCATGACACAGCGGTCATTGGTCGCTCTGCCCGCCTTTGGCACCGGCTGGCTCTTTCAGGTTCGTGTCAGGTTGTCGTGATTGCCTTCTCTTGGTCGGACTTCATCTTCTTTGCAAAGGTTTGGCCGGCACGAAATCAATTGGGGCGCAATCGATGGCTGACAAGGCACCTCACCTTCATCTGCGCACCAGCCGCAAGGACGATGTTTTCGCCCAAGAGGACCGACAGGTCGGAGACTTCGCGTTCAATGCGACCGTTGCGGACGTATTCGACGACATGGTCGGTCGCTCCGTCCCCTTTTATGAGGAAATGCAGCGGATGGTGTGCGAACTTGCGCTGGACTTCGCACAACCGCACACGAACCTTTATGACATCGGCTGCTCGACGGCCACCACGCTCCTCTGCCTCGATGGCGTCATCGGGCCGGACGTTTGCTTCATCGGCATCGACAATGCGCCTGACATGCTGGAGAAGGCGCGGCAGAAAATTGGCGCTGCTGGCGCCAGGCGACAGATTGAACTCAAGGTCGCCGATCTCCACCAGGGCGTAGACATGGAAAACGCCAGCGTCGTCACGATGCTGCTGACGCTGCAGTTCATTCGTCCGCTCTATCGCGAACGCGTCATGCGGATGATGCATCGGGCGCTCAACGACCGGGGCTGCCTGCTTCTGATCGAAAAGCTGACGAGCGAAGACACGACCTTCAATCGCCTCTTCATCCAGCACTATTACGATTTCAAGCGGCGCAACGGTTATTCCGAAATCGAAATATCCAAGAAGCGCGAAGCCCTGGAAAACGTGTTGATCCCCTATCGCCTGGAGGAAAACCTGCAGCTCCTGCGCGAGGTCGGCTTCCGAAGTGTAGAGGTCTTTTTCCGCTGGTACAATTTCTGCGGAATCATTGCGGTCAAATAGGGCGATGCCATGAAGACGGCGATGATCAATCTCGGAGACTTCTTCTTTCGCTACCGGAACCAGGTCTTTCCTGCAATCATTGTTGCGCTTTTCAGCCTGGCCTCGCCACCGCTCGAGATCTGGGGTAGCCCCACAGCGGCGGTGGTAAAGGGCGTCGTCTCGATCCTCGTCGTCTTCAGCGGACTTGCGCTTCGCATGGTCGTGGTGGGCTATGCCTATATTCAGCGCGGAGGATTGAACAAGCGGGTCTACGCAAAGGATCTGGTCACCGAAGGCATGTTCGGCGTCTGTCGCAATCCGCTCTATGTCGGAAACATGCTGGTCTATACGGGCATTTTCCTGCTGCACGGCGACCCGCTCGTGATCGCGATCGGCGTTAGTCTGTTTGCGTTCATGTATCAGTGCATCGTCTACGCCGAAGAGGCGTTCCTCGAGCACAAGTTTGGGAATGCTTACCGCGCCTACTGCCGGGACGTGCCGCGCTGGGGGCTGCGGTTTGAAAATTTCCACCGCTCCACCGAAGGCATGACGTTCAACGTCAAACGTGTCATCGCCAAGGACTATTCCACCGTATCATCTGCATTGGTCGCCGTTCTTGGAACCGAAATGTATCGCTTTGCCAGCGCAGAGAACGTTGAGCACCAGCTTTCCTATCTGTTGTTCCTGGCGGCGCTCATGGTCGTCGTCGGCCTGGCAACCGCGTCAGTCAGCTACCTCAAGAAACGGGGCGCCTTCCGAGAACCGAAGACCTCATTTTAGCAACTGGTTCTTCCCGCTTGATGCCTATGGCCCGGACCAGGCCTCCGGCCACCCGAAGCTGCCGGCTTTCAGGTTCATGTCAGAAATCCCCCGCAATAGAGGCGACCGCCTGCCATGCGTGGCTTTGGCATCTAAACTCGCCTGCCATGGGGTATAGCATTGCATGAGAAGACATCGACGACGTGGTCCGCCATTCAACGCTATCGGCCGAGGATCGGCAGCATTCAGCTCAGCGCATTGACCGCACTTTATCTCGTGGCGTTCAACAATCAGACCTTCTGGGCGAAGATAAACCTTTACCTCGCGGCCTATCCCCTCGCCGTCGCGACCCTTTACGTGGCGATCGGCTGCCTGTTTTTCGGCGTGGTGACGATGTTCTCCGCGAAGTATCTCACCAAGCCCATCTTCATATTGCTGGTCGTCGTTGCGGGTGTCTCTTCATGGTTTACTGACCGCTTCGGCGTCGTGATCGATAGCGACATGGTCCGAAACGCCTTTGAGACCACGTCAGCGGAAGCCGGACATCTGATGACACCGGCATTTGTCTGGCATCTGGTCCCGTACGTTCTTTTGCCTGTGGCGGCGATCCTGTGGGTGCGGATCGTGCACCACTCCTTCGGTCGCAAGATCATGCGCAACAGCATCGCGATTACCATCAGTCTCCTGGTTTTCGGCATCGCCGGGTTTTCGCATTCCAAGACGTTCGTGACGGCGATCCGCCAGCACAAGGACCTGGTGAAGAGCCTTAACCCGATCACGCCCCTCTCGGGGACAGTGAAATACCTCATGCAAACCGGCGCCGAACAGGAGATCGTCGTAAAATCTCTCGGCACCGACGCAAGGCTTCGTCCCGCGGAAAATGGCATGACAAAGCCGCGCGTGACGGTGATCGTCGCAGGCGAAACGGCGCGTGCAGCCAACTTTGCGCTCGGCGGCTACGGCCGCGACACCAATCCGGAACTGGCCAAGCAGGACATCACCTACTTCCGCAACACGACCAGTTGCGGCACTGCGACGGCGACCTCGATCCCTTGCATGTTCTCAAACCTCAGCCGGTCCGGCTATTCGCACCGAAAGTCCCTTGAAAACGAAAACCTGTTGGACGTTCTCGCCCATGCCGGCATCGAGGTGGAATGGTGGGACAACAATACCGGCAGCAAGGGCGTCGCCGACCGGGTTCGCTATATCGACCTGGCCTCGTCGATGGATCCGCGGTTCTGCCGGCTGGGAGAATGCCAGGACGCGATCTTCTTCGACAAACTCGACGATTGGCTCGATCACGTCACGAAGGACAGCGTCGTGGTACTCCATCAATTGGGCAGTCACGGGCCGACCTACTATCTTCGATATCCCGAGGCTTATCGACGCTTCACGCCCGATTGCCGCACGGCGGAACTCGGAGATTGCCTCGATAGCGAGATCCTTAATGCCTATGACAACACGATCCGTTACACGGACCACGTCCTCTCGGTGATCATCACCAAGCTCGCGGCCCGTTCGCAAAAGCTCGCCGGCGCAATGCTCTACATGTCCGATCACGGGGAATCGCTCGGCGAGAACGGGCTGTATCTTCGCGGGACGCCCTATCTTTTCGCGCCGGATACGCAGCCCCACGTCCCGTTCCTGACCTGGATGGATCCCGATTTTGCGACTTCTCTTGGTGTCGATCGTCATTGCCTGACGGAACGTGCCAAGGATAATGCCTACTCGCACGACAACCTCTTTCACAGCGCGCTCGGCATGATGAATGTTTCCACGTCGGTCTACGATCCACAACTCGACATCTTTTCGGCATGCAAGGCAAACGTCGCCTCGTGAGAAATCAAATTGCTCAAAACGATCGACTTGATGCGTGGCTTTAGGCGACAATAGGCGTGAGTTGTTCGATGTCTGGTGACGGCGTGCGCGTTCTGCTTGTGGAAGACGATCCGGTTCTGGGAGAGGCGCTGCGCGACCATGTCGCCGCCGTGGGGCACGCCGTCGACTGGTTCTTGGGCGTGGTCGACGCAATGGCGGCAACGGAGACCGTCGAGTACGGGCTGATCCTTCTCGACCTCAGATTGTCCGATGGAGACGGCTTGTCATTGCTTCGCCACCTGCGAGCGCGCCAGGATGCGACACCGGTCATCATCCTGACCGCCCATGACCAGGTTTCTGATCGGATCGAGGGGCTCAACAGCGGCGCGGACGATTATCTCGTCAAGCCCTTCGACCTGGACGAATTGACGGCGCGAATGCTCGCGGTATCGAGACGCTATGCGGGCAAACCGACGTCGACCATTCGCCTGCCGGGCATCGAGATCGACCAGATCAATCGAAATGTCGTCGTCGACAACGAGGTCCAGCTCCTCAGCGCCCGTGAATGGGCGGTCCTCGACAAGCTCGCGGCGCGGCCCGGGGCGATCGTTTCCAAGGCACAGTTGCACGAGGAACTGTACGCCTTCGGGGCCGAGATCGAGAGCAACACGGTCGAGGTCTACATCAGCCGGCTGCGAAAAAAGATTGGCCACGATCGCATCGAGACCATCCGCGGCGTCGGCTACTGCATCAAGTGAGTGAGCATGTTTCAGACGCCAAGCATGACCCGCAAGCTCGTCGTCGCGATCACCAGCGTCGTTGCGGCCTTCTGGCTCGTCGCCATGGGTTTCGGCGTCCTGATCATGCAGGACGAGTTCTCCGAGATATTCGATAGCGGCATTCAGGAAACGGCAGAACGTCTGTTGCCTATCGTCAATGATGATCTTGTCGGCAGGCAAGCAGGAAACGCCCCCCGGCGCCTCGCAGAAAAGGCCGCCACCAATCGCGAGTATCTGACCTATCAGGTCCGCGGTCGGGACGGTCAGGTCCTGCTGAAGTCAAGGGATGCGCCCGCTGAGCCGTTTCCGATCGCACTTTCTGTCGGCTTCTCGCAGACCGACACCCACCGGATCTACACGGCAGGAACCGCTGACGGCTCGCTGTACATCCAGGTTGCAGACGGTCTCGACCACCGGCGTGAAGCGGCGATCGAGGGAGGCATGGCCCTCTTTTTTCCGGTGCTGGCGCTGATACCCGCGAGCATCGTCGCCATCATCCTCGTCGTTCGGATGACGTTGTCGCCGATCGAAGGATTGCGCGACGATATCGCCACCAAGGACGGCGGCAACATGAACCCTGTCGACGCGGCCGGTCTGCCGCTTGAGCTTCGCCCGATCGCACGCTCCGTCAACCTCTTGTTGGAACGACTGCGGGCGGCCCTGGAAGCGGAGCGAGAGTTCACCGCCAACAGCGCACACGAGTTGCGCACGCCGATTGCGGGCGCTCTGGCCCAGACCCAGCGTCTGCTCGCCGAAGTGCCACCTTCGCTGGCCGCACGCGTCGGACAGATCGAACGGTCCCTTCAACATCTGGGCCGCCTGGCGGAAAAACTGCTGCAGATGTCCCGTGCCGAAGCCGGTATCGGCATCTCGGGCGAAAAGACCGACCTTTTCCCGATCCTTGAGGTTGTCATCGAAGACATGCGGCGATCGGCTTTGGGCGCCGGGCGCATCGTCCTGCATGCGGGCGACGGTATCCATGTCGAACGGCAAATCCGCGCAGACGCATTCGCAATCGTCGTGCGCAACCTGCTCGAGAATGCCTTGGTGCACAGCCCGGCGCGCAGCATCGTCGACGTCTATTTCGACAGCGATGGCATCCGCGTCGTCAATGATGGCGCCGTTCTCGATCAGGCGACATTGGCAAGCCTAACGCGGCGTTTTGCGCGAGGGCCGACGCAGGCGGCCGGTTCGGGGCTTGGACTGTCGATTGTCAAGCGCTTCGTCGAGCAGATGAACGGCGATCTGGCACTTCGCTCCCCTGCAACCGGAAAACCCGACGGCTTCGAAGCCGCCGTGCGGCTATAGCAAGAGAAAGGTTTGCCTTGTCGAAGATCGCAGCGATCAGCACATGGGTCTCCGGGCGCGCAAGGTCTTACGGACCGTTGGGCATCGCCGGTTTTGCGCTGGCGTCCGGAGGCGCCTTTGTCTTCCTCCGGCTGACGAGCGAAGTCGTGGATGGCGAAACGCGCGCTTTCGATGACGCAATCCTGCGCGCGCTGCGCCAACCGGGCGACCTATCCACCCCCATCGGGCCGGGATGGCTGACACATGTGGTCACCGACATTACCAGCCTCGGTGGCACAACGGTCTTGGCGTTGGTCACCATCTGCACGGTCGGTTACCTGCTGCTCGCGCTGCGACGCCAGACCGGTCTGTTCGTGCTGTTCTCGGTTCTCGGTGGATGGTTGCTCAGCACGCTTCTGAAAATCGGAATCGCAAGGCCCCGGCCCGACATCGTCCCGCACCTTGTCGATGTCCACGACCTCAGCTTCCCAAGCGGACATGCCATGCTGTCCGCGGTCACCTACCTGACGCTGGGGCTGCTTCTCTCCCGCGTCCAATCAAGCCGCGCCACGCGGCTCTACGTGATCGCCGTGGCGCTGATGCTTACGCTCTTGGTCGGGTTGAGCCGGATCTATCTGGGCGTTCACTATCCGACCGACGTGCTTGGCGGCTGGTGTGCCGGTGCGACATGGGCGACGATCTGCTGGATGATCTCCAGGCGCTATCTGCCTCGCCCTGAGGACGTCGGCGCCTCAAGCGCGTGATCTTCAAACGGAAGCGCTTCTGTTTGACGATGGAGCACTTTAACCCGCCAGGCCGAAGACTTTCTCCAGCTTTTCCCAGTTCTCATCCATTGCGTAGCTTGGGGAAAAATAGGGAATTCCTATGTGGCCGAACCGTATGGACAACTGCTTTTCAGCCGTCTCCTCGTCTGTCTTGGCGATCCGTTGCAGGTAGATGACCGAAGCCAGCCCGGTGCGGTCGGCACCTGAGCGGCAGTGAATAAGGAGCGGCTTGGGGGCATCACGCAGCAGTGAAACGAGGTTCAGAGATTGATCAAGCGTCATCTCCTCGCTCGACGACATCTTGAAATCGTCATGCTTGACGCCGAGCCTTGCTGCAGTCGCCACCTCATCGCGATACCAGGCCGCACCGTCATCGGCACCACGAAGGTTGATGATCGACTTGATGCCATACCGCTTGACGTAGTTCGTGATCTGGCCCGCCGTCGGCTGGTTCGAGCGGTAGAGTTCGCCGGGAACGACCTCGTAAAAGTTGCCGGAGAGCTGAATGCCTCCGAGGTATCCACCCACGACCAACGCGATTGCCAGCGTGGCCCACACGATCGGCTTGATCATTCCAAGTTTCATCCGAGGCGCTCCTGTTTCACGCACGATGGATGCAGCCGCTGACATGAAGCTGAACGCCGTCGGGTCAGTTCTTCTCCGCCGCGGGAAGGGTTAGGGAAATGCGCAAGCCCGGCCCGTTGTCGGCCAGGCGGATCACACCCGAGTGAAGATCGGAAACGGCGCGAACCAGGCTCAAACCGAGGCCGCTGCCTTGCGTGGTTCGGCTCTTGTCGAGCCGATATAGCCTTCTGAACACCTTGTCCCGCTCGGCGGCCGGAATGCCCGGGCCGTTGTCGCTGATCGTCGTCGTGCAACCGTGCCGGCTTCCGGTGAAGCCGATGACGATGTCGGTTCCCCTCGGACAATGATTGATGGCATTTTCCACCAGGTTCACGAACAGCTGCGTGAGGAGTTCCCGATCACCGCGGATGAGACAAGGCTGCGTGATCTCCGGCACGAAATGGAGCCTTTGCCCATGGTCTTCGGCGACATCGATGTAGATTTCCGCGACCGCCGTCAGAACAGTCAGGAGATCGACCTGGCTGAAGCGGGCTTTCCGCCCGCCGGCTTCGATCTGCGATATCCGCAACAGGGCCTCGAACGTCGCATTGATCTGCTCGCTCTCGGCCAGGGCATCGACAAGCTGCTTGTCGACGGGAAGGCCCTCGCCATTCCTTGCCAGCGCGTCATTTATCGTCAGCGTCAGCCTGTTGAGCGGCGTTTTCAGTTCGTGGGCAATGTCGGCGCTGACCTGCCGCATGCTTTCGACCAGATTGGCCAGCCGCTCCAACGCGTGGTTTATCTGCCCGGAAACCGCATCGATGTCGTCCCGGCTGCCGCGCAGTGGAATTCGGGCCCGCATCCTCCCGTTGGAGACGTCGACCATTGTCCGCACGATCCCGTCCAGGCGGGCCTGCGCGCGCGAACCAAGGAAGGTGCCGCCGGCAATGGCGATGAAAACAATGATGACGAGCGCCCAGCCGAAGCTGATCAGGGCGATGTCCTCCAGCTTGTCGGTCTCTTCAAAGCTTTGGCCAACGACGAGCATGTAGCCATCGACCACGCCCGCCTTGACGCGAAAGTTTGCCGTGCCCTCGACGCCGATATCGGCGGCCTTCACGCTCGACAGGCCCGGCGCAAGCCAGGCAGCGTCGGCATTGCCGGCGATGCGCGTCCCAGTGTGATCGACGAGAGAAAAGACCCTGCTTGCCGAGCGCAGCCTTGAATAGGCGTCGATGGTGGCGATCAGGTCCTCGACATCGTCCTTCGCGTAGGCCGAAGCGGTGACGGCGTAGGTCTCGTCGACCGACCTGTCGAGTGCCGACAGCAGGTCGCGTTTCAGCAGCTGATAGGTAATGAGACCCGACACAACGAAGGCGGCGACGAAAAGTACTGCAAACGTCAGGGCCAGGCGGAAGGGCGTGCTGCGGTATAATCTAGCGCGGTGCATGGACGCTGTAGCCGGTGTTGCGCACGGTGTGGACGAGTTGAACAGCAAACGGCCGGTCGATCTTGGCCCGTAGCCGGCTGATGTGGGTTTCGACCACACTGGTTTTCGGGTCGAAATGAAATTCCCAGACGCGCTCGAGCAGCATGGTTCGGGTCAGCACCCGCCCCTCCCCGCGCATCAGCACTTCCAGCAGCGTAAATTCGCGTGGCTGAAGCTCGATATTCTGGCTGCCGCGCCGTGCCTGGCGCCTGACGAGATCGAGATCGAGATCGGCGCAGCGCAGGATCGTCGTCTGCTCCTGGGATGGCGGACGCCTACCGAGCGCGTTGACGCGCGCCAGGAGTTCGGAAAACGCAAACGGCTTGACGAGATAGTCGTCGCCGCCGGCTTCGAGCCCCTCCACCCGGTCGTCAACGCCACCGACCGCCGTCAGGAAGATCGCCGGCGTTTTGACCCGGGCAGCCCGCAATGCCTTCATCAGCGAGAGCCCATCAAGCCCGGGAAGCATGCGGTCGACAACGAGCACATTGTAGTCTTCCCTGCTGGCTTGAAACAGCGCGTCGCGCCCATCCGCAATGACGTCGCAGACGTGGCCGGCCTCGCAGAAGCCGCGCTCGATGTATCCCGCGGTCGTTTGGTCGTCTTCGATGACGAGGATGCGCATCCGAACCTCTGAGCTCAACAGACCCGATCTCTAAAGCCGGGGACCTGTCCAACACCTGCCGATGCGGTGATCTTTTCTAAAGACGCCCATGAGGTTGCGGGCCGATCAAACCGTGACTGCGTCAGCGCCACCCATTCGTCGAGCTTACGAAACCGTAAGACCTCGGAAAAGGCGCGGCAAAATTGGCCCGATAGAACCAGATCGGCTTCAGCGGAATGCGCGACGCCATCACGCGAAACCTTGCCCCGCACAACCGGAAGGATTGCCCCATGAACAAACTCATTCCCGCCTTGCTCGTTGCCACCCTCTCTTTTGGTGCATCGGCGCTGACGTCTACTGCCGCGACCGTTCCCTGCGAGACCATGTTGAAGGATATGCGGGCTGCGAAAATCATGAAGACGCTGAGCGATGCCGATACTGCAAAGGTGCAGGACCTCGAAGACAAGGCCGTCGAACGCTGCAATGCCGACGACGATGTTCGCGCAGACCGGTTCCTCACAGAAGCCATGACGATCATCGGCAAGTAGATCCGAAGGGAGACAGTGATGACCACAAGTGCTAAGCCGGCCGCGCCGAAGAATAGGGTGCCCGAAGTCACGATCGAATTCTGGCTCATCAAGCTGATGGCGGTCACGATGGGCGAGACTGCCGCCGATTATCTCGCCGTCAATCTTGGGCTGGGTCTTGCCGCGACCTCGGTCCTGATGAGCATCATCCTGGCGATCGCTCTCTTCTCCCAGTTCGCCCAGCGACGCTACGTGCCTTCTGTCTATTGGGCCGCGGTCGTCCTCATCAGCATCGTCGGGACACTGGTGACCGACAACCTCGTCGACAATTTCGGGGTTGCACTCGAAACGACGGCGATCGCCTTCACGGTCCTGCTGACCGTCACGTTCATCGCCTGGTATGCGACGGAAAAGACATTATCGATCCACTCGATCTTCACGCTGCGTCGCGAGATATTCTATTGGCTGGCGATCCTCTTCACCTTTGCGCTCGGTACCGCTGTCGGCGATCTGGTGGCCGAGGTTTTTGCCATCGGCTATCTGCAGACAGGTCTCCTATTCGGTGCCGTTATTGCCGCCATCGCCGTCGGCTACTGCATACTCAACCTTAATCCGGTCTTCGCCTTCTGGCTCGCCTACATCTTCACCCGGCCGCTTGGCGCGTCTTTTGGGGATCTGCTGTCTCAGCCGATGGAGTACGGCGGATTGGGGTTTGGCACCATCGCGACAAGCCTGATGTTCCTCGCCGCAATTGTAGCCCTTGTGGCCTACCTCACAGCCAGCCGGCAACCGGAGGACGTGGATCTGGAATCGCAGCATCAAGTGTGAAACTTGCGCCGCTCCCAATCGCGATTTCACACTTGCTGCGGACGACGATGCCGATATTGCCGGTGGATATCTCGCAGTCTCGGCATCGTCGTCCCGCTTCGATCGGACATGCACGAAAAGAATGGTGAACATCCAGCAATTTCCGGGCCTTCGCTCCTGCACTTCGCCCTATCGGGGCAAGTCTGCGTGTCTTAAGAAGACAGGCGCCAATTGAAGAGCACCGGAGCCCGCCATGACCCCTGACCGCAAGACCATCCCTACCTGGTACGTCGACCCGGATGCTGAAGACCGGATGTCCGATGGTCACGCCCCCATCTGGCGGCACCTCATCGAGCTAATCGTCGAGCGAGACCTCGCAGAGAAGAGTGTGCTCGATTTCGGTTGCAACCAAGGTGGCCTCTTGCGGCATCTGTATGCGATCCGGCCTTTCCGCAAGGCGCTCGGCATCGATATCGCAGAACAGTCGATCGCCAAGGCCGAGGCGTTCAAGGGAAATATTCCGGTGCAGCACGCGGTCGGTGGAACGCTGGAGAGGTGGGTCGAATCGTTCGATCTCGCCATCAGCCATGAAGTCATCTATCTCGTCGAAAACATCGATGCCCATGCCGCCGACATCTTCAAGGCCCTGAAGCCGGGCGGGGTTTATTACGCAGTCACCGGCTGCCACACCGACAATCCGCTCTGGCCGAAGTGGCGCGATCTAGTCGCCAAACGTACGAACACCGTCGTCCAGGACAGATCGATTACCGACTATGCGAAGGTCTTTGCCGCGGCCGGCTTCGAGGTCTCTGCCCGCAAGCTGGAATTCGACGGGTTCATATCGTTCATCCCGGACGGTTGGACGCCGGATTTCGCCGATGCCCTCGATTATTATACGCAGACCAAGATCGTCTTCCGTCTCGTCAAGCGTCCGGCCGAACGAGCTTCGTAAGCTCGACGTCGAAATGCGGCGGCTTGCCCGGAGCGACCTCGACGAAGTTCCCCTTGACGCGGAATATGCTCTCGATCAGGCCGGCATTCGCAAGCGCCTCCGGTTCACCGTCGAACCGGAGCTCGCCTTTCTCCAGAAGCGAAATGCGGTCGCTGACCGCGATTGCCTGGTTGATGTCGTGGATTGCCATGACGATCGTCACACCTCGCTCGCGGCTGAGGCGATGGACCAGGTCCAGCACCTCGACCTGGTAGCCGATATCGAGGAAGGATGTCGGTTCGTCGAGGAGCAGGATGCCTGCCTCCTGCGCCAAGGCAGCAGAAATCCAGGCCCGCTGTCGTTCTCCGCCGGAAAGTTCCTGGAGCGTTCGATCGGCAAGGCCGGCAAGGCCGGTGCTTTCAAGCGCCCATTCAATCGCGTCTTCGTCGTTCCGACCGTAGGATCGGAACAGGCCGACATGTGGGAAACGCCCTTGACGCACGAGCTGTGCCACGGTCATTTCGTCCGGAGCCGTCGGCTGTTGCGGCAGGAACGCCAGTTTCCTTGCGATAGCGCGTCGTGACATCGAGGCAACGGCAACGCCCTCGATTGCGGCCTGCCCGCCATGTGGCGCAATCAGGCCGGCGAGCGCCTGAAGGGCGGTGCTTTTTCCTGAGCCGTTTGGCCCGATCAGCGCGCGAATTTCTCCCTTTTCCATCGAAAGCGAGAAGCCATCGAGCGCCTTTCGCCGGCCATAGAGAACAGTCAGGTGAGAACAGGACAGGGGCATGAGCGATCTCAGGGAACCTTGCGCAACAATGCGAGCAGAACCGGCACGCCGATGATGGCGGTGACCACCCCGATCGGCACCTCTTCGGCCCCGCCGGCCAATCGGCCGATCAGGTCACCAAGCGTGACGATAACCGCGCCGAGGACGATGGTGAATGGGACGACGAGCGAAAATTGTCTTCCGGCGAGGAAGCGGGCAAGGTGCGGCACGACAAGTCCGACAAAGACGATCGGGCCTACCGCGCCGACTGCGCTGGCCGCAAGCGCGCAGGATACCAAGAGGACCAGCGAGAACTGCTTTCTGTAGGAAAGACCGAAAGAGCGGGCAACGGCTGCATCGAACTGGAGCATGATCAGCGGCCGCTGGATCACCGGCAGCATGGCAAGGCCGGCAATGGTGAACGGCAGCAGGAAAAGCGCATGGTCCCAGGTGCGTGCATAGAGGCTGCCGGAGAGCCATTCGAGGATGATCTCGATGCGTGCCGAGCCCCATCCTGCGATCAGGCCGATGGCGATGGCGTGAAAGACGGCGCCGATGGCGATGCCGCAGAGCGTAATGCGAAGCGGGCTGAGTTCGAGGCGAAAGGCCAGCAGATAAATGATGCCACCCGCGATCATACCGCCGGCCATTCCGGCGGCCGGCAGCCAGCCGATCGGCAGTTCGGCAACGGTATGGGAGCCCGGATTGAAAATATAGACCGTGAACAGCAGGAAAATCGTGACAGCGAGGGTCGCGCCCTGGGAAACCCCCATCAGCGACGGGTCGGCGAGCGGATTGCGGGTAATTGTCTGGAGGAGAAGTCCCGCCAAGGCGAACTGGATGCCGGCGAGCATTCCGGTCGCGATCCGCGGCAGCCTGATGTCGAGGATGATCGAGCGCGCTTGCGACGAGCCGCCGCCGGTCAATGCCGAGAGCACGTCTTCTGCCGGAATGTCGACGATGCCCAGGAACACTGCCGCCACGAACGACGAAAGGACGAGCAGCAAGGAGACTGGCAAAATAAAAGCGGCAGGCTTGCCGGCGCCCGACGGGCTCAAGCTCATGCGCTCTCCCCCTTGAAATCAAGCCGGCCACGCTGGATCAGATAGATGAAGATCGGTCCGCCCAGAAGGGCCGTGATGATGCCGACGGGCAGTTCTTTTGGAACGGCAACGGTCCGGGCAATCAGGTCGGCCGAAGTCACGATCAAAGAACCGATCGCGGCTGTCAGCCCGATCTCCAACGCGACGCCGCGCGGCCTGAGGAGCCGGGCGACGTGCGGCGCCGCCAGCCCGACAAAGGCGACGGGTCCAGCGATTGGGGCTATGCCTGCCACAGGGCAAATGCCGAGCACCAGCAGAACCGGTTTCCATAGATTGAGCTGGACGCCCATGCCGGCAGCGGCGTGGTCGCTGAGCGCAAACATCGAGATCACACGGTGGAGTGCCAGCGCTCCCGCCATGCCGATCACGACCCAGGGCAGCATCTGCAGGAGATGCGACCAGGTCCTGCCCGCAAAGCCACCCGATATCCAGAACAAGAGCGCGGTCGACTGAGGCCCGGCGCGCAGAAGCACATAGATCGTGATTGCGCCCAGGAAGAGCGAAACGCTGATGCCGCCAAGTGCGAGATGCAGTGGTCGGCCATTGCCGCCGCGCGCCACCCAGAACGTCACTGAGGCAGCACCAAGGCCTCCGGCCAGCCCGATGAAGGGGTAGTACATGCCGGAGACCCAGGGAAGGAGGACAAAGCAGGCGACGATCGGCGCGACCGCCCCCGCAGTGACGCCCGTAATGCCGGGATCTGCGAGCGGATTTCGCGTCAGGGCCTGAAGCAGATAACCTGAAACGGCAAGGCCCGCACCAGAAGCCGCTGCCGTCAAGCTCCGCGGAAGCCGCAGTGTCCAGACGAGGATCGAATCGATCCCGGCGTCGGGTTCGAAAAGCGCAATCAGCGCCTTATCGAACGACAAGGTCCTTGCGCCCGGCAAGAGCCCGACAACGATGACAAGCAGTGTCGCAACGACGACGAGGTGGATGGCTATCGAAGATTTCCGTGCGTCCATCGCCGTTGGGGCCGACCTGTTATTGCTGAACCTCTGCCGGGATGATTTTCGCGGCTTCGGCCTTGACGTCTACTTTCGGGAAGACATCGGGATAAAGGTAGTTGGCGGCCTCACGCAACACGATTTCGCGTGCGATCGGACCGTTTGTCTCCACCCAATGATCGCCGACATAGAAGACCCGGTTGTTCTTGACTGCCGTCAGCTGGCCCCAGATCGGATTGTTCTCATGCGGCCGGTCCGGGCCGTAATCGTAGATGAAGAGGACCTCAGGGTCCTTCTCAAGCATCGTCTCGAGGCTGAGATCGATGCCGAACTCCCCGCCCGGAGTCATCGCTCCGCCAATATTCTCTCCGCCGATCGCCTTCACGATTGATGCCGACGTATTTTCGTCGTGGAACGCGAACGGCACTTCTCCACCCCACATGATTGCGAACCGGGGATGGGTATCTTTTGGTGCTTTTTCCGCAACTTCGCTCAGATGCGCGCGAAAGGCCTTGTTCAGTTCGATCCCGCGCTCGGGTTTGCCGAGGATTTTCGACAGGTGCTCGATTTCCTTGTCGCTGCCGTCAAGCAGTTCCATGTTGTAGGCGACGTAGGGCGCGATCTTCTCCAGTTGCGGCGCGTTGCCGATCGTGTAACGGCGGATCGCGACGATCAGGTCCGGTTTGGCCTCCGAAAGGAGTTCGAGGTTCGGCTTGGCACGTTGGCCAATCTGCGTCATGTCCTTGGTGAGCCCGAGCAAGAATTCCGGTGGCCGGCCCTCGACCATATAGGTGCTGGCAACCGGCTTGATACCGAGCGCCAGCGCCAGGTCGTCGGCGAAGAACGAAATCGATGCAATTCGCTTGGGTTGGGTGGGAACCTTGACCTCGACGCCGCGGTCGTCGGTCACCACCTGGGTGGCCTCTTCGGCGAATGCCGGCAGGCCGGTGGCAGCGAGCCATGTAGCGAGGATCCCCGACAGCGCAGCGCGCCTTGTCGACGGAGCAAAATTCCAATTCATGGTTATCCCCCTGGATGACGGTCAGTAATGACAGTGGCGCGCGCAGGGCGGCGAATGGTGTTGCATAGAATGCATGCTTCTCCCCCGCCTGATGCCTGACGCCCCGCGGCAGCGTGCGTCCGATTTCCGGCCCTGGAACCCACCGGACTGGATTATCATTGTCGTTTCGCTGCAATGTGGATAGATACAGTCAAGTTATTTGCAAGCGAAAGATTCTCACGCCCGAATGAGAAATTCTCAATCCAATCGCATCAGGCTCCCGCCGCTGGCTACTCTGCCCGCGTTTTCGATCGCAGCACGCACGGGCAGCCTCACCTTGACGGCACGGGAGCTGAACCTCACACCCGGCGCCATAAGCCGGCAGATCAAATCGCTGGAAGAAACGCTGGGCGTCCAGCTCTTCCATCGCGGCCACAACGCGATATCGCTCACCGATGTTGGCCGGCAATATCTGATCCACATCAATGCGGCCCTGGCCACGATCGACAACGGCACGCGAGCACTTTTACCGGATCGGGTGCGGCTGGTGATCCAGGCGCCGATCACCATTGCGCGACGATGGCTCATACCTCGGCTCGGCTCCTATCTGCAGGGCAATCCCAACGTCGACCTCAACATCCAGTCGCTCGCGCTTGGCGCCGGCGATGTTCCCGATGTTACGGTAACCTATCGGCGGGGCTCAAACGAGGCCTTGTTTTCATCCGCTTTCCTTCTCGACAGGACGGTTGCGGTGTGCTCTCCGCTTCTGGTCGGCAACGCGGCGAAGACCATCGAACCGGAAGCGCTCCTCGCCCTGCCAGTGCTGCTCGACACAGCCGATGCCTGGTCATGGCGGCGCTGGTGCGAGGCGGCGGACATAGCTTTTCATCCTCGCGGCGGCAGCATCACGTTCGATACCGATGAAGCATCGATCGATGCCTGCATCAGCGGGCTTGGCATCGGCCAGGCGAGCCCTTCGCTGATCGAGCGGGAGTTGCGCGATGGACAGCTCGTCGTGCTTTGCCCGCAACTCAACCCGATAGTCGGCGGCTACGAGATTGCGGAACCAATGCCGACCGGCATTGCCCTCGGTTTCACCCAATGGCTGCTGGCTTGGAGGGACACCTAACCGAGTCGTTGAGCGTGGACTGAAGTTTGGCGTCAAGCACGATGTGAGACCAGCCTCCTCCCCTCACATGAACCAGGGTACTTGGCAAGCTGATCGCCAGCCTGACTGGTTGCGGTCGTAGATCGCCTGTAGCCCGCGCAATGATCTCGAATGCACGTCTGATATCCGCGATATAGGCACGGCCTTCCCCTGTGAGTGCAAGCGCCCGGGGGAGGCGCTCGAAGAGCTGGAGGCCGAGTTGCGCCTCCAGCCCGCGCACCTGCTGCGCCACCGCGCCCTGTGTGACACCGAGTTCCTCCGCCGCCAGCCTGAAGTTCAGGTGGCGCGCTGCGGCCTCAAAGGACTTCAGTCCATTCAGAGACGGGAGCTTTCCAAGTGCGTCGCTCATCCGATAGTTTTTCTACAGCTGAAATTCAGGAGAACTGATTGGCTCGCCAACCGTGCAGCATGATATCCCTGTGTTCAGACACAATCAATGAACGCGCTCGTACGGGAAGGAAGTTCATCATGGCAGTAGAAAAAGTAGCAATTGTAACCGCTGGCGGAAGCGGCATGGGGGCCGAGGCGGCCAAGCGACTGGCGGCTGACGGGTTCAAGGTCGCGATCCTGTCCTCCTCCGGCAAGGGCGAGGCGCTCGCCGCCGAACTCGGCGGCATCGGCGTGACGGGTTCCAATCAGTCGAACGACGATCTGAAACGACTGGTCGAGGCCACGATGGAGAAATGGGGCCGTATCGACGCGCTCGTCAACAGCGCAGGCCATGGCCCGCGGGCTGCCATCACCGAGATTACCGACGAGCAGTGGCATACGGGCCTCGATGTCTATCTGATGAACGTCATTCGCCCCGTCCGCTTGGTCACGCCAATCATGCAGGCCCAGAAATCCGGCGCGATCGTCAATATCTCGACCGCCTGGGCGTTTGAGCCGGCAGCGATGTTCCCGACCTCTGCGGTATTTCGGGCGGGCCTCGCGTCCTACACCAAAATCTATTCCGACACCTATGCGGCCGCCAATATCCGCATGAACAACGTGCTGCCGGGCTGGATCGACAGCCTGCCTGCCACCGAGGAGCGCCGCGATATGGTTCCGATGAAGCGCTACGGCACCAACGCCGAAGTTGCCGCCACGATTTCCTTCCTCGTCTCCGAAGGCGCTGGCTACATCACCGGCCAGAACCTCAAGGTCGATGGCGGCCTCACCCGGTCGGTCTGATAGCGAAGACAAGAGGCGCTCGGGTTCCACGCAGATAGAAGTCGCCTCCTACGTCACGGAGAAACACAGATGTCAGGATACTGGATTGTCAGAGGCGGCGACGTCGAGGACCGAGATGCGCTCACGGCCTACAACGACATCTTCGCTTCGGTCGCTACCCGCTATGGTGCGGAGATCATCGCCGGCAGAAATCGGGTAGAGACTGTCGAGGGCGACCATTTCCCGCGCCAGTTCATCGTGAGGTTCGACAGCTACGAGACAGCCAAAGCCTGCTACGACGATCCCGAGTATCATGCATCGCTCGAACTCGCGAACCGGGCATATTCCCGGGAGCTTTCCATTATCGAGGGGACGGGCAGCACTTCGCCCCGCGATACCGGGCACGAGGTGGCTCGTTGAACCTTCTCGAATTAGAAGCGTCCGCCTGGAGCGAACTTGAGAACGCTGCCGCCAATCCGGATTCAGGCTTCAGACAAGTCAATCTGTGTTCAGTTGATAAATCCAAGCGACCTCAGGCGCGCATGGTCGTGCTACGTCGTGGAGACGGGCGGAGCCGCCTCCTAGAGATTCATACCGATATCCGAAGCCGCAAGTGGCAGGAGATAGGATTGAATCCTTCGGTCACCATCCTCGGTTTCTGCAACAAATCCCGCCTGCAGATTCGTCTGCGGGGAATGGCGGAGCTTCATGGACTTGGCAGTGCGCAGGCAGACAGAGCCTGGAACCAACTCTCGCAGTGGACCCGAAGCACCTATACTGGTGGGCCTCCGGGTGATGTCTTGAACGACGAGCCACCGGTCACCGCGGACACGGCGGGCGAAGCTACCGGAAGGGCGGTTTTTGGGGTTGTGACTTTCCGCGCCAACGCGTTGGATTGGTTTCGGCTGGAGCGGGCAAACAACCGCAGAGCCGAATTCATCTACAATAATGCGTGTGAACTGGTGACCTCTCGTTGGATCAATCCCTGAAGGCGCAGCTCCCATCAGCCGCCGGTCCCGCGCAAGCTTGACAGATCGAGCCACAATTATTTATAACCATCCGGTTGGAAATAATTGGATGAGGCGATGGGCAGAAAGCGCGTAATCGATCAGCAGGCCGTTCTCGATGCGGCCGAACGCGTCGTTGGACGAGACGGCGCGGCAAACCTCACGATCGACGCCGTCGCCAAGGAGGCGGGCGTCAACAAGGCAAGCGTGCTCTACGACCACAAGTCGAAGCAGGCGCTGGTCGAAGCCGTCGTCGACCGTGCCTTCGAGCGCGACAATGCCCATCATGCCGGGATCGAGGAACAGATCGACGATCCCCAGGATCGAGCGATCCGGGGACGAATCCTTGCCGCGGCAGAACCGCCGCCGGAGGAGTTCCGGGCGGTTGCCCTCAACCTCAGCGCTGCTCTCGCACTAGATGCGGGACTGCGCGGCAAGATGCAGGACAATCAGGCCCGAACCATCGCCCGCATCGAGGAAACATCACCATCGCCGCGCGGGGCGCTTCTCGCGTATTTGGCGCTTGAAGGGCTGAAGTTCCTCGAGCATCTCGATTTCCACCATTTCACCCGCGAGGACCGCGACAGGGTTCTTCGAGAGATTAACTGGCTCGTGACGGCGGTTCCTGGAGAGATTGATCTCCCTGACGTCAAGGCGAACTGACCCCTCCCAATCCCATCAGGTGAATGACATGGCAGACAACATTGCCGCAGAAGCCGCGGCCACGGACAAACACGTCCCGTTTCAACGCATCTTTCTGACGGGGGCCAGTGGCTATGTCGGCCGCAACCTGATCCACCATTTCGTCGCCCGCGGGATCGAGGTCACGGCCTTAGTGCGTAGCGAGGCATCAGCTCACCTTGTCCAATCGCTCGGCGCAAAACCGTTCAAGGGCGACCTCTTCGACAGCCGCCTTACCGCCGGAATGGCAGGCTGCGATGCGCTGATCCATGCCGCGGCAAATACCGACCATGGCCCTGCGACAGAGAAGCAGCGGCGGGCAAACGAGGACGGCACGCGCGCCGTTCTCGATGCAGCCCGCGCCGCGGGTATCCGCAAGTTCATCCATCTCAGCACGGAATCCGTTCTCGCCACTGGCAGGCCGCTGGTTGATGTGGATGAGACCCTGCCGCTGCCCCTGAAGCCGGCAGGCGGCTATTCCCGCAGCAAGGCGGCAGCCGAGCGCATCGCCCTCGCTTCCAATGCTCCTAACTTTCCCGTCGTGGTGCTTCGCCCGCGATTCGTCTGGGGCCGCGACGACACGACGGCACTTCCCGCACTCACGGAGGCTGTTCGATCTGGCAAGTTTGCCTGGATCGGCGGCGGCACGTATCTGACCTCGACCACCCATATCGTCAATCTTTGCGTGGCCATTGAACTTGCGCTCGGCCGTGGTCGCGGTGGAGAGGTCTATTTCATCTCGGATGGGGAGCCCGTGCAGTTCCGGACCTTCGTCTCGGCCCTGCTGGAGACGCAGGGGCTGGCCATCCCCGACAGGACCGTTCCGCGCGCAATCGTCTGGACCGTGGCCGCGATCGGCGACCTGCTGGCCAAGGTGTCCGGTGGCAGGATCGTTCCGCCGCTGACCCTGCAATCCTATGCGACCTCGGCCGTGGAAGTGTCATTCGACATCGGAAAGGCCCGGCGCGAACTGGGTTATGCCCCGGTGATATCAAGAGAAACGGGATTGGCCGAACTCCGATCCCCTCAGCACTGGTAGTCTTCGAGGCGGGGCGCATCGTCAGGCTTGCCCGCCCTGATCCAGTCAACCTTGCCGCGAAGGAAAGATAGGGCCGCATCGAGTGCGGCCTTTCGTTCCTCCAATCTCGCGATCTGCGACTGTAGAACTTCGATCGTCCGTTCCGACGAATTCTCGCCCGCGCGATACTCCTCGTTGAGCGCGAGAATCTCTCCGAGCGAATATCCCAAAGCCTGTTGCAGCCGGATCATCCGGGCCGCCGTGACGTCTTCGGAACGGAACAGCTGGTAAGGGTTCGAACCGCCCTTAGCGCTACGCTCGGGCTTCAAAAGCCCCTTGGTGATGTAAAAGCGAATGGTATCGATCGGCAGATCGGTGGTTCTGGCGAATTCCGAAATCAACATCACTTAACCCTTGACCATGGACTACACTCAATACTTATAAGAGATGCTTGTCGAAAAATGGAGACCCAATATGACAAGCGCAATCACCACCATGCCTAAGGTTCAGCTCGGACAAAATGGACCCATGATCGGTGCCCAGGGGCTGGGTTGCATGGGCATGAGCGAATTCTACGGAGAGACCGACGAGCTTGAATCCCGTGCCACGCTCGAACGGGCGCTGGAACTCGGCGTGAACATGTTCGATACCGCCGACATGTATGGTGTCGGCGCGAACGAGGAATTCCTCGCCCCTTTCTTTGCCGCCAATCGCGACAACGTCGTCATCGCTACGAAGTTCGGCTACACACGCACTCCCGATAACCCGAACGACTGGAGCATCGACAACCGACCCGAGTTCATCCGCGCCGCGGTGGACCGTTCCCTCAAACGGCTCGGCGTCGATGTGATCGATCTCTACTACATGCATCGCCGGATCGATGCCGTGCCACTGGAAGAATCCATCGGTACGATGGGCGATCTGGTCAAGGCAGGGAAGGTCAAGTGGCTCGGGCTATCGGCGGTCAGCGCTGCCGAACTACGCGCTGCCCATTCCATTCATCCGATCGCCGCCCTGCAATCGGAATGGTCGATCTTCACCCGCGATATCGAGAAAGATGCGGTGCCCACTGCGGCGGAGCTCGGTTTGACGATCGTGCCTTACTCACCACTGGGTCGCGGCATGCTGACGGGCCAGGCATTTGCGGCTGCACTGACGGGAGATGATGCCCGCCAGCATTTTCCACGCTTTTCCGCTGAGAACCGGGACGTCAATATGCGCCTGATCGCCAAGATCGAAGAGATTGCGGCTGGCAAGGGTGTGACACCTGCCCAACTTGCGCTGACTTGGCTCTATGCCCAGTCCCGAAAGCTGAACGCAAAGACGGTTCCGATTCCCGGCACGCGCAAACGCAGCCGCCTCACGGAAAACGTGGCAGCGGCCGCCATCAAACTCACACCCGAGGAAATGCGCATGCTGGAACCGCTCGCAGCGGCCGTGCAGGGCATTGCGGTCTAAGCAGATCGATGCGCGGTCCATGGCCGCGCGTCAAAGGCAAGAGATACGGCCGCGTCGGGCCGATCCCCAGACCTCGGTGGCAAGAGCTCAGATGTCCGCTTTTCGTGTTGCGTGTCCCGGCAGCGGACGGTCGGCCATCGGCGCCGAACGGGACGTCAGAGTGCTCGATTGGCAATATCCGGTGGTAGCGCTCCTTGCTCGTTCCGAGGGGCGAGTCAAACGACAACGTTCCCCCGACTGAGACGACAGAAAGCCAGCGATATGCTGCCAGTTCGGTATATCGCTCCCATCCCTCGACTTGATGGGATACGAACCCGCGGCTCCTGCAGTTTTTGAATTCAGGGGTAAGACGTCGACGCATATCGCCGGCTAGGCCGCCCACTCACTTTACACTTGGGCCGCTCCAAGACAGGGCAAGGATGCCAACATTGCCGAATTTGCACGCGGACACCTAGCGTAGATTTCATCACCAAATGGTGCTATTTCAAGACACTTGAATCAGGAAACAAAACGATGCGCTCGACTATCAACCTCGACGACACGCTCATGGAAAGGGCCAGGTCCCTAACCGGCACGAAAGAAACCGCCGCTTTAGTCCGCCAAGCGTTGGAGACGCTTGTTCGTGTCGAGTCGGGAAAACGCCTCATCGCGCTCGGAGGTACCATGCCCGATGCAGAGGCAGCCCCGCGCCGCAGGAGCGTAGCGGCCAAGTGATACTTGCGGACACGTCTATCTGGATTGATCATTTCCGGCACGGCGATGCAGAGCTGCGTAGGATTATTGAGGACGATCGTCTCCTCTGCCATCCAGCCGTGATTGGTGAATTGGCACTTGGCAGCCTTAGGGATCGGGGTAGCGTGATAGCTTTCCTGGCAGCTCAACGCGAAGCGTTCGTCGCAACGCACGACGAAGTCATGATGATGATTGATCGCCACGCTATTTTCAGTATGGGCATTGGTTACACAGATGCCCACTTGCTGGCCTCGGTTCTCCTTGATCAGCGAGCGACCTTGTGGACCAGAGACAAGCGTCTGCGGGCAGCGGCTGACAAGGCGGGGGCTCTACTGCATGACCCTGCCAATGCACAGAACTAAATGGTGAATCAAAGTGATAACCGTTGTTCATGCTGATCTGAGGGTTGAGCTGCCAGAGGGCATAATTCCACGCGATACATTATGCGACTTTGGGCGCACAGAACGGGAACCTCCCATCGCAAGACGTCCGCCTTGGATCACACGAAGTTAAGATCGCCGACGTTTATTTTGGTCGTTCGACCATGTCATGCTCTCGCCTGAGCGAGCCCTTGAATTCGATTGTGGTGAAAGCAAGCTGTGAGGAGCCAATGTTCGTTAGATCGTGAACCATCGTCTCGTCCGCGGCAAAGGCGAACACCTTGCAGTCGCCGGCCTTGTAGTCGGTAACGACGGTGTTGCCGTCCGCGTACATGGAGCGAGACCGTCCTGACGTCAGTGCGATCCAGCAATAGTCCAGTTCGTGGCGGTGAAAGCCAAGGCGTTCGCCGGGTGCAAGGTTGATGTGCCAGACACGCACGAGGTCAGTTTCGGATACCAGTGTTTGTCCCACACGCTCGTCCGCGTTCGCGATCTCATCGCGAAAGGCCTTCGACATCGACACATTGCTCTGCGCCATCGGTACCATTCCGGTTCCTCCGTCATGTGGTGGGAATAACGCCACCATCGATATTGATCACATCGCCGCTGATGAACTCGGAGAGATCCGAGGCCAGGTAGAGAACAGCAGTGGCCACGTCGCGCGCGGCTCCAAGCCGACCCGCGGGCAGTCTGGATTCGGCAAGGAACGCATCCACTGCACCGTCGACCGTCGTGCCGTAGCGCTCGGCGAGCGCATGGAGGAAGCCACCCGGGCGGTCCCAGAGTTCGGTTCGAATGTGGGCGGGCGCGACCACATTCGAACGAATGCCCTTTGGCGTGAACTCGCGGGCAAGCGCCTTGGACAGAAGGGCGATGGCGGCCTTTGAGGTGCTGTAGTCCGGCAGCAGCGGGTGCGGCATGCGCCCGGCCTCCGAACCACAATGGATAAGCACGCCCCTCTTCTGTGCGAGCATGGCGGGGAGCACGGCCCGTGCCATGCGGACATAGCCCATGAGATTGACATTGAGCGTCTGCGCCCACTCCTCGTCCGAGACTTCGAGAAAGCCGCCGCGTGTCGGACAGATGCCGGCATTGTTGAAAAGCACGTCAATGCGACCGAAGGCTTTGAGCGCGGTGTCGGCCGCCGCTTCCCCTGCCCCCTTGTCCCCAAGATCGACCTCGCACGTCTGCCAGCGGTCAGGCGTGGCAAGGTCTTTCACCGGTGTCATGTCTCGGCTGACGCCCAGAACGCGGGCGCCCTCGGACAGGAACAGCTTTGCCGTCTCCAGCCCGATGCCGGAGCTTGCGCCCGTGACGATTACGACCTTGTCTTTAAGGTTCAGGTTCATGACTGCAGTCTCCTCCACATGCTCCACGATGGCCGCAGCAAGGATGCCATGGCAATCGAGGAGCACGTCAAGGTTTCTTCGGCATTCACCAACCGCTGTTCTGTCAAAGAAGCTTCAGCTTCGTCGTCCGCGAGACCACCGACACGGCGATCACGATGATGATGCCCTTGACGATGCTCTGCACGTAGGTGTCCATGCCCACCAGGTTCAGGCCATTGTTCATGATGCCGATCAGCAGCGCTCCGAAGAACGTCCCCATGACGGTCGCCGTGCCCGGGCGAAGCATCGTCATGCCGATGAAGACGGCAGCAAGGCCGTCCAGCAGATAGGTTTCGCCACCGTTCGGCTGGCCGGAACCAAGCCGGGCCGAAAGAATGATCCCGGAGATCGCAGCAAAGAGCGAACTCAGTGCCAGCCCATAGACCCGGTAGGAACGGACCTTGATGCCCGAAAGCTCGGCGGCCCGCGCATTGCCGCCGACTGCATAAAGGTAACGGCCGAAGGTCGTGCGCTCCATGAGGAACCACGAGGCGGCAACGACGACCAACATGATCAGTGCCGGATAGGGCAGGATGCCTGCGACCTTGCCCTGACCCACCGCCAGATACTCGGGGGGAATGCCACCATAGATCGCACGACCGCCAGAGATCATGAAGTTGATGCCCCACAGAATGGAACCGGCCGCAAGCGTCGCGATCAGCGAGGGAACGCCGACGCCGACGACGAGCGCAGAATTGATGAGGCCGACGGCAAGGCCAGCTCCGAGCGCGCCGACGATCGACAAGGGGATCGGCACACCGGCCACCATCAATAGGGGTGCCAGCAGACCGGCGAGCCCAACGACATAACCGACGGAAAGATCCATCTCCTTGGCGGCGAACCCAAAGGTCAGACCGACGGCGACGATCGTCAGCATCGAGATCTGCTGGAGGATGTTGACGAGATTGGTGCCGGTGAAGAACCGGTCCGTGCCGATCGAGAAAGCCAGGAAAAGGACGACCAGGACGGCAAGCGTGCTGTACTTCTGTACCAGTGTGCCAATGCGCATCGGGCGGGACGCTTTTTCCTGAGCAAGAGTTGTTGTCATGGTCATTGGGTTACCCCCGCAATTGCATTGATGAAGACAGCTTCGCTGAAGTCGCGGCGAGCGATCTGGTCGGCATCCCGACCGTTCCTGAACGCCACGACCCGGTCGGCCACATGGGCGATTTCGAGCAGATCGCTCGAGGCGACGATGACCGCCGCGCCGCGTTCGGCGAGCGAGATGATGAGGTCATGGATTTCGCGTTTTGCGCCGACATCCACGCCTTCGGTGGGCTCGAGAAAGACAAAGAGCTTGTACTTACCCTCGGAAGCGAATTGCCATTTGGCGACGGAGACCTTCTGCTTGTTGCCGCCGCTGAGCTCGACGATCTTCGTCTCCGCGCTCGACGTCTTGATGTTCAATCGCTTGATCAGGCGGTGGGTCTCGGCGCGCTCGCGCCCGTTCTGGACCACTCCGAACGGCTTGAGGCTGGTCTCCTGGATACCCGCCATCGACATGTTCTCCCGAACTGTCCAGTCGCCGATCATGGCATTGATCATCCGGTGATCGGGGATGAGCGCAGCACCGCGCCGTTTCATGTCGCGCACGCTGGCGCGCCCGACATCCTTGCTCTTGAAGCGATACTCCCCCGCCGTGGCAAGGCGTGGTTCAAACAGCGACTGGGCGAATTCGAAGTGCCCGGAACCGGTCAGTCCGATCAGTCCGACGATCTCGCCGCTGCGAACTTCCAGGCCATCCATGAGGAAGCGCGCACCCTGCCAGCCCTTGATATCGACGACGATCTCCGCGTCGTCGGCAAGGCTGCGTTCCGTAAGAGCGCTGTCGAACAGACGATGTTGATTGCCGGTCTGCCCGCGATTGAGCATGAGGTCGATCAGCTGGCGTTCAGTCACCTCGTGCCTCGCATTGGAGAGGTGGCTCACCTTGCGGCCGTCCTGCAGGACGGTGATCTCGTCGCAAAGATCGACCACCTCCTGAAGGAAGTGACTGATGAGAACCACCGCCATCCCGGCATCGGACAGTTGGCGGATCAGTGTCCAGAGGCTCTGTTTTTCCTTGGCCGGCAGCGTTGCCGTCGGCTCGTCGAGGATCAGGACCTTTGGACGCGAGTGCAGCGCGCGCAGGATTTCGATGACCTTCTGGTCGGCATAGGGAAGTTCATCGACCTTGCGATTGAGTGCGATTGCCGTTTCCGGGAACCACTGTTTCGCCAGCTCTTCCGCCTGCCGCTGAACTTCGCGCCGGTTGATGAAAAAGCGGCTTTTGACCGGCTCGAAGCCAAGACAGATGTTCTCGGCGCCCGTCAGGTGCGGCACCAGGCTGCCTTCCTGCGATACGAGCGAGACGCCGTTTGCAACGGCCGCCGCCGGATTTTCGAAAGCGACCGGCTGGCCTGCCATGCTGAGCGTGCCGGCCGTGGGCTGGACGGCGCCGCTCAAAATGCTGACGAGGGTCGTCTTGCCGGCACCGTTCTCGCCGACGATGCCGTGCACGCGGCCCTCGACGATCTCGATAGATACGCCGTCGAGCGCGAGCGTGCCGGGCCATTGCTTGGTGATGTTCTCAAGAACAATCGACATGTTGCACCTCCGAAATGGACGGGCGGTCGCACCGCCCGCCCGGCCGGTTCACTTGCAGTTGTCCTTGGTGAAGAGCGTCGCACCGTAGTAGACGATGTCCTTGCCGTTGGTGACCTCCTTCGGATGGTCACCATCCACCATGACGCGCTTGGCATAGGTCGCAAGATTGACACCCCACTCCTCGAACTGCTGCCGCCCGGTGGCGACGAACATGGAGTTGGGCTCGCAGATCGCCTTGATCGCCTCCGGGTGGCCGTCCATGCCCGAGACGGGCACGTTCAATCCGGCGCCCTGGAGCGCGGTGATCGCTGCCTGTGCCGGCTCGTCCCAGGGCGTCCAGACAGCGGTGATTTCTTCGCCGTAACGCGTGGCGAAGTCCTGAACGGCGTTCAGCGTTTCCTGGTAGAAGTTGGCCACGTCGAAATTGTATTCGCCGATGACCTTGATGTCGGGATACTCCTTCAGGATCGCCCGCAGCGTATCGGTACGCTCACGCACCGGCTTGATCTTGTCGGTGGTGATGATGATGAGGTTGCCCTTGCCCTTCATCTGGCTGATCAGGCTCAGCGATACCTCGGCGGACATCTGCCAGTTGTTCGTGGTGATGTCCGCGGTCGAGCCCGGGATCCAGCCGGAGTCGACAGTGTAGACCGGAATGTGTGCCGATTCTGCGCCCTTGAGCGCGTTACTGGACGCGCGCAGGTCCGCGTAGGTCACGTAGATGACATCGACACCGCGGTTGACGGCATCCTCGATGTTGTTGGCGACTTTCTCCGCAGACCCGGCAGAGTCGAGATAGGTCACTTCCCAATCGTCGATGTTGTTGTCGGTCAGGTACTTCTTGAAGCCGTCCTGCGTGCGCTGTTCGGCCTGGAAGGCCGCGTTGCCCTGGATCCAGCCGATCTTGACAGGTTTGGCGAGGGCCGGTGATGCGGCCCACAGGGCAAGGATTGCTACGCTGGTGAATTTCAGAACTGTCGACATGATTTTTCCTCCCACTCTGTCGTCAGATTGATAGAAAGCCGCCGTCGATATTCAGATCGACGCCGGTGCAGTAACTGGCCGCTTCGCTTGCGAGAAACACCGCCGGTCCGCCCACTTCGTGTGGTTGCCCCATGCGTTTCATCGGCGTCATCTCGGCGAACCTGCGGACATTCTCGGCCACTTCCGGGCGGCTGTTCATGGGCGTTGCCATGAAGCCCGGGCTCAGGCAGTTGACGCGCACGCCCCGCCCGGCCCATTCGGCTGCGAGGCTCTTCGTCAGGCGGATCACCGCCGCTTTCGTTGCGTCGTAGTGCGCCTGTTCCAGACCCGGGATCGCGGTCGAGCCACAGATCGACGCCATGTTGAGAATGGAGCCGCGACCACGTTCCAGCATGCGGCGGCCCTCGACCTGACAGGACCAGAAGAGCCCGTTGAGGTTGATGTCCATCATCCTCAGAAACTGGGACTGCGGCATCGTCTCGGCCGCGCTGACATTGGCAATACCGGCGCTGTTGACGGCGATGTCGATCTCACCGAGCTCCCGTTCGGCACGATCGAATGCGGCTTCGATCGAACTGCGATCGGTGACGTCACCGTCGAGGGCAAAGCCGCTTCGACCGGTGGCGGAGATCGCCGCCAGCGTCACGTCCTGACCTTCGGCACCCGACAGGTCGAAGCAGGCGACATCGGCACCCGCCTCGGCAAGCGCAATGGCGATCGCCTGTCCGAGACCACTGCCGGCACCGGTGACGAAGGCACGCTTGCCGCTAAGATCAAATCTTTTCACCTGCACCTCCCGAAACCTGCTGATTTTATTGATAAACCGATTGGCTCTTGCGATTGAGGACGTTGCCCTGAATTCACTCTTCAGCGCCGCTGAAGAAGGCTCAGAGTATGGCCCGGATGGTGCCGCCCTCCGCACGCATCGCCATGCCGTTGAGGTGCGGGCTTGCTGCGAGATGCACGACGCTGCGTGCGACTTCGTCCGGCTCGATCATTCTGCGGATAAGCGAGGTCGGCTCGGTTTCATCGAAGTAGTCGGAGACGACCGCTTCGCGGGTCGTGCCCTTCTCATCGGCAATTTCCTGGTGATAGCGACGAACGGCTTCGGTGTTCGTGGGCCCTGGCAGGATGGTGTTGACCCTGACCCGGGTGCCCTTCGTCAACTCGGCAAGCGCCCGCGACAGGCCGAGCAGACAGGTCTTCATGGCGCCGTAATGGGCCATCCAGGGCTGTGGCTTGACGGCGCTTTCGCTGCTGATGAAGACGACGCTGCCTTCGCCGCGCGCCAGCATCTCCTTCAGCACCAGCCGCGACATGCGTACGCCGGTCATGACGTTCACATCGAAATAGCGAAACCAGTGCTCGTCCGTCGTCTCGAAGAAATCGCGGACTTCGAAGATGCCGATGCTGTTGACGAGGATATCGACAGGGCGATGGGAGGAGGCGAAGGCATATAGGCGCTCGGCCTCCCCCTCGACCGTCAGATCCCCGGCGATCCCACGGCAGCGCTGGCCAAGAGCCGCGATGGTATCCCCAACCTCCGCGGCGCTGATGCCGCTCACGGTGACATCCGCGCCTTCGGCGAGAAAGACCGAGGCAATAGCGCGTCCGATGCCCGTGGCACCGCCCGTCACCAACACGTGTTTGCCGGTAAGACCATAATCCATTCTAAAAAATCTCCATGCGTCGTCGTTCGGTGGCCAGGAAGGCGCACCGTCGGAAGTTAGGATGATGTGGAACGCGATCAGGCGGCGCCGCGCAGCCTTGAATACTCGGTCCTGCAAAGCTCGGCGCTACGGCTCAGGCGCTTCACGCGCTGCAGGAGAAAATCGATGAACTCGGCCGTCCGCAGAGGCAGGCGATGTCTCGGTTCAGACAGGAGATGGATGATCTCGGGGTCACAGTCGAAATCCCTGAGGACGGCGACCAGCATTCCTTCTTCCAGTTCGCGCGCGACATCCCAGGACGACACGCGAATGAGGCCTTGGCCGGCCTTGGCAAGGTCGATCAGCGCCTGCCGGTCGGAAACGATGCGGTTGCCGCTGACGCGCACGAGCGTAGGTTCACCGTCAACGGCAAAACCCCATTTGTCGGCAGCGGTCTTGCCGTCGAGATAGACCAGACAGTTATGGACAACGAGATCGGACGGCGCATCCGGCGCCCCCATGCGCGCCAAATAGTCGGGCGCTGCACAGATCACCATCGGGTTTTCGCCGAGCTTGCGGGTGGTCAGTGCGCTGTCTGGCACCGCGCCGAAGCGAATGACGATATCGCAGTCGTCGTCGACCAGGTTGACGTCGTCATCACCAAGAATGAGGCGGAAACCGATTTCGGGATGCGCGGCGCCGAACTCGCTGGTCAACGGGATCAGGTACTTCCGTCCGAATTCCGTTGGCGCGGCGATGGTCACCGTTCCGTTCGGGTTTTTCTTGCGCTGACGCATTGTCTTGTCGAGCCGCTCGAAGTCCTCGAGGATCCCCTGCGATGTTTCGAAGAGGTAGCGCCCCTCCTCCGTCAGGCAAAGCGAGCGCGTTGTCCGCTTCAGGAGGGCGACGCCGAAGTGACATTCGAGTGCCTTCAGCCGCCCACTCATGGTTGCCGGCGACAGGCCAAGCTTCGAGGCGGCGAGCGAAAAGCTGTTCGACTTGACGATTTCCGAGAAGACGCGGAGGTCCTGGATACTATTCATTGGGCCGCCTCCACCCCGGGCAGGAACTGTCCGAGATTGCCCATGCTCGCGGCAAGGCCAGTAACAAACACTTCGACGCGCGCGCGGATGATCGGGTCGAGATCATCCGGTATCTTGTTGCGGTAGACGTATTTGCGCACGCCCATGTAGAAGAAGCTCGAGTGAAAGCCCCAGACGATCTCAAGCACCAGTTCGTCAGCCTTCGGACCGGACGGAACGGCAACGCCAGCTTCCGCGGCAATCTCGGCGAAGATCAGCGGAAAGGTCGTTTCGTGCAGCAGCCCGAGATATTTCTGTGTGATCTGCGGGTCTTCAAGCGCCGATGCGATGAAAATCCGGATCCAGCGCTCGTCGAGGATCGCAGCCGTATAGGCCCTGAGGTAACGGACGAGACGTTCGCGGATCGACAGCGATCGATCGGCGAGCAGCTCGTTCCAGCCCGGATCCCAGCGCTTCAGATAGACTTCGTCATAGATCTTCTGGAGCAGGTCGTCGCGGTTCTTGAAATAGCGGTAGAGCAGCGGCTGTGAAACGCCGAGCGCATCGGCCAGTTCCCGCGTCGTAAACCGTAGTCCTCTCTGGGCGACGAAATCGATCGCAAACTCGAGGATCTGCTGCTCGCGGTCAGCCGCGTCGAGGTATTTTCGTGCTGCTTTTGCCATAGCCTATCGTTCCGACACGCGGTTGGTGTCAGCCCTTCATGCTTTTGAAAATCAGACTTGGCTCCGACCTGAATAACGGCCGGGAACCTCCCATGCTCTCTCCCTGAGCTGACATAAAAACTACCACCGCCACCAGAATTGATCAAGTGATAATTTATCACCTGATAATTTCTCGTATCGACCGCGCCAAGAAGTCGAGGAACGTGCGAATTCTCTGTGGAACATGCGTCTGGGCCGAAAAGATCGCCGAGATCGGCTCGGTCTCTCCCGCATCCCAGGGAACGAGCAGCCGGACAAGACGCCGCTCGGTAAGATCCCGCCCGACGTGAAACGCGGAAAGCCTGGCGATGCCGGCTGCTTGAAGGGCGAACAACCGCATGGATTCGCCGTTGTTGACGACCAGCCGGCCGCCAACGTCGACATCAATAGAGGCACCATCCGCAGGATCCTTGAACTGCCAGGTGCTGAGGTGCGGACGGCCACCGAAGGTCAGGCACGCGTGCTGACGCAATTCCTCAGGCCGGGCCGGTTCGCCATGCCGGGCCAGATAGTCTGGCGAGGCGACGATGTGCCTTGGTGAATCCAGCAACCGACGGGAACGTAACGAAGAATCGCGCAGAACGCCCGTCCGGATCGCGATATCTGTCTTCTCCGCAATCAGGTCGACGGGTTCGTCGCTGAGTTCGAGATCGATGCGCATGCCCGGGTTTTCGTCGAGAAACCGGACGACCAAAGGCGAGAGCACATGCGTGCCGAACGGCAGGTTGGTGCTGACCTTCAGAAGCCCGCCGATGGCCTCGGCCTTGCGCGCGATCTTTGCCTCGGCCTCGGCGATTTCCTGTACGATGGCCCGTGACGTCGTGTAGAAATCGCTGCCCTCAATGGTCAGTCGAAAGCTGCGGGTCGAGCGGACAACGAGCTGAACGCCGAGACGCTTTTCAAGCCGCGTGACCAGCTTGCTGATGGCCGATGGCGACATCGAAAAGATGCGGGCCGCCGCCGAGAAGCTACCAGCATCGACGATCGTCACGAAGACTTCCATCTCGAGAGCGCGGTTTTGCATCCCAAATACCATTCGTGAATTCTATTCACTTCAGTTATTCCCCAAGCCAGCCTACCTGACCAGAGGGTAAAGCGTCATCCTCTCGCCCACACATCACAAAGGGAGGAATCCATGTATCAAAAACGCGCATTGATCGTCGGTGCAACGGGAATCGTCGGGCTGAACGTTGCCGAACATCTCAGAGACCTCGGCGGCTGGGAGATCCACGGCGCCTCACGCCGGCCACCGCTGGGATCGTCGTACATCAAGCCGCACGCGGTTGATCTGTTGAAGCGGGACGAGGCGATTGCCGCCCTTTCGCACCTTGCACCGACGCATGTCTTCTATTGCTCCTGGACGCTGGGGTCGAACGAGGACGAAAACATTCGCCTCAACGGCGACATGCTGAAGAATGTTCTCGACGCCTTCAAGGACAAGGGTTGCCTGCAGCACGTCGGCGTCGTCACCGGCACGAAGCATTATCTCGGCCCTTTCGAGGACTACGGCAAGGTCCAGCCGGTCACACCATTCCGTGAAACGGCGCCGCGGTTGCCGAAGAAGAACTTCTACTACGAGCTCGAAGACATCGTCATGGCCTATGCCGCCGAGTACGACTTCGGCTGGTCTGTCCATCGCTCCCATACGATCATCGGCTATGCGGTCGGCAACCTGATGAACATCGGCGCGACGCTTGCCACACACGCTTCCATCTGCAAGGCGACCGGCAGGCCGTTCCGCTTCCCCGGAAGCCCGACAGCTTATCGCGGCCTCAACGACATTACCGATGCGCGTATCCTCGCCAAGCAGATCGTTTGGGCCGGCACCGAGCCGAACGCCCGCAACGAAGCATTCAACGCGGTCAATGGTGATGTCTTTCGTTGGGAACAGCTCTGGCAGACGATCGCCGACTACTTCGAGATCCCGGTGGCGGAGTACCCTGGGCAGTACAACTCCCTTGCCGAACAGATGAAAGATCTCGGCAACGATTGGGCCCGCCTTGTCGGCGACCACGGCCTTCAGCCGAACAAGCTCGACCGCCTCGCCTCCGCATGGCACACCGACCTCGACCTCGGTCGCCCGATGGAATGCGTCCACTCGATGGCAAAGGCCAGGGCGCTCGGCTTCACTGAAACGCAGGACACGGAGCGCTCCTTCGTCGACGTGTTCGACCGGCTGCGCGCCGAACGCATCATTCCCTGAGCACAGAGCCAACTCGAAAAACTCCAAGGCGCGCCCCCGGGCGCGCCGTTTTGCGTTTGGCGGTTGGAACATCAAGCAAGCGGCGAAGGACACAGAAAAACCGCGCTCCTTGCGAAACGCGGTTTCAGTCTTTCCACAATTCCTTGCCTTGTCAGACGATGAGCGGTCTCGATCCCAGTCGACGCGCCAGTCGATCCAGCGTCTTGAGGCTCGCATTGACCTGCTCGCAGCGGACCTCCGCCACGCCGTCCACTTCCATGAGATAGGTGCGGATCGGACCGACATAGGTCATCGCCATGTTGGGGCAGGCCTTGCACGCGCCGACGAGCTTGATGCTGACGACGCCCTCCGGGCTGATATCGGCGATTTCGATATCGCCGCCGTGGCCAAGGATCAGCGGCCGGATGCGCGCGAAGGCGGCCTCAAGCGCGTCCGGTGATATGGTGGGCCGGGCAGTCATGCGACCAGCCCCAGCTCGATCTTCTTGGCTTCGATATCGATGCCCATGCCGCGGGCAAACGCCTTGCCGAGGATGTTTTCCTTCATCTCGCGGGTGATTTCCGGATAGCCGTAGCGTTCCTGCAGTTCCTCCGGCATTTCGAGGTTGGCGAGCGTATCGATATAGGTCTGCACGTGCGGCCAGATGAAGGCCTCCGAGCCGTAGCAGATACGATCAGAGCCGACGTAGAGCAGCGCTTCTCCAAGCCGCGCCAACATCTTCCAGGGCTGAAGGTAGTACTGGTTAAACCAGAGAGGCAGGATCAGGTAGATGTTGTCGAAACGGCTGGCGATCGAGATCGTCTCGTCGACGTAGGGATCGCCAAGATGGTGAATTCCGAAGTTGAGCTCGGGAAAATCCGCCGCAGCATATTGAATGTCGTTGGGTTTGAAGGCTTCGACAGGCCCCAGTTCCAGCGGGAAGCCCTTGTGGAACTGCACCATCTTGATGCCAAGCTCGATCGCCTTCTCCCAAAGGGGATAGGCAATATCGCGATCATCCGCGCGCCAGGAACAGCCGCGGCGTTGATACTGATAAAACTTCATGCTGACTGCGCCGAGTTCCTTGACCTGGCGCTCCATCTCTTCGAGCGCGAAATCAAGACCATGATAGGCCGGGTCGACGCCGCCGGTCAGCACCACGCGCTTCGGATTCGATTTCGCGAAGGCATCGCTAAGTTCGACCGGGCCGAGCCCCGCCCGCCAGTGCGAAAACAATGGCACGGAGCAGGCGCTCGCCATGTCGGTATCAGAGTTCTCAAACAGCATCTTGTTGCCCCATTCGAGATCGGGGTTCGAGAAGGTTTCGGTTTCCGGTGGCGGACCGCGGCGACCTGTCAGGTTAATGAATCCGGCGATCTGCGAGCGCAGCAGTTTGACGCGCCTGCCATCGCTTCCCGGCTTGATCTGGTTGTCGCCGAAGTCCTGCGTATGGACCGCCGCGTCGAAAACAAACATCCCGTCTTTCATTGCTTACCTCCTTGAGAAAACCGCCGCCTTCACTTGCGTCCCTCTCTAAGTAACATGAGCCAACCCGTTCATTTCTTTGGAATAGTTGAAGATTGTTTTCAGCTAATCGTGCGGGCGGCCGCGCGTTTCTCCAGCTAAAACAGACCTCGTGATCAAGCATCCCGTGGGGCGACCCACCTTGAGGACGAGGACAGCACGTGACCCAACCAAGCAGGATCGAAACAACCGGGGGCCGAAACAGCCTCAGACCGAATGACGAGGAGATTGCATTCCTCAAGGACCGCGCCAAATTCTGTCGCCTCGAGACAATTAGGCTGATCGAAATCGCGAAGGTAGGGCACTACACCTCCGTCTTCTCCGCGGCGGAGCTGTTCTCGGCACTCTACTACGACGCCATGGACCTGAGGCGCGGTGAACCGAAATGGGAGGATCGCGACCGTTTCATGATGGGCAAGGGGCACGCTGCCGTCGGGCTCTTTCCCATTCTCGCCGACCTCGATTTCATCGATCGCGACGTGCTTGACGGTTACACCCGCCTCGGCAATCCGCTCGGCGACCATCCTGATATGACAAAGGTGCCCGGTATCGATTTCAGCTCGGGTTCGATCGGCCACGCACTTTCGGCCGGTTGCGGAATGGCGCTCGCCGGCCGGATGCTGGGCAAGGACTTTTGCACTTACGTGATGATCGGCGACGGGGAACTGCAGGAAGGCCAGGTCTGGGAGGCTGCCCTTTTCGGCGCGCACAACAGACTCGGAAAGCTGATCGGCATCATCGATCGCAACGGCTACCAGCTCGACGGCTCGGTTGACGACATAATCGGCGTCGAGCCGATCGTCGAAAAATGGCAGGCGTTTGGCTGGGAAACCCATGTCGTTGACGGCCACGATGTCGCTGCTGTCGCAACCCTGTTTCGCACGCTCAAGTCCGATCGCGAGCGGACCCGTCCGGTGATGATCGTTGCCGAGACGGTCAAGGGCAAGGGCGTCTCCTACATGGAGACCGAACCGGGCTGGCACCTCGGCTATCTCGATCCTTCGGATGCTGCGCGCGCAATTGCCGAAATCGAAGCGATGGAGATCTGAGATGAACAAGCCGCTTTCCGACAAGTCCTGGCAATATCGCCAGCTCAATGCCGTGACGCCCGGCCTCGACGCGCTCTCCGACGCGCTCATCGAACTCGTTGCCGCAGGCGAACCGATCGTGGCCGGCACGGCCGATCTGCAATACTCGAACGGGCTTGCGAAATTTCATGCGCTCCATCCCGATCGCTTCATTCAGTTCGGGATCTCCGAACAGAACATGGTGTCGGCCGCAGCCGGGATGGCTGCCGTCGGCATGAAGCCCTATGTCGCAACTTTCGCATCGTTCCTCGCGCTTCTCTGCTGCGAGCAGATCCGCATGGATGTCGCCTATTCCAAGCTGCCGGTTCGGCTGATCGGCCACCACGCCGGCATCTCGCTCGGCTTCTACGGCACCTCGCATCATGCGACGGAAGACCTCGCCATCATGCGGTCGATCGCCAACCTGACGGTAATCGCGCCCGCCGACGGCAATCAGCTCAAGGAGGTGATAAAGGCGGCGAACGACTATCCGCATCCGATCTATATGCGCATCCAGCGCGGGCGCGATCCCGAAGTCTATGCCAACCGCCAGCCGTTCACGATCGGTAAGGCGATTTCTCATTATTCGGGAACCGACCTTACGATCATTGCCACCGGTTCCACCGTGCACCCCGCTCTCGAAGCGACGCGCGCGCTGCGGGCTGCGGGTGCCAGCGTCGGCTTCCTCGACATGGCGACGGTAAAACCGATCGACCGCGATGCCATTCTTGAAGCGGCGGCGCAAAGTCCGCGGATCCTGACGATCGAGGAGCACAATGTGCTTGGGGGCTTGGGTGGTGCGGTTGCAGAGGTGCTGGCGAGTGAAGGTCTAGCCGTCAAGCTGACCCGTCACGGCATCTACGATGAGTACAGCCTGATCGCACCGCCCACTCACCTCTACGCACACTATGAACTCGACGCGAAAGGCATCGAGGCCCGCGCAACGAGGCTGCTCGACAGGAACGTGTGAAAACTGCAGCGCCTGCCGTTCTCTCAAAAAACCGCGGAGTTTAGGCTCCGCGGTTTTTTCCTTGTCGTCTCTGTCTTACGCAACGCCGCCGAGGCAGACATATTTGATCTCGGTGAATTCCTCGATGCCGTATCTGGAGCCCTCGCGGCCGAGGCCGGAGAGCTTGACGCCGCCGAACGGTGCTTCCGCGGTCGAAATCAACCCGGTGTTGACCCCGACCATGCCGTATTCCAGCGCCTCGGCCACG
>NZ_JBXAIA010000015.1:0-94826 GCF_058795755.1 Ensifer sp. GW823-FHT05D09 | reverse complement strand
CCCATGGTCCTCCGATTTGGATTTCAACAAAATAATACGCCCCGACACTTGTGATCACAATGATTAGAGCAGACTTTAGTCTTATGAATATTCCGACTTAGATCGAACGATTTGTTCCAGTCTGCCGGTTTTCCAATGTTTCTCTGTTGAGGATATCCGACATTCTCTTATAATTACCTTGGGCTTAGTATTCGATCCGGCCTTATCGCCAAGGTTGAGTCTTTGTCGGCATACAGAACTCCGATGGTGGTGAATGGTTATGCCGAGCTTTCGGTATCGGGCTATCGACCAGTCCGGACACATACTAGAGGGCTATCTGGACGCGGCTTCAAGCAGCATGATGATGACTGAGTTGGAGCGCAGATCGCTTCTGCCGATCGACATAGAAGAGGTGAACCGATCCACCTCCGCACGGCACGCCCCTATCCTCACGGGCAGTGGGCCTTCATACGAAGATGTAACGGCGCTGACCGAGGATCTTGCGGCCCTGCTTTCCGGCAGCGTTGCCTTGGATCGGGCTCTTCAGATCATCTATCAATCAACCAAACGCCGGGCGCTTTCCGGCATCGTCTATTCGATGTGGGAAGTGATATCGAAAGGGCACAGTCTTGGCGAGGCGATTGCCGCTTACCCCAAGGCCTTCCCGAGAACCTACGTCAAAATGGTGGAGGTCGCGGAAGTCGCCGGCAATCTCGACGCAACCCTGCAGGTGATTGCTCAGGATCGGCGGCGTCAGAGTGAACTCAACCGTCGGCTGGCCGCAGCACTTGCCTATCCCTGCCTTCTGCTGCTTGCCGCGATCGGCGTGTTCTTCTTTGTGCTCATCGTCGTGGTTCCACAGTTCGATCAAGCTCTTGTCGAAACGGGCAACGCGTCGCGCGGATCGGAACCTTTGGTGTTCACGCTGTCACGCATTGCCGTCGGACACAGGACATTTTTGGCGTTCGCAGGAGTGGCTCTGGCCGGCGCCGGCATCATCGGAGCCCGCAGCGACAATGTAAGAGCGGCTTTGATCTCCCTGCTTCGCCACATCCCTGGGTTCGACACCCTGCTCATGCAGCAGCGCGCCGTCGTCTTCTGTTCGACGCTTGCGATGCTGAGCAAAAGTGGCGTCGACCTTCCGACTGCACTCCGGCTTATCCGAGATCTCATGCGGGATACGAGCTCCGCCAACCTCGTAGCGGGAGTTCTCGCTGACGTCCGCGACGGGAGCCGCCTTACCGATGCGCTCACGCGCACTGACTTTCTGCCTGCCTACGGCCTGCAGATGATGCGCGTCGGCGAAACAATCGGAGAGGCCGACAAGGCGGCATGGCGGGTCGCAACCTACTATGAAACGAAACTCGACCGATCGATCGCGCGCGCCACCGCGATAGCGGGTCCGATCGTGCTGTTGGCAATCAGCGCCTTCATCGCCTGGATCATCGTCTCGGTGATCACCGCCTTGCTCAGTCTGAACGAATTGCTGCTGTGACCCCCATGAAAACACTCTGTCGCACGACCCCACCCAAACGTAACGCCTGCCGACAGAGGCACGACGAGGGAGAAGGCGGATTTACGCTGCTCGAGTTGCTGGTTGTTCTGATCATCCTCAGCCTCGTCGCCGGCATCGCCGCGCCGCGGGTGCTCGGATATCTCTCCGAAGCGCGTGTCCGCGCGGCAAAGCTCCAGATCGAGGCTCTCACCTCGGCGTTCGATCTCTTCTATCTCGACGTGGCGCGCTACCCGACCGAACGGGAGGGCCTGGATGCGCTGGTGGACGGTGCTTCGATCAAGCGCTGGAAAGGTCCCTACATCCAGCAGGCATCCGTGCCGCTCGATCCGTGGGGTAACCCGTATCAATATCGGATCGGTGACAAGGGGAGGCCGCAGATCATCTCTTATGGCGCCGACGGCGTCGAGGGAGGCGCCGATGGTGCGGCCGACATCGCCATCCAGCAATGACGCGGCATACGACAGCGGATTTGCGTTGCTCGAGAGCCTGGCTGCGCTCGTCATCGTGGCGCTTGTAGCGGCAATGTCGTTTCCATTCCTGACGCGGGCGAGCCGCGCCATCGGCCTGAAGGTACGCACAGCCGAGATCGCCGCACTTTTGCGGCACGGCAGGAACACGGCGATGGAACAGGGACGACCGGTCCTGTGTTCCGTCGACCCGCAACGCAGGACGGTTTCCTCGGGGGCTTCGGGTCGACAGGTGGTTTTGCCCGAAGGCACGACGATGAGGATCGTGAGTTCCGGCCGTCTGCGATCGGCCGATCGTCTTGGGTTTGTCTTTCTGGAGGATGGGCGCGCGCTCGGCGGCGTATTGAGCATTACGGGGAGCAACCTGACTTATCGCATAACGGTCAACCCGCTGACGTCAGGCGTCATGCTGTCGGAGGTTGACTGAGGATGCCTCGATGATCCCGCTCGTTGTCCAACCCAATAGACCCGAAGACGAGCGCCGTTCCGACGCGGGGTTCACCCTGTTGGAGGTTCTGGTTGCCGTCGCAATCCTTGCGGCCGTGGTCTCGGTCGTTCCTCGCAGTCTTGTATCCGCCCGGACGTCGATCGGCCACTCCCGTGCCTGGCTGGAGGCGAGACTGGTCGCCGAAGAAGTTTTGGCGGGGGAGCTACGAAGCGGTCGCATGCGGCCGGGAGCTTTTTCCGGCGTGGTGCGGGGACACCGATGGCGCGTGGTTGTCGCGCCAGCCGCGGTCGCCGACGCGCCGCCGAGCAACGGTCGCGTGCTGCTTGAAGCAAGGCTTAACGTCGAGATCTCCGCGTCGCGCGTCCTAGCTGTTGACCGTCTTTTGGTCGGAGGCGGCCAATGAACAGTGTCCGCGCACCGAAAGACGAAGGCTTCGCACTCCTTGAGGCGCTGGTCGTGCTGATGCTAACCGCGCTGGTCCTGCACGCACTCATGCTCACGGTTTCGCTCGTGACACGGTCGTCCGCCGCCGCTTCGCAAGGTGCAGCCACGCTTGAAGAGCTTGCGACCGGCCTTGCCGCAATGCGAAGGGATTTTGCGCAGATCGCTGCAGTCAAGACGGGAACGGAAGCGAATGCGCCGCTCCTGTTCTACGGCAGCGGCGATGCGCTCGGGTTCGCCACGCGAACCGATCCGCAACTTGAGCCGGATCAGTTGGTGTGGATTGCGGTGAGGTCCAGGCCGCCAGCACTCTTGAGGTCGTCGGCGATACGGGTTCCCGGGCAGGTGACCTTCGAACGAGCCCGAGCATCCGCACCGATCGCGATATTCGAAGGGGCGTGGCGTTGGCGCTTTTCCTTCGCCGAAACGACTGAGCGCGGAACCATCTGGACTGGATCCTGGATTGCGCAGCCGAAGCTCCCCGACATTGTTCGGTTGGAGATCTGGGACAGGTCTGACGAACGGCGGCAACCGCTGACGCTGATGATGTCGCCGCACGTCGACTCGCCTTCGGCCTGTCGCGACGGAGAATCGTGCGCGGGAGGCGGCAATGCGGCGCGATGACGGATTTGCCACGCTCGCCGTTCTTGTTGTCAGCGGTCTGCTCGCAGCGATCGTGTCGATGCTGGTGCTGTTGTCGAGGCCGGCGCTTGTGTTGACGAAGCTCGGCGCCGACGACCTCGTGATGGAGAACCTTATGGAGAGCGGCGTTGCAGCGGCCGGGTATCTTCTCTTCCTTGCGGATGTCGACGCCGCATCGGTGGACGGCAGGACAATTCGCCTGCCGAGCGGTAGCGTCATCCTGCATGTTTCGGCGGAGGCCGGACGGGTCGATCTCAATGCGTCACCACGCGAATTGCTGGAGGGTGTATTCAAGGCGGCAGGAGGGCAGTCGCTTTCACCCAGGTCGTTCGCCGCCCGGGTCGTCGACTGGCGTGACGAGGACGATGAAAGAACGACGGGCGGCGCCGAGCGGACGGACTATTTGGCAAGCGATGCAATCGGTCTCCCGGCCAATGTCGCGTTCCAGTCCGTAAACGAGTTGCGCTTCGTTCGTGGTTTGAGCGAAGCCGACTATGTGCGTCTTCAACCGTTTGTCACGGTCTACAACCGCACGGGCCTGCTCTATCCAGCTGCAACCTCACGCCGTGTCTTGATGGCGATACCCGAGATGAGCAATGCGGATGCCTCCGCCTTGAGATCTGCTGAAGCGCCTGGTGCAGAAGGTGAAGATGGCGAACTGCGAGAGCTGTCGCAGCGGTACGACAGCTTCGTCACGCTGGAGGCACCAAAAGTGTATCGGCTTGATGTCGTGGTTCGCAGCGAAAGTGGCAGAACAAGTGCTGCTCACGTCATCATAGCGGATGCCGAAGACGAAGCGAAAGGCTATGCTGTGTATGACTGGGCGCCTGCTGGTCGGGGGGCCCGTTGATGGTGGGGCGGAATGGATGAGTGCTCTTGGCGCATACTTCAAGCGCGCGATGGCGGTACTTCTCGACGAGATGACGTCGTGGCAGGCGACGATGGGTATCCCGCGCACAGCGCGCGGGACATTTCTTCTTGTCGATGAAGGGACGAAGCTTGCCTGCTATCGCGTCGGCCGCTCCCGACGCGCGCACAAGGCTGATGGCAAGCGCGCCGACCTGCGCGACGGGTGGCTGAACAAGATAGTCGGTACACGCCCGGTTGAGCTGCGTCTGGCGGGTGACGGAGTTGTGGTGCGTTCCTTGCGGCTGCCCGCGGCCAGCCGTGGCCACATCGAGGCAATCATCCGCCATCAGGTCGAGCAGATCATGCCGTGGCCGTCAGAGAAGATGGTGTACGACTACGACATCCAGGAGAGCGAGGCCGCCCGGTTTTCAGGCCAGTTCGACGTGCGGCTTGTCGCGACGTCGCTGACCGCGGTGCGCAGCGCAATCGAGCCCTTCCAGTCCGTCGGCATTACCCCCGTCGTTGTGGGGCTTGCGTCGGACCCGTCGGATCGCCCAAGCGCGATCAATCTTTTGCCGGGCGCCAAGGCGGCCGTGCGCGCGAGGCGAAGGCACAACGCCCTGGTTTGCCTTAGCCTGCTCGCGGCCGCCGGTGCGGCACTTCTGGCCTGCGCTGGCTGGAGCGTCAATCACGCTGTCGCCGAAACGGCCCGTATCGAGGCGTCTCTTGCAAGCCTCCGTGGCGCCGTCGAGACGGCTCGCAAGGAGGCGGAAGCGACGAACGATCCCGGGCTCGACGTGGCGCGTAAATGGGACGCCGTTCCCATGGTCTTGCTGCTGGAAGAGCTCTCCAGCCGCGTTCCGGACACCACTTACCTTACCGCTCTCGACGTGGAGGACCGTAATGTCCGCGTTACAGGGCTTTCCACAAACGCTGCCGATTTGATCAGCCTGCTCGAAGGTTCGGATATGTTGGAGGGCGCCGGTTTTTCCGCGCCGATCGTTCGCGACAACGACAGCAAACTGGAGCGGTTCGAGATCCTGGCGCATCTCTCGGAAAAGGGCCGGCCATGAGCGCATCAAGCGCCAGCGCGCGACGTGTCACGGCAGCAACGGTTGCTGCGCTTTCCTGTCTGGTGGTGCTGCCGGTCCTGACGGCTGCGTGGAGTGCGACTGTCGTGTCTCGTCTTGGCGAGCAGAGCAGGAACGACACGGCCCTGGCCGAAACACTCAAATCCAGGCTATCTGCGCTTGGCGGCGGCGCGGGAAGCGAAGGCGACAGCGCGAGCGCACGCGTCTATTTGCAGGGAAACACGCCCGCGATCGCCGGCGCCGAGCTTCAGAGGCTCGTCACTGATATCATCGGCCAGAACGGTGCTGTGGTCTCGCAGTTCGAATTCGTCGCGTCCGAAGAGGACGACCCGGCCGGCGGCACCGTCGAAATGCGGATTCTATTCCACAGCACCATCGAACCTCTTCAGAAGATACTGTTCGCCACCGAGACCAATCCGACAGCGCTTGTCTTCAAATCCATCAATATCGAGAGCCTGGCGTCCGACGAAGAGGCGCTCCATGCATCACCGACATTGCGCGTTTTGGCGCTCGTCGAAGGCTATTGGCGGAGGGCTGAACGATGACGCGCCTTCCGGCTTCGCGCTTGTCGGTCATCGCCGTCGCCTTGCTTCTCGCAGGCACGGCGTCGTCCCAATCCCCATCATCCGACGAGGCTCCCTGGCTTCGAGGTGTGAGCCTCGACAGGCTGGAGGCAACGCGATTGCGTCCATTGTTCACGCCGGCGCGGCAGCCTCCCGCCGTCTCAGAGACGGTGGACACGCCAGCGCCGGTTGCAGCCACGAACGTTGAGATCGTGCCGGACGCCCCGCCAGAGCTCAAGCTCGTCGGCATCATATCGACAGCAGACAGTCAGCAAGCCCTTCTGCAGGATGCCGCAAGTGGCCAGATTCATCGCCTCAAGGACGGCGAGAAATTTCAGAACTGGAACCTCTCGATTGTCGACAGCCGCACCGTCGCCTTCGAGCAGAGCGGGCGTAGCCGGGACTACAAGATGTTTCTGCCCCTACAATGATCAGACCGTCACGCGCAGAACCTCTTCGATCGAGGTGACGCCACGCCGGTATTTCGAGAGCCCATCTTCCAGCATGGTTGTCATGCCTGCCTGGACGGCGACGGTCTGTATCTTCTGAGGATCGGCATCCTTGCGGATCAAAGCGGTAATCTCGCTGTCGACGGGCAGGACCTCAAATATTCCAACGCGTCCGCGATAGCCGCTGTCGCCGCAATAGGAGCAACCGACCGCGCGAAAGCATGTGTCACCGGGGCGTTTGATAAAGCGCTGGCGCGCCGCAGATGTCGACGCGGCGGGCGCCATGTCCTCGATCGGCGCCTTGCAACGCTCGCACAATTTTCTGACCAGGCGCTGAGCAATGACGCAACGCAGTGCGGATGCCAGAAGGAATGTTTCAACGCCCAGATCCATCAACCTTATGATGGCGTCTGCCGCGCTATTGGTGTGCAGGGTCGTTAGAACCAGATGGCCAGTCAATGCTGCCTGAAGACTGATCGAGGCGGTTTCGCTGTCGCGCATCTCACCCACCATCATGACGTCGGGGTCCTGACGAAGGAACGATCGCATCGCATTGGCAAATGTCAGGTTTATCGATGGCTTGACCTGAGTTTGGCTGACCCCCGCCATCTGATACTCGATCGGATCTTCGATCGTCATGATCTTGCGTTCGGGGCTGTTCAGAGTGGACAATGCAGCGGTCAGGGTGGTCGTCTTGCCGCAGCCGGTCGGGCCGGCCACGACAACGAGGCCATGAGGCTCGGCCAGTTGCGTATGAAGGACGGAGTAATCACGCGACGACATGCCCAGGCGAGAAAGATCAAGGGCTTCGGCGCCTTTGACGAGGATGCGCACGACCAGCGCTTCTCCGTGCAACGTCGGCATTGTCGCCACCCGGAAGTCAGCGCGCGTCGAGTTGATCAGGATACGCGCGCGCCCGTCCTGCGGCAGCCGGCGTTCGGCAATATTCAAGCCTGCCAGGATCTTGATACGCGAGATGACGCCGCGCGCAATCTCGTTTGAAAGCGGCTGCATCGTGCGCAGCATCCCATCGACGCGCATCCTCAGCCTTACGCCGTCAGGTTGAGGTTCGATGTGAAGGTCCGTCGCCGATAGACTGAGCGCTGTTTCGAGCAATTGATCCACGGCCCGAACGATCGGCGCGCCGCTGGCGATATCGTGGAGGCGATCGAGATCCTCCTCGTTCCGATCGCCAGCAACAGGCGACGTCGAGCGCTCTATGTTTGCGTCCTTGGCCGGTTCCCTCGAAAGCATGCGCTCGAAGAGCATCGCCATTTCCTCGAACGTCGCGATCCGCAACTCCACCTGACGGCCAAGTGCCGCCAAGGCAGCGTCGATCGCGTCGTTTCGACTGGGATCGGCAACGACGAGCAAACGAGCCTCACCTTCGAGCGCCGGCATCGCCCATGCGGCACGAAGGAACCGCGCCGACAAATCTTCAGTCAATTCCGGACGAAATTCGACGCGGTTGAATGCGGCGCGATTGAGGTTGTGAAAATCGGCAATCGCATCAGCGAGCAGCTCCCCGGACAACAGCCCGGTCTCCCAAAGGACGGTGTAGTTCGAGGGCGCTTCCACAAGAAGCCGTTCCAGGGACAGCCTCTCTGCCGGGCCGACCAGGTCCTCTTTCGTCAATAGATAGCGAATGAAATGCGTTACAATCGTTGCCGTATTCATCCGTCCCGCCGCAGTACACTACAGCAAAGCCCCACTCACTCGACCGCCACTTTGACGGCTTGTCGACATCGAAGGCAGATACATGCCGGCCCCTGGGATCTTAAGCGGTTATCCCCAAGAACCGCGATGCCAGAAGTGGATTAGCTGCCGATAATAATAGTGATCCGTTACAGAAATGCTAGGCTTCGACATGAGTGAGGCAAGAATCAGTCGTGACAACATGAGCACTAGCGGGACAGTCCTTCGGACGGCTTTGTTTTTCGGCATCTGTCTGCTTTCCCCCGGCTGCCTCGCTCCTGAAGAAGGCCGATTGGGGAACGACGTCGACTCGATCCTGGGTTCGGTGACAAGCGCGGACCTGCAGGCGCGCTCACTCAGAAATGGCAGCAATTCTACGCTCGGCTACTCGTCCGCGGGATCGGCCGGTGCCCGCCAGCCAGCGATATACTCGTCCACGCGCCTCGGCGTTGTCGCCGCTCCAGCCGGAGCGGATGGTGCGGCCGGTGATAGCGTCAATCTGAATTTCCAGGGGGCTGAGCTCCGCGACGTCGTGCAAGCCATCCTCGGCGAGACGCTTGGTCTGACCTATACGATCGACCCGAAGGTAACCGGGACGGTGACACTGTCGACCGCTCGGCCGGTCCCTCGTGACGATCTCGTGTCCATTCTTGAATCGATGCTCGAAATGAATGGTGCCGATCTCGTTAAGCGCGGCAATGCCTTTCAGATCGTCGAGGCCGGATCTTCGATCGCCGGTCAGGTCAGCACGAAAGGTCGCCCGACCGGCTTCGGCATCACGGTCGTACCGCTGAGATATGTGTCGGCGCAGGCGCTTTCGCGGCTCGTGGACGGTTTTGGCGCGCGTCCAGGGACGCTGCGGATTGACACCACGCGCAACGCTATCCTGATCGCCGGCAGCGGGCCCGACCGCGAAGCGGCGCTGGAGACGGTCACGGCATTCGACGTCGACTGGATGAGGGATCAGTCGGTGGCGGTCCTGCCGCTCCAGCACGCACGCCCCGAAGCCGTCATTCCCGAACTCGAGCGCATTTTCGCCAGCAAGGGCAGCAATGGCGACAGCGTCATACAGTTCATGTCGATGCCGAGATTGCGTGCCGTTCTGGCGGTCTCACAGAACAAGGCACTCACGGAACGCGCTCTCACCTGGGTCCGCCGTCTCGACCGAGAGAACCCAGACCTCGGACAAAGCGTTCATGTCTATCGCGTCAAATATCGTGACGCGACGAAGATCGCAGAACTTCTGCAGCGTCTGTTTGCAGCCAACGAAGAGACGGAAACCGCCGACCAACAGGCCGCTCCCGATGAAGCGGCCGCACAGGAGCCGGCAGCCAGCGACGAGGACGTCGTGGACATCGACCCGGCGCGCTTCGGCGGTTCGTTGCAGCCAGAGCTCGGCGCCGAGCCGGTTCGCATCCGCTCGGATCCATCCAACAACTCGATCGTGATCTACGGCGACCTCGAGATGCGCAAGCGCGTACTTGCCGCTCTGACACGGATCGACGTTCCCCAACTCCAGGTCGCCATCAGTGTGACGATGGCGGAGGTTCGGCTCACCGACGAACTGCGCTTCGGCGTCCAGTATTTCGTGAAGAGCAAATCGGTTGGTCTGGGCACCGACGAGGGATCGTTCGGTCTCTTCAAAACGCTTGCCGACAACATTGCCCGTGAGGTGCCCGGCTTCAATTTCGTCCTGGGCGCGAACAGCAGTCCGGATGTGATCATCAGCGCGCTCGATAAGATCACGGATGTGCAGATCCTGTCGTCGCCGTCGCTTGTAGTGCTTGAAAACGAGGTGGCACGTTTCCAGGTGGGCGATCAGATCCCGATCATCACGCGTACCGTCGTGCCGGTCGAAACCGCCGACGCCCCGGTCAGCAACCAGGTCGAGTACCGGGACACGGGCATCATCATGAACGTGCGCCCGAGGATCGCCGAAAACGGCGTGGTGGCGATGCGGATCGACCAGGAAATATCGAACGCCGCTTCGGGCGACAACAGCCTGACGCCGGTCATCTCCAACAGAAGCATTTCGAGCTCGGTATCGGTTCTTGACGGACAGACAGTGCTACTCGGCGGCTTGATCAGCGAAACGCAGGAGCGCGGCAAGGATGGTATTCCCTTCCTCAGTCGCCTGAAGCATGTCGGCAGCCTGTTCGGCAGCAAGAACCGGTCGAACGCGCGGACCGAGCTGCTGATCATGATCAGGCCGATGGTCATCCGCGATTCACGCGATGCACAGAGCGTTGCAGAGGAATTGCAGGCGCGGATGTGGGGCATGGGTTCGCGGGCGTTGAAGTAGTGCAGCTGTCCAAACGCATCGACCCGGATCTGCTTCCTGTCTTTGCCGCGACCATGGCTGCCCTCGTGATTGGTCTCGCGACCCTGCAGTGCGCGCGAACATTGTTGTTGATGTTGCTTGCTGCCTGCGTGACACGCATCGCCCTTCAGGATTGGCGAAGCCTTAGGGTTTCCAATTTTATGAATGGCACGGTCGCCGCCATCGGTATCGCGGCATGGCTCGCCGGCATCGATCCCGCGCGAGTTGACGCGTCGCGCACTTTTCTCGAGATCGCACGCGATGTGACATTGACTGGCGGCGCGCTCCTATTGGTACGAGCGCTTTACTTCAGGCTTCGTGGCATTGAGGGACTCGGGCTGGGTGACATCAAGCTCGGCGCTGCCGCCGGTATTTGGATCGGTTGGGAAAATTTCGCATTGGCTGTCTTTGGCGCAGCGTTGGGCGCCCTGTTGTTCGTGTTGGTTTCGACGATGAAGCACGGGCATTGGCCGGCAGGACGCCGCATACCCTTCGCCTCGTTTTTAGCCCCGGCAGTTTGGGGCACATGGTACCTAGCCCAGCAACTTGTTGCCAGTTGAACATATTGAAGAGCAGCGTGGCGGCACATCGCACCGCCCGATCTCAACATCCTAGAGCCAGCCGGACTTCTTGAAGCGCCAATAAAGGATGGCGCAGAGAGTGGCGATGACGCCGAGAACGGCAAAATAGCCATAGCGCGTCCCAAGTTCGGGCATGTGTTCGAAGTTCATCCCATAGATACCAGCAATCGCGGTCGGCACAGCGAGGATCGCCGCCCATGCCGCAAGCTGTCTTGTGATTGTGCCCTGGCGTTGTTGCTCGAGCAGGTTCGAGGCTTCGAAGACGGACGTCATTATTTCGCGAAGGCCGCTGACCAGCCCCTCCACACGCTTGATATGGTCATGGACGTCCTTGAAGAACGGCTTTGCATTGTCGTCGATGCAGGGCAGGTCGAGGTGGCTCAGCTTTCCCACCACTTCGCCCATCGGACCGAGCACGCGCTGGAACCGGATGACGTGACGGCGCATACGGAAGACGCGCCTGATCTGCTCGGGCTGCAGGAAGGACATGAGGACGTGCTTCTCAAGCTCGAGTATTTTGTCCTCAAGGGTCTCAACCATAGGCAGGTAGCCGTCGACAACGAAATCGATGATGCCGTGGAGCACATAGTCGGGTCCGTGCTCAAGGAGCTGCGGCGACTGCTCGAGTTGCTGGCGCAGTTCCTGGTGAGAACGGGCCGATCCATGGCGGACGGAGATCAGATGGTGCTTCCCCACGAAGATGCAGGTTTCCCCGTAGGCTATCTTCTCACCTTCGAGGTGGGCCGTCTTGATGACGACGAAGATTGCCGTAGATGTCGACCTTGGGCACCTGCATGCCGTTGAGAGCGTCCTCCACTGCCAGAGGATGAAGGCCGAACATTGCCTGGAGATTGGCCAGCTCGTCCGCGGTGGGATCGGTCACCCCGATCCAGATGAACTCACCGTCCCGGGCGTCGACGGGCGTCGCGACAAGCGGCACCTCGTCTGCACGTTTGCCGGCTCGATACAAATAGGAGGCGACGACTGTCATTTAGATTTTCCGAAGATGGTTCGATCGCGTGTCGTATGACGCGGCGGACAAAGGTCCGCCGTTGGCCGAGGATCAAATCGTGACCTGTTCGCCGATCTCGACGACCCGGTTGGCGGGAAGCTTGAAATACGACGACGGATCGATACCGAGCCCCGCGAGCGCGATATAGAGATGATCCTGCCAACGGGGCAGACCCGAGTTCGGATCGCTGATGAGCGTCCTGCGGCCGAGATAGAACGAGGTCTGCATGATCTCGAACTTGAATCCTGCCTTCTTGCAAAGCGAGAGCGCCTTGGAAACGTTGGGTTCGTCCATGAAGCCGAAGCAGAGTTCCAGCCTTGCAAACCTGTCCGAAAGTTTTGTCAGCGTCACCCGGTCTTCCTGCGCAACGTAAGGATGTTCGGACGTGCGGACAGTCAGGATGACATTGTGCTCGTGAAGGACGTGATTGTGTTTGATGTTGTGCAGAAGGACTGCCGGCGTTTTGTCGCCTACGCTCGTCAAGAAGATCGCCGTCCCACGGACCGTCTGGGGGGCATGTGTCGATTTCTCTATGGAACGGATGAACGTCTCCAGCGGTATATCGTGGCGCGCCGTCTTTTCACGAAGCATTCTGGATCCACGGGTCCAAGTCCACATGATGAGCATGATGGCAAGTGCCAGCGCCACCGGTACCCAACCGCCGTCATGGATCTTGAGCAGGTTGGCGACCAGGAAAACGCTCTCGATGACCAGCAGCGGCAAAAGCAGCATCCCCGCCACAAGCGTGGAGTATCCCCAGACTGAGCGCAGAAACTGGAAAGCCATAACCGTTGTCACGACCATCGCGCCGGTGACCGAGATGCCATAGGCGGTGGCCAGCGATTCCGAATCTCCGAAGGAGAAGATCAGCACGATCACGCCGACAAACAGCATGACGTTCACGGCGGGCACGTAGATTTGCCCGGTATTGGTCTCGGAGGTGAACTTGATCAGCAGGCGCGGCAGGAAGCCCAGATGGACCGCCTGTCGTGCGAGCGAGAACGCGCCCGTGATGACGGCCTGGCTGGCGATGATGGTTGCCATGGTGGCGAGAATCACCATCGGCAAAAGGGCCCAGTCCGGATAGAGCAGGAAGAATGGGTTTGCCATCGCCTCAGGATGGCTAAGCACCAGCGCGCCCTGGCCGAGGTAGTTGAGCGCCAATGCGGGGAATACGAGTGAGAACCACGCCGTGCTGATCGGCTTGCGCCCGAAGTGTCCGAGGTCGGCATAGAGCGCCTCTGCCCCCGTCACCGTCAGGAAGACAGCGCCGAGCACGATCAGGCCCGCCCAGCCCGCATGGGTGATGAACCAGAGGGCGTTGATCGGATTGAGCGCTTCGAGGATTGTCCAGTCGTCGCCAATGTGGATCAGGCCGCCCCATGCCATGGCGAGAAACCACACGACCGTGATGGGCCCGAAGAATTTTGCGACCGCCTGGGTGCCTTTCGACTGGACGGCGAAAAGCGCGACCATGATGGCGGCGGACAGCGGCAGCACGTAGCCGGAGAAGGCGGGAGTGACCAACTTCATGCCTTCGAGCGCCGACATGACGGACAGGGCAGGGGTGATCATGGCGTCACCGATGAACAGTGCCGCCCCGATTAGTCCCGCGAAGAAGAGAACGGGCATGAAGCTGCCCGTCTTCTTCATCAGGAGGGCGAGAAGCGATAGCGTTCCGCCTTCGCCGTCGTTGTCGGCGCGCAACAAGAAGAGCACGTATTTGAACGTGACGATGATCGTCAGCGTCCAGACCATGAGCGAGATAAGGCCGATGACTTCATTATGATGCACGCCGTCAGCCGAAAACGGCCGCAGCGCCTCGCGAAACGCGTAGAGCGGGCTCGTTCCGATATCGCCATAGACGACACCGACGCAGCCAAGGAGGAGGACAAGAAAGTCACGCTTCTCCGAGTGGGGTTCGGAACCTACGTTACGCAAGGCAGTCATGGGGTCTCCGGCAACTCGGCGGCTGTGTCGTGGAGGGAGTATATGGTGCAATGCGCAAATGCTGGCAATCTGTGTTGTGCGCTCTAGCAACAACAGATGATATCTTCGCTATTACAGAAGAAGGACGGCGCCTCGCCGGACCTATTGGAGACGATCGCAGCACCCATGGCGCGCCGGCAGATCAAAAGCTTGTTTATGAAGCTTGCATGGGTGCCGGAAGAATGCCCTTCAGGATCGTCTCGGTAATCGTTATCGCCGCCGTCTCGTAATCCTCTGCTTTCAGACGTGCCTTCTTCAGGCCGTCGGCGGCGATCGGCTCGAAATCCGCATAGTATTGCGTCGATGCCCAGAGCATGATGAACAGGTGGCGTGGATCGACTGGCAGCATCTTTCCAGCCTCAATCCATCCCTCCACGACGGCCACATGCGCATCCGTGACCTGGCGCATATGATCGCGATCCTTCTTCTTTAGAAACCGTGCGCCTTGGATGATCTCGCTGGCAAAGAGCCTGGATTCTGCGGTGTTCTTGCGGGTGTAGTCGAGCTTGGCCCTGATATAGAGGCGGAAGGCGTCAGCCGGCTCGCGCTCTGGCGAAATGTACTTCAGCGCGTCGTCCCAACTGGCGATGAGGTGCGTGACGATGGCCTTGTAGATCTCTTCCTTGGAGGCGAAGTAATAATAGACGTTGGCCTTGGGCAGACCTGAGGCTTCGGCGATCTCGGCGATGCGGGTGCCGTCGAAGCCCTTGCGCGCGAAGATCTCGATCCCGGCCTTGATGATGAGGCGCATATTGCGCTCACGGATGCGTTCCTCCGGATCTCGTGCTGCCTTTGCCATGCGATCTCGCCTCCATCTCGCCGCCGCTCCCTACCAGACAATCATGCGTGGCGGCGAGGCCGTTTGCGCAATTTCCGAGTTTTCCGGCGAAATGCAAGGGCATCGCCATTTGAATAAAACCTGACGGTATTGTCAAAAAAACCTGACGATCCAGTCATTTTTTACGTTCTAGAAAGTTGACACTTTGGTCAGCTTTTGTCTAGTCTCCTTTCAACGAGTTGGAGGGGCGGTGTGATGCCGGCACGACTGAGAGAGGCAATGGCGGAAACGCTGGCCGGCTGGGAGGCCGATCTGCCGCAGGCCTGGCACGATGCCCTCGGGTCTATTGGCGATGATTTTGACCGGGTCGATCCGGATCTCGCGTTCGAAGCCTGGGAGCCGATCTTCCCAGCGCGCCGCGGCAGGGTTTTTCCCGGCCAGCCGAAGGGCGCGCATGCGCTTGCTGCCTTCGATGGAATTGCGCCTGAAGGCGTACGCTGCCTGATCCTCGGCCAGGATCCCTATCCGGAACCGGGCTTTGCCACGGGCCGCGCCTTCGAGGCGGGCAATCTCGCCAGCTGGTCCGAGCTCGATAAGATGTTCTCGAAGAGCATCCGCGCCTATATGCAACTGATCGCGGCTGCGCGTCTTGGCGACGAAAGCCTGAGCAAAGACTTTAGCCGCTGGCCCGATGTGCGGCAGTTGCTGTGCGATCCGGCAGGTTCGTTCGAAGACCCGGGCGCGATTGCTGACCGTTGGGTCGGCGAGGGCGTACTGCTTCTCAACGCTTCCCTGACGCTGTCGCGCTTCCGCGTCGATATCGACCCGCACCAGTCGCGCGGACATCTGCCGTTCTGGCGGCCGTTGATGCTGCGCGTCATCGAGATGCTGCTTTCGCGGGGCGAGCCGATCGTCTTTCTCGGCTTCGGTGCGGCTGCAAGCGATATCTTCGCCGAAACCGGTATCCGCGAGGGCCGCAACGGCAATGTCGCCTGCGTCGAGCGCGAGCATCCCGCTTTCGCCGACAAGGTGCTCGGTCGGGAAAACCCCTTCCTTCTTTGCAATCTCTACCTGGAGGCGATGGGCGTCCGTCCCATCGCATGGTGAACCATGGCGTCTAGTCCGGAATATGACTTCATCATCGTTGGCGCGGGTTCAGCCGGCTGCGTTCTTGCCAACCGCCTGTCGAAGAACCCGGCCAACCGCGTGCTCTTGATCGAGGCGGGCGGCAAGGACCGCAATCCCTTGTTCCGGTTGCCGATGCTGATGGGAAAGCTCTTCCACTCGGGCATCTACAACTGGCACTACCACACGGAGCCCGAGCCCTATCTCAACGGCCGTTCGCTCTATTGGCCGCGCGGCAAGGTTCTGGGCGGCACCTCGACCATCAACGGCATGATTTACGTGCGCGGCAATCGCCACGACTATGACCGCTGGGCACAACTTGGTCTGCCTGGCTGGTCCTACGACGACGTGCTGCCGGCGTTCCGGCGCTCGGAAACGCATATCGAGCGCAAAGACGCGTTTCACAGCACCGACGGCGAGCTCACCGTATGCCGTGCCCGTGGCCACAATCCGCTGATGGACGTGTTCTGCGAGGCGGGCCTGCAGGCCGGCTATCCAGCGAATGATGACTTCAATGGCGCCACCCAGGAAGGGTTCGGCCGCTACGATTTCACCATTCGCAAAGGCAAGCGCTGGTCCACATCCTGGGCGTTCCTGCGCCCGGCGCTCGGTCGCAAGAACCTGACCGTGCTGACAGGTGCCGAGACGACGCGTCTCATCATCGAAGGTGGCCGGGCCTGCGGCGTCGGCTATCTGAAGGATGGCAGGGCGGCGATCGCGCGGGCAGGGCGCGAAGTGATCCTGTCTGCCGGCGTCGTCAATTCGCCGAAGGCACTGCTGCTTTCCGGTATCGGACCGGCGGACGAGCTAAGCGCGCTCGGCATCAAGCCGCTGCTCGACCTTCCCGGGGTCGGCAAGAACCTCCAGGACCACGTCGACTGCGTCATGAGCTGGGAATGCCGTGAACCGGTCACGCTGTTCGGTGACCTGCGCGCCGACAAGCTCATTCCCGCCGTCGCGCAAGGCATGCTGTTCGGGGAGGGCATCACGACAACCTTTCCCTACGAGGCAGGCGCATTCGTCCGCTCGAACGACGGTCTGGTCTCGCCCGATATCCAGCTGCATTTCATGCCGGCGCTGGAAAAGACGGCCAACTTGCATTTCCCCAATCCCTTCGCCAAGAAGCGGGCGGTGGAGGCGGATCACGGCTTCACCATCCGCGTCGGACCCGTCAATCCGGCGAGCCGCGGCGAGATCACGCTGCGGTCGGCGAACCCGACAGACAAGCCGAGGATTCAGGCGAATTACCTGCAGTCCGATTTCGACATCCGCACGATGATCGACGGCATCCGGCTGACGCGCGACATCGTCGGCCAGAAGGCATTCGACCGCTATCGCGGCAAGGAACTGGCGCCCGGTCCGGAAGCGCTCGACGATGCCGGGCTGACCCGCTGGCTGCGCGCCACGGCGATGACGACGTTCCACCCTGTTGGCACCGCCAAGATGGGCAACGACCCCATGGCAGTGGTGGATGCGCAGCTCAAGGTGCACGGCATCGAGGGCCTGCGCGTCGCCGACGCCTCGATCATGCCGATCATCGCCAGCGGCAACACCAACGCGCCCGCCATCATGATCGGCGAGAAATGCGCCGAACTGATCCTGAACAGCTAAGGGAGTGATCCGATGATCCTCGAACACCGCACCTATACTTTCAAGCCGGGCACGGTCGACAAGTGGATGAAGAAATACGAGGCGGACGGTCTGCCGGTGCAGAAGCGCCATCTCAACAAGTTCGTTGGTCTCTACGTCTCGGAGCTCGGGACGCTCCACACCACTGTTCTGATGTGGGCCTATGACAGCCTTGCCGACCGCGAGGCGCGCCGGTCGGCCATGTACGCCGATCCGGATTGGCAAAAATTCATCTCCGAAGTCTGGGCGCTCGACGCGATCCAGAAGCAGGAGGTGATGATCATGAACCCCGCTGCCTATTCACCGCCGCTTTGAGACGACCGGGCGCGCGCCGGTATTGCCCGCGCACGTCAGAATACGCATGACACAAGACAATCAACAAAAGAGGGAACGATCATGACTGACAAGGCTTCACAACACATCATGCATCGCCGCACATTCCTGCAGGCAAGCGCGGGCGCAGCAGCGCTCGGCTTTGCCGCAAGCATCATGCCGGAATTTGCGCGTGCATCGGGCGGGCTGGTCGCGCTGGTTCACACGCAGGCGGCCGGCGACAACGGTCCGGTCGATCAGATGATTGCCAAGCTCAAGCAATTGTCGGAAGAAAAGGGCTTTGAACACCGCGCCATCTATGCGCAGGACCCCGCGACCTACGAGACCATCTACCGCACGCTCGGCGACGCCGGTGCCCAGATCATCATCTCCACCTTCAACGAGGTGGCCGAGCCGTTCAAGGCGCTGGCGCCGTCCTACCCCAACACGAAGTGGATCCAGCTGTTCGCCGACCCCTTCGAGCCGGCGATCCCGAACGTGGTGACGGTATCCTATGACTATTATCTCGGCTGCTATCTCTCAGGCGTCTTTGCCGCGAAGATGACGACAACAGGCAAGACCGGGTTCATCGGCGGCGTTTCAATCCCGCCGCTCAACGCCGATTTCAATGCCTTCAAGGCTGGCGTTCACTCGATCAAGCCGGATGCCAGCGTCGTTGCCGCCTTCGCCGGCTCGTTCCAGGATCCTGCAAAGGGTCAGGAAATCGCCACCCAGATGTACAATGACGGCATCGACTACATCCAGACGGATGCCGCTGCCACCGATGGCGGCATCATTGCCGCCGCCAACGAAAAGGAAGGCCGCATGGTGAGCTGCCTTGCGCCGGGACAGTACGCACTCGGCCCGAAATCGCTCATCTCCATCGTCGGTCTCGATTTCGGTGTTTCGCTCTACAACGAGGCAGGCAAGGCCGTCGGTTCCGATTGGAAGGGCGGCACGCATGAGCATACGGGCCTTGGCACCGGCGTCATCGACTTCATACTTTCGCCCGTCTTTGCCGAACAGGGACCGGCTGAACTGAACGCCAGGGCGAAAGAGGCGCTTGTCGAGGTCGAAAAGGCGCGTGCCGGTATTCTGGATGGGTCCATCAAGGTTCCGTTCAACACCACGCTCTGAGCCACTGGAGCATCCCGCTTTGAAGTGGAATCACTAAAGGCGGATAAGATGTTCTAGCATCAAAGTACTAGAGCTTCCTTATTGCGTTCTTCTGAACGCACGGCGTTCCACGCCGGCCCGTCGGGTCGGCGCGGAGCCTTGGCGGAAAACCGGCGTTTGTCTCTCCCGTTGGGGGAAGACCGACGGACGTTCGCGGATCGTCTTCCTTCCTGTTGATGACCCGTGAACCCATGCTCTCGATGGGAACCTTTTGATGTCGAATCCTCCGAAACCAGCGCTGGAGTGCCGTGATGTCACCGTGAAATTCGGCGACGTGACGGCATTGTCCGACGTTGCCGTCTCGTTTGCTCCCGGCCAGATCCATGCGGTCGTCGGCCAGAACGGCGCCGGCAAGACGACCTTCGCCCGCGTCGCTGCGGGACTCGTTCAGCCGACCGCCGGCGCGGTCGACGTTATGGGTGAAGAAATCCGCACTGGCCACGTCAGCCAGAGCCGGGCTGCGGGCGTGGAACTGGTTCACCAGAGTTTCGCCCTGCCGCCGTCCTTTACCGTCGCTGAGACCATGGAGTTCGGCGCGACCGGCAAAGGCGGCATCTACAGCCGCAAGAGCCTTGCCGAAAAATGGCAGTCGCATCTCGCCGGCCTCGACGTTCAAGTCGACCTGAACAGGAGGATTCGCGACCTGCCGATCGAAACCCAGCAGGGTATCGAGATTGCCAGAGCGCTGGTCATGGATGCGCGCGTTCTGATCCTCGATGAACCGACGGCCGTGCTGTCGCCCTCCGGCATCGACATGCTGTTTGCACGCGTCCGCCGTCTCAAAGAGCGCGGCGTGACAGTCATCCTCATCCTGCACAAGATCCGCGAGGTGCTCGGCATCGCCGACACGGTCACGGTGCTGCGCGGCGGCCGAAAGGTCGAAGGGCCGCTGCCGATCGCCGAGGTTTCGGCGGAGAGGCTCGCGAACCTCATCGTCGGCGATGCGATTGCCAAGACGCTCGACCGGCATGAGCGCGACGCGCTGGTTGGAACGAAATCACCAGTGGGCGAGGGCGCAGGTCATCTCGAAAATGCGAAGGGCCCAAGCGTGCTCTCCATGAAAGCCGTCTCGACGCGGCCCGATAGTGAAGGCACCGCGCTTGACAGCGTCGATCTGGATATTCGCCCCGGCGAGATCGTCGGCATAGCCGGCGTGGAGGGCAACGGACAGAAGACGCTGGTGCGCGCGATTTCGGCCCTTGCCGATCTTGCAAGCGGATCGATCCGTCTTGCGGGAAATGATGTGACAGGCGAACCGCTCGCCGCCCGTCGCGCGATCGGCCTCAGGATCATTCCCTTCGAGCGCAATGTCGAAGGTCTCAGCCTCACGAGTTCGCTCTGGCAGAACTGGAGCGCACGGGAACTGCTGCAGGGCAGGCTGCTCAGGCTGATCCGCCCCTCAGCAGTGCGCGAAGCCTGCGACAGGTCGCTGAAGGACTGGAGCGTCCACTACCACAATTCCGCGCAGAAGGCTGGATCCCTGTCGGGAGGCAACGCCCAGAAAGTGATCCTCGCGCGCGAGGTCGACCGCGAAGCCCGACTGATCATCGCGGCACAGCCGACGCGGGGCCTCGACATCGGAGCCACCGCCTTCGTCTGGCAGGCGCTTCGGCAGGCGCGCGATCGCGGTGCCGCCATCCTGTTGATCTCGTCGGATCTCGACGAGCTCTTCGACATCTCCGACCGCGTCGTGGTGATGCTGTCTGGGCGGGTGAACGGCGAATTCCGCGCGCCTTTCGACATCGCGTCGGTGGGTGCAGCCATGACCGATGCGGCCGCGAGGACAAGCGCATGAAAGACAGTCTCACCACGGTTGTCCGCAGCCTGATCTTCGTCGCCTTCGCGCTTATCCTGTGCGCGCTGGTGTTCCAGTTCGCCGGCTACAATGCGCTGACTATGCTTTGGGCGGTGGCCGATGGCGCCTTCCTGCGCAGTGGCGCGATCGAGCAAAGCCTCAGATGGGCACTGCCGCTGTTCATCACCGCGGTCGGCGTTGGGATCTCCTTCCGGGCAGGTTTCTTCAACATCGGTGCCCAGGGCCAATTCTATGTCGGCGCCATCTGCGCCGCCTTTGCCGCCGAGGCGTTCAAGGGCGGACCGGCTTTCCTCGTCATCCCGGCGCTGCTGATTTCCGGCATGCTCGGCGGCGCTCTCTGGGCGCTCTGGCCGGGGCTTCTCAGGCTGCGTTCGGGCACGGACGAGGTGATCACCACGTTGATGGGCAACTTCATGGCCGGCCTGCTTTTGGTCTACGTCACCTCAGGCCCGCTAAAGGACCCTTCGGGGTCCGGCCAGCAGGCATCGAGCCGCCCGCTCGATGCCGCTTACCGCATCTCGGACTCGCTCGGCCTCTCGCCGACTATCATCGCCATTGCCGCAGCGGTCGGCATCCTGATGTGGCTCTTGGTCAACCGCACCGCCTTCGGGGTTCTCGCAAGTCTTGCCGGTCGCAACGGCACCATGGTGGAGTGGCAGGGCGCCAGGCTCTGGAAGCTCGGCCTGTCGAGCTTCCTCATCTCGGGCGCGCTGGCCGGGCTTGCCGGAACCATCGAGTTCATGGGCCCGAACGGCCGCATCGCATCCGGGTTCCTGCCTGCCCACGGCTTCACGGCGATCCTGATCGCGCTCGTCGCCAATCTCTCGGTGCTCGGCACGGCTGCGGCCGCGGTGTTCTTCGGCGGCCTTGCCTCGGCGGCGCTCTATCTGCCGATCATGGCCGGGCTGCCGGCGGCCGCGATCGACATCATCAATGCGGCGATCGCGCTGTTCATCACGGCAAGGTCGAAGCTCGTCGACAGGGTATTGCGTTTCGGAGGGCGCCCGTCATGAACGAGATCATCATCGCCATCCTGCGCTCCGGAACGCCGCTGATCTACGTCACCCTTGCCGGCGTCATCGCGCAGCGTGCAGGCGTCTGGAACCTCGGTCTCGAGGGCCTGATGATAATCGGCGCCTGCGCCACGATCGTCGGCATCATGCTGACCAATTCCATTCTCGCCGCCATCCTGATCGCAATTGTCATCTGCGTGCTTGCATCCATCCTCCTCTGGTTCGTGATCGACAGGCTCAAGGCCAATCCCATCATCGCCGGCCTCGGTCTGACCGGTCTTGGCATCGGCGGTACCGCGCTTGCCGTTCAGTCGATCTTCGGAAGCCAGGCGAGCGTGACCGCGCCTTTCGGCATTCCCAAGCTTGGCCCGGCTTTCGGCGCCTATGGCGTGTTGTCGATCTCGGTTGCCGCCATGCCGTTCGTCGTCTTCGGCATGTGGGTGCTGCTCCGCCGCACCCGTTTTGGGCTCAGGCTCGCCGCCTGTGGCGAACATCCCTTCGCAGCCCGTAGCGTCGGGGCCAATCCGTCGCGCATGCGCCTTGTGGCGCTTTCGATCGGCGGCGTTCTCTGCGCCATCGGTGGAGCGGAGCTGGCCGCCGGAAGCCTGCAATTCTTCGCTCAAGGCATGACGGCCGGGCGTGGCTTCATGGCGTTCGCCGCCGTCATCTTCGGCGCGTCCCATCCGGTGGGCGCAACTTTCGCCGCGCTGTTCTTCGCCGTCGTCGGCGCGCTCGGCATCCGGGCGCAGCTGATGTTCGGCGACAAGATCCCTCACGACCTGCTGCAGGCGCTCCCCTATCTCGCCACGGTCTTCGGGGTCTGGCTTTCGGGCAAGCTTCGCGGCGGCGCAAAGGCCGCCAGCTCCTTCGCTGAACTCAAGGATCAATAGGAGGCACCATGACGTTTGCCCAACGCCATCCGATCCAGGATGTCTGCATCCTGGTCACCGACCTCGAGGCGTCGATCCGCTTCTATACGGAAAAGCTCGGCTTCGAACTCAAGCATCGCGCCCCCGGCTTTGCCGATTTCACCGGCGCCGGGCTGACACTGGCCCTCTGGGAGCGGTCGCATATCGAGACGCATGCCGATGTGCGCGTGCCCAAGGGCTCGGCCTCTGCCGTGCTTGTGGCGGTGCGGCTCGACAATCCCGCCGAGATCGACGGCCTCTATGCCGATCTGAGGAAAGACGGCGTGACCTTCGTCAAGCCCCCAGCCGACTATCCGTGGAACGCCCGCTGCCTCTATTTCCACGGTCCGGATGGCGAAACCTGGGAACTCTACGCCTGGCTCGATGGCGGCGCGCCCGGCAAGGTGGCGCCATGACCCGCAAGTTGATCATTCTCACCGATCCCGGTCAGGACCAGGCAGCCGCCATCCTGATGATCCTCGGCCAACGCCAGGCCTTCGACGTTCTCGGACTGGTCGCAACTGCCGGCAACATCAGTCTCGATCACACGATCGCCAACTGCCTGAAGCTGATGGAACTGGCTGGCCGGCCGGAAATTCCGGTCTTTGCCGGTTGCCCACATCCGATCATCCGCCCGCTTGTCATGGCCGAGCACGTGCATGGCCCAACCGGCCTTGACGGTCCCGACCTGCCACAGCCGAAGATCGCAGTGCAGCAAAAACACGGCGTCGATTTCATCATCGATACGGTGCGCGCTCATCCCGGCGAGATCACCATCTGCTCGCTCTCGCCGGTCACCAATCTCGCCATGGCCCTGCGCAAGGCGCCCGATCTTGCCGGCAAGATCCACGAAGTTGTCGCAATGCTCGGCGCCTATTTCGAAGTTGGCAACATCACGCCGACGGCGGAGTTCAATTGCTATGTCGACCCCGAGGCCGCCGACATCGTGCTGAAGGCCGGCATCAGGACCACGCTTCTGCCGCTCGATGTGACGCACAAGATGCTGTCGACGCCCGAGCGTCTCGGCGCCATGCGGGCGCTAGGCAATCGCTGCAGCGTGGCAACCGCCGAAATGCTGGAATTCTCAGAAGCCTTCGACCTCAGGAAATACGGCTGGGACGGTGCACCGCTGCACGGCCCGTGCGTGCCGGCCTTCATGCTGGCGCCGGCGATGTTTTCGGGGCGGCAGATCAACGTTTCCGTTGAGCTCAACGGCACCCTGACGTTAGGCATGACGGTCGCCGACTGGTGGCAGATCACCGATCGGCCGAAGAATGTGTTCTATGTCACGGACGGCGATCCGGTCGCCTACTATGATCTCCTCCTGAAATCGCTGGAAAATCTGCCATGAGCCAAATCCTGATTCGCAATGCGACGATCGTGGCAATGGACAGCAGCCACGGCGCAGTGCCGTTTTCCGGCGACATCCTGATCGAGGGCGAGACCATCAAGGCGATCGGCGAGGCGCTCTCCGCCGGCCCGGACGCACGGATCATCGAGGGCCGCGGCAAGCTGGCCTTGCCCGGACTGGTGAACGCCCACACCCATTCCAGCGAGACCTTCCTTCGCGGCCGCTACGAGCGCATGCCGCTCGAAATCTGGCTGCTCTATGCGTATCCGCTGCTGATGAACGACCCGATCGGCGAAAGGCTGCTCTATCTGCGCAGCCTGCTGCTTGCGATGGAATCACTGCGCACAGGGGTCACCACCTTCTGCGACGATTTCTTCGATCCGCCGCGCCATGATCTCGAGCGCCTTGCAACGGTCTTTCGCGCCTATGACGATGCCGGCATTCGCGCCAATGTTTCGAGCGCGGTGATGAACGTCCACACGCTCGATGCGCTGCCCTTTGCGCGCGAGGTGATGCCGGCCGTGTTGCAGGCTCTTCTCGACTTCGGCCCGCCGATGACCGCGAGTGCCTATATCGACTATTGCCGGTCGGCCTTCTCCAGCCTGCACGGGAAATCCGGCAGGCTGAATTTCATGATTGCGCCGTCCGCGCCGCAGCGCTGTTCGCCGGATCTGATGGCAGCCTGCATGGAGCTTGCGGTCGAAAAGCACGTGCCGTTCCACACGCATATTCTGGAGACCAAGACGCAGGCCGTGACCGGCCAGATACTGCATGGCAAGTCCCTGATCGCCTATATGCACGAACTCGGCCTGTTGAAGCGCAACACGACGATTGCGCATTCGGTCTGGGTCAGCGACGAGGACATGCGGCTGATGGGGGAGGCCGGTGCCTCGGTTGCCCACAATGCCGTATCGAACCTGAAGCTTGGCGCCGGCATCGCTCCGATCCGTCGACTGCTCGATGCCGGGGTGACCATCGGCCTCGGGACCGACGGCGTCTCCTCGAATGATACATCCCGCATCTTCGACGTCATGCGGGTCGCCGGCCTCGTGCACAGCGCTGCTGGGCCTGACTACGAGGCGTGGGTGGCGGCCGACGAAATCCTGGCAATGGCTACCATTGGCGGCGCTAAGACGGCGCTTTTGGAAGAGGTGACCGGCTCGCTCGAAGTCGGCAAGGCGGCTGATCTTCTGATCCTTGATCTGCGCAACTATCCCTTCATGCCGCTCAACGACGTCGCCAAACATCTGGTCTATTCAGAAAACGGCTCTTCGATCGAGACCGTGATGGTCGCAGGCCGGATCGTGATGGAGAAGGGGCGTCTGACCACAGTCGACGAACAGGCCGTCTTCGACGAGATTGCCGAACTGGTGCCGGCCTATCTTGCGGAACATGCCGAGCTGGAGCGTCGCAACAGTGTTTTCGAGCCGGTCATGGCGGAGATCCATCGCCGCGCGACCCGGATCGATATCGGCCTCAACCGGTATCAGGGGGATGGCGCGGCGGGGCGTATCAGGTTCTGATCCTGATTGCGCCGCTCAATGAACCGGGATCACGACGCCTAGGATCTGCTGCTCGAAGAACTTGGAGAAGGCCGCGATACGCGGCGGCAGCGCCTGGTAGGGCGGATAGTAAAGCGTTAGCCACAGATCCTGCGGCGCCCAGCCCTTGAAGGCATGGACGAGGCGTCCGGTCCGCAGATGTTCGGCGATATGAAAGCCGGGAAGCAGCGCCACGCCCGCACCGTCAGCCGCCATGTCGGCGAGGATCTCGCCGCTGTTGGCGCTGAAGGCCCGGCCTGCCGATATCGTCACCGATGAGCCGCCATCCGAGAGAACCCAATTTTCCCGGCGGCTCTCGCCACTATAGGCGAGGCACTCTTCGGGGGTGAGTTCTCCGGGATGGCTGAGGCCGGCGCAACGACTGCCCGGGGCTGCGACCAAAATGCGCGGTATCGCGCAGATCTTCCGCCAGATGGTGAACTTGTCGGAGGGCTGCGACGAGATGCGAATTGCCAGATCGTAGTCATCGTTGACGATGTTCACCATCCCGTCCGACAGCACGACTTCGAATGATATCTTCGGGTAGCGCTCCTTGAATCCGGAAATGATGGTCGGCAGAAAGGTTTTCCCAAGCCAGGTCGGCGCGCTGATCCGGAGCCGCCCTTCATCCGCCTTGTGGGTGTTCATGACGTCGCGGCGCGCGCTTTCGAGCGTTTCCATCGCCGGCTGGATCTGGGCTGCGAAAATGGCGCCGTCCGTCGTCAGCGACACCTGCCTTGTCGTTCGAACGAAGAGCTGAACACCAAGATCAGCTTCAAGTGCGGCGATCGCCCGGGTCACTGCCGCCGGCGTCATGTCGAGTTCACGGGCGACCTGCGCGAAATTTCTCTTTTCGGCGGCCATCAGGAAAGTGCGGAGCGCTTTATAGTCGTTCATCTCATTATTTCAAAAATCGCAATTCATTCGAAAGTAATATTGCAATTCCGCCTGGTCGGCAATCTGCGTAGGTTTGTTTTCAGCAACAAACACCGGACGAAACGCCCGGAGAAAACGCAAGGAAACAACGGCCATGATCAAGGATATCAAGGGACTGCACCATGTGACGTCCATGGCGTCGGACGCCAAGCGGAACAATGCCTTCTTCACCGACACGCTCGGCCTCAGGCGGGTGAAGAAAACGGTCAATTTCGATGAGCCGAGCATCTACCATCTTTATTACGGCGACGAGACCGGTGCTGCCGGCACGGTGATGACCTATTTCCCGTTCGATCAGATGATGCGCGGCCGCCCGGGCGTTGGCGAAGTGGGCGAGACGCAGTTCTCTGTTCCCAAGGGCTCACTTGCCTACTGGAAGGATCGCCTGGTGTCGCAGGGTGTCGCTGGCATCAAGACCGATACGATCTTCGGTGCCAACCGCCTGCGGTTTTCCGGCCCGGATGGTGACGGACTGGCACTGGTTGAAAAGGCCGATGACGGGCGTTCCGCCTGGACCGGCGGCGGTGTCCCTGATGATGCAGCCATCCGCGGCTTTGCCGGCGCCAGATTGAGCCTGCATGACACGGCAGCCATGGAGGAACTTCTCGGTTTCATGGGCTATGAGCGCGCAGAAAAGGAAGGCAACGTTACGCGGCTGGTGATCCCCAACGGCAACGGTGCCAACACGATCGATCTCGAAGCGCTGCCGCAAACCACGTTTGCTCGCCAGGGTGCCGGCTCGGTCCACCACATCGCCTTTGCCGTCGAGGACCGCGCAGCACAGCTCGAGGTTCGCAAGGCGCTGATGGACACCGGCTACCAGGTCACGCCGGTCATTGACCGCGACTATTTCTGGGCAATCTACTTCCGCACCCCTGGCGGTGTATTGTTCGAAATCGCGACCAACGAGCCCGGCTTCAACCGTGACGAGGACACCGCCCATCTTGGTCAGGCGCTGAAGCTGCCGCAACGCTACGAACCCTTGCGCGACCGGATCGAGGCCGGCCTCGTGCCGCTCGCGGCCTGAAAGACGAATTGCCTGCGGGCCGGCCGGCTCTAGCCGCCCGCAGCTCCAATACCGGAAGGCCTGTCGCAGTAAGCCCGTAAACACAGTCTCCGACAGGTCGCGCCTATTCCGCTTAAAACCCGCCGCCAGACGGCACATCACGCACGAAGGAGAGACCCAATGTCCAAGCTCGAAGTCCTGACCCCGCAGAACAGCCAGCTCATCTTCATCGACCAGCAGCCGCAGATGGCCTTCGGCGTCCAGTCTATCGACCGCCAGACGCTGAAGAACAATGTCGTCGGCCTCGCCAAGGCGGCGAAAATCTTCAACATTCCGACGACGATCACGTCGGTCGAGACCGACAGTTTCTCGGGCAATACCTATCCCGAACTGCTCGGCGTCTTCCCTGAAAACGACATTCTCGAGCGCACCTCGATGAACTCGTGGGACGACCAGAACGTGCGCGATGCGCTGGCGAAAGGTGCGGCCGACGGCCGCAAGAAGATCGTCGTCTCGGGCCTGTGGACCGAGGTCTGCAACACGACCTTCGCGCTTTCGTGCCTGCACGATACCGACTACGAGATCTACATGGTTGCGGACGCCTCCGGCGGCACCTCTCTCGACGCGCACAAATATGCGATGGACCGCATGGCGCAGGCGGGCGTCATTCCGGTCACCTGGCAGCAGGTGCTGCTCGAATGGCAGCGGGACTGGGCGCGCAAGGAAACCTATGACGCCGTCACCGGCCTGGTGAAGGAGCATTCAGGCGCGTACGGCATGGGCATCGACTATGCGGTAACCCATGTCCACGGCGGCGCCGAGCGCGTCAGCCACGGCAAGCGGATCGGGCCTAACCCCGCCAAGTAGCGATCGCCGGCCGCTCCGGCAGGATACGTCCTGCCGTAGCGATTTTCCCGTCATCCCGCGAGGTTACCCCATGAAAGTCTACCTTCTCTCCCTCGGTGCCGGCCTGCTGGTGGGCGTGATCTACAGCATCCTAAATGTGCGGTCGCCCGCACCGCCCGTCGTCGCGCTCATCGGGTTGCTCGGCATTCTCGTCGGCGAGCAACTCGTGCCTTTGGCAAAGAGCGTCTGGGCCCGCGAGCCCGCCGCCCTGTCCTGGCTTCATCAGGTCAAGCCGCATATGTTCGGTCATCTGCCGAAGGGCGGCGCGAATGTGGTCGCGGCTGTCAAGCCTTCGCAGGAGGACAAAAGCTGATGACGACGCGTCGAACCTTTCTGGGTGCCGCGACCAGCCTCGCCTTTCCCAGCCTGTTTTCACCGGCAAATGCCGCCGACCCCAGCAAGACCGGAGCCGACCCCATGCACGCCGATACCATCCTTCACAGCGGATTGATCACCACGCTTGACCGCGCCAATCCGAACGCCACCGCGATCGCCATCAAGGACGGCCTGTTCCTGAAGGTCGGCAGCGATCGTGAGGTCATGGCGCTGGCGGGGCCTGGGACCAAAATCATCGATCTCAAGGGCAAACGCGTGCTGCCGGGACTGATCGACAACCACACCCACGTGGTCCGGGGAGGGCTGAACTACAACATGGAACTGCGGTGGGACGGCGTTCGCAGCCTTGCCGACGCCATGGACATGCTGAGGCGGCAGGTGGCGATCACGCCCGCGCCGCAATGGGTGCGCGTCGTCGGCGGTTTCACCGAACATCAGTTCGCCGAAAAGCGCCTGCCGACTATCGAGGAGATCAATGCGGTCGCGCCGGATACGCCGGTGTTCCTGTTGCACCTCTATGACCGCGCCTTGCTGAACGGTGCGGCCCTTCGCGCCGTCGGCTATACGAGAGACACGCCGAACCCGCCGGGCGGCGAGATCACCCGCGACGCCAACGGAAATCCGACCGGCATGCTGCTGGCCAAGCCGAACGCCGGCATCCTCTATTCGACGCTCGCCAAGGGCCCGAAGCTGCCCTTCGACTACCAGGTCAATTCCACCCGCCATTTCATGCGCGAGCTCAACCGGCTGGGCATCACCGGCGTCATCGATGCCGGCGGCGGCTTCCAGAACTATCCCGACGACTATGCCGTCATCCAGAAGCTTTCCGACGAAGACCAGTTGACCGTTCGCCTCGCCTACAATCTCTTCACCCAGAAGCCGAAGGAGGAAAAGCAGGACTTCCTCAATTGGACGCAGTCGGTGAAATACAAGCAGGGCAACGACTACTTCCGTCACAATGGTGCCGGCGAGATGCTGGTTTTCTCCGCCGCGGACTTCGAAGACTTCCGCCAGCCCCGGCCGGAGATGGGGCCGGAAATGGAAGGTGAACTGGAGGAGGTCGTTCGGGTGCTGGCCGAAAACCGCTGGCCCTGGCGCCTGCACGCCACCTATGACGAAACCATCACCCGCGCACTCGACGTCTTCGAAAAGGTCAACAAGGATATCCCGCTCGAAGGGCTGAACTGGTTCTTCGACCATGCCGAAACCATCTCGGATCGCTCGATCGACCGCATCGCCGCGCTCGGCGGCGGCATCGCTACCCAACATCGGATGGCCTACCAGGGCGAATACTTCGTCGAGCGTTACGGCCACGGCGTTGCCGAGGCGACACCGCCGATCAAGCGTATGCTCGAGAAGGGCGTCAACGTTTCTGCCGGCACGGATGCGACGCGCGTCGCATCCTACAATCCCTGGGTCTCGCTCTCCTGGATGGTAACGGGCAAGACCGTCGGCGGCATGCAGCTCTATCCCCGTGCCAATTGCCTCGACCGCGAAACGGCGCTGCGCATGTGGACTGAGAAAGTGACGTGGTTTTCCAACGAGGAAGGCAAGAAGGGACGGATCGAGAAGGGCCAGTTCGCCGATCTCCTCGTCCCGGACAAGGATTTCTTCTCCTGCGCCGAGGACGAGATTTCCTTCCTGGCCTCGGAACTCACCATGGTGGGCGGCAAGATCGTCTACGCCGCCGGCGTCTTCAAGGCGCTTGATGAAAACGACGTGCCGCCGGCCATGCCGGATTGGTCGCCGGTCAGGGCTTTCGGTGGATACGCCGCCTGGGGCGAACCGGAAGGGGCAGGCAAGCGTTCGCTCCGCCGCACGGCCATTTCGACATGCGGCTGCGCCAGCGACTGCGGCGTGCACGGCCACGACCATGCCGGCGCCTGGACGTCGAAACTGCCGATCGCCGACCTCAAGGGTTTCTTCGGTGCACTCGGTTGCTCCTGCTGGGCCGTGTGAAGCCCTGCGCTGCTATCAAGCAGGAACGGGCAGCCGATTGGCGCTGCCCGTCTTTTTCAAACCTCCCGGGCACCGTCATGCGTATGGCGTTTGCCTCCTCTTGCCGCCGGTAATTGTTGCAATATTCGCAATTAAATCGCAATAATTACTGCAATTGTTCGGAGCAATCATCCCGGGCAACATGGCCTCCATCAGACGAACACACCGTCGCTCTTACCCAAGAGCGAAGATCGCAGGAGCAGACATGACTGACCGTTCTCTTTCCATCCACCGCCCCGGTGGCCCACTGCACAGGTTTGCCGGGTCGCCCGTGACGCGGACGACAGCGCTTCTCGCCCTGTGCGCGGCCTATATCCAGGGGCCGCTCACCAAGATCTTCGATTTCAATGGCGCAATCGCCGAGATGGAGCATTTCGGCCTCAATCCGGCCGGCCTGTTCGCGGTTGGCGTGATCGTATTCGAGCTCATCGCTTCGGCCATGGTTGTCTCGGGTTACCTGCGTTGGCTTGGAGCGCTGGCTCTCGCTGTCTTCACCCTTCTTGCGACCTTCATCGCCCTTCGCTTCTGGGAGCTTGCGCCGGGCATGGAACGGATGATGGCCACCAACGGCTTCTTCGAGCATCTTGGCCTTGCCGGCGCATTCGTCCTCGTCGCAGCGATCGACATCACCAAAGGAGCTGGCAAATGAGCGCTTCGAAGTCCAAGGGCGGCAGCTTCGCTCCGCTGCGCCAACCCGTCTTCGCTGTCCTCTGGGCCGCGACGGTTCTCGGCAACACCGGCAGTTTCATGCGCGATGTCGCCAGTTCCTGGCTGATGACGGATCTCTCCGCAGCGCCCGCCGCCGTCGCTATGGTTCAGGCGGCCGGTACCTTGCCGATCTTTCTCTTGGCAATTCCGGCGGGCGTCCTCTCCGATATATTAGACCGGCGAAAGTTTCTCATCGCTATCCAGCTTCTGCTTGCCTGTGTCAGCATAACCTTGATGACACTGTCGCATTTGGGCCTGTTGTCGGTCAGCGCCCTGATCGCGCTGACTTTCCTGGGTGGCATCGGCGCAGCCCTCATGGGCCCGACCTGGCAGGCGATCGTTCCGGAACTTGTGCCGCGGGAAGACGTAAAGAGCGCCGTCGCGCTGAATTCTCTGGGTATCAACATCGCGCGCTCCATCGGCCCGGCTGCGGGCGGTCTGCTGCTTGCCGCCTTTGGTGCCGCCGTCACCTACGGCGCAGACGTTGCGAGCTACATCCTCGTCATTGCAGCGCTGGTCTGGTGGCCGCGTGCCAAGAATGCGGATGATGCGCTTTCGGAAGGGTTCTTCGGGGCATTCCGGGCGGGCCTGCGCTATACCCGTGCCAGCAGGCCGCTGCATGTCGTTCTGCTGCGGGCGGCGATCTTCTTCGCCTTTGCCAGCGCCGTCTGGGCGTTGCTGCCGCTGGTGGCGCGCCAGCTTCTGGGCGGCGACGCCAGCTTCTACGGCATCCTGCTCGGCTCGGTCGGTGCCGGCGCGATCGGCGGCGCGCTCGTCATGCCGCGGCTGCGCCAGCATTTCGGCGCCGACGGCCTGCTGCTCGGATCCGCGCTAGTGACAGCACTGGTGATGGCTGCCCTGTCGCTGGCGCCGCCACAATGGCTGGCGGTCGTCATTCTGCTCTTTCTCGGCGCCGCCTGGATCACCGCTCTCACCACCCTCAACGGCGCCGCTCAAGCCATCCTGCCGAACTGGGTGCGCGGTCGCGGGCTCGCCGTCTATCTCACCGTCTTCAATGGCGCGATGACGGCCGGCAGCCTCGGCTGGGGTGCCGTCGGCGAAATTGCCGGCATCTCGGGCACCTTGTTGATCGGTGCGGGCGGCCTGTTCGTGGCCGGATTGATCATGCACCGCATCAAACTGCCGGCGGGCGATGCCGATCTCGTTCCGTCCAATCATTGGCCGGAGCCGCTCGTTGCCGAACCGGTTCCCCATGATCGCGGTCCGGTGCTGATCCTGATCGAGTATCATATCGAAAAACATCACCGCACCGCATTCCTGCATGCGCTCGATGAACTGTCGCAGGAGCGCCGACGCGATGGCGCCTATGGCTGGGGCGTTACCGAAGATTCCGCCGACCCGGAAAAGATGGTCGAGTGGTTCATGGTCGAATCCTGGGCGGAGCATCTCAGGCAGCACAAGCGCGTGTCGCAGGCCGATGCCGACCTCCAGGGCAAGGTGCTCGCCTATCACTCGGGCGCGGAAAAGCCTGTCGTCAGGCACTTCCTGACGATCAATCGGCCGGGTAGAGTACCGGCGTGACCAAGTGGAGGCGGTTCCCCGCCGCCTTCCTTTCATTGCGAAATGTGCAATTCAATCGACACTGTTGTTGCAATTGCAGGCATTCTCTTCTCGGTCCAATATCCCTGCATAGACAATCACAACGCCGCGAAACCAACCTCTCTTCAAACAGTCAAAGGAGAAAAGATCATGGGCTTTGTCACCACCGCAGACGGAACCGAAATTTTCTACAAGGATTGGGGTCCGAAGGACGCCCAGCCGATCATGTTCCATCACGGCTGGCCGCTCAGCGCTGACGATTGGGATGGGCAGATGTTGTTCTTCCTGTCCAAGGGATACCGGGTAGTCGCGCACGACCGCCGTGGCCACGGACGTTCGTCGCAGGTCTCGGACGGCCACGATATGGATCATTACGCCGCCGACGCCTTTGCCGTCGTCGAGGCGCTCGATCTGAAGAATGCCGTCCATATCGGCCATTCGACCGGCGGCGGCGAAGTGGCGCGCTATGTTGCCAGGCACGGCGAACCTTCGGGACGCGTTGCCAAGGCAGTCCTGGTCTCGGCCGTGCCGCCGCTGATGCTCAAGACGGCGGCGAACCCCGAGGGCCTGCCGATCGAGGTCTTCGACGGTTTCCGCGCCGCGCTCGCTGCCAACAGGGCGCAGTTCTTCCGCGACGTGCCTGCCGGTCCGTTCTACGGCTTCAACCGCGACGGCGCGACAGCATTGGAGGGCGTGATCCAGAATTGGTGGCGGCAAGGCATGATGGGCAGCGCCAAGGCCCATTACGAGGGCATCAAGGCCTTTTCGGAAACCGACCAGACGGAAGACCTGAAGGCCATCGGCGTTCCGACCCTGGTCCTGCATGGTGACGACGACCAGATCGTTCCGATCGCCGACGCCGCGCTGAAATCAATCAAGCTTTTGAGAAACGGTACCCTGAAGACCTACCCAGGCTTCGGCCACGGCATGCTGACGCTCAATGCCGACGTCCTCAACAACGACCTGCTCGCCTTCATCAGGGCCTGACATCGCATGAGAAGGGGTGCGGCGCCTTCCGCCGCATCCCACGTCCCTCGACACTGGCCGCAGTTCGCCCGCCGCATCTCTGCGGCGACCTTTGCCGCACTGTCGGCAAGCTGCGCCCGGATCGGCCGCAAGTCCCCCTATAGCAACGGTTCAACCAAGGGCATCGTCCGCGGGCTGGATAACGCACAGATCACCCGTTACGGCGAGCCCGTGCGCGCCCTCCATCACGCGGAGCGCCTTGCCGAGACGGCGCGGGGCCCAGCTTCCCGGCCGATGCCGCCGCTATGCTGAACCACCTGGCGCACCACACTTGCGGCGGACAAAGCCGCAACGCTCGCCCTTTGACCGACATGTCGTCTTCCACGTCTTGCGCCGGGAAGGAACGGTTGCCGCCTTGACGCTGAACTGGTTTCCGAAACGGCAATTCAAATACCAACATTTCCGTTTCGGAATATTTTGTTTGACTCAATTCCGGTTCGGCACATAAGGTACCCCTCAGATAAACCTGAGGAGCATCTCGTGACGAACCGAGACGATCTGGACGAGCTCGACCGAACGGTCATTTCCATGTTGACAGAGGATGGGCGCCTTTCCGCATCGGAAATTGCCGGACGCATCGGCAATGTTTCCGAGCGCACGGTGCGTAACCGCATCGCCGCTCTCCTGCAAAATCGGCACATCGTTATCGGCGCCATCCCCGATCCGACAGCGATCGGCCGCGACATTCAGGCGGAATTGTTGATCGAGGTCGAGCCCGGCAAGGCCGATGAGGTTGCCGCCGAACTCGGCGAATATGACGAAGTCGGATATCTGGCGGCGATCACCGGGCGTTACACGCTGGCGGCATCCGTCTTTTTCGACACCAACGCCGAACTCTTCGAATTCACCGAGGGGACCGTCGGCAAGATTCCAGGTGTGAACCGGGTCGTCACCAACATGATCCTGCGGATGTACAAGATCTACGGCACCCGTACGACGGCACTCAGCCAGCGTGAGCCGCAGCCGAACGGCGCGGGCCGCCGCGCCAGGAGGACGAAATGAACGAGCGGTTGCGCATTGGCGTGGATGTTGGCGGAACGAACACGGACGCGGCACTGCTGCGAGGCAACGAAGTTCTCGCGACAATCAAGACAGCGACAACCGAAAACGTCACGGACGGTGTCTCGGGCGCGATCCGCTCTGTGCTTTCGGCTGCAGGCATCGCCGGTCATAAGATCGGTGCCGTGATGATCGGCACGACGCACTTTCTCAACGCCCTCGTCGAGCGCCGCCGCCTGCAGCGCACCGGCGTGTTGAGGCTTTGCGGATCATCCACGCGCGCCCTCCCGCCGATGATCGACTGGCCTGACGATCTCAAGCGCGTCGTCGACGGCGGGGCGGCACTTGTCGGAGGCGGAGTAAACTATGACGGCTCGGCGATCGCCTCGCTCGACGCGGATGCGATCCGGCAGGCTTGCAGCGACTGGCGAAGCCGCGGCATCAGCGCAATTGCCATTTGCTCGGTGTTTGCACTGGTCGATCCCCGCATGGAACAGCAGGCGGCGGCGATTGTTGCCGAGGAACTACCGGGTGCATCGATCAGCCTCTCACACCGCATTGGCCGAACCGGCCTCTTGCAGCGCGAGAGCGCGACCATCCTCAATGCCAGCCTCCACCGTATCGGGCATGAGACGATTGCGGCTTTCCGCCACGCCTTTGGCGAACTGGGCCTTTCCTGCCCGCTTTACCTGACGCAGAACGACGGGACCTTGATGTCGGCTGACTACGCCGAGCGTTTTCCGGTCTTCACCATCGCTTCCGGGCCCACCAATTCCATGCGCGGTGCGGCCTTTCTCACCGGATTGAAAGACGCTGTTGTCATCGATATCGGCGGCACGACGACTGATATCGGCATGCTGATCGGCGGATTCCCGCGCAGCCGCGGCGAAGGGGCTGCGATTGCCGGCGTACCCACGAACTTCCGGGTGCCAGACGTCTTCTCGTTCGGCCTTGGTGGCGGCAGTATCGTTCGCGACGGGGTGCACATCGGGCCCGAATCCGTGGGCTTCCGCCTGCCGGAAAAGGCAATCTGCTTCGGTGGCGACACATTGACGGCAACCGATGTTGCCGTTGCCGCCGGTCTCGTCGATCTCGGCGACAAGACGCGCCTGAAGCATCTCGACGGCGCGATGGTGACCGCTGCACTCGCCAAGATGAAAAGCGACGTCGAGGCCGTGGTCGATCAGATGAAGCCAGGCCCGGAGCCGATCCCGGCGATCCTTGTCGGTGGCGGATCGGTGCTGATCGAGGGTCTCCTTGAAGGAACGAGCGTCTCGCTGCGGCCTGACCACTTCGGCTCGGCCAATGCCATCGGTGCTGCGATCGCCCAGGTCTCTGGCGAGGTTGACAACATCGTATCGCTCGACGGCCAGTCGCGACAGGCGGCGCTCGATGGCGTCATCGCCGAAGCGCGCCGACGCGCGGTCGAGGCGGGGGCCGCCGAACACACGGTGACGCTCGCCGAAATCGATGAAACGCCGCTCTCCTATCTGCCCGGCAATGCCATGCGGATCGCGGCCAAGGTGGTGGGGGATCTCAACCCATGAAGTTCTGGAACTTGCAGGAAAGCGATATCGACCGGATAGCGCTCGGCGCCGGCATCCTTGGCACCGGCGGCGGCGGAAGCCCATATCTCGGCGCACTGATGGCCAAGGCCCAGCTTCGCCAGGGGCGCCAGATTAGGGTGATTCGCCCGGTCGATCTTGCCGCGGATGCCATGGTGCTGGCCCTCGGCGGCATCGGTGCGCCAACCGTCGGCATCGAAAAGATGGACGAGGGCGACGAAGGCATACGGGTGCTGCGCTCGATCGAAGCCTTGATCGGGCGCCGGATCGACGCCGTCATCGCCGATGAAATCGGTGGCGCCAATGGCATCTCGCCGATGATGACGGCGGCAAAGCTCGACATTCCCGTCGTCGACGCCGATGGCATGGGGCGCGCCTTTCCCGAGGTGCAGATGACGACCTTCTTCATCAACGGTCATCCTTCCGCACCTTCTGCGCTGGCCGACGCGTCCGGAAATGTCCTTGTCGTCACGGACGCGACCAGCCCGGAAATGCTGGAAAAGCTGATGCGCGCCGGGACGATCGCGATGGGGTGCACGGCGCATATGTGCACGGCGCCGATGAGCGGCGATTTCGTGCGCCGGTTCGGCGTTCCCCACACGGTAAGCCAAGCCTGGCGGCTTGGTGACGCTGTGCTTGCCGCACGTGCAGCCAAGACGGATCCGGTGGCAGCCGTGTTGAATCTCGAAGGCGGGACGCTGCTGCTGCAGGGCAAGGTCGTCGATATCGCTCGCAAGATCGAAGGGGGCTTCGTGCGCGGGCGGATGACGGTCGCCGGGCTTGGCGCATTCTCGGGTCGCTCGGTCGAAGTCGATATCCAGAACGAATATCTGGTGGCGCGCGAGGCCGGCCGCACCCTGGCGATGGTCCCCGACCTGATCTGCATGGTCGATAGCGAAACGGGCCGGCCGATCGCAACGGAGGAGCAGCGTTACGGCTTGCGGGTCAGCGTCATCGCGATACCGTCGCCGGGGCTGTTGCGGACCGAGCGGGCGCTTGCATCCGTCGGGCCACGCGCTTTCGGCTACGCGTTCGATTTCGAGCCGTTGGGTGAGCCGAACGCGGCTGAACCCGTGCATGCCTATGTCAACGACAAACAGATGGAGCGCGAAACCCTTTCGGCTCCCGTGGGAGCACTGTGATGAAGCGTCGCGATCTGCTGAAAACTGTTGGTTTTGCTGCTCTTGCCCTGGGTGCCGGAGTGCCCGTCCTGCGCGGGCGACAGGCGATCGCCGCTGATGGAACGTCCATCTTCACGCTCGCCTATCCCGCGGGATTTCCCGATCTCGATCCCGCCACCTCGTTTTCGAACGACGGCGCCGTGCTTGCAAATACCTATGAGACGCTGACGCGCTACATTCCGGCGCGCGATGGTGCGGAGGCCAAGGTGGAGCCATTGCTGGCCGAAAGCTGGCTGGCTTCGCCGGACGGCCTGACCTGGACCTTTCGCCTGCGGCCAGGCGTCAAGTTCCACGATGGAGCGGATTTGACGGCACAGGCGGTGAAAGCCTCGATCGAGCGGACCAAGAAGATCGGCGGCGGCGCTTCCTTCATCTGGGCGCCGGTCGAGACAATCGAGACGCCGGACACAGCAACCGTGATCATGCGCCTCAAGACCGCGCAGCCGATGGATATCACCGCAGCCGCCGGTTTTGCGGCGTGGATCTACAGTCCCGCCTCGATCGACAAGGACAACGCCTGGTTCAATGCCGGCAACAGCGCAGGCACCGGCCCCTACAGGATCGAATCCTACGAGCCCGGCCAGCGCGCGATCCTCACCCGCAACGACAGCTATTGGGGCGGCTGGTCCGAGGGTGCCTTCGACAAGGTGGTCTTCGAGATCATCGAAGATGTGGTGCTGGCCCAGAGCAAGCTCGAAAGCGGCGAGGCCGACTGGACCTTCGGCATCCCCTACGACAATCTCGAAAGTCTGAAAGAGCATCCCGAGCTGAGCGTTGTTTCAAACCCGTCCTTCGAAACGCTTGTCGGCATGTATAACACGCGCCGTGCGCCCCTCGACAACGCCAAGGTGCGTCAGGCACTCTCGATCGCCTTTCCCTATGACGATGTCATCTCTGCCGGAACCGCCGGTCTCGGCGCGCGCGCCAGGGGTGTCATCCCGCCAGGTATCTGGGGACACGATGCGGAGGCGCCGATCCCGGCAACGGATCTCGACAAGGCCCGAGCCTTGCTGGCGGAGGCCGGTATTGCCGAAGGCGGACTGGAACTGACGCTCACCTATGCGACGGGCGACGCGCTCGAAGCGCTGGCTGGCGAACTGTGGAAGGCCAATCTCGAACAGTTGGGTATTACGCTGACGCTGCAGCCGATGGCCTGGGAGGCGCAGTGGCAACTGGCCAAGGCCGACCCTGCCGCAGGGCAGGACATCTTCCTGATGTACTGGTGGCCAACCTTCGTCACGCCCTACGATTACCTGTTCAACCTGTTCCATTCCGAGACCGCACCGAATTTCAACCTCGGCTATTACGCCAATCCGGAATTCGACAAGCTGATTGACGAGGCGAACACGCTGTCGGCGACCGACAGACATGCGGCGGAGGTCTCGTTCAAGAAGGCGCAGCGCATCTTGATCGACGAGGCGGCAGCGGTGTTTGTCGTCGACAAGCCCAACGTCCACATTATCCGCGCAGATATCAAGAACTACGCCGACAACCCGGCCTATGGCCACGTGACCTTCGTGCACGAACTGAGCCGCTAGGGCAGGGAGCGAAGCGTCATGCACCTGATGCGCTATTTGTTACGACGCCTGGTACTTTCGGTCTTTGTGGTGCTGGGGGTCACTCTGTTGGTCTTCGTGGTGGCTCAGGTGGTGCCGTCAGATCCGGCCGCACTTTATGCCGGGCCTCGCCCGACGGCGGAACAGATCGAGACAGCGCGCAAGGTTCTGGCGCTCGACGCGCCGCTGCATGAGCGCTTCTTCTCCTTTGCCGCGCGAATGGCGACTGGAGAATTCGGCGTTTCCTACAAGACGCGGCGGCTAATCGCCGATGACCTGTCCGTCTTTCTGCCGGCAACATTGGAACTCGCCGTCTTCTCCACCGTGCTGGCTTTGCTGATCGGCGTGCCTGCCGGGGTACTGACGGCAGCCGGGCGGGGCGGGTTGCTCGATCGACTAGGCAGCCTGGGTTCGATTGCCGCCGTAGCGATGCCGACGTTTTTCCTGGCCATGCTGCTGCAAGCCTTCTTTGCCCAGTGGCTTGGCATCCTACCGCTCTCCGGCAGGCTGTCCAAGGAGTTCGCGGTGCTTGCGCCGTTACCGTCCGTCACCGGCTTCAACCTGGTGGATTCGCTCTTGGCCGGGCGCCCTGCGGCCTTCTTCGACACCTTGTCGCATCTCGTGTTGCCGGCGTTAACGCTCGCCAGCTATCCCGCGGGTGTCGCCATGCGGCTCACCCGATCGGCGATGATCGAGATCCTGCAGCGTCGGCACATCGTTGCCGCTCGTGCGCTCGGCCTTTCGGGCTCTCGCATCCTCTTCGGACATGCACTGCCGAACGCCATTGGTCCCGCGCTCACCGTGGTCGGCCTGAGTTTTGCCTATGCGCTGACCGGCGCCGTGCTGGTCGAGATCATTTTCGCCTGGCCAGGCCTCGGCCGCTACGTCTCCGAGGCGATCTTGTCAAAGGACTTCCCGGTGATTGCCGCGGCAACCCTGGTGGTGACGATCTGTTATGTCGCGATGAACCTCCTGATCGACCTTGCACAGGCGATCTTTGACCCGAGGGTGGCCCTGTGATGCGCGATCTGCTCAAGCGGCTGGGCTGGGCCGGTTCCATCAGCCTCTTCTTCATCATCTTCGTCGCGTTGCTGGCGATCTTCGCGCCTGTGGTCGCGCCTTTCCCGGCGCAGGGGTTGGGTGCGCCCAACATCGCCGACAAGCTAACGCCGCCGTCGACGGAGTATTGGCTGGGAACCGATCATCTCGGCCGCGACATGGTCAGCCGCGTTATCTACGGCGCACGGGTCTCCTTGACCACCGGCCTGTTGATCGTCGCGCTTTCGCTGGTGATCGGCCTGCCGATTGGCTTGCTGGCGGGCTATTTCGGCGGATGGATCGACGATGCGCTGATGCGCGTCACTGACGTCTTCCTCGCGTTCCCGGCGCTTCTGTTGGCGGTGCTGATGGCCGCGGCAATGGGGCCGGGCATGGTCAACGCCACCGTTGCAGTCGCCGTCACCTGGTGGCCTTGGTATGCGCGGCTGGCGCGCGCCGAGGTCCTCGTCCTGCGCGGCCAGCCTTATATCGAGGCGGCAAGGGTGATGGGGGTCTCGCACGGCACAATCATTCTCAGGCACATTCTGCCGAGCACCAGCAGGCCCCTTGCTGTACAGGCAGCGATCGATTTCGGCCCGGCACTGCTCACGGCATCGGCACTATCGTTTCTCGGACTTGGCATCCTGCCGCCGACGGCCGACTGGGGGCAGATGGTCAACGCCGGCCGCGCCTTCTTCCCGTTGCGCTGGTGGTATGCGGCCGCCCCGGGCATGACCATTTTCGTGTTGGCGCTGGCTTTTTCGGTGTTGGGAGATGCGTTGCGCGGCGACGATGGAGGGCAGGGCGATGTCGCTCGTTGAAATCAAGGGGCTGGCTATCCGCTTCGGCAGCCTCCACAATCCCATCCACGCCGTTCGTCACGTCGACCTGTCGATCGAACGCGGCACGATCCACGGTCTGATCGGGGAATCCGGCTGCGGCAAGACCATTTCCGGCATGGCGCTGCTCGGCCTGTTGCCACAAAGCGCGCGCGTCTCGGCTGACGCCTTTCGCTTCGACGGGCTGAACCTTCTCGATGTTGCGAAAAGTCTGCGCGGCCGGCGCATTGCCATGATATCGCAGGACCCGGCCGCTGCCCTCAATCCTGTGCTGCGGATCGGCCGGCAGATGGACGACGTGCTCAAGAGCCATAGCGGCCTGCCGCGCTTCCAGCGATGCGCCGCCGCCGAGGAACTGCTGGCTGCAACCGGTCTTGCGGATCCACGCCGGGTGCTGAAGAGTTACCCGCATCAGCTTTCGGGCGGCATGCAGCAGCGCGTGGTCATTGCGCAAGCGCTCGCGACGGGGGCCGACTTCATCATTGCCGACGAGCCGACGACTGCACTCGACGTTACGGTTGGCGCACAGGTGCTGGCACTGCTGAAACGCCTTGTCCAGGAACGTGCCCTGACGGTGCTGATGATCACGCACGACATGGACGTGGTTGCCGAATGCTGCGACAGCGCGACAGTGCTTTATGCCGGCCATACGGTGGAAGCGGGGCGCACCGATGAACTTCTGGCCGCGCCGCGCCACCCTTACACACAGGCGCTGCTCGCCGCTCTGCCCGATGCGGTGGCCAAGGGCGAGAGGCTGGCGTCGATCGAGGGCCACATTCCATCCCCCTTTGCCGTGATCGAGGGCTGTCCTTTCGCGCCGCGCTGCGCGAGCGCCATGGCGGTCTGTCGCGAGGCGAAGCCGCCGGAACGAGACGATGGGAACCATTGCTGGACATGTCACCTGGAGCCGCACCATGGATGAGCCACTGCTGCAGATCCGCGATCTCGTGGTTCGTTACCGTCGGACGGGTCTTTTCTCCGCGCCGCCGCCGCCGGCGGTCAATGCGGTCAGCCTGGAACTGGCGACCGGCAGCACGCTCGGCCTTGTCGGTGAATCGGGCTCGGGCAAGAGCAGCCTGCTACGGGCGATCCTGCGGCTTGTTCCGGTCGAAAGCGGCACCATCCGCCTCGACGGCGACGATTGGCTGGCGTTGCCGGAGCAGCGTCTGCGCGAGCGGCGCCGCGCGATCGGCGTCGTTGCGCAAAACCCATTCCTCTCCCTCAGTCCGCGGCTGACCATTGCGGAAATTCTGGCTGAGCCGATGACGGCACAAGGCCGTGTCCCTGCCGAGGAGCTGCGCCTGCGCGCAGCCGAGATGCTCGAGCGTTGCGGGCTGCCTGGCACATTTCTCAGCCGTCGGGCGCGGGAGCTTTCGGGTGGACAGGCACAGCGCGTCGCTATCGCGCGAGCGTTGGTCCTCCAACCCAAGCTGCTCATTCTCGATGAACCCACTTCGGCACTCGATATCTCCGTTCAGGCCCAGATCCTGAACCTTCTGGAAGATCTCAAGCGAGAGTTGGGGCTGTCGATGTTGTTCGTCACCCACAATCTCAAGGTCGTGCGGCATGTCTCCGATACGCTCGTCGTCATGCGCGGCGGTCGCATTATCGAAGCCGGCTCAACCGAGCAGATATCGACTGCACCCGCCGAGGAGTACACACGCCAGTTGATGGGATACGGACGAAATCCGACCGGCGCCGAGGTCGCTTCGGCACGCCGGGGTTAATGTGGCGAGCCTGGAAGTGCGCAGTGGGCGACGTGGTCGTTCTTGCCGGTTCGAAGGGCAGTGAACCGACCGCCCACCGCACTCTGCGCGCCGAAATATGCATGGCCGCGAAGAGACGGCGGCGATGACGATAGAAGAGCTTGGCGATGCAGACGACAAGCGAACGCCAATCGCCTATGCTATATATTTAAGGGGAACTGTGGAGCCAGCGTACACGCGAGCTTAGGGGCGGCAGATGCTCGAAAGTCGGGTCAGCAAACCACGACAACCGACGAAATCTTCGGGGCGCAAGGGACGCCTCTCCGAATATGGAGGCGAGCGGCGGATCGTCACCGCCCTCTGTTATGATCTCGTCGGGTCGACGCGACTTCTCCACCTGCTCGACATAGAAGACTATCAGGAACTGATGGCTGCATTTCAGAATGCGGCGAAACAGTCGATAGCCTCCCATTCCGGCGTCGTGCAGCATGAGGCCGGTGACGGCGGCGTGGCGCTCTTCCCGATCGAGATCGGTGCGAAGGATGCAGCATCGCTCGCCATTCGCGCGGGTCTCGGGATCGTCGAAGGCTGCGCGCGCGTTGGCCGGGAAGCGGGGCGTGACGACCTGCACGTGCGCGTCGGTATCGCGACATCCGTCGCGCTCATTCAAGAGACGCCGGATGAAAAAGGCGAACCGGTTACGGGTGCCGCACTTGCCATAGCCACCCGCCTGGAAGAGATCGCGACACCAGACACCGTGTTTGTTTCAGGCGACACACGCGACCTGGCCGGCAGGTCACATGCTTTCGTGTTCGAAGGCGTGAAGACGCTGAAGGGCTTCACGGCACCGGAAAAAGTGTGGCGTGCACTCGGACACAAGATCGAGGTCGACAGGTTCTACGCATTCGGTAGCCTTGGTGGACGCTTCATTGGCCGCGAAAGCGAGTTGAAAACGATCGCCGCCTGTTGGGAAAGGGTCGCCGCGACGGGTGGCGAGATACTCCTGCTTGAGGGAGACGCAGGCATCGGGAAGTCGCGACTCCTGCGGGAAATCCGCAAGATGACGCGTGACCGGCGATCAGGGCTCTTCTTCTTTCAGTGTTTGCCGGGCGGGCATCGCTCGACGCTGCATCCCCTGTTGAACAGCATAATGGCTGCTGCGTCTGGACAGGACGATCAACTGGGCCTGTCAGCACACGCTGTGGCAACGCCATTTGAACGGAACGGCATTCGCGACGCGGAAACGATTGAAACATTTGCCTATTTGCTGGGCGCAATGGGGCGAAATCAGCAACTCGCTGATAACGACCCCAAAGCCATCCGGGAAAAAGCTTTTCGCGCTGTGTTTCACGCACTCGCGGGGTTGTGTGCCAATGGCCCGATCGTGCTCGCCGTCGAAGACATCCACTGGATCGATCCGACCTCCCAGGATTTGCTGGCGGAGGCGGCTCGGGTTGCGCGCCAGCTTCCGATTCTTCTCGTCGCGACCTCACGTCCTGGATTTGCGGCGGACTGGCTGGATGCGGCCAACGTCACGCGTCTGACGCTCGCCCCGCTTGATCGTGACGAAACACGACAGGCGATAGAGGCAAGATGGCCGGAACAGAGGCAGGCAATGCTCCCTGGGCTCTACGACGTCATGGAGAGGATATCCGGTGGCGTTCCACTCTTCATCGAGCAGATATGCCAATGGATCTCCGAGAATGTTGCCGCGGACACTATGAGCCTGTCAGACAACGTTAAGCCCAGCCATGTGTCCGCGTTCGAGGAGATCTTGGACGCACGGCTCAATCACCTGGGTACAGCCAGAGAGGTGGCGCGCGCGGGAGCGGTCGCGGGCACCCGATTCACGTTGTCGTTGCTTCGCGCGCTGCTGCCAGGCGTTGGCAAGACGTCTTTGGCCAGGGCGGCAGAGACCCTCAGCGATTCAGGGTTCCTGGTGCGGATCAGGGCGCGGGGACATGCCGCCTACGGTTTCCGTCACGCTTTGATTCAGGAAACGATCTACAACGCGCTCTTGCGCAGGCAGCGGCAGGCATTGCACCGGCGGCTGTTCCTGGCCGTCAGTCAGAACCGCCAATTGGCCGCCTGGATCGACACCGGAAGACTTGCCGAACATGCGGAACGCGCAGGACACATCGAAAGCGCGATCGAACTGTACACTGCGGCGGGCAAGGAAAGTTCGAGCCGATCGGCGATGGTGGAGGCGCGCAACTATCTGGAGCACGCCTTGGCGGTTTGCGACCAATTGGGCGAGGGACATGCGATCGAGCCACTACAGCTGACCGCACTGACTTCGCTCGGTCCAATCCTGACCGGTCTTGTCGGACTGAACTCACCTCCGGCACGCAAGCTCTATGAAGATGGCGTGGCCATCGCCCGTCGGCAGCCGATGGCAGATCAATCCAGATGGTTTCCGATCTATTGGGGATGGTGGCTCACAGGAACGGATTTTCGCATTATGCACGATCGCGCTCTGCAAGTGCGAGCGATGCTGGCCGGGGCGGAAGATTCTGAGATCAAGCTCCAGGTCAATCATTGCATCTGGGCCATTGATTTCAACCTCGGGCACCATCAGGAGGCCCAGGATGCGATCAAGGCTGGACTGGCGCTTTATGACGAGCAAGCGGCCAAGACCAGCCGAACGTTATTCGGCGGCCATGACGCCAAGGTGTGCGGTCTAGGGCAACTGGCACTTTCGCTATGGCTGACGGGACAATCGAAAGCATCCGATACGGCTCTGTCGAAGATGGTTGCCTTCGTTGACCGGATATCACACGCGCCGAGTACGGCGCATTCGCTTGATACGGAAGCGGTTTCCGCATTTTACCGGGACGATTATGCGCGTCTCGCCGAAATTTCCAACAGAATGGCAGACTTCGCGAAGTTGCATGAGATGCAGTCGCTGTCCGGCCTGTCGTTGCTCTTCGCCGGGTGGGCCCGCGCGCATGGGGAAAGTCTCACAAGCGGGCATGCGATGTTTCTCGAAGGGCTGTCACTCTTGCGAAGCCTCGGCGCTGTCGCCGATCTCCCGATCTATCTCTCCATGCACGCCACATTGCTCGGGCGTGCGGGAAAATATGAATCGGCCGTTGAGGTTACGAACGACGCGATCGAAAAATCCAGGGAGACCGGGCATGCTTACTGGCTCGCCGAGCTTTACCGTCGACGCGCCGTTCTCAACGCGCGGGGCAACGCCGCCAGGGGGGCGATCATCGCCGACCTTACCTCAGCCGTGGAAATTGCCGAGAGCCAAGGAGCAAAGGCGCTTCTAAAGCGCGCCAGGCATTCAATCCAGGAGCTTGGCGTTGCCGTTCAACGTTGAACCAGCAGGCCCGCCACCGAACGATCCGTCAAGTCTTGACGGCAGGCTCGCAACCTTTCGCGACGCCGTCATTACGGGCCTTCGCACCCCCTTTTCGCACTCCGCAGGTCCGCACGATTCTGAGCAATGCCTGCGTTCAATTCTCCCGCTCTGCCGTCGTGCTCTCATAACCCGGATCGGTGATCTGACCGGACTTGACCGGATCGGCCTGCCGGTCGTTCAGGCCGTTCGACCCGCCGCCCTTTCCGAAGTCTCGTCGCTCGGGCGCGGGCTTACCAAGGCGGGAGCGGCAGTGGGGGCGATCATGGAATCGCTTGAGCGGTTCTACGCCGAAGCCATTCCGCCGGAGCGGGTGTTTTCCGCGACGGCGGACGAACTCCAGATCGCTGGCGGTCTGTTTGAAAATTTGCTGACGCACGATCGCCAGCGGAACTGGCGCCAAAGGACGATACCCTGGATCACCGGCATCGATATCGCGGCTGGCCTCCCGCAACCGGTCCCCCTGGAACTTGTTCACACCTGCTACACGGATCCGCCACCCGCCCATGATGGCCTGTTCCTGCGCACGACCACGGGTCTCGCCTGCCATCGGACCGTCTTCGATGCGTTCCTGCATGGGCTGTTCGAATGTATCGAGCGCGACGCTATCGCTCGTGCCTTCGCCACCCACGGCTTCTTCGATCGAATGCGCATGTCCCCCCTCGGGCTGGGTGAAGGCGTCGATCACATACTGTCCGTTGCGGGCGAGCATCACATTTCCTTCGGCCTTTGGCTCGCACCTTCGCCAGCAAATGTTCCGGTGGTCTGGTGCCAGACGATCGAGACGGGTCCCGGCGAACCGATCCTTGCGCTTCCGACCGAAGGCTATGCGGCAGGGCCAAGCGTCGCTGCGGCGGCTGAAAGCGCGATGCTCGAAGCCTTGTCCGCGCGGGCCGGGGCGATATCAGGCGCGCGAGACGATCAAACGCGGGAGCACTACAGGCGCAGCACCGACCGGATCGTCGCCAAGGCCCGCCAACTGATACTTGTCGATACATCCGGATTGCCTCCCCCGGCACTCGAAGCGGGCGTCGTTTCGGATTTCGGCTCGCTCATCGACAGGGTCCTTTCCGCCGGCATTGGGCCCATATTGGCTGTGCCGGTGGGAACGGACGTCGAAGCAGGCGTTGAGTGCGTGCGAACCATCCTTCCCGGCGCCAGTCCCTTTTCGATCCCGCGGTGAGTGCTCACATGACCGATGCGAGCGAAAATGGTCCGATCCTGGTGTTTCTTGGTCCGACGCTTCGGTTGGCCGAGGCGGCGCCGGTTCTCGACGCCATCTACCTGCAGCCCGCCGCGCAAGGCGACATTCTGCTTGCCGCCCACGCATTCCGTCCGCGGGCGATGATCCTGATCGACGGTCAATTCGAGGACAGACCGGCTGTCCGACACAAGGAAATCCTATGGGCGCTGGCGCAGGGCATCGTCGTGATCGGCGCGGCAAGCATGGGCGCCCTCAGGGCAGCGGAACTTAATGAATTCGGCATGATCGGTGTCGGCGTGATCTACAGGTGGTATCGGCGCTGGCGGCTTGCACCCGATGATGCGGTCGCCGTCCTTTCGGGGCCGCCGGAGCTTGGTTTTCTCCCTTTGACAGACGCACAGGTCGATCTCCAAAGGACGTTTGCCAGTCTGGCGCGCCGGAATTTGCTGACGGACGCCGAACGCGACTTGCTCACAACAATGGCGCGAAACACGAATTTTCGAGAGCGCCGGCTCGAAGCGATTTTGCACACCGCAGGGTGGCGGAAGGAGGATATCAAGGAATTGCGAAAGGACATCGTGGGGCAAAAAAAGCTCGATGCTCTCCTGGCGCTGCGGAGCGCTCAAACCCTCCTGCGTCAGGGAAATGCAGGGCATCGCGTGAGCGATGCCTGGGTCGCAACGAACACCTTTGTCCGGGATCTCGAGGCGAGCGGCATTGACTCAGAATTAGTTAACACTTATAAATTGAATCCTTAATTGTCGGATTTTCCATCGTGGGGGCAACTGTGCGATGCGTCTGATTCGAGACGAGGCCCCCGACTCCGGCAATGCGCGCGTCGGCACGCGCTTTTGGATTTATCCCCAGCCACCATTTATTCCAGGATACGAACAGCCCGATCGCGTGTGGTTGTCGATCCCACGCGACGAAATAGGCGAGGGCCCCAGCGACCTCTCCATGTATGTCGCCGATCCGCTCTATGACAAGCAACCTTATGGCTTCGCGAACTTGCCGCCATTCGGCGGAGCAAAGCGCGCGCCGGTGAGGCCGGGGCCGGACCGTCACTTCGACAACATCGATCCAACCTCGCGCCCCTTTCTTGCTGTCCACGCCTACGCCTGCGTCCGTTTCGTACTCGATATCTGGCAGAGCTATTTGGGGCAGCGGGTCCATTGGTTCTTCGATCAAACCTTTCCAAGGCTTGAAATCGTTCCATTTGTCGATTGGGACAATGCACAAGCGGGCTACGGCTTTCTTGAACTGGGGCGTTCCGACGTCGATGGCATACTGAGACCCTATGCGTTGAACTTCGACACGATCGCGCACGAGGTCGGGCATCTGGTCATGCTCTCGGAGACGGGCATTCCAACCGTGACATCGCCTGATGGCGACTTCTTTTCGTTCTCCGAAGCTTTTTCGGATTGTGTTTCACTGATCTCGTTCCTGCATTTCGATTCCGCCATCGACCGGCTCTTGCGGCGAACGAGAGGCAATCTGCTGCTCTACAACGAGCTGAATCGCTTTGCGGAGACAAGCCCTGAGACGCAGATCCGCCTGGCGACCAATTTCCGGCGAATGTCCGCGGTTACCCGTGAGGTGCACGACCGCGCGCTGCCGTTCGTTGGCGCCATTTTCGACAGCATCGTCGCGCTCTATCATCGCGATCTGGTCGCAAATGGTTGCGCCGACAGACGGCTTCTGGATGTCGATCTGCGCGAACTGGCGCAGGACGAATTCGACACGTTTCGCCAGGCAACAGCAGAGGCGTTCAGTACCAAGCCATTGTATTTCAAGCTTGCACTGACCGCCGCACGCGACGCGGTGGGCGCGGCACTTGCGACTGCATTGAAAACGCTTGATCCGAACACACTGCGTCTTGAGGAAGCGGCAAATGCCGTCACTGCCGCGGCGCAAGGTACGGCAGCCGAACTGCTCGAAGAGAATTTCGCTTGGCGTGAAATCATCGCTTCAAGGTAAGCCAAAGGAGGGAAAGATGAGTGATTGCTGTGTTAATCCCGTTGTTGGAACCGTGCAAAATCTGAAAGATATCATTGACTATCGATATTATCGCCCGGGCGACGTTAGGTTATATGGAAGACCAGCCCAGTTCTATGAAAGAGAGAAGAAAGACGAGGCGATCAGGGAAGCTATATCCGACCTCGAAAAAAGATTGAAAAGCCTCGGAAACGCCGAAATTGCCGACGAGCTTCTGAAGCGCATAGGAGATATTATCGACTACATAATGAAGAGTTCAGGAGTGGTCGGTGATGGCGTAACAATCGCTGTCTTTGACGGGGAGTATTACAGCTTCCTCCCTGTTAGCATGAACGTTCCGAAGAATTACATTAATAGCATTGGCGTGATTTATGGTTATGCGTATGAGGGGCATTGCTACAAGCTACCAAAGCCACAGATCATGTGCCTATCCGAAAGACCGTCGAAAATCGCTAAGGGCGATTGCGGCTGCGATTGTGGGTTTGACCCGGCATTCGGCTATGCGGTCTGGTCGATCGACAAGCTCGAGCGTGCTATATCTCTCGACATTCGTGCCGACGATCTGAAAACGCTGGTACTGGACGAAAACCTTCCAGGCAACCGGTCGCCACTCGCTTATGCCCAGACAATGGCGCTGGCCCCGCAGCGGCTCCGGGATTGACGGCAACGCCCTTACTGCTCGTAAATGATGTCGGCGGGACCTTCAGTCATCCCGCTTGAAGGCGGGATGCCCTGGATTGGGAAGCTGTCAGGCCACCTCAAGGTTAGAGCCTGTCGTCCCTTGCGCGATCGTAGGTGCGAGAGACTCGGCCTTCAGGTGGGAAGCGTTCAGTCGCCGTGCCACGATGTCGTGGTTGAGCCACTGGACGGGGCCGGTGGGGGCTGAGGATTCGGCAAAAATGAGCTGGCCGGTCGCCTCAACGACGAGCGCACTCAAGAGGTCGCTGATCATCGCCTTGCCGTCCCGGTGCATCTGCGTGATCTCGTTGGACGTGCCGATCGTCAGATCGGATTGTGCCTGGCTGTTTGCCATCGGCCACGCCGAGAAGTCGTAGAACGGACGCATGACCTCATTGGCCTGCATGTCAGTGATTTTGCGAATCACATCGTTCATCGTGAAACCGTCTGCCAGAAGCTGCTGGCATGCCTGCCATTGCTCTTCAGCCCATTGGCCGCCGTTCTCTTTCTTCAAGGCAAGCAGCAGCGGTATCAGGGGAAGCTCGATCCCCGTGAAGACATCCGACGAATTGGTCCGGATTTCAGGGCAATTATAAACGGTTGCCTTGATACCGGCTGCCCACGCATCCTTCGCGATGCCTTCGAGCCGCATCTTGGCATAACCCTGGGTGTAGTTGGTGTAGGTCTGCCAACGATAGCTTCCGTCGATCAGGACCGCTGTTCCGTGATAGCCGTAGGCCGTGTACCGGACCTGAGCACCCGATGCCTCCACGCGCTTACGGATCGCCGCGCTGAAGTCGATGAGATGTTGAAAGGTGATTGCGGAGACTTCGTCGAAGTTCTGCAGGATCAGCTTGCCCATATCGCTGTCGAGCAGGGCTTGCGACGACATGTGGCGGGCACCACGACCCTTGTAGATTCGATTGGCAACGACCAGGAACACCTTCGCCTTCGGGATGCCTCCGGCCATCGTATGCGCGAAGAAGACATTGCGTCCGTCGGCGATCATTCCATCGAGAACGGCCATGACCTGCGCAAGCGAATTCGTAAATCGGGCGGTAGCGATCTCCCGGCACTGCGCGATGTAATCCCAGTCGATTGCGTCCTGTTCCCAGCTCTCGAGCGTCATGGTCGCGAGAAGATCCGTGGGAGTGGGGCCACCCGCCGGCGCGTCGAGATCGAAGCCAGCCATCAGAGGTATGTTGATGATCCGCCCGCCCAATCGGTCCTCGGCGGCAGCGAGCTCCTCGGCGTTCAGGGGCCGCAGCGTGTTATTCTCGTCGCGCCGCCCGACCGTGATGCCCACGATCTCCATTCCAGCCCGCCGGGCTTCATCGAGCAGGCCAGTCGCATATCCGCGACCGAACAGTTCGCCGAAAAGGACGAAAACATCCCCCTTACGGAAGACGTTGTTTTCGGCGATGCGATTCAATGCGATCGGGTTTTCCATGCTGTCTGCTCTTTGGTCCGTTGGTCGTCGAGCAATGGCTCAGACGAACTTCAATCATCACATGACCGCACTGACCCGGAATAGGAAGTCATTTTACGTGACGGTTCATTTCAAAGCGTGAACTCGCCGCGGGAATTCCGGCTATCCAACTCGGAAACAAAAGCAGGCAGGAGCTTGAATTTTCGAGTAAATTCGGCCTTACGCCCGCGGGCTTATTTTGGAAACGACGGCATCGCCGCCCTGCCGAGTGGCGCCTGTGAAGGCCTGCATCGGTCATCTTGCACGCCTCAGCCGCCCGCAGTTTTGCATCAATCTCCTCGAGCCGAAGGACCTTTGGATGTGCCGCATGATCGACTCGGTTGCCAAAAAACCATAATTGCGCCACCTAGATTGCAGATCGACACTCGGCATTAAGAATTGGATCAACGCTGAATGCGCATTTCACACGTCTTCCTTGGCGCGCTTCTGGCTGTCGTACAGCCCGCATATGCTGACGTCGCCTCACCGCCCGTATTGGAGCCGGTTAAGCAACAGGCAAAAGCTGCCCAGTTGAGTGCAAAATTTCTGACGCGCTTCAGCTACAAGCCCGTTCCGCTCGATGACGCCTTGTCGGCAAGGATCATGGATCGGTTCATCGAGTCGCTTGATCCGGACCGCGCGCTTTTCCTGCAAGCAGACGTTGACAGGTTCATGGCGGACCGCAGCGAGATCGACGACGCCATCGAACGGAAAGACCTGAAGATTCCGTTCGACATCTTCAACGTCTATGGCAAGCGCGTTGTCGACCGTATGGACTACGCGCGCCAGTTGATTAAGCAGGACTTCGATTTCGGCGCGAAGGAAGACTACTCCGTGCTGCGCGACAAAGCGCCTTGGCCGCAGTCGGAGGCCGAGAGCAACGAGCTTTGGCGCAAACGCGTTAAAAGCGACTGGTTGCGGTTAAAACTGGGCGGCAAGAGCGATGCGGCTATTCGCGAAACGCTCGACAAGCGATATGCCAACGCACTCGAGCGCGCCTACAAGTATAAGAGCGACGACGTTTTCCAGTCGTTCATGAACGCCTACACGACGTCGGTCGATCCGCACACGGATTATTTCGGCGCGAACGCCTCGGCCGCTTTCGATATCGCGATGAAGCTTTCGCTGGTTGGTATCGGTGCCGTGCTGCAGGAGCGCGACGATTACACGACGATCCGTGAGCTCGTGCCGGGTGGGCCGGCGCAGTTGTCTGGCAAGCTCGCGGTCGGAGACCGCATTACCGGCGTGGGCCAAGGCAAAGATGGGGCGATAAAGGAAGTCGTTGGCACGCGCCTTGATGAAGTCGTGCAATTGATTCGAGGAAAAAAGGGGTCCGTCGTACGCTTGGACATCTTGCCGGCGGATGCGGGAACAGATGCCACGCATAGGGTCGTCAGCCTGGTGCGCGACAAGATCAGTCTCGAAAAGCAGGCTGCCCAGAAGGCCGTGTTGTCTGTGAAAGTGGGCGATGCCACGCGCAAAGTCGGAGTGATTACTCTGCCGGCGTTCTATGAGGACTTTGAGGCCCGACGCAAGGGAGACAAGGACTATCGAAGTGCCAGTCGCGACGTCAGAAAACTCCTCGACGAACTGAAGCAGGAGAAAGTCGACAGCGTTCTCATTGACCTGCGCAACAATGGCGGCGGCTCCCTGGACGAGGCGATTGACTTGACCGGCCTGTTCATCGGCACGGGACCTGTCGTTCAGCAACGCGATAGCGACGGTAAGGTCGCGATAAGAAACGCTGATTTGCCAGAACCCGTCTGGACAGGCCCTGTGGGTGTGCTGATCAATCGCGGGTCGGCATCGGCGTCGGAGATTTTTGCCGCAGCTATTCAGGATTACGGTCGGGGCGTGATCGTTGGCGAGCCCAGTTTCGGCAAGGGCACGGTTCAAACTGTCGTCAATCTCGACGATATGGCGCGCAACAACAAGCCGGAGTTCGGCGAGCTGAAAGTGACGATTGCACAGTTTTTCCGGATCAACGGCGGCACGACGCAGCTGCGCGGCGTGACGCCTGATATCAGCTTGCCGGGACTTTCCGATCCGACGAGCTTTGGCGAAACCAGTTATGACAATGCCCTGCCGTGGGCACAGATCAAGCCCGCGAACTATGCGCCCGCCGACACTGTCATGACAGTGCTGCCGACACTCCAAGGCCGCCACGATGCACGGGTTGAGGGCAATCCGGATTTCCAGCGCCTGCTGAAGGACATTGCAGACGTGAAGGCGCAGCGCGAGAAAGGGGTTATCTCCCTTAACGAAGCCGAACGTCGCAGAGAGATGGCTGACAGAGAAAAGCGGTTGAAAGATCGAGCGCAGGACGGTGACGGCGGAAATGCCGGTGAAGATGATGGTCTCTATGCCAACGAGCGCAGCCTGAGTGCCGATATTGCGCTTGAGAACGCCCGCAAGAATGCGAAAGACGTCCTGCTGAACGAGACCGCCGCCATTCTCGCCGATGCGGCGGACTTGCAGGAAGACGTGCTAAAGGCGGCCACAAAATAATAGGGAGGCACGGGTGGAAGATGATCTTGGCCGGCCCACGCACGGCGATGGAGCGCAACCGGAGCTCCGTGAGCATCCTGCAAGCCGCCTGATACGTTCCGCCGGTCGCCGAAAGCTGGTTGGATGGGCGGATTACAGATCTTTCCAGCTATGAAAGACGGCGGCTTGACCGAGATACTCGCCGTCGGAGCGCGCAAGCTGCCAGACGGTGGCGTGTTCGATCCAGAACCGGCGCCCGGATTTCGCGATGCGAAGGCCGCGATAGTCATCAATGAAACCCTGGGCAGAAACGCTGTCTAGAAAGCGCTGCCTTTCTTCACGCTCAGGGGCCTGTGCGGAAAGGCGCGACGGCATCCCGACAAACTCGTCCCAACTATACCCGAAACAGTCCTGGGCGGTTTTGTTTGCGTAGATGAAGCGCGGATCATCGGATCGATCGTGCGCGAGCACGGCAAATGGAGCGGACGCATAGAGCCATCTGCTGTCCGCCGCTGGCTCAATCAGGCTGCGACCTGTCACCTGGCGAAAGCTTGCAATGATCAGCGAGCCGATCTGTTGCGCGTCATGATCGATCGTCACGCCGTTCCCTTCTGGTGCACATAGGTGGCCTCTGCGTACTTGCATGCTGCCATCCCAGTACTCGGTCCGTCGGCAAACGCGGAGACGACTGTAGCTCCTGATTTGGTTTCCGGCCGTCGTCCATGGCGCTGACGGTAGCAGCACTGCGAGGAATTCTCACACTCTATCTTGAGTGCCACTGCCAGACGGTCACGGAGGACGGCAGACAGGTTGTGTTCGCTACGGTCAACTCAGATGATCGGCAGCGCGCGTTCTTAAATTCCTGACCCGTCGAGCTCTCGCTCGTCATCGCCTTCCCAGGGGGAGGGCATCGAGGTGCGAGTGAGATTGGCCGAAGGCATCGGCATCCAGCACTTCAATTCGGGCTCGGCGTATTCGATTATGCGGCCGGGCGAGGAATCAGAGGCGCGCCAGCCTTCTGCGCCGAACTGGTCGCCATTCGACCAATAGGCAAGATCAACTTCTGCCGCCCCCTGTTCGGACGGGCGGATCGTGACGAGGATCCGACTGCCGTTTTTCGGCGCGCTTGCCATGTGACGCCAGGGGTCTGGCTCGGCCATCATTTTTCCTCCTGCCTTGCTTTCGGTTGCAAGTGTCGCCTCGCCATCGAAAACGGTCAACTCTCACTTTGCGAAACCCACCGTCTATCGATGGACTGTCCGCTCTGCTTGCCCCCGAATTGACACACGCCATCACTCCCCGTCCGGCTTCGGCATCGGCACTGTGCCGGAATGCGTTAGCTTTGCCCATTCGTCACCTTCAGCTCAGGAAGGTGAGGGGGTGGGGGGGTGCCTTGGACCGCGCACCGCAGATTGCTGCCACCAACCCAATCGAAGTGGCCGTCCTCCACACCAAAAGGGCTCAGGGCCCGAGAACCGTGAGAAAGAGCCGTGCCGGTTCCTTTCCGGTGCTGGTGAACCAATGTTCCATGTCCACCCGCAGCGTGGCCGTATCGCCGGCGTTCAAGACAACCGTTTCCTGCACTGTGCAGACCTCCAGCTGACCCGCAAATACATGAAATATCTCGCGGGTTCCTGGCTTGTGCGCAGCGAAACGGCTGGAGGTTGCGCCTGGAGGCACGGTGTACGACAGAAGCTCGACGTCCGGGCTAGGACGAGCCAGCGCCAACCGCTCGATCCCGGTGGCCTGGTCGAAGAAGCGCAGGTTTTCGCCGGCACGAATAATCTCTGCTGTTTCCGGTTCGACCAACTCTGAAAGGTCGCATCCCAGCCCGCGTGCAATGGCGATGGCATTGCGCAGCGACGGGCTGAGGAGACCGCGCTCCACGCGCGACAATGCAGCAGCCGAGACGCCGCTTGTACCGGCAAGCTGATCGAGCGTTACACCCAGCTGAGTACGACGTGTTCGCACGGCATTTCCAAAGCGGGAATCCTGTTCTTGTTGGTCCGTTTCCAAATCACACCTCGGGCCTTGACTCTTGCGTATCGGCAATATTTATTGCGCATATGCAATGCAACGGTACTTTACCATGATTGTCCTTCTTAGCGCGCTCCCGATACTCTCGACCATCCTGGCCCTCATTTTTGGCGCACGATCTCTACACGCCGCACTGCTTGGCGTGAGTTCAGCAGCATTGGCAATCGTGCTTGCGTTTCCGATACCGCCGGAAAGCTTTGTCACGATGGCGTCGCGCTGGCTTCCAGTCCTCGTCGAAGTTCTGATGATTGTTGCGGGTGGACTGCTGCTATCCGAAGTCGTACGCCAAGCGGGTGGACAGGCCGCGCTTGCAACCTGGGTCCGCACTCACATCGGTCAAGATGTCCGGGCTGTTCTTCTGGTCGTTCATGGCATTACACCTTTCGCGGAATCATTGACGGGTTTCGGCATCGGCATAACCATCGGCGTGCCACTCCTCGCGAATTTCGGACTACCAGTGCGCAAGGTGGCGATCATAGGATTGTTGGGTCTGTGTGCGGTTCCGTGGGGATCGATGGGGCCGGGAACGCTTATTGCCGCTAACATGTCGGGTCTGTCCTTTTATGATCTTGGGGTTACGTCCGCGATTGTGAGTGTCATTCCGTTCACAGTCACGGGATGCGTTGCCGCGTGGTTGGCCGCATCTGGAGAAGGCCGAGGCCTCGCCATCCTACAGGGTGCGCTTTCGGGAATAGTGCTGACGGTTTCCGTTACCGCAGCCAACGTGGCGTTTGGTACCCCGAGTGCAGGCGCAATGGGTGCGCTGGTCGTGATCGCCTTGCATATTTTGCGTGGTACGCGGCTTCAAAACAGCACGCCACTGGAGAGCGGTGGCCGAGCCACCCTCTGGACTTACGCCATCCTTCTCGGTGGAGTCTTGGTTTCCGGTTGGGCCGTGCACGCGGCCGATCTGTCCGAAAGCTGGCGCTACGTATCTTCGCCCGCGCTCTGGCTGTTCCTTGCTGCACTGTGGTTCGCACGCGGATCCCTCCGGGCGCTGCCCTTGCAACGCACATGGGCTTTCTGGATCCAAGTTGCACCGGTGACGGGATTGTTCATTGTCCTGGGCGTTTTGATGGCTATGTCGGGTATCGCTGCGTTCCTGGCGCAGACCTTGTCCGGTGTCGGGACCGCCTATCTGGTGGTGGCCCCCTTCGTTGCCGCTTTGGGTGGGTTCGTGACTGGATCCAACAGTGGGGCCAACGCTATGTTCGCCTCGACACAGGCCGAAATCGCACGATCACTTGGGGTGAATGTGCTTTGGTTCATGGGAATTCACAACGTGGCCGCAGCTTTCCTGCTGATGGCGTCACCGGGAAAAGTCGAGATGGCGATACAGTTGGCCTCTGCGGAGGCGTCCGAGCGTCGATCGCAGATTCAATTGACTGTTTTGGGCGTGGCTTTCCTGGTCGTTGCGATGCTCGCAGCCGTCATCCTGTTCCTCTTTTAGAGTCAATGACGATCGATACCGGGCTCCGGAGAGCGGTCGGTTTCTCAACGCACGGTTCCCAAATTGAGAATCAGGGACCCAGGATACCGGAGGCAGGTATGATAAGCGGGACTATCGGTGCTGTTTTCATTCCCGTTCGCGAAATCAGAACAGCGCGGGCGTGGTATGCGCGCCTACTCGGCGTTTCCCCGGAAGGCGACATCCTCTTCGACCATTTATGGGTCGTGCCGATGACCGGGGAAACAAAGCTCATTCTCGACAGCAAGGATTTCACAGCCCCGCACGACGCCAAACCGATCTTCTATTTCAGGGCGAACGACCTGCAGGCGGCCCACGATCATTGCTGGAAGATTGAGGCGCCGGCGCTTGAGCCAATCCGCGACGAAGCGTTCTTCACGCTCAAGGACATCGACGGCAACCTGTTCATGGTCGCAAGTGTCGACCGAGCCAGACCGGACAGGGAGGAGTGCTCATAAGCGCGAAACATCCTAACGAAACCCGCCTCACGACACGGCGCAATGAAACTCCCCCGAAACCCCACCTTTTAAAAAGTCCAATGCATTTGCCGACGACAAAAATGAATTCCCGCCTTGGGATTGAGATCGGTCTTTTGGTTCTCCTGTCCCTGATCTGGGGCAGTTCATTCACCTGGATCAAGGTCGCCGTAACCACGATACCTCCCTTGACCATAACGGCTATACGGGTGTCGGTCGCCGCTGTGTTCCTGGCCGCGTTGGCACGGTGGAGGGGCTATGCCCTTCCGCGGGACCACGTGGTCTGGCGGGAGCTCTTCGTCCAGGGATTATTGCAGAGCGCCTTGCCGTTCACGCTTCTCGGATGGGGTTCAAAGTACATTCCAAGTGGCCTTACCGGCGTGCTGAATGCGACGCCTCCAATGTTCGTCCTGCTGATCGCGTTCGTCACGGGATATGGAGCCCAGCATGTCACCGGCCAGAAGATCGTCGGAGTTTGCCTGGGCCTCCTCGGTGTCGTCGTGATCATCGGCATCCAGTCACTTGGCGACATCCAAACATCGGCGGGTTGGGCACAGGCAGCAGTGCTTAGTGCCAGTCTTTGCTACGCGCTGGCCTCCATTTTGGGGCGGAGATTTGCCAAGCTTCCAGCCATCGTCACGGCCACGGGCGCCATGACAACCGCAGCGATCATGATCGTCCCTGCGGCAATCGTGATCGAGCGTCCGTGGACGCTGATGCCCAGCACTGACGCTATCGCCGCCGTGATGGTTCTCGCCGTCATTTGCACGGCGCTGGCCATGGTGATCTATTTCCGCCTGGTACAGACCTTGGGTCCTCTCGGGACCACGAGCGGAGGTTATCTCCGGGCCGGATTCGCCGTTGCGCTCGGCATCATTTTTCTCGACGAAAACTTCGATACATCGACCTTGATCGGAATGACGTTGATTGCGGTGGGTGTTGTCGCTGTGACCGTGCCTATCGCTTGGCCAAGCCTATTGAGGTCATGACGTGCAGCGAAGACCGCACCCGCGCGCTTCGCCATGTCACGACGACTTAACGTTCGCGTTGACACGAGGAGTGGCGACAATATCGTCCAGCGAAAACGACTGCTTCGTCAACTTCGCGAGACTGGGGTTGGTAACGTTGAGCAGCGATAGCGCCGCTGCACCCAAAAGGGCAGATCGGCTGCCAAGTTTAGAAATCTCGAGCCGCTGCTCTGCCAGTTCGGATCGTACGGAAGGAAAATCCTGTCTCGCCAGACGCGATACGATCTCAGCCAAAAGCCATTCCGGGGCGGTGCCTCCGACGATCACCCGTTCCGGGTCCAGGATATTCTCCAGGCTCACAAGTGCGCGGCCGAGTGCCGAGGCAGCCGAATTAATCCATTCGTCCGGGACGGATGAGGGCTCCAACGAAACGTCCTTGTATTTTCGCCGCAGCCCGCCAATGGACAAATATCCGTGAAGGCAACCGTTGTTGCCACAATGGCATTTTTCACCATTGGGATCGATCAGGATATGTCCGAACTCGCCTGCGTTCCCCCGAACGCCGCGGACTGGCTCGCCAGCATCGACAATTCCTCCGCCAACGCCCTCACCAACGAAGATATAGACAAAGTTTCCACCGGCACGCACAAGACCGAACATGCTTTCCGCGAGCGCCGCAGCATTCGCGTCATTTTCGAAGACGATCTCCTCGTCGAAATACCCGGCCAAGGCCTGAGATTGTGCCGCAAATTCCTCTGGGCTCTGTTCGTGCATGAACCATTTCGAGGAAGCCGGGCGTGAGAAGACCGCGCCGACGCCGAGGCGCATGAGACCCTTCAACTCGTGCTGGCTCTTTGCATCGATCTCAGCAATCGTTTCAAGCATTTCGGCCTTGGAGCGGGGGATGGGTCGAGACTTGCCCTCATAAACAATCTGCCCCCCGAGATTGGCGGCAACATGATGCAGGATGCCCGCTTCGGCATGGAAACCTAGTGAGTAGCCACCGTCGGGATTGATTTCGATATTGATCTGGGGCTGGCCGCGGAAGCCTTTTCTCCGACCTGTCTCCCTTATCAAATTGGTCTGCAGGAGATCATCCACGATGTTGCGGATTGCCTGGGGCGTTAAGCCACTCAAACGCGCAATCTCAACCCGCGACAAACTACCGTTTCTGCGCAGGGCATCCATGACAACGGCTCTGTTGTACTGCCTCGTCAGGGCTGCTGAATTTCCAGTTCTCATCAAGCCCCCCAGGCAAGCCGCCGTCCGGTCAAAAGTAAAAACAGTGTTTTTCTTTGTTGATAGCACTCACTACGGCGGGCGGATAGAACCCTTGCGTGCGAGGTCTCCTCTGGCGGCTGCGGCTATAGCACGTCGGACAACGATTGCCGATTTGGGCCGACAGCTTTGAAGTCACCGATTGGGCGGGCGCTTTTCCGACTTGTCGGCTCCAAGAGGCGGAAAGCGCTTCATGCAGCCGACGCGGTTATCGAGCGTATATACGCAACGAGATCCAAGCCTTCGTCTTCCAAAACCGCCGCCGGCGGGTTGATGCCGAGCGAAAGCATTCGCCTGCCGCTAACAAACGCCTTTGGATCGTTGATCGCATCGACCGCGATGAATTGTCCCTGCTGGAAATACCACACCGACTTTGCACCGGGACGTGACCCATTGCGAACGAGCGTTCTGTCATATCCGACATTGTAGCCAGCGATCTGCAGCTTCAGATCGAACTGATCGGACCAGAACCAAGGCTGCGGTTCATACCGAACACGACCTCCCATGATTGATGTCGCAACCGTCTCGGCTTGGTCCACTGCATTTTGAACGGATTCCAATCGCACCGACCGGCCCTTGTATGAAAACTCCGTGCAGTCGCCGGCAGCATAAATCGAGGGATCGGAGGTACAGCCATACTCATCGACCGATATGCCATTTCCAACCGAAAGTCCGCTTGCCCTGGCCAGCTGATCGTTTGGAACCACGCCAATGCCGATGATGACAAAGTCCGCCGAGATCTTGGAACCATCTGAAAGTTCCGCGCCTGTCACATGGCCTTGGTCGGAAATGAGGGTCACGAGCCCAGTATTTTCCCGAAACTCAACCCCTTTCGCAACATGCGCAGCACGCACGATGTCTGACGTGTCGCTAGCGGCAACACGCTGCAGAATCCGCGTGCCCAATTCGACCAGAATGACCCTTAGGCCCAAGGAGCGGGCGACCGCCGCCGCCTCGAGGCCCACATAACCTCCGCCGATGATGAGCACACTGCGTTCCGGGCGCATCTCCGCTCGAAGAAGGTCGCAATCGCGTTTATCCCTTACGAGATAAACGCCTTGCAGGTCGCCGCCAACGGCAGAGGGTAGGGACCGAGGCGACGCCCCGGTGGTCAACACCAGACTATCGTAGGCAATTCTGCTGCCATTTTGGAGAACAATGCACTTCTCGCGTCGGTCGATTTCTTCAACCGAGCTGCCGAGGCAAAGGTCGATGTGATTTTCCCTGAACCAGTCTTCGTGCCGAAATAGCAGCGCCTCGAAAGCGACATCACCGACCAGGTATTTTTTCGACAGGGGAGGTCGCTGATACGGCGGAACGCTCTCAGAGCCAATTATGGTAATTGGGCGGGTATCACCCTGCGCCCTTAGTTTTGCAGCAACAGCGAAACCCGACTGCCCTGCGCCGACGATCACAAGTCTATTTTCCATTGGATTACTCCGAGCTCTTGATGAACGGCTGATGCGCGCACACCGTTTCCTCACGGCGATTAGCCCTGCACTTCCGGCATTTGAACGCGAAGCCCGTCAAGCTCTGCCCTAAGTACGATCTGGCAAGCCAGGCGGCTTTCCGGCAGCAAATTGTCCGACAGGGAGAGCATATCCGCCTCGTCGTCGGCCGGCGGAGGAAGTCGGTCGAGCCAATGTTGTTCAATGTAGACGTGGCAGGTTCCGCAGCCGCAAGTGCCGCCGCACTCTCCGAGCATGCCGACAATGTCAGCATTCCGGCCAGCGTGCATGAGGTCACCAGCGGCCGGAGCCGTTACCGTTCGTTCTTTGCCACCGGCCTCAACAAACGTGATCTCTATCATATCATTTCCTCAGTAGAGCGTTTTCTGATCACCGACACGGATCCTTTCGATCATTTCGTCCTTGTTCAGACCCGCGATTTGATCGGCAAGAATTGCGCCGAGTGGCGGAAAATCCTGTCTCGTCGCGAACGTTGCCGGGTTCCAAATTTTCGACCGGATGACCGCTTTCGAGCAGTGGAAGAACACTTCCTTCACATGAAGTCGGATCGCGACTTGCGGCGTCCTGCCCTGTATCGCCAAGAGCTCGAGTTCTTCGCCGACAACCAGATCAGCCTCGCCGTTTATCCGTAAGATTTCCCCCAGGCCCGGCGCGAGGAAAAGACAACCCACCTTCGGGTTGTTCAAAATGTTCTCCATCGTATCGAGCCGGTTGTTTCCGGGTCGGTCTGGAATGAGAAGGGTCGTGGGGTCGATTACTTTTACGAAGCCTTTGGGGTCACCCCGCGGAGACACATCCGCACCGTGCGAACCCTGAGTTCCCATGAGGAGGAATGGCGAGAGCGAAATGAAATGAAGGCAGTGCTTGTCGAGCCACGTTAGTTGCTTATTGACGACAAGCGCCTCCGGTTCGGGAAACATCTCGCGCAACTCTGTCCGACCAATAGATCGCATCGCAGTTCTCCCTTTTCGAGCGAGTTCAACGGTGTCGACGATAGCCGAAACCGATTGAATGTCAATAAAACAAAACCATTGTTTTTCTTTATTGTGAAAACTGGTGACCAGGGCTATAGGAGGCATGGGCTTGATGCCGAACGGACAAAAAGGGTGGGACGAGATGTTTACAGTGATGTGTTCCGGAATGAAGGTCGTGGTTAACCCTCAGGGTGGTCACTTGGAAGACGTCTCAATCAGCGCAGGTGGACGCGTCATGCAGCCCTTGCACCGCGCTCCATGGCGCACCGGCGAAGACAACGGAGGCATTCCGGAGGTTTTTGACGCTGGGGTAGCGCCGACGCTTCAAAACCTCTCAGGCGACTTTTTCTGCGCACCGTTTGGCGCGGACGACATTACCGACACGCCGGAACATGGTCTTCCAGCAAACGGGATCTGGCTATACGAGCAAGGGATCAACCATGAAGATGGGGGAGTGACCGCCATCTTCAGGTTGAGAGAGCCGATACTCGGCGCGAAATTGTTCAAGCAGATTACCCTTCGGCCGGGTCATCCGGTCGTCTATCAACGACACAGGTTCATCGGTGGCTGTGGTGCCCTGTCCGTAGCGCACCACCCCATGCTCCGCATCTCAGAAGGCGCGAAGCTGACTTTCTCGAAAAAAGCCTTTGGCGCCACGCCAGAAAATGCCGTCGAGACTGACGCTTCACGCGGATTCTCCGCTCTAAGATACCCTCAGGAATTCGACTGCCTGTCGAGCGTCGAGCTTCTGGGGGGAGGGCGCCAGGATCTAACCGTCCAGCCTGGTCCTCCGAATGCGGAGGATTTTCTGATCCTTGCTGAGGAGAAGGGCTCAAAGCTGGGTTGGACTGCTGCCGTACTTCCAACTGCAGGGTATATCTACTTCGCCGTACGTGACCCAAACGTGCTCCCGTTCACCATGCTCTGGATGAGCAATGGCGGACGAAAGTATCCACCTTTCTCAGGCAGGCATAAGGGCGTCATCGGCCTGGAAGAAGGATGCACGTTCTTTGGCGCCGGAAATGGTCCCTCCACTCGCAGGAATTGGCTCAACGACCGTGGATACAAGACGGCGATCACGTTGAACCCCCATGGCGACACCGTTGTTGATTTCGCGTTCGGAGCGATACCGTTGCCCGAGGGGTGGACTGAAGTGATGGACATATCCGTGACCGAACGAGAGCTCGTCTTGGTTTCTCCGCAACTGCAGCGGGAGCGAGTTCCATTCAGGCGAGAGTGGCTGTCGACCCTGTGAACAGCACAAGATCTTTGCCAATGCCCGGGCGCAGCGATGCGCATCTTGGCATTGCCGTCGAAGCCGTTCCGTTCAAGGAAATCGCTGATGTGACGGGGCGCCAGCTCGGCCTCCCGGCATTGCTTCGGCTGCAAGAGCGCTTCGGCTCATCCACCAACTCTGCAGCGGCAAACATGGCGGCGCCCGGCGCCACCACCGATCGCTTCTCGGCTGGCAGCCGCGCGGTCCGGGGCTGATCGCCGATCTCGATCAGCCCGCCTACTTCCTGGGTTGAAGCTCGGCCGCAAGACTCTGGACGTCAGTCAACTGACGCAGCGGGAGTGACCTGCCGTTACGTCAATGTGTATGCCGTCTTGACGGTTGTGTAGAATTCGGCGGCATAGCGCCCTTGCTCGCGCGAGCCATGGGAGGAGCCCTTGCGGCCGCCGAAGGGCACGTGGAAATCGACGCCGGCGGTCGGCAGGTTGACCATCACCATGCCGGCTTCGGCGTTGCGCTTGAAATGCGTCGCATGTTTCAGGCTGGTGGTGGCGATGCCCGACGACAGGCCGAACGGTGTGTCGTTGGCAACGGCAAGCGCCTCGTCATAGTCCTTCACCCGGATCACCGAAGCGACCGGTCCGAAGATCTCTTCTTGGCTGATGCGCATCTGGTTGGTCGCCTCGGTAAACAGCGCCGGCTGCAGGTAGAAGCCAGGCGTGTCGCGCTTCAGAAGCTCGCCGCCGAAGGCGAGTTTCGCGCCTTCCTGTTTGCCGATGGCGATATAGTCGGTGTCCTGGTTGAGCTGGCTCTGGTCGACCACCGGGCCGATATGCGTGCCGGCCTTCAAGGCGTCGTCGATAACCAGACCCTTCATGCGCTCACCCATCGCCTGAACGAAGTGGTCGTGAATGCCTTCCGTCACGATCACCCGCGACGACGCGGTGCAGCGCTGGCCGGTGGAGAAGAAGGCGGAGTTGACGGCAGCCTCGACGGCAACATTGAGATCGGCATCGTCGAGCACCACGAAGGGGTTCTTGCCGCCCATCTCCAGCTGGTACTTGCGATTGTGCTCGACCGAGGCGAGCGCGACGCGTTTGCCGGTGCCGGTCGAGCCGGTGAAGGTGATCGCCTGGACGTCTGGGCTGTCGAGCATCGTCTGGCCGACGACGGAGCCCTTGCCCATGACCAGGTTCAAGACGCCCTTCGGCAGGCCGGCGCGCACGAGGATGTCGACGATTGCCCATGAGCAGCCGGGCACCAGTTCGGCCGGCTTGAAGACGATGGTGTTGCCGTAGCAGAGCGCCGGCGCGATCTTCCAGGCGGGAATGGCGATCGGGAAGTTCCAGGGCGTGATGATGCCGACGACGCCGACCGGTTCGCGGGTGATTTCGACGCCGATGTTTGGTCGCACCGAGGGGATGACCTCGCCGGCCAGCCTCAGCGCCTCGCCGGCGAAGAAGTCGAAGATCTGGCCGGCGCGCACGGTCTCGCCGATGCCTTCGGCCAGCGTCTTGCCCTCTTCGCGCGACAGCAGCCGCCCGAGTTCGTCCTTGCGCGCCAGGATCTCGTCGGCGGTCTTTCGAAGGATGGCGTGGCGCTCGAGAATGCCGGAGCGCGACCAGGCCGGAAACGCAGCTTTCGCCGCGGCAATCGCGGCCTTCGCATCCTCGGCCGAGGCGCGGGCGTACTCCCCGATCACGTCGTTGGTGTCGGACGGATTGATGTTACGAACCATGTCGTTACCGTCGATCCATTCCCCATCAATCAGGTTGCTGTGCATCATATCTGTCCTCCACGACGGTGACCGCTTGAAATGTCCGTTCGCTTATCCGACGGGCACGGGGCTCAAACAAAGAACAATCTTTCGAGCCAGTCGTTGCCGAAAAGGCAAAGGCGCGAGAAGTCTGTGTGTTGCCGTATCGGCAACGCTTACCGCGAAAAATTGTGCTTTATGAGATGCCGAATTTCATCATCATCGCTCCCATAACAAGCTAGGGGAACGATATGTCTCATTTCATGATGAACCGCCGGGGTTTCCTTTCCAAAACCGCCGCAGTCGGCGCGATCGCCGCGACCCACAGCCTGATCAACGTCTCGCCAGGGAGAGCTGCCGATCCGGCCACTATCCGGATGCAGCTTGGCTGGCTGCCCTCCAACGGGCTTCTCGGAGAGCTGGTCGCACGCAAGAAGGGTTACTACGCCGAGAGCGGCGTGGAGCTGGAAATCGTACCCGGCGGACCGAATGTCGACGGTGTCGCCGGCGTTGCCGTCGGTCAGTCGACGATCGGTCAGATTTCCTCCAGCCCGTCTGTCATGCTCGCCCGTTCGGCCGGTGCGCCGATCAAGGCATTCGCGGCCGGTTATCAGAAGCATCCTTTTGCCTATTTCTCCCGCAAGGCCAACCCGATCGCCAAGCCGCAGGATATGATCGGCAAGACGATTGCCGCGATCCCGACCTCGGTCATCCTGCTGCGCGCACTTCTCGCCAAGAACGGCATCTCGGAAGATCAGGTCAAGATCGTCAACATGGGCTCCGACATGAACCAGTTGGTGACCGGCCAGGCCGATGCCGTCTGTGGGTGGCTGACCAACGTCAATGCGCTGAAGGTCCTGGGCGACGACCGCGTCGACCTGACACTCTGGGACGGTGGCATCCGTCTTTACGCCAACGTCTACTACACGACCGACGACCAGCTGGAAAACCACGCCGATCATCTCTCGGCCTTCGTGTCGGGCGCGGCACGCGGATGGAAATATGCGCGCGAACACCAGGAGGAGGCGGTCGACATCCTGCTCGAGTCCTATCCGAACCTGGACAAGGCCAGTGAACTCGAGGCCATCGGGCCGCTGATGAAGTTCGTGTTCAACGAGACCACGGCGAATGTCGGCTGGGGCGGCATGGAGCGGGCAAACTGGGAAGAACAGATCAAGACCTATGCTGACCTCGGCCAGTTCACCGGTCCGGTTCCGAAGGCCGAGGACGTCTACACGATGGCCATCCTCGATGCCACTGCCGACGTCCGCAAGAGCGTAGGATGAGGCGATGCTGGAAACGCTTAACAGACCCAAGCAGGTGTCGGCCGGGGCAGTCGGCGGTTCGGCGGTATCGGTGCAGAACCTTCATATCCGTTTCGGCGCGGATGATTCCAGCTTCACCGCGCTGTCGGATGTTTCGGTCGAAATACCGGCCGGTTCTCTGGTGACCATGCTCGGTCCGTCCGGCTGCGGCAAGTCGACGTTGTTGCGCACGGTCGCAGACCTCGTGCATATCAGCGACGGTTCGGTGTCCGTGCACGGCCAGACGCCGCGCAAGGCACGCGAAGGGCGCGATTTTGCCTTCGTCTTCCAGGAAGCAACCTTGTTGCCCTGGCGCAACGTGATCGACAACGTGCGCCTGCCGCTGCTGGTGGGAAAGCGCGAGGCGGGTGCTACCTATGCCGACCCGGAGGAACTCATCGCTCTCGTAGGGCTCAAGGGACGCGAAAAGGCGATGCCGCACGAATTGTCTGGCGGTCAACGCCAGCGCGTTGCGATCGCCCGCGCACTGGTCACCCGTCCGCGCATCCTGTTGATGGACGAACCGTTCGGCGCGCTCGACGAGATCACCCGCGACAAACTGAACGAGGAACTGCTGCGCCTCTGGCAGGAAACAGGCACCACGATCCTGTTCGTCACCCACTCGATCCCGGAGGCGGTGTTTCTCGGTCAGCACGTCCTGATGCTTGCAGCCCATCCCGGTCGCGTCAAGGAGTTCATGAAGGTCGATCTGCCCTATCCGCGAACGCTTAAGATGCGTGACACGGTCGAATTCATTCGCGTCACCGCCCACCTGCGTACACTTTTGGGAGAATGTTGATGGCTAATGCCCTTCCTTCGCAAGCGGAAGGCCGCGCCTTGGTCGACGGCAACAGGTTCAAGATGCTCGACGCCGTCGCGGCTACTGCCCTGCGTCACCTGCCGGCAACGCTCGCGATCCTCGGCTGCATCCTGTTGTGGCAGCTTGTCGTCTGGGGTTTTTCGGTGCCAACGTTCATGGCGCCTGGTCCCATCGACGTGATCCAGGCCTTCGGCGAAAACGCGGGCGTGCTGTGGTCGAATTTCCTGCCGACGCTGTTGGAGGCGGTTCTCGGTTTCGTGTTCGGCAACGTCGTTGCCGTCCTGCTGGCCGTCTGGTTTGTCTACAGCCCGCTCGCAGAGCGCGCGTTCTATCCGATCGCTGTTATCATCAAGTCGATCCCAATCATCGCGCTGGCACCGATCCTGGTGCTGCTCGTTGGTAATGGCATTGCGCCCAAGATCATCATCGCCGGCCTGATCTGCTTCTTCCCGACGCTCGTCAACATGGTGCAGGGGCTAAAGTCGGCGAGCCCCGCGATGCTCGATCTCATGCGCATCCTGTCAGCCAGCAATTCCGAGATCTTCTGGAAGGTTCGTCTTCCAAGCTCGCTGCCGTTCCTCTTTGCCGCCTTGAAGATTGCGGCGACGAGCAGCGTGATGGGAGCGATCGTCGCGGAGTGGATCGGATCCAGCTATGGCCTTGGCGCCCTGATCATCGAGGCGACCTATAATTTCCGCTCTCCGCTGCTCTATGCGACCGTCGTGATCGCCGCCTCGCTTGCCGTGGTTCTCTTCTTCGCGGTCTCATTCGCGGAATCGAAGATCGTCCGCTGGAAGCCGACGACGGACCACTGACCCCAAACCCCTTCCTTGCCGGACCGCTTACCCGGTCCGGCCAACCGATGACGCCGCTGGCTGTGAGCTCGCTCGCATTTCGCCGGACACGCCCCCTATGGAGGAAAGACAATGGAAACAATAAGGGAACCCTTGCGCAACGCCAGAATCGTCGACCGCTCGGATGTGGTCGTGGTCGGCGGTGGCCCGGCCGGCATTTCCGCCGCCGTCTCGGCGGCGCGCACCGGCGCCAGCGTCACCCTCATCGAGCGCTATCCCTATGTAGGTGGCCTTGCCGCAGGCGGCATGGTTCTGGTGCTCGACGACATGGTCAACAGCGTTGAAATCACCGTTCGCGGCATCTGCATGGAGATGATCGAGCGGATGAAGACGCTCGGCCTCTGCGTCACCCCGACGGACGGCGACCGTCAACTCGATCTTCGCGACACGCCGGAAGCATGGCGCCGCTGGGCACGCTGGGGACTGTTCGACTTCCACACGCCATCGGCGCCACATCCTATCTGCTACGCGGCGGCGTTCGATCCGGATGCCTTCAAGCGCGTCTCCTATGATGTCCTGCGCGAATCCGGCGTCAAGCTCAGAACACACAGCTGGTTTTCGTCGGCGATTGTCGAGGATGGCACGATCAAGGGCGTGGTCTGCCAGACCAAGGCCGGGCGCGAAGCCATCATGGGTGACGTGGTGATCGACGCATCCGGCGATCTCGACGTCGCGGCCGACGCCGGCGCCCAGCATACGGATGGCAACTTCATCCTGACGACCGTTTCCCGTTGGGGCGGCATCGACACGGAGGCTGCCGAACGTTTCGAGTTCGAGGAGCCGGAACGGTTCAAGGCACTCGACCACGAGGCCAAGCGCCTGATCGGCGGTTGCTGGTCGTTCTGGTGGCTGAAGACGCCGCTGCCCGGTGTCATCTGGCTGAATTGCCCGCACATGCCGAAGCTTTCCGGCCTCAGCGTCGAAGATCTGACCTATGCGGAACTCGAAGGGCGCAGCCGGATCGCCCGCCTGCTCGATTTCGCCCGCGCAAATCTGCCGGGCTTCGAAAACGCACATGTCATCGACTTCGCGCCGCAGACGGGCGTGCGCCAGTCGCGGCTGCTTCAGGGCGAATATGTCGTCACCAAGGACGACGTGACGAACCGCCGTCACTTCAGTGACACCGTCTGCCGTGGCCGGGACTATTACACGCCGTACCGGGCCATGCTGCCGAAGGAGATCGATCAGCTGATCGTGGCTGGCAGGCACTATTCCGCGACGATCCAGGCGCAGAAGTCGAGCCGAGAGATCCCGCCGTGCATGGCCATGGGCGAGGCGGCCGGCGTCGCGGCCACCGTTGCGCTCAACGCCGGGGTGAAGGTGCGGGACGCCGACGTAAGAGCGATCCAGAAACAACTGCGCGCCCAGGGTGCCGACCCCGGCGACGTGCCATCCGAAAATGCAACCTATCTGGAGGCCGCAGAATGACGTCTCTTCCCCTCGACGGTATCCGCGTTGTCGATTTCACCCAGGTCATGCTTGGCCCCTGCTGCACGCAAATGCTGGCCGACTATGGAGCCGAAGTCATCAAGGTCGAGAAGGCCAAGATCGGCGATCTCTCTCGCTGGTCGCTCGGATCGGATCCGGATGGCCTCAACAATCCGGTCTTCTCGTCGCTCAACCGCAACAAGAAGAGCCTGGCGCTCGACCTCAAGCAGGACGAGGCGCGTGCCGCAGTGCGCGCCCTGATCGACACGGCCGACGTGGTCGTCAACAACTTTCGCCCCGATGTCATGGAGCGCATGGGCTTTGGCTACGAAGAGCTGAAGAGAACGAACCCGCGGTTGATCTATGCCGTCGGCACTGGATTCGGTCTGGAGGGTCCCTATCGGCACAAGGGGGGACAGGACATTCTCGCGCAGGCGCTTTCCGGCGTCATGCGACGGAAGTCGGACGCGAGCCATCCCTTGTCGATCTATGCGACGCCGCTTGCCGACTATTCGGCCGGAATGCATCTGGTTCAGGGTATCCTGCTAGCATTGCTGCACCGAGAGAAAACCGGGCAAGGCCAACAGGTTGCGGTCAGTCTTTACAGTTCCATGCTAGCCATGCAGATGCAGGAGGGCACCACGCACATGATGCGGGAGAAGGAACTGAACTGGGGCGCCTTTCCGCTGACGGGCGTGTTTGAAACCACGGACGGTGCCATCGTCATGGTCGGCGCCTTCAAGCCGAACCCGCTCAGGGACATCTGCGTCGCCCTGGAGATCGAGGACCTGTCCCTACAGCCGCAGTTTGCCGATTTCGACGCCCAGATGAAGCGTCGCCCGGAGCTGCAGCGGATCTTTCGCGAGGCCTTCGCAACCAACAGCAGCGCGCATTGGCTTGCCCGGCTCGAAGAGGTCGACATTCTCTGCGCGCCGGTGCGCTCGCTTCCCGAAGCGCTTGCCGACGAGCAGACGGCAATCAACGGCATGATCCTGGAGGCGGGCGAAACCAAGGCTGGTCCCGTGCGCCTAGTCGGCTCGCCGATTGCCATGTCCGCCGCAACCGTGGCCGTGCGCATCGCCCCGCCCAGGCTCGGCGAACACAACGACGATATCCTCTCGGCGCTTGCCGTCCGTCAGGGAGATGCGGCATGAGCGTCGCGTTTGTCGTGGAGGATCGCGTCGCGCGCGTCACGCTCTGCCGTCCGGAACGGATGAATGCGGTGGACGCGGCGACCGAACGCGATCTGGAGGCGATCTGGCAGGAGATTGAAGCGCACGACGACATCAGTTGCGTTGTGCTGACGGGTGCCGGCGAGCGGGCCTTCTGCGCCGGGGCAGATCTGAAAGGGGCCGAAACGACCGGCCTCGACTACTGGAGCGAGAGCCGACCGAACGGTTTTGGCGGGCTTGCCTTTCGCCGCTCGCTCGATGTTCCCGTTATCGCCAGGGTCAACGGCTATGCGCTCGGCGGCGGCTTCGAGATGGTCCTCGGCTGCGATATCGTCGTCGCCTCGACGACGGCAGCCTTCGGCCTACCGGAGGCCCGCGTCGGGCGCCTGCCGCTCGACGGGGGCATGGTCCTGTTGCAACGGCGGATCCCGCACAATCTCGCGATGGGCGTGCTGCTGACGGGCCGGCGGTTCTCCGCTGCCGAGATGCAAGGGTTTGGCATCGTCAACGAGGTCGCCGAACCGGGAGAACTCGACGCCGCCGTCGCGCGCTGGACAGATGAAATCGTCGCCTGTGCGCCCCTTTCGCTCAGGGCGATCAAACAGACGGTCAATCGCACCGGGCATCTTTCGCCCGCCGAGGCTCAAGCGCTACGTACGCCCGCGCTTGTAAGGGCGCTGAAAAGCGAGGACGCTCTGGAAGGTGTCAGCGCGTTCCAGCAGAAGCGTGCGCCCGTTTGGAGGGGGCGGTGAGCGTGCTATAGGTCGGTGCCCAGGGGGAGGGAAGGTTCCAATCGAATGCACGCCAGCATCTTGAAATACTTTGTCGCGGTCGCACGGTCCGGCTCCATTCGCAAGGCCTCCGAGGAGCTTCACGTTGCGTCGTCGGCGGTCAGCCGCCAGATCAAGAAACTGGAGGACGAATTGGGCATCGCACTGTTCGAGCGGCTCTCGAACGGCCTGAAGCTGACCGTTGCCGGCGAAAACGTGCTGCGCCACGCCCGCGCCACGCTTGAGAATTTCGACCTTCTGCGCAGTGACCTCGGCGCCTTGCAGGGGAAGAAGACCGGCCGCGTGCAGATGTCCTGCCTCGACAGCCTGGCGATCCAGTTTCTCCCGGACATGGTCAACGCCTTCCACAGCGTCCATCCCGGAGTGAGCTTCCATATCCACACCGCCGGCCACGGCAATATCAGCAGCCTGGTCGCGGAAGGCGACGTCGACATGGGGTTGACCTTCGATCTGGCCAGACCCGATGACACGGAGATGCTTTTTCGCGTGCCGATGCCGCTAATGGCGTTCGTCGGGCGCGGCCATCCACTAGCCAGGCAGCGGCAGGTTTCGCTCGCCGAGTGCGCTCAGTACGATCTTCTGCTGCAACTCGACACCCAGCCAATCCGCTCGCTCATCGAAATCGAACTGTCCGTCTTCGAGCGGACAGGGCGACCTTTTGTGTCGTCGAACAGCCAGATGATGCTCAAGCCCTTCATGATCTCCGGCAAGGGCGTGGCCTTCTTCACGCCGATCGGTTTCCTGGCGGAGATCAAGGCGGGCGACCTCGTGGCCATACCGCTTTCCGGGTCGCGTCTTCAAAACCTGCACGTCGGAATCCTCGTGCAGCGGCGTCGCCAGCGTACGCACGCGGCCGAGGCGGTCATCGAGTTCGTCGGCGCGGAACTGCAGAAGTTCAGCGATCAGATCATGGAGGCCATCCGCACGTGACCGCAGGAGCGAGCCCCGGACGACTTCTCTTGCGTCCCGGTCATGAGGCTGCACGGCGAGAGACGGATCTCTTGCGGCATCTGCCGGAGAGCGTTTCACCGCCAGCGATCCCGGCCAATGCACTCCTCATGCCGCCGCCCGTCAACGCCCATGACCACGGCTATGGCATCCGCACCCTCGATTTCGGCAACATTGACGATGCCCTGGAAGTCTGGATCCCGGGCCTTCGGCTGCGGCCCCGAACCGACCCTTACCTCGAAGCGCTCGTGGCGTTTTCACGGCTGGCGCTGACGGGTGTCGGTGCGACCATGCATTGCCACAACTCGCTGAACATCGACCGGCTGGTGGAAGAGGCTGGCGCCGTGATGCGCGCCGCGCGCGATGTAGGCATACGACTTGCGCTCTCCTGTCCCCTGCTGGACCACGACTCTTGGGCCTATGATGGCGGGCCGCAACGGCTGCGACCGTTACTCGCGCCGGCAGACTGGGAAGAGCTCAGCGCTTCGATCCCGAAATATGCGCCGCCCTCGGTCCAGATTGCCGCGGCAGATGCTGTGGGTGCCGCAAACACCAGCCCGCTGATCGATGTCCAGTACGGCCCGATCGGGCCGCAATGGTGTTCCAACGCTTTGCTCGAAAGCATCGCAGAGGCATCAGCGGCAACGGGCAGGCGGATTCATATGCATCTGCTTGAAAGCCCGCGGCAGCGGCAATGGCTGGATCGGCGCTTCCCGCAAGGGGTCGTGCGATACCTCGACGATATCGGCTTCCTCTCGCCGCGCCTCGCGGTTGCCCACGGCGTTCAGTTGCGAACGGATGAACTGGAGCTTCTGGCGGCACGCGGTGTGCAACTCGTTTCCAATCCATCGGCAAACTTGCGCCTGCGTTCGGGCGTGGCGCCGATTGCCGATATGTCCGTGCATGGACCCGCTTTCGCTTTCGGCCTCGACGGGACAGGTTTTGACGATGATCAGGATCTCTGGCGGGAACTGCGCCTTGCGCATCTGCTGCATGGCGGCCAAGACCTGATGCGGGCGTTTACAGCGAAGCAGGTGTTCGACGCAGCGATCCATGTCGGCGCCAAGATCCTGAATGCGCCGGTGAATGAAGACCTGGTGCTCGTAGACTACGGCGCGTTGATCGCCGACAGTCTGACTGACGATCTGGACGAGGCGGAGGTTCTGCTTGCGCGGATGACGGCGGCCCACGCGAAGGGTCTCTACGTCGGCGGACAGGAGATCATGCGTGATGGAAAGCTGACCCGGATCGACTGTGAGGGCGCCCGGGCCGAACTGCTGCAGCAGGCACGCGCCGATCTTCCGCGGCTGACCGGCGAGCGTCAACGCGTGACTAAGCTCGCCGCCGCCACGCGGGCCTATTACTCCGGCTGGTGAACCTGGGTTGCGAGAAGGTCGAGTTTTTCTCGGTGCGCGCCGCCAAGCGAAGGCTGTGGCGGGGCGGCATTCAACCAGACCGGATTTCCGGTTCGCTTGGCGACCAGGTATTTGACGGCCGGGATCAGCGGGTTGGCGGATATCGCATGGCGCAGCCGGAGCACGCGATCCTGCAAGGGAGCATCGCCCTGGCTCTTCCAAAGCTTGGCCGATAGGACCGGGGCGATATTGACGGTCGCGGAAATCGTGCCGGCATAGTTGTCAGCATTGGCATCGGCAAGCGTCGCCTCGTTGCTCGGGAAAACGGCGAAGTTCGGGATCTCCGCCAGCTGACGGGCATAGCCGAGATCGCCGGAGCTGTCCTTGGCACCCTTGACGCGGTCCGGAAACGCTTCGGCAAGTCTCGCGGCGAAGGCCGGGGTAAACGTGATGCCGGTCATTTGCGGAAAGTTGTAGAGATAGATCGGGATCGGATTTTTCGCAGTGGCCTGGACGAGCCGCGCAAACCACGAAAAGAGCCCGTCGTCGGGGGCCGGCTTGTAGTAATAGGGCGGCAAGACCAGCGCCGCCGCATAGTCCAGGCGATGGGCAAGCGCTGTGAGCGCGACGGTCGTCTCGATGTCTGGCGTACCGGTGCCAACCATCAGCCGTTTCGTATCGAGCGCCTCGGCAGCGGCCACCATCACGGCCCTGCGCTGCTCGAAAGACAGCGAGTTGGCTTCGCCGGTCGTCCCCAGCACATTCAGGCCATCACAGCCATTGTTCAGGCACCAGCTGGCATGTTCGACAAAGGCTGCGGTATCGATCCGGCCCAGATCGTCAAACGGCGTCGGCACGGCGGCAACGACGCCACCGAATTCGGTCACAGACATGTCTCGTTCCTGTCGTTGAGGTGTTGTTATGCTGCTGTTGCGGCTTTCTCGAAGCCGGCCACGAAGGGGTGGTCCAGCACTGTCGAGCACTCCTTGCTCCATCCGCCAGGCGACCCCATTCCCGTAACGTCGGGGCCGAAAAACTCCTTGTTGACGGTGATGAAATGGCGCTGTGTCTCGGAGATTTCCTGGTCCCAGACAATGGCATCAACGGGACAGATCGACAGGCAGAGCCCGCAGTTTATGCATTCGTCTGGATGGATGTAGTAGGTGCGTCCACCCTCGTAGATGCAGTCGACAGGACAGGCCGCGGTGCAGTCGCCGTCTTTCACGTCGATGCAGGGCTCCGTAATGACATAGGCCATCTTGCTTGCCTCTGATGAGTTGCTTGCAAGCGCAATGTTTCAGAGTTTCTCCGGGCGAAGAAGCATAGATATTCGCAACAGACGTTGCCGAAAAGGCAACGTTTGGCGGCTGTCGGCCGCAATCGGTTCAACGATTCGTTCGCCCTTGCTTGCGCCACGTTCGCTTGAAATTCCGGCGTGGTGGTCTCGTCACGCTATCCTGACCGTGGTTGCGCCCGACGCGACAGCCTACGCGGATGCGCTCTTTTGGCGCCAAATGTCAAAGCTGGCTAGATGCGCGACGCTGTCAACCAGTTATTAACGCGGCACTGGCACGGACAATCCGTCCTGGCATTTCGAGCAGACGCGCGGCAACGACGATACCGTCACGGCGACACAGGCTCGTTCACTCCGTAGGCCCAAACTCGGTAGACAGTGATCTGCCTATACTAAAAACGGCTTCGACTTCATGCTCTCGGGGAGGTCCACCCCCAGGCGCGACAGCACTGTCGGCGCGAGTTGCAATTGGTGCAGGAGCGTGCCGGCCGGCGGACCTTCGCCGCCACCGAACCAATAGAATGCGAAGTCCTGCATTTCTTCATCGGCGCCGCCATGATGTCCCCGGTTGGTCTGGCCGTGATCGGCCGTTACGATGACCTCGTAGCCTTTCCCACGCCAGCGGGGCAGGAATGCCGCGAGCTGTGCGTCAATGGTGAAGCAAGCATGGTCCATCTGCGAACAATCGTGGCCGAATCGATGCCCCATGCTGTCGAGCGTGCAGGTGTGCAGAATACCGTAGTCTATCGCATGGCGCTCGGTCAGCATGGTTAGCGTCGCGAAGAGGTCGAGATCGCTGGGCGTCATCTGGTTCTGATGATTGTACCCCGCCATGGTGTGGAAGCGGCCATGATGAATGGGGCCTTGCGCATCGTCATATTCGATGTCGCGCACCATGTCGAAGGGCGCGCGCTGAAAGAAGGTCGACCAGAAGGAATGGGTTACGGCGCCCGTCTTGCCACCGGCCTTGGCCACCTCGGAGAAAATGTCGGGCTGCTCGACGCGAAACAGCGTTTCATTCGAAAGAACGCCATGGACCTGCGGTGGCACACCGGTATGGATCGAAGCGTAGCAGGAGGCGGACGTGGAGGGCAGAACCGAGCGCATCTTCCACACGCGGGCCTCGCCGGCCTCTACCCAGCCTTCCAGATTGCCCATCAGCCGGCGCGCGTTGCGCCAAGGCTGGCCGTCAAGGATGATCAGCAGAAGTTTGTTGCGAAGCGGCATTTCGGTGTCCTTGGCGTGACGCGCCGCCATCAGGGCGGCGCGTTTGATCCGGGTGCTCGTTCAGGCGCTGAGCCAGCAGCGCAGCGGCGCGTCGCCGTTCATGAGCTCACCGGCGGGATTGTCCACCCAGCCCTGGATGCTCTCGCCAACGCCGTCGATGAAGTCATTGAACATCGGCGCGATCAGGCCGCCTTCGTCGCGCATCATTTCCGACATGTCGCGATACATCGCCCGCCGCTTTGCCTCATCCAGTTCCGCGCGCGCGGCGACGACCAGCTTATCGAAGGTCTCGTTCTTGAACCGAGTGTCGTTCCAGTCCGCTGACGAGATGTAGCCGGTCGAGTACATCTGATCCTGCGTCGGTCGGCCACCCCAGTAAGACGTCGCGAAGGGCTGGACATTCCAGACGTTCGACCAGTAGCCGTCGCCCGGCTCGCGTTTGACCTCGATATCGATACCGGCCTTGCGTGCACTTTCCTGGTACAGCACCGCGGCATCAACCGCGCCGGGAAACGCCACGTCCGACGTGCGCAGCACGATGCCGCTGCCGTGTCCGGACTTCTTGAAATGGAACGCGGCTTTGTCGGGGTCGTAGGTCCGCTGCTCGATTTCCTCGTAAAGCGGATAGGCCTTGTTGATCGGCGCATCATTGCCGACCGAGCCATAGCCGTGCAGGATGCGCGCAATCATCGTCTCCCGATCCATCGCATATTTGAGCGCGAGGCGCAGGTCCTTGTTGTTAAAGGGGGCGGTGTCACAGAACATGTTGAAGGGATAAAAGCCGCGGCCGGACACGTTGCGGATGGTCACCCGCGGCATGGTCTTGAGCAGCGCGACGGTTTTCGGCTCGATCCGGTTGATCATGTGCACCTGGCCGCTCTGCAGGGCGGCGATGCGCGCCGTCGCGTCGTTGATGACGACAACTTCCACCTGCTCGGCGAAGCCGACCGTTTCGCTGGCCCAATAGCCTTCAAAGCGGGTCGCATTGTAGCGCACGCCCGCCTCTCGGTCGGCCAGCTTGTAGGGGCCGGTGCCAATCGCCGCCTCGGGATTGTCCTTGCCGCCATTTGGCTGGATCACCAGATGATAGTCGATCATCAGGAACGGCATGTCGGCGTTGGCTTCCTTCAGCGTGAAGACGACGGTCTCTCCGTCCGCCTTGACGGTCTCGATCCCCTTGAGAATACCGAGCGCCCCTGACTTTGCGCTTTCGTCCGAATGCCGCTCGATCGTCGCAACCACGTCTTCGGGTGTCAGCGTCTTGCCGTCGTGGAACTGCACGCCCTTGCGGATCTTGAAGGTCCAGGTTTTAGCGTCGGACGAGGCGCTCCATTCTTCGGCAAGAACGGGTATTGGCGAACCATCCGGCGCCAGCCAGACGAGGGTCTCGCCCCACAGATGATTGATCATCGCCGCGACCTGATTGTTGGCAAGGCCGGGATCGAGGCTGTCGGTCGACGCGCCGCCCTGCATGCCGATCTTGATCGTTCCGCCGCGCACCGGCCCCTCGGCCCTGACGGCTGTCGAGAGCAAGGATCCCGCCGCAACGAGGCTGACCCCGAACGCAGCACTGCGCCCGAGAAAGTCGCGGCGCGACATCCGGCCCTTCGCAACGAGGCCGGAATGATATTTGAGTTCATCCATCGATAGTCCCCCGATACGGCCGAACTGGCCTGGCCCGCGGTTCGCCCAGCGGCGCCTTTGCTTGACCCGATGGATATTAATCGCCAAGAATGCTGCATACATGTCCAGAAATGGCAAAAATGACCAGTCCACTTGTCATCGCTGGGACACACCGCATGGAGGCGCAGCATCGCCCGCACGATCGACGGATCCAGCCTGGACGGATTGATACTCGAAGCCGACAGCGCACGACCTCTGTACCTCCAGCTCTACGACGGCTTGCGGGAGATGATCCTGTCGGGCGCGCTTCCCGGCGGGATGCGCATCCCTTCGTCACGCGTCCTGTCGGAAAGTCTCGGCATTTCCCGCTTCACGGTGGTGACCGCACTCGACCAGCTTGTCGCGGAAGGTTATCTCAATTCTGCGCGCGGCAGCGGCACCTATGTGGAGACGGTTCCTCGACGCCAACAGGGCAGTCCGAAAACACCTTCAGAAGGCGACGTCGCAACGCCGGACCGGTTCGAAAACCTGCTGTCGAAGCGTGGGCAGGCACTGACATGGCGCACGTCCCTGACCCTCAATGACGGGTCGCAACTTCTGCACATGGCGACCCCCGATCACCGGCTGTTTCCGGTGCAAATCTGGTCTCAGCTGACGAAAGAGGTCTATGCGCAAGGCGATTTCCGGATCGTCAATTATCGGGAGATCCTGCGTCCTTCCCTGCTCGAAGAGCAGATCGCCCGGCATATCGCCGTCAGCCGCGGCATCCGATGCGAGCCGGAAGAAGTGGTGACCACGCTCGGTGCGCATCATGCCGTCACGCTTTTGGCCGAGCTGCTGCTCGACCCCGGCGACACCGTTGCTTTCGAGGAACCCGGGATGGCGGCAATCAGGTCGATTTTCCAGTCGTCCGGTTGCAAGATCGAGCCAATGTATGTCGATGCGTCGGGGCCGGACCCGCATACGGTTGCCAGCCGCGACGTCAAGCTCGCCTTCGTCACGGCTGCCAAGCAGCAGCCGATGACGATCGCTATGCCGATGAAGCGAAAGCTGGAACTGCTGCACTGGGCGGCCGACCGCGAGACGCTTATCATCGAGGACGATCTCGGTAGCGAATTTCGCTATCGGGGTGGACCGATCCCACCGCTGAAAGCGCTCGATCAGGCGGGCCAGGTCATTTATGTCGGTGCCTTCAGCATGACGCTGCTGCAATCCCTCCGCGTCGGTTACATGATCATGCCAAGGGCGCTTGCGGAAAAATGCCGCCGGCTGATCCAGGTTCGCTACAGGGCGTTGCCGCAATTCACCGAACAGATCGTCGGCCGCCTTATCGAGGACGGCCATTATGTTCGCCACCTACATCGGATGCGCCGGATCTACGCCAAGCGCCAGAACTTCCTTCTACAAATTCTGCGCTCCGATTTTGCCGACATCTTCGAGCCGCCCGAGTTCGCATCGGGCTTCTACAATCTCTGTTATTTCAGGGATCAGTCGGTGGATGAGGATGCCGTGCTGATCCGTTGCCGCCACCACAATCTCGGCGTCGAACAACTGTCCTACTACTACGCAAACCGGACATCTCCGCGGAATGCCCTTCTGGTCGGCTTCGCCGCATCGACCGAGGATGAAATTGAATTCGCAACGAAATTGCTGAGGCGCTGTTTGGATGCGACATAACGGCGTCGCCTTTCGGCGCGGATCGAGCGCGCGCCGAAAGGCGGTCGTGACCGTGTCGTCATTCCGCCGCGTCTGCTTGCTCAAAGCCGGGTTCACAGTCTGTAATCGGCGTGTCGCGCAGATACAGCCTGTGTCCGTCCCTTTGGCCAAGCTCCCGGGCGGCCTTGTGGCCGCTGTGCACCGCATGGGCGATCGCACCGGGTGCGAGAGCATCGCCAATTGTCGTGACGCTGGCGATGCCGGCCGCCTCTACCTCCGCCCGTCGGAGATCCAGGGCCTCGCGGAGGGCGCTGCGCGGCCGGCGCAGGCCGACGATCAGGATCGAGCGGCAATGCATTGCCGTTTCCTCGCCGGTGAACACATGGGCAAGCGTGGCCATTTCGCCGTCGAAACCGGTGACCGTCTGCAAAGTTGTAACAGGGATCCGGCGCTGCAGCAGGGCGCGGTGCACCAGCGGCAGTTCATTCGTCATGATCGTCCAGGCCGATGCCTGGCCGGCGGGGGTTACATAGGAGACCTCAAGGCCCTTGGCGGCCAGATACTCCGCCAGGACGCCGCCGTAATAATAGTTGTCGAAATCGAAGACGAGCACCGGTCCTGCCGGCAAGCGTCCCGCAGCGATGTCATCGGGTGTATAGACAGCAGGATGCTCCAATTGGCCGACCGGGATTTCCAGTGTCGAATAGAGCATGCGGGTCCACGCGGCGCCCGTTGCGAGAATGAGGTGATCTGGGGCAAGCTCGAGGATATCGTCGACGCCAAGCGGGCTTTCCAGATACATGGACACATTTGGAAGATCGGCGAGACGGCCAAGGCGGTAGTCCACGACCCGGTTCCAGGCCGCAAGGCCCGGTAGCGTCTTTTCAAAGCTCAGTCGCCCACCCCAGCTCGTCCCGGCATCGGCAAGCGTTACCTCATGGCCCTGGCGCGCAGCGGTGAGCGCGCATTCGAGACCGGAGGGACCTCCGCCAACGATCAGGACTTTCTCGCGCTTGCGGGCAGGTGCAATCCGCTCCGGATGCCATCCGCGACGCCATTCCTCGCCTGCGGTTGGGTTCTGCGTGCAGCGAACGGGGACGCCGTCATGCCAGCTCGAAATGCAGATGTTGCAGCCGATACACTCACGGATCTCCTCTATCCGGCCCTCCCTGATCTTGTTCGGCAGGAACGGATCGGCGATCGAGGGACGGGCGCCGCCGATCAGGTCGAGAACGCCCCGACGAACCTGGGAGACCATCGTGTCCGGTGACGTGAAACGGCCGACGCCGACGACAGGCTTGTCCGTCATCCGCTTCACGAAATCGATCACCGGCTCATGGCTGCCTTCGCCGGTGAAACGCGAGGCGGAACAGTCTGTCGGGCTTGAATCCATCTTCACATCGAAGAGATCGGCATGGCCGGAGAGGAGCGAGATCAATTCATGTGCCTCGGATTCCTGATGCACGCCCGGTCGGCCTCGCAATTCCTCCAGGCTGACGCGCAGCGCCACACCACAATCGATGCCGACCGCCTCCCGTGTCACCTCAAGCAGTTCGCGCACGAAGCGGATGCGGTTTTCAATCGGTCCGCCATACTCGTCGCAACGATGATTGTATTCGGGCAGCAGAAACTCGTAACCGAGATAGCCCATGCCGGCATAGACATAGACGATGTCGAAGCCGGCGCTGCGCGCCTTGCGAGCGCCTTCCGCCTGCCATCGCAGAACGTCGCGAATATCCGTTTTGTCCATGACGCGCGGGCGCAGATTGCCCATGAAGCCGACATGCGTCGCCATCCAGGGGATACCAGAGGGCGACAGTGGCGGCAGGCGGCTCGCCCGGTTCATCACCGCCGCGCCGCCGTGCCAAAGCTCCACGCCCGCAAGCGAGCCGTGGCGATGGACTGCCTCCGTCATCAGGGCGTGTGCGCGAATGTCGTTACGGTCCCAGAGCGTGGCGAAAGGCAGCGGTGTATCGTCCGAACTCGGGTCGATGGAACAGGCGCCCGTACAGATCACGCCCCACCCGCCCTCGGCCTTCGTCTCACGGAATGCGGCGCGCACCCGTGGTAGGGCATTGGTCATGCCGCTGGCATGCGGCACTTGGTAGAATCGGTTTGGCGCCGTGACCGGGCCGATCCGCACAGGTTCGAACAGCACATCGTAGCGAGCATCTCGCGTCATGCTTCCAGTCCTCGTTCCCCGCCCGCCATGTACTGGCAGGTCATTGGCGACAGGATAGGCACTGAGCACGTCACTTCGCAAGTGAAATTATAAGATCGTATAACAAGTATAAATATCGTTTTATCGCAATATGATATTGCATATTTTCGTCGATGATACACAGTGGTTGTCCGGCTGATTGAGCTCCCCTCTGGTAAAGGGCGGGGCATCACGCACAGCTCGGCAGACAAGAGGCAGGGGCGCATTGGCAAGAAAAGTCGTAGCAAAGGGCAGGGCGCGTTTTCACCGGGAAACGCCCGAGGACCGACGTCGGCAGCTTGGCGAAGCGGCGCTTCGCTGCATCGTCAAACATGGCAATGCCGGCGTTTCCGTCCGGCAGATCGCGGCGGAAGCGGGTGTGACGCAGGGCTTGATCACCCACCATTTCGGCGAGATCAACGAACTCGTCGCCTATGCTTTCGACATCATGTCCGAAGGCCTGCTGCAATCGCTGTTGAAAGCCGTCGCAGATGCCGAACCGACGCCGCAAAAGCGCCTGGACGCCTTCATCAACGTGTCCTTCTCTCCCATGCTGTTCGATCGGGGCGTGCTCGGTGTCTGGGTGGTGTTCTGGGGACTCGTTCTCCATTCCCCGCGCATGAGTGCCTCGCAGCAGGGCGAGTATTCCAACTATGTCGGTGCCATCGAAGGGTTGCTCGGCGATCTCGCCGCCGACGAGGGGTTCGGGATCGCCGACATTCGCCTGAGCGCCATCGCCTTTACTGCACTCCTCGATGGCCTCTGGCTCGCCTGGTGCCTCAACCCGGCCTCCTTCAAGCCTGAGGAAGGCATGCAGCTCTGCCGCAACTGGGTCGAAGGCTTACGCCGAGGTGCTTACGCATAACCGAAGCGTCTGGCCGCAACTGGTGATCAGAATAGCGCCCGTGGCGACCATGCCAATAGGCCGCTCCCCCCTTCACTGACTAAAGGCTACCTCATGAAGATGGGAGGTCTTGGAGCGTTGCGATGTCCTCCCGAAGGAAGGGGACGCGATCGCTATCGACTTGTTGCTGATAGGTGCGGGCATACTGGTGACCCGAGTAGACGGCGGCAGCGATCAGGCCGGGGGCCAGGCAGTCGCCGAGCCGGACAACCGTCTTGATGCCGGCATCGGCCCAATCCGCTTCCCGGGCTTTCAAGTCTCGCCAGAGGGTTTCGTCAGGCAATCGCGCCGTGACCGGGACGAGTGTGCCGCAGTCGATCGACCGGATCTTACCGCTGTAGACGCAGGCGAGGTCGAGCCGATCCTTGGTTCGGCCGGCAAGGCTCATGGCGGGGATGATCTCGACGCCAAGATCTATGAGACGCTTCTGCACGCGTCCCTGTTCCAAGGTATTCTTGCTCCAGGGCGAAACCTGTGGTTCGGGCGTGACAAAGGTCACCGGCCGGCCGGCCTTGGCCAGCAGTTCCGCAAGCACGCTGCCCATGTAGAAGCTGTCGTCGTCGAAGACCACGACTGGGCTACGCTCAGAAACCGCCTGGGCGCCTTCGGCAAGGAGGGCATCAGGCGAAACCAGCGCGCCCTCTGCAAGAAATTCGAGCGGCCGCCGGTGGGTGCGACCGACACCATCGCATCGCCAGCTTGCGCCGGTGGCAATCGCGACATGAGGAATGCCATATTGCAGCACATCCTCGGCGCTGAGCGGACTATGAAGATAGAGCTCGGCATTGACCTTGGTGCTCAACTGACCGATGCGCCAATCGCGCACCCGGCCCCAGGTGGCAAGTCCCGGCAACCGGCATTCACGCGCCACCCGTCCGCCCCATTCCCCGCTTCCTTCCGCGAGCACGACATCGACCCCACGCTGCGAAAGCGCGCGTGCCGCCTCCAGGCCTGCGGGTCCTCCGCCGATGATCAGCGCGGGTTCGGGTGCGGGCATTGATGCGATGATCTCTGGGTGCCAGCCCTTGCGCCATTCCTCCCCGATCGTCGGGTTCTGCGTACAGCGCATGGGCACATTGGTATTGTCGCCGGAAGCGCAGATGTTGCAACCGATGCATTCGCGAATGTCGTCGATGCGGCCTTCCTCGATCTTCTTCGGCAGATAGGGATCGGCGATCGACGGGCGTGCCGCACCGATGAAGTCGAGGACACCCTGGCGAACTACCCGTACCATGCTGTCCGGCGAGGTATAGCGCCCGACGCCGACCACGGGCTTGGTCGTGACGGATTTGACGAAGCGGATGTAGGGCTCCTGGTAGCCTTCCTCGGAGAAGCGAGCGGTCTGGCTGTCGTTCGACCAATCGGAGAGGTTGACGTCCCAGAGGTCCGGAAGCTCGGCGAGCGCCGCGATGATGTCCTTGCCTTCCCCCTCGCTGGTAATCCCGGCGGGTCCCATCAGTTCGTCGACGGCCAGGCGCACGGCGAGCGCACAGGTGTCTCCGATCGCCTCCCGTGTATCCTCCATGATTTCGCGAAACAGCCGCAACCGGTTTTCGAAGGAGCCGCCGTACTCGTCGCTGCGGTCGTTGTGGCGGCGCGACAGGAAGTGTTGAAGCACGCTCATGTCATGGCCGGCATAAAGATAGACGATATCGAATCCGGCTTTCCTGGCACGCAATGCCGCATTGCGGTACCAGCGGCGCATATCGGCGATGTCGGCCTTGTCCATGGCGCGCGCCTGAACAGGGTCGAGGCTGTCGCTGACGGCATGGGACGGGGCAAGCGGGATCATCCGGCTAAACCGATTGGCGACATGCAGGCCGTTGTGAACCAGCTGGATGGCCGCGAGGCTGCCATGGTCATGGATGCGCGCGGTGACGGCGGAAAGGGCCGGCAGGTCACCTTCGTCCCAAAGGCGCGCCTCATTTGCCGGCGTCAGATCCGAGGTCGGGTGGATTTCCGCCTCCTGGGTGGAGACGACTGCCCAGCCGCCCTCGGCCTTCATGCCACGCAGATGGGCCTCGGCATTCGGATAGCGGTAGCCCATGCCGGAACAGTGCGGCACCTGATAGAAGCGGTTGCGCGCCGTGACCGGGCCGATCTTGACGGGTTCGAAGAGAATATCGAAGCGGGGGTCTCTGGGCATCATCACTACCATGGATAGAATTGTTCTTTGGACAGCGCTGGCCGCTGCGGTTCCGAAAGGCCAGCATAGCCCGGCGCCTTCACCATGCAAGATCATTGCTATACAAACGTATAATTTCCGGCATGGCAAATTGTTTTGAGGTCATTTCGTTTCGTCATGATCCCCTTTGGATTGGAGCGACTCCCTCCAACACAGACCTGGAGAAAGCTCCCATTCTCAACGTTAAACGACGTAAAAACAGCAGCTTGTGCGACAGATCGATGTGCCGTCTCATGGGTGATCATAGGTGTAGGCGCATTGCTGGATTGGTTGCTCGAACATCGAATGAAATGCCATAAATTACATGTTATCAATTACTTCCAGCATTAATTATAAGATCGTATAATTTCTCTTGCGCCAATTTTCAGTTTGTGCGTAATTTGATGCACGACAAAACACCGTCCGGGCCACGATGCGCCGGACGAAAAAGGGTCCTGGCACGCCAAGGTGAATTCCACCTGTGGCTGCAGGCCTGCACATTCGTAATTTGCCTTTAGTGGTCGCTGTTGGAGGCTTGCCGGCTCCCGCAGGGAAGGAGCCGTGTCATGAGTCAGGTGCAAAGCTTGCCTGTTTGGTCGATCGCGTCACCGCTTGCCGGCGGTGCGCTCCATGCGGCCGGGTCGGGCCTGTTTCATACCCTGTTGCCGTTGCGGCTGGTTTCGGCCGGCGACGGCGCCAGCATCGTCGGCCTTGCCGTCATGGCCGAAAGCGCCGGGTTTCTCGTCGGCTGCGTTGGCTCCACACGCCTCATTCGCTCAGTCGGTGAAGTGCGCGCCTATGCGGCCTTTTCGGCGCTGGCGGCGGTCCTTCTTCTTTCCATAGCGTTCAATCCCGGCATCGCCGCGCTCATGGCGGTGATGGCGGTGATGGGCTTCGTCAACGCCGGCCAGACAGTCATCATCGAAAGCTGGCTGAACGCCATGGTGCCGAACAGCGGGCGCGGGCGGGCGCTGACACTCTATGTGCTGGTCATCGGTCTCTTCTACGGGCTCGGGCAACTGCTTGCGCGGGATATCGATCCCGGTGGCAACGACATGCTGATGTTTTCCGCCGCCTTTTACGTGCTGGCGCTGGTGCCGGTCACCGCCATCTGGGTGGGTGAACCGCAATTGCACGCGCCAGTCGGCATTCACATCCTGCGGGCGTTCCGCACCTCTCCGCTCGGGGCCTTCGCCTGCCTTCTAACAGGGCTCGTATCCTCGACCTTCGCCAATATCGGCTCGCTCTACGTGCTCGATCTCGGCTTCACCCAGGACCGCATCGCTCTCCTGATGTCGGCGGTCGTGCTCGGCGCTCTCTTCCTGCAATTCCCGCTCGGCGCGCTGTCCGACAAACTCGACCGCACCAACATGATGCTGACGCTCGCCGTCGTTCTCGTCGTCGTGTGTGGGTTGTTCTTCACAATCAGCGTTGCAACACCCTTCTGGATGCTACTGATCCTGTTTTCAGTCTTCGGCGGCATTTCCGAGATTTTCTATCCGCTAGGCGTCGCGCACGCCAACGATCGCGCCGAGCCTGCCGATTTCGTCCCACTCTCGTCGAATCTGCTTTTGATTTGGGCTTTCGGCGGCACGCTCGGTCCGATGATCGGCGCGACCGGGATCGAGCACTACGGAGCGAACGCCTTCTTCTGGTACGCCGGCGCGCTCTCCATCGCCTTCGCCTTGTTTGCTCTTTGGCGCCGCCTGCGGCGGGCCGGCGTGAAGCGGCGCAAGGATTTCGTCACCTACCCACAGACCTCGCCCGAGGTCTACCAATGGCTGCCTGCCGCCGACAACCAGTCCCCCGAGAAGAACGAGAAGCCGTGATGTCCGTTGTCACCTCCTTTCCACGCGCCGTGCGCTGTCTTGATCCCGTTTTCATCTCGATGCGTGACGGTTGCCGCCTGGCGGCGACGATCTGGTTACCTGAAGATGCCGAGGTGTCGCCGGTGCCGGCGATCCTCGAACTCATTCCCTATCGCCGTCGCGATGGCACGGTGTTCCGCGACGTCAAGATGCACCCCTATGTCGCCGGCCACGGCTTTGCCTGTTGCCGGGTCGACATTCGCGGTTCTGGCGACAGTGAAGGCATTCTGACCGACGAATATACCGAGCAGGAATTCGACGATGCCGAGGACGTCATCGCGTGGCTCGCCACTCAGCCCTGGTCCACCGGCGCGGTCGGCATGACCGGCATTTCCTGGGGCGGTTTCAACGCCTTGCAGGTTGCAGCCCGTCGGCCACCGGCACTGAAGGCGGTGATCGCACTCTGCTGCTCCGATGACCGTTATGCCGACGATGTACACTACAACGGCGGCTGTCTTCTCACCGAGGATGCCATGTGGTCGTCCTTCATCCTCGGACTTGGCGCCCTGCCGCCGGATCCGCAGATGGTCGGCGAGCGCTGGCGCGAAATGTGGATGGAGCGGCTGGAGGCTTCCAGCTGCTGGTCCGACATTTGGCTGGAACACCAGCGGCGCGATGCCTACTGGCAGCGCGGCTCGATCTGCGAAGATTTCTCCAAGGTGGACATCCCGGTCTACGCCATCAGCGGATGGGACGACACCTACTTCAACGCAGTGCCGCGGCTTCTGGAAAACCTGCCGGGGCCACGCAAGGGGCTCGTCGGCCCGTGGTCGCATGCCTACCCCTTTCTCGGCGAGCCGGGACCGGCGATCGGTTACATGCAGGAGGCCATCCGCTGGTGGCGGCAATGGCTCTGCGGCATCGAAACCGGCATCATGGAGGAGCCGGCCTATACGGCCTGGATCATCGAGCCGCACCAACCGGCGCCTTTCTACGCTAATCACCCCGGTCGCTGGGTCGGCGAAGAAGCCTGGCCGTCGCCGAACGTTGAGACCCGCACCTTGCATCTGAACGCAGTGGGGCTGGCCGACGAGCCCGTTCCCGGCGAGGCGCTTGTCCTCTCGACACCCACCGTGACGATGCAGGATTTCGGCCGCTTTGGCGGCTACGGCGACGATGCACCCGACATGGCGCTCGATCAGCGGCGGGAAGATGGTCTGGGCCTGGCCTTCGACACCTGTCCGCTCGCTGCCGGCTTCGATATGCTCGGAGCGCCGGAACTCGAGATCCGCGGCACCTGCGATGTCGCCAATGCCCAGCTCGTCGCGAAGATCTGCGATGTCGCGCCTGACGGTACTTCGACACTGGTCACGTGGGGTTGCCTCAATCTCACCCACCGCAACAGTCACGAGAAACCGCAAGCTCTGCAGCCGGGCGAGATGTTCACCGCCCGCATCACTCTTGGCCATATCGGCCGCCGTTTCCCAGCCGGTCACCGTCTCCGGCTGGTGTTGACGACACAACTCTGGCCGATCCTATGGCCGTCACCGGAGCGACCAACGATCTCGCTGGCAACGGGTGCAGCCAAGCTCTCCATTCCCGTACGGAAGTCGATGGCGGGAGAGGCGACGCCGACCTTCGCCCCGGTCGAGATCGCACCGCCGCTTGAGGTCATTGAGATCGCGCCGATGCAACATCGCCGCGAAATCCATCGTGACGTCGGCCCCGGTCGCGAGGCGATCGTGCTCACAAGCGATTTTGGCAGGTACAGGCTACCGGACCGATCGATCGTGACCGCCGCCAGTGTGATCGACCGCATGGAACTGACCGACAGCGACCCGCTTTCGGCCGCGTTGGAGACGGGCTGGCAGATGGCTTTCGCCAGCGGCGACGCTGACGTCGAGACCCGTTCGAAAGTCACGTTGACGTCGACCGCAACCCAGTTTCGCCTGCATTGGCACCTTCTGGCGCTGGAGCGGGGAGAGGTCGTCTTCGAACGCGCGGGCGAACGAGATATCGACCGGGACCACCTCTAGCTCCGGTCAACCAAAACAAAGGGGGGAACCATGACATTCTTCATTCTGCGGCGGGTAGGGCTTGGCATCGCCATCCTCTTCGTTGTCGCGCTCATGCTCTTCAGCCTGATGCACATGATCCCGGGCGATCCGGCGGTCGTGGCACTGGGCGCTCGCTCGACGCCGGAAATGCGCCTTGCCTTCCACGAGATGATGGGCCTCGACCGTCCGTTCTATGAACAGCTTGGCCTGTTTATCGGCAGGCTCTCCGTCGGCGATCTCGGCGAGGACGTGTGGAGCCGGCGACCGGTGCTGACGATGATCGCCGAGGTGATGCCGCACACGATCACGCTCGCGCTTGCAAGCTTTGCCTGGGCCGTCGCGCTCGGCGTTGCCCTCGGCTGTCTTGCGGTGCTCTATCGCGGACGCTGGCCGGACTGGCTGATCGGCCTGCTCTCCATCGGCTTCGTCGCCGTGCCGTCCTTCGTCGTCTCGCTTTACACGCTGCTGCTCTTCGCCGTGACGCTGAACTGGCTGCCGGCAATTGGCGCCGGCGAGATGTCCGATCCGCTCGGCTATCTCAAGGCCCTGATCTTGCCGTCCTTCGCGATCGGCCTCGGCTGGGTCGGCTACGTCTCGCGCATTGTGCGCGCCGCGATGATCGAGGCGATGAACGAGCCCTATGTTCGCACGCTGCAATCCTTCGGCGTGGGGCAGCGCCGGGTGGTCCTGCGCTACGCGCTTCGCCAGTCCATGCTGTCCGTCCTCTCGGTCATCGCCATCGGCTTTGGCGGCCTTCTGACTGGCTCGGTCTTCGCGGAGATCGTCTTTTCGCGACCGGGTCTCGGCAAGATGACCTATGACGCCGTCATCACCCGAAATTTCCCTGTGGTCATGGGCACCGTCATGGTGACCGCCGCCCTCTATATCGCCTGCATGATCTGCGCCGATATCCTCGCGGCTCTGCTGGATCCGCGCGTGAAGAGGGCCCTTCAATGAGCGAGGCAGTCTCCAACATGCATGTCGCCAGCGGCTTCAACCAGAGACGATCGTTGCGGATCGCACGCACGCTGCGCCAGATCCTTTCCACGCCACTGGGCGCCATCGGCGTGGTGCTTGTCACCCTGATCGTGCTCGTCGCGGCGCTGGCGCCCTGGATTGCCCCCTATTCGCCGACCGCAATCAGCGTGACCGAGCGTCTCGCCGGCCCGTCGGCTGCCCATTGGCTGGGCACCGACCAGCTGGGCCGCGATCTCTTCACCCGCGTCATTCTCGGCACGCGCACGGCAATGACGGTCGCGCTGGTTTCGCTCACTGCCGCTCTTGCCGCCGCCATTCCACTCGGCTTGATTGCCGGATACGGCCCGCGCTGGCTGGATGGCCTGCTGGTCCTCGTCTTCGACAGCCTTAGCTCGTTGCCGATGATCATGTTCGGCCTGGCAATCGTCGTGCTGCTCGGACCCGGCGTCTCCACGGTGATCCTGGTCATCGTCGCCTATTCCGTCCCGTCCTATGCACGGCTTGTGCGTGCGCAGACGCTCAGCCTCAAGGCGCGGGATTTCATCCGGGCAGAGCAGGTGATGAACGCCTCCAGCCTGCGCATCCTTTTCGTCCATCTCCTGCCCAACGTCGTCGGACCGCTGCTCATTCTTGCCTGCCTCGACCTCTCCACGGTGATCACGCTCGAGGCCGGGCTGTCGTTCCTCGGCCTCGGCGTCAAGCCGCAAGTACCGAGCTGGGGCAACATCCTGTCCGATGGCTTCTCGGTGATCCGCAACACACCGGTGCCGGTCCTCGTCGGCAGCATACCCATCGTGCTTGCAACGATCGGTTTCACCTTCTTCGGCGAGGCGCTACGCGATGCGCTCGATCCCAAGCTCGCAACGGAGAAATCGGCATGAGCACCGAGCAACAACAGACGCGCCCGGTGCTTGAGATCGACGAACTGTCGATCTCCTATGGCGGAAGGCCCGCGGTCTCGAATGTCAATCTCACCATCCAGCCGGGCGAGATCGTCGGCATCATCGGCGAGAGCGGCTCGGGCAAGTCGACACTTGCCCATTCCATTCTCGGCCTTCTGCCCTCATCGGCCGCCGTCAGCGGCAAGGCCCTGTCGCTCGCCGGCAAGAATCTGCTCGGCGCCGACGGGCCGGCGTTCCGGTCCGTTCGCGGACCGGGGGCCGCCATGGTCTTCCAGAACCCGATGACCACCTTCAGCCCGCTGCACCGGTTGGGCGATCAGCTCACGGACCTCCTGTGGCGCGAGACGGCTTTGTCCAAGGAGGAGAAACGGCAGCGCATCGTCGCCGTCTTCAAGCAAGTCGGACTTTCCAACGCCGCCGGGCGGTTGTCGAACTACCCGTTCGAACTCTCCGGCGGCATGCTCCAGCGTGTTGCAATTGCCGCAGCGCTGATGATGCGGCCATCGCTTTTGATCGCCGACGAACCGACGACCGCCCTCGACGTCACCATGGAGGCGCAGATCCTCCACCTGATCCGGGAGCTGCGCGCCGAGGCGGGTGTCGCGGTCCTGATGATTTCCCATCATCTCGGCGTCATCGCCGAAATCTGCGATCGTGTGGTCGTCATGTATGCCGGCCGCGTGGTCGAGCAGGGCCCGGTCGAGGCCATTTTTGCGAACCCGACGCACCCCTACACCAAGGCACTCTTTGCGTGCGAGCCGGCGCTGATCGCGCCCGGCGTGAACCGTATGCCGGTCATCGACCACGAGGCCCTGCGCCGTCACGCAGACGAGAGGAAAACGGCATGACGAAACAGACACCCATTCTCGAGGCGCGCGGCCTCGGCATCGCCGTCGGTACGGGCGGTGGCATCTTCTCCGCCGGGCGCAAACTCGACATTGTCATGGATGTTTCTCTGTCGCTCCGGCCCGGCAAGATCGTCTGTGTCGTGGGTGAAAGCGGTTCGGGCAAGACCACGCTCGGCATGGCGCTTGTCGGTCTGACGCCGCCGACGACAGGCGAAATCCGTTTCGACGGCGCCCCCCTTCAGGACTTCTCAAAGGCCAGCTTCAGACCGATCCGCGACAAGACTGCGCTGCTCTTTCAGGACCCGGCCTCCTCCTTCAATCCGCGGCAACGCATCGGCGACATCATTGCCGAACCCCGTCGAATTTCCGGCGAGGGCGCAAGGACGTCCGAGGCCATTGCCTCCCTGGCGCAGCTTGCCGGATTGCCGTCCTCTCTGCTTTCCCGCTTTCCCCATGCCCTTTCCGGCGGCCAGGCGCGTCGCACTGCGGTTGCACGGGCGCTCTCCGTCGTCCCGCGCCTGATCGTTGCGGACGAACCGACGGCCGGTCTCGACGTTTCCGTGCAGGGCGGGGTGATGAACCTCTTCCTGGACATCCGCGAGAAACACGAAACCGCCTTCCTGATCATCACCCATAACCTCGCCGTGGCGCGGCACATCTCCGACGAACTGGTCATCATGTATCTCGGGCGTGTCGTCGAAAGCGGGCCGACGGCGGAGATCTTCCGCAATCCCCAGCACCCCTACACGAAGGCGCTGCTCGACAGCGAACCGGTTCCGGATCCGAGGCACCGGCGAAGCGAGCCGCCCGTCATCGGCGAGGTGCCGAGCATCTTTGCGCGCCCGGCCGGTTGCGAATTCCACGAGCGGTGCCGTTTTGCCCGGAGCCTGTGCCGAAGCGAGGCTCCGCGGGAGACCGCCGGAGCGAACGGCCAGCGGGTGCGCTGTCATTTTCCGATCGGGGAGACGGTAGGCGAACCAGCACTCGCTATCGCCTGACCCTATCGAGCCACCATCTGAGAAGGGAGAATTCAGATGTCCATGAACAGACGACAATTCCTGACAGTATCGGCCGCCGCCGCAGGGGCGCTGATACTCAGGCCACGCCTTTCCTATGCCATCGATGGCGACACGCTTGTCGTGCGCGGCGGCACGGATATCCAGATCCTCGACCCCGCTTTCCAGAACGGGTCGCTGGAGGAGGAGATCGGCCGGTGCATCTACCCTTCGCTCAATCGCCTCAACGACGTGCGTGCGACGCCCGGCTGGCAAGCTTATGCCGCCAAAAGCCTTGTGCAGAAGTCGCCGACGGAAATCGAGTTCGAGCTGCACGACTGGCTGGAATGGACTGATGGTTTCGGGCCAGTGACCGCCGAGGACGTGAAGTATTCCTTCGAGCGTGTTGCGACGCCCGCCAACAATTCTCCCTGGGCCTATGCCTTCGACACGATGGAGACGGTCGAGGTGACGGGCGAGCGCACGGGGATCATCCGGCTGAAGACACCGTCCGTCCCGTTCTGGGTGACGACGCTGCCCTATTACATGGGCCATATCGTCAGCCGGAAGGCCGTCGAGAAGGTTGGCGGCAAGTTCACAACGGAACCGCCGGCAACCGCCGGCCCGTACCGGATCGAAGCATGGGTGCCGAAGCAGTCGCTGCTGCTCACGCGCAACCCGGCCTGGAAGGGCGCTCAGCCGGCATTCCCGGCGGTGAAGTTCGAAATCGTGCTCGACGACGAGGCAGCAGCGCTCGCCTACGAGGCGAAGGCGGTCTCCTACACCAAGGTCAGCCTCAACACGCTGGCGACCTACCGCGACAGGTTGCCGGAAGGAAGCGACCTCATCGAAATGAACGGCAGCCGGCTGATCTGGCTGAGCCTCAACCTCACAAACCCGAAATTCGCCGACGAGCGGGTGCGCCGCGCGATCCAGCATGCAATCGACGTCAGCCAGATCATGGCCGGATCCTATTCCGATCTGGCCCAACCGGCGACCGGCGTCGTCCCGCCCGGCATGATCGGCCATCGCGAAGCGATCCTTTACGCACCGGATATGGAAAAGGCGCAGGCGCTTCTGGAGGAGGCTGGGGTTTCCGATCTCAGCATCACGCTTTCGGCGCTGAATGACAAGACGAGCCTCTTGACCTGCCAGATCGTGCAGGCACTGCTCAGCGTCATCGGGGTGAATGTGGAGATCAATGCCGTCGACGACGCCGTTTTCTGGACGCTGGGCGACAAGGCACCGGACGGCAGCAACGCACTTGAGATGGTGCTGATGAATTTCGCAGGTGGTGTCGATCCGGCGGAAAACCTCGCCTGGTTCCGTCCCTCGCAGATCGGCCAGCTCAACTGGTCGCAGTTTGACAGTCCGGACTTCGAAAACCTCTATCTGCAAGCAATGGCCGAGCCGGACCAGGCCAAACGCAACACGATGTATCAAAAGATGCAGGACCTGATGGAGCAGTCGGGCGGCTTCGTTTTCCTGACCCATGAGACTTTCGCCGCCGTGGCGCGACAGGGCATCAAGCCTTTCCTGCTGGCGGATGGCTACATCGACATTCCCCGGTTCGAAAAGGCGTAAGGAACAA
>NZ_JBXAIA010000014.1:0-117931 GCF_058795755.1 Ensifer sp. GW823-FHT05D09 | reverse complement strand
GCAACTGAAAATAAACACGAAATTCATGAGGGAGTTATCAACAGGGCGAGGTGCGCAAATGCGTTCGACGAAAAAGGCGGGACTACCGGAATTGTTGCCGCAACCGGAGCGAAACCGTCACCCGTCCATACAACGCCTGTGGCATCAGCATCCGAGACGAACACGCTCGCGGTTGTCATCGCGCGCGCCGGCGACCGGCGCCGGGGCGCCAATACGAGGTGAAATGCGGTCGTGTCTGCAATGATGGACGACACTGTTCGATGACAGCGATACCGGACTGCACCTGGAGACAGTCTCCGACCAACACCTCATCGACGATGTACATCGCCATGCGCGCTGAAAGGGTTCGAAGATGATGAAGGGTTCCGATCGACTATCGCGAAAACATGCGCGTCCTCGTCTATGAGCTGCCGACGCGCTCCAGGCCAGCTGTCTCCAGGTAGGGCCAACGCGAGACGCTACGCTTTAACGGCGCGACCGGTTGGGCGAGGATCACTGCGCGCAAGATCGCCAGGTCGCCGCTCGCCAACGACCCTGATGTTGCCGATCGCGGCGGCGTGATGTCCGACACGCCTTGCGCTGCCATCTTTTGGACTTATATTGCACTGCACTCGACGCCGCCTTTCTGGCCCGGGTTTCATGGCTGCATGCCGCCTTCACGCGAAGAACCTCTTCGCGCAAAACCGAAGGACCACTTCATGACTGTTTCGATAAACAATTTTGATGCCTCTACCGTCAGCGCTTCGGCCCATGTCGATATCGGCGATGCCGTCAGACGCTCGCGCCAGGCCATCGGCTATAGTGTCGACGAACTTGCGCTCACCTGCGGGCTGACCGACGCCGAAATTACCAACATCGAGCGTGGTGCCGATGCCGATCCGGGCAAGCTTCGGCGGATCGCCGCCGCGCTTCAGTTGCCCGTAACCGCCTTCCTGCTCAGCTAGACCGTTCCGGGCGTGGACAGGGTCGATCTTGACGCAAGTCCTGAAGACCCGCTTCACACTTTTTATGGAAATGTTCTAGGCGAATGGGCGTCGCGTTCACACACGACGCGGTGCCCACCCACCGACAGTGCCCGCAGCCGAGCCGGCAGCCTGTCGGCGAAACGGCCGCCCCTCACCCGGTAAACCCTTACGATAAAACCTGCGCCAAAAGGGCCAGCGGCGTCGGCCGGCTTGGCACGCTCTGATGCAGGAACACGATCCTGCGCTCATATGCGGCGGCATCAGGCACTTCGGTTAGGTGAAAGCCATTCCGCTTCAGCCCCTGCCAGGCCGGCACCACCGAGTTTCCCATTCCGTTGGCAACGAGCATGGCGATGGTCTCCAGAGCGTCCATGTCGCAACGGATGTCCGGATCAAGCCCGGCGTCCGCGAGATATTGCGACGACAACCGCCCGCCCCACGATCCCGGATCGTAACGGATGAACGGCGCCTTGCCGATCCGCTCGGGAATATCGCCAGGTCCCGCCCCATCCCTGCTGATGAAAACAAGCGGTTCGCGGCGGATGACACGGGCGGTCAATCCTTTCGGCAGCGCAAAGGGCGGCTCGACCAGCACGGCGGCGTCAAGCTCGCCGGAGAGCAGCTGTTCGTAGAGCTGCGACGACGAGCCGGGGCGCAGCATCAACTTCAAGCGCGGCGCTTGACGCGAGAGTTCGTCCAGAACCTCAGGGAAGATACCCGTCAGCGCCGTTGAGATCGCGCCGATCTTCAACTCGGCGGCAAGTCCGCCACCCGCGGCGTCATATCTGAGGTTTTCGGCTTCCCGTATCAGCAGACGCGCCCTCGGCAACAGCGAAAGACAGGCCTCCGTCGGTTGGGCGGAATGGGCGCCGCGGGCGAGCAAGAGGCAGTCGAGCGCGCGTTCGAGCGATTGAATGCGCTGGCTGACAGCGGCGGGCGTCAATTTCTCGCGCCGCGCGGCCGCTGCAATCGAGCCCGTTTCCACAGTGGCGACCAGGCTTTGCAGGAATCGAATATCCAATGGAAACCCTTATTCTCAGAGAAAGAATTACATAGTTTTTCTTAGCCTCGCAAGACGGTATCCCTGTGTCAACCGGAGAGACAGGAGTTACAGATGAAGTCGCTTTTCCATCTTGCCTACCACGTGAAGGACCTCGACGACGCCCGCAGGTTCTACGGCGACGTGCTCGGCTGCGAGGAAGGGCGCAGCACGGACACCTGGGTCGATTTCGATTTCTTCGGCCATCAGATCTCGCTGCATCTCGGTGAGCCCTTTGCGGTCACGCGGACCGGCAAGGTCGGCAATCATCTTGTGCTGATGCCGCATATGGGCGTGGTGCTGCGCCTTGCAGATTGGTTCGCTCTGGCCGAACGTCTCGAGCGTAAAGGCGTCAACTTCGATATTCCGCCGGTGGTGCGTTTCGAAGGCGAGCCTGGCGAACAGCGGACAATGTTCTTCCTCGATCCGAGCGGCAATCCGATCGAGGTCAAAGGTTTTGCCGATTTCGACGGTCTGTTTGCGCACTGACGCAAGGAGCCGGATGTGGCGAAGCCGAGTGCGCCGGCGCCAATCGTGAGATCTCGAACAAGATCTCCGCTGAAGAGCGAGGGGCACTGACCCGACCATGAACGCGGGCAGTGCGACCGGCGCTATCTTGCGTCGTGAAAGATGATGCCGACGGTGTGCCGCAGACCGGATCGAACACGGCTGACACCGTGCCGGAGGTTGACGCGATAGTTGCCTTTCGTGCCCTGCACCGGCCGGTTGTGAACGGCAAAGGCAACAGCATCACCTTGACGAAGCGGAACGACCTCGACCCGGCTCTGCATGCGCGGTCGCTGCTCCGTCAGCACGAATTCGCCGCCGGTGAAATCCTCACCCGGTTCGGACAGCAGGATCGCCACCTGGATCGGAAAGGCCAGATCGCCATAGAGATCCTGATGCAGGCAATTGAAATCTCCGGGAACATATTGCAGCAGCAACGGCGTCGGCCGGGTCTGCCCAGCGTCATGGCACTGGCGGAGGAACTGCGTGTGCTCGGCGGGGTATCGTTCGTCAATTCCCATTCGGCCGTTCCACTGGTTGGCAACGTCTGCGAGGTGGGGGTAGAGCGCGGTGCGCAGACCGCCCAGTAGATGCGGCAGTGGATACTTGAAGTAGCGATATTCGCCCTTGCCAAAGCCGTGCCTGGCCATATGGATGCGACTGCGGAAATGCTGTTCTTGGGTATAAAGGGCCGAGATCCGCCGGCATTCTTCCGCAGAAAGAAGCTTTTCCAGGACCCCGCAGCCAAAGCCGTTCAACTCACTCGAAATCGCCTGCCAATCATAGGCTGCGACGCATGCTTCCGCGGATTGGTCAAGCGGCTCTGAAAGGGCCATCGTGGCATGCGGGTTCATCGGATTGCCTCCTTGGCGATTGGCGCGGCGAGGCGTTCCATGCCCCGACGCAGTGCATTGATCAAGCTCATTGAGCTAATTCCGTTCCTAGCCGGCCCAAGGCGGCGGGCGATCGCGCGCCCTGACCGGACTCTCGTTCCTGCATTGAATTCGACGACGCCTTTCTTCAGCAGCTGCACCGTCGGGCGGCCCGGCGGATACTCAGAGAGCGCCGCGAAAAGTCAGGTTGATGCGCACTCGACCAAGGCTCTCGTGATCGCCATCCTTCAACTCGGTGACCCCGTGATAGAACAGGCGCGACGGCCCGCCCCAGACCACAACATCGCCGTGGCGCAGCGCGTATTTGCGAACAGGGTCATTGCGGTTCAGCCCGCCAAACTGGAACGTGGCGGGAAGGCCGAGCGACACAGAGACGATCGGGTGGGAATGATCGCGCTCATCCTTGTCCTGATGGAGAGAAAGTTTTGCGCCCGGCTCGTACCGATTGATCAGACATGCATCAGGTCTGAAATCCGGGTAGCCCGCCTCCGTCGCCGCGGCGAGGGCAAGAGCAAGGAAGGCCGACGGCAGTGCCGGCCACGGCCTGCCGGTTTCCGGGTCGAGCCTGTCGTAGCGATAGCCGCTTCGGTCGGTGACCCAGCCCGCCGCACCACAATTGCTCATCGCAACGGACATCGTGTAGCCGCCCGGCGTCACCATATGCCGGAACGGCGCTTGCGCGATAACCTCACGCAGTGCGGGCAGAACCCGGTCTTCGAACGGCAGCGCGAAACCGCGAAGCAGGATCGCCCCTTCAGCCATGGTTTCACGCAATGGGTCGATAGCGAACTTGGCGAAAAGATCGGTCATGATGGCGATCCGGAGAGGAATTTGGTGATATCGGGATGCAGGACCGGGCGATAACCAGCCCGAAGCGCTTCGACGGTCGATGGTGGCGTCAATAAGCCTTCAGCGACAATCTCTGGTTCCGGCCCGCGATAACCGCTTTCGGTCCAGCGGAAACAGCGTCCGGACACGACCGTGAACGCAAAACCGGATGCGACCACCATCGTACCATCCGGCAGATCGGCGGCGGGCGACGGCAGCGGATGGATGCGCTTGCGTCCAAGAGACTGCCTCTCACGATGGAGCACCGCATCGAGTTCGCCCGCCGACGGCGGCGTGTTCGAGCCGCCGGCCCAGGTGGCCCTGAAACCGGACGCAGCCTCCCGCCTGCAGAAGAAGCAGGGACGGTGGCCGGCCGCCAGCGCGACGGCCTCGTCGAGAAAGAAAAGTTCGGTCCAGCTTCGACGGGCCATGACGTCCCGCCGCCGATCCCCGTAGTCGCAGACGCAGATCAGCCATGCCTTGGACGACCACCGTCGTCTCAGAAGGGTCTTCGTCGCGGGATCGTGGATGATGCCGCGGTTGCCGGTGAACAGACCGCGCTGGCCTATGGCGACAATGTCGCCGAATGGCGTCACACGGTTCTGAAGCGGGCGATGATTGGTTTGCATGCCGGAAGTGTTCCCCGGATCGCGTCTGCGTCCGAAAGCGAGACCATGGTGCGGCCGGATCACGCAGAGCGCGACACGATCGCCGTGACGACCGCCGCTCTCACGAGTGGCAGCATCAGGTCAGCTTGAGCGAGAACCAGGAAATGCACCACCCGTTTCCTGCATATGGGGGAACGCACGGCCACCCCGGCCGCCGGCATGCAGATGGTGCCGGGCAGAAAGTGCCCCATAGACGGGGATCTCAACACCAGCCTTCGGCTGCGACTGATCGAGTGACCGCCCCAAGCGCGTGCATTTGCGGCCTGCCGCGCAGGCATGGGTGTGGGCCGCTTTCACCCCCGGTGTTGCAGCCCTTGGGCGAAAACCGGTTCAGCCGCGCGCGATCAGCCGAACGCTGTGATCCTCGTGCAGCGCTACCAGTTGCGAGGCAGGCGGCGGGCTGTAGACGTCGTGCTTCCCGAACTCTCTGGGATAATAGTCATAGCCCGCCGGTGGCTCCGGCGTCTCGCGCGTATCCACCGGGCTTTGGCCCGTCAGTTCGGTGACAGGATCGAGAATGGCGCCGATCAGGCGGCGCGTATAGGGATGCTGCGGCTCGGTGAAAACCCGGTCCCAGCTGCCGGTCTCGACGATCTGGCCGAAATACATGACCGCCACGCGGTCGCTCATATGTTCGACCACGCTCAGGTCATGGCTGATCATGATGTAGGAGAGGTCCAGCCGCTCCTTGAGCTCGAGCAGCAGATTGATGATCTGGGCGCGGATGGAGACATCGAGCGCCGATACCGGCTCGTCCAGCACGACGACCTTCGGGTTCAGGATCAGCGCCCGGGCAATACCGATGCGCTGGCGCTGGCCGCCGGAAAACTCATGCGGAAAACGCCTGGCCTGTTCCGGTTTCAATCCGACGAGCTGCATCATGCTCTCGATACGCCGATTGATCTCCGCGCGATCCTTGACCCCATGCAATTTCAGCGGTGCTGCCAGCGAGGTGTAGATCGTCTGGCGCGGATTGAGCGACGCGTAAGGGTCCTGAAACACCATCTGCGCCATGCCGGCGCGCTCGAGCCGGGTAGGCTGCGCCTTGCCGGTAATCGATCGTCCCTCGAAGAAGATCTCTCCCGCGGTCGGCTCCTGCAGCCCGAGGATCGAGAGTGCGAGCGTCGACTTGCCGCAACCGGACTCGCCGACAACAGACAGGCACTCGCCCTTGTTCAGCGTCAGGCTCAGCTCGTTGACCGCACGGAGTGTGCGCTTGGTGCGACCGAAGAGGCCGTTGCGCACTGGGAAGTGCACGCTCAGGCCATCGACCCGGACCAGAGGTTCGTTGTTATCGCTCATGATTGAAACACTTCACGAAGCCATCATGGCTGAGGGCAGATGGCGGTGGAATTTCGGCGGAACAGACAGACGTCGCCCTGTGGCAACGCGGCTGGAACCGACAGCCGGGTGGAAAGTTGGCAATGGACGGAACCGTGCCTTCGATCTCCTGCAAGCGCTTGCGCCCTTCCAGTCGGCGCGAACCGAGCTGTGGCAGCGATTTGAGCAGACCATCGGTGTAAGGGTGGGCCGGATGGAGGAACAGATCGGCGACCGGCCTCTCTTCCACCAGGCGTCCGGCATACATGATGCCAACCCTGTTGCACATGTTGGCGATCACGCCCAGGTCGTGGCTGATCATCAGGACGGACGTGCCGCGCGCGGCGCACAGTTCCTTGACCAGCTTCAGGATCTCGGCCTGCACCGTGACGTCGAGTGCCGTCGTCGGCTCATCGGCGATCAACAGATCCGGGTTGCAGGCAAGCGCAATGGCGATCATCACTCGTTGCCGCATGCCGCCGGACATCTGGTGCGGATAGGCCTTCACCCGCTCCTCCGGCGCCGGAACCTGGACGTTGCCAAGCGCCTCGATTGCCAGCTTTTCGGCTTCCTTCCAGGTTGCGCCCTTGTGAAGCACAAACATTTCGGCGATCTGGCGCCCGACCGGAGACAAGGGGTTGAGCGCCGTCATCGGCTCTTGGAAGATCATGGCGATCTTCTCGCCGCGAAGCCGCCGCAGCTCACCCTTCGAAAGCCCCCTCAGATCCCGGCCGTTGAAATTCAACGTGCCGCCGGTCACGGCGAGCGGTTTGCGCAAGAGGCCGATGATAGAAAGCGCGGTGATGCTCTTGCCGCAGCCCGATTCACCGACGAGCCCATAGGCTTCGCCACGGCCGATCGAGAACGACACGTTGTCGACGACGTTGTGGCTTACTCCGCCCGACACGATGTCCAGGCGCAGATCCCTGACTTCAAGCAAATTGTCCGTCATAGCTGGCGCGCCTTCATATGCGGGTCCAGCCAGTCGCGCAGGCCGTCGCCGAAGAGATTGAGCCCGAGAACGGTGACGAAGATCGCCAGCCCTGGGAAGATCGCCGCCCAGGGCGCGATGACGATGAGTTCGCGCGCGTCCGTCAGCATGTTGCCCCAGCTCGGGAACGGCGGCTTGATGCCAAGGCCGAGATAGGAGAGTGCTGCTTCCGCAAGGATTGCGTCGCCCATGCCGAGCGTTCCGATCACCAGGATCGGACCGATCATGTTGGGCAGGATCTGCGTGATCATGATGCGGATATCGCCGTAGCCGAGCGTCTTTGCCGCCTGGACATAGCCCTGCTTCTTCAGGGACAGCGCCGAGCTTCGCGCGATGCGACAGGTCCATGACCAGTTGGTGAGGCCAAGCGCGATCAGCAGGCTGACGAGGCCGGGACCGAGGATCGCCATGATCGCAAGCGCGAAGATCAGGCTGGGGATCGCCAGCATCAGGTTGGTGAGCCCGGTGACGAAATCGTCCCACCAGCCGCCAAAGTAGCCGGCCGAAATGCCAAGCGCCAGGCCGATCAGTGTGTTGATGACCTGCGAGCCGATGCCGACGGCAAGCGATATGCGGGCGCCATAGAGAATGCGGCTGAGAACGTCACGGCCTTGCGCGTCGGTGCCGAACCAGAACTGCGCATCCGGCGGAAGCTCCGCATTCATCAGGTCGGCGTCGAGCACGGGATCGGTCGGTGCGAGCCAAGGCGCCAGCAGTGCCGCCGAGATGATGACGATACAGAGGACGCCACCGATGAGGAGATTGAGCCTTAGTCTCATGGGTCTATCCGTGGCTGATGCGCGGATCGATGACCGCGTAAAGAATATCGACGATGGTGTTGATGAGCAGGAACCAGAGAACGATGACGAGGATCGCGCCCTGGACCACCGGGATGTCGCGCAGGCTGACACTATCGACGAGCAGGGACCCGAGGCCCGGCCAGGAGAACAGCTTCTCGACCACGACAGCCTGACCCATCATCGAGCCGAACTGCAGGCCGATGGTGGTGATGATCAGCACCAGAACGTTGCGAACGACGTGCCAGGTGACGAGGCGAAAGCCGTTCATGCCCTTGGCACGGGCGGTACGGATGAAATCAGCGTTCATCACGTCGAGGACGGCTGCGCGCGTCGTGCGCGCCAGAAGCGCCATCGGCGCGACGCCAAGCGTCAGGGCCGGCAGGATCAGGTTCATCGGCCCGCCGTCACCGTAACCGAAACTAGGCAACCAGCCGAGCGTCAGCGCAAACAGATACATGCCGAGCAAGCCCAGCCAGAACTGCGGCAGAGACAGACCCGAGATCGCGCCGATCATCGTCAGCGTATCAATGATGCTGCCCGGTTTCAAAGCGGCAATGAAGCCGAGCGGCACGCCAACGCACATGGCGATCGCCATGGCCGCGAAGGCGAGCTTCAATGTCGGCCACATGCGCTCGCCGATCAGATGGGCCACCGGCTGGCGGCTGCGGAACGACGTCCCGAGATCGAAGCGTGCGAGGTCGGACAGGTAGGATCCGAACCGCACATACAGCGGCTGGTCGAGACCGAACTCACGCGTCATCTTCTCGACGATCTTCGGATCGCCGCCGCCCTTGCCATTGGCCGTCAGGCTGGTGGCGATGCTGCCCGGCACGACGCTGAAGATCACGAAGATCAGCAGTGATATCGCTATGACTGTCGGGATCACCTGCAATATGCGGCGCACGACGAACTGAAGCATTCATTTCCCCCCTCGCCGCGCCCATCCAGAGATGCGCGGGCGATCGTTCTCAGGCGCAATGCCAACCGATGGCGGTCCCGCCGCCGGATCATCCCGCAAACGTCAAACCGTAAGAAAACGCTTACGTTATCGACCGTGACGCGAACCTGATATCGGCGAAAGGAACCCCGATATCGCCGAGGCGATATCGGGGCTCGGCGATCAACGGCCAGCTGGAACGGTTTCGTCTACCCAGAGCTTTTCATAGGACTGGATCGCCAGTTCGGCCGAGTTCGGCTGCAGGCCGTGCAGCCAGGGCTGGTAGGCCATGACAGCCTTGTTGTAGTTGAAGAACCAGACCGGAGCTTCTTCCTGAACGAGGTTGTTGGCCTTGCGCAGCAGGTCGTTCTTTTCCTCATCCGTCTTGGCGACCTTGGCGGCCTCGAACAGCTTGTCGAAGTCGGCATTTGCGAACTTCTGGTAGTTGCACGCCGCCTGCGAGGTCTTGGAGTAGAAGCACTGCATCGCCGTCAAGGCATCAGGACCGCTTTCCGACGACCACATGAACGACTGGAAATCGCCAGCCGGCACGACTTCGGAAAGCACCGAAGCCTCGACCGGCTTTGCCTTCACTCGGATGCCGACCTTTTCCAGCATCGGGATGATTGCCTCGACGATCGTCAGGCCCCAGCTTTCGTTCTGGGTTGCCGTCAACTCGACATCGAAGCCATCGGCATAGCCCGCTTCGGCGAGCAGCGCCTTGGCCTTTTCCGGATCATAGGCGTAGGGCTGGGCGTCCTTGTCATAGGCGGGCGACGAGGTCGGCAACCAGCCGCTTGCCCGGTAGGCCTTGTCCTTCGCCAGCCGCTTGATGATCAGGTCGGCATTGATCGCGTAGTTGAAGGCCTGGCGGACACGCTTGTCCTTGAACGGTTCAAAGTCGAGGTTGAAGCCGACATAACGCGTGTAGACTTCGGCGACTTCGAGCAGGCCCTTCGCCAGTTCCGGATCGGCCTGATAGGCGACATATTGCGACGGCCCGAGGACGGAGACGTCGATTTCCTTGTTGCGGAAGGCAACGTCGCGCGCCGAGGCGTCGCCCATGATCAGGATGTTGATCTTGTCGGCGTAGGGCTTGTCCTTTTCGTAGTACTTCTCCCACCTTTCGACCGTCAGCCGCGAGCCGGGCACATATTCGGCGAACTTGTAGGGCCCAAGGCCGATCGGATGGCTGGCGAAACCTTCCTTGTCGGCCTCGCCGGCCGGATAGATCGCCGTGTTGTTGCGCATGAACAGGAACGCCGGATCGACCGGGTCCGTCAGCGTCACTTCAAGGGTAAAGTCGTCGACCTTCTTCAGGCCGGAAATCGCCTGCGCCTTGCCGGCCATATAGTCGGCGCCGCCCTTGATGTTGGCGATATAGCGCGAAGGCGGGTAGGCCTTGGCCGGGTCGGCCATGCGGGTGAAGCTGGCGATGATGTCATCGGCCGTCATCTGCTTGTCGTTGTGGAAGTAGGCGTCCTGGCGCAGCTTGTAGGTATAGACGAGCTTGTCGGCCGAGATGTCCACGTCGGTCGCAAGCGCCAGCACGGGAACGTTCTTGTCCGCATCCCAATCGTAAAGCGTGCGGTGGATCGCCTTGGCGTAGAACTCGTCCTGCGTCTGCGGCGACGCCTGGATGTCGAGCGTCGAGAAACTGTCTCCATAAGGCGCCACGAAGTTGACCGTTCCGCCGGCCCGCGGCGCATCGGCCGCATGCGCGGACGCCACGCCGGCCAGCAATGCTGCCGTCAATGTCGAAAGCAATGCAATTTTCTTCATCATTCCCGTATTCCTCCCCACGTGTTGTTTTGCTCATGGATGAACAAGATCGCGATCTCACCCGACCTCCCGGATCGGCTGAGATGCATGGAGCCGCAGCAGCGGCCCGGTCCGCCATTGTCAGGCGTTCAGTCGCTCGAAGACCACCTCGCCGCCCCTGATCGCCAGGGTGCAGCGCGTGTCGTTGAGGATGTCGTCGGGGCTCGCCGCCAGCATGTTCCTGGAGAACACCGCGATATCGGCAAGCTGTCCGGGAACGAGCCGTCCCTTGACCGTTTCGAGCTTCTGCGAGAATGCGCCGTATTCGGTGTAGACCTGCAGCGCCTCTTCGATCGAAACCCGCTCGCCAGCATCCATCACCGTGCCTTTGGCAGTCTTGCGCGTCAGCATGCTGTAGATATTGGGGAAGGGATTGGGGTGGCATACCGGCGCATCGCTGCCGGTTGCAGGCTTGAATCCCAGTTCCTTCCAGGTCTTCAAGGGATAGCTCGACAGCGCCCGTTCTTCGCCGAGCACCGAGACATAGGCGTCGCCGAAATCATAGATGAACACCTGTTGCGGACACGGATAGATGCCCGCCTTCACCATCCGCTGGTGTTGTGCGTCGCTCGAAAAGCCGCAATGCTCGATCCGGTGGCGGCGGTCCGCATCCGGCATCGCCTCAAGCGCTTTTTCGTAGGCCGTGATCAACTGATCGATTGCCGCGTCGCCGATGGCATGGCAAGCTAGTTGATAGCCCTTGGTGTGGGCGTCGAGCACCATCGCCTCGAGTTCCGCATCGGAAAGGATCTGCACGCCGGTGTTGTTGTCGTTTCCGAGGTAGGGGCTCGTCATCCAGGCGGTGCGGCCACCGGCCGAGCCATCGAGGAAGATCTTGACGGCGCCGACTTTCAACATGTCGTCGCCGACGCCGGAAACGAGCCCGGCCTCGTAGCTCTGCGGCACGATCGAGACCTTGGGATCGCCCAGCAGCACCAGCCAGGTGCGCACCGGTAATCTGTTTTGAAGCTTGGCCAGATTGTAGGCCTTGATCTCGTCGAACCCTGCGACCTGGCCGACGGCCGCGTCCATGACGCTGGTGATGCCGTAGGACAAAAGCAGATTGCCGCCGCTTTCGATCGCGTCGATCATCTCGTCGGTCGAGGCCTTTGGGATCGCGGCACGAACCAGCCCTTGTGCGTTTTCCGCGACAAGGCCGGTCAATGCGCCGGAGGCCTGTTCGATCAGTCCGCCTTCCGGCACGGCGGTGTTTTCGTCGACGCCGGCAAGACGGAAGGCTTCCGAATTGAAGATCGACACATGGCCGCAGGCGCGCACCACCATGACCGGGTGGTTCGGCGCAACCGCATCGAGTTCGGCGCGAAGCGGATGGCGGCCGGTGTCGAGCTTGGTCTGATCATAGCCGCGCGCCCGGATCCAGGTGCCGGGCGGCGTGCTTTCGGCCTGCTGCCTGATTGCCGCCAAAAGGCTTTCGAGGGTGGGGGCCGCCTGCGGCGTCGCATCGACCCAGTTCAACGTCAGACCGACGGAAATCAGGTGCAGATGTGCGTCGTTGAGACCGGGGGTCGCGAATTGCCCCTGAAGGTCGAGAAGCTCGGTCCGCTCGCCGCGATAGGCTTCCATCTCCTGCCTGGTGCCGGTTGCCAGGATCTTGCCCTGCCAGATCGCCAGAGCCTCTACGACGCCCTCCGCCAGCCCGCACCAAATCACGCCGTTGTGCACGATCCTGTCGGCATGAAAACACTGTCCCGCTGGCATCTAAGGCTCCTCTCCTTCGGCCGTCACTGCAATGCAAAGCCAGGCTTGGTCACAAACCGGGCTCTTGGCACAAACCGTGTCTCCCGCCCGCATCAGTTGCGCGCCGAAACTGGATCGATATCCGTTACGGTGCGCGCCCTGATCGGCCACAAGTTGTGCAGTTGGGGATGCTAGAGAAAAGGAAAGCGGCCCGCCAATGCATAGAATTTCAGGCGCTATGAAATAATTGCATAACGGCTCTGGGCCGATCTGTTGACCATCCCGAGGCTGCACCGTGTGGTGAAGCACGTTCCCATGGAGAGTTCGAGCGTGGCACGTTGCACGCAAACAGCGCTGCCGGCGACCGGAGCCGACCCGGATGCGACATGGTCAGCGACAGCGAAACCAGCGCCAATACCGCACGAAAACGGCGCGCGCCAAGAATGACGCGCGCCGTTGTTTCTTCGTCAGTCGCAATCAGGCGCGCTTTTGCACCGTTGCATAGACCACGTTGCGGTTTTCCCCGAACGTCACATGCGTTTCGAAGTTCGAGCCATCGACGCTTTCGTTGACAATGCGCCACATGTCGGATTGCGAGCGAAGCAGCAGCGCCCAGTTCATGAATGTCTCCATGTAGCCGTCGACGCCGATATCGGTTGCGAAATTGGCGAAGAGAAAGACGCCGTTGGGCTTCAGCATCTGCAGGCAGCGGCGCGTGAGCTTCACCGCGACGTTGTGTGGGAGGTAATCATAAAGTCCGGCCGCATAGACGAAGTCGAATTTGCCGAGCTTGTGCGCACGTGTGAGGATCCCGCGAACGGAGCCGTCGATTGCCTCGACGCTCGTTCCCCGGAAGTCCCTGGTGATCGATCCAACGCTGAACGGATCCTGATCGAGCGCGACCCAACGCTTGATGCGCCCTTCCTTCAGGGCAACGGAACGGTTCGCCTCGCGCAGATGACCCGCGGCAATCGTCAGGACTTCAGCCTCTCCGCCGCGCTCGGCCGCGATCTGATCGACGTGCTGCGTCAGCAGGTCCCGCCGTTCCCGCACCGCAACCGACGACGAAGCGTCCTTGGTGTAGTCATAGAGCGCCTTGCCCACCGGCGATGCCTTGGCGATCTCGCCGGCGACGCTCGGGTGACCGTAGATGAAATCGAGCAATTGCGCGTCGCCGGAGTAGCCCCGCGGCTTTTCGAAGGACCACCGGGTAAAAGGGTCCTGGAGGAAGAAATCCGACACTGGATGATTCTGCGCGATCGGAATCAGTTCCTGCCAAACACTGGGATGAAACTTTGCACGCGTCTCGTGAAGTGCTCCCGCCAATCGATGTATTATCTTCTTGGGGTCCAGTTCTTGGGCAAATTGCTGCTGTGCAATTTGGAGAATCAGGGCGAGTTCGGCTTTTCCTGTTGCAAACTGCTCATCATAAAACTCACTTCTTGACGAAGTGAACTCGGTTGCGATTGACTGGGGAGTAATAAGACTTTCGCCATCGAATACGATTTGAAGCTGGCTCACGCAAAACCCATCCGTTTAATGATCTGTTAACGTTATGGGTAACAATGCGCGAACTGCTTCTCGAATTGCAAGTTTTTGTAGAGTATATGGTAAATTCTGGCGGATCCGTATCCATTCGGATACACCCATGTGCCGGCCGTCAGTCTCGGCTAATTTATCAAAATTTAATGGGCGTCTTCTACGATGTCGTTGAGGCTTGCTCGTCCTTGTTGTGGTGCCAATCGGATGGCAAGCATGGAGTGTACAAAGCAACGCCCAGGGATGGAAAAGCGAGAGCATGTTTCCGTTGAGCGCGACGTAACTCTCTGGACCGGTGCATGAAGCAAACCTTGGCCGACGTCGTTGAGATAGATTTGCATAAGCAGCCGCACAGGCCGCTGCCGGCGGAGCTACGCTCACTTTATCGCCAGGAAGGCGAAACGGCGCGCCGGGAAGCGACGAGAAAAGGCCTGTGGATCGCCGTCGCGGTCTATCTCCTGTTTTCGATTACCGACTTTCTGCTCATCTCCGACGTCGCTCACTACACGATCGCCTCGCGCTTCGTGGTCGGCGCGGTCGCTCTTGCCGTTCTGGAGATCCAGATCCACTTCAGCGTCAAGACGGACTGGTTGGACAGGACGTGCTCGGGCGCGCTTGTGTTCGGCTATCTCGGCTGGCTGATACCGGCAATGATGACGGCGCACACGCAGAACATGTCCTACTACATGATCTTCGGCGCAATCTTCATGATGGGCGCGAACCTGTTCTTCATCTTCCAGTTCCGTCTGTCGGTAATCTCGTCGGGCATTATTCTGGGCGCGTTCTTTCTCGACCTCATCTACTTCTCGCCCCAGAACCCCTATTACCAGCTCGCGTTCGGCACCTTCTATGTCTCCTGTTTCGTGTTCACCTCCTACGTCAACTGGAAGCTCAACCGCGAACGCTACAAGGTCTTCCTCAACGCGTTCGAGGCAAAGGTCCAGCAGCGGGAGGCGACCGAGCGCGGGAAGGCACTGCTCAGGCTCTCCAACACCGACTCGCTGACCGGGCTCGACAATCGCCGGGCGGTCGATCAGAAGCTGCGCGAATACTGGAGCGACTGGCAGAAGTTCGGTGACAGTTTCGCCGCGATCCTGATCGACGTCGATTTCTTCAAAAAATACAATGACTGCTACGGCCATCAGGAAGGCGACCGCTGCCTCATTCTCGTGGCCAACACGCTGAAAGACTCGATCGGGCAGTTCGACGCATCCATCGGTCGTTACGGCGGCGAGGAATTCATCATCCTTGCGCGCGTCGAGACCCGCGAAGAGGCCGCCGATCTCGCCGATGCCATCTGCCGCACGGTGCAGAGCCTGGCGTTGGTGCATGGACAACGCCGGGACGGCACGTCCATAGTCACGGTGAGCGTCGGCGCCGCATTCACCAGGCATCAGACGGGCTCAAAGCTCGAACGGATCATCCACGAGGCCGACAGGGCGCTTTACGCCGCCAAGGCAAGCGGCCGCAACTGCGCCAAGGTCTTTGACCCGAACGACCCTCAAACCAGCGACGAGAGCGAGAACATTGCCGCGCTCTTGAAGATCGCAACCAATGAAGATCTGGTCTCCCTCGTCTACCAGCCGATCAAGAATGTCGCGACCGGCCGCATCGAGGCTGTCGAAGCGCTAATGCGGCTGAGGATGCTGGATGGGGCTGCGGTTCCCCCAAGCCTTTTCATCCCCATTGCAGAACGCACCGGTGCCATCATCGATCTCGGGCGCTGGGCGATCCGCACCGTTTGCCGCGAGCTTCTGGCGCACGACCACGTGCCTGTCGTCAGTGTCAATGTCTCGCCGATCCAGCTGAAAACGCCGGGTTTCGCAACATCCGTTGCCGCCATCCTTGGTGAAACGGGCGTTGCCGGCGGCCGGCTCGCCTTCGAAATCACCGAAGGTCTCGAGATGGAGATGCACTCGGACGTGCTGCGCTGCATCAGCGACCTCGAGACGCTCGGCATCCGCATCTGGCTCGACGATTTCGGTACCGGCTTTGCCGGTCTGTCCTGGCTCCGGCTGATCGATTTCGATACCGTCAAGATCGACCGTTCGTTCCTGCACGATTGCAGCACGCCAAAGGGCAAGGCGATGCTGAAGGATATCATCGGGTTGGTCAGGAATCGCGGCCACAAGATCCTGGTGGAAGGTGTCGAAACCGAGGAGCAAATGGCGCTGATGCGGGAATTCCGCATCGACCATGTCCAGGGCTTCCACGTCGGCCGGCCTGTGCCCGCGGAAAGCTATCGCCTGACAGCTGATCTCGAGCAGCGCCCGGCCGGCCTCGTCAGGCCAGCCTAGAGGCTCATATCCGCCTTCGATGATCTCACGTGAAAGCGGGATCCTGCAGACGGCCACCATTTTTCAGATTCGTTCGCTGCTTTTTTGAATGCCGCACATCTTTGCGACGTATATTTCCGAAACGTCTGGACGCGTCAGCCTTGGCGAACGAAACCCACGGACCGTTCACGTCTCCTGCATCGCCCGGCCCAGCCGAAGCAGTGTTGGCCGAGGCAGTGCTGAACGTCAGCGGCTCACGTCAAGAGACGTGGCAACCCGCTCAACACACTGGCACGTTCAGTGTAAACTTGGTTTCTTCCGACGTTGAGGAAACGCTGATCCCGCCGCCATGAGCTTGAGCAATCTCGGCTGCGATGTAGAGCCCCAGGCCGAGGCCTTGCAACTTGCCCTTTCCTTCGCGCCGCTTGAACGGCTGGAAGAGCCGAGGCAGATCTGCCTCTGCTATCGGTTCCCCCGTATTGGCGATCCAAAGCTCGAGCGTGCCGCCGCGTCGCGCGGCACCGATGCGGATCGGTTTGTCCGCGGCGCCATGCGTCAAGGCGTTGCCGAGCAGATTGGAAAAGAGCTGACCAATGCGCTGGTGATCCAGCGTGATCGGTTCATCAAGCGCAAGATCGGCTTCGATCTGCCTGTCCGGATAGATGCTCCGGTGCTCGGCCACGATCTGCATGAGCACGGGGGTGAGCGGCCGACTGGATCGGTTGAGCCCTATGCCGCCGCCAAGCCTGCCGCGGGCGAAATCCATCACATTGTCGATGAGGTTTGCCATTCGATCGACACTCTGCTGCATCAGCGAGATCACAGCGCTGGACTTCGGCGCATGCTCCTCACGTGCCAGGATGCGCGTGCCGGCCGAGATCGATGCAAGCGGATTGCGCAGATCGTGACCAAGGATTGCAATGAATTGATCCCTGAGTTCCGAGGTCTCGATTTCGCGATCGAGCTTCAGTTTTGCATCAGCGATATCGGCCCGAGCATCCAGATGCCGGGCGATCAGGTCGGCGAACAGCCGGAACATGCCCACCGTCACAGAGCCGCTGAGCTTGGCCGGGTTTGGGTCGATGGCGCAGAGCGTGCCGAAGAACACATTGCCGCGCAGATAGATCGGCACCGAGATGTAGCTCTTGAAGCCATATTGCAGCGGCGTGTGGTGGTTCGCATAGGCTTCGCTGGCATCGACGTCGTCGATGACCACAAGCTCGCCACTCTGGCGGATTTCGTGACAGATGGTGGTCTCGACCTGCAATTCGCCGCCGGTACCGAGCCCGAAATCGATGAGATCAAGCGTCTGGCAGGCGACCCAACGCTCCTGCGTGACCCGGGCAATAGCGACAAACCCCATCCCCGTCGATTGCTGAATCACGTCGAGAATCGTCGGGACGACCGAGATGCTGGCAACGGCATCCAGGTCTGCTTGAAAATCATGCGCCAATGCCTGATGTCTCCCGAGGTCGCTTTTCAATCCTCTGTATAGGCGATTGATCGGGTTTCTGAAACAGACATGCCGCCGCCTCAGCGCATGTGTGGCTCATCCCCCATCTTTATCGCGCCGTGCTTAGAAGGCCTGCATTGACCGCGGCGACGTCGACCAGTTGTTTGGGCGATGCCATCGGCGCGGTGTTCTCCCCTCGCAGGCGACCGTGATCAGAAAAGCGATTGCTGCGCGGGCTCAGGCGGGCCGAGATGCACGCCTTCGAGTTCGAGCATGCGGATCTTCGATGTCGAACCGCCCGGAGCCGAAAAGCCGCCGACCTTGCCGCCGGCGGCCAACACCCGGTGGCAGGGAATGATCAGCGCCACCGGGTTCTTCGCCATCGCCTGGCCGACGTCGCGGGCAGCTTCGGGACCGACGCCAAGCTCCTTTGCCAGGGCGCCATAGGTGGTGGTCTGCCCCCAACCGAGCCTGCGTGCGGCGGCATAGATCCGCTTGAAGAACGGATCCTGGCCTTCGAGGTCGAGCTTGATGTCGGTGAAATCGACCTCTTCGCCGCTGAAGTAGCGTCGAACCGCGGCAACTGCGTCGGCGACGTCGCGCGTCGGCGTACCCGGCTCGCCGGCAACGAGCCGGCGCAGCAGCAGCCGTTCGGTCTCTTCAGTCTTTTTGGTCGGCAGCTGGAAACGGGTGATGCCGACGGCGTTCCAGGCGATGCCGCAGAATCCGGCGTCGGTTTCGAAGATAAGGTAGCTGTGAACAGTCTGCGCCATCGCACCGTCCTCACGTTTCATACCCAATGAAAATCGTGCGGACGGCCGGCGAATTCAACCCGATTCCTGCGCTCAAAGGCAATCACCAACAGGCATCAGACCAAACTGGCCGGCAGATCTGCGTCACCACGCTCAGATCGGGAGCAGCCCGACGCCGAAGCGGCAGCGGTCCTACTTTGCGTCGATCATCTTCGCCCAGCCTGCTGCGCGCTCGGCTGATTCGATCAGCACTGCCTTCGGCGCCTTGTACCATTCGTTCTCCGGCAGGCCGCGACGGTTGCGCACGAAGGCGATCGCCGCATCCAGCGTCGGGAACTCGGCCGGCAGGGTCAGGTGCAGAAACAGCGATACGACGATGACCGAACGCGACCGCCCTCCGCGGCAGTTGATCAGAATGTTGCCCATCTCGCGGCGCGGATAGGACGGTTTTTCCGGCAGAACCTGCTCCAGCGCGGCGCGCAGGATGTAGTGGGCTGCCAGCATCTGCGTGTCGGGATTGCCGCCGCCGTCGATCAGTCCGATCTTGTAGTAACGGATCTCGCCCGGGCCGTAGACGCTGCCCTCATGGTCCGACACCAACTGCGCCTGGCGGACGAAATTGAAATCGAGGTTGACGGCGCAGTTGACGACGGTGGTGATGCCGTTCTGCCTTAGGAGATCGAGGTCGCTCGTCCCTTCTTTGCCGGCAATATAGATATCGACGCCATAAAGCGGGTGCTGTTCATAGACGAGGCTGAGCTTGGCAAGTTCGGCCGACGCCTGTGGCTTCGTCTCGGTCTCCCGGATAATGTCCAACATCTTCTCCTCGTGCCTTTTCAGCTTGCCGCCGCGGCAATGCGTTTGTCCGAGATCGCCCGCGCGACGCGCTGCAATGTCGGATAATTTGCGCCGGCGCCTGTGGCGATATAGCCGGGACACATGAAGTCGGGCGCATCCGCCGGCACCTTGCCGAGCGTCAGCGGCTCGTAACGGCCGCCGGCATTCTTCAAGATCAACGTCGCCGCCGCCACATCCCAGGAATTGACCCCGAAGCCGGTCGCCGCATCCGCCCAGCCCGCCGCCACATGGGCGATGCTGAGGGCGGCACTGCCCGGCCGCCGAAGTGTTGAAAATGTCTCCACGAACTCCCCGAGATTGGTGAGCGCGGCCTCACGGCCATCGAGGCGGAAATCGCGCGACACGGGATAGCCGGTAATCAGCGTTGCCCGGTTCTCGTCATCGACCGCTTGCGAGGAGATAACCGCTCCATTGAGATAGGCGTGCTCGAGATCGGCGGAAAACATCAAGTCGGCGACCGGATCATAAACGACGCCGGCAACGACCTCCCCCTGTTCGACGGCGGCGATCGACACGCACCAGAACGCCAGTCCGCTGGCGAAGTTCGAGGTGCCGTCGATGGGGTCGACATACCACTGGATATCGCCGTCGCCCACTTGTCCGCCCTCTTCGCCAAGCATGGCCGAATTCGGCTCCTGCGCAAAAATGAAATCGCGAATGGTGGCTTCGGCGCGCTTGTCATGAATGGTGACGACATCATGCAGGTCGCGCTTGTAGTCGACCACCATATCGGAGCGGAAGGCTTTCAGCAGTGGATTGCGCACTTCGTCCGCGGCCCCGCGGGCAATCGCGACAAGACGCCTCGACCGCTCCAGCCGTTGTTCGGGGCCTGCCGTCGGCAAGGTCGCTGCGGGGAGACGCTTTTCCATGTCGTTCTGATCCATTCGTTATCGAGAAAGGCCGGCGCGCCACCCGATGGCGCGCCGGCATTGTTTCACTTGCTGTAGTTCACACGCCAGAAATCCTGCCACTCCTCGCGCCGGTCGAAGTCCTCAAGACCGGTCGAAGAATTGTAGCCGAACAGGCGATCGGCGACCGTCATCAGTCCCGAGGGCTCGTCAGCCGGCATCTTGATGTCTGTGTTGGTCGGCAGCTTGCCGTCCTTCATCTGCGGTGCGATGCCTTCTTCCGTCAGGATGTAGTGGATGAAGAGCTTTGCCGCATTCGGGCTCTGCGTCTTCGTCGCGATCAGGCCGAGCTTGACGTAGGTCCAGCCGACCCAGGGATTGAGATCCTTGCAGATACCGAGCTTGTAGCCCTTGCCTTCGTTGTCGCGGAATTTTGCCGACGAGAGCAGGCCGAAGAAGGGCTCCTTCTGTCCAGCCGCCCCGACCGCTTCCGCCACCGGGTCGTCACCGTCCGTGACCAGAGGGGCGTTCTGCGCCAGTGCCTTGATCCAGGCAGCCGACGCACTCTTCTCCTCGGTTGCCAGGTCCTTGCCGAAATAGGTCTTGTAGGCGCCGGCGACCTTGTCGTCGGCGTGCTTTTCCATCTGGTTGAACCAGTCGGTATAGGTGCCCTTGGTCAAGGGGTCGACGAGCGCAACCTTGCCCTTCCACTTCGGCTCCGTCAGCTCCCAGATATTGGCCACCGGGCATTTGTCGTAGGCTTCGGTGTTGTAGGCCCAGACGTTGGCGTTGGTCGAAATCGCCAGCGGGTTCTGGAACTCCGCCGGGATTTTCGCGACCATGTCGGCCGGCAGGTAGCTCTCGACGAATTCCTGCGGCAGGAGCTGCGCGAGTGCTGCCGGCGCATCGGTGATCAGCGCGACATCGCCCTGCACATTGCCCGCCTGGCTCTCCCGGATGATCATTTCCAACTGGCTGTTGGCCGACACTTTGACGCCGGTCGCCTTGACACCGTACTTGGCGGTAAAGCCCTCGGCCATTTCGACGATCTTGCCGGTGCTGTCATAGACGTTGATCGGCTTTTCCGTCTTTGCCGCGGCAATCAGCGCATCCAGATCGAGGCCGTCAGCCGCATGGGCCTGTGCCGAAAGCAGGCCGGCTGCCAACGCCGCCGCCGTCATCGTCATGCCACGCACTCTGTTCTTTTCCGTTGTCATCGCTTCCCCTCCCAAGGAAACAGCGCTCGGTGATCGGCACCGCCCGTCACGTCATTTTCGGTGGTTTATTCTCCAGAGGTCCTGCCAGGCCTCGCGCTTGTCGAGGTCGTCGCCGGCCGTTGCGGCATCGAAGGCCATCAATTGATCGAGATACTTCGCAACGCCCGAGGGTTCATCGGCCGGCAGGCCGATCGTCGAGTTGCCCGAAATCTTCCCGTCTTCGGTCTGAGGCGCGATGCCCTCTTCCGTCATCAGGTAACGGACAAATAGCTTGGCGGCATTGGGGCTCTTGGTCTGGCCCGCGATCAGGCCGAAGCCCGGATAGAGGAATCCGGAAAACGGCTCGACACCGGCGCAGATGCCGAGCTTCAGGCCCTTCGTCAGGTTGTCGCGATACTTCGCCGTCGAGGTGATGACGAAGAACGGCTCGGCCTGCCCCGGCGCGCCGGCGGCATTGGCGACCGTCGTGGAATCCGCCAGCAGCGGGCCATTTTCGGCAAAGGCCTTGACCCAGGCAGCCGTCGCGCTTTCGCCGTTCGTCTCCAGCTTCTTGCCGTAAAGGCTTTGGTAGGCGCGGGCGACATCGGCGTCGCGGTGCGTCTCTATCTGATTGAACCAGTCGGCATAGAGCGGCTTGTCGAACAGATCGAGCATCGCCAGCTTTCCGCGCCATTGCGGCTCGGTCAGCTGCCAGATGTTGGTCACAGGGCACTTGTCGTATTTCTCGGTGTTGTAGGTGAAGACGTGAGGGTCCGAGACAACAACAAGAGGATTGCGTTGCTTTTCAGGAATATCCTTGGCGAGATCCGGAGGCGTCCAGCTGGTGGCAATGCCTTCCGGCAGCAACTGTCCGATTGCCGATGCCACGTCGGTTGCCACGCTGACGTCGCCGAGGATGTTGCCGGCCTGGTGTTCGCGGATCATCAACTCCACCTGCGTGGCTTCGTTGACCTTCTTGCCTGTCGCCTCAACGCCGTATTTTTCCGAGAACTCCTTGGCCGTGTCGACGATCTTGCCGGTGACGGCATAGACGGTGATCGGCGGCTCCTTCTTTGCCGCCTCGATCAGGGCGTCGAGGTTGAAGGCTTCTTCAGCCTTCGCCGGCCCACAGGTCAGTGTCATGGCAGCAAGGCTACCTGCGACCGCCCAGGCTAATGGGCGGTCGCGCAACGCGCTGCGTTTCATTTCTGTCATGTCGTCACTCTCCCGGCTGAGCCATCACTTCTGGTAGTTAACCCGCCAGAAATCCTGCCAGGTTTCGCGCGCATCCCAGTCGTCGAGGCTCGTGTCCATCTGGTAGGGCAGAACCTGGTCGAGAACCTTGCCGATGCCCGAGGGCTCGTCAGCCGGAAGTGCGACGTCGGTGTTTGTCGACATCTTGCCGTCGGCCGCCTGCGGCGCGATGCCTTCCTCGGTCATGACGTAGTGGATGAAGAGTTTCGCCGCGTTCGGGCTGTTGGTACCCTTGGTGATCAGGCCGACGCCCGGATACATCCAGCCGAGCCAGGGCTTCAGGTCGGTGCAGAGCCCGAGCTTCATGCCCTTCTCGGCATTGTCGCGGAATTTCGCCGAGCTCATCAGCCCCATGAACGGCTGCGACTGGCCCGGTGCACCGACGGCATCGGCAGCCGCGGCATCCGCATCCGTCAGAAGCGGCGCATTGGCGGCAAGCGCCTTCACCCAGGCTGCGGTCGCGCTGCCGTCGTCGAGTTCCAGTTCCTTGCCGTAGAGGTCTTTGTAGGCGGCTGCGACCTTGTCATCGCCATGTTTTGCCATCTGGTTGAACCAGTCGACATAGGACGCCTTGCCGAGCGGGTCCTGCATGGCGACCTTGCCCTTCCACTCAGGGCCGGTCAGCTGCCAGATGTTGGTGACCGGGCACTTGTCGTAAAGCTCGGTGTTGTAGGCCCAGACGTTGGCGCTGGTCACGACCGTCAGCGGGCTCTGGTACTGCTGCGGGATCTTCGAGGCCATGTCCGGCGGCAGCCAGCTCTCGGCAAAGCCCTGCGGGATCAGCTGCGCCATCGCTGCCGGCGCATCGCTGATGATCGACACGTCGCCCTGGATGTTGTTGGCGCGCGCCTCGCGGATGATCATTTCCAGCTGCGCCGTCGCCTTGACCTTGGAGCCTTCGGCTGCGACGCCGTACTTGGCCGAAAAGGCCTTGGCCATTTCGACGATCTTGCCGGTGCTGTCATAGACGGTGATCGGCGCTTCCTTCTTGGCCGCTTCGATCAGGGCATTCAGATCGAAGGCCTCCTCAGCCATCGCCTGCCCGGCCATGAGGCCGGCAAAGGCCGTCGTCCACAACAGGCAGCGCCTGGTATTGTCTGTTTTTCCATTCTTCCGAAAATGCATCGACTGCTCCTCCTCAGTAAGCGGTGTTCGTCTTTCGGTTGATGCGATCATTAATGTCGTCAGTTGAGCTTCGCGCTGCGCAGCAGCTTGTCTGCCTCGGCAATGCGCTGGCCGTCCTTGTCGAAGACGTGCAGCGCCTCCGGTGGCGCGAAGAAGCGGACCTTTTCCCCGAGTTCGAGCCGCGGCAGCGCATGCGTCGTCAGGAACAGCGTGTGGCTGTCGCTCTTCAGCTCCAGGATCCAGCTGCCGCCGGTCGGCAGGATGCCGGTCACGACCATCTTGCCGCTGAAGCTGCCCTGCGGAACGTCTTCCTTCCTTGTCGCGTAGCTCAGCGCTTCCGGGCGAATACCGACGGAGCCGATGCCGCGCAGGCTGGGGTAGCGGGCGGAGAGGTAAGCCTCGACCTCTTTGGCAACATCCGACGTGCCCTTCTTGTCGAAGGACAGGATGTTGATCGGCGGGCTGCCGACGAATTCGGCAACGAAGCGGTTGGCGGGGCGATCATAGATGTCGTTCGGCGTGCCCATCTGCTGCAGCGTGCCTTCGTTCATGACGGCGATCGTCGTCGCCAGCGTCATCGCCTCCCACTGGTCGTGGGTGACGAAGACGATCGTCGTCTTGAATTCCTTGTGCAGGCGCTTCAGTTCGGCGCGCATCTCGAGCCGCAGCCGCGCGTCGAGGTTCGACAATGGTTCGTCGAGAAGCAGCACGCCCGGATTGACGGCAAGCATGCGGGCAAGGGCCACACGCTGCTGCTGGCCGCCCGAAAGCTGCGACGGGTAGCGGTCGCGGTACTTGGCGATGTCGAGCGCCTGCATGACCTTTTCGACCCGGGCCTCGCGCTCGGCCTTCGGCAGCTTGCGCAGCCGCAGGCCGAAGTCGGTGTTGCGCTCGATGGTCAGGTGCGGCCAAAGAGCGTAGCTCTGGAAGACCAGGCCCATTTCCCGCTTCTCAGGCGGCACGAAGACGCCTTCGAAGATGGAATCAACCACCCGGTCGCCAATGCGGATCTCGCCGCCCGACAGGTTTTCAAGACCGGCGATCATGCGCAAGGTCGTCGTCTTGCCGCAGCCCGATGGGCCGAGCAGGCACATGAATTCTCCGTCGCGGATTTCCAGATCGAGGTTGGAGACGGCATTGGCGGAGTTGACGCCATAATTCTTCTGGGCGCCGCGCAGATTGATAGTGGGCATCAGCTTCCGAGTCCTTCTGCAAGATTGGTCTTGGTCAGCTTCTGGGCTGCCAGAGTTCCGAGATAGGCGATGGCCGCGATGATCAGCACGACCGCGTTTGCCGCCTGGGTGTAGTGGTAATCGACAAGCCGCAGCGAATAGGTCGTCAAGACGTCGGTGCTGGGCACGGCGAGGATGACGAACAGGCTGAGGCCCTTGATGCCGGAGATGAACGGCAGCAGCACACCGGTGACGAGCGAGCCCTTCTGGATCGGGATGACGATCGACATCATCCGCCGGAACCAGCCGGCGCCGGCGATCTGGGCTGCCTCTTCCGGGTCCTTGCCAAGCTGGGTCATCGCCGAGATCCCGGCCCGCGAGGCGTAGGGCATCTGGTCGGCCATCAGCGCCAGCACCAGGATGGTGACCGTGCCATAAAGCGCCGGCATCGGGCCTCTTGGAACCGCAAAGAGCGATAGGTAGGCGGCAGCAAAGGCAATGCCGGGCACCAGATAGGGCAGGAATGTCACCTGGCGCAGATAGACCGACAGCGCGCGAACCGGGGTGCGGATGACGACATAACCGACAAGCAGGCCGAGGATGCCGGACGCGATAGAGGCGAGGCCGACGATCATCAGCGTGTTCTTGGCGGCCGCCCAGAGATCCGGGCTCAGCAGCACGCCGGTCTGCAGCGCCACCGTGTGCAGGTCCTGGCCAATCCAGTAGTCGAGCGTGAAGTTGTCGAGCGTGAACTGTGCCGGCAGCTTCATGACCGTCGACAGGAACAGGGTGAGCAGCGGCAATCCGACGCTCAGCATGAAGATTGTTGCGGCAAAACCCGTTGCGGGCAGCCTCAGTTTGCCGAGCCGGCTCTGCCGGTTCATCGAGCCCTTGGAGCCGATGGTGACGAAGCGGCGCGCTTCGCGCACCAGTCGGGCATCGATCATCAGGGTGATGATGCCGATCAGCATGATGGAGGCGGCAACGACACCGGCGACACCTGTCTGGCGTGAGGCGATGCTGCGGAAGAGCGAGGTGGAGAGCACCTCGAACTTGACCGGCAAGCCGAGCACATAGGGCACGCCGAACTCGCCCAGGCACTTTGCAAAAATCAGGATCATCGACGACATCAGCGCCGGCCGCATCAGCGGCAGGATGATCTGCATTGCCACCTGGTAGCGCTTGGCACCGAGGATGCGGGCAGAATCTTCGAGCTGGGAATCGAAGCGCCGCAGCGCCGAGCCGAACAGCAGGATGACGAAGGGGGTGTAATGCAGGGCAAGGATGATGGTGATCGGGAAGCGGCCATAGGCAACCCAGTCCGGCGGCGTCCATCCGAGCGCCTCGAACCAGCCCGGCTGGCCACCGACCGTGCGGTTCTTGAACAGGGTCGTCCAGGCGAGCGCGAAGGTCCAGGCGGGAAGCATGTAGGGCACGATCAGCGCGGTCGCGAACCAGCGCCGTCCGAACATGTCGGTGCGGCTGATCAGCCAGGCAAGAATTGTCCCGATCAACAGCGACAGCAGGATCGCGCCGACGGCAACCGACAGCGTGTTAAACAGAGGTCGCCAGAAGAGATCGACGGAGACCGGGGACGTGAATGTCCGGTCGAGATAATAGAGCGTCAGGTCGCCGAAATCCTTGCCGAGCCGGCGCTCATGCCCGAATTGCACTCGCACCGCATCGAGCACGATGGAGATGATCGGCACGACGATCAGATAGGTGAAGAGCAGCGCCGTCAGCACGCCGATCAATGTCGTCGGCTCCCGCGAGGCGACCTTCAACCGGTATCGCCAGACCTGCCAGGCCGAAGGCGCGGACGCCTCGCCGCCCGCTGTCGGCGACGCCTTCGCTGAATCACTTAGAAAAGCCATGCTCTGTCCCCTTGAGATCCCGCCTCGCAACACGATCCGGCTGTGCGCCGGGCGCCTCGCGGCCGAGCCAACATGCGAACGGGGAGATCAGGCAAAGTCGCACGGGCACCCACCCCCGCCCCATGTCGGGCTAGGCAATCTGCCGCGAAAACGCGATGCGTCGTCATCGATCCAATCCTCCCTGTTCGCGACCGACCCCGTTCAAACGATCCTGTCCGGATCGGGTCCTATGGCCTCCAGCCACTCCTCAGAAGCTGTCGCCAACACCACGAACATAGGCGGAACGAAAATTCCATTTCGGAGCCGCCTATGGAATGCATGATCCATTGAGAGGCTTCGCTTGTCAACAAAAAAATGCACACGTGAGCAATGATCTATACCATTGTTTTTATTGATTATATTTTTGCCATTGCACGACTTTCTTCGAACACGTGATCACTGCGCCGCGACCATCAGGCGAGACGGCACCAGCGGCATGCGGAACGTCGAGGCAAACAGCCGGGTTTGCAGCGCGCGCGAGGCGTTCGGCAGCCAGCACCAACCAAGGCCAACGACACTTTTTCGTTGGAATGAAACGGCTTTTGTGGCCCAGATGACCCCGAACTGATTCTTGAGGAAAACCATGGCACGAGGGTTCGTTACGGCAGAGGAAGTCGCAAAGCGTGCGGGCGTATCGCGCTCGGCGGTCTCGCGAACCTTTACACCCGGTGCCAGCGTTTCCCAGGCTGTCCGGCGCAAGGTGCTGAAGGCTGCGCGCGAGCTCGGCTATCGAGTCAACCGGCTGGCTCAAGGATTGAACAACGACCGCTCCAACCTGATCGGCGTCGTCGGCACCAATCTCAGCGCGCCCTTCATTTCCAAGCAACTCGATCTCTTGAGCATCGGCCTGCTCCGGCGCGGACTTCAGTGCCTGCTTTTGAATGCCGCCGATGCCCGCAAGGATATCGCACCGCTGATCGAACTGCTGTTCGAATTCCGTGCCCAGGCGATCGTCGTGCTGTCCGGCGAGCCTCCGTCCTCGATCGTCGACGAGTGCATCGCCAATGGTGTGCGGCTGATCCTGGTCAATCAGCGGCTTGACCGAACCGACACCAACATGGTGCTGAGCGACGATTCGCACGGCGCGGATCTTGCCGCGCTTCGGCTGATTGCCGCCAAATGCCAGAAGGTTGCGGTCGTCTCCAGCGCCAGCCAGACGCCCGCCCAGGTCCGCCGGGCAACGGCATTTACACAAAGGATGCAGACGGCCGGCGTCGAAGTGGTCGCCTGGTCGGACGGTCCGACCGGCTACGAAAGCGGCTATCAGGCCGGTTGCGAAATCTTGCGCGACAAGAAGATCGACGGGGCATTCTGCGTTACCGACCTCCTGGCGCTCGGCTTCCTAGATGCCGCCCGGATCGATATGCATCGACGCGTGCCCGAGGATGTCTCGGTCATCGGCTTCGACGATATTCCGCAAGCAGGCTGGAAGAGTTATGAGCTGACGACAATTGTCCAGTCCCTGTCGACCTTGACCGACAATGTGCTGACGGCGCTTGAAACGGACGAACCCGCGACCCGGCTACAGGTGGTGCCCGTCTCGATGATCGAGCGCAAGACGGTGCGCTAGAAGCATTTCCAGGAAAAGTGCAAAGCGGTTTTCCGTCTGCACATGCGTAAAAGACGATAAAGCATTTCCGCGCTTCCGCTGAAGTCGGAACGCTCGGGACGAACCTATCCGGCCCGGCGGATGCGGCTTTCAATCAGCAGGCCGCTGTCGTCGAGGATTGGGTGCGCAACCGATGCGATGTGGGCGTTGATGCGCTTGAGGTCGCGCAACATGTCGAGGTGCAGCGAACTGGTCTCGATGCTTTCCGCCCGGCCGTCGCGCAGGCGCTGCAGGTGCCGATCGGCCGATTGCCGCTCGAGCCGGCGCACATCTTCCTTCACTTCCACCAGCCGCCGCGCCAGACCTGCATCGCGCGTTGCAAACACCGTCTGTGCCATGCGCAGATTGTCGAGCGTAATCGCAAAGAGCCGCGTCAGTTCCTCATGACCATCCCGCGAAAACGCCAAGCCGCGCGAAATCTTCTTTGCCAGTTCGGCCAGCAGACCCTTTTCGATGATGTCGCCGATATGCTCGAGATTGATGGCGTAGTCGACGACATCCATTGCCCGCCGCCGGTTGTCTTCTCCGATCTCCGCCTGGCCGAGGCGCGAGACATAGACCTTGATCTGATGCTGCAGCCGGTCCACCCGGCCCTCGAGCGTGCTGATGCCGGCCAGTTTCGAGGGGTCCGCATGTTGGAGCGCGTCGCTGGCCTGGACCAGCATGCTCTCGATCAGATCGCCGACGGCCAGGACCTCGCGGCTGGCGCCGGCAAGGGCTGCGACCGGCGTCGAGAGCTTTTCCTCGTCGAGATAGCTCGGCACGTCCGACATCCGCGCCGCGTCCGGCAACAACCGCGCTGTCAGTGCTGCGAGCGGTCGCGACAGCGGCCAGGCCAGCATCGCTAGCGCCAGATTGAAGATGAGGTGGGCATCGACGGGCAGCTTGTCATGCGACAGCGGCAGGATGTCGAGAAATTGCGCGGAGTAGCCGGCAAGCGGCAAGGCGACGAGGCAGCCGATGGCGCGCACGATGAGATTGCCGATCGTCACGCGCCGGGCGCTGATCGGTGAGCGCAACGTCGCCAGAACCGGCGGCACGGCGCCGCCGAGATTGGCACCAAGTACCAGGACGATAATGAGCCCCGTGGAAATGCCGCCCGTTGCCGCAAGCGACAGGATGAGGACGACGACGGCAAGGCTCGAGGATGCCAAGACCGCCAGCATGGCCGAGAAGACGAGCGCGACAGGCCAGGCATTGTCGAGCATCGCGAGGAAGGCCGAAAGCGCCGCAGATGCGCGCAATGGTTCCGTTGCAAGACCGATCAGATGCAGCGACAACAGCATCAGCCCAATGCCGACCAGGGCAGCACCACCACCCTTTCGCGCATTCGAGGTTCCGCGCGACAGGATAACGCCGACCAGAATGAGAAGTGGCGAGAGCCAGCCGATCCCGAGCGACACGATCCACGCCGTCATCGCAGTGCCGACATTGGCGCCCAGAAGCACGATCTGCGCCATACGCGGCGCCACGAGATTGCGTTCGGCGAAAGACGCGATCATCAGCGCCGTCGCGGTCGAACTCTGCAGCGCGACCGTTGCGAAAAGACCGGAGAGAAAGGAGCGCACGCCGTCGCGCGTCCCGGCGGCCAGTCCGGACTTCAGCCTGGCGCCGAAGGCGCGCTGCACGCCATTCTTGACCTCAGACAGCCCGAACAGCAGCAACGCCACGGCGCCGAAGAGATTGATGCTGACGATGGTCGATTCCATGAACGCACTCCAGTCGAACGATCTTTTCTGCCCGTCGCCGCGCCGGGCGTCGTTTCACTGCCTGCCGCGCCGCAACTCCTCGCGGAACAACTGCTGAAACGCGGCATACTTCTCGAAGCCCAGATCGCTGATCAGCCGCATGACCGTCGTGGTCGAGACGCCGGCCCGCTCAGCCACTTCCCGTGCGCTGGCAAAGGCGATGTCATAGGGATGGGACAGGGCAAACTTGGCGACTTCGAGCCGCCCGCCCTTGAGCCGGCGGGCGCCAAGGCGAAATGCCTCCTTCAACTCCGGGACGCTTGCCGGCGGCTTCAGCCTCCAGCCGGGCAATTCAAGCGACTGCTCGTTCATGGGCAAACAACCTCCTTCGCGTCTCGCTGAAAGGTGATCTCGATCTGCCGCGCACCGTTTTCCGCCCGGTCGAGAAAGGCAGCAAACGCACCCAGGAAGATCGACAGGAAGCCGGCGACAGAACCGTCCCACCCTGTTTCCGGCGCGCGGCCGAAGTTTATGGAAAGGGCGCGGTAAAGTCGCAGCTGCGCCTGCGGTATCGCAGGCAGCGCCAGGTGAGCCGCCTGGCGCAGGCAGTACCAGTCGGCGATGACATCAATCATGCGGCAGGCCGCGACTTGTTCGCTCGACATTCCGCATGTTTTTGCAAGCGTGTGCAAAGCATGGACCGCCGCGTTGGCATCGACAAGCTCCGCGCAGATACCTGCAAGCGTGGCTTTCGAGACGCGGTTCACCACATCCTGCGGCCACTCCTTGGGGAAATAGCGGTGGTGAACCAATGCCACCTTATGAGCCCGCAGGAAGGCACCATAATCCTCAGCGCCGAAAGCGAGGTCGTCCGCTTCCGCGAGCTGCTCCGTCTCGCGGCGATAGGCCGGCGCCAGACGCGGATCCAGAGCCGCTGCCTGCAGCTCGACGGTATCAACAACGATGCCGTCGTTCACCGGCTGAATGATCTTGAAGGCCGGCGGATAGGCGACCAGCGAAGGCACCGCCACATTGGTGATCTGACGCTCGGCAGGCCCGCGCCGCGTTACGCCCTCGACATGAAGATGACCGCTGAAATGTACGGCGAGCCCGGCGCCAAGCAGGGCATCGGCGACAGCCTCGCGCGGCGTGCGCCGGGCGACATTGGTTTCCCCGAAAAGAACCCGCTCGGCCCCGGTCGCGCCATCGAACGGATCGAGCGCCGGATAGTGCGAAAAGGCGAGCACGGTCTTGCCCAGCACCTCTGCCCGCGCACAGACATCGGCTATCCACGAGACGATGAAGGGTTTCAGGCGCAGCATGGCGTTCCAGCCGGCAGCGGTGCTGTCGACGAAAGCGGCCTCCTGGCCGCCTTCAAACGTGCCATCCCGTGGCTCGAACACATTGGCGTCAATCATCAACAACCAGATGCCCGGCTCCGGCTCGACCAGATAGGAGGCGTCCATCAACGCATGGCGGTTGCTTCCATCCGGCGAAGCCACCTCGTAACGGCGGCTTTCGGCATCGTCGGAAAGCCCGAACGGCGTTTCCCAATGCAGGTAGTCCGGCTTGCGAAAATAGCCGTAGGCAGCCATCGGACCGAGCCCGGACGGGTAGCCCTCGCAATACATGCGCTGAGTCACGACCGCGCCCTCGGCCGTCGATGCCAGATCACTCGTCACCCAGACGCCGCGGCCGGCCTGATCCAGGAACTCCTTGGTGTGGTTGCGCCCCGCCGGGCCGAAAATGTCGTGGTTGCCCGGAAGGGCATAGAAGACGGTGCCATGCTCGCTCGCATGCCGATCGAGGATGCGGCGCAGGCTCGCAGTCGTCTGCCGCTGGCCGTCGTCGGTGTAGTCCCCGAGCAGCACGACATGTCGGATGCCACGCTCGCGCACCGCGTCCAGCGCCACCGAAAGCGCCCTGGCGCTCTCGTTGAAAACACGGGTCGACTGCCGCGTTTCCGCCCAGCTGCGAACCATCATCCGCTGGCCGTCGACGGTTATGCCGGGGAAATCGAAGTCGCCTTCAAGGTCGTGGAAATGCGCGTCGGCGATAACGGCGATGCTCGGCTGGCTGCGTTTCAACATCAGTCCTGCCCGGATGTCTTGCCGGCGATCATGTCGATCCATTCAGACGCACGGCGTGCCGCGTTGTAGAGCATCGGCTTGGGGGTCTCGAACCATTCGTCGGGACGCAATTCGCGATGTTCGCGGATATGGGCGACGGCGGCGTCGAGCGTCGGGAACAGTTCCGGCTGCTGCTTGTGCAGGAACAGCGCCACGAGCGAGACCGACCGACTGCGTCCGCCGCGGCAATTGACCAGCACATTGCCGCCATCCGCAAAGGGATAGGTTTCACGCTTCGGCATCGCCTGACGCAAGGCGCCATCCAGGATGTAGTAGGCGCCGAGCATCATGGTATCAGGGCTGCCTTCTCCGTCGATCAGGCCAAGCTTGTAGTAGCGAATGTCGGCATAGCCGCTGGGCCGCAGATCGCCGCCACCGTCAACGTCGGCCTCACGCACCCAATTGATATCGAGATTAATCGCGCAGTTGACGACCACAGAGATGCCGTGCCGCTTGAGCAGATCAAGATCGCGTGCGCCATCGCTGCCGCCGATATAGAGGTCTGATTTGTGCGGACCCAGGCCCTTGGCGATCAGGCTGATTGCCGGTCGCGCGTAAACAGGTGCATCCATGCCGTTTCCTTTCGAGGTCGGGCGGCGCCGAGAGACATGCCACCCATAATTCTCAGTCTTTATTCTTTGACGCGGTCGCTCATGCGAGCCGGAGTTCAGCCACTGGCGCGTCCGCCGACGCGATCGGTATCCGCGACGCCTGGCTGATCCCCGGTGCAATACCGGGGGCGGAAGCGAGAACCGGCCCGCCATGGCGAAGACTGCCGATTTCCATGAAGGGGCAGACGTCGCCGCCGGCCTCGGCAACCAGCAGCAAGCCGGCAACGCAATCCCAGGAGTTCATGTGCAGCTCGATATAGGCATCGGAACGACCGTCAGCGACATAGGCGAGCGCCAGCGCGCCTGAGCCAGCCCTGCGGACATTGGTGCCGAGCGCCAAGAGGTCGCGGATGGTTTCAAGGTAGATCTCGTTGGACACACGGCCGGACCAGCCCATCTCCACCGACGCAGTCTCGAACGCTGTAGTCGCCGAGACTGTAATCGGCTGGCCGTTGCGGGTCGCACCGACGCCACGCTCGGCAAAATAAAGCTCGTCCAGCGCAGGATTGTAGATGGCGCCGATCTCCGCCCGGCCGTTTTCGATATAGGCGATCGAAATGCAGAAATGCGGGATGCTGCGGGCGAAGTTGGCCGTGCCGTCAACGGGATCGACCACCCAGAGACGATTGCTGATCGAGCCACCGCCTTCCTCACCGAAGAAGCCGTCGTCGGGAAAGTGTTCGGCAATCGCCTTGCGAATATGCGCCTCGGATGCAGCATCCGTCTCGGTCAGAAAGTCCTGCGGACCCTTCATCGAGAAGCCGCGGCTCGCACTCTCCTCGAAGCCACGCAGCACGAGCGCACCGGCCGACAGGATGACGTCGCGGCAGAGCTTTGCCCGACCCTGCAGATCGTTCGGATAGAATGGTCGTTCCAGGTTCATTCGGGCATGGCTCCTTTGCACACGCGAGCATCTTTGCACACGCGTTCATTGGTGACAAGCCCCATTCCCGGCTTCAATCGCGAGGATGGACGGGAACGTCTAAGCCACGCGGCCATCGCGGATCATCGAGAAGTAGTCGTCCTGGCCGATCTGTCCGCCCTTGAGCGAGATTTCGAGGCCATCGACAGCGGGATCGCGGCTATGCGCGACGCAAAGCGGCGAGCCAGGAGATTGCGGCAGCGGCAACCGCAGCGTCAGGGCGTCAACCGACAGCTTGCCGAGCGCGTGGCTGGACGTGTCGCCGCCGGCGATGACGGCGCGACGAAGGCCGGCACGCGTGACAAGCTGCTGCAGCAGTGCTCCCAACCGCTCCCCAAGCCGATGGCGGGAGCCGTCCTCCAGCGACAGGGCAGCGCCACGATCGGCCGCCGGCCCGAGGGCCGTATAGAATATCACGCTACGACCGGATGCGAGGCCCTGCAGACCGCGTACGACTGCGGCCTCGAGAGCCGCAGCTCCATCCACGCCTGCAAAATCCACCGCATCGAGCGCGATCCCTTCGAAACCATTGTCGACCGCATGACGGATCTGCCGCTCGGTCGTTGGCGACACGCTGCCGGATACGACCGCAATCTGATCGACGCGCCCGACCGCAGCGAAAGTGGGTGCCGCACGCAGCAGGCCAAGCCGTTGCCATTCCCTCACCAGCGCATACTCCACACCCGACGATCCGCAGACGAACTGGCCAGACGCCGCCTTCAAGCGCCAGAGCTGACGCCCGACGACCGCCTGGCTCTCTTCATCCGCCACGTCGAACAGAACGATATCGTCGCCGGCTGCAAAAACCCGATCGCTCGCCGCATCCGCGTCAGCCGCCTTAAGCGCCGCAAGGTCGACAAGGCCACAGCGAAGTGCCGTCTGCGACACGAGGTGGAGGCGAACATCCGCCTCGTTCATCGGCGTTACCGGGTGCCGGCTCATGACGGGATGGCGATCGATCCGGTAGGTCTCACCGCGATAGGCGGCAAACAGATTGCCGAACGCGGTATAGCGGCGGATCTGCGGCGCGCCGATGACGAGCGGCACCGCCGCCGCGCCGAAAATGTCGCGACCGATTTCGATGGCCTTGCCGATGCTGCCGAGCTGCGGGCTGGAATCGAAGGTCGAGCACACCTTGTAATGTGTGATCGCCGCACCGAGAGATTTCAGCCAGGAGAAGGCGGGAGCGAGATTGTCGTCCATCCAACCCGGCGTCTGGCTGCGGCTCGTGCCGGCAAGACCCAAGGCAGGGCAATGCGAAAAGCGATCAAGGAGTGAAGCATCCGGGATCTTCAGGAACAGCGCCGTGTCGACGCCCTGAGACGCAAGCGCCTCCATCACATCGGTGGATCCGGTCAGGTCGTCGCCGTAAAAGCTGAGCAAAGGTGTCTGCATGGAGGATCTCGCTGCGATTTGCGTTCGCTCAGGCGCCCTTGCCATCGGCGAACTTTTCAAGAGACTGGGCAAGCTCAATGTGGTCGCGGGCATAATCGGCCAATGATATGCCGGCAACGGCCGCCTCCCAGGCCTGACGAACCGCCCGGACGCCCGCCCCGGCACCGCCAGGGTGGCTGACGATGCCGCCGCCGCAGAGATAAAGAAGGTCCGTCGATCCGCCGGTCCGCATATAGGTGTCGGGGGCCTGACCACCCCATTGCCCGGAGCCGACGACCGGCAGCGGGCAATCCTGCGGCGCAAACAACGGCGTGCTGACGGCCTTGAACGATTTCACGAAGCTGTCGTCCGGCTCCCAGTACTTGACGCGGATGCCATTGATCTGGAACTGATCGACACCGAGCAGGCGCCAGAACTGCTGCCACACGGAAAATTCCATTCCGAGTCCGCCGTGACGGGTCAGGACATCCCAGCCATTGCGGTGGGCGTGCAGGATGAGCTTGGACCGTTTGCGCAGGAAGGCGACGCCGCCCATGCCGATGGAGTTGATATTGACGACGGCAGCGTTGCCATCGGCAGCAGCAACCAGATCGTGATTGCGCATCATTTCGTCGGGATCCGCGTGAGAGATGCCGAAGGCATACATAACCTTCTTGCCGGTCTTCTGCTCGTGATCGAGGATTTTCGGCATGATTGCCGCAACCCGGTCCTTCAGCGGGGAGTAGGCCGGGCTCATCAGCTTTTCGTCGTCCTTGATGAAATCCACCCCTGAAGACAAGAGTTCGCCCACCAGTTCCGCCGTCTCCTGCGGCCGCAACCCAAGCGCCGGCTTGACGATCGTGCCGATGATCGGCCGCCCCGCAACGCCGGTCAGCCGCCGGCTGCCATCGACGCCGAATTGCGGTCCGGGGTGGGCGGCCGCGAACTCTGGCGGCAGTTTCATGTCGACGACGCGGATGCCGGTCATGCCCTTGATCGAATAGACGCCACCAATGGCGATCGTCATCAGCGCCGAAAGGTCAGTGCCAACGGCATCGAGCGGAAAACAGACGTCGACATCCGCCCGGTTGAAGCGCTTCGCCTCCCCGGCTTCCTCCGGCAGAGATGGCCGGTCTGTCGGCTCAAGATGCCGGATGGCGACGACACGCGCGGCCACCCGCGCTTTCAGTTCCTCGGTTTCTCCGGGGACGGCTACGAAGGTCCCGGTCGACTGGTCGCTGGCGATCTTCGCGGCGAGCGCCTCCACGTCGCCGGCGCTCTCTATCCGGTAGGTCATGCGTATCACGGGCGGTTCTCTCTTCGGCTCGAAAGGAGTGGCTCTTGCCATCAAACTGGTATAATGAGTATCTCAGTTGTGCAAGAAGAATCTCTGAGCGGGCGTCGCCATGCGAACCATTCCTTATCCGCTGGAATCGTGCATATAGGACAGACGCTCAGGCACCGGTGGAGTTCACATGATCAGCCAGCCAGAACCCATTGTTCGCAGGAAACTCTCCGACGAGGTTTTCGCCCGTTTGAAGACCTTGATCGAAAGCGGCGAATTGCAGCCCGGCGACGAGATGCCGTCGGAACGCATGCTGATGGAACGGTTTCAGGTCGGCCGACCGGCGATCCGCGAAGCGATGCAAGCCCTTGCGAATATGGGCCTTGTGGAGATCTCGCATGGCGAACGCGCCAAGGTGCTCAAGCTTACGCCGAAGTCGCTCTTCCGCCAAATGGACGTGGCCGCGAAGATCATGTTGTCGGGCTCTTCGGATTCGCTCGAACATCTGAAGAGCGCGCGCATCTTCTTCGAACGCGGCATGGTGCGCGAAGCCGCGAGCCGCGCAACGGCGGCAGATGTCGCCGCGCTGAAGGACACGCTCGCCCGCCAACGCGACGCGCTTGGCGATTCCGAAACCTTCATCGCCGCCGACATGGCCTTCCATAGCTGCATCGCGCAGATTTCCGGCAACCCCATCTACACCGCCGTCAGCGAAGCGATGCTGGGTTGGCTGAAGGAGTACCACACGGAAATGCTGATCTGGACAGGCCGGGAGAACCACACGCTCGCCGAGCACGAAGAGATCATCGACTGCATCAGCCGTGGCAATCCCGACGATGCCGAACAGGCGATGATCAAACACCTCGAGCGCTCGCGCGCGCTCTATGCCTTGAAGGGCAAGGCTGAAGGCGCCAACGGCTAACGGGGAATGTCGACGCGGGCAACAGCATAGGCCGGCAACCGGATGCTTTCTCCGCAAAGGTCGACGGCCCTCGGCTCACCGGAGCTCTCTCGCATCCAGTTCTCGTCGAGAATGGTAAGTTTTGACTTACCGATTCGACCGATAGTCAAAATCTGAGCCTGCGGACCGATGTTCGCCAGAAGCACCGTTCTGCCGCTATCCGTAACCGCGCCGATACCGACAAGCGCGTCCGCAGCGCTGGTTTCGACCGCCACGCCCGCACGGCCCGACAATTCCGCCAGCCACTTCAGCACGTGAAAGAGCGGACGCTTTCCGCCTTCCTTCACCGGTTCTCCGGCGGCGGCAATCAGACCGAACGGGCCGCAAAGCGTCGAGAGCGTCAGCACCTCCAGCCCGGCATCGGCCACCGTCGCCGCATAGGCAAGCGTCCATGCGGCGCCGAAGAGGGCGTTGTGCCGCGGGTCCCTGTTCGCCATGGCAATCCGCCGGCCAAGCAGGTTTTCCTTCGTGGCACTGCCATAGGGGTTCTGGCGCATCGCGATCGTCGATGGGCCGATGCGGTAGGGCTTTTCTCCATAGATCGCGCGAACTGAACGCGTCACATGACGCAAGGCTTCGAACGTCTGCATGACACTCAGATCGTCTGCGGCATGGACGATCGGATTGGTGCAATGGGTAAGATAGGACAATGGCTCGGGCGGTACGCGTTTGCGATTGAGCTCGGTGAAGTAGCTGAACATGCCACCGCCAAGCGGCAGTCCGGGAAACGCACGCTGCGCCGCCGCATAGACCGCTTCGAGTGGCGGGCAATCCGGCCAGACACTTCCGGGCGGCGTCGACTGGCGATCGACCGAAGGCGACACCGCAATGCTCGAAAGCGTGAGCCCGGTCTTTTCGACATCAGCCGCGATCGCCCGCAGTTCCTCGTCGAGCGGCTGTCGGCAGGACAAGACGCACTCGAGGGTCACCTTGGCGCCGCTCGCATGCGCAATTCTCCGGAAGCCTGAAAGCGCCTCGCTCCCATGACGGGCGCCCGGATCGAAATGGCAGATCAGGTGCCGGGCGCCAAGCTCGGCGACGAGACCTGCATGGCGCATTTCCTCCGTCAGATCCTCCGGACGCAGGCCAAGGCCGATCTCGGGGAGCGTCTGGCCGATCTCGGCGAGCGAAATCTCGATTGCTCCACCCACCCGTTCATCCGTAGCGGCCGGCGGAGCGGACTGTGTGATTGTCAGCCGAACCGACTGACGAAGCATTTCGCCCGCCTTCAGCATATAGGGCCAAGGCAGTGCCAGTGGGCGAACATAGGTCTTGTAGGAACCATCCGTCCAATTGCGCTGGTCTTCCATTTCGAAGACATCGCCGGTCATCCGGCACTCGGCCGTGACCCCGGGCGCGGCCTCATGGGTGATGGCCGAAATGCTCTTGAACGGCTGCCAAGGCTCGATGAAATCGGGAAAAATGGCCCGCTCGATCGTGCCGTCACCATGCTCTACCGCAACGGGCCTGCCGGCGACGCCCACAACCGGATGAAGCACGACAAAACCGGCGCGCGCCGTCTCAAAATCGCGATCGGGCGTGAACTCCGCGGCAAAGGTGACGGATCGAGGGTCGAGCGTGATCCTCGCATCGCAGCGAAGAATGGCCCCGTCCGGCGCCGCGAACCGGGCGGTGTAGCGGACGGTAGCATGACCAGCGATTTCCTCGATCTGCACGCCGTCCAGCACCGCTTCGCAGGTGCCCCAATCACGATCGCGAACGAGAAACGAAATGCCGCGCAGAACCTCCCGTCCGGCAAACCGGATCGTGCGCAGATTGCCGCCCACCAGGTCGACGCTCAGTTGTCCCGCCTGTAGGCGTTGCACGGGCGGCTCGCTCTCGTCGGAACCGAACAGGAGAAACGCGCGCGATAGCGTCATCCGAGGAATTCCGAGAGCGGCACGGTGCGCTTTTCCGCTGCGCTGAGATAGGACGCCTCGACCAGTGCAAAGGTCTGCAGGTTGTCGCGACCGGATGTGTCGGGTTCGCGCCCGTCGCGCAAACACTCGACCCAATGGCGCTGAATGAGACCGACGCTTTCCTGAATGTTGTGCCACGGCCGCGAGGCCCAGGGCAGAAGGCGAGGCTGCACGTCGCTCACCTCCGTTCCATCCGGCGAGTGAACGGACAGGCGGTAACTCTGCGACAGGCGGAGCGTGCCCTTGCTGCCATCGACTTCGAGCAAGGTTTCCGGGAAAGGCTCGACCGGCAGCCGGGTCGCATAGCTGCAATCGACGATGGAGGTGATGCCGGCCGCATGATCGAGCATCATCGTTGCGACATCCTCGCCTGCAATCGCAGGATTGACCCGTCGCGTGCGCGCCGTCACAGCCGTCGCATTGCCAAACAGAAAACGGGCGATATCCAGCGCATGAATGCCGAGATCCTCGATGATGAACCGTTTGCCGGTGGCAAGATAAGGTTGGCCGGAGAAAACGTCATAGGCAGAGCGGAAGCTGACACGTCCCCAGAAGACTTCGCCAATCGCGCCGCTGTCGATTGCGGCCTTCGCCGCCCGGACCGGCGATTGCCAGCGGAAGTTTTCATGGATCATGAAGGCGACGCCAGCCCGGTCACAGGCGGCGACCATCGCGGCAGCGTCTTCCATTGTCGGCGCGAACGGTTTTTGGCAGATCGTCGCCACGCCGTTTGCCGCCGCCATCTCCACCAGGGGGCGATGGCTGGCAACCGTCGTCGCGATGTCGACGAAATCGAACCCGCCATCGGCAAACAGCGCTTCTGCGGACCTATAGCGTCGCTCAATGCCGAAGGTGTCGCCGACGATCTGCAGCCGCGCCGGATCACGGTCGCAGATCGCGACGATGCGCGCGCCCGCAGCGTCGCTCCAGCCGTGCATCTGGTTGACCGCGAAGAAGCCGCAACCGATCAGCGCACCTTTCAATTCCGTCATCCTTCAACCCTTCTTGGCAAGCTGCATCAAGGTCACCTGCTGCTGCAGGCGGCGCTGGGCCTGATCGACAACCACCGCGACGATGATCACAATGCCCTTGATCACCATCTGCCAGAAGGAGGAGATCCCCATCATCACGAGCCCGTCCGACAGAATGCCGATGACGAAGGCGCCGATGATCGTGCCACCGATGGTACCGCGCCCGCCGGACATCGACGTGCCGCCGAGAACAGCCGCCGCGATCGCGTTCAGTTCGAACGAATTGCCGGTCGCCGGATGCGACGCCATCAGTTCCGACGAGATCACAAGGCCGACGATCGCCGCGCAGAAGCCCGAGAACATGTAGACGAACATCTTCACCCGGTCGACCCGGATGCCCGACATGCGTGCGGCGCGCTCGTTGCCGCCAACGGCAAAGATGTGGCGGCCGATCGGCGTGTATTTGGCGACATAGGCGGCTGCCAGCGCCACGACGATGAGGATCCAGATCGAAACCGGCAGGCCGAGCACACGCCCCGACCCGAGGAAGGCAAAGCCCGTGGTCGCAAGCTCCGGCTTGCCGACGAGGTTGGGGAACGTCTGGCCGTCCGACGACAGCAGCGCGAACCCGCGTGCTACATAGAGCGTGCCAAGCGTGGCAATGAACGGCGCCACGTTGAGTTTGGTGATCAGCAGACCGTTGATCGCGCCGATTGCGACGCCGACGGCAAGCGTGATCAGGCAAACCTCGACGATGTTGAAGTAGACGGTGAAACCGAACTGCAGGTCGATGCCGTTGAGGATGAGACCGCCGGCCACCATGCCGCAGAGCCCGACGATCGACCCGACCGACAGGTCGATGCCGCCAGTGATGATGACGAAAGTCATGCCCATGGCCAGGAACGCGTTCAGCGCCACGTGCTTGGACATCAGGATGATGTTGGCCGTCGACAGGAAGTTCGGCGCGAAGATCGAGAAGAAAGCGATCACCGCGAACAAGGCGATGAAGGTTCTGAGCTTCATCAGGGTCAACAGGACCGACCCGCTGGAAACGTCCGTCGCGTCGGTGGTCGTGGTTGCCGTCGTCATTGGGCGAGTTCCCTTGTCGTTTTGTGTCCTTCGGCAGAAGCCTTGACGATCAGTTCTTCGGTCGCGTCCCGGCGGTCGATCACGGTGACCAACCGGCCGTTGCTCATGACCGCGATGCGGTCGGACAGCGCCATCACCTCCTCGAGGTCCGAGGTGGAAAAGAGGATGGCGAGCCCCTCGCCCGCCAGGCGCCGCATCGTGCGAAACACGTCCGCTTTTGCCCCGACATCGATGCCGCGGCTCGGCTCGTCCATCAGCAGAACCTTCGGCTCCGTCATCAGCGCCTTGCCGATCACCACCTTCTGCTGGTTGCCACCCGACATCGAGGTCACTTCGAAGTCGGGGTTCGGGGCCTTGATGGAGAGATCGCGGATCGCCGATTTGATGGCCGACTGCTCGCGCTCGCCGGCGATGTGGAAACCGAAGCGCACGAAACGATCGAGGCTTGCCAGCGTCAGGTTGCTGGCGATCGAGAGCGCCTGCACCAGACCTTCGCGCTGCCGGTCCTCCGGGATCAGCGCCAGGCCCTCCCGGATCCGGCGCGACGTATCGCGACCGGCGACCTCGACGCCACCGACACGAATGCTGCCGGTGGAATGGGCATGCTGGCCCATCACGCATTCGAAGAATTCGCTGCGCCCTGCCCCCATCAATCCATAGATGCCGAGCACTTCACCTGCCCGCACAGAGATCGAGACGTGATCGACAGCAAGACCGCCTGTCTTGCGCGGCAGGCAGATATCCTCTGCACGGAATATTTCCTCGCCGAGGCGATGATCGACGGACTTGGCAAAATCCTTGGCGTCGGAGCCAATCATCGAGCGGACGATCCACTTGGTGTCGATGTCGCGGACCATGGCATGCCCGGTAATCTGGCCGTCGCGCAGGACGGTAATATAGTCGCCGATGCGCATCAGTTCTTCGAGGCGGTGGGAGATATAGACGATCGCCACCCCTTGTACCTTCAGCTCGCCGATGACCTTGAAGAGCACATCGACTTCGGCCGCCGACAACGCCGATGTCGGTTCGTCGAGAATAAGGATTCGGGTATCGAGCGAGATCGCCTTGGCGATCTCGACCAGTTGCTGCTGGCCGATCGGAAGGTCCTCCACCAGCGTCTCGGCGTTGATGCCGGCGTCGAGCTTGTCGAGGAAATGATTGGCCTTTTCGACCTGCGCGCGATGGTCAATGCCACGAACGCCGCGCATGATCTCGCGCGTGGCAAAGATGTTCTCGGCCACCGGCAGGTTGCCGAAAAGATTGAGCTCCTGAAATACCATGCCGATGCCATGACGCTGGGCGTCGGCCGGCGAATGAAACTCGACCTCCTGGCCGTCGATGAGGATCCTTCCGAGCGAAGGCTTCTCCACCCCGGCAATGATCCGCATCAACGTCGACTTGCCGGCGCCGTTCTCGCCGACAAGCACGTTCACGGCACCGCGCCGCAGCGCCAGATTGGCATGGCGCACGGCGACGATGCCGGAATAGACCTTGGTCACATCCTCAAGGCGCAGCACGCAGTTGTCGTCTTTTTCTGGGTGCATTGTCATTCGCTCACCGCCAGCTGGACCGGTACGAACAGCGGCAACTGTGTCTTGGCAGGCAGCGGAAAGGCCCCCAGCGCATCGACCTTCTTGCCGACGAGCCCGTCGCGCGAGAGCTTTTCCAGAATGAGGCTGTTGACATGGGTGTTGAACGACTTGCCGTATTGCGCCCACTCGATCTGGTTCTTGAATTCGTTGAAATTGACGAAGTCGAGACTGTCGCGGATCGCCGTGCCGCGGATCGCCGGCCCGATCTGCACGCGGGCATCGGCCTTACCGTCACCATCAGCGTCGACATCCACATAGGCCGATCGCGATTTCGTTTCGGCTGCAACGATGGTGCCGGTGAGGCGAGCCGCAAATGTCCAGGGCGCGCTTCCCTGCTTTTCCTTGTGGCCGTATTTCGCGCCCGCCGCCTCGGGATTGCCTGAAGCAAGCGCGGCCACCTCCTGAAAGCCGCCGGCCTTCTTGTCGAGGTAGGGCACCACTTTCGTGTCCCAGCTTTCGGCGACCATACGATCGGGATTGAAGCCGCCGGACGCGGCCTCGGCAGCCTCCTGCGCCGTGGGCGTCTTGATGATCTTGCAACCCGACAGAGCGATCGCACAGACAAGTGCAAGCGCAGCCGCGGCCTTCAACTTCCGCATCGAGAACTACTCCGTGACAGGACGATGGCGCGCGACGGCGGTCTGCGTCGTCGCGCGCCTGGAGGATCAGTCGGCGAGAGCGAACGTCTCGAGCTGGCCGGCGTTCTCGCTGTTGATCAGCACGCAATCCATCAGCTGCTTTTCTTCCGCCGGGCCCTTGCCTGTCGTGATGTAGTCGTGGGCCTGTTGGACGGCCATCTGCGCCTGGGCAAAGGCCGGCTGCAGAACAGTCGCCTTGATGCCGCCCGACTTGATTGAGTCGCGGACGTCGTTGGAGCCGTCGAAGCCGACGACGATGACGTCCTTGCGCCCGGCCGCCTGAAGCGCGGCGATTGCGCCCATCGCCATGGTGTCGTTGCCGGAGATCACGCCCTTGATATCGGGATTGGCCTGCAGGATGGTCTCCATCTTGCTGTAGCCCTCGGTCTGGCTCCAGTTCGCCGACTGCTGCGCGACCATCTTCATCTCGGGATATTCGCCGATGACGTCGTGGTAACCCTTCGAGCGGATGCCGGCGTTGAGATCAGCCTCGCGGCCAAGCAGCTCGACATAGTTGCCGCTCTCGCCCATCAGGCGGACGAACTCTTCGGCGCCGAGCTGGGCGCCCTGATAGTTGTTGGAGACGATCTGGGAGACGGCGACACCGGTGGCGTTGATCTCACGATCGATGAGGAAGGAGGGAACGCCCGCATCCTTGGCTTTCTGAACCGCAGCAATCGAGGCTTCGGATCCGGCATTGTCGAGGATGATCGCCTTGGCACCGCGGCCGATGGCGGTGTCGATCAGCTGCGACTGCTTGTTGGCATCGTCGTCATGAACGAGGACGAGGGTCTCGTAGCCCAGTTCCTTGGCCTTGGCCTCGGCACCGACGGCTTCCGCCTTGAAGAACGGGTTGTCATGCGATGGCGTGATGATCGCGATCAAATCAGCGGCATAGGCCGGAATGGCCGAGCCCGCTGCCAGGAACGCCGCAAAGGCGGCGATGGTCATTCTGCGTGTCAGTTTCATCAGTTTTCTCCTCCCAGGTTGAATGGTGATCGGAGCCGCCTCACCGGCTCCGATGTCTCGTGCGCACCATCAGGTGATGCGGCGAATGCTGTCGGTGATTTCCTGTGGCTCGAACACCCGCTTCCAGTCGTCGCGCATCAGCATCGGCTTGCCGAACTCGATCGCCTTGTTGCAGGCATCGGAAAAGACACCTTCGACCTCGTCGAAGATCACCGCGCCGAGCACGTTCATATGCCCGAGCAGGAAATCCCGCGCCGCTTCGCGCGGCACGCCGCGGGCGATGCATTCGTCCATCGCCTCGCGCATGACGACCAGCAGCGACGCGCATACGGTTTCCGACAGACCGGGCTCCAGCAGGGCCATCTGCTCGACGGTGACGCGGTGCGAGCGCATGACCGGCGCCCATATGAGCTTGGCGATCTCTTCGCCCTTGGCATAGTCGGCCTCAGGCCCCTGCATCAGCGCAGAGACGATATGCTGCTTGGCGGCGATGCCGCCGAAATGATCCTTGCGCGCGGCAAGCTCCGTCTCGTCGTTGAAGATCGGCGGATGGCAGGGATGCGTGACGAAATAGGTGAGATCGTCGCGCTCGGGCAGGTGGCCGGCGAAAGGTGCTGCCGCATCGAGGACGACGACCATCGTGCCCGGCGCCAATTGATCGACGATGCCTGCTGCAACCTTGCCGATCGCGGTATCCGGCACGGCGAGAATGACGACGTCAGCGCCATCGAGCGCCTGCTCGACATTCACTGTGCTGAGGCCGAGTTCCTTTGCCAGACGCGCGCGGCCAAGCTCGCTCACCTCGACGTGGCGCACATCGAAACGCGAGCCTTTGAGGTTCTTGGCCAGTCGGCAACCCATCTTGCCGCCAGCGCCGAACAAAGCAATCGAGGTCATGTCGTCTCTCCCAATCAGATCCTGTGACCGAAGTCATACGCGCAACTGGTATAATGAGTCAATAAGCATATCATCATCCATTGCGCACTTTCGGATCAATCGAGGACCTGCATCCGGATTTTTGCATCTTCCGGTGCGCCTCTGCCGAGCTTGTCCTCAAACGTGAGTTTACAAAAGTATTATTATATGATTTTTTGAGTTTGCTGCTGGGAGAGCAGCTTTCTTTGGGAGGAAACCATGAAATTCGCCAAAGCACTCGCGAGTGCAACGATCCTTGCTGCCTGCACGTTCGGCAGCGCATCTGCCGCAGATCTCGTCGTCGGCTTCTCGCAGATCGGCTCGGAGTCCGGCTGGCGCGCGGCGGAGACCACGCTGACGAAGCAGCAGGCTCAAGAGCGCGGCATCGACCTGAAATTCGCCGATGCCCAACAGAAACAGGAAAACCAGATCAAGGCGCTGCGCTCCTTCATCGCCCAGGGCGTCAATGCCATCCTGCTTGCCCCTGTTGTCGCCACCGGCTGGGACGAAGTCCTTCAGGAAGCCAAGGATGCGGAAATCCCGGTCATCCTGCTCGACCGGACCGTCGACGCTTCCGACGACCTCTACATGACCGCCGTCACCTCGGACCTCGTGCATGAAGGCAATGTCGCCGGCAAGTGGCTTGCCGACACGGTTGCCGGCAAGCCGTGCAACATCGTCGAACTCCAGGGCACGACAGGTTCTTCGCCGGCTATCGACCGCAAGAAGGGCTTCGAGCAGGCCCTTTCCGGCCACGACAACCTGAAGATCGTGCGCAGCCAGACTGGCGATTTCACCCGTACCAAGGGCAAGGAAGTCATGGAAAGCTTCCTCAAGGCCGAGGACGGCGGCAAGAACATCTGTGCACTTTACGCCCATAACGACGACATGGCCGTCGGCGCTATCCAGGCGATCAAGGAAGCCGGCCTGAAGCCGGGCACGGACATCCTCGTGGTCTCGATCGATGCTGTCCCGGATATCTTCCAGGCGATGGCGGCAGGCGAAGCCAATGCGACCGTCGAACTGACGCCGAACATGGCCGGTCCTGCTTTCGACGCGCTCGCCGCGTTCCAGAAGGACGGAACGAAGCCGCCGAAGTGGATCCAGACGGAATCGAAGCTCTACACCCAGGCCGATGATCCGACGAAGATCTACGAAGCCAAGAAGGGGCTCGGTTACTGATCCCAGACACGACAGGCGCCGGCGCAAACCGTCGGCACCTGTTGTCGCAAGCCGGGCGATCGGCACCGCGGGTTTGAGCGATGGAACGGGCACGCCCACCTCGTTCTCGCCGCGGGTTGACGTCGGGCCGGCATGCTTTGCTCGAGTACGAGGATCGATGCGAAGCAGGACCGGTGCTTCGGCACGCTGAAGCGATGCGGCGCGCCCATTCGGGCGCTCCGCGTTCCACTCAGGGAGGGATCATGCAGACCATTGGCGACAGCCTGCTTTCCGCGACGCGGATCGACAAGGTTTTCCCCGGCGCAAAGGCGCTGGACAAGGTCGACTTTCATTTGCGTCGTGGCGAGGTTCATGCGCTTCTCGGCGAGAACGGCGCCGGCAAGTCGACGCTTGTCAAATGTCTCACCGGCGCCTATCGGCGCGATGGCGGGACGATCCTGCTCGAGGGTGTCGAGGTGGATCCGCGCGACACGTTCAATGCGCAGAAGCTCGGCATCGGTACCGTGTATCAGGAAGTCAACCTGCTGCCCAATCTGACGGTCGCGGAGAACCTCTTTCTCGGCCGGCAACCGCGCCGGCTGGGGCTCGTCGATGTCGGCGCCATGAACCGCCAGGCGCGCGCGCTGCTTGAAAACTACGAGCTCGATCTCGACGTCACCCGTGCGCTCGACAGCTATTCCGTCGCCATTCAGCAGGTCGTGGCGATCGCCCGTGCCGTCGATCTCTCCGGCAAGGTGCTGATCCTGGACGAGCCGACGGCAAGTCTCGACGCCCACGAGGTCGAGATGCTGTTTCGCATCATCCGCCGGCTGAAGGCCCGCGGGCTCGGCATCGTCTTCATCACCCATTTCCTCGAGCAGGTCTACGAAATCTCCGATCGCATCACCGTACTGCGCAACGGCCAGCTGGTCGGCACCCGCGACACGGGCACACTCGAGCGGCGCGACCTGATCTCGATGATGATCGGCCGCGAGCTTGCAGCGGAGATCCGCGCAGCGCGCGAAGAGCCCGATGTCACTGGACCGGTGCGCTATCGCTTCAAGGATTACGGCCGCAAGGGCCACATCTCCCCTTTCGACCTCGACGTGAAGGCGGGCGAAGTCGTCGGCATTGCCGGGCTTCTCGGTTCCGGTCGCACGGAGACCGCCGAGATCCTCTTCGGCGCGCACCGCGCCGACAGCGGCACGGCGGAGGTGGACGGGAAACCCGTCCAGCTATCGTCGCCGCGCCGGGCGATCGCGCGCCGGTTCGGCTTCTGCCCGGAAGATCGCAAGACCGCCGGCATCGTCGGCGACCTCTCGGTGCGTGAAAACATCGTGCTGGCGTTGCAGGCGCGGCGCGGATGGACCCGACCGATCTCGCGCACCGAACAGAACCGCCTCGCCGACCACTACATCCGCGCGCTCGACATCCGCACGGCCGATCGCGAAAAGCCGATCCGGCTCCTGTCCGGCGGCAACCAGCAGAAGGCCATTCTCGCCCGTTGGCTGGCGACCGAGCCCGAATTCCTGATCCTCGACGAGCCGACGCGCGGCATCGATGTCGGCGCGCATGCCGAGATCGTCCGACTGATCGAGGGCCTGCGCGAGAGAGGCATGTCGCTGCTGGTCATATCGTCGGAGATCGAGGAACTCGTCGCCTATTCGACGCGCATCGTCGTGCTTCGCGACCGCCAGCACGTTGCCGCGCTCGAAGGCAACAGGATCACCGCGGACCAGATCATCGAAGCCATCGCATCGGCGAATGAACGGGGAGCGGCATGACAGCAATACTCAAGAGCTATGCGCTCCGGCTTCTGCCGCAGATCATAGCGCTGGCGGCCATCCTCCTGATGGTATCGTTCGTGTTCCCAGGCTTCTTCCGCCTCGAAATTCAGAACGGCCGCCTTTATGGCAGCCTCATCGACATCCTCAACCGCGGCGCACCCGTGGTGCTGCTCGCGATTGGCATGACCGTCGTCATCGCCACCAAAGGCATCGATCTTTCCGTCGGCGCCGTGATGGCGATCTGCGGAGCGGTGGCCGCCTCGTCGATCACGTCAGGCCACTCGCTGGCGATGACGCTCGTGATCACCCTTGGCACCGGCATCCTCTGCGGCCTATGGAACGGCGTCCTCGTCGCGATACTTGATATCCAGCCGATCATCGCGACGCTTGTGCTGATGGTCGCCGGGCGCGGCATCGCCCAGCTCGTCACCGAAGGCGCCATCCTCACCTTCAACGATCCGGGGCTGATCTTCCTTGGCAGCGGCTCCTTCGCATGGCTGCCCCTGCCCGTGATCATCTGGCTGGTCTTCGGCATTCTGGTCGCGCTGATCGTGCGCAAGACGGCACTTGGCATGCTGATCGAGGCGATCGGCATCAACCGCCAGGCAAGCACGCTCTCCGGCGTGCTGACCCCGGTGCTGCTGATCGCTGCCTATATGTTGTCAGGCCTTTGTGCCGCGATTGCCGGCATCATCGCTGCCGCCGACATCAAGGGCGCCGACGCCAACAATGCCGGGCTCTGGCTCGAACTCGACGCGATCCTGGCCGTGGTCATCGGCGGCACCTCGCTTCTCGGCGGTCGCTTCAGCATCGCAGCCTCCGTGCTCGGTGCAATCATCATTCAGTCGATCAACACCGGCATCCTGCTTTCCGGCTTCCCGCCGGAATTCAACCTGATCATCAAGGCGGCGATCATCGTCTTCATTCTCGTGCTGCAGTCGCCGCCGGTTCGCAACGCATTCACCTTTGTAGCGCTCCTGCGCGCCAGCAGAAAACCGACGGAGCGGCAAGCGCGATGAAACCGAAATACCTGCCGCTGACCGCAACCATCGTCATTTTCGTGGTGAGCTACGCACTTTGCGCCGCGCAATACCCCAACATCCTGTCGACGCGGGTGATCGGCAACCTCCTGACCGACAACGCCTTTCTCGGCATCGCCGCCGTCGGCATGACCTTTGTTATCCTGTCCGGCGGCATCGACCTGTCGATCGGCTCGGTCATCGCCTTCACCGGGGTGTTTCTGGCTGTCGTGCTGGACAATACCGCTATCCATCCACTGGCGGCTTTCGCCTTGGTGCTCTTGATCACGACGCTTTTCGGTGCGGTGATGGGTGCCATCATTCACTACCTGGAGATGCCCGCCTTCATCGTCACGCTCGCCGGCATGTTTCTGGCGCGGGGCATGGCCTTCGTGCTGTCGATCGACAGCATCGCCATCAAGCACCCGTTCTACGGCACGATGAAAGCGCTCTACTACAAGCTTCCCGGCGGCGGCAGGATAACGCTCATCGGCGGGTTGATGCTGCTGGTCTTCGCCATCGGCATCCTCATTGCCCATCGCACCCGGTTCGGCACCGACGTCTATGCGCTTGGCGGCGGCACAGCCACCGCCAAGCTGATGGGCGTCCCGGTCGGGCGCACCACCATCCTGATCTACGCGTTGTCGGGCCTGCTCGCCGGTCTCTCCGGCATCGTCTTCTCGCTCTACACGTCGGCGGGATATTCGCTTGCGGCTGTTGGCGTCGAGCTCGACGCAATCACCGCGGTGGTCATCGGTGGAACGCTTCTGACCGGCGGCTCCGGTTTCGTCGCGGGCACCTTCATCGGCATTCTCATCCAGGGCCTGATCCAGACCTACATCACCTTTGACGGCTCCCTCTCCAGCTGGTGGACGAAGATCCTGATCGGCCTGCTGCTGTTCGTCTTCATCCTGATGCAGAAGGGCATCGTCTACGTGTCCCGCCGCGAACAGCGGCACGCCTAGGAAAGGACCCCGTTGCACGTCATGTCGCCAGGACGCTTCGCAAGACAACCCGTGAAACGCTCGAGCCACGGCCATGTGGTCGACGAACTCGGGCGCGCGGTGATCGGCGGCGAGTTCGCAGCCGGCGATATTCTGCCAGGGGATGTCGAGCTGGCGGCACGCTTCAAGGTGTCGCGCACAGTGCTTCGCGAGGCAATGAAGACGCTCGCAGCCAAAGGCCTCGTGTTCCCCCGTGCGCGCATCGGCACGCGCGTGATGCCGCAGGCGCATTGGAACCTGTTCGACAGCGACGTGCTTTCCTGGCATTTCAGCGTCGGTGTCGACGAGACGTTCCTCAATCACCTGAGCGAAATCCGGCTGGCGCTCGAACCGTCGGCGGCAGCGCTTGCGGCCGAGCGCGCCTCCGACGCCGACATTGCCCAGATGATGCGGCTTGCCGTTGCCATGGGCAACGACGACCACAGCGCAGAGACACTCGCCCATGCTGACCTGGAGTTCCACCTGCATCTTCTCGATGCATCGCTCAATCCGTTCATGCGGACGGTCGGCAATTTGATCGAGGCGGCGCTGATCGGCGTATTCAAGCTTACCAACCCGAATGCTGACCGTAACGAAATCGACCGTGTCGCCGTGACCCACATCCGCATTGTCGAAGAAATTCGCCGCGGTGACTCCGAGGGCGCCCGGCAGGCGATGGAAGACGTCATCCGGGCGGGCCAGCAGCGACTGATGTCAGACCTGACGGTGCAAGGGCACAGGCCGTCGTAACAGGCCGCGCGTCGCACGCGACCGGTGTCCGAACCCGGACGAAAACACTGTGTCCGCACTCGTACCCCCCCGCTAATCCTTGCAACTGCCCTTTGCAAAACTTTTAAGATTCCGGCGCATAACGTGCCGCGGAATCCAGGAGTTGACGGTGGAAGCACTACATACCCCGACGATCATGCTGAGCTCTTTCGCCACGCTTGTGGTCTTTGCTGTGTTCTTCGCGCTCGCTTCGCGTCAGGAGCGCAACAGCCTTGAACTGCGGCTGTGGTCCTGTGCGTTTCTGGTCGCGGCTCTGGGGTTTACCCTGCTGGCTCTCAGAGGCCCCGACTATTCCTTCGTCGCCGTTTCGCTGGGCAATGCTCTTGCGGTGCTGGGGATCGCGATGATCTGGCTCGGCTTGCGTGCTTTCGACAATCAGCCACTCAAGATCGCATCCGCCTTGGCCGGACCGGCACTGTGGCTGCTGGTTACCGGCTTTTCCGACTACGTCCAGAATGACGTTACCAGCAGGATCGTGCTGTTTTCAGCGCTGATCTTCGTCTATTCGGCCATGATCGCGGTCGAGATCTTTCGTTCCGACAATTTCCGGAAGCTTCCAAGTTCCTACATCGTTGCGTTTCTCTTCGCGACGCATGGGCTGTTTTATCTGGTGCGCATCCCGCTCATCTTCGTCTGGCCGCTTTTCGGCAACACGGCGTCGGGCGCCGAGCAGCCGCTGTGGTACCAGCTCCTAACGTTCGAGTTGTTCATTCATAGCCTGGCGGGCGGCTTCTCGTTTTTCGCACTGATCAAGGAGCGGACGCAGTACAGGTACAAGCTGGCGTCGGAAACCGATGCCCTGACCGGCGTGCAGAACCGGCGCGCCTTCATGGCAAAACTCGAGACCTACCTTGCGACAAAGCCCGCTGAAGGCGCGTTGATGTACATGGACATCGACCACTTCAAGGCCGTCAACGATCGCTATGGCCACGCGGTCGGTGACAAGGTGCTCATCGAATGCGCCGCCGTCATATCGTTAGCCGTAGGCGGCCGGGCCTTCCTCGCGCGCATGGGCGGTGAAGAGTTTTCTGCCTGCTTCCCGGGGGTCGACCGGTCGCAGGCCGCAGTGATCGCCGAAGATATCCGCGTTGCCTTCGAGCACGCGCTCGTCAGGGCAGGAAACACCACGCTTTCGGCAACGGTCAGCATCGGCGTCGCCTTTGTCGGCAACGAGCAGGAAGCGAGCGAGCTTCTGTCGTCCGCCGACCGCGCACTCTATGCGGCAAAGGCTGCCGGGAGAAACTCCGTCTGGGTCACCGGCAAGGACGGCGCTGCGCGGTTTGCATCGGGGCTGGTGGCCCAATCGGCCGAGCCGGCGCCTTCCCCGGGGAGAACCGAGAGAGGTTCGATGGCGCACTGCGCCTAGGTGCATCGCACCTGCCTTAATCGTTGCGTCGACGTGATCGAAGGGCCGGTTTTCTTCTCGACCCCTTTGGCAGAAAAGTTGCGACACGATATCAATCTGCCGGGACTCGGGCACCCTGCGGCGCGCCACGGTCGGGCGATGGAGGTCGGCCGCCGTGCCCAGCCGGCTACTCCTCGGTAAAGATCGGGTCTCGTGTGAACATTCCGCCCTGATAGACGGCAAGTGGAGACGATGGCTCCGGCCGGCCGGGAGACAATTCCAGTTCGGCACGAAAACGTTCGGCATTGTCGCGCGGCCGCCAGCCGAGATAGGCGGCATGACTATTGTCCCACCAGCGGCTGTCATTGTCCGAGATGCCCCAGACGATCGGGCAGCCGAGCATCGGCGCCCGAAACACGGCTGCGATCAGAGCGGCGAAATCGTCATAGGACATCCAGGTCGACAGCATGCGGTGGTTGGTCGGCTTTTCCATGCAGCTGCCGATGCGCACCAGCGCGGTCTCCTGGCCGAACTTTTCGAAGTACATCCGAGCCAGCGCCTCGCCGAAGCATTTCGACACGCCATAGAGGCCATCGGGACGCATCGGCGCATCCGCCGCCACGGGCTCGTCCTGCCGGTAGAAGCCGACCGTATGGTTGGAACTGGCGAATAGAATGCGCGGCTGGCCATGCGCCCGCGCGGCTTCATAAAGATTGTAGAGGCCCAAAAGGTTCGCATTGAGGATCTTCGAAAACTTGTCCTCGACCGAAATGCCGCCCAGATGAAGAACGGCGTCGCAACCCTCGACCAACCGATCGACGGCCGCCGCATCGCCGAGATCGCAGGTCATGATCTCCTCGTGTGGCGCCGCGCTGCCGAGATCGGCAATATCCGAGACGCGCACGACCTCGGCCAGATGGGCAATACGCGGCCGCATGGCACGGCCCAGTGCCCCCGCGGCCCCGGTGATCAACAATCGCTTCAAGTCACATCCTCCGCCGCCGGCGCGCTGTCGGTCCGGCTATCGATACATTGCATTTGAGCCCAACTCATCATACATGTTGGTGCAATTGCGTCAATAAATCGGTCCTGTGATGCCATAGGCCGAATAATCTGGCATATGGGTGGAGCAAAGAGAGCTGACGTGACGGCCAATGGCCACGAGAAGGAGACGAGATGAGTGTTCAAACGAAGCTGGAGCCGGGCACCGGAACAGGCACGTTGACCTCGAGGCTTGGCGACACTTTGCGACGGGCAATAACCGGGGGGCAATTCCCACCAGGCAGCAAGTTACCAAGCGAGGCGCAACTCTCAGAGATCCATGGCGTCAGCCGAACGGTCGTGCGCGAGGCGATCGCAGCTCTTCGAGCGGACCGCCTGGTCGAGCCGCGCCAAGGCGCTGGCGTCTTCGTCCTCGACACGCCGCCCGTTGCCGGTGCAGCACCGCTTTTCCTTCAGGACGTTGATCCGGTGCGCGTATCCTCGATGATCGAACTCCTGGAACTGCGCACGGCGGTCGAGGTGGAAGCCGCGGGGCTTGCGGCCCTGCGTCGCTCGCCGGCACAGGAAGAGGTGATCATCGAACGGCACTATGCGGTGCGCGCCTGCCTGAATGCCGGCATCTCCAGCGTCGAGGCCGACTTCGCCCTGCATCTCGCCATAGCCGAGGCCACCAACAACCCGCGCTTCCGCGAATTCCTGGCCATGATCGGGCGCAACGTCATCCCGCGCGGCGCCCTGCGCAACGACGACAGCGAGCAGGACCAATCCGCCTACATCGCCATGCTCGACAACGAGCATAACGACATCGTCTTCGCCATATCCAACGGCGACGAAGAAGGGGCCCGCGAGGCGATGCGGCGTCATCTGCGCGGCAGCCAGGCGCGTTACCGCACACTGCTTCGCGAACAGCGCGCACCTGTACGATAATTCATTGACATAAACCCATCATACATGTACGACAACTTTGCCAGAGGAGGCAGGCAGGGGAATCGAGCATGACGCCGCAAGAAATCAAGGCCGCGCTTGGCGCCGGCCTGTTGTCATTTCCCGTGACGCATTTTGATGCCGAGCGAAAATTTCATGCCGAGAGTTACCGTCGCCATGTCGAGTGGCTGTCGGGATTCGACGCCCCGGTGCTGTTTGCCGCCGGCGGGACCGGCGAGTTCTTTTCGCTTTCGCCGAAGGAAATCCCGGGCATCGTCGCCGCCGCGAAAGAGGCTGCCGGCAACACAGCGATCGTTTCGGGATGCGGCTTCGGCACTGAGGTCGGCGTCGAACTGGCGCGCGCGGTCGAAAAATCCGGCGCCGACGGCATCCTGCTTTTGCCGCACTACCTCATCGATGCGCCGCAGGAAGGTCTGTTCGTTCATGTGAGGGAGATCTGCCGGTCGGTCGGCATCGGCGTCATGGTTTACAACCGCGACAATTCGGTGCTTTCGGTCGACACCTTGAAACGTCTTTGCGACGAATGCCCCAACCTGATCGGCTTCAAGGACGGAACCGGCGATATCGGCCTTATCCGCCAGATCACCGCAACGATGGGCGACCGGCTCACCTATCTCGGTGGCATGCCGACGGCAGAGCTTTTCGCCGAAGCCTATCTGGGCGCCGGCTTCACCACCTATTCCTCGGCCGTCTTCAATTTCGTGCCGGGGCTCGCCGTCGAATTCTACAAGGCATTGCGCGCCGGAAACCGGGCGCGCTGCGAAGAGATCCTGCGCGATTTCTTTTACCCCTTCATGGCGATCCGCAACCGCCGCAAGGGCTATGCCGTCGCCGCGATCAAGGCCGGCGTCCGGCTTCAGGGCTTCGATGCGGGTGGCGTCCGACCGCCGCTCGACGACCTGACGCCGCAGGAAGAAGACATGCTCGCAGCCCTCATTGCGCCGTGGAAACGCTAGAATGAAGATCGCAGCCGTCCGCACGCATCTCCTGGAGCACCGGCTTGCGGTGCCGTTTCAAAGCGCCTCGATGCGCTTTGACCGGCGCGCCCATGTGCTGGTCGAGATCGTCTGCGACGACGGCACCACCGGTTGGGGCGAGTGCCTCGGCCCGGCGAGGCCGAATGCCGCGGTGGTCGGCGCCTATACTCCATGGCTCGTTGGCGAAGACCCGCTCGAAACCGAAAAGATCTGGGCGCGGCTCTACAACGCGCTGCGCGACCAGGGCCAGCGTGGCCTGGCGGTGACTGCCCTTTCGGGCATCGACATCGCGCTTTGGGACATCAAGGGCAAACATTTCGCCGTACCGGTCTCCACGTTGCTCGGCGGTCGCTTCCGGGAAACGGTCAAGGCCTACGCCACCGGCAGCTTCAAGCGCGACGGCGTCGACCGCATTGAAGACAACGCCGCCGAAGTCGCGCGCTATCGCGCTGAGGGCTTTCACGCCAGCAAGATCAAGATCGGTTTTGGCGTCAAGGAAGACCTCGCCGTCGTGCGCGCCGTGCGCGAGGCTGTCGGGCCGGACATGCGGCTGATGGTCGATGCCAATCACGGCTACGACGTGCTTGAAGCGCTCGAATTCGGCCGGAAGGCCGCAGAGCTTGATATCGACTGGTTCGAGGAACCGGTCGTGCCGGAGCAGCTCGGCGCCTATCGCGAGGTGCGCGCCGGCCAGCCGTTGCCCGTCGCCGGCGGCGAAACCTGGCACAGCCGCTGGGGCATGCGCGAGCCGGTCGAAACCCGCGCAGTCGACATCCTCCAGCCCGATCTGGCCGGTGTCGGCGGTTTCACCGAGGCGCGCCGCGTCACCGATATGGCAGCGCTTCACGGGGTGCGCATCGTGCCGCATGTCTGGGGCACGGCGGTGCACATTGCAGCAGCCCTTCAGTTCATGGCGGCGATGGTGCCCAATCCGGTTCGCGTCAATCCGATCGAGCCGATCCTCGAATTCGATCGCACCGAAAACCCGTTCCGACAGGCGGTGATCAAAACCCCGATCGAGCACGACCAGGGGGTGGTCAAAATCCCCTCCGGCCCGGGACTTGGCATCGAGATCAACCGCGATGCGCTTGCCGAGTTCCGGATGAGGGATGATTGAGATGCTGGTCAGAGCGCTCTCCGGTCGCCCGCCCAAGATCCCGCTGCCGAAGGGCGCGGTCGATACGCAGATGCACATGTATCTGCCCGGCTTTCCCGCCCTTGCTGGCGGGCCCGCACTTCCCGCCGGCGCCCTGCCCGATGCGGACCAATACGGACAATTCATGCGCTGGCTCGGCATCGACAGGGTCATCATCACCCAGGGCAACGCCCATCAGCGCGACAATGCCAATCTGATTGCATGCCTGAACGTCATGGGCACCGACGCCCACGGCGTCGCCGCCTTCGGCGCGGAAACGTCGGAGAGCGAGCTCGACGCCCTGGCGGCCGCCGGTGTCATCGGCGCAAGGATCATGGACCTGCCCGGCGGCGCCGTTCGCCTCGACGAACTCGAAGCCGTCGATGATCGCACGGCCGCACGCGACTGGATGATCGCCGTCCAGTTCGACGGCAGCACCATTCTCCAGCACGAAACGAGACTGAAGAAACTCAAGTCCCGCTGGGTTCTCGATCATCACGGCAAGTTCTTCTCGGGCGCCGGACCGGATGGCGCTGAAGTCGCTGCCGTCAAGCGGCTGATCGATGGCGGCAACTGCTGGTTCAAGTTCGCCGGCGTCTACGAATCCTCGAGAGCCGGAAGTCCGGATTTCGCCGACGTCGCCGCCTTGTCGCGCGCGATCGCCGTCCATGCGCCCGAGCGCATCGTCTGGGGCAGCAACTGGCCGCACAACCTTGCAAAGACCAACGCCGACTATCCCGACGACGCCGAACTGACCGACACGGTGCTGGGCTGGCTGCCCGATGCCGAGGCCCGTCACCGCGCGCTCGTCGAAAATCCTGAACGGCTCTTTGGCTTGAAGCCATTCACGGACGGAGGTGCCTGAAGCCACCCGCATGCGTCCGGAGCGAGGAGGCTTCGGCGCCACAAGAAGGAGGAGGACAAGATGAACATTGCAAAAACGCTTTGCCTGGCCCTGGGCGTAGCCCTTTGCGCCGGCACCCTGCAGGCGCAGGAAATCACCCTGCGCTCGGCCGACATCCACCCGGACGGTTATCCGACCGTCGATGCGGTGAAATATATGGGCGAGCTGGTCGCCAAGCGCACCAACGGCCGCATCAAGATCGACGTCACCAACAACGCCGCTCTCGGCAGCGAAAAGGACACGATCGAACAGACCCGCTTCGGCGTCATCGACATGAACCGCGTCAACGCAGCACCTTTCAACAACCTGGTGCCGCAGACCGTGGTGCTCGGGCTTCCCTTCCTGTTTCGCTCGACCGAACACATGCACAAGACCGTCGACGGCCCGATCGGCGACGAAGTGCTGGCCGCTTTCGAACCGCACGGCCTGATCGGCCTTGCCTTCTACGATTCCGGCGCGCGCTCGTTCTATTCGACCAAGAAGCCGATCGAGAAGCTTGCCGACCTCAAGGGCATGAAGGTTCGCGTCCAGCAGTCGGATCTCTGGATCGCGATGATGGAAGCCTTCGGCGCCAACGCAACGCCGATGCCCTTCGGCGAAGTCTATTCCTCGCTTGAAACCGGTGTTGTCGATGCGGCCGAAAACAACTGGCCGTCCTACGAATCCTCGAGGCATTTCGAGGTCGCGAAGAACTACACGCTCACCGAACACTCCCTCAATCCGGAGATCCTGGTGATTTCCAAGATCAGCTGGGACAAGCTTTCGCCCGACGACCAGAAGGTTCTGAAGGACGCAGCAAAAGAGTCGGTCGTGAAGATGCGTGAGCTCTGGACCGCCCGGGAAAAGGCCTCGGAGGAGAAGGTTCGCGCCGCCGGCGCCAATGTCATCACCGTCGACAAGGCCGAATTCTCCGCAGCGATGAAGCCGGTCTACGATCGCTTCGTCACCGATCCGCAGATGAAGGACCTGCTCGAGCGGATCCGCGCCATCAATTAGCGGCATCCGCCGATCGACGGAGTGCCCGGTCTGTTAGGCGGGCACTCCCCTCGTCTGCAGCCTATGGAGGATATGGCAATGTGGCGTTTCATGCGGGCCGTCAGGCCCGCGCTTGCCGGGCTCAGCCGGCTCTCGCTCTACATATCGGGTGCGGGTCTCGTCACCATGACGGGCATCGTCGGTTGGCAGGTCTTCGCCCGCTATGTGCTCAACGATACGCCAAGCTGGTCGGAGCCATTGTCACTGCATCTGATGTCATGGTTCATCGTACTCGGAGCCGCCGTCGGCGTTCGCGAGAGCGTGCATCTCGGCCTCGATTTCGTGCGCCACTCGGCATCCCCCGCCATGCAGAGACTGATGGATATCGCCAGCCTCTCGCTGATCGTACTCTTCGGCCTCGCGATGAGTTTCTACTCGACCCTGCTTTCCGCCGGCACCTGGGCTGCGACCATCCCCGTGCTTGGCTGGCCGGGCGGTGTCGACTTCTTTCCGATGATTGCCGGTGGCCTGCTGATCGCCGTGTTTGCGGCGGAGCGTCTTGCCGACGTCGTACTGGGCGAGGCACCGGCGGCCGAGATCGTCCTTCAGGAGGCAGCATAGTGGCCTACAGCATTCTCTTTGGCACCTTCACCATCCTGATGATGATCGGCATGCCGATCGCGTTCTGCCTCGGCATCGCGTCGCTGGCGACCGTCATCTACATGGGCCTGCCGCCGATCGTTGTTTTCCAGCAGATGAATTCCGGCATGAACGTCTTCGCGATGATGGCGATCCCGTTCTTCATCTTTGCCGGCGACCTAATGGTGCGCGGCGGCATCGCCGACCGCCTCATTCGCTTTGCCGCAGGCATCGTCGGTCACCTGCGCGGCGGCCTCGGCCAGGTCAACATCGTCGCCTCGACGCTGTTCGGCGGCATTTCCGGCTCCGCCGTTGCCGACGCATCCGCCGTTGGCGGGCTGATGATCCCGCAGATGGCCGCGCGCGGCTACGACCGCAGTTACGCCGTCAATGTCACGGTCAATGCCGCGATCATCGCGCTGATGATCCCGCCGTCGCACAACATGATCCTCTATTCGATCGCCGCCGGCGGCAACGTCTCGGTCGCCGATCTCTTCACCGCCGGCATCCTGCCCGGCCTGCTGCTCGCCGCAGCGCTGATGGTCACGGCCTATGTCGTGGCGCGGAAAAAAGGATACCCGTCCGAGCCGTTCCCGGGTCTTCGCCGCCTTGGCTTTTATCTGCTCGCCTCTCTGCCGGGGCTGCTGCTGATCGGCATCATCTTCGGCGGCGTACGTTCCGGCATCTTCACGGCAACGGAAAGCTCGTGCATCGCCGTGTTCTATGCCCTGCTCGTCGCCCTGCTGGTTTACCGCGAGCTCGATTGGAGCGGCTTCGTCGAGGCGGTGCTGCAGGCGGTGCGCACCACGGCGATGGTGCTTCTGGTCATCGGCACCGCCGCCTCCTTCGGCTGGCTGATGGCGTTCCTGCAGGTCCAGCAAAGCATGGTCGCCGCCATCAGCGCCATTTCCGACAATCCCATCATCGTGCTGTTGCTGATCAATATCATTCTGCTCTTGCTCGGCACCTTCATGGACATGGCGCCGCTGGTCATCATCAGCACGCCGGTGCTGCTGCCGGTGGTCAAGGCGTTCGGCATCGACCCGGTGCATTTCGGCGTGGTGATGATTTTGAACGCCGGCATCGGCCTCAACACCCCACCCGTCGGCACCGTACTTTTTGTCGGCTGCGCCGTTGGCGGCATTTCGATCCGCGAGGCGATGCGCACCATCTGGCCGTTCTTCGGCGCCAGCATCGCCGTCCTGATGCTCGTCACCTACATCCCCGGCCTGTCCCTCTGGCTGCCGAGCCTCTTCCGATAGCCGTCAGCCCGAGCCCTCAGGTTCGGGCCGATCCACAATTCGACCGCATTGCCCCGGCATCGCACCTGCGACACCGGGATGGAGGCGAATCGCGTGGCGCAGCGATCGGATGACAGACGTTTCACATCACTGGAAGCGCGCATCGATGCGGCCGCGCACCGGCTGCTCGACAGGCTTCCACGCGATGGCATCCCTGGCGGTCTGACGGAATTTCTCGTCTTCGGCATCAAACAGGCTTTCGCATGTCTCTTCGGCGGCACCCTGCTCGCGCTGATGATTGCAACCAAGCTGTTCTGGCCGGACGAGATCGGCCTTGCCCGCTACGATTTCCTGTTCCTCGCCGCCCTCGGCATCCAGCTTCTCATGCTGGCCTTCAAGCTCGAGACCATTGCCGAAGCCAAGGTCATCCTGATCTTCCATATCGTCGGCACGCTGATGGAGATCTTCAAGACGTCCGTCGGTTCCTGGATCTATCCGGAACCCAGCGTTTTTCGCATCGGCGGCGTGCCGCTGTTTTCAGGGTTCATGTATGCCGCCGTCGGCTCCTACCTTGCTCGCGTGACCCGCATTCTCGATTTGCACTACACCCATTATCCTCCGCGCTGGGCAACGGTGCTCCTGGCTCTCGCCATCTATGCCAACTTCTTCACCCATCACTTCGTCGTGGATCTGCGCTATCTGCTGTTTGCCATCATCGCGATCCTGTTCTTTCGCACGACCGTGCACTACCGCGTCTTCCGGTTCCGGCATCGCATGCCGCTGCTGATCGGCTTTCTGCTCATTGCCCTGTTCATCTGGTTTGCCGAGAATATCGGAACGTGGTCGCGCGCCTGGATCTATCCCTCGCAACACGCCGGCTGGACGCTGGTGTCGCTGCAGAAGCTGGGTGCGTGGTATCTGCTGATGATCCTGTCCTTCGTGCTGGTCACGCTCGTCCACCGACCGCGCCCGCTGCAAGCGATGCATCAACTTCGGCAGGCGGGTGACCTGCCCATCGCGACGGCTGACCGAGGCGCCATCATCGGCGAGGCACCGCAGATCAGCCGGTGACATCAGGGGAAATATCCATTGGGGGTGGTTCTGGCGTTGTCATTTCAGCACAGCTCTGAGCCGGGGAGCCGCGAAATCGACGAAGGCTCTCAGTTTCATCGGCACGTGACCCTGCGGCAGGTAGACCAGCTGAACCGGCAGCGCCGGATGTTCGAACGTCTCCAGCACCGGCACAAGCAGACGATCGGCAACCGCGCGTGCCGCCTGATAGGACAGAACGCGTGTCAGGCCGAGCCCGGAAACGGCAGCGTCGACTGCGGCCTCGGCGGTGTTGACCGCGAGGCGTGACCGGATCGGGGCAGTGATCTCGTCCTTCCCGTCGACAAAGCTCCAGGTCCGGTTCGACATCAAGCCTTCGAACGTGATGCAATCGTGGTCGGCAAGCTCGCTCGGATGACCCGGCTGTCCATTCCGGCCCAAATAGCTTGGGCTCGCGTAGACGACCCGCCTTATCGTGCCGAGTTTCGTGGCGATCAGGTTGCTGTCCGGCAGGTTGCCGATCCTGAGCGCGACATCGATGTGATCGTCGACGAGATTGACGAGCCGGTCGCCCAAAGACAGGCGCATGTTGACGTCAGGGTTGGCCTTGAGGAAATCGACGACGACAGGCAGCACGTGCAGCCGTCCGAAGACGATTGGCGCCGTCATCGTCAGATCGCCCTTGATCGTCGTGTATTCCCCAGCCGCCACCCGTTCCGCCTCGTCGACACGCGCAAGGATTTCTCGCGCCGCGTCGACATAGGTTCGCCCGGCCTCCGTCAGCTGGATCCGCCGATTGGTTCTGGTGAGCAATTGCGCACCGAGATGGGTTTCCAGTTCCGAAACCTTGCGACTGACCGTCGCCAGCGGCATGCGAAGCCGCCGCGATGCAGCAGACAGGCTCCCGCCCTCGACGACGCCGAGAAGCACGGTCATTGCATCCAGTCGATCCATTTGCCTTCCAATTTACGAGAATCCATCTACCAGAATGACATTCTACAACCAAATTCCGGAAGGGCATAGATTGTTGAGGAAGGCGGTTCATTCCGAAGCGCCCGTGGACGCTGAGCTCGCTCCGAGAAAACCGGTTTTCGCTGCCGAATGATTGCACATGGTGCTTCCGGCGGCTGATCCGTCGGCGGGCCGCGATACAAGAGGACACGAAAGATGAAACTTTACCGCCATCCACTCTCGGGCCACTCGCACCGCGCCCAGCTCTTTTTAGCCCTGCTTGGTGTGCCGCATGACCTTGTCGACGTCGACCTCCTGGCAAAGGCCCACAAGGCGCCCGATTTCCTAAAGCTCAATTCCTTCGGACAGGTTCCGGTGCTTGACGATGACGGCACGATCGTGAGCGACTCTAACGCCATCCTCGTGTATCTCGCCAAGAAGCTCGGTCGCTCCGACTGGCTGCCGGAAGATCCCGCCGGCGCGGCGAAAGTGCAGAAATGGCTATCGGTCGCCGCCGGCGAAATCGCGTATGGCCCGGCCGCTGCAAGGCTCGTGACCGTCTTCGGCGCGGGTCTTCGGCCGGAGGAAGTGATCGCCAGGGCACACCGCATCCTGCAACTGATCGAAGCCGAACTCACCGACCGCGACTTCCTGCTCGGCAGCCGGCCGACGATCGCCGACGTCGCGCTCTACAGCTATGTCTCCAGTGCGCCCGAAGGCAACGTCGACCTCAGCGGCTACGCCAACGTCAAGGCCTGGCTTGGACGCATCGAGGCCCTGCCCGGTTTCGTGGGCTTCCAGAAAACGGCGGCGGGCCTCGCCGCCTGATTGCGCTGCCGGTGCGGAACGCTCCGCCCCGGCCTTTCCCGTCAGCAAGGAGAAAGCCGATGCCGGACACACTTGCACCGACCGCCGCCGCGTCCCCCTGGCACGAGGGCGAACTTGCCATTCAACGCAGTCTCGGGGTCGTCGAACGCATGGACGCGCCGGGCCGCAACTTCGTTCGCGCCTTCATGCCCGAGCAGCACCGGCAGTTCTTTCCGATGCTGCCCTTCATCGTCCTTGGCGCCGTCGATCCCGCCGGTGATGTCTGGGCAAGCCTGCGGGCGGGCGAACCGGGTTTTATCCAGGCACCGGACGCACACGCCCTCGAACTTCAGCTCCCCCGCGACGGGAACGACCCCGCAGACAATGGCATGGAGGACGGCGACGCTATCGCCTTGCTGGGCATTCAGCTTGAAACCCGGCGCCGCAACCGGCTGAACGGCACCATCCGCCGGCCGGCGGACGATCGCTTTGCCGTCTCCGTCGGCCAGAGCTTCGGCAACTGTCCGCAATATATCCAGCTGCGGGATTTCTCGTTCGTGCGTGAACCAGCCGCTCCACCGCGGACGCGCGCCGTGCACCTCGGCGGTCTCGATGCGCGCACGAAAGAAATCATCGCTAACGCCGACACATTTTTCGTCGCCTCCTATGTCGACCGCGACGACGGTGAGCGGCAGGTCGATGTTTCCCATCGCGGCGGCAAGGCCGGTTTCGTGCGTATCGGCGAGGATGGCGTGCTGACGATCCCCGATTTCGCCGGCAACCTATTTTTCAACACGCTGGGCAATTTCATGCTCAACCCTAAGGCAGGGCTGCTTTTTGTCGATTTTGCCACCGGAGACATGCTGCAGATGACCGGCGAAGCGGAAGTCGTCCTCGCCTCGCCGGAAATCGACGCGTTCCAGGGCGCGGAACGCCTCTGGCGCTTTCGACCACGGCAAGTGGTCTACCGTCCGGATGGTTTGCCACTTCGCTGGTCTGATCGCGAGGCTGGTCAGTCGCCCAATTCGCTGATGACCGGCGACTGGCAGCAGACGGAGGATCGGCAGCGCGCCGCCGCCCGCGCCGGGGAATGGCGCCCGTTTCGGATCGTGCGGACACAATCGGAGAGCACCACCATCCGCTCGCTCTACCTCGAACCGGCTGATGATGCCGGTCTGGCGCCGTTCCGCGCCGGCCAGCATCTGTCGATCCGGCTGCAGATGGACGGCAAATCCGTGGTTCGAAGCTACACGCTCTCAGCCGCCCCTTCGGACGGGGCCTATCGCCTCAGCATCAAGCGCCAAGGCGCGGTTTCGTCCTTCCTGCACGATCTCGGACCGGGCGACATTGTCGAAGCGCGGGCGCCGGCCGGCAGCTTCGTCATCGACGCTACGGAGCGCCGTCCGGCGGTGCTGCTTGCCGCCGGTGTCGGCATCACACCTGTCATCGCGATGTTGCGCGACGTCCTCTATGAGGGCTTGCGCAAGCGGAGGATCCGTCCGACGTGGCTGTTCCAATCGGCCCGCAGTCTGGACGAACGCGCATTCGGTGAGGAGATTGCCTCCCTCGTCGATGCCGGCCAGGGCAAGATCCACCTGACCCGTGTGCTCAGCCAGGCGGATGGCGCACGCAAGGGCGAGGACTACGACGCCGCCGGACGCATTGATATGCCGTTGCTGCAATCCGTCCTGCCGTTCGACGATTACGACTTCTACCTCTGTGGCCCGCGGGCTTTCATGCAATCGCTCTATGACGGGTTGCGTGAGCTCAACGTCGCCGACGCCCGTATCCACGCGGAGACCTTCGGCCTGTCCTCGCTGACGCGCAGCGCTGATCCCGGAGTGCCGGCATCGGCAATGCCACCGTCGAGTACGCCTGTGCGCGTCATCTTTGCCACCTCGGCCAAGGAAGCACGCTGGCAGCCGGGCGAAGGCACGTTGCTCGACCTGGCCGAGGCGCGCGGCCTTTCGCCCGAATATGGCTGTCGCAACGGCAGCTGCGGCAGTTGCAGTACCCGCGTCATCGAGGGCGAAGTCGCCTATCCCCAGCAGCCCTCGTTCGAGGTCAGGCAGGGGGAGGCTTTGATCTGCTGCGCCGTGCCGGCGGAAAATGACGGGCAAGCCCTTCAATTGGCCGTCTAACTCAGCTGCACCATGGCTCTGCCGCTCGCCGCGCAGCGTCGTCACAAACCTTTCGGAGAATCGTGCAAGGATGCCGGAGTGCTGTTCTACCGCTCGATCGAGCGGATAGAGCAAGGTGACTTTCAGAGCCGGGGAGGTTCTCGGCCCATCTAGAAAGGAACCAGCCATGTCCAACGTTCAAGGAAAAGTCGTCGCCATCACCGGTGCCAGCAGTGGCATCGGCGAAGCGACTGCGCGCCATCTGGCTGCAGCAGGTGCCCACGTCGTCCTCGGGGCCCGCCGCACCGACCGTCTGGCGACCCTTGCCGGCGAAATCCGCGCGGCCGGCGGCACCGCCAGCTTCCAGGCGCTCGACGTTACCGACCTTAGCGACATGCAGGCCTTCGTCGCCCATGCGGTTTCGGAATTCGGCCGGCTCGACGTCATCGTCAACAATGCCGGCGTCATGCCGCTGTCGCCGCTGTCCGCCCTCAGGGTCGACGAGTGGAACCGGATGATCGATGTCAACATCCGCGGTGTACTGAACGGCATCGCTGCCAGTCTGCCCCTCATGAACGAGCAAGGCCGCGGACAGATCGTCAACCTCTCGTCGATCGGCGGTCATGCGGTGTCGCCGACCGCAGCCGTCTATTGCGCGACCAAGTTTGCCGTCCGGGCGATCTCCGATGGCCTTCGACAGGAGACAGATCGCATCCGCGTCAGCGTCGTCTCGCCGGGCGTCACCGAATCGGAACTGGCGGACAGCATCTCCGACGAAAGCGCCCGCAGCGCAATGCGCGACTTTCGGCGCATTGCCATCCCGGCCACCGCCATCGCTCGGGCCATCGCCTATGCCATCGAGCAGCCTGACGATGTCGATGTTAGCGAGATCATCGTTCGCCCGACGGCAAGCCCGCACTGATCCGGTTCAAGCGGAGCGAAAGCAGATGAAGCACACCTTTCCAACAGCAATGGCAGCGGGAGCCTGGACGACGTTCGGCCTTGTCCTTTCCGCCATCTCGCCAGATCCGTCATCGGCACGGGAGAAAATCATGCAGCAGGCGCCGCACCCCTATGTCGGCATGTGGGAGACCGAAGACGGGCATGTCCGCCACCACCTCCTGCCGGGTGGCCGTTATGACGAAGCGCGCGGCAAGCGGCAAAGCGCCTATCGGGGACGTTATTGGGTGACCGGCGATCATATCGACTATGTCGACGATACCGGCTTTACCGCCGACGGCGATTTTGTCGACGGCGTGCTCCACCACGGCGGCATGACTCTGCGCCGGAAAGACAAGTGATAGAGGAGGCGGCGGCCGACGACATCTGCCGCTCCCTCGATATCCCGTTGAACTTGCCCTCGAAAAAGGTCAACCTTTTCAGGGCGCCATTCCCCCGCGAAGGAAAACGGCCTTGGGTGATCTCGAAGAATTCCAGCAACTGATGGAGCGCAACAGCGGCATCGACGGCGTGCTGTCGACAAAGATACCGCACCTCATCCTGATCCGGTCGTCGAACCCGACCGAACCGATCCACACGTTGCATCAGCCCGCCGTCTGTTTCATTGCGCAAGGGTCCAAGCAGGTGATGCTGGGTGATACGGTGCAAACCTACGATCCCAACCGGTATCTCACCGTTTCGGTCGACCTGCCGGTCATCGGTCAGGTCATCGACGCATCGGCGGAAAAGCCTTATCTTTGCCTGCGCCTCGATCTGGACCCGGCCATGTTGAGCGCACTGGTGATCGAGATGGGGTCCTCGCCGTCCGATGTCGGCGCCCCGGAACCCGGCCTGTTTCTCAGCGATACGACGCCCGAACTGCTTGACGCCATCGTCCGGCTGCTGCGCCTGCTCGACCGGCCGGATGAAATAGCCGTGCTGGCGCCGCTGGCGGAACGCGAGATCCTTTACCGGCTGCTTGTTGGCGAACAGGGCCATCGCCTACGCCAGATCGCCCGCGCCGAAAGCAAGCTGACCCAGGTCAACCGCGCGATCGACCTCATCAAACGCGACTTCCGCAAGCCGCTGCGCATCGAAGATCTGGCGGCAAGAGCCAATATGGGCCTGTCATCCTTTCACCAGCACTTCAAGGCTGTGACGACAATGAGCCCACTGCAATACCAAAAGCAGCTTCGGCTGCAGGAAGCCCGCCGGCTGATCCTCGGTCAATCCATCGATGCGGCGACCGCAGGCCACCATGTCGGCTATGACAGCCCGTCGCAATTCTCGCGCGAATATGCCCGCCTTTTCGGTGCGCCACCGCTGCGCGACATTGCGCGGCTGCGGGCAGCGCCTTCCTACCTGCTGGAGGCCTGAAGTGCGGGAACGCATCGGAACCTTGGCGAGGTCTGAAGGGTTGCTTGTCCTCATGCCGGACTCGGCTATTGATAGTGTGCCCGGCTGGCGCCAGCGCAAACCACCGGCAGCTCAAGAGCGAGACCCGCAATGAACAACGAACAGATCCGCGACATCGTTCTATGGCTGTCCGAAGAGGGACTGAAGGGCCTGGAAGAGCCTGAAATGCTTGCAGGCTTCTGTGAGAAATGTCGCGCTGCAGGCATCGACCTTGCGCGCGCGCAGGGCCTGATCGATACGCTGCACCCAGAATTCGAGGGCCGCGCGTTCCAATGGAACAGCGAAAGCGATGTGACGCCGGAGGTCGTGCAATACTCCGCGACCACGGGAGGAGAAGCGCAGGCGAACTGGCATCGCTCGATCTTCTACCACATGCTGACGGCACGCGAACCGGAGCGGCGCGTGCGGCTCGCCCACGAGCCTTCGGTCCCCTACCAGGTCCTCGACCGCCTGAAGGAAGAGGGACATACCGATTGCCTCAACATGATCCACCATTTCACCGACCGGGGTCGCGTCGGCGAAATGGACTGTTTCTATTCCTATTGGACCACGCGCCGGCAAACCGGTTTTACCGACGAGGAGATCGCGGCCCTTCGCATTCTGCTGCCGACCCTGGCGCTTGCCGTGAAGACCACGTCCTGCGTCCGCATTATCGGCACGCTTGCCGACGTCTATCTCGGCGCCGACGCGGGCAGGCGCGTGGTCGAAGGCAGCATCGTGCGCGGCGAGGCCGAACGCATCGAAACCGTCATGTGGTTTTCCGACCTTCGCAACTACACCCGGATTTCCGACACGGCCGCGCCGGAGGACATCATCCCGTTCCTCAACGACTATTCGGGCATGGTCATTTCGGCCATCCACGATCACGGCGGCAGTGTCCTGAAATTGATCGGCGATGGCGTGCTTGCCATCTTCAGTGCGGAAGAGCCGACCACCGCCTGCACCAATGCCATCGCCGCCGAGCGGCAATTGCGGCGCATGCTGGTGGCGTTGAACGCCCGCCGGGAAGAGGAGGGAAAGCCGACAACCGATGTCTATCTCGGCCTGCACATCGGCGAGGTATTCTACGGCAATATCGGCAGCCAGAACCGACTCGATTTCACCGTCGTCGGCCCCGCCGTCAACGAAGTCAGCCGCATCGCCTCGATGTGCCGCTCGATCGAGCGGCAGGTGATCATGTCGGCGGATTTCGTCGAGGCCTGCCCGCAGCAGCTGCAGGCGGACGCTGTCTCGCTCGGGCGTTTCGCGCTGCGCGGGATTGCCCGCGCCAAGGAACTGTTCACCTGGGATCCGGAACTGTTGACGGACTGATGCCCCGGATCAACCGCCGCCCTTGGCAAAGACACCGGCCAGCCAGTCGATGAAGACGCGCACGCGCGGCGAAAGCTGGCGGTTGCGCGGATAGAGCAGGAAAACCGGTGTCGGCGTCGGGCGGCAGCTTTCAAGCACCTCGACCAACCTGCCCTCATGCAGGTCACGCTCGACATGGTATCGCGGCACCTGAATGAGCCCAAGCCCCAGCCGAGCGGCGGCAACGAAGCTTTCGGCGGCATTGACTGCGACCGTCACCGGCAGCGCGACGTGTTCGACCTTGTCACCAACCTTGAATTCGAGCGGTATCGGAGCGCCTGAAGTCGACGAACGGAAACCGACCATGTGGTGCCCTTCCAGGGCATCGAACCTTTCGGGCTTGCCGTGGAGAGCAATGTAGCCGGGTGCCGCGCAGGTAATCTCGTCCAGCATCGTCATGCGTCGCCCGATCATGTCGCTGTCCTGCGGCTCGCCGACCCGCAGCACGCAGTCGATGCCCTCCCGCACAAGATCGACCAGCCGGTCGCCCTCGCTCATGTAAAGCTCGATCTCCGGGTAGGCCGCAAGAAAAGCGGGCAAGCTCGGCAACACAAAGTGCCGCGCGAGCGTGCCGTGCACGTCGATGCGCAGCAGGCCCTTGGGTTTGGCACCGGCAAAGGCCCCTTCCGCATCCTCGATATCAGCGAGAATGGAGAGACAGCGCTGATGGTAGGCAGCGCCATCCAATGTCGGGCTGACATGTCGTGTCGTTCGCTGCAGCAGGCGAACGCCCAGTCGCGCTTCCAGTTGCTTGACCGCATCCGTCACCGTCGAGCGAGGCAGGCCGAGATCATCAGCGGCCTGTGTGAAACTGCGCCTCTCGACGACACGTGAAAACACGCGCATGGCGTCGAACCTGTCCATTTGTTCGGCATCTCCGGATTATGTTGCCAGATTATGCATGATTATCCGGGGCGAGGAAGGCGTCATCTTCTCCTCATCAACGAAGCAAATCCGCTTCGCGACCAAGGAGAAGCATGATGCAGGACCAAACAGACAGGGTTGCCATCGTGACCGGCGCCTCGCGCGGTATCGGCGCGGCGATTGCCGAACGCCTGGCCGCTGACGGCTTCACGGTCGTCATCAACTATGCCGGCGACGCCGCTTCCGCCGAAAACCTGGCCCGCAAGATCGAAGCAAAGGGCGGCCGCGCCTTGACCGCCAAGGCCGATGTCGCCAATCCCGAAGCGGTCAAGCGCATGTTCGACGCAACCGAGGCAGCCTTCGGCGGCATCGACGTACTCATCAACAATGCAGGGATCCTGAAGACTGCGGCACTTGCCGAAACCAGCGATGACGAGTTCGATCGCCACTTCGCCATCAACACCAAAGGCACCTTCAACACGCTTCGCGAAGCGGCAAGGCGCATGCGCAGCGGCGGCCAGATCGTCAACTTCTCCTCGACGACACTTGCCCTCAACCTGCCGGGCTATGCCGTCTACAACGCTACCAAGGCGGCCGTCGAAGCCATGACACACGTCTTTGCCAAGGAGCTTCGCGGACGCAACATCACCGTCAATGCCGTGGCGCCGGGCCCTGTTGCGACCGACCTGTTCCTGTCCGGCAAAAGCGAGGATCTTGTCGCACAATTTGCGAAGATGCCGCCGCTGGAGCGGCTTGGCCAGCCGGGGGATATCGCCAGTGTCGTGGCGTTCCTGGTGGGGCCTGCCGCCGGCTGGGTCAACGGCCAGATCCTGCGCGCCAATGGCGGCCTTGCCTGATACGTTCGACCCACCGACCAATGATGTGGGGTGCGGACTGTCGCTTTACTGGCTGACCGCGCCGGTGGAAGCCCGCGACTGGTGGCGCTGCCAGAGTTCGGCCTGCACCTCAGCCTGAAATGCCATGACCTGCTCACGCATGTCTTCTTCGGAGCAACCGAGCGCAAGCAATTCGTCGGCAAGCTTCCGGCATTCGCGCCGCCAATATTTTACGGCGTCGTCACCATGGAGATCTTCGAGGTCGGCAGCGCAGATGCGAATGGTGCTCAGTCTTCTTGCCATCGGAAACGGAACGACCTCGCGTCCGCCAAACACCGCTGCTTCATCTGATCTATCGCCTGCCATTGCTTCAATTTCTCCCCTGGTGATTCCCTCTTCTACGAAGCTTATGGTTAACGTTTTCTTCCTCTCGCCCCGCGTTCCGTCTCATCGGGGGATCACACGCTCGGGTTGGTGTGATTTGTGACGGCGTCTCTTCGCTTTTCCGTCGCATATCTGTTGGCTTCCGGCTAAAAACATGACATTTGAGCTCAGATTTTAAGGCCGTTCCCGAGCGGCTGCCCATGTGAGTGCGGTTGTCATGTTGAAGCGCTTCTTCGCGTTCTACCGGCCCTATCGCGGCCTCTTCATTCTCGACTTCACCTGCGCGGTGCTGTCCGGCCTCTTGGAGCTCGGCTTCCCGGTCGCGGTCAAGCTGTTCGTCGACCAGCTGCTGCCCAGCCAGGAATGGACGCTGATCCTGCTGGCCTCCGTCGGCCTTCTCGTCGTCTATCTCGTCAATACCGGCCTGATGGCGACGGTCACCTATTGGGGACACATGCTCGGCATCAACATCGAGACCGACATGCGCCGCCTGGCCTTCGACCATTTGCAGAAGCTCTCCTTCAGCTTCTTCGACAATCAGAAGACCGGCCATCTCGTCGGCCGGCTGACGAAGGACCTTGAAGAGATCGGCGAAGTTGCCCACCACGGTCCCGAGGACCTGTTCATCGCGATCATGACCTTCATCGGCGCGCTGCTGTTGATGATGACGGTGCACTGGCAACTGGCGTTGATCACGGCGGCCGTCGTGCCGATCACCGCCTGGGTCACCAGCCGCTATGGCGGCCGCATGGCCAACAATTTCCGCAACCTCTACGGCCGTGTCGGCGACTTCAACGCCCGCATCGAGGAAAATGTCGGCGGCATCCGCGTGGTCCAGGCCTTTGCCAACGAAGAACACGAACGCAGCCTGTTCGAGACCGACAACCAGAATTACCGCCAGACGAAGCTCGAGGCCTATCGCATCATGGCCGCCAGCACGTCGCTCAGCTACATGAGCATGCGGCTGACGCAATTGATCGTCATGATCACCGGCAGCTATTTCGTGCTGACGGGACAATTGACCAATGGCGGCTTCATCGGCTTCCTGCTTCTCGTCGGCGTGTTCTTCCGTCCGGTCGAGAAGATCAACTCCGTCATCGAGACCTATCCGAAGGGCATCGCCGGCTTCCGGCGCTTCATCGAACTGATGGAAACCGAGCCCGATATCGAGGATCGCCCTGACGCGGTCGACGTCAAGGGCCTGCGCGGCGACATCACCTATCGCAACGTCTCCTTCGGCTACAGCGCCGACAAGCCGACCATTGCCAACATCGACCTGACGATCAAGGCCGGCGAGACCGTGGCCTTCGTCGGCCCGTCGGGCGCCGGCAAGACGACGATCTGCTCGCTGCTGCCACGCTTTTACGAAGTCGCCGAAGGCAGCATCACCGTCGACGGGATCGACATCCGCGACATCAAGCTCGCCTCGCTTCGCGGACAGATCGGCATCGTGCAGCAGGACGTCTTCCTGTTCGCCGGCACGATCCGCGACAACATTGCCTATGGACGCCTCGGCGCAAACGAAGCGGATATCCTCGATGCCGCCCGCCGGGCAAAGCTCGACGCCATGATCGCCGCACTGCCCGACGGCATGGACACGGTTATCGGAGAGCGCGGCGTCAAGCTTTCCGGCGGTCAGAAGCAGCGTTTGGCGATCGCGCGGATGTTCCTGAAGAACCCCTCGATCCTGATCCTCGACGAAGCCACTTCGGCGCTCGACACGGAAACCGAAACGGCGATCCAGCAATCGCTGGCCGAGCTTTCCAAGGGTCGCACCACCCTGGTCATCGCTCATCGCCTGGCGACGATCCGCGATGCCGACCGCATTATCGTCGTCGATACGAACGGCATCAGCGAGCAGGGCCCGCACGACACTCTGCTCGCCGCCAAGGGCACCTATAGCCGGCTGTATCACGCCCAGGCCGGATTGCGCTGAGGAGACGCGGGAGCGCGGTTGCAACTGCGTTGACGGAGCGGTAGGTACGAAACCGATCCGCCCGTCCGGGCGGCAGGTTTCCCTCCCGACCGACTGGCATTGCACACCATGACGACCCTGGATCTTCCCGCCCTCGAACGAGCCGTCCACGCCTTGCCACAGCAGTACCGGGGGCCGGGCGGCGTCGTCGGCGTGGTCAAGGATGGCGAGGTCATCCTGAAGCACGTCTGGGGTTATGCCGATCTCGCGGCGCGCAAGCCGATGACGTCGGGAACACTGCTGCCGATCTGCTCGATCAGCAAACACTTCACCTGCGCGGTGCTGCTCGACACGGTCGGTGATCCCGCCATTCTCGACAACGCGCTCGACGCCTACCTGCCGCGGATCGAAGGCAAGCGCCCCACCGTTGCGCAACTCTGCCACAACCAGTCGGGCCTGCGTGACTACTGGGCTCTGACCGTACTGCAGGGCGCCGTAGCCGATGGCGTCTTTCGTCGCGAGGACGCCCGGCCGCTGCTGTCGCGCGCCCGTTCGACCCATTTCGAGCCGGGCACGCGCTATTCCTATTCGAACGGAAACTACCGGATCCTCGCCGACCTCATCGAGGACTATACGGGCCGGTCGCTGTCCGAACTCTACGATCGCTCCGCTTTCGGTCCGGCCGGCATGACGACGGCCGCCCTCACCCCCGACACCAGCGTGTCGCCGAACGGCGTGATCGGTTACGAAGGCAACGAGGCCACGGGGTACTTCGAGGCCACAAACCGGATCTATTGGGCGGGCGATGCCGGCATTTCGGCAACGCTCGACGACATGCTGGCCTGGGAGTGCTTCATCGACCGCACGCGCGACGATGACGACGGCCTTTACCGCCGGCTTTCCGCACCACAGACCTATGCGGATGGAGGGGCCGCGACCTATGGCTTCGGCCTTGCCCACGAGACGATCGGTGACGTCGCGATCACCGGCCATGGCGGCGCCTTGCGCGGCTTTCGCTGCCGCCGGCTGCATGCGGCCAGCGAGCGCCTATCGATCGTCGTGATGTTCAACCACGAGGCCGACGCCCACGCCGCAGCCACCGCCCTGATGAAGATCGCGCTCGGCCACCGCGATGCCGAGACGGAGGTCGGCGCCTGGGAAAGCAGGCAATTCGGAACCTATCTCGAGCCGGAGACCGGTCTTGCGCTGTCAACCCGGCCCCTCGCGACCGGGCGGCTTGAACTGCGTTTTGCGACCGCAGGCGACGTTCTGCAGATCGGAACGGATGGTACCGCCCGCTCCGGCGCGGTCTCGCTTTCGGCAAACGACACCGGCCTGCAGATGGGCCGCGAGCGCGAGAACCTCGTAACGACGGCCCAGAGGGTAGCCGGCAAGGCAAAGCCCGACATCGCCGGGCGCTACCACTCCGCCGAACTCGACGCCGATATCGAAATCGTGTCGACCAACGGCGTCTTCTTTGCCGGCTTCGAGGGCTTGCTCGGCAAGGGCGCGATGCATGCGATGCAGCCGGTTGCGGACGATATCTGGCTTGTCAGCTGCAAGCGTTCGATGGATGCGCCAGCGCCAGGGGACTGGACCGCCAGGATCCATCGCGATGGTGAGGGCACCGTGTCCGGCCTGACGATCGGCTGCTGGCTTGCCCGGCAGATCGGCTATATCAAGGTCGCATGAACGACAGTTGCGAGGCGCGGCGAGACGCCTCGGCGGCCAGAGATGGAAGGAAGCGACCCGAGGTGAGGCAGAAGCGGCCGATTGCAGGACGAGGTGAAGGCGCTGGCCGCATGGCCGGCGACATCGGCAAACGCGTGACGGTTGCCCGCGCGCTTTCCAAGCTCGGCTACTGCTCGCGCACGCAGGCCGAAAAGCTCGTGCTCGAAGGTCGTGTCAGTATCGGCGGCCGCAAGACGACCGATCTTTCGCAATGGGTCGATATCGACAAGGATCGCATCACCGTCGACGGCAAGCCGGTTCTGGCGGAAAACAAGATTTATCTGATGCTCAACAAGCCACGCGGGCTGGTAACAACCCGTCACGACCCGGAGGGCCGGCCGACTGTCTTTGATTGCCTTGGGGACAGCGACGCGCAGTTCCTCTCCCCGGTCGGGCGGCTGGACAAAGCGAGCGAGGGGCTGCTCCTCTTCACCAACGACACGGTTCTCGCCCAGCGCCTGCTCGACCCGGAAACCCATCTCGGCAAGGTCTACCACGTGCAGGTTTCAGGCGAGATCGGCGATGCCAAACTCAGGGCGATGGTCGATGGCGTCGAAGAGAGTGGCGAACACTTGCGTGCCGCGCGCGCCGAGCACTTGCGAGGCGGCGAAAAGAACAGCTGGATCGAGGTCGAGCTCAAGGAAGGTCGCAACCGTCAGATCCGCCGCATGCTCGATGTCCTCGGCTTCGAGGTCTTGCGGCTCGTGCGCGTCTCGATCGGCGAGATCGTGCTTGGGTCACTTGCCAAGGGCGCCAGCCGTCCGCTGACGTCGGACGAAGTCCAGTATTTACGGCATCGGACGGGACAAGAATAGCGGCCCGAATGCCCGGTCGGACGCGATGCCGCAACACCCCGTCGGGCGGCTCGACCCATGATGGGTGGAAATCCACCCACTGAACGAGCCTGTTGTTTCAGATTCTACCCAAACTCGGACAACCGGCGACGGAAATGCGCGAAGGCGCACAGCAAGGCCGTTGTCTACGCTCGGATTGCGTCTGCAAATGGATCAACCAGAATCGGCATGGGAGGAGCCTTGCCGGCTGGTCGATAATTCATCCGGGAGGAAAAGATGAAAACCCTGAATGCGCTTCTTGGCGCCGTTGCCGCCCTGTCGCTTTCTGCCGCTTCCGCCAATGCGCAGACCTATCCCGACCGCTCGATCACCATGGTCGTTCCGTTCTCGGCCGGCGGCCCGACGGATACCGTCGCACGGCTCGTCGCCGAATCCATGTCGAAGGATCTCGGCCAGCAGATCATCGTCGAGAACGTCGGCGGCGCCGGCGGCACGCTCGGCGCCGGTCGTGTCGCCCAGGCTGATCCGGATGGCTATACCGTTCTGCTCCACCACATCGGCATGGCGACCAGTGCTACGCTCTACCGCAAGCTCGCCTACGACACGCTCAACGCCTTCGAATATGTCGGTCTCGTCACCGAAGTGCCGATGACGATCGTCGCGCGCAAGGATCTTGAGCCGACGGACCTCAAGGGCCTCGTCGAATACGCCAAGGCCAACAAGGACACAGTCACAGTTGCCAATGCCGGCATCGGCGCCGCGTCGCACCTTTGCGGCATGATGTTCATGAGCGCCATCGAAACACCGCTGACGACCGTTCCCTACAAGGGCACCGGCCCGGCGATGACCGATCTGCTCGGCGGCCAGGTCGACATCATGTGCGACCAGACCACCAACACCACCAAGCAGATCCAGGGCGGTACCATCAAGGCCTATGCCGTGACCTCGCCCGAGCGTCTCAAGGTCTTCCCGGACCTGCCGACGACGACGGAAGGCGGCCTTTCCGGCCTGCAGGTCGGCATCTGGCACGGCGTCTATACGCCGAAGGGCACGCCGGCCGACGTCAACGAGCGCCTCTCGAAGTCTCTGCAGGTGGCACTGAAGGACCCGAACGTTGTCGCCCGCTTCGGCGAGCTCGGCACGATACCGTCGAGCGATGCCGACGCAACCCCGGCAGCGCTGAAGGCGAAGCTTGAAGCTGAAATCACCCGCTGGAAGCCGGTGATCGAAGCCGCCGGCCAGTACGCCGACTAATTCGAAGTCATACCCGCCACGATCTGGCGCCTTTGGGGGACGAGGATCGTGGCGGGTTTGCCGCCAATGTAGCGCATTCGCGTGAGGTGGATGCGCATTCGTGCCGGAAATTGGCGCCCGCGATACCCAAGAGGTGTTGCCCGACCATAGCCATCGCACCACACCGCCGGCAACTGGCAGTCCGAGCTTGCGTTTGGCCCTTTCCTGCCCACGCATAGCCAAAAAAACCAAATGGGGACACGATGAAATCAATCTCCTTCGACACCACCAATGCGCTCTGCGGCGGTATCCTGACAGCCGTCGGGATGTTCTTCGCCTGGCAGGCCTTCAACCTCGAACTCGGCACCGCATTCCGCATGGGGCCTGGTTACTTCCCGCTGGTTCTGGCCGTCATCCTGACGCTTCTCGGTATCGTGATCCTCGTTCAGTCGACCCGGGTCGAGGGCGAGCCGATCGGGCCGATCGCGGTGCGTGGGATGCTGTTCATCCTGCCGGCGCCGGTCTTTTTCGGCCTGACGGTGCGTGGCCTCGGTTTCGTCCCCTCGCTGTTCTTCACGGCTCTGATCGCCTGCTTTGCGTCCGGCCGGATGAAGCCTTTGACCGCCATCGCGCTTTCGCTGGCGCTCACAGCGTTTTCCGTCGCGGTCTTCAGTTACGGCCTCGGCCTGCCCTTCCAGCGCTTCGGCCCCTGGACCCAGTTCTAGGAGACGGATGATGGAACTCTTCAGCAATCTCGCCCTCGGCTTCACCACCGCCGCCTCGCCGGAAAATCTGCTCTTCTGCCTGATCGGCGTCCTGCTCGGCACGCTGATCGGTGTGCTTCCCGGCATCGGCGCCACGGCGACCATCGCCATGCTGCTGCCTATCACCTTTCAGCTGGAGCCGGTGTCCTCGCTGATCATGCTCGCCGGCATCTATTATGGCGCGCAGTATGGCGGCTCGACCACCGCCATCCTCATCAACATGCCGGGCGAATCCTCGTCTGCCGTGACCGCGATCGACGGCTACCAGATGGCCCGCAAGGGCCGCGCCGGTGCAGCACTCGCCATCGCCGCACTCGGCTCGTTCTTCGCCGGCACGGTCTCGACCTTCCTCGTCGCCGTCTTCGCGCCGCCGCTCACCGAGATCGCACTGAAGTTCGGCGCGGCCGAATATTTCTCGCTGATGATCGTCGGCCTCGTATCCTCGATCGCGCTGGCGCACGGATCGATCGTCAAGGCGCTGGCGATGGTAGCGCTCGGCCTCCTGCTCGGCCTCGTCGGCACCGACATCTACACCGGCACGCCGCGCTTTACGCTGGGCATCCGGGAGTATTCGGACGGCCTGAACTTCGTTGCGCTCGCAGTCGGGGTCTTCGGCATTGCCGAAATCCTGCGCAATCTCGAAAACGAGCGCACGCGCGACGTGCTGATGGCCAAGGTCACCGACCTGATGCCGACGCGCGACGACTTCAAGCGCATGGTCGGCCCGGTCCTGCGCGGCACGGCGATCGGCTCGGCGCTCGGCATTCTGCCCGGCGGCGGCGCCATCCTTGCGGCCTTCGCCTCCTATACCGTCGAAAAGCGCGTCTCCGACAAGCCCGAGGAATTCGGCCACGGCGCCATTGCCGGCGTCGCCGGTCCGGAAAGCGCCAACAATGCCGGCGCCCAGACTTCGTTCATCCCGCTGTTGACGCTCGGCATTCCGGCAAACCCGGTGATGGCGCTGATGATCGGCGCGATGATCATCCAGGGCATAGTACCCGGCCCGAATGTCGCCTCCGAACAACCGGCCCTCTTCTGGGGCATCATCGCGTCGATGTGGATCGGCAACCTGATGCTGGTGGTCTTGAACCTCCCCTTGATCGGGCTGTGGGTGCGGCTGTTGAAGATCCCGTACTACGTGCTCTTCCCGATCATCATGGCGTTCTGCTCGATCGGCGTCTACAGCGTCAACTCCAATGTCTACGACCTCTATGCCGTCGCCTTCTTCGGCCTCGTCGGTTACCTGCTGTTGAAGCTGCGCTGCGAACCCGCTCCGCTTCTGCTCGGTTTCGTGCTCGGTCCGCTGCTCGAAGAAAACCTGCGGCGGGCGATGATCCTGTCGCGCGGCGACCCGACCACCTTCGTCACGCGGCCCATCAGCGCGATCCTGCTGTTCATCGCCGCCATGGTGCTGGTGGTGGTGTTCCTGCCGAGCGTCAAGGCCAAGCGCGAACAGGTCTTCGTCGAGGAAGATTGATCCAGGAGGGATGGGGGATGGGGGGATGCGGCATTCTGCCCCTGCGCAGTTTGCCACATTGAGCTTTGTCAATAACGTAGCCTATCCCTGAGCCGACAGATCGGCATAGGGATAGGCAGACAGCAATGAAGCCTCGCACGAGGATCAGAATGCAGCAGGCCATGCGCATGTTTTGCGCATTGGCCGTGCTGCTTCTCGGCTTCGCGCACCAGGCGCCCGCAGCCGCCGCGGCTTTGTCGCCCGCGGAGCGGGCACAGTTCGTGCTCCCCGACGGGTCCCTGCCCGACCTCTGCCTGCCCGGATCCGGCGACGACGGCAGCGGCAAGCAAATCTCCCACAGCCACTTCTGCGGCGCCTGTCGCATCTTCTGGGCCCTCCTGCCCGCACCGGCCAACGCCACGGACACGATCGTTCGCAAGACCGGAAAGGTCCTGCCACCGGCACATCCGGTGGCATCCGCCCGATCGCAGCGTCCACCCAATGCGAGCCCGCGCGGGCCGCCAGCGTCAGGATCTCACGCCTGAGCCCCTCGTCACGGCCGATCGTGACGGAACGCTGATGCCTGATCTGCGGCGCGTCGCATAGCGACGATCCCGACGAGATCGCAATACGGATCGCCCACCAATGCCCGATACCATAACTTTTGCGGAGACAACGCTTCCGCCCCCACCTTCCGCCGCCTTCGCGACGGCCAAACCCTCGCCCAACCGGCAGCGCCTTGTCGGCGAGCATGCGACCCTGCTCTTCCAGGGCGGGCGAAACCGCCATCTTTACCGGGTCGTCGACGGCTGTGTCGCGCTGTCGCAACTGCTCGACGACGGACGCCGGCAGATCACCGACGTGCTTGGCCCCGGTCGCCTGTTCGGCTTCACCCATGACGGCCGCAACATCGCCACCGCCGAAACACTGACCTTCGCGCGGATAGAGACGCTCGCCGGCGGTCAGGTCGAAGACGGCGACCACGGGCCCGATGTCGCTGCCGAACTGAAGGCGACGCTGCACCGGATGCAGGCCCACGCAACCCTGCTCGGCCGCAAGACCGCGACGGAAAAGATTGCAACGGGGCTCATCGATCTTGCAGATCAATTCGCCTGGCGCGGCCGCGCCGCCAGCCGGAACCTGTTCAGCTTCAACCTCTATCTCTCGCGCGCCGATCTCGCCGATTGGCTGGGCCTGACGGTCGAGACCGTCAGCCGCTGTCTCAACCGCTTCAAGCGCGACGGCCTGATCGACTTCAACCACCCGAAGACGGTGCGCATCCTCGACGAACAGCAATTGCGGGCACTGGCTGGCCTTGCGCGCAGGGACTGATCTCTCCGCACAAGGCCAGCCAACCCAACAGATCATGGTGGGCTCAGGACCCGCCCAGAAGAAAGGCTTGAAAACAATGATTGCGAAAATGGTCTATCACGTGCCGGTGTTCGGCTGGATGCTCAAGGAAGCGGCGCGGGGCTCCGGCACCGCCAAGGTGCTGTTTCTCGTCAACTGCGTGCTGATGTGGCTACTGGCGATCGTGACCTTCGGTTACCCCGCCATCATCATTCCCGCGCTCGCTATGGTGCTGGTGGTTTTCGTTCTCCTGATCCTGATTACCACGGGCTAGCCGGCACGGGTCGCTCAGAAATCGAGAGCGGCGTTGTCGACGACTTCCTTCATGACGAAAAACGTCCTCGTCTGGCGGACACCCGGCAGCGCGATCAGCTGCGTTCCGTGGATGCGGTTGAAGTCGGCCATGTCGCCGACGCGGATTTTCAGGAAGTAGTCGAAGTCACCGGCGACGAGATGGCAGTCGAGGATGAACTTCAGCTTTTCGACCGCCTTTTCGAAATCGCGAAAACTCTCGGGCGTCGACCGATCGAGCACCACGCCGACCATGACCAGCGCGCCGCGATCGACCTTCTGCGGCGCCACCAGTGCGCGGACGTTTGTGATGTAGCCTTCCTCGAACAGCCTCTGCGTCCGGCGGTGGCAGGTCGCGGCGCTGACATCGACCATCTGCGCCAGTTCGGCATTGGTCAGCCGGCCATTCTTCTGCAAGAGGCGCAGCATCTTGAGATCGATACGATCGAGTTCACCCTGCATGGAGGAATCTTCCTTATTTCATGCCAAAGCCGGAAGTAACGTATTATCAAACGCAGCCAGTTCGGAGAACTGCGAAATTTGAACGGCGCATTAGAGAGCACCTTTCACTTGAGCAGTGGTAGCGTTTCCTAGCTTTCAACACAAAAGGAAGGGAACGCCATGCTGGAAAAATTCGAACGCTACCCGCTGACCTTCGGGCCGACGCATATCGAGAAGCTCGACCGGCTCTCTGGCCATCTGGGCGGCAAGGTCGAGATCTACGCCAAGCGGGACGATTGCAATTCGGGCCTTGCCTATGGCGGCAACAAGCTGCGCAAGCTGGAATACATCATTCCCGACGCGCTTCGCTCCGGCGCCGATACGCTGGTGTCCATCGGCGGCGTGCAATCCAACCACACCCGCATGGTCGCCGCCGTTGCAGCCAAAATCGGCTTCAAGTGCCGGCTGGTGCAGGAGAGCTGGGTACCCCACGAGGACGCCGTCTACGACCGCGTCGGCAACATCATGCTCAGCCGCATCATGGGCGCAGACGTCCAGATGGTCGACGAAGGTTTCGACATCGGCATTCGCCAAAGCTGGGAGGCTGCGATCGAGGACGTCGAGGCGCGTGGCGGCAAGCCCTATGCCATCCCGGCTGGCGCCTCCGTGCACAAGTATGGCGGGCTCGGCTATGTCGGCTTTGCCGAAGAGGTGCGGGCGCAGGAAGAAGAGCTCGGATTCAAGTTCGACTATATCGTCGTGTGCACGGTCACCGGCTCGACCCACGCCGGCATGCTTGTTGGTTTTGCCAGGGATGGGCGCCAGCGGCGGGTCATCGGCATCGACGCTTCCTTCACCCCGGCGCAAACGAAAGCGCAGGTACTCGACATCGCCCGCAGAACCGCCGACCTCGTCGAACTCGGGACCGATCTGACAGAAGAGGACGTGGTGCTGATCGAGGATTATGCCTATCCCGTCTATGGCGTCCCCTCCGACGAGACCAAGGCGGCCATCCGCCTTTGCGCCCGCCTCGAAGGCATGATCACCGACCCCGTCTACGAAGGCAAGTCGATGCAGGGCATGATCGATCTGGTGCGAAAGGGGTATTTCCCCAAGGGATCAAAGGTACTCTACGCCCATCTCGGCGGCGCCCCGGCACTCAACGGCTATGGCTACACCTTCCGCAATGGCTGACGTTTCCCGCCATTGAACCTGTCGACGAGCCACGGCCGGATGACCGGCCGTGGCAACCCCTGCTCTCGGAGCAACGCACAGTGGCCGCCGTTTTCGCCGGCCTCAGGCGAGCGCGAGATCGACTGCCGCAAGTGCGTGAAGCTCGGTGGTATCGAAGACCGGAACCGGGCTGTCGCCTTGAGAGATCAGCAGCATGATCTCTGTGCAGCCCATGATGATCGCCTGGGCGCCGCGGTCCACAAGCCGCTGAATGACCTGCCGATAGGCGTCCCGCGACGCATCCTCGACACGGCCAACCACCAACTCTTTGTAGATGATGTCGTGCACGGTCTTCCGATCCGCCTCGTCGGGGACGATTACATCCAGCCCATGCCGTTCGATCAGCCGCCCCTTGTAGAAATCCTGCTCCATCGTGAAGGCCGTGCCCAAGAGGCCAACACGGCTCAAGCCAAGTGCCTTGATCTTCTCCGCCGTCGGATCGGCAATATGCAAGAGCGGAATGCCGACTGCAGCCGACACCGCATCGGCCATCCGGTGCATGGTGTTGGTACAGATCACCAGAAAATCCGCACCGCCGGCCTCGAGGCGCCGGGCCGCGGCGGTCATTTCCCCTGTCAGGGCCGACCAATCGCCAATATGCTGCAGCCGCTCGATCTCGCCGAAATCCATCGACCACATCAGGCTCTTGGCCGAGTGCACGCCGCCCAGCCGCGCGCGCACTTCTTGATTGACGATCCGGTAGTATTGGGCAGAGCTTTCCCAGCTCATGCCGCCGATCAGTCCCATGACCTTCAACGCGTTTATCCCTCCTGATTGCGAGCAGACGTCAAGCTCGGCGTGCCCGGATTTCTGCCACATCCCGCGACGCACAAGCAACATGCTAACGGATCTCGTGCCAGACCTCCGCCCCGCAACGGGGACACGGCAGCACGGCCTCTCCCGCCGAAAACGCGAGGACCTCGGCGCACTGCACACAGGCAAGATGGCGTTTCTCACCGACAGTGGCGCCCGACCGAAACTCCTTCGGCTTGCTGACGTCCCAGGGTGGCTCGATCACCAGCCCCGGCCTCGCCGGCGGATCGTCGAACGTGAAGACCGACAGCAACCCGTTGGTTTCGAAATAGGCGGCCCGCACCTGCCCCAGATGCCGCACCTGCTTGAGACGGAGCTGTTCGAACAGCTCATCGTGACCGACGTTCAGCTGCTTCAGCGCCTTCCACAGGATGCCGCCATCGCGCACCACCTCGACGCTGATACCCTCGATCACGTCCTCAAGCTTGCGATTGCGAGCGACGATGTAACTCAACGATTTGTCGAGCAGCACGACCACGGTGATGACGGCCATGCAGTGAATAAGCGGAACGTCGGGATAGAACATCGCATCGCCGACGGCCGAACCGAGCGCGATCACCAGCAAGAATTCCACCAAGGACAGCTGGCCGATCGACCGGCTGCCGATCCAACGGATCAGGAACAGCGTGTAGGCGTAGATGATCACCGTCCTCAGCGCGATTTCGAGCAGGAAAAGCGGCGGTTCGTCTCCGATCAGCATCCGGCCGAGATCGAAAGCCACGACGGGCTCGTTCATGATGAGCACTCCTCCAGAAAGCGCCGCCGGGTTCGGGCGGCGGCTCGCTGCTTATCTGTGGCGATCGAGCGGAAAGACGAGAGGAGGGCCGCACGCCGACCAAAACGATCCGCCGTGCATGCGAACTTTTTGCAGTGTTGAATGAACCAAAGCCGATGCGAGGCGTTTGTCTACCAGTGCAACCACAACGTCAGGAGATCCACAGATGGATTGGAATCGTGTTGAAGGCAACTGGAAGCAGTTCAAGGGCAAGGTCAAGGAACAGTGGGGCAAACTCACCGATGACGACCTCGACCAGATTGCCGGCAAGCGGGATCAGCTCGAAGGCAAGATCCAGGAACGCTACGGCATCGAAAAGGACCGCGCTCGCCGCGACATCGACGATTGGTACGGCCGCCAGCACTAACGGTCAAATGGCTCGAAAACCCCGCTCCGGCGGGGTTTTTTTTGGCGTGGTGGAACTTTATGCACCGCGGGGCGTTGTTGCCAGGCTCAGAACCAAGGGAGACGTCGATAACGATGGCAAGATCCGTGCAAGACAAGAGACCGGCAGAACAAAGAGATGTCGTCTACGGCTGGAGCAACATCTACGATCTGGCCGAATTCATCCGCGCCCATGATCTGCCGCCGCTTGAAGCGCGGCCCCTGTTTCAGCAGTACGGCCCCTCGCGACAGGCCCTCGATGCCGCCGCAAAAGCACGCAATAGTTGCATTTGATACACGACTTCGAAGCTCGGAAAATCCGTGAGGAGAAAAAGATGCGGCTCTTCGAGTGCGGCGTCTGCGACCAGACGATCCACTTTGAAAACCGCAGCTGCGTACGCTGCGGGGCTCAACTGGGGTTCGATCCCGTTGGGGTCGGGATGTGCGCCCTCGTGCCACTCGACAACGGGCTTTTCCAGATCCATGGCAACGCGTCGCGAACTTTTCGTTTCTGCGACAATGCCGCCATCGATGTCTGCCATTGGCTGGTGCCGGCCGATCAGTCCGAGCGCTACTGCGTTGCCTGCCGGCACAATACGATTGTACCGATGAGCGACGACGACGGTCTGGAACGCTGGCGCAGGATAGGCGTGGCGCAGCGTCATCTGTTTTACTCGCTCCTGCGCTGGGGCCTGCCGCATCCGACGCGAAAGCAAGATCCCGAAGGCGGACTTGCGTTCGAATTCCTCGCCGACACCGTCGATGCGAACGGCAATGTCATTCCGGCGATGACCGGCCACGAAAACGGACTGATCAGCCTGCGAGCCTCCGAGGCTGACGACGTGGTGCGGGAAGGTGTGCGCGTTTCCATGAACGAGCCCTATCGCTCGCTGCTCGGTCATTTTCGCCATGAGATCGGTCATTTCTATTGGCAGCAACTGATCGTCGACGAGCCGACGAGATCCGCGGCCCGGGCGCTGTTCGGCGATGAAAGCGAGGACTATGGGGCGGCACTGGACCGCCATTATGAACAGGGGCCGCCCGAGGACTGGCAGGAGCGGTTTATCAGTCCCTATGCGAGCGCCCATCCAGCGGAGGATTTCGCCGAGTGCTTCGCGCATCTCTTTCATATCGTCGACACGCTGGAGACCGGTCACGCCTTCGGCATCAATCTCGACCCGGAGGGGCACGAAGCGCTTGACGCGGACATCGATTTCGATCCCTATCGTGCGTCAAACGCTGATGCGCTTGTCGACGCGTGGGTGCCGCTCAGCGTCGCGCTGAACGCCCTGCAGAGGTCGATGGGACAACCTGACAGCTATCCCTTCGTCCTGTCCCAGCCGGTGATCGAAAAGCTGGATTTCATCAACCGGCTGATCCGCGATGCAGCAAAGCAGACGCATTGAAGACGTCGGCAGAGGATGCAGCCCGCCATCCGCGCCTCCCGGCATGGCCGGCCGGCGGAACAAAATCGCATCGTGCCGCGTTGCCCTGCGTTAGCAAGCGCTTGCGGAGGGAAATATGAGCGGCGCAGAAGCATTGGCGGCAGCGCTGGCGGGAGCGGTCGGGTCGCAGACGATCGAATCCAGGGCGGTTCTCGACAACCTTCCCATCGCGGTATACACCACGGACGCCGCCGGGGTCGTCACCTATTTCAATCGCGCAGCGGCGGAATTGGCCGGACGCGAACCTATCCTTCATGCCGACCGCTGGTGCATCTGCTGGCGCCTGCACCGGCCCGACGGAACGACCCTGCCGACGGACCACTGCCCGATGGCCGAGGCATTGCGCAGCAAAAAGGCGGTTCGGGGCGAAGAACTGCTCGTCGCTCGGCCCGACGGCGCAATGGTGCCGGTGCTTCCCTATCCGACACCGATCTTCGATGCCGACGGCGAGATGATCGGCGCGGTCAACGTCCTCATCGATATCGGCAAGCGAAAGACAGCGGAGCTCGAACTGCGGGCAAAAACTGACCGTATCGAGGCCCTCGCTCGCATCGCCCGGCTCCTGGCGGGCGACTTCAATGTCGAGCACATCGTCCAGACCGTGACCGACAGCGCCACAGAACTCACGGGCGCAAAATTCGGCGCCTTCTTCTACAACGTCCTCGACGAAAGCGGCGAACACTTTCAGCTCTTCACCCTCTCCGGTGCTCCGCGCGAAGCGTTCGAAAAATTCGGCCTTCCCCGCAACACCGCAGTGTTCTCGCCGACCTTCAATGGCGAACGGGTCGTGCGCAGCGACGATATCCGCAAGGACCCGCGCTACGGCTTGAGCGAACCGCATTTCGGCATGCCCAGGGGACACCTGCCCGTCGTCAGCTATCTCGCGGTTCCGGTGATTGCCCGCTCCGGCGCAGTGCTCGGCGGGTTGTTCTTCGGCCATGACGCAGCCGGGGTGTTCACCGCCGAATCCGAGGAGACTGTGGTTGCCATCGCTGCGCATGCGGCCATCGCCATAGACAACGCCAATCTCCTGGCCGACAGCCAGAAGCAATCCGAGAGTCGCCGGATCGCCGAGCTGTCGGCGCGCCATCTCGCGTCCATCGTCGAATCCTCCGATGACGCCATCGTCAGCAAGGATCTGAACGGCATCGTCACCAGCTGGAACAGGGGTGCCCAAGCGCTGTTTGGCTATAGCGTACAGGAGATGGTGGGAACATCGATCCTGCGGCTCATTCCAAAGGGCCATGAGGAAGAGGAGGTGGACATTCTCGGCCGGATCCGCAGAGGCGAGCGCGTCGATCACTACGAGACCAAGAGGCAACGCAAGGATGGCACGCTCCTCGACATCTCGCTGACGATATCGCCGATCCTCGATAATGATGGCCGCATCGTCGGCGCTTCGAAGATCGCCCGCGATATCACGGAGCGCAAGGCTTCCGAGCAGGCCCTCGCCGAGCGCTTGCGCGAGCAGGCCGCCCTTTATCAGTTCACCGAGCGGGTACATCGGGCCCGCTCGATCGCCACGGTTTATGAGGCGGCGCTCGATGCCATTCAATCGGCGCTGCGCTGCAGCCGGGCCTCCATCCTGCTCATCGACGCAACCGGTACCATGCGTTTTGTCGCTTCCCGCGGGCTTTCGGAGAGCTATCGCCTCGCCGTCGACGGCCACACGCCATGGAGCGCGGAGGTGCAGGACCCCAACCCCATCTTTATCGAAGACGTCGAATTGGCCGAGCTTGAAGACGACCTGCGCAAGGCTGTTCAGACCGAAGGCATCGGGTCGCTCGGCTTCATCCCGCTGGTTTCGGTCGGCCGACTGATCGGCAAGTTCATGACATATTACGACACGGCACATCACTTCGCCGGTTCGGAAATCGATCTCGCCTTGACCATCGCCCGCCAACTGAGCTTCAGCGTGCAGCGCATCCGCTCCGAAGAGGCAAGGCGGCAGGCCGAAGATCTGTTGCGGCACAACGAGGCAAAGGAACGTGCCAGGGCGACGGAGGTGACGGCGTTGATGGAAGCAGTGCCCGCGCCGATCTGGATTGCGAGGACGCCAGATTGCCGGGTCATCAGCGGCAACAGAAGTTCGTTCGAACTGCTCAGGCTGCCGCCGGACAGCAACCCTTCGCTCTCGGCACCGTCCAGCGAAAGGCCCGTGCACTTCAAGGTCTATTCGCAGGACAGGCTGCTTTCCGCCGACGAATTGCCGGTCCAGCGCGCGGCGCGCGGCGAGGAAGTGCGCAGCTTCGAGCAGGAGATCCGTTTCGACGACGGCACGTCCCGCCACCTGCTGGGCAACGCCACACCTCTGATCGACGCGCTCGGAATCCCGCAAGGCGCCGTTGCCGCCTTCGTCGACATCACAGAACGCAAGGAATCGGAACAGGCGATGCGCGATGGCGAACGGCGACTGCAGATGGCGCTTGAGGCCGGGCGCATGGGCGCATGGGAATGGAACTTCGACACCGGCAAGGTGATCTGGTCGCCGGGTCTGGAAGTGCTTCACGGCCTGGAACCGGGCAGCTTCGGCGGCACGCTCGACGACTTCAAGGCGGACATCCACCCCGACGATCTTGCTATGGTCGAACTGGAGATCCAGGCCGCAATAGACAAGCGCGAGGACTACCACACATCCTACCGCATTCGCCGCCCCGATGGTTCCACACGCTGGCTGGAAGCGTTCGGGCGTTTTCTGCAAGGCGCTGGCTCGTCATCGCTCCGCCTCACGGGCGTCTGCATGGACATCACCGAACGCAAGGACGCAGAGGCACAGCGCAACCTGCTGGTCGCCGAACTCAGCCACCGCGTCAAGAACACGCTTGCGACTGTCACCTCGATCGCGCGGCAATCCTTCGCCATGACCCCCGATCGCAAGGACGCCGAGCAATCCTTCCACGCCCGCATCCGGGCTCTTGCGCAAACCCATACCCGCCTGGCGGAGACCACCTGGACCGGCGTTTCGCTGGAAACGATCCTTTGCGACGAACTGGCGCCCTACCGGAACGAAAACGCCGGCAACGTTTCCGTCGGCGGCCCGGCGATCAGGCTATCGCCACGGCATGCGCTGGCGCTCGGCATGGCGGCTCACGAGCTTGCAACCAACGCTGCCAAACACGGCGCGCTTTCCGTGGAAGACGGACATGTGGACGTCAGCTGGAGCCTAGACCCCGCCAACAAGGCACTTCACATCGATTGGTGTGAAACCGGCGGCCCCCCGGTCGCACCGCCTTCAAGAAATGGTTTTGGCAGGCTGTTGCTGGAACGCGTCGTCGGCTCCGACCTCGGCGGCGACGTCGACCTGGATTTCGCAAGAACCGGGCTCAGATACACCATCAACATGCCGTATTCTGCGGGTGCCGAGCAATGAATGACGACCAGCGCAGCGTCCTTGTCGTCGAGGATGAGTTTCTGCTGGCAATCCAGATCCAGGACGATCTGCTGGCGGCCGGCTTTTCGGTCATAGGCCCCTTCACAAGCCTGCGCAGCTCGATCGCTGCAGCCAAGCGCGAGACACCGCAGGCAGCCACACTCGATGTCAACCTCAACGGCGAGTTCGTCTATCCTGTGGCCGACGAACTGCTTGCCCGTGGCGTTCCCGTGCTGTTGCTGACAGGCTACGCCGCCTCCGACCTTCCCGAGCAATATCGCAGCCTTCCCCGCCTCTCCAAGCCGTTCAACAGCCGCGACCTCATTCGCACCGTCGAGGCATTGCTCACCGGTAAAGGATGACGGCCGTCAGGTTGAACGTTTCTTCGCGCGCGCGGCATATCTGAGGAAGCGCAGCAGACGTTCCTCCTCGGCGCGCAGCAGGGCGCTTTGCCGCGGCTGCGCTTCGAGCCGGCGCAGGCTGATTTTGGCCTCCTTGTCAGCCAGGGCGATGATATCAGGATGAACGTAGCTCTTGCGGCAGACGGCAGGCGTGTTGTGCAGCACCTCGGCTGCAGCTTCGCACATCCGCTTGACCGACGGGCGTCGTCCCTCGCCAAGCGCCAGGCGCGCCTCGGCGAAAGCGGCGACACTTCCCGCCCAGGTGCGAAACGTCTTGGCCGAGATCGGTGCGCCGGCGATTTCCGCGAGATAGCGGTTGAGCCGACCGGAATCGATCGGGTGCAAATCACCGTTCGCATCCCTGCTGACGAAAAGCTGGCGTCCGGGCAGGTCCGAAATATCTTCCAGCAGCCGCTGCAGTCGCGGGCTGCGCAGCTTGCGAACAACACGTTTGCCGCCCTTCCCCAGGAAACGCAACTCGATGCCCTCGTCGCCCAGCTTGAGATGCCGCTTCAACAGCGTCGTTGCGCCGTAGGTGCCATTTTCCTGCGCATAGGAGACGTTGCCGACGCGTAGACACGCCTGATCAAGCAGGGCCGCAAGTACGGCCAGTACCGTGCGGGCATCGTCAACCGGCCCCTCCATGTGGCGACGCAGGGCCCGGCGAAGCCTCGGCAGAACCTTGGCGAAGTCGATCAACTGGTCGAACTTGGCGTGATGGCGCATTTCCTGCCAGGCATCGTGATAGCGATACTGCTTTCGCCCGCGCGCATCGAAGCCAGTGGCCTGCAAGTGGCCATTCTGCTTGAGACAGATCCAGACGCGCTCATAGGCTGGCGGCAGGCCAAGTGCTGCGATGCGCGCCCTTGCATCCGGATCCTTGAGAACAGAGCCGTCCGGAAGGCGATAGCTAAAGCGCTTCCCCTTCCGGAAGCGCTTTATGCCCGGATCGGCGTCGGTCACGTAGATCAGGTCAGGTTCTTGCGGCGCGGCGGACACGATTCACCTCAAGGTCAGATCCGCCCCATGAGCAGCAGGATCAGGAGAACGACGACCACGACACCGAGTATCCCGGACGGGCCATAGCCCCAATTCGTCGAGTGCGGCCAACTCGGAAACGCGCCGATCAGCAGCAGAATCAAAACGATAAGCAGCACAGTTCCCAGCATGTCATCCACCTTCCCTATGTGTTGTTGCGTGCTCGGAAAATGCGGCGCAGGCGCATTGGTTCCGCCACCCGTCCGGCTGTGAGCACACAATTGCCGACAACGGCGCAGCATGCCCATCCGCGTACCCATCTCCCTGTTTTGCTTTATCAGCGGAATTCCCCTGCGTTTGGAACCGAACCCTTGCCTCGCGAATTGTAACGGGACAGCAACCCCATGAATGAGGAGGAACGGGACCTGAATATGCTGAACCTGACAGGCGAGACGCTGACGGACGCTGGCAACGACAGCTGGTGGACGGTGCATCGCGGCGACAGTCCCATTGTCGCCACGGCGATACACGACGGGCATGGCTTGCGTGCCGATCTGCGGGCTCTGATGGCGCTTGCCGATGACGAGCGCCTGCGGGAAGAGGATCCCTACACGGCCTACAGCATTCAGGATCTGGCAAATCGGGTCATCGTGCACCGCTCGCGCTTCGAGGTGGATCTCAACCGGCCTCGCGACGGCGCGGTCTACATCGATCCTTCGCAGGCCTGGGGGCTTTCGGTCTGGCGGGACGCGCTTCCGCGTGATCAACACGAGCGTTCGCTCGTGCTGCATGACGAATATTACCGCATGCTGCGGTCCATGCTGTTGTCGATCGAGCGGCGGCACGGCAGTTTCGTCGTGCTTGACATACACAGCTACAACCACCGCCGCGACGGCCCCGGTTCAGTCCCCTCCGACCCGGCGGCCGCGCCGGAAATCAACATCGGCACCCATTCGATGGACCGCAGCCACTGGGCCGATGTGCTTGAAACGCTGCTTGATGGCTTTCGTCGTTTCGAATTTCGAGGCAGGCGGTTCGACGTTCGTGAAAACGTCGCGTTTCAGGGGCGCGGCGAACAAACCCGTTTCATCCACGAACATTTTCCGCAGACAGGCTGCGCCATCGCCATCGAATTCAAGAAATTCTTCATGGACGAATGGACCGGCGAGCCGGATTTAGAGATGCTGGAAGCATTGCGTGCGCTGATCGCGTCGACCGTGCCCGACCTCGTCAAGGCGCTGGACGCGCGCCGATGAAAAGCGCAGCTAAGCCCAGGGACCGCGACACGCCGCATCCCGAGCCGGCCGACCGCCTGGCACCCGATGACGCCTGGCTCGACGAAATGATCGCCTGCCTTGCAGCCGGCAAGGCGGTGCGACGCGACTTTGCCGAGGGCGGGCGCCTGCACATCGATCGACCACTACCGTTTCTCTGCGTATTTGTCGCCGGGGCGAAGCAAGCCGTCGTGGCACGCGAGATCACCCAGTCCAATGCATCCTATCTCATCGCGCCGGACGCTGCGGCCGCCGCACCTGTCATCGCCGCGGTGGGGCGCGTGATCCAGGAACGGCTCGGCGCTTTCTTCGTGCTGGAGTACGGCGAACTCGACCATGACGATCCCCCCGCCAGAGACGCGCCCTATCTGCCACCGTTCACCATCGAAGTCGTGGCCAGCAAAGAACCGGCGGCGCAGGCTGCAGCCAAAGCCTTCCTCGGCGCCGTCGGCACGATCGAAGGCAAGTTTCGCACCGCTCACATGGACCTGCTGGAGCCGCCTCCGAAAGAACAGGCTGATGGTAAACCACTGACGACATTTCCTTGCATCAGTGTGCGCTTTGCGCCGATCTATCGCGAACCGGGCACGGAGCGGATCTACCCGGAACTGCGCGAACGCCTGATCGCCAACATCTTCGATGCCGGTCTGAAAGCGCTCGCAGCGGCCACGGCGAGCACGACGGACATACGCGTTTCGACGCATAGGGCCTTCGGCCGAAAGACCTTCGTTGAAACCGTGACCCGCACCGATCGTGCCATCGACGAAATCGCCGCGAGTTTCGATTTTCTCCTGGCCGTCACGCCGATCAACTCCGATGCCGCCTGGGCAGAATTTGTTTCAAGCCGGCATCAGGTCGCGCCGCGACTGCTTTATCGGCCGCTGACGCTTGAAGTCGAGGCGGCGAAGAAGAAACTCTTTTCCATCGGCTTCGAGCACCTCGAGGACCCGCTACTCTACGCGCTCTATCGCGAGAAACAGCAGGAACTCGACCTGCAGCTTTCGATGATTTCCGCCCGCGAGGGCCGCACCTTCGTCGAGTTCGGCCGCGCGCTCTATGGCCCGGTCGAGGCGAAGCTGCTGGATGTCGCAACCGATATCCTGGCGCAGACGCAAAACCGGGTGAGCAAGCCTGGACAGAAGCCTGCCATTGACGCCGTCGATAGCGCCTACATTCGCAACCGGGCGCAAGTGATGGTTTCGACCTACAAGCGCCAATATGCCGACTTCAACGCGTCGATGGAAATGCGCGACGACATTCCCGCAGGGTTGCTGGTGTCGAGAAGTCAGCTCTTGATCGCGCGCAGCACAGCGATGAGCCGGAACCGTGTCGAGGCTCTGCTCAATCACGAAATCGGCGTGCACCTGCTCACCTACTTCAACGGCTCGGCACAGGGGCTCAGGCTCTTTCGCTCCGGTCTTGCCGGCTATGAGGGCATGCAGGAAGGGCTTGCCGTCTTTGCCGAATATTTGAGCGGCGGCATGACGCTGGCCCGCCTGCGTCTCATCGCCGCCCGCGTGGTCGCCTGCGCAGCCATGCTCAGCGGCGCGGTATTCCCGGAGACCTATCGGTTGCTCGTCGATCAGCACCGGTTTCAGCCTGACGATGCCTTCAACATCGTGCTGCGGATCTATCGCGGCGGCGGGCTGGCGAAGGACGCGATCTATCTGCGCGGCCTTGTTCAGCTGCTTGCTCATCTCGCCGCTGGCGGCAGCCTCGACCCCTTCTGGATGGGCAAGATCGCCGCCTCGCATTTTACCGCCATGCAGGAATTAAGCTTGCGCGGCTTGCTGTCTGCACCGGCGGTACGCCCCATTTTTCTGGATGACGCCCACGCACGCTCCCGGCTGGACCGGGCACGTGCGGGCATAACCCCGCTCGACATGATCGAAGAATAGGAGACCTGATGCGCATAGCCTTCTTCGTCAATTCGATTGAGCTGGAAACGGCGTCCTACACGACGACGTCTCTGGCGCTCGCCGCGCTCTCCCGAGGGCACGAAATCTCTTACGTCACACCCGCGGATTTCATCCTGCGGCCCGACGACAGGCTGATGATTCGGGCGCGCAGCCTCAACGGCACCAAGCCGAAAAAGCCGGAAACGTTCATTTCGGCGCTGAAGGCCGAAGATGCGGTGATGAGCGTGGTCGACGTCAGCGAGGTCGACGTCTTGTTCCTGCGCAACGACCCCTCGGAAGATGCCGAGGGCCGCCCCTGGGCCGCGAATGTCGGCGCCAATTTCGGCCGGCTCGCCTCGGAACGCGGCGCGATCGTCGTCAACGATCCCTCCGGTCTTTCGCTGGCGCAGAACAAGCTCTATTTCCAGGACTTTCCCCAGGCCGTGCGCCCGACGACGCTGATCTCGAAGAACATCGAGGAAATCCGCGCCTTCATCGACGACCATCGCGGCGGCGTCATCTTGAAGCCGCTGCAGGGATCGGGCGGCAAGAACGTCTTCAAGATCAAGTCCAGCGATGAGGCCAATCTCAACCAGATCTTCGAAGCCGTCAGCGAGGTCGGCTATCTCATCGCCCAGAGCTATCTGCCCGAAGCCACCGCCGGAGACATCCGCCTGTTCCTGATGAACGGCCGTCCGCTGGTGCGCGGCGACGTCTATGCCGCCTTCCGCCGTGTGCCTGCCAAGGGCGAAGTGCGATCCAACATTCATGCGAGCGGCACTGCTGAGGCGGCAACCATTACCCCGGCGATACTGGCGATTGCCGAAAAGCTTCGCCCCAAGCTGATCGACGACGGCATGTTCCTGGTGGGGCTGGATATCGTCGGTGACAAGGTGCTGGAGATCAACGTCTTCACGCCCGGCGGGCTGCCCAACATTCAGGCATTGCACAAGATCGATTTCGCCGAGGAGATCGTGATCGCGCTTGAAAACAAGCTTGCCATTCGCGAGGCCTATGGTGGCGCCCTGTCCAACCGGGCGCTGGCGACCCTTTGAGTGGTCCCTTCGCCTGGCCGGCCGGACCAGGCGAACTCTAAGGCCCTGGCGTCACTCCTGGCGTGACGCCAAAAGCTTGTCGATGCGCATGCCGTCCATATCGATGATCTCGAAGCGCCAATCCTGAAAATCGAAGGTTTCTCCCACATGCGGAAGATGGCCAAGGATCTGCAGCGCGAAACCGGCAATGGTGTGGAAATCGCCTTCGGGACGATCGCGAATACCGAGCCGCTCGAAGGCGTCGTGCGCCGACATCAGCCCTTCGATCAGCAGCGAGCCGTCCGAGCGGGTGACGATGTCGGGATCGTTCGCCTCCGTATCCGGCAGGTCGCCGGCAATCGCTTCGAGCAGATCGGTCTGTGTGATGATGCCTTCGAGGCTGCCATATTCGTCGACGATGATCGCCAGCCGGACGGGTGCCGTCTTGAACGTTTCGAGGACGCGGAAGACGCGTGCCGATTCGTGCAGCACCAGCGGTTCGCGCATCGCCTTCATCGGGTCGAGCGTCTGGCCGTCGAGCAACTGATCGAGCAGATCCTTCTTCAGCACCATGCCCAGCGGATAGTCGATGCCGCCACGGCCGATCAGCAACTGCTCGTGATGGCAATCCCTGATGGTGCGAAGGATCTCCTCCCGCGTGTCGTCGGCATCGATCCAGTCGACCTCCATGCGCGGCGTCATGAAATCGGAAATCCGGCGGTCGCCGATGTTGAAGATCCGCTCGACCAGTTCCTGCTGGGCAACGTCGAGAAGACCGGCCTCCTGGCTTTCGGCGACAAGCAGCTTCAGTTCGGTCGGCGAATGCATCGAGGCCTCGCCGGTGCCCGGCCGCAGCCCGACCAGGCGAAGCACGAGATTGCCGAGGCCGTTGAGCGTGAGAATAGCCGGACGCAACAGAAACAGGAAAAGCCCGAGCGGGCGCACGACCGCAAGGGCCGTGCCCTCGCTGCGCTGGAGCGCCAGGCTCTTCGGTGCCAGCTCCCCGAGCACGATGTGAAGCGCTGTTATGATGATGAAGGAGATCGCCACCGCGATCGCATGCGAGCCGAACGATGCCCAGGCCATCGGCAGCGCTTTCAACAGCGGCTCGATCAGGTGCGCCAGAGCCGGCTCGCCCACCCAGCCGAGTGCCAGGGACGATATGGTGATGCCGAGCTGGGTGGCGGCCAGGTTGGCGTCGAGATTGTCGACGGCATGCTGGAGTGCGCCCGAATTCATGCGCCTTTGCGCCACAAGCTCCGTCACCCGGCTGCGCCGGACGGACACCAGGGAAAACTCAGCCGCAACGAAAAAGCCGTTGGCGGCAACGAGCAGAAACACGGCCAGTATTCCGAGATAATCGAAAATACTGCCATCCGAGCCGGACATAGTCTCCCTTCGGGCGCGGGGCGCCTCGTACTGTTGATACCGCGGTCAGCCTAACATGCTCTTGCCGCACACGTCAGACGGGATACAGGCATTCTTCATGATGCTGCCTGCATCCCGTCATGCGCTTGGCTCTGGAGCATTCCGCTTTCAAGCGGAACCACAGAAGGCAGAAAGATGCTTTAGAATCAACAAACTACAGCATCCTTGACGCGTTGCTCCGAATGCACGACGCTTTAGTTGCCGCCTTCAAGGCTCTTGAGTGCTTCCCGATCCGCATGCGATACGAACTCGCATGCAAGCAAGGTCTTGCCCGGGATGGCATCACTTTCACGCGCAACGACCGAAACGATTCCCATGTCCGCCGTCGGCTGCTCGGCATCGGGCAGAACCCGCGCATAGCCCTTGGTCGACGTGCCGAGAATGCTGCTTTTTTCAGGTTCCAGCTGGTAGCGAGCCGCCAGCTCATCTGCACGCGCCCCTTCGATCAGGACGCCGACGGAGCTCCCGGCAAAGACAACCTCATGGGTCTTGAAACCGTCCTGCCCGATGTCGGACGGCAGCTTGTAAACGTAAGCCGTCAGCAACGATGTGTCGGGTTTCGCCAGCTTCTCGGCGGCGTCATAGAGTTCGGTTGCCGATTGCATCGTGTAGGGCGGCTTGCAAAGGGCACCATCGTAGAAGGCTGGGGCGTTTCCGGAGGCAAAGGCTGCAGCCGGGCTCGACAGGGTGGCAATGGCGGCTGCCGGCAGGAAAATTCTTAAAAACAAACTGATAACTCCAATTGGCCGGTGATGGGAGGGCTTCCGCGTACGGGCGCTCTTCGATCGGGAGTTGCAGGCATGGTCCAACGCCGACAAGGATTCAACCGGCCATCCACCAAGATCACAACATTCCTGAGCCTTGCTGCCCTCGTTTCCACGGGTCAAACCGTCGCAGCCCAGGAGGACGCTGCCGTTGACGGCTTCGTTCGCGCGCCGTCCGAATTTGCCCTCACGAACAGGCGCGAGCGCTTTCTTTGCCACCGTTTCGAGCTCGCCGGCCAACGCCGTGTCGTTGCCCGCTGGCGCTGGTTGCCAGCAGTCGAAATGCGACATGACGTGCGACAAAACGGGACATGTCATATTTTAACTTGATTCTTTCACTCATGTTTCAATACAAGGCCTCGCATTGATTTTATTCAATTCTCGAGGGGTCGGGCATGGGGACTGCAACAACATTCGAACTTCACAACCTGGCGAGCAAGCACCGCCGGGCACTGTTGACCGGCGTCGCCGCCCTGGCATTGGCGCTGCCGGCGCACGCCCAGGCGCAGGACAAAACCGCCCGGCGCGTGCAGGAAACGCCGCTTGAGCGCATCGTCGTCACCTCGACGCGCGGCGCAAAAAAGGTCCTCGACGTGCCGCAGTCGATCTCGGTCATCACCCGCGAAGAGATCACCGATCACAATGTGCGCGACATCCAGGACCTGGTTCGCCATGAGCCCGGTGTCAGCGTCAACCGCACCACCTCGATTACCAACCCGTGGGGCCAGCTCAACAGCTTCACCATCCGCGGCATGGGCGGAAACCGCGTACTTTTGACGGTCGACGGCTCGCGTGTGCAGGAGGGCATCACCGACGGTAGCCGCGACTTCTTCGACATGAGCAATTTCAAATCCGTCGAGATCGTCCGCGGACCGAACTCGGTGCTGTGGGGTGCCGATGCGCTCGGCGGTTCCGTCATGTTCCAGACGCTCGATCCCTCGGATCTTTTGACCGACCCGACCAAGCCCTGGGCCGTCGAGGTCAGGACCGGTTATGACAGCCTCGACAACAGCTGGCGCAAGCAGGTAACGGCTGCCTACGACTTCGGCGACATCGAAGTTCTCGGCAGCTACGGCCAGGTCTCGTCAAGCGAAGCGGAACTCCGCAAGGCGCGCGCTGACGGCGGCATCTGGGGTTGCTCGCGCCTCTACATCGGTTGCGACCGCCTGTTCCCCGCCGACAACGACGTGGACAACGCGCTTGCGAAGGTCGTCTGGACACCGGACGCGCAGCATACGTTCAAGCTGACCGGCGAGCTTTTCGGCCGCGACACGCGAGTGCTGCAACTCTATGACATGTCGGCCTCCACCACCGGGATCCCATCGACGACGGCCTATGTGAACGACCCTTATGTTCGCGACCTGGAGATGAGCCGCAAGCGCATTTCGCTCGAACATGATTGGCAGGTCGGCGCAGCGTGGCTCGACAGCGTCAACTGGAACCTCTCGTGGTCACCGCAGAAGCGCGAGACCGATAGCCGGCAGCGCCGGGTCTACTCCAACCGCATCCAGCTGCATGACCAGTACCGCAACTACAGCGAAGACTTTCTTGAAGCCGATATCCAGATGAAGTCGTCCTTCGACCTGGGATCCACGCACCACACGTTGACCTACGGCTTCGACGGCGACCGCACCAAGGGTGACTACGCAGGTATCAACAGGACCTACAATTCGCTGACGGGCACAACGACCACGGCGATCAACCAGGGCTTCAGCTTCCCACGTGTCGACACCGAGCGTGCCGACTTCTACCTTGAGGACAGCATCGAGTTTCTAGACGGCCAACTGACCGTCAATCCCGGTGTTCGTCTTGCGCACTATTCGATCGATCCGACGGGTGACGCCAGCTATCCGGGCCTGCCGGGTTTCCGCCCGCAAAAGCAGGAGAATACCGAACTTCTCAAGCGGGTCGGTGCCATCTACAAATTCGACGATACCTATTCGGCCTATGCCTCTTATGGCGAGGGCTTCAAGATGCCGACGTCGGCGCAGCTCTTCCAATCCAGCGTCGACCCATTCACCGGCAGTTCGCTCGTGCCGAACCCCAACCTGAAGCCGGAATCGGTCGACAGCTACGAAATCGGCTTCCGTGGCGAACTGGATCGCGGCTATTTCACCGTGGCAACTTTCTATGCTGACTACACGAACTTCATTCGCGGCTTTCAACCCATCACCGTCACGGGTCCTGGCGGAGTCCCGGTCGTTGGTTACACCTCCAACAACGTCGAAGACGTGGCGTTGTGGGGGATCGAGTTCGGCGGCGAATACGAAGTTCTCGACTACACGACAGCATCGGCGAACATCACCTGGAGCAAGGGGCGTCAGCGCACATCTGCCGGGGCGGCGACCACCGCCTTCGATGGGGCTACGCCGCTCACCGCCGTCCTCGGCCTCAAGCATGAACTGCCGGATTACGGCCTTCAGTTCGAAGTCTTCGGTACGTTCGCAGCGGGACGCACGCAGAACAGTGATCCTGCCGACTATCTGGTTCCGGGCTACGCCGTCTTCGATGCCTATGCGAAGTGGACGCCAAGGGAAAACGTCGAGTTGACGGCCGGCATCGAGAACATCTTCGATCGCCGCTACTTCCCCAACACCCTCACTGGCTATGATCGCGTCCCCGCATCCGTCGCCACAGCCAACGTCAACCCACTCGAGCTGCAGACCGCTCCGGGCCGGGTGTTCAAGCTCGGCGCCACGGTGCGCTTCTGATCGACGAGCAAGGCATGCGCGGCGGCGGCCGCGCATGCCCCTCTTTCCCAAGGCAGGAGCGCAGCATGTTCAAGATCGCCGGCCAATTCCAGCGCCTCATCGGCCTCTGCGTCCGCTCGCCCGGCGGCAAGGTCAATCTGGCGCTGTTCCTGCTCATCACCGCGCTGACGCTCGGCAGCGTCTATGCCAGCGTGCGCCTGGTCGAATGGACCGGCGCCTTTTATTCGGCGGTCGAAAAGGTCGATGCACCTGAGGTCTTGAGGCAGATCGGCATCTTTGTCACCATCATCGCCTTGAATTCCGCCCGGCATCTGCTGGCAGAATATCTGCGCAAGATTCTCGAGATCCGCTGGCGCCGGACATTGACGGATATCGCCATCGACCGTTGGACGGCCAACAAGGCCTTCTGGCATCTGGCACAGGCCAAGACCGACAGGATAGACAACCCGGATCAGCGTATCGCCGAGGATTGCCGGCTGTTCGTCAGCGGCATGCTCAGCGAGACCCTCGACCTCATCTCCCGCGTCGTCGGACTGGTTTCGTTCATCGCCATTCTCTGGGGCCTTTCCGACTTTCCCCTGTCGCTTGCGTTCATGGGCATCGACCTCGAAATACCGCACTACATGGTCTGGGCGGCGTTTCTCTATGTCGCGGTCAGCAGCGGGCTGACGCACCTGCTCGGCCGGCCGCTCAAGGGCCTTTTCTCCGAACAGCAACATCGCGAAGCCGACTTCCGCTATGCGATGGCCCGATGGCGTACAAGCTTTGACGAGGTTGCGCTTTCGAACGGAGAAGACGCCGAAAAGCGGATATTCCGCGCCCGCTTCGACGCGCTTGCGGCGAACTGGAAGAAGCTGATCACCCGCGAACTGATCCTCGGCGGCTTCACCTATCCGTTCAATCATTCCGTTCTGCGGATACCACTCTTCGTCGCGCTGCCGGGCTATCTCGCGGGCCATGTCGCCTTTGGCGGATTGATGCAGTTGAGCACCGCCTTTTCGCAGGTCGTAACAACGCTCTCCTGGTTCATCTTTTCCTATCGCGACCTTGCCGACCTCGTCGCCACCGCCTCGCGCCTGGATAATTTCATGCAGTCGGCAGCCGCAAGCACCGGCCCTGACGCCCGCATTCACCGCTTGGGACGAAGCGATGTCTTCCGTCTGAACGCCCTTTTGCTCGATACGCCCGATGGCCGCAGCCTTCTGACCATCGAGGATCTGACGATCAGCACCGGCGAGTGCGTCTGGCTGCGCGGTCCATCCGGCATCGGAAAGACCACCTTGCTGAAAGCCGTTGCCGGTCTCTGGCCACATGGCACCGGCGAGATCAGGCGGCCGCAGGAAGGCTGGATGTTCCTGCTGCAGAAGCCTTACCTGCCACTTGGCACGCTGCTCGAAGCGACCGCCTATCCATCTGCGGTCGAAAGTTTCGGCGAGGAGCAGATCCGCGCTGCACTTTGCGACGTCGGACTGGAGCATCGCATGGCCGATAACGGGGCTACCAGTCTCGAAGCGCCCGAAGGGCTGTCCGGCGGAGAGCTGCAGCGGCTGGCCATCGCCCGCCTGCTGCTACACGCGCCGCGCTGGGCGATCCTTGACGAGGCGACGGGCGCGCTCGACGCCGCGGCCGAGGCGAAACTCCTGTCACTGGTCCGGCATCGCCTGCCCCAGACCGCGTTGATCCTGATCGCCCATCGCGCGCCACAAATGTCTTTCGACGTCCGAACCATCGACCTGATGCCGACACCAGCCTTGGCCGCCGCTTAGCAGCACAACCTATCCCGTTCCCTTCCGCAACCGTGAGACAACACATGACAGATTCTGCCTCCGCAACCCGCCGCTACGTTCTCGAAACACCTGATACGGTCGTGCGCAGACTGCCCGATATCGGCAAGCTGATGATCATCGGCAAACGCAATGGCGTCACCCACGAACGCATCGGCCCCGTCGAACATGTCGAAGATGACGGCGCCTTCCTTGTCTGTCGGGGACAGGATCATGACAGCCGCCTCGATCCGCGGCTTGTTGCGACTGTCGTCATCGACACGTCGAGCGTCATGCAGGAACAGGTCTATCCGCGGCTCGATTTCAACGGCGCCGATGGGGAACCCGTCTTCAGCATCGTCGGCTTCGGCGGCCTCGAACCGTTCGAGACAGCCCTTGCCGGTCTTGCGACCGAGGTCGACCCGGTTGAACGGCCAAAGGCGGAGAGAACCGAACGAGCCGACGTCGCCACGGATGATCCAGGCCTCGCGCCGCTCAATGCGGCACTCGCTTCAGCCGAGACCATCGTCATCGCCTTCGATCAGCCCGGCTTTTCCCAGCGCTGGAGTGGCGTTGTCCCGAAAGTGAGCCCCGCCATGGGCTTCATCAATGTGATGACATCAGACTTCCATCTTCATCTGCTCGGCGGCACCGTCTCGCGCTGGCAGGAAGAGGCGACCGTAGACGAGGTCGTGCTTGTCGCATACGGCAAGGACGAGCGCCCCACCGGGCTCACCCTTCGCGCCAAGACCGCTGCGGCGTTTCGCCCGGCCAACTGATCGAGGATACGGCGTTGACTACAATCGAACACAAGCCGGGCACATGGATCGTGCCCTCGACCGGCGAAGAAATCCGCCACAACGACCTGATGAACCGCCTGTCCCGCAAACAGGCGGTGCTTCTCGGCGAGACGCACGACCGCTACGACATCCATCGCTGGCAGCTTCACGTCACGGCCGGCCTTTACGCCCACAATGCCAACCTTGTCGTTGGCTTCGAGATGTTTCCGCGCAGCACCCAGCCGGTCCTCGACGCGTGGGTGGCGGGAAACCTTTCCAATGCGGAATTTCTGGACAAGGTCGGCTGGCAAACCGTCTGGGGATTTCCGGCTGATCTCTACATGCCGATCTTCGATTTTTGCCGGCAGTTCAAGGTTCCGATGAAGGCGTTGAATTGCCGGCGGGCGCTGGTGACGGAAGTCGGCAAGCTCGGCTGGGAGGCGATAGCACCCGAAGACCGCGACGGCGTCACCCCGGCAAAGCCGGCGACGCCGGCTTATCGGCAGTATCTGTTCGATATCACCGGCGGCGGATCGCCGGCACGGAAAGCCACTTCGGCTGAGGACCCTGCCTTCGACCGCTTCGTGCGGGCGCAGCAGACGTGGGATCGCGCCTTTGCCTGCAACATCGCCGAGGCGCATGCTGATGGCGGCGCGCTCGTGGTCGGCATCATCGGGCGCGGCCATCTGGAATATGGTCACGGTACGCCCTACCAGCTGGCCGATCTCGGCTTCACGAACGTTGCCGTCCTTCTGCCCAGTGATCACGAGCAGATAACAGCCGAGCAGCACGACATGGCGACAGCCATGTACCGGCTGACGCCGGTCGAGCACGCGGTGGCGAAGCGCAATCGCGACGAGGTGTAAACGCTTCCGCCGTGCCGTCGGTTTCCCTGTCGTTCAACTGTTACACCCGGGTGCTACTCGCCGCCTGCAAACTCATCCGCGGTTTTCGGATGAGGCCCAAATTCAGGAGCGTGCCACCATGGTGCAAGACAAGCCGGCGACAACGAGACATTCCTTCAACCTCAAACGGCGCACAGTCCTGAGCGGCGCATTGGCCTCGCTCGTCTGCGCGCCGTTCGTCGCGCGCAGCGCGGCTGCCCAATCGAGCTCGGGTGAACTTCGCATCAGCGCATGGGCCGGTTACATTTCTCCGGAAATGCTCGCAGCCTTCGAAAAGGCGACTGGCATCAAGGCGAGCTACACGCCCTACGGCACCAACGATGAAATCCTCAGCCTGATGAAGGTCAATCAGGGCGAGGGTTTCGATGTCATCTGGCCGGCGCTCGACCGTGTTCCGAACTATGTCGAAGCCTCGCTCGTTCAGCCGATCGACGAGAAGCGCGTCGAATGGGACCGTTGCATCGAAAGTGCTGTGAAGAGCTCCGAGACGCTCGGCGCCGTGGTCGGGGGAAAACGCTATCAGGTGCCGACCGACTGGGGCACGGAAGCCATCGCCTTCGATACGCAAAAGGCACCGCTGACATACGGCACCGCCTCCTACAGCGATCTGTGGAAGCCGGAAATGGCTGGCAAGGTCACCGTCCGCGGCCATTCCGCTCTCGTCGGCCTGGCGCTGTGGCTGGAGCAGCAAGGCAAGTTGCCGAAGCCATTCCTAGAAAGCTTCAAGGATCCGGAGGCCATGCGCGCCAACTACGATGTCGTCCTTGAGGAGGCTCTCGCCCGCAAGGCCAACGTCGCGCAGTTCTGGTCGAGCCAGAACGACGCGCAAGGCGCGTTCCGCACCAATGGCTGTATCCTCGGCCAGACGTGGGATTCGACAGCTGCCGGCCTGAAGCAGGAAGGCATGCCGATCGGCTATATCGCGCCGAAGGAAGGCGCGCTCGCCTGGATGGAAGGCATTTCCCTTCCGATCGGCGCCAAGAATATCGACCAGGCTTATGCGTTCATCAACTGGATGCTGACGCCCGAGGCGGGCGCCATGTACGCCAGCCATGCCAAGGTCAACACCACTGCCAAGGGCGCAGAAGCGCTGCTTCCGGCCGATGCCAAGGCTTTCTTCGAAACAGCCTACCCGGCCGACGCACTCGACAAGTTGTGGTGGTGGCCGGTGCAGGAGAGCTGGTTCGTCGAACTGCGCACCGAGTACCAGGATCGCTTCCTCAGCGCCTGACGGTTTTCCGCCGAACAACACGTAAACCGAAGCGCGCGAGCGCGACACGCATGCGGTTGGCGGCGCTGGCCTTGAAGGCAAGCGCCGCCCGTCTCCTCATTCCCGGGAATATCTGCTGCCATGACCAATACCGTCAGCCTGCTTGACGTCGAAATGCGCTTTGCCGCCAGCCTGGCGATCCGGCGCATGTCCCTCGAAGTCCGGTCGGGGGAGTTCTTTTCGATCCTCGGCCCGTCGGGCTGCGGCAAGACCACGCTGTTGCGCATGATTGCAGGCTTCCTGCAGCCAACCGCGGGCAGGATCTTCATCGACGGTCAGGACATGCGCGACATCCCGGCCAACCGCCGCTCGACGGCGATGATCTTCCAATCTCTCGCGCTCTTTCCACTCATGCCGGTCTGGGAGAATATCGCCTTCGGTCTTGAAGTGCGCGGCATGAGCAAGGCCCGCCGACGGCAGGAAGCCGAACGCTTGCTGGAACTCATCGCGCTGCCCGGCTACGGCGAGCGCATGCCGCACGAACTGTCGGGCGGGCAAAGACAGCGCGTCGCGATCGCCCGCGCGCTGGCGATCGAGCCCAAGGTGCTGCTTCTCGATGAGCCGCTATCGGCGCTCGACCTCAAACTCAGGCAGCGGATGCGCGCCGAGCTTCGCGATCTCCAGAAACGCACTGGCGTCACCTTCATCTACATCACCCACGATCAATCGGAAGCACTGGCGATGTCCGACCGCGTCGCGGTGATGAGCGCCGGCGAGTTGCAGCAAGTGGGCGAGCCGCTTGAACTCTATACCAACCCGGCCACCGCCTTCGTCGCCGAATTCGTCGGCGAGAACAACATCATGTCCGGCACCGTCGTCGACACCTTCGGCGATTACGCGGTTCTTGAAGGTGCGCACGGTCGCTTTGTCGGACGCCGCAGTGCGAACCTTCAACCCCAGATGAAAGCGCGCCTCTATGTTCGGCCGGAATCGCTTTCTCTCAACCGCCAGGAACCCGAGAACCGTCTGACGGCGGTATCCAAGCGTTTCGATTTCGAAGGTGCTTTTGCCACCGCGCACGCGGTCGTTCCGCATGACAGCGACCCGCTCAGCGTCCAGCTGGCAATTCCCCATCAGCATCTCGGCGAGGCGCCCGACATCGGCAAGCCGTTCGTCGCCGGCTTCTCCCGGCAAGACGCGGTCGTTCTCGCCCATGAATGAGATTACCCAACGTTTCGGCAAGCATCTCGGTGGCTGCTTCATTTTGCTGGTGCTTTTCTGGCTGGCCGGTCTCGTGCTCGTTCCCAACCTGACGATGCTCGACTTCGCCCTTCGACCAAACCTGCCTGCCGCCCAGCTCGGCGGCCCGAAGGACGGCTATTCGCTCGACAATTTCCTCTACCTCTGGAACCATCCATCGCATGGCTGGATCTTCCTGAAGACCGTCTGGTCGAGCGCGCTCGTGACAGTGCTGACATTCGTCATCTGCTATCCCATCGCCTATTGGCTGGGGCAGGTTTCGACACCAAGGCAGACATCGGCCCTGCTCGTGCTTTTGACCGTGCCCTATCTGATGAACGAGGTCCTGCGCGGGCTCTCGTGGTACATCATCCTGGCCTTCGACGGTCCGCTGAATGCCGCGCTTGTCCACCTCGGACTGCTTAGCGAACCCGTCCGGTGGTATGGCGACGGCGGCGTATTGGCGGGCATGGCCTATGCCTATCTGCTGTTCATGCTCCTGCCGATCTACAACGCCGTCAGCACGCTTGATCACGCACAGATCGATGCGGCCCGCGACCTTGGCGCCGGAACGGTGCGCATCCATCGCCGGGTCGTCCTTCCCCATGCCAAGGTAGGCATCGCGACCGGCTGCGTCTTCACCTTCATGCTGGCGGCCGGAAGCTACATGGCGCCGGCGCTGCTCGGTGCACCGGGCAGCCGCTGGTTCACGCAGCTGATCTACGACTGGTTCTTCGAAAGCGGCAACTGGAACCGCGGCGCGGCCTATGGCGTCACGTTGCTGGTGCTATGCCTCATCGCCGTCCTTGGGATGCTGCGCCTTTTCCATGTCAACCTGACGAGTGCCGTCAAATGACAAATGTGAGCACACCAGCTTCAAACCCTGGCCGGCCGGTCTCTGCAGGTCGCCTGAAAACCCGGGCAACGCGCGTTCTCGACGGACTGCCGCGCCTCGCCTTTCACCTCTATTTTGCGTTCTTTCTTACCTATCTGCTGCTGCCGCTGCTGATCCTGGCGGCAGCGACGTTCAACAGGAGCAGCTTTCCAACCATCGTTCCCTGGCTTGGCACGACAGACATGTGGATCGCGGCCCTGTTTCGCGATGCAGAAATGCTGAAGGCGCTCGGCAGTTCCGCCGTGATCGCGGCCGGCGTCATCGCCATCTCGCTGCCTGTCGGAACCGCCGCCGCCCTTGTGCTGACCAGCCTGCATGGCCGGGCCCGCAACATCCTCTACGCGCTGATGGTGTCCCCGTTGCTCACACCTGGCGTCGTCATCGGCATCGCCACGCTCTTGTTCTGGCGCAAGGTCGGCATCGGCGGCGGCGTTGCGCTCAGCATTCTTGCCCAATCGAGCTTCATCATCTCGTTCGTCATGTTGATGGTCGCAGCGCGGCTGCAGCGCTTCGACAGAACGATGGAAGACGCGGCCCTCGGCTTGGGCGCCTCCCGCATCTACGTGTTTCGCCGGATCCTGCTGCCGTTCCTGCGTCCGGCGCTGGTAGGCGCGTGCTTCATCGCCTTCCTTCAGTCCTTCGAGAATTACAACACCACGCTCTTTGTTCGCGGCACCGAAACGCCGCTGACGATCTTCATCGCGTCGAAAGTGAGAGCGGGCCTGACGCCGGTCGTGAATGCACTCGGCCTCGTGATGATGATCGCCACGCTTGCTGGCGCGATTGCATGGGAGGTCATTCGGCGTCGCAAGCGCATTGCGGCAGGACCGGCAACGTAAACGCATCGCCTCCCTTCCCGGGCGGCGGCGCGGCGCGCCGTGACAGCTCGAAGGCGGAAGGGCGGCCAAGACACTCAATCAGACACAATGGAGAATAGCCCTTGAAACACGGTGCTTTCGGTGTTGGCATCTCGGCGAAAAACCGGGCCGGCGACCTCACGACCCTCGGTGAAGAGTTGGATATGATCGAGGCGCTGGGCGTCGATCTCATCGAACTGGCGACCTTCGACTACGACCTCGTAATCGGTGGGAGGGTCAGGGCGCCCCAGCTTTCCGCCTTGAAGACGGCCTGCGCGGGCCGCGCCGTTGCCTATTCGGTACACGGTCCGTTGGCGATCAACCTCATGGACGGACCGACAAATACGCCGCGCCATATCGAGGTGCTGGAAGCGTCGCTCGATGTCGCCGCCGCCGTCGGCGCTGTTCACTATGTCCTGCATTCCGGCCTGACCCATGAGACCCAGGCGGCGAAAATCGAAGATGCCTATGCCCGCCAGCGCGAACTGCTCGCCGAGGCAGGCGAGCTTGCCCGGGCGCGCAACCTGATCATCTGCGTCGAGACCCTGTTCGAGTATGACGGCTGGAAGCATGCCTCGAGCCCCAAGCGGCTGGCGCAGGAGATCGCGATCGTCGACCATCCTCACATCATGGCGACAATCGATTTCAGCCACAGCTACATCAAACTGGATGCCGACGGGCGCAGGGAAGGCTTCGTGGAGGAGATCGCAGCTCTGGCGCCTGTCGCACGCCATCTGCACGTTCATGACAGTTTCGGCCGCCAGGACGATCTCTGGGCCTATACCCAAAGCGAACGCCTGGCGTACGGAAACGGTGACCTGCATCTGCCGGTCGGATGGGGTGACATTCCCTGGACGCAGCTCCTTGAGGCGTGCGAGTTCCCTGAAGGCGTTGTCTTCAACATCGAACTCGACCCCCGTTACTGGTATGCCGCCCGGGAATGCGTCGACATCACACGAGGATTTGCCGAAAAAGCCCGGATCGCAGGGCAACAGGACCGAAGCAAGGTCGCGTAGCCAGGGGCAAACGTGGAGGAGGTGCAGCACAACGCATAGCTGATACGTTGCGTTGCACCGAACCGGTACGCTGCCGCCGCTTGGCCGCGGCATGTGCCACAGTTCGAACGTGGCAAAAGACTGAGTGGACAACCCGCTCGAAGGCCGTCACGGCTTGCCCGGATTGCTCAAATGCCGCTGCGCCATCAGCGCCGCTTCAACGCGGTTCTTCGTTCCGAGCTTCACCAGCAGCCGGCTGACATGGAACTTGACGGTCTTGATCTGGACACCCATTTCCTCGGCAATCGCGCGATTGGTGTAGCCGCGACCGAGCAGGCGGAAGACGATCTCTTCCTTGGGCGAAAGCGCATCGATCAGCTTGCCGGCCTTGTGCTCCTCCGTCCTGTTGCGGATAACGCCGAAAAGCCGCATGCCGAGATTGGGCGACATATAGGACCGCCCCTCGGCAACCGCGACGATGGCCGCAACCAGCTCCGGTGCGGGCGTGCCCTTCAAGACGTAGCCGGCGGCTCCGGCGTCAAGCGCCTCGAGCACATCGTCGTCTTCCTCCGAGACGGTCAGCATCACGACCTTGGTTTCGGGCCACCGGCTGGTGATATCGCGCGCGGCCTCGATGCCGTTGCCCGGCATGGAGATGTCGAGCAAGGCGACATTGGGCGACAAGCGCTCGACAAGACCGAGCGCTTCCGCCTTCGTGCCGCCCTCGCCGATCACCGAGAGACCTTCCTCCAACCGGAGCGCCTGCAGCACACCCATACGAAACAGGGAATGGTCGTCGACGACGATGACCGAGGTCGTTTCACTCATCAAGCATTCCCCCTCCAAGATCGAGCGTCATGGTCAACACCGCGCCTGCCGGCCCCGGTTCGAACTCCAGCGTGCCGCCGAGGCTTTCGACCCGTTGGCGCAGGCCATGAATGCCAAGCCCGCCGTCGCCAGTCCCTTGTGGAGCAGGTTCGCCCGGGCGTCTTCCGCCGTCTCGCACGCTCAGCCTCAAGATCGCACCATCGATGTGGCAGGTCACCCGTTGATCGTTGCCGGAGGCATGGCGGTGGGCGTTGTTGAGCCCCTCCTGGACGAAGCGATAGGCGCAGGTCTTGATGACGGTCGGAAGGGCGATGCGGGCGCCAGACGTCTCGACGAGAACGGTGGTAGCCGTGCGCGCTTCGTGCAGCTTGACGGCGCGCGCGACGACCTGCTCCAGATTGAGCCTGTCGATGTCGGGCAAAAGCAGCGAGCGGGCGATCATGCGGATTTCGTGCAGTGCCTCTTCCAGGGTCCGGCCGATCGCTTCCAGAGAATGCTCCCGCTCTCCCTTGGTCTTGGCGCGGCGCGCCGGTTCGATCTGCAGGACGGCAAAGCCGATGAGCTGTGCCGGCCCGTCGTGAAGATCGGCGCCGATGCCGCGGGTCAGCTTCTCGTTGAAATCCGTCAATCGCAAGGAGGCCAGGCGGGCGCGGTCGCGCAGCATACGGATTTCTTCCGACACCCGCTCGGCCTCGTCGGCGCGCTGTTGAAGTTTCCGGCGTTGTCGCTCGATCGTTGCACTGCCGCGATGCACGATGCCGAACAGGCCAAGCATGATCAGGGCGGAGGCACCTGCGACGATGATCCAGCTGCTGAGCCGCACCTCGAAGATTTCCCGGTGCAGAAGCTCGGTGTCCTCGTGCACCTCGGCAACCGCGACGATCGCCGCGCTGTCGGCACGACGCACCGGGCTGTAGATTTCCAAATAGCGCATGCTGAAATTGCGAAGCGTGTGCTCGTCGGCGCCCAGGTCGGCATACTCGGAGGCAACCTCGCCGCCTAAGGCCCGCACGAGCCCCGCCGGCGGATTGAAGCGGCGACCGATCAGCTGCCGGGTTGTGGAATAGGCCACCGTCCCGTCCGGGCGCCAGAGCTCGAAATAGGGAAAGCTGCTGCGGAATTGCTCGTCGGCGAAGAGGTGGTCGAGTTTCACGATCGTCGCCGGTGACAGTTCCTTTGCCTGGTCCAACTCCTGGGCCATCGGCTCCAGGATGCTCTGCATGAAAAGTGCTGTCGATGCCGCCCGATCGTGGGCGGCGTTCTTGGAAACCTCTTCGGAAATCAGATAGCCGGCGACCGCGGCGGCAACAAGGATCAGCACGCTGCTCGCCAGCAGAAACTGGACAGACAAGGTCTGTCGGCGGAACCAGGCGCCTGGCAACGACCACCGCCCGCCCGGTACCGGATCAAGGTGCCGCTGCTGTGCCGCAGTATTGCCCGCCATGCCACCCAGAAGATCAGTCAAACTGCGCCGCTCCCTCCTTCGGGTCGTGCGCGAAGTCGAAATTGTCCGCGCACGAAAATCAAGACGCTGCCTTGCTGGATGATGATCGCAGTATTTTCATAAATTGAAAGAGCGTCAGCGAACAACATCTTAGGGTTGGACTATATCTAGACCTAAGTCCAGTATCTCTAGCGGTCCTATTCTACCTGCCGCGCCGACAGTGGTCGGACTGCCGGTGCGACATTCGTCGGCAATTTCGCCCGACTTTGCGACGTTTCTTTCTTCGCCGTTTCCGCCGACCATCGGAGCATCAACACGAAGGTCCTGATCAAGAGATCGGACGAGAAGACGATTTGCAGCCGACGGGCGCAGGCGACGCCTGCCCGCCGGGCGGTGAAACTTTGGCAAAAACCGGCGGGCGCGGCTGCGTTACGGCCGACGGAGGGGAAAATGGTACAGCTTAACCGAAACGACCTCGACTTCATCCTGAAGCAGATCAAGATCGCTGAGGCGCACACGGCCGCCATCGAAGGCGGCGCCGACCCCCGGACAGCGCTCGAGCAGCTGGTATCAAGCCCGCTGCTTCCCTACGGCCTGCGCACCGTTGACGGCTCGTATAACAACTTCCAGCCGAACATGACGCATTTTGGTTCTTCGGACCAGGTGATGGCCCGGCTGCTGACACCAAATTATGCGGCCGCAGAAACCAACATCCGTAACGGCCTGCCAACCAGCTACGCAGATCTCAGCGGTTCGGTCTACGACAGCCAGCCGCGCATGATATCCAACATCGTGGCCGATCAGTCCCTGAACAATCCGGCCGCCATTTCCGGCGCACTTGCCTCCGTCGGCATCACCGGCTCGCAGGCACTGCAGATCATTGGCGAGGTGATGCAGTTGCAGGCGGTGGCCCGGGCCGCGCATGCAGCCGTCGCCGACGCTGCGGCAGACGCTGACGCCGCCGTGGCTGCTGCCAACGTTATCGTCGCGAATGCGCAAACCGCGCAGGCCATAGCACAGTCCGCCTTCGATACGGCAGCGGCCGGGCAGGCAGTCGCCGCACAGGGCCTCGGCGCCGCCAACGCGACGCTGGCGTCAGCCGTCGCAGCACGCGATGGACATGCCTCCGTCGTCACCGCGGCCCAATCCGCCGTCGCCGCCGCGCTCGTCGCCAGCCAGTCCGCTGCAGCTGCGGCCGCCGCCGCGGAAGCGTCCAAGAACATTGCGTTTGCCAATCTGGGCCTCGCCCAGCAGGCCGAAGCCAATGCGCTCGCCGCCTTCCAGAATGACCCGAGTCCTGCCAATGCCGCAGCCTATGCGGCGGCTGTCGATGCCCGTGAAGAAGCACAGATCATTCATGCCCAGGCCGTCGAGGATCATGAGGATGCGGTTGCTGTCCTTGGCTCGGCCCAGTCGGCACATGCCGCGACGATCTCCGTCCTCCAGGACGCCATCGCCGAGCAGCAAGTGCTGTCCAACGCAGTCAACGTGGCCCAGGCGGAGGCTGCAGATGCGGCAACCGCTCTTGCCAATGCCGATGCGGCCTTGAGCGATGCGAACAACGACCTCGCCCAGGCAAACGACGCCCTTGCCGACGCGATCGAGGCGCGCGATGCCATTCCGACTGACGGCGCCGCAACGGCAGCTGCCGTCGCTGCCGCAGCGGCCGCCGATGCTGCCGTCATTGCCGAAGTCACGTCACACGGCGTGACGATGGACGGCGACAACGTCTTCATCAAGAACATTGCCGCCGACCTTGGCGACACCGCCTCCTTCAACGGGTTCATGACGATTTTCGGCCAGTTCTTCGACCACGGCCTCGACCTCACCGCCAAGGGTGGCAGCGGCAACGTCATCATTCCGCTGCAGCCCGATGACCCGCTCTACGTGCCGGGCAGCCAGACCAACTTCATGGTTCTCACCCGCGCGACCAACGACGCCGTACATGCCGGGCCTGACGGCCAGGTCGGGACGTCCGACGACATCCGTGATCATCGCAACGAAACCACGCCCTGGATCGACCTCAACCAGGTCTACACCTCGAACCCCTCGCACCAGGTTTTCCTGCGCGAATATGTAATGATCGGCGGCAAGCCGATGGCAACCGGCCAGATGCTCGAAGGCGCCAACGGCGGACCTCCGACATGGGCCGACATCAAGGCTCAGGCAAGAGAGCTGCTCGGCATCGAGCTCAGCGACCTCAACGTCCACAGCGTGCCGCTTCTCGTCACCGACCTTTATGGCGAGTTCGTACGCGGGGCGAACGGCCTGCCGCTGATGGTAACGACGGCAGGGCCGGTCGAAGGCAATCTCGCCGATCCGCTCGATGCCCTGACCAGCCTGAGTGCCGGCCGTGCCTTCCTCAACGACATTGCCCACAATGCCGTGCCGAGCGCCCCGATCGACCACGACCGCAACCCGACGACCGCGCCGGTGGCCGTGCTGCCGGATGCCGACAATGTCACCGGCAACCCGATCATCCCGAACCAGTTCGGCTTCAACCTCACCTACGATGACGAGCTGCTGAACGCGCATTTCATCGTCGGCGACGGCCGCGGCAACGAGAACATCGCGCTGACGGCGACGCACTCCATCTTCCACAGCGAGCACAACCGCCAGGTCGACGCCATCAAGGCGACGGTCTTGGCCGAAGGCGATCTGGCGCTGCTCAACGAATGGCTCCTGGTCGATGTTACAAGCCTGCCGACCGACCTTTCTGGCTTGATCTGGGACGGTGAGCGCCTCTTCCAGGCGGCCCGCTTCTCCACCGAAATGGTCTACCAGCACCTGGTCTTCGAAGAGTTCGTCCGCGCCGTTGCCCCGCAGATCGATCCGTTCGTGTTCTCGCATTCGGTCGAGATCGACGCGGTGATCTATGAGGAATTTGCCCAGGTCGTCTATCGCTTCGGTCACTCGATGCTCGCCGAGAACGTCGAAATGCTGAAGCTCAGCAACAACGCGGCAACCCCTGAAGAAGTCGGCCTGATCGATGCGTTCCTGAACCCGGTGATCTTCAACAGCGCGGGTGTGGATGCTCATGCGGCGTCCGGCGCCATCCTGCGCGGCATGACCCGCCAGGTCGGCAACGAAATCGACGAATTCATGACCAGCGCGCTGCGCAACAACCTCGTGGGCCTACCCCTGGATTTGGCGGCACTCAACATGGCCCGCGCCCGAGAAACCGGCGTGCCCTCACTCAACGAGGCCCGGCGGCAGATCTACGAGCAGACGAACGACACCTACCTCAAGCCCTATACGAGCTGGGCCGACTTCGCCCAGCATATCAAGAACCCGCTCTCGGTCGTCAACTTCATTGCCGCCTATGGCACGCATGATGCGATCATCGGCGCTACGACCGCGGAAGCCAAGCGCGACGCCGCCTGGGATCTGGTGTTCGGCGTTGCCGGGGAGACAGCCGCCGAGCGTCAGGCGCGCCTTGATTATCTCAATTCGACTGGCAGCTGGGCGAACACGGAGACAGGCCTCAACAAGGTCGATTTCTGGATCGGGGGTCTTGCCGAAGCGCTTATGCCGTTCGGCGGCATGCTCGGCTCCACCTTCACCTATGTCTTCGAGCTGCAAATCCAGAACCTGCAGAACGGCGACCGTTTCTACTACCTGAGCCGCACACAGGGTCAGAACCTGCTGAACGAACTGGAAAGCGACAGCTTCGCCGACCTGATCCGCCGCAACACCGACACCGAAGAAACCGGCCTGCATATCAACGGGGCCGCGTTCCAGACAGCCGACTACATCATCGCGATGGACCAGTCCAAGCAGTACAACCAGGGGATCGGCAGTGCCGACCCGACCGGTGAAGCCGACGTCATCTCTGCTATCACGGGCACAACCTCGCTCGTCGTGCGTGCGGCCAACTATCTCCGGTTTACCGGTGACCAGCACGTGGTCCTCGGCGGGACCAATGCCGGCGAAACACTGATCGGCGGCTCCGGCGACGACACCATCTGGGGCGAAGGCGGCGACGACCGTATCGAGGGCGGCTTCGGCGTCGATCACCTGCATGGCGGCGATGGCGATGACATCATCACCGACAGCGGGACCGATATCGGCGCGGCCGATGTGATCAAGGGCGAGGGCGGCGACGACATCATCAATGGCGGCATGGGCCTAGACCTCGTCTTCGGCGGCGACGGCAACGACGTTCTGGCCGGTGGCGAAGACCAGAAGACGCTGTCGGGCGGTGAAGGCAACGATTTCATCCGGGCACCCACCGGCGGTGGGGTCATCCTCGGCAACGAGGGCGACGACTGGATGGAAGCCCAGGGCAATATGACGACGCTGACCGGCGACAACTCCGAACTGTTCTTCAATTCGCGCATCATCGGCCACGACGTGATGATCGCCGGCGAAAACGACACCGACTTCGACGGTGAATCCGGCGACGACATCATGGTGCAGGGCATCGGCATCAACCGCTCGAACGGCATGGCCGGCTTCGACTGGACGTCGTTCCAGAACAACGACTATGGCGCCGATGCCAACATGAACATCAGCATCTTCGTCAATCAGCAAAACAACATAGTCCGAGACCGCTATGACCTGGTCGAAGGCCTGTCGGGCTGGGATCACAACGACCGGCTCACCGGCCGCGACGTGGTGATCGGTGGTTATGATCCGAACGGCAATGCGGCACAGGTCGAGCCCGATGCGCCGATCGAAAGCTTCTCCAACGCGCTTCTCGAGAAGAACGTCGACCGGATTGCCGGCCTGCGCGACCTCGTCGCTCACCTGCAACGCTTCGAGATCTACAATCCGCACAACCTCGATGCCAACGGCAACCCGATCAATCCGGCGGGCGAGATGCTGCTTGGCGTCATGGATACATCCGACGGCTCTGATATCATCCTGGGTGGCGGCGGTTCCGACATCATCCGCGGCATGGGCGGCAACGACATCATCGACGGCGACAAGTGGTTGAACGTGCGCATCCTGGTATCGCCGGATCTGTCCCGCGGCCAGATCTGGACGCCGTTTAGCATCGACTCGATCGCCGACATCCAGGCGCGGCTGTTCTCCGGCGAGATCAAGCCGAAGCAGTTGCAGGTGGTCCGGGAAATTCTCGACGGCGGCAATGAAGGCGATGTCGACACCGCCGTCTACTACGACGATTTCGCGAATTACGAGATCACGTACAACGACGACGGCAGCGTCACCGTCTCGCATATCAACCCAACGGTCGGCATCGTCGATCCGGAAACCGGCAGGAACCTCGAAGCCGAGGGCACGGACCGGCTCTTCAACATCGAACGCATCCAGTTTGCCGACCGGATCCTCGACCTTCGTTTGCCGACCGTGGACCTGCATGCCTTCGAAAGCCAGAGCTACCGGGATGCATTCACAACGGTCGGCTATGCCAATTCCAACGGATCCATTCCCTGGGCCACGAGCTGGACCGAAGCGAACGACCGGCTGGGAAATGAGGCAACGACCGGCGAGATCCGCATCAACGCTGGGCAACTCGAATTCCGACAGGATACGGCTCAGGGTGCCACCCCCGCCGGCGCATCGATCACTCGCAGCGTCGACCTGTCGACCGTTGGCAACGGCACGGCGACGCTGAGCTTCAGCTACCAGGAGGCCAACCTCGACAACGGCGAAACGCTGCAGGTGCAGTATTCGACCGACGGCCAGAACTTCACCACGCTGCAGACGCTCAACAACACCTCCAACAACGGCACGGCGAGCCTGACACTGACGGGGCCGTTTACCGCCACCGCCGCAATCCGTTTCCTCTTCAGCGGCGTCGACGCCGGCAACGAAACCGTGCGCATCGACAACGTCAACGTCCAGTTCACCCGCCCGATCGACGATGGATCGACGGGCTGGACCAGCACCTTCGTCGAGGATCAGGCCGCAGTCGGCATCTCGAGCCTCGCCGGAATTGCGAGCAACGAGCAGATCGTCTCCGCAAGGGTCGTCCTGACCAACGCTGCCGCCGGAGACGTCCTGACGGCCACGACCGGCAATGGCCGCCCGGCCGGCATCTCGGTCCAGCAGACAGCCGCCAATGGCCAGATCGTCCTGCAGTTTTCGGGTACGGGAACGGCTGCGGATTACCAGAGAGCGCTTGATGCCGTCCGCTTCGAAAACACCTCTGATAACCCCAACACGACGCCCCGTTCCATCGCGGTGACGGTCAATGACGGTATTCGCAACAGCGCGGTCGCAACCGCCACTGTCAATATCACCGCGGTTCAGGATCCGACGGTCGCCAACGATGACAGCATCGTCACGAACGTGGCGCGTGGCACGGCGATCTTCATTCCGGAATGGGCATTCCTCTATAACGACACCGATCCGGACAGCACGCTGGACGTGACGGCCGTATCCACTGCCAACGGGCTGACGGGTGTCAGCCTCACCACCAATCCCGGCTCGGTAACGCTCACCGATCCGACCAACGGCACGGCCGGCGGACAGTTCACCTACACGGCGACAGGGAGCAACGCGGACAACGCCAATGTCGCGCTCACCTACGACACGGCGGGACCGATCACCGGCGGCAACGGCAGTCAGATCCTGGTGGGCAACGATGGCGCCAACACCTTTAACGCCGGTGCCGGCAACGACGTCATCCTCGCCGGCGGCGGCGACGACATCATCGACCAGACCAGCAACGAGGGCCGCGACATCGTCGATGGCGGAACCGGGAGCGACACTTACCGCCTGTCGGGCGCGCAGGGCGCAGAACAGTTCCGCATCTATGCGGTCACCAACGGCCAGAATGGTGGGCTTGCGGCAAGTCTCAACACCGCATTCCTCGCCTCGACGGAAATCGTCATCACCCGCACAGTGGCGGGCGTCGAGACCGTTGTGGCCGAACTCGACAACATCGAGGAAATCGTCGTCGGTAATCTGAACGTGACCGCCAACAACGGCAACGGCGCCCCTGACGGCGGCGCCAACGGCACGGACACGATCCAGGTCATCGGCAATTTCGACAGCACCAGCCTCAACTACTCGACCATCACCATTGAAGGCTCGAGCGGCGACGACATCGTCGACATTTCCAGCCTCACCTCGGCACATCGCATCGTCTTCCGCTCGAACGGCGGGCGGGACACCATCGTCGGCACGCTTCGTCCGCAGGACGTGGTCGAGATCCCGGCGGGCGCCGATCCGGGAAGCTATGTGGCGACCGACAACGGCAACGGCACCACGACGCTGGCGAGCGGCCAGCACACCATCACCTTCCACGGTGCTGCGCCGACCCTGGTTCCTGTCAACGACGATGACGATGACGCCGGCTCCGACCCGGACGACAATGATGATGATGGAGACGACGACACCTGCGGCTCTGGCTCCGGTGACGGTGACGGTTCTGGCGATGGGGACGGTGGCGAAACACCGTTGCCGGTTGCGGCGCGC
>NZ_JBXAIA010000013.1:0-150844 GCF_058795755.1 Ensifer sp. GW823-FHT05D09 | reverse complement strand
CGAGATCGATCAAGCTGAATTCAGCCAGCCTATCGATCTCCCCGTTGAGCTCGAACCAGACCCCACAATGTCGCCGTCGAAGCAGCTTTCTCGCTCGGCTTGTTGAGTTGGCCGAACACAGCACCATTCCCCAAAACCTCGATAGCGTTTGCCGTCGAAGCCGTCCGCCCAAACTATCAATTTCGCGGGCACCAACAACGCAATTTTTTGACTGCAAGAGGCCTCAAAACGAAACTGATTTCGCTGAGAAACGCGTCAAAGGAAACACTCTGCCTCAAGCATTGTTCCGCGGCCGATACGGCGTTCTCGGTGACGTGATTTGAGGTGGAAGAAAGTTATGCTATAGAAATTATAGATATTGAACATTCCTTGCTTACATCGTGCCATTCACCTTCGCATAATCGTCTCGTGAACTGTTTGACCAACAGTCGGTGGGCGTGCCGTCACTTTTGCCCATTCGCAAGAGGCTGATACCATGGCAAAAACCTTGATTATTCCGGGCCTGTTCGGCTCAGGTGCGGGGCATTGGCAACGTCACTGGCTGGACGACCAGCAGCAGGCCACCCTCGTTGAGCAGGACGATTGGGACCACCCGGTACTCGCGAGATGGCGCGACGCATTGGAGCGAGCCATAGTTCGACACGGTCTCGTGGATCTTGTCGCGCACAGTCTGGGCTGTATTCTCGTTGCCAGCCTGGCGCGAAGACCGCTGGCGCGTCATATCAGAAGCGCGCTTCTCGTGGCGCCATGCGACCTCGACGTGACTGAGCGGCTTCATCCCGGCGCGATCGAGTTCGGTGCCATGCCGGAGCAGCCGCTGCCGTTTCCGAGCCTGATCGTCGGCAGCCTCAACGACCCCTATATGTCTTTCGACCGGCTGCGGCACGTGTCCACCCGCTGGGGGAGCCGCCTCGTCGATCTCGGTCATGCCGGCCACATCAATGTTGCCAGTGGGTTCGGTCGCTGGCAGCGAGGTTATGACCTGCTGACGGTCTTGAACGGCATTGCGCGGCGCGAGCAGCCCTCGGTGAATGCTGTTCAGGCCGGTGAGAAGCGGGAGGTCAACGCCGCCGCGGGGCGGTAGAGAGGTGAGCGCGTCACCCCGTGCCCGCCGGCTCGAAACGGAGGTGTGCACAAAGGGCTTGATGTAGCTCCGTTTTCGCGCTCTAATAGCGCATAAACTTTATAGAGTATGCCGTATAGGGATGACCATGTGCCAAGGTGCCAGGCCAGCCAGAACAACGGATACCTCCTCGCCGGCCCATGCGGCTGGCGGCTCCATCCCCGACACTGCAGATATGCGCCAGCGCAGCGGCCGATCGCGGTGCAGGGCGATACCCCAAGGTCCGGTCCGTGTTCGGGATCGGAACAGCCATGCGTTTCAAACTTTGCCGACTGATCACAGTCAGGCAACAAGGGAGCTCACATGACTGTCCACGGATTGTTTGCCAAGATTTCGCCAGATAATGACGGTTCGCAGGCAAAACCGCGCATCGCCATCATCGGCCGGGGCTTCTCGGGGATCATGATGGCGATCGCGCTGATGAAGTCGGTACGAACGGCATTTCATGTTCATCTCTTCGACCCGCAACCGACGATCAGCGGCGGACAGGTGATGGCCGCCGCCCAGAGTGGCGAGATCCTCAATAGCCGCGTCCGGGATCTTTCGGTTGCTGCCGGGCAGCCTGAGGATTTCAACGAATGGCTTTGCGCAAATCAGGATTTCCGCTCCGCCGTTTCCGCAGCCATTCCCGGGTTCCAGCAAATCTTCGTACCGAAGAGCATTTTCAGCGATTATGTCTACCAGCGCTTTTCCGAAGCGTTGACGCGACGGCCGGATATTTCGATGCAACTCTCCTGCCAGGCGGTGCTCGGACTGCGGAAACTGTCGTCGGGACGCTTTCTCGTCCTGCAGGAGGAAGGCTCGATAGAATGCGATGTAGCCGTGCTTGCAACCGGATTCGGTATCCGCGCCCTCGAAATGGAAGTCGCGGATGAGGAGCGCCCGCTGGTGAGAGCGCGACGCTTGGTCGTGCCACGCCATGCGGTGCTGCTTGGCAGTGGCGTGCGCGTCGTCGATCGTCTGCTGCAAATGCGCGATAGCGGCTATGCCGGCGAAATCACCATTGTTTCTCGTCACGGGTTCCTGCCGCAGGCGCACACACGGCTGGCGGCAGCACCCACGTTCCCCGTCGATCCGATGCCGACAAGGCTTCGCGATATCGTCCCCTTCGTCCGCCACGCTTGCGCCGACGCCGAAGCCAACGGCCTTGGCTGGCAGGCGGCGATGAACGGGCTCAGGCGCCGCGCGCGTTCATTATGGCAATCCTTGCCGGAACACGAGAAGCGACAGTTCAACCGCCATCTGCGCTCGATCTACGACAGCCACCGCAATCGCCTGCCGGCACCCTTGCATCTGCGACTGCAGCAGGAATTGACCGATGGCCGCACCGTTGTGCGCAAGGGATGGGCAGGGCGTCGACGGTCGGACGGATTGATGGTTCGTTGGGCAGGGGTCACACAGGAAGAGCTGTTGGAGGCGGATCAGGTCATCGATTGCCGCTGTTCTGCGCCGGATCTCAAGGCTCCGGTCATCCAGAACCTCTTTGCCGGTGGCCTGGCGGAGCCGGACGAACTCGGGCTCGGCCTCGCGGTCAGCCCTGCGGGCGAGGTGCTTGCGGAAGGTCATCCGACCGCCAACCTCTACGCGGTCGGCCCTTTGGGTCTCGGCAGCCTGCCCGATATCGATCTGGTCCCGGAGATCGTGACGCAAACCTATGCTGCAGCACGGTTGATCGCAACGCGTCGCCGCGTGACCCAGAAGTCCGCATAGGGACGACGATGACCGACCGTCAGCGGCGGTTTGACCATGGAACCAGCCGCCGCTCCATCCACCGCGCAATAACTTCGAACAGGAAGGCAACGAGCGCGATCACCACAATGCCGGCAATGACGATGTCGGTGACGAGGAACTGTGCCGCGGACTGGATCATGAAGCCGAGGCCGCGTGTCGCGGCCACAAGCTCGGCGGCAACCAGCGTCGACCAGCCGGCGCCGAGCGCAATCCGCGTACCGGTGAGAATGGACGGCAGCGCGCCAGGCAGGATGACATGCGCTAGCAGTTGCCGTCGCGATGCACCGAAGGCGCGCGCGGCATTGATGTGGTCAACAGATGCGGATTTGACGCCTGATGCCGTCGACAGAATGATCGGAGGCAACATTGCCAGTGCGATTACGGCGATCTTCGAGGCTTCACCGATCCCGAGCCAGATGATGACCAGCGGCAGATAGGCAAGCGGCGGCAGCGGGCGGAGAAATTCCACGATCGGATCGAGGATGCCTTTGCCCCAACGGCTGGTTCCGATCGCCAGACCCGCGGGCACGCCAAGGATAAGGGCAGCGGCAAGAGCACCGAAGATGCGCGAAAGGCTGGCGGCGACATGCTGCACCAGCGTCGCATCGACAAATCCCGTCGTCGCCAGCCCGCTCAGTGCGCGAAGCACAGCAAGCGGTGAGGGCAGGAAGAGCGGCGGCACCAGCCCGTAAAACGAGACGAGGCTCCAAAGGCCGACAAGCGCGGCAATCGTCGCTGCTGAGATCCAGAGAACGGGCCGCGGCCGTGCTGGTCGCCCGGTATCCGTTTCACCCGTTGGTTCGTTGTCGATCGACGCCGTCTCCAGGGAAAGGGTCATGCTGCAACACCTTCGTCTTCTGAATGAATGAGACCGGTCAAGCCATCGTGCAGCCGCCGGAATTCGGCAGAGGCGCGCAGCTCGGATTGCGGTACGCCGGCGAGATAGTCCCGCGCGAAGTTCACCGGGATCACTCTTGCGATCCGGCCGGGGTTGGCATTGAGTACGATGACGCGCGTTGCCAGCATCAAGGCTTCATCGATGCTGTGCGTGATCAGTAGCGCGCCGGCACGGCTCGCCTGCCACATGTCCAGGAGAAATCCCTGCATGCGCACCCGCGTTAGTGCATCGAGGGCGCCGAGTGGCTCGTCCAACAACAGGAACCGCGGATGCGAGGCCAAGGCTCTTGCAATGCCGACACGTTGGCGCATGCCACCGGAAAGCTCCCAGACGTTGCGGTCGGCCGCATCCGGCAGGCCGACACGTTCGAGCAGAGCGCGCGCCTCCTTCAGCCGTTGGTCCCTGCCGACGCCGCGCAGGCGCAGCGGGAAAGCGACATTTTCAATCGCCGTCAGCCATGGATAAAGCGCGTCGTCCTGAAAGACGACCGCCCGGTCCGAGCCCGGTCCGGATAATGTCTGCCCATCAAGCGTGATCCGGCCACTGCTTGGCGCCAGGAAACCCGCTGCAAGGTTGAGCAGGCTGGTTTTGCCCGAACCGGACCTGCCGATCACCACGACGAAGTCGTCGCCGGCAATCTCCAGGTTGATCCGGTCCAGAACCAGCGGTGCCTGCGACCGACCATCGCCAGGTGCATAGCGCAGCGAGACATTTTCAAGCCCAAGCACCGACATTGTGCAGTCCTCTTACTCTCAGACGTGGATCGATGGGCGGACCGGCGGTTTGCCTGCAGGCGCTCCGCCAGCCCTTTGATTGCTAATCCAGTCGCTCAGAACGAGAGCTTGGCGGCTTCCTGTGCCCAGCGCGCCGAGACGTAAGGACCGTAATCGGCAAGAACCGCCGGGATCTTTCCCTGTTCGAGCAGGAAGGCCGACGTTTCGGCGACCGCCTTGGTAGTTGCGCCGCCGAGGAGATCGGGACCGGCCTGCTCCTCGAGGGACGGGAAATAATATCCCTTCAGCAAGGCCGGCACGTCCTCCTGTTTGGCACCCGTCAACCGAGCGATTTTTTCCGCCTGGGTCGAGGTTGCGTTCCACGCATCCGGCTTCGCTCGGTAATCGGCATAGGCGTCACCGGTCACCTTGACGAACCCGGTCACGATATCAGGATGCGCCTCCGCGAATTTCTTGCTGACGATCCAGGCGTCGAAGGTCGGGCCACCCCACTTGGCGACGTCGGCGGAGGTGGCGAGCACTGTCGATGTCTTCTTGATTTCGGACAGAACCGGATCCCAGACATAGGCGCCGTCAATGTCGCCGCGCGTCCAGGCTGCGGCGATTTCCGGCGGTCGCAGGTTGAGGATTTCGACGGATTTCGGATCGACGTTCCAATGCTTCAGTGCCGTCAACAGGCTGTAGTGCGCAGTCGACACGAAGGGAGTTGCGATCTTCTTGCCGGCAAGTTCCTCCGGCTTGCTGATGCCCTTGACCGCCAGAGCCTCCGCCTCGCTGATGAGGCCGACCACGAAGATGGTTTCGAACGGCAACTCACGGCTGGCAGCAGCCGCCAGCGGCGACGAGCCGACATAGCCGATATCGATCGAGCCGGATGCAAGGGCTGCGATGACATCCGCGCCGCCATCGAACTTCTGCCAGTTGATCTTTGCGCCAGTCACCTTTTCATAGGTTCCATCGGCCTGTGGCACGCGCGACGGCTCGACGATCGGCTGATAGCCGATGGTCAGCGTGGTGTCGGCGGCATGTGCTGCGAACAGTCCCTGTGTCGCCAGCAACAGCGCCGCGGTTGAGACCAAAAGGGTGCGTCTTGCGATTGTCATTGCCGTGCTCCTCAACGGTTTGCCGATGGCCCCGTCGTGGAGCCTGCAATGATAGTCTCAAAACCCATGGATTTTATGGAGATAAAAAATACCCCGTTTGCTCGACGGGGTATGACGCCATTCCAAACTTCGGCCACTTGCACGTCGTCTGTGCCCAAGTTGGGCCGATGCTTGCGGTTATGGCTGAAAGCTGCCGTAACGGCCGCCATGGTAAAGCACCGGCTCGCCAGCGCCGGAGGTAATTGCTAGGACCCTTCCCAGAATGATCGCGTGGCTATGGCGCTCGATGACTTCCTCGACTTCGCAATCGATAGCGGCGAGCGCACCGTGAAGAACAGAAGCACCGCTGACGAGGGTCCGCCAGTGCGCGCCGTCGTAGCGCGCCGAGCCTTTGAGGCCGCCGAAGCCGGCGAACCTTTCGGCGACGTGCTGCTGCTCGCTTGCGAGAATGTTGACGCAGAAATGACGGTAGCGTTCGATAACCGGCCAGGTGGACGACGTCCGGTTGATGTTGACGATCATCGTCGGTGGGTCGACCGACAGGGCCGTTGCCGACGTGACCGTCGCGCCGGTTCGGTCGTCGCCGACGCCGGCGGTGATGACCGAGACGCCACCTGAAAGATTGCGCATTGCCGACTTCAGTTCGTTAGCCGTGACCGGGGAGGGACGGTCGGCGGCATGACTGGATGTCGTGAATGCGGGGGAAGCGGCAAGAGCGATGTTCATGACAATATCCTCGAAAAATTTCACCTGCTTCCCGGTCGGCAATGCGCAATCCGGGAAAAATTTTTCCTCCACTCAAAAATGATCGCCTGATTTTTCATTGTCAATAAATTTTATAGAGTTTATCTTTTTCGAGCTGCCGGCCCTGTTGCCGTCCGCCACAGATCGCGTCCGAGGAGAATTCGCATGGGCAACACGCCTGACAAAATCAACGTTCTCTGGTTCCTGCCCACCCACGGCGACAGCCGCTATCTCGGCACGACGCGGGGAGGGCGCAATGTCGACCTGAACTACCTCAAGCAGGTCGCCCAGGCCGCCGATTCACTCGGCTATTACGGCGTATTGATACCCACTGGCCGCAGTTGCGAGGACAGCTGGGTGGTGGCGTCGGCGCTCGCGCCCTTGACCGAGAAGCTGCGCTTCTTGATCGCGGTGCGACCCGGCCTGTTGTCGCCGACGTTGGCTGCCCGGATGACAGCCACACTCGACCGACTTTCCGAGGGGCGGCTGCTCATCAACGTGGTGACCGGCGGCGATCCGACGGAAAACAAGGGCGACGGCATCCATCTCTCTCATGCCGAGCGCTACGAGGTCACCGAGGAATTTCTGAACGTTTACAAATCCGTGCTTCGTGGAGAAGACGTCACTTTCAAGGGAAAGCACTTCGACGTCGAAGGTGGCAAGCTGCTGTTTCGGTCGGTGCAACAACCGCATCCGCCGCTCTATTTCGGCGGTTCATCGGGCAAGGGCCAGGAGGTGGCGGCCAAGACGATCGACAAATACCTGACATGGGGAGAGCCGCCGGAGGATGTCGCCAAGAAGATCGCCGAGGTGCGCGCGCTGGCCGATGCCGAAGGCAGAGAGGTTACATTCGGCATCCGGTTGCATGTGATCGTCCGCGAGACGGCAAAGGAAGCGTGGCAGGCGGCTGATGAGCTGATACAATATGTTGATGACGAAACGATCGCCGCGGCACAAAAGGTGTTCGAGCGCATGGATTCGGTAGGTCAAAGCCGCATGAGCCGGTTGCATGGCGGCCGGCGCGACAAGCTTGAGGTAGCGCCCAATCTTTGGGCCGGCGTCGGTCTCGTGCGCGGCGGCGCTGGCACCGCACTCGTAGGTGACCCGGATCAGGTCAAGGCGCGGATGGAAGAATACCGCGAGATTGGCATCGATACTTTCATCATGTCCGGCTACCCGCATCTGGAGGAGGCCTATCGCTTCGGTGAACTCGTGCTGCCGAACCTGCCGCTTAACCATTCGGTCCCTGCCCGAGAAACGTCTATCAACACCGGCCCGTTCGGTGAGACCATCGCCGGCGACCACAGGCCGAAGCTCAAGGTCTCTCAATCGTGACGCGCCTATCCCGCCGACCGGTTGTCGCAATCATTGGCGGGGGGTTCACCGGTGCGGTGCTGGCAGCCAATCTCGCCAGGAACATGCCCGAACACGCGGCCGACGTCTTCGTCTTCGAACCGAGGTCGCGGCTTGGGGCCGGCCTCGCATACGACACGTCGGACCCGGCCCACCGCGTCAACGTACCGGCTGCGCGGATGAGCCTGTTGACGGACGATCCGGATGACTTCCTGCGATGGCTTGCGGCCAAGGGAGAACCTCGCGACGACCAGGATGCTCTTGCAGCCGACGGAAACCTCTACCCGAGGCGTACGGTCTTCGGCCGTTATGTGGGCGACTTTATCGCTCCGCTTCTTGCAAACGGGCAGGTCCACCACTGCCGTGAACGGGTGGTCCAGATCGCCAGGACGGGGGATCGGTGGCACATCAAGGCGGACGGCGGTACCGAGGTTCTGGCCGACATCGCCATCATCGCCACCACCCATCCGGCGCCATGCCCGCCTCAGCATGTTTCCAGCGCGCTTACCGGCCATCCGCGTTTCGTTCCCGATTCGACATCGTCAGGCGCCCTGTCGGTAATCCGCGCGGATGATCGCGTCCTGATTATCGGCAACGGGCTGACTGCGGCCGATGTCATCGCTTCCCTGCGCCGCAGCGGGCACCGTGGGACGATCACTGCCGTATCTCGCAGGGGGCTACGCTCGAGGGGGCACGCGACGACGGCGCAGGAACCATTCGGGGATTTCGTTGCCGACCCTTCGCGAACGGCGCGGACACTGTTGCGCCGAGTACGCCTTGCGCTGCAGCAGGTCCCGGCGGAAGGACGAAGCTGGCACGCCGTCTTCGATGCTTTGCGCGCACAGGGGGGCGACATCTGGAAAGCGCTGTCTGTTGCGGAGCGGAGGCGGCTCGTCCGTCACCTGCGCGTCTATTGGGACGTGCACCGATTCCGTGTCGCTCCGCAGATCGACGCGGTGATCACGCAAGGGCTTGAACATGGTGACATCAGGGTCATTGGCGGACTGGTGAAGGAGATAAGCCAGCAGGGCGAGACCATCATCGCCGAGATCCGCCACCGCCATACCAACCACGCTGAGACGATGAAATTTGACACTTGTGTCGTCACCACCGGTCCCGCACACACGAGCATCCTGGAGAGCCAGCGCTGGCTGGAGGAGTTGGCAGAAGGAGGGCACCTCCAACTGGATGCCGTCGGCCTCGGTCTTGCCTGCGATGACCAAAGCCGGGCAACCGACCGCGATGGAAACGGCAACGACACGCTTTTCATCGCCGGCCCGCTTGCCCGCGGCACGTTCGGCGAACTGATGGGGCTGCCTCAGGTCAACGAGCATGCGATCTTCGTTGCCGACCGGGTTGCGCGACGGCTGGAACATCAATTCCGGTTCGGGCCCGTGGCAAAGAGGGCCTGACACTCAGTGGATTTCTGCCCTGGCCCAAGGAAGCCGTGAGCCGCATCTAGCCTTCCTGCTGGCCTTCAAGACGCCGTGTCCAATCCTCGACAGTTCGGGTTGCCAAGCGTTTACTCGCATAGTCGCGCCAATTTCCCGGCAATATCGCGAGATTAGCGATTTCCCGGAGTGCATCCCAGTTCATCGTGTCGACGTAGAGATAATGCCAGAGCCGACGGATGGTCCAAGCAGGGTATAGGCGCTCGACCATGATGAGGGCATCGTCAGGGCAAACGCGTCCTTCCTCGATCACCCGATAGTACCATCCGGTGCGGCCGGATTGCTGGACGCGGCGGGCCATGTCGTTCAGCCCAAAGCGCTTGTTCAGTTTCCAGCATGGCTGCCTTCCCTGGCTGACTTCGAGAAGGGCACTCCCCAAACGGAAGCGATCTCCAACGGCAATGTCATCTTCGGTCAACCCTGAGGTCGACAGGTTCTCGCCGAACGCCCCCGGGTGATCGAGAACGGAGATCGGGCCGATCTCTGACTGCCAGAGCCGGTAATGATCACCGGGATAATGATGCACGGCCTTTTCGACGCCGCCATGTCGCTTGAGGTCGCCCTGATGATCGCCAATGAGCCCGGTAGCCGACAGGTTCAACGGTCCGGTAACCGGCCTCTTGTCGATGCCGCTCTGCGTTCCGCGTTCGTCGATCGCGGTCAGGTCGCCCACGAGCAATGCCTCGAGGGGGAATGGTTTTGCTCGATCAATCCGCATGCACCTGCTCCAACCATTCCGTGATCATGGCTTCGGCGGCGACTGCCAGTGTCGCTCCGAATTCAGCCGCATCGTTTCGGAGTTTTCCGATATCGATCTTGGCTGCCGCCAGCTCGCAGGCGTGGCCGACAAGCCACCGTTCGAACGCCGCTCCCGCATCCGCTTCAGGGTGAAACTGAAGCCCGAGTATGTTGCTGCCGATCGAGAACGCCTGTTGCACGTTCCTGGATGTCGATGCCAGCAGGGTTGCACCGGTGGGAAGGTCGTAGGTATCGCCGTGCCAATGCAGCATCGGCACCCGTTCCAGATGGCGAAGAGGAGAGGCACGGCCAGCCTCGTTGAGGCTGATCGGATCGAAACCGATCTCCTTGGCACCTGTCGGAAAGACCTTCGCGCCGCTTGCGCGGGCTATCAGTTGCGCGCCAAGGCAGATGCCCAGGGTCGGCCGTGCTGTCTTCAAGCGCGCACGCACGACTTCGACCTCCCGCTGCAGGAACGGGTAGGTCAAATCCTCATAGGCACCTATCGGCCCGCCGAGGGCAATCAGGAGGTCGGGAGCGTCCGGAACGAAATTCAGAAAATCTTCTGTTCCGACATCGCGGTACTTTATGTCGTAGCCGGCACGACGAAGGGGAGCGGCAAAGGTGCCGAGATCTTCGAAGTGAACGTGCCTGATCACCACGGCCGATTTCAGTGTCATCGTGTCCCTGTCTCCAAACTACGCAAGCTCCCCCCGGGGATAGTGCAGCCGTCCGTGCTGCAACCTGCGAGATCCTGACGCGTTGTTGCCGGTGGCTCGTTGAGGGCGTTTGCGAGCCATGCGCCGACGAGTAGATCGTCCTCGATGCCGAAGCGATGGTGGCGCACGGTACCGTCGCGGCCGATGATGATGGTCGTCGGCGTGCCGCGCATGCCATAGCGCTGCATCGTACGCGGTATCGGTGTATCGGCCGCTGCGGCGTCGACACCGATCGGGAAGGTCAGCCGGTATTCGTGGATGAAGGCCCTGAGAGCCTCCGGCCCCATCGCCGCATGGTGTTCAAAGACTGTGTGCAGCCCGATCACCTGAAGGTCCGTGTCGCGAAACAGGCTTTGCACGCGCTGGGTTTGCGGCAGCGCGTGCGAGACGCAAGCCGGGCAAAGCATCTGAAAGGCATGAATGAAGACGACGCGTCCGCGCAGCATATCGAGGTTGAGCGGCGCGGTGGTGTTGAACCAGCTGGTGACTTCCAGTTCTGGCGCCTGATTTGGGGTATCAGCGATCATGGGGCCGTTCCTTTGGGAGGGGGCGGGCAGGCAGACCTGCCCGCCGGGTTCTCAGGCAGCTTCGCGCACCAGCTTGACGCCGGGGAAATCGACCGGCACGGCGAGCGCTACGTTGATGTAGTTGGTGAAAAGATTGAGCGCGACATGTGCGATGATCTCGACGATATCCTGATCGTCGAAGCCGCTATCGCGCACTGTCTTGATGTGGGCATCCGACACCTGGCCGCGCCTGTCGACCAGGCTCCGGGCGAATGAGAGCACCGCCGCCGTCTTCGGGTCGCTGGAGTGGCCGCGCTGGGCGTCGGCCATTTCCTGCGCGGTGGCGCCGGCCTTGCGACCGAGTGCGGTATGGGCGGCAAGGCAATAGTGGCAGTCATTGCGGTCGGCGACGGCAACGGCGATCTGCTCGCCGAGCTTGGCGCCGAGCCGGCCATCGCCGAGTGCGCCGAACGAACCCCACATGCTGGCAAGGGCCGCCGGGGAGTTGGCGACTGCCTTGAACATGTTCGGCGTCGCGCCGAAGGCCGCGTGGATGTTGCCCAACAGTTCGGCGCTGGTGCCGGTTGCCGACTTGGGGTCAACTAGATTAATTCTGCTCATGGTTTTCTCTTTCTATTCGCGTGGAGGGAGAAAATGCCGGTCCGCCGATGGCAGTCGACGGACCGGCGCCGACATCATCGAGGCTGAAAGTCCGCTTGAATGCGGTGGGTTCTTTCGGTCCCGACGGTGAAGAGGCTTGTCCTGGCGACCTCTGCAAGCGTGGGCGTGGCAGCGCCGGATGCATTGGTCAGAACAGTGGATGAGCGACGAATGTACTTCATGGCATCTGGTCTTGGCCTCAGGCCGCGCCGCGGTTGAAGATTGTCCAGGCAGATGCCTGGGCCGACGGATCTGCTGTTTCGTATTCGCCGCAATCGATCCGCAAATCGGCCTGGCCGAACGGTGCGTTGACGAAGGCGCAATGGTGGGGCTCTCTCGAATTCGGATAGACGTTCGGCTGAAAGTATCGACAGTTTACGCACATGCGCTGTTCCGGGATGGCGCCGGACACTTGCAACGAGCGGATGATCTTGACGAGATGCAGGAGCAAATCTTGCTGCTCGAGCGTCGACAGCGCGGCGAAGGCATCGTCTGTTGACGAGGCAATCATGCCGGCGCTGCGCACCGCAGCCTCACCTTCGGCCGTCGCGGCCACTGCCACGGCGCGCGCGTCAGAAGGATCTGCAAGCTTTTCGACAAAGCCTTTGCGCGTCAGAGCGTTGATCGAGTCGGTTGCGGTCGGCTGGCTGACGCCGAGATAGGCGGCGATCTGCTTGACCCGCATGCCCGTCTTGCCGCGACCGACCAGAAAGATAAGGATCTGCAGCTGCGTCGGGTTCAGCCCGATGACATCAGCTGCCGTCCAAGCTTCGGTGCGCATGGCGGTCGCGACGCGGGAGAACCCGTCGCTGATGCGGTCGATAATCCCAGGCGATGTTTTGGTGCTCGTGGTCATGCATTATATATATAGGAGTCCTAAGTATTGTCAATTCGCCGCAACGGGAAACCGTCCGCAATTTGACGCGCATCAAATTGCAAGTGCCGCCTTGGGCCTATCACTGCGTCGAACAACCCAAGCACGGGCTGCTCGGTCAAACGGAGAAGACGATGTTGAAAGCAATCAAGAGCGGATTGGGCCTCGCAGTGGCGGTCATGCTGATCGCAGCGCCCGCAACCGCCGCGGATTTCGAAGTGCACATGCTCAACAAGGGCAAGGAAGGCGCGATGGTTTTTGAGCCTGCGTCGCTGAAGGTTGCTGCCGGCGATACGGTGACATTCATTCCGACCGACAAGGGGCATAACGTCGAAACCATCAAGGGCATGATCCCGGACGGTGCGGAAGCCTTCAAGAGCAAGATCAACGAAAACTACAAGGTCACCTTCACTGCACCCGGTGTCTATGGCGTGAAATGCACGCCGCACTACGGCATGGGCATGGTCGGTGTCGTCCAGGTGGGCGACAGCCCCGCCAATCTCGACGCGGCCAAGGGCGCCAAGAACCCGAAGAAGGCGCAGGAGCGGCTGGATGCCGCCCTCGCCGCGCTCGGCAACTAAGGCTGAGGCTTGCCAAAAACGAGCGGGCAGGGACAGGCCGCTCGAAGGCGCCGCTTAACTGGGCGGAAGGCGGTGCCATCCGGTGGAACCAATGCGACACGTTCGCGTTGGTTCCGCATGGATCAGATCGTTGCAGACATGTTTCCCCCGTCCCACATCCCTTATCAGGTCATCTTCGCGCGCATGCTCGCATCCCTGATGATGGGTGCGCTTATCGGTTTCGAGCGTGAGGCGAAATCGCGCCCGGCCGGGCTGAAGACGCACATGCTTGTATCCCTTGCCGCATGTACCTTCTCGATCATTTCCCTTGAAAGCGTCTACATGAAGGGCTTCTTCGACCAGAGGGTTCAGATCGACCCGCTGCGCGTCGTTGAAGCGGTGACCGCGGGCGTTGCCTTTCTTGCGGCGGGCACCATCGTCCTGTCGCGCGGGCGCGTGCAGGGCCTGACCACCGGCAGCAGCCTCTGGCTGGCTGGCGCTATCGGCCTTTCACTCGGCTTCGGCCATTGGATCATCGCCATCTTTGCCGCGGGGTCTGCCTTCTTCGTCCTTACCGTCGTCGGCTGGTTCGCAGCGACGTCCAAGGACGAGGCAAAGACGAACGACGGGCCCAAGTCCGCCAAGCTGTCCGGCGACGCCTCCGCCGCTCACAACCGCGTTCGCTAGACGCCCTTCCTTTTCGATCCGCGCGGGATGTCCGCTTCGGCTGTGGGTGGCTGGATCCGCTCATGCCTCTTCGGTGGCGCATGGTGTCGACCGCCATCTTGCGATCGCGGTCGACCTATTGCGCCTTGCAAATCGCCTGCATATGTGAACATTATCTTCAGATAAGAACACTTATGGAGGAAACTATGCCCGACGACAGTCGAGAAATACGCGTCCCAGGCGCCAGCAGCGATGGCGGGCCACCCGTACTGACGCGAATCGGTGCAGGGTCTTCCCATGAGTGAATTCTCGCCAACCGTTGGTGTCTCGACGACTTACCCGGCCGACATGCCGGAGGATCACGCCGCCCTGCCGGTGTGGAACGCTGAAAACTGGTTCTACGAGGATTGGCCGGTCGGCCAGCGTATCCGCTCGCTGCGCCGGACGATTTCGGAGAGCGACAGCCACCTGTTCAACACGCTGGTCGTCGATATTCACCCGTATGTGCAGGATCAGATGTTTGCCGAACGAGAAGGCATTTTTGGCCGCCGCCTGGTGGCCGGTGCTTTCGTCTTTTCGGCCGGTCTCGGTCTTGTTGCCACCAATTGTGTCAACGCCTTCTCCTACGGCTACGACAAGCTGCGCTTCATCAAGCCGGTGTTTCTCGGCGATACGATCTACACCATCCGCACCAACATGGACAAAACGCCGCGCTACAAGGAGCTGGGCCTGATCCGGGCCAGTTATCAGGTGTTCAAGAACGAGGGCGAGCTGGTGCTCTACTGCGAGCATCTGCAGACGGTGAAATACAACAATCCGGCCGACTTCGTCGGCAAGACAGAGAAATAAGAATGACGATGCACGAGGAAAACGAACTGCCACTTGCCGGTCTTGTCGTCGTCGACATGAGCCAGTTTCTCTCCGGCCCCTATTGCTCCCTGCGACTGATGGATCTCGGCGCCCGCGTCATCAAGATCGAACGCCCGGATGGAGGCGACCTGTCGCGACGTCTCTATTTGAGTGACACCGAGATCGGTGGCGACTCCACCATCTTCCACGCGATCAATCGCGCCAAGGAGAGCCTGGCGATTGATCTCAAGAACGAAGCCGACGTGGCGGCGCTGAAGGCGCTGCTCGCCAAGGCCGACGTCCTGATCCAGAATTTTCGCCCCGGCGTCATCCAGCGGCTTGGGCTCGATTACGAAGCGGTGCGGGCGATCAACCCGCGTATCGTCTATGCCTCGATCAGCGGCTACGGTGAGGAGGGCCCTTGGGTCAAGCGCCCCGGTCAGGACCTGCTGGCGCAGGCGCGCTCCGGCGTCATGTGGCTGAACGGCGACGAGGCGCAGGGGCCAGTTCCCTTCGGCCTTGCGATCGGCGATATGCTGGCGGGTGCCGCCGCCGCCCAGGGGATTCTTGCCGGCCTTGTGCGCCGCGGCATCTCCGGCAAGGGCAGTCTGATCGAAACCAGCCTGCTCGAAGCACTGGTCGATTTCCAGTTCGAGGTGCTGACGACGCATCTCAACGACGGCAGGCGGCTGCCGAAGCGCTCCGATTTCCGCAGCGCCCATGCCTATCTCTCGGCCCCATATGGCGTCTATCCTGCCAAGGACGGTTACCTCGCCATCGCGATGACGCCGATCCCCAAACTCGCCCAGCTCCTGGAGATGCCGCAGCTCGCGCCCTATTGCGACGAGCCGTCGTCATGGTTTTCGGCACGCGACGAGATCAAGGCACTGGTTGCCGAGCGGATCAGTGAAGGCACTGTGGACCATTGGCTCGCCGTGCTCGAGCCAGCCGACATCTGGTGCGCTCGCGTGCTCAACTGGAACGAACTGCTGGAGAGCGACGGTTTCCAAACGCTCGACATGCTGCAGACTGTCAACCGCGAAGACGACGTGTCGATCCTGACGACGCGTTCGCCCCTCAGGGTCAACGGAAGGCGTGCCCAGGTCGATCGGGCCGCTCCGAGGATCGGCGAACACAGTGCCGCGATCCGTGAGGAGTTCGGTCTATGAGCGTCGTTCTCAAGGGCATGACCTGGAGCCATCCGCGCGGCTACGATCCGATGATGGAATGCTCGAAGCTCTGGCAGGAGAAGACTGGCGTCGCCATTCACTGGGAGAAACGCTCGCTGCAAGACTTCGAGACATTTCCCGTCGAAGAGCTTGCAAGGGCTTACGATCTGATCGTCATCGATCATCCGCATGTCGGGCAAATCACCAATGAAGGGTGCCTGGCTCCGCTCGATGTGGCTGGCCGGGAGGCAGAACGTTCAGCACTTGCGGCAGGTTCGGTCGGGCAATCTTACCCGAGCTATGCCTGGAAGGGGCGGCAATGGGCCTTCCCGATCGATGCGGCGACACAAGTCCAGGCCTGGCGGCCGGATCTCGGTGAACGGGTATCGACCTGGTCTGATATGCTGGATCTCGCCCGCAAGGGAAAAGTCCTGCTGCCGATGCGGCCGCCGCATTCGTTGATGAGTTTTTACACGCTCTGCGGCAATCTCGGCCATGCTTGCAGGGTGGACGGTCGAGCAGAGCTTGTCGATGTCGATGGGGGCGTGGTCGCCTTCGAAATGTTTTCCGAGCTTGCTGCGCTGATAGATCCGGCCTGCTTCGATATGGATCCCATCGCGGTTCTTGAAGCCATGGCAGTACCGGAGGCAACGGCCGCCTGCGCGCCGCTGATCTATGGCTATGTCAGCTACTCGGTCGCCGGCTTCCGCCCATCGCTCGTCCGGTTCGGCGATATCCCGGTTGTGGGCGGGAACGGCCCTGCAGGCTCGGCACTCGGAGGGACGGGCATCGCCGTTTCAGCATTCTCATCGAACGCCATGGCTGCAACCGACTTTGCCTATTGGGTCGCAAGCGGCGAAGTCCAGCGCCAAGCCTATGCATTTGGCGGCGGCCAACCGGGACATGCCGATGCCTGGGAGGACGATGCGGTGAATGAGGCGACATCAGACTTCTACCGCGCGACCCGTCAGACGCTCGAAACCGCATGGGTGCGGCCCCGGCACGACGGCTACATGCCGTTCCAGCAGGCGGCTTCGGACCGCATCAATGAGGGGCTCTTGCGCAAGGAGAGGGCGAGGGACGTCATCGACGACGTCAATCGGCTCTTTGCTGCAAGCTTCGCCCCAGCGTAAAGCGAAACACCGGAGATGAGCGTTCGGCTCATCTCCGGTGTCCTTGGAAAGTCTGCCCCTGCTGTATCATGCGTCGAGTTGTCGGCGGTCACAATCGATTGGTCGACGAACACGCGCCTGCTTAAAGGACCGCAGCGGCCTGTGCGGGGCAGCCGGAACGCGCGGTGGCGTATATAGAGCGCAGATAGGTGCTGGGCGCCGCTCCCTGCCTATCCGAGATTCCAGATCCGGCGTGCATTGGCTGAAAGCAGTTTTGTCCGCTCATCCGCGCTGCAGCCCTGGATCAGGGCGTGGGTGGCCGCAACCCAGGTCGACAGGTTTCCGCCGAGCGTGCACACAGGCCAGTCGCTACCCCAGACCACGCGATCCCAACCGAAGGCAGCGATCGTATGCTCGACATAGGGCCTCAGCGTTTGTGCAGTCCAGTTTTCATCGGCATAGGCAATGACACCGGATATCTTGGCGACAACGTTCGGCCGTTTGGCGACCTCGCTCATGTGGTCACGCCACGGATGTTCGGCGCCGCTACGGATATCGGGGACGCCGCAATGGTCGAGCACGAACTGCAGGTCCGGCACGAGATCGGCAAGCGCGATCGCTTTCGGAATCTGGTGAGGCAGGACGCAGAGGTCGAATGTAAAACGGCTGCCGCCAAGCCGCCTGATGTTCTCGCGGAAGAGCGCGGCTTCCGACAGTTCGTCCGGCATGACATGCAGGACGCGGCGAAAACCCTTGACCAGCGGGTCGGCCTGCTGGCGCTCCAGATAGGCGGCAAAGCCTTCCTCCTCCGGGCGGCATGCGGCAATTGCACCCTTGAGCAGGCTGCCCGGTCTTTGCCCAAGCTGCCGGATTTCCGACGTCTCCAGCTCCATCTCGCCGGGATCGACATCGACTTCCATGTGCAGCGCGGCCTCGATGCCGACACGACGAGCTTCCGCCTCGTAGGTCGCATAGAGGAAATCCCTGTCCAAGGCCGGCACCCCTGCCAGCCAGGGGTAGGTCAGGGCAGACTTGTTGATGAGATGCAGATGGGTATCGACGATCACGATGCGGTCTCCTCCGTATACTCTACACTCTCACATGGAAAGAGACTATTCAAATAAGAAATGCTCTTCGAATCGCGATCTCGAAAGTCGGTTGCGAGCATTTAGCCGGCAACCTTTCATTCGGAGGATTGCGCCACATCTGACCCCGCAAGCACCGAAAGCTGGGTCGCCGCGCTACGCAGGAGCGAGATCGTTTCGGTGATATCGGGAGCCGACGGTGCGTTGACCAGGGCGATATAGGGAATGGTCAATGCAGCGATGCCACGACCGTCAGGCCCAAGAATGGGGGCCGAAAGGTTGTAGACGCCGGCCGTCTGCGCGCTTGCCATCATCTCATAGCCACGCTCGCGGATCTGGTCGAGACGCGCATAGAATTCCGGACCGAGCGAGATCTCGTCCTTGCTGCGCGCGTGCTCGGCGATCATCATCTCGCGCTCCTCCGGTGTGCGGAAGGCGAGCAGGATGTGGCCCGAGCCGGTGTCGAACAGGCTGATATGGGAGCCGACCCGGATCGAGATCCCCCAGTAATCCGGCGCTTCCTGCTGGGCGATGACCACAGCCGAGCCGCGATCGAATACGGCTAGCTGGTTCGCCTGCTTCGACCGCTGCGCGAGGTCGCGCATCAATGGCGTCGCATAGGAGGCAAGGCGCCGGACCGGGGCGTGGAGCTGGGCGAGGCCGAACAGCTTCAGTGTCAGCGAATAGCGGTCGCCATCGATGCGGGTGACATAACCGCGGCGCACGAGCCGGTCGAGCATCCGGTAGAACTCGTTGGGGCTGCGATTGAGCCGCTTCGAGATTTCCGCCTGCGTCAAACCGCCATCGACACTTGCCAGCAGTTCGAGAATATCAAGTCCCTTGTCGAGCGCGGGGGCGCGGTAGCGATCGGACTCTTCGGTGTCCATGAGCGTCCTCCTTAGTGAATATGAGTATCCATATACGCAGAGAAAGCCGCCGACAAAAGAAAGTTGACCCTTGACGGGTGATAAAATTGTTGTTTGTATATGAATTAGTTTCTCACAAATGAGAAATGCGTGCCGGGATGAGGGCGCGCTTCAGTGGAGGAGAGGTCATGAACAGGCTGCTTTCCGGCGTATCGGCCGGAGTCATCATGCTTGCCTGCGCAGTGGGAGCGGCCAATGCCGCGGAACTGCCGGGCAAGTTCGAGGGCGTCACCATCGACGCCAAGCTGATCGGCGGACAGCAATACGAAAAGCTCTATGAGCGGATCGCGGAATGGGAAAAGGCGACCGGCGCCAAGGTCAACATCCTGTCGAAGAAGAATCACTTCGAGCTCGACAAGGAGATCAAGTCGGATATCGCCACGGGCGGCATCAGCTGGTGCGTCGGTTCGAACCACTCGTCGTTCGCCCCGCAGTACCCCGACATCTACACCGATCTGTTGGCGCTGCTGCCGCCGGAAGAGGTCGCGAAGTTCGTGCCTGCCGTCATCGACGCCTCGACACTCGGCGGCAAGCTTGTCATGCTTCCGCGCGCACAGTTCGACGTCTCGGCACTCTACTATCAAAAGAGCCTTTATCAGGACGAGGCCAAGAAGGCGGCGTTCAAGGAAAAGTATGGCTATGACCTGACGCCGCCGGACACCTGGGCCCAGGTCAGCGACCAGGCCGAGTTCTTCGCCGCACCGCCGAATTTCTACGGAACCCAGTTTGCCGGCAAGGAAGAGGCCATCAACGGCCGCTTCTATGAAATGCTGGTCGCCGAAGGCGGCGAATACCTCGACAAGGACGGCCGTCCGGCCTTCAACTCCGAGGCCGGCATCAAGGCCCTCGACTGGTTCGTCAAGCTCTACAAGGACAAGGCCGTTCCTCCGGGCACGACCAACTATCTCTGGGACGATCTCGGCCAGGGCTTCGCCTCCGGCTCGATCGCCGTCAACCTCGACTGGCCTGGCTGGGCAAGTTTCTTCAACGATCCGAAGTCGTCGAAGATCGCCGGCAATGTCGGCGTCAAGGTTCAGCCTGCCGGTTCTTCTGGCAAGCGCACCGGCTGGTCCGGTCACCACGGCTTCTCGGTCACCGAGGATTGCGCCAACAAAGAAGCAGCTGCCTCGCTCGTCTGGTGGCTGACCAACGAGGACAGCCAGAAGCTGGAATCGGCACCGGGCCCGCTGCCGACACGCACCGCCGTCTGGGAATACAACATCAAGGCTGCCGAAGGCGACGCCTACAAGACCGAGGTCCTGCAGGCTTTCCAGGAAGCGGCAAAGCACGCCTTCCCGGTTCCGCAGACGGCAGAGTGGATCGAAATCTCCAACGCCGTCTACCCGGAACTCCAGGCCGCCATCCTCGGTGACAAGACGTCCAAGGAGGCGCTGGATAGCGCCGCGGAAAAGGCAACCGGCATCCTGGAAGACGCCGGTAAGCTCTGATCTGAGATAAGGAAGGCGGCGCCGATACCAAGGTGTCGGCGCCGCCTTCATCATTTACTGCATAACGTCCTGATCGGAAGTGATCTGGAGTCAATTATGCAGCAAGTTTAGCGCCTTGTAGCGTCTCTCTCGTGTCATTTCTGATACGCGGCGCTGCGAAGTCACCCTCAGGAATGCCTGATGAAGCTCAAGAAACTGTCCGCACCGGTCCTTCTGCTGCTGCCGGCTTTTGTCGTGCTGGCGGCGGTCATCGTGTTGCCGCTCCTCTTTTCGTTCTATTCGAGCTTCACGCCGTTCCGGCTGACCAAGCCCGAAACGCTTTGGATCTTCGTCGGCCTGCGCAACTACATCACCGTGTTGAGCAACTGGGATTTCTGGGTCGCCTTCGGCCGCACCGTCCTTCTTCTCACCGTGGCGCTCAACACGGAGATGCTGCTCGGCCTCGGGCTGGCGCTGCTCGTCAACAAGGCAACGCACGGCCAGCGGTTGCTGCGCACGATCATGATGTTCCCGATGATGTTCTCCCCTGTTCTCGTCGGATTCCAGTTCAAGTTCATGTTCAACGACAATATCGGTTTCGTGAACAATGCGCTGCAGTCGCTCGGCCTGACGGACCGCGCCATCCCCTGGCTGATCGACGGCAATCTGGCGATGATCTCGATCATCATTGCCGAGGTCTGGTCGTCGACGGCGGTCTTTGCGATCCTCATTCTCGCCGGTCTTCTCGCCATGCCGAAGGATCCGGTCGAGGCGGCGCATGTGGATGGCTGCACGCCGTGGCAGACCTTCCGCTACGTCACCTGGCCCTATCTCATGCCGTTTGCCTTCATCGCCATGACGATCCGCTCGCTCGATGTCGCGCGCGCCTATGACATCGTCAAGATCATGACCGATGGTGGTCCGGCCAAGCGTACCGAACTCCTGTGGACCCTGATTGGCCGTACGGCCTATGCCGATGCCCGCATGGGCATGGCGAACGCGATGGCGTACGTCGCCATCCTGCTGTCGATCGTCTTCACCGTCTATTTCTTCCGCAAGCTCGCCGCCGCGCGCCAGCAGATCGGAGCCGAGTGGTAATGGATATCAATTCTTCACATCGTCTGCGCCGGCGTCTCCTGAAGACGGCGCATCTGATCGGGCTGTTTCTGGCGATGGCGGTGATCTGCCTGCCGGGCCTCTGGATCGTGCTGTCGTCGCTGCGCCCGACCGTCGAGATCATGGCGAAGCCGCCGGTCTGGATTCCGGAAAGCATCTCGCTCGACGCCTATCGCGCCATGTTCGCCGGCGCGGGGCAGGGCGGGGTTCCCGTCTGGGATTATTTCCGCAACTCACTGATCATCTCCGTCACCTCGACGGTGATCGCGCTCGCGATCGGCATGGCCGGCGGTTATGCCTTTGCCCGATATCGCTTCAAGGCGAAGTCGGCGATCTTCCTCGGCTTCATGCTGACACGGGCCGTTCCCGGGATCGCCTTGTCCTTGCCGCTGTTCATGATCTACGCCCGCACCGGCATCATCGACACGCATTTCTCGCTGATTCTGACTTACGTTGCGCTGAACGTGCCTTTCACCATCTGGCTGATCGACGGCTTCTTCCGCCAGGTGCCGAAGGATCTGGCCGAAGCCGCCCAGATCGACGGCTGCACGCCCTGGCAGGCCTTTTGGCAAGTGGAGTTTCCGCTGGCCGGCCCTGGCATCGCATCTGCCGGCATCTTCGCCTTCCTCACGTCCTGGAACGAATATGCGCTGGCCTCGCAGATCACTCGCTCGGTCAACTCGAAGACCCTGCCGGTTGGCCTGCTCGATTACACCGCCGAGTTCACGATCGACTGGCGCGGCATGTGCGCGCTCGCCGTGGTCATGATCGTCCCGGCGCTCACGCTCACCTTCATCATTCAAAAGCACCTCGTTTCGGGCCTGACCTTCGGCGCGGTGAAAGGATAAACTCATGGCTCCTGTCACCCTCAGGAAACTTGTCAAACGCTATGGCGCGCTCGAAGTCGTTCACGGCATCGATCTCGAGGTGAAGGACCGCGAGTTCATCGCGCTGGTCGGCCCGTCCGGCTGCGGCAAATCGACGACGCTGCGCATGATCGCCGGTCTCGAAGACGTCAGCGGCGGCGCCATCGAGATCGGCGGCCGCGCGGTCAACGACCTGCCGCCGCGCGCGCGCAACATCTCTATGGTGTTCCAGTCCTATGCGCTCTATCCGCATATGACTGTTGCCGAGAACATGGGCTTCTCGCTGAAGATAGCGGGCCGCTCCGCCGAAGACATCAAGGCGCGCGTTGACGAGGCCGCTGCGATCCTCGATCTCGGCCATCTCCTGGAGCGCCGCCCGTCGCAGCTCTCCGGTGGCCAGCGCCAGCGCGTGGCAATGGGCCGCGCGATCGTGCGCCAGCCGGACGTCTTCCTGTTCGACGAGCCGCTCTCGAACCTCGACGCCAAGCTGCGCACCCAGGTGCGCACCGAAATCAAGAAGCTTCATGCCCGCATGCGGGCGACGATGATCTATGTGACGCATGACCAGGTCGAGGCGATGACGCTATCCGACCGCATCGTCATCATGCGCGACGGCCATATCGAGCAGGTCGGAACGCCGGAAGAAGTGTTCCAGAAGCCTTCGACGAAGTTCGTTGCCGGCTTCATCGGCTCGCCGCCGATGAACATGGACGAGGCCATCGTCGACAATGGCCAACTGGTGTTTGCAAGCGGCGTCCGGCTGCCAGTCCCGCCACGGTTTGCCGGTGCTCTTCGTGCCGGTCAGAAGGTGACGTTCGGCCTGCGCCCTGACGATATCTACCCGACGGGCCACGGCCTTCACGCCGGTGATGCCTCGGCCGTGCACGAGGTCGATCTACCTGTCACTATCACCGAGCCGCTCGGCAACGAGACGCTGGTGTTCATTCAGTTCAATGGCCGCGACTGGGTTTCGCGCATGCTCAATCCGCGCCCGCTGCGTTCCGGCGAGAGCGTGCGCATGAGCTTCGATCTCTCCCGCGCCCATCTCTTCGACATCGACACAGGAAAGGCTCTGGAAGGCTGACATGGCAAGGATCGAGAAAATTGAACTGCGCATGGTCGATCTGCAGCCGAAGGTGAAGCGGACTGACGCGATCCAGAGCTTTGTCAGCCAGGAGACGCCGATCGTCACGATCACCGATTCCGACGGCGCGACGGGAACCGGCTACAGCTACACGATCGGCACCGGCGGATCCTCCGTCATGCGCTTGCTCTCCGACCACCTCGTTCCGATCCTGATCGGCGAGGATGCCGATTGCATCGAGGCCATCTGGCACAAGATGGAGTTTGCCACCCACGCCACCACCATCGGCCCGATCACGGCGCTGGCGCTTGCCGCTATCGACGTCGCGCTCTGGGACCTGCGTGCCAAAAAGCAGAACCTGCCGCTCTGGAAGCTTGCCGGCGGCGCCAAGGACAATTGCCCGCTTTACACCACCGAGGGCGGTTGGCTGCATATCGAGAAGGAAGCGCTCGTCGAGGACGCCCTCCAGGCCAAGGCCAAGGGCTTTTCCGGCTCCAAGGTCAAGATCGGCAAGCCACACGGCTCCGAGGACTATGATCGCCTGTCAGCGATGCGCAAGGCGCTCGGCGACGGCTTCGAGATCATGACCGACTGCAACCAAGGCTTCACCGTCGACGAGGCGATCCGCCGGGCAGCGCGGCTGCAGGAACTGGATCTCGCCTGGATCGAGGAGCCGCTGCCGGCCGATGATCTCGATGGCCATATCCGCCTGACGCGCTCGACCCCAACGCCGATCGCCGTCGGCGAATCCATGTATTCGATCCGGCATTTCCGCGAATACATGCAGAAGGGCGCCTGCTCGATCGTCCAGGTCGACGTTGCCCGCATCGGCGGCATCACCCCATGGCTGAAGGTCGCACATGCGGCCGAAGCTTTCGACATCCCGGTCTGCCCGCACTTCCTGATGGAACTGCATGTCAGCCTCGTCTGTGCCGTGCCGAACGGCAAATATGTCGAATACATTCCTCAGCTCGACGAGTTGACGGAGAAGGGCATGGAAATCCGCGCCGGTCGTGCCATCGCGCCGTCGGAAGCCGGGATCGGCATCGCCTGGGACTGGGATGCGGTGAAGGCGCGCTCGATCGACGAGTTCACCCGGGAATTTGCGAAGTAGGGGAGATCGCCATGGAACGGATGGGAATGGTGATCGGGCTTCAGCCTGAAAAGATCGCCGAGTACAAGGCACTGCATGCCGCCGTCTGGCCGGAGATCCTGGCGCTGATCTCCGAATGCAATGTCACGAATTACTCGATCTTCCTCAAGGAGCCGGAAAACCTGCTGTTCGGCTACTGGGAGTATGTCGGCGAGGATTTCGCAGCCGATATGGCGAAGATGGCCGCGCATCCGAAAAACCAGGAGTGGTGGTCGGTCTGCATGCCCTGCCAGAAGCCGCTCGAGACGCGCAAGGACGGTGAGTGGTGGGCGATGATGGACGAAGTTTTCCATCATGACTGAGCAATTCGATCCGAAAAGACTGCAACAATCCTGGCCGAAGCCTGAAAAGCCGCGTCCGATCGTCATTTTCGGCGCCGGCAGCATCGTCGGCGACGCCCATCTCCCCGCCTATCGCAAGGCCGGTTTTCCCGTCGCCGGCATCTTCGATCCGGATGCCGAAAAGGCGGAAAAGCTGGCAACCACCTGGGGCATTCCGGCATTTGCGACCGAGGTCGAAGCGCTGGCGATCCCCGGTGCAATCTTCGATCTGGCGACCCCGCCTGCAGCGCACGCGGCAATCCTGTCGAAGCTGCCGATCGGCGCTGGCGCCTTGATCCAGAAACCGATGGGCGGCGATCTCGCTGCCGCGACGGAGATCCTCAACATCTGCCGAGACCGGCAGTTGAAGGCGGCAGTCAATTTCCAGTTGCGCTTCGCGCCGATGATGCTGGCGCTGCGCGATGCGATTGCGAAGGGGTATCTCGGAAAGGTCGTCGATTTCGATGCATGGCTGGCGCTCGCTACGCCGTGGGGTCTATGGCCGTTCCTGAAAGGCCTGCCGCGTATCGAGATCGCGATGCACTCGATCCATTATCTCGACCTGATCCGCGGGCTGCTCGGCAATCCCCTGGGCGTGCACGCCAGGACGATCGGCCATCCGAACCACGACGTGGCGCAGACCCGCACAGCCGCAATCCTCGACTACGGCGACAGTGTGCGCTGCGTGCTGTCGGTCAATCACGACCATGACTTCGGCCGAAAGTTTCAGGCTTGCGAGTTCCGCATCTCGGGAGCCGAAGGTGCCGCCTATGTGAAGCTCGGCGTCAATCTAGACTACCCGCGTGGCGAACCAGACGAACTCTGGATCCGGCCGGCCGGCGAGAGCGAATGGGCGGAAGTGCCGCTTCAGGGCGCCTGGTTCCCGGACGCTTTCGGCAATCGCATGGCCAACCTGCAGCGCTTCGTCAGCGGCGAGGATGTCGAGTTGATCGGCTCCGTCGACGACGCCTGGCAGACGATGGCGCTGGTCGAGGCGGCCTACCAATCGAGCGCGCGGCCCGCAACGCCAATCGCGCCACTTCCCGGACGGTGACGATGTCAGAACAGACGATCCATTTCGAAGACTATGAACTCGGCCATGTCAGGCTGACCACGGGACGGACGATCACCGAGACCGACTTTGTCGTGCATGCCGGACACACCGGCGATTTCTTCCCGCACCACATGGATGCGGAGTTCGCAAAGACCCTGCCCGGCGGGCAGCGGATCGCCCATGGCACCATGATCTTTTCGATCGGCGTCGGCTTGACCGCGTCGCTGATCAATCCGGTCGCCTTTTCTTATGGCTACGATCGGTTACGGTTCGTGCGTCCGGTTCATATCGGCGACACCATCCGCACCCGCGTGACGATCTCCGCCAAGGAGGACGATCCCAAGCGGCCGAAGGCGGGGCGTGTGGTCGAACGGTGCGAAGTTATCAACCAGCGTGGCGAGGTCGTCCTTGCTGCCGACCATATCCTGGTCGTCGAACGCAAAGCATGAGGGGTCAACAATGACAACGGGTCTTTCCGGTAAGGTCGTCCTTATCACTGCCGCTGCCCAGGGCATCGGCCGCGCCACCGCGCTTGCCTTTGCCAAGGCGGGTGCGAAGGTGCATGCCACCGATATCAACGTCGAAGCACTCGCGGCACTGGCCGCAGAAGCCGCTGTCGAGACCCATCGGCTCGACGTGCTCGATGCCGGCGCCGTCGAGGCGCTGGTTGCCAAGATCGGCCAGGTCGACGTGCTCTTCAATTGCGCCGGTTTCGTGCATGCCGGCTCTATCCTCGACATGAAGGATAGCGATCTCGAATTCGCCTTCGACCTCAACGTCAAGGCGATGATCCGCACCATTCGCGCCGTGCTGCCGGGCATGCTTTCGCGCAAGGACGGCTCGATCATCAACATGGCTTCCGTCGCCTCGAGCATCAAGGGCGTGCCGAACCGCTTTGCCTATGGCGTGACCAAGGCGGCCGTCATCGGGCTCACGAAATCCGTCGCCGCCGACTATGTCGCTGACGGCATCCGCTGCAACGCGATTTGCCCCGGTACGGTCGAAAGCCCGTCGCTGCAGGATCGCATGCGGGCGCAGGGCGATTACGACACGGCGCGTGCCGCCTTCATCGCCCGCCAGCCGATGGGCCGGATCGGCACACCGGAAGAGATCGCCGATCTCGCGCTCTACCTCGCGGGCGCTACCTATACCTCCGGGCAGGCCTATGCCATCGATGGCGGCTGGACCATCTGAGCACTCACATCAGGGATAAAACATCATGAAACTTCTTCGTTATGGCGCACCGGGACAGGAAAAGCCGGGCATCCTCGACGCCGGCGGCACGCTGCGCGATCTCTCGGGTCATGTTGCCGATTTCTCGGGCGCAGCTCTGGACCCCGCCAAACTGGCGGAGCTTGCCAAGCTTGATCTCGCCAGCCTCCCGGCCGTCGGCGGCAGTCCGCGCCTTGGCCCCTGCGTCAGCGGCACCGGCAAGTTCATCTGCATCGGCCTCAACTATTCGGACCATGCCGCCGAAACCGGCGCGACCGTTCCGTCCGAGCCGATCATCTTCATGAAGGCGACGTCGGCCATCGTCGGCCCGAACGACGATCTCGTCATTCCGCGCGGCTCGGAGAAGACCGACTGGGAAGTCGAACTCGGCATCGTCATCGGCCGCAAGGCGAAGTATGTCAGCGAAGCCGAAGCGCTTGACTATGTCGCCGGCTATTGCACGATCCACGACGTGTCGGAGCGTGCGTTCCAGATCGAGCGCCAGGGACAGTGGACCAAGGGCAAGTCCTGCGACACGTTTGGTCCGACCGGCCCGTGGCTGGTCACCAAGGAAGAAATTCCGGATCCTCAAGATCTGCCGATGTGGCTGAAGGTCAACGGCGAGACGATGCAGAACGGTTCGTCCAAGACCATGGTCTATGGCGTCGCCTATCTCGTGTCCTACCTGTCGCAGTTCATGTCGCTGCAGCCGGGCGACATCATCTCGACCGGCACGCCGCCTGGCGTCGGCATGGGCATGAAGCCGCCGCGTTACCTCAAGGCCGGCGACGTCGTCGAACTCGGCATCGAAGGCCTCGGCACCCAGAAGCAGTCCGTGCGCGCGGACGACTGATTTATACACATTGGAGCAAACATGACCCGCATCACCGATCTGCGCGTCTTCGATCTGCGCTTTCCCACATCGCAGAGCCTTGACGGTTCCGATGCCATGAACCCGGATCCCGATTATTCCGCGGCGTATGTCATCCTCGACACTGATCAGCCCGGATTGGAGGGCCATGGCCTGACGTTCACGATCGGGCGGGGCAACGACATCTGCTGCATGGCGATCAAGGCCATGCAGCACCTGGTCGTCGGCAAGGAGACGGCGGAGATCCTCGCCAATCCCGGCCGGTTCTGGCGACACCTGACCAGCGACAGCCAACTGCGCTGGATCGGCCCGGAGAAGGGCGCCATCCATCTCGCGACCGGCGCCATCGTCAACGCGATCTGGGATCTGCTTGCGAAGAAAGCCGGCAAGCCGGTCTGGCAACTGGTTGCCGACATGTCGCCGGAAGAGATCGCCGACATCGTCGACTATCGATACATGACGGATGTGCTGACCCGCGACGAAGCCGTGGCCATCCTCAAGCGGGCCGAGGCCGGCAAGGCGGAGCGGATCGCGACGCTGAAGCGCGAAGGCTACGCCTGCTATACGACATCGGCCGGCTGGCTCGGCTATGACGACGACAAGCTGCGCCGACTGGCGCAGGAGGCCATCGACCAAGGCTTCAATCACGTCAAGATGAAGGTCGGACGCGATCTGGCCGACGACATCCGGCGCCTGACCATCGCGCGGGAAGTCATCGGCCCGGACCGCTATCTGATGATTGATGCCAACCAGGTCTGGGAGGTCGGTGAGGCGATCGACTGGGTCAAGCGACTGGCCTTCGCCAAGCCGTTCTTCATCGAGGAGCCGACGAGCCCCGACGACGTCGCCGGCCACCGCAAGATCCGCGAGGCGATCGGCCCGGTGAAGGTCGCGACCGGCGAGATGTGCCAGAACCGCATCATGTTCAAGCAGTTCATTGCCGAAGGCGCGATCGACGTCGTGCAGATCGATTCCTGCCGCATGGGTGGCCTGAACGAGGTGCTTGCGGTGCTGCTGGTGGCGGCGAAGTACGAGCTTCCGGTGTGGCCGCACGCCGGCGGGGTGGGTCTCTGCGAATATGTCCAGCACCTGTCGATGATCGACTACATCGCCGTGTCGGGGACCAAGGAGGGTCGAGTGATCGAATATGTCGACCATCTGCACGAACACTTCCTTGAGCCCTGCGACATCCGCAATGCCGCCTACATGCCGCCTGAGCGCCCCGGCTTCTCGATCGAGATGAAGCCGCAGTCAATCAAGGACTACACCTTCCAGAGCTAACTGCTCTATAGGCAAGATATTCATATATAAGTTGTGAATTCAGGTTTGTTGGTTGAAGCCGTCGCGGATCTCCGCGACGGCTTTCTTCATTCCTGGGCTCTTTTGTCAAAGCACAGCGCGCGAGATGCGGACGACATCGAGACATTCCACTTGACGCTCGAGACTCATTCGTAAATAACTTATTCATTCGCTTATGAATGAATTCCGGAGGGGAGTCCGGATGAGGAGGATCCAATGAAAAAGTTCGTGCTCGCGGCTGCCATGGCCGCTCTGTCCTATTGCGGTGGCGCCAATGCGCAGGAATACAGCCTGCGGTTCTCGACCTCGCAGGTGAATCCCAACGAACCGATCGTGAAAGCGATGAAGACCTTCTCCGAGCGGGTCGAGAAGCGCTCCGAGGGACGCATCGCCATCACCGTGATGACCGGCGACCAGCTCGGCGCGCAGAAAAAGGTCAACGAGATGGTGATGAGCGGCGCCAGCCTGCTCAGCGCCACCGACTACGGCCAGCTAGGCCAGTTCGTGCCCGACATGTCGATCCTGGCCGGCCCCTACGTCTATCCGAGCCTCGAGGCCACGGATCGGCTGTTCGCCTCGGATCTTTACAAGGAGCTGTCCGGCAAGCTCGAGGCGCAGGGCATCAAGATCATCATGCCGAACGGCCTCTTCGGCTATCGCCATATCATCTCCAACAAGCCCGTTCGCAACCCCACTGATCTGGCCGGCGTGACCATCCGCGTGCCGTCCTCGCCGATCATGATGGCAACCTTCGGCAGCTACGGCGCGCGCCCGACGGAACTGCCCTGGGGTGACGTCTACAATGCGCTGCAGACGGGCGTCGTCGATGCTGCAGAAGGCCCATTCGGCTCGATCGCCGGCGCGAAGCTCAACGAGACCCGCAAGGTGGTGTCGAAGACCGGCCACCAGATCATGTTCACCGCCTGGGTCGCATCGAGCCAGTTCTTCAACAGCCTGCCGGAAGATCTGCAGAAAATCCTGCTTGAAGAAGGCCAGACGATCGCCAAGGAACTGACGGCGATGACGCTCGAAACCGACGATGCCTATGCCAAGCAGTTGGCCGATTCCGGCGTCGAGATCGTCACCGACGTCGATGTGCCTGCCTTCGTCGAGGCATCGCGTGTGGCCTATGACAAGGTCCCGAACATCACGCCGGGGATCTACGATCGCGTCCAGAAGGCGATGGTCGAGTAAGGCGGGCAACTCGCCCTCTGCTGCCAGTCTGGCGTCGACGCGAACGCCGATACTTCATCGGCAGTTAATCTCACAGACCATGTGAGACCGGCAACACCAGCCGAAAATGGGTGGCGCGCGACGCCACCCGCCCCTCTCTCTTCAAATGACCGAGGCCTCAATGGAAACCTCACACCCACAGGAAGAGACCATTCCTCTTCTCAGCCTTCGCCGTGCCGACGAGGCGATCGGTGTCGTCGCCCTCATCGTCATCGTCTTCTCCATCCTCTGGGGCGTCGTCAGCCGCTACATCTTCCCGCAGCCGGCAGCCTGGACCTATGAACTGGCGATCATGGCCTTTGCCTATCTCGTCTTCTTCGGCGCCGTTGCCGGCGTTCGGCTCGGCACTCATGCAGCGATCGATGTGCTGGTCACGGCCTTGCCGGACACCTGGCAGAAGGCGATTGCCTGGTTCAACTACCTGCTGCTTGCCGTGTTCTTCCTGGTGATGGCGGCGCTGTTTGCCTGGCAGGCCTGGACGTCTCGTCAGGTTCACACCATTGCACTCGACCTGTCGCGCAGCCTCTCCTATGGCCCGCTCGCCTTGGCATCCGCCGGCATGTTCATCCAGCACCTGATCGTCGAGAGGCCGTGGACCGGCCGCGTGCACCGCAACGTGGAATCGCTGATATGACCTTCTTTCATCTTGCAGGACCTTCCCTGCTCGTCGTCGTGCTCTTCCTGTTGTCGACCCCGATCACATGGGCGATGGCGATCGGTGCATTGGCCTTCTTCCTCATCAACATGGATATGATCCCGCTCGCCAATTTCGCCCAGGAAATGGCCGAAGGCAGCCAGTCCGTGTCACTGCTGGCTCTGCCGCTGTTCGTGCTCGCCGGCTGCATCATGAACGCCTCGGGCATCACCCGCCGGCTGCTCAATCTCGCCGACGTGCTTGTCGGCCACATGACCGGGGCGCTTGCCCAGATGTGCACGGTTCTCGGCACGCTGCTTGGCGGCCTGACGGCGTCGGCCAATGCCGATGCGGCGATGCTGGCCAAAACGCTCGGCGTCGAGATGTCGGAGAGGGGATACAGCCGTGCTTTCGCTGCGGTCATCACCTCTTCGGCCGCCATCATCACCAGCCTGATCCCGCCGTCGATCGGCCTGATCGTCTATGGCTTCCTCGCCGAAACCTCGATCGGTCGGCTGTTTGCCGCCGGCGTCGTGCCTGGCCTCGTGCTTGCCGGCGGTCTGATGATCACCACCTACTTCATTGCCAAGAAGCGTGGTTACAAGCCATTGCGCAAGGAGCGGGCCACGCGCGCCGAAGCGATGAAGGCGCTCGTCGATGGCCTCTGGGCACTGTCCATTCCTGTGGTCATCTTCGTCGGTACCCGCTACGGCCTGTTCACCACTACGGAAGCCGGTGCGGTCGTCGTTGTCTATGTGCTGTTCGTCGCCGTCTTCGGCTATCGCGAGTTCACCATCCGGCAAATTCCGGAAGTGCTTGCTGAGTCGGTGCGCGATTCCGCCGTCGTCATGATCATGATCTGTGCTGCGGCCGCCTTCGGTTTCTACCTCGCCTGGGAACAGGTGCCGCAGGCGATGTCCGGCTGGCTTGGTGCTGCGACGGACAATCCGCTGCTGATGCTGTTGTTGATCAACCTGCTCCTGATCGTCATCGGCACGGCGATCGAGGGATCGGCGGCGCTGATCATCCTGACCCCGATGCTGATCCCGATCATCGATGGCGTCGGCATCGACCGCGTGCATTTCGGTGTCGTCTTCATCACCAACCTGACGATTGCCGGCATCACGCCGCCGGTCGGTGGCCTGATGTACATTTCGTCGATGGTGCTGAAGGTCCCGATGATGGCCTATGCGCGCGAAGTGCTGCCGTATCTCGGAATGATGATGGTACTGCTCGTGCTACTCAGCATGTTCCCTCAGATTTCGCTTTGGCTGCCGAACCTCGTCTACGGGACGACGGCCGTTCAATAGGCGATTGCCGGCCGCGGCTTGAAGCCGCGGCCGGCAAGGACAAGCTCGTTATGCCGCCTGCGGCACCAGGGTTGCCGGTACGCGCTTGGCAATGGTCAGCACCAGAAGTGCGGCCACCATGCACAGTATTCCGGCAGCGATCAGCGCCGGTGTATAGGTTTCAAGCGAAGTGCGGCTGGCGCCTGCGAGGAACGCGGCACTCGCAGCGCCGAGTTGGTGTCCGGTAAATACCCAGCCGAACACCAGGGCCGCCCGTTCTGCGCCAAAACGCTCCGCTGAAAGCTTCACGGTCGGTGGCACAGTCGCCACCCAGTCGAGGCCATAGAAGATGGCGAAGATCGAGAGCGTATAGAAGTTGAAGCCACTGAACGGCAGGAACAGCAGCGACAAGCCGCGAAGCCCGTAGAACCAGAAAAGCAGCCAGCGATTGTCGTAACGGTCCGAAAGCCAGCCGGAGAAAACCGTGCCGACGAGGTCGAAGACGCCGATCAGGGCCAGCAAACCGGCCGCGCTGACGGCGGCGATACCGACGTCGCCGCAGATAGACACCCAATGCATCTGGATCAGGCCATTGGTGCTGAAGCCGCAGACGAAGAAGGTGGCAAACAGCACCCAGAACGTGTTGGTCCGGGCGGCATCGCGCAGCGCCTTCAACGGCGAAAGCAACAGGGCTCCGAAACTCTGCTTTTGTGCCGGGGCGGGGACAATTGCGCGGCCGCCGTAGGGTGCGAGACCGACGTCCGCGGGCCGATCCTGCATGAAAAGCAGCACAAGGATGAAGGCGAAGGTGAGGACCGCGATGACGACCGTCAGCGCCGTGCGCCAGCCAATCGCCTCGGTGAGAGAGGCAAGCAGCGGCAGGAACACCAATTGCCCGGTGGCATTGCTGGCCGTCATCAGGCCGATGACGAGGCCACGCCGCTTGTCGAACCAGCGGGTGGCAATGGTGGCGCCGAGCACCAGGGCGGTCATGCCCGTGCCTACGCCCAGAACCACACCCCAAAGGGCGACCATCTGCCACAACTCAGTCATGAAGAACGATGCGACGATGCCGCTGATGATCAGAATGAGCGCCGAGGAGACGACCTTTCTCACGCCGAAGTGGTTCATGAAAGCGGCTGCGAACGGCCCGAGCAGGCCGAAAAGAACGAGGCGGATGGCAAGCGCAAACGAGATCTCGGCATTCGACCAGCCGAATTCGGTTTCAAGCGGCTTGATCAGGACGCCGGCGGACCCCATCGCGCCGGCGGTCGCCAGCATGACAAGGAACGTGACGACCGCAACAGCCCAGCCATAATGGATTTCGCGTCTGGCGAGATAGCGCGCAAGCACCGGTCCGAACATCGGCCATTTCCTTCCGTGGATCGATTGTGTTGATTGAGTCAGAGAGCCTGCAGCAAGGCCGTCAGTTGCGCGGAAGCTTCATTGCCGAGCTTGGCCTCTATTTCCGTCTGAACGCTGTCCCAGAGTGGGGCGCCGTCTGTAAGCACCTGCCGCCCCTTGTCGGACAGTTGGACAGCCGATTCGCGTTGATCCTGGCCGTTCGTCATCGCGACCAGCTCCATCTTTTCCAGAACCTTGACGTTTCGACTGACCGTCGAACGGTCGAGCTCTGTCCGGTGTCCCAGATCCGTCAGCGAAATGGGCTCCGCCCGCTGGATATTTCGGAGCAGGCTGAACTGCGCCAGATTGACGCCAATGGGCGCGAGCGCTTCGTCATAGAGCGACGTTACTCGCCTGGAAGCCTTGCGCAGGAGGATGCAATAACAATGTGCCATAATGCGTGTATATACACGTTAAGCATCGACGTCAAGATCGGCACGTGGGGCAGGGGGAATCCCGCCGACAGCGTTTCCGCAATCAAAGCAGCCGAGCAATAGTCAGCCGCTTGGTCTGTCAAGGATTGTACCGTCCAGCAGGGTGTGGCTAATCCCTTGCGGGGGAGAGCCTCGCCCATCGAGCCTGGCCGAAGGCGAGGCCGGGCGTGAGGCTATCAGAAAACCGATCGGAGCTGGACGTGAGAGCTGCCTTGCAACGGAAAATCATAGAGATCTGCGATCGGAAGATCGCGCAAAAGGGACCTGGCGTCGGTGTTTCGTTCTATGCCTTCTTCGCAAACAGGAACGATGATCCGGAGCTCCTGATGGAAGCGGCCGAATGGTGGATCAGGACCCATAGGCTCGACCATTTCGAGAAGGCGACGAAGATCCGCGCGTTGGTTGTTGCGCAGGGCGACGAGGCAGAGCAGCCATAAACGCGAACCGCGGGCGCATTTTCAAGCACCCGCGGTCTATTGATTGTCGGTGGAAGGGATCGGCTGCCCTCTCGGGCAGCCTCCCGGCGTAATCGTCGCCGGGTGTTACTCGGCAGGAACCGGTTCCCCGCGCGTCTTGACCAGGCTCCAGATCACGCCGCTCGCGATAATCGCGAAGGTGATTCCGAGCGAGAACGCCGCCGGGAACTTTTCGAGGCCAAGGAGGTCGGCAACGAAGACCTTCGAACCGATGAAGATCAGGACCACGGCGAGAGCCGGTTTCAGGTATCGGAAGCGGTGGATCATCGCAGCCAGTGCGAAATAGAGCGCACGCAGGCCGAGGATAGCGAAGATGTTCGAGGTGTAGACGAGGAACGGGTCGGTGGTGATAGCGAAGATCGCAGGCACCGAGTCGACGGCGAAGATCACGTCAGCGACTTCGATCAGCACCAGCGCCATGAACAGGGGCGTGATGAACCAGACCAGCTTGCCGGTCTTCGGGTCGGCCTGCTTGACGAAGAAGTGCTCGCCATGGTGGCCTTCCGTCACGTTGAAGCGGTTGCGCATGAAACGCACCAGCGCATTGTTGGAAATGTCCGGGTCGGCCTCCTTCATGAACAGCATCTTCAGGCCGGTCACGACAAGGAAAGCAGCGAAGATATAGAGCAGCCACGAGAATTCAGCGACAAGCGTCGCGCCCACACCGATCATGATGGCGCGCAGGACGATGACGCCGAGGATGCCCCAGAAAAGCACCCGGTGCTGATAGAGTCGGGGTACGGCAAAGAATGAGAAGATCAGGGCGATGACGAAGACGTTGTCGAGTGCCAGCGTCTTTTCGACGACGAAGCCGGTCATGTAGGCAAGGCCGGCATCTGCGCCCAGATACCACCAGACCCAGCCGCCGAAGGCGAGGCCGAGCGAAATGTAGAGAGCCGAGAGCTTGATGCTCTCGCCGACTTCGATTTCCTTGTTTTCCTTATGCAGGACACCAAGATCAAAGGAGAGGATGGCGATGACCAGCGTGATGAAGCTGAGCCACATCCAGATTGGCTTGCTCAGCCATTCGATAAACAGAAAGGAAGTATCCACGGAATAAAGCTCCGCCGGCGCAGATGTCGGATAAGGTCCGACATCGCAAGAGCGCCGGAAGCTCTCGCCAGAGGGGCCCGGACCAGCGGGTTGTTCGCTAGGTGGGAGCGCTCGGGCCGCACTTCAAGTGTCGCGCAGAATTTTTTTAAGCGTCGGCGTTGCCAATCATTTCAGCGGCTTCCGGTGCTTTGTCGCAATTCGGCGCTGCGCGAACGGCTCCCACAGCAATCTTTGAACTTGATACCGGAACCGCAAGGACAAAGGTCGCTGCTGCGTCGCTGCAATCGACCGATCAGGGGCAGCATGATTGCCGATGGCAGCCACGCGGCTGCAAAGGCAGCCAGCTTGGCGGAGATGCCGGGGATGACCAGGCGTCGCCCCGCCTTGAAACCGCGCCAGGCCCGCTCGGCAACGTAATCCGCATCGACCCTTGGCAACACCTTGAAAAGCGTTACGCGATCCGCGCCTGAGCGACGGAGGAATTCTGTCGCAACCGGTCCGGGAGCAACGCATGTCACCGTGACGCCGGTGCGGCGCAACTCCTGGTGAAGAGCGAAGGAGAATGACCGCACGTAACTCTTGCTGGCGTAATAGAGCGCCATGCCCGGTCCGGGCATGAAACCGGCAATGGATCCAAGGTTAAGCACACCGCCACGGCCGCGCGCCACCATTGCCGGCAGGAAATGAAGCGACAAGTCGGTGAGCGCGCGTATGTTGAGGTCAATGATCCCCAGCTGCTCGGGGATGGGGAGTGTCGTTGCGCCCCCGCGCAGACCATAGCCGGCGCTGTTGACGAGCACATCGCATGACAGTTTGTTTGCGCTCAGGAAGCCCGCCAGACGCACGGAAGCATCGGCCGAGAAGAGATCGAGTTCGAGGGTGAAGGCTTCGCCTCCGGCCTCGCGAATTTCGCTCGCCGCTGCCGCCAGATCGTCAAGGGAGCGTGCAACCAGAACGATCGGGGCCCCGTCGCGCGCCGCGACTTTGGCAATCGCCCTGCCAATGCCGCGTGAGGCGCCAACGACCACGATTGCCAGACGGGTTTCATCCAGTGCCTTCATGTGGTCTTCCATCAAAGTGCCGCCGCAGGAACCGCTGCGCCGTGCTCTTGGCTCGACACCTCGTCAGCGACCTCACCGTTGAGGATCGCTTCGAAGCGCTCGAGCGCGCGAGCCACATTGGCGCCGTCCATGACGCGGTGGTCGTAGTGGATGCGCACTGTCACTGTGCCGTCCTGCGCGATGCGACCGTAGTTGAAAAGGGTCGTGAGGGGCGTCAGCGGATTGAGTGATTCTGCCCCGAGACCGGAATAGACCGATAGCTGGAACGTGCCGAAATAATGCGCCCGCCGTGACCCAATATTGAGCCCAAGCCACATGAGCAGCCAGCGGATTGGTCCCGGTGCGCGCGCGATTTTCAGGGCCCGTCGGAATTCCTTGATTTCTGTCACCGGTCGCGACCGCGCGTCGTCGATCGTAGCGGCGAGTTCAGGGATGGCCCGGCGTTCCGGACATTTGATCTTGCTCAGCAGGACAACCCGCTCCCCTTCGTACTCGCGCTCATGAGCGATGGAGGCAACGCTTTCCGGATATTCGTAGAGCTGGGGCCAGGGAAGCTTTACGTAGGCACGCCGGAGCTCCGGTGTCTCCCGGCACAGAAGCGCATATCCCTTCAGGAACAGGACGGTCCAGGACGGCTTGTTTGACTGCGCCAATCTGGCCTTTTGCAGCGGGTCGAGGTTCATCTGCCGCTGCACGGTAACGCGCGGAATCCCGATCGAAAACCGCATCAGGTCGCAGACAAGGCGCCTTGGCACCGAAAGCTTGATGGCTCGGCCTCGCATGATATCGCCTTTAGTAAAGGTAGGGGACGATGCGCTTGGTCCGCTGCATGTAATCACGGTACTGAATACCGAAAATCTCCAGCATCATACGCTCCTCCTTGTCGACCCTCAGAAAGAAAAGTACGGCGAACCCGAGCAGGCCCGCGAGCCCTGCCACCCAGTTGGGCAACAACAAGGCTTGGCCGACACCCATCAACATGAAGGACGTATACATCGGGTGGCGAACGAAGGCGTAGGGGCCACCGGAGATCAATTCGTGCTTGTCGCGGATCTCCAACGTAATGGACCAGTTGCGGCCGAGTTCCTTATGAGTCCTTCGAAAGACCCAAAGGGCGGAGAAGAAAACGACCGTCCCGACGACCACGGACCACGCACTGGCGGAACGGTCGGCTGCCTGTGGAAAGCCGGTGGCGACATACATGGCGGGAACGATTGCAAGGCCGATCAGTCCTGATGCGAGCCCAAACATGTCGACGGGCGAGCGGCGGTTGCTGACGACGTTAACGCGTTTTGCGCGGCGTTCGAATGGTACGCGAATAAAGTACCATGCGATGATGCCGATCACCCACACGATCTTGCCCAGGGTGGCCATCGATACGATCACTTCAAATCACCGAAGCCCTTCTGCGATCTACAACTGATTGGACGCAAAGCTCTGGATTGATCGCCTTTAGCCTGCATTCATCTGCCTAAGTTTGGTAACGAATTCCTGTGGCCTTAGCCAGATACCGGGCGTCTTATATCCCATTGAACGGGCAATGTCCGCGACGAATGCATTGCAGTTGTAAACCGACGCCTGCCAGAATTTCGATTTGGCCTTGAGCTGCCTGATAAAGGCGACTGTTTTGTTGTACTCGGCCTCCGTCAGCATGACGCGCCAGCTTGCCGACCTGTATTCCTCCTCGAGGTCACCGTCGCTCGCTCCGGTTTCCGCGGGTACGGGCAGAAAATGTCCGATGACATAGGGTGTCGCGCTGGCGGTTGCCGGTGCAAGTCCGGCCACTTCGGGATTGATCATTCCGCCAGCCTTGTTCGTTCGTCCGAAAACGACGTAAGTGTGGCCGTAACTGAGGGCGTAGCGGGATCGAAATTCGATGAAGTAACCGCTTTCGCGGACCGCACCTGCGGTCACCGCCGGTGCGCTGCTGCTACTTGAGACGAAACGCGGTTGTGGCTTCTGATCTTCTGACTGGCAGCCAGCAATCGCAAATGCGAGCCCTGCCATCAGCATTAGTCGGCCTCTCAAAAGCGGCATCACTATGCGCTATCTCCTGAACTCCGATGAGCACACTTCTACTGGCCGGCAACGTCAAAGCTGATCCGGCCGGCTAGAATGATGTGGGAAGGACGTTCGTCCTTCCCACCCATCCGAAGTTCAAGTTACTTGTAGACAGGTGCCGGTTCGGCGGCTACCGGCGGCGGCGACTTGCCTTTGCCTTTGCCAATAGTATCGCAGCCGCTAAGGCCCACGACGGAAAGCAAGGTAACGATTACGATTAGGTTTCTGCTCATCAAGACATCCTCTCCTTAGAATGGAATCGGTTTATCGAAGGCAACGCTTATATTAATAGGGCGTTCTACGCTTACGCCTAGTGCAAAAAGAACACATTTTGCATCGTCCGACATAAATGCGTGTTCAAATCACGAGAACCTTCGTTCCGACTGGAGTGCGGTTGTACAGATCGACGATATCTTCGTTCGTCAACCGGACGCAGCCGCTCGATACTGCCTGACCAATCGTCCAGGGTTCATTTGTTCCGTGCAGTCTGAACATGGAATCCTGCCCGCCCCGGTAGAGATACAGCGCAGCTGCTCCAAGTGGATTATGCGGCCCACCGCTGACGCCGCCGGCGTATTGTCGCAAGCGCGGTTTGCGCTCCATCATGCTTTCTGTCGGTCTCCAAGACGGCCACTCGGCCTTGCGGCCGATCGAGGCCGGTCCCTTGAGCGTACGCCCATCTTCTCCGACGGCAATGCCGTAGCGGATGGCCCGACCGCCGCCCTCGACGAGGTAGAGATAACGCTCGGATGTGTTGACGACGATTGTGCCAGGGGGTTCGTTTCCGTCATAACCGACACTTTTTCGTCGATATCGATACGACGGTCCTCCGCCGAAGGCAGAAAGGATCGTCCCGCCATATTGCTCCGCCGTTGATGTGCACCCAGATGCCGTTAATGCCAAGCTGCCGAGCAGAATCGCTCGGCGGGTAACGCCGCGACTGTCCATATCCACCTACTAGTAAATCGGTGAGCACTGCTTCGTCTTTAACACTCAAGTGGCCTTCGGCCAAGATGCTATGCTTGGTTCCGTGGTGGAGAACGCCCCGTAATACGGATGGATCAGGGTGATTGGACTTGGAGGGTCGCAGGGCGGCCTGACAAAACCCATGACATCCAACGAAACTTCTTGCAGCTTGTGTCTGTCTCTGGTCGATTAGAGTCGGGAACGAGGATGCATACAATGAAGCTTGGCTTCGCCACGAAAGTCGCACTTGTAACCGGAGGGGGCTCCGGAATAGGTGCAGCCATTTCTCGCCAACTCGGCGAGGAAGGGGCAACGGTAGCTGTGGCAGATGTCAATGCCGATGCCGCGCGTGAGGTGGCTGCAGAAATCTGTTCGTCCGGCGGCACGGCCTATCCCTTTGAGGTCGACGTCGCCGACCCTGCTGCGGTGGAGGAATTGGTCGCGTCCGTTGTCAAGACATGCGGAGGCCTGCATCTGGCGGTCAACAACGCAGGTGTCGACGGCGTGCGAAAAGTGACGGCGGATTATGCGATCGACGATTGGCAGAGGCTGATGAACGTCAACTTGAATGGCGTGTTCTACTGCATGAAGTACCAGATTACCGCGATGCTCGGGCAGGGCGGTGGCGCGATCGTCAACATGTCATCCATCCTCGGTTCGGTCGGCTTGCCGATGGCATCGGCGTATACCGCCGCAAAACACGGAATTGTCGGACTGACCAAGGTGGCCGCAATCGAATATGCGAGACGAGGCATCCGCATCAACGCGGTCGGCCCCGGCTGGATCGAAACGCCTTTGGTATCCGAACGATCCGATCTGACGAGCAACCGACGTTTGGAAGCGCTTCAGCCGATGGGCCGACGGGGCACACCGGACGAAGTTGCCGCGCTCGTCTGTTTTCTGCTGTCCGAACAGGCCAGCTTTATCTCCGGTAGCTACCACCTGGTCGATGGAGCCTATACCGCCCATTAGGCGCCAAACCGAGTCTCGGTTCGGGTGGTAATCATGCGACCGTCGCGCGGGCGGATCAAATTTCTCGGGCGAAAATCGGACCAGCTGCTCCGCGGCTGACGCTCCTGTTTTACATGTCCCATCATCGCCTGGCCCCGTTCGCCGAGGTCGGCGGCGGGCCTCGGTGGGAGCCACAAAGCCGCCGCTCAATGGTCAGCAAATTACCCTATCGCTGCCGCAACGGTCCCTTTCGAGGGCTTCATTGTCCGTGACGTTCCATATGCATCCCGTCTGAAGGAGCAATTGAGCGCGGCACTAAATCGCCGACGAACACGTCACAAAGGAATAGACATGAATATTCGACACACACTCGTTGCATCGCTGACCGCTGCTGTCTTCAGTGTTGCGGCCTTCGGCCCGGCCTTCGCGCTTGAAACTGCCCAGTCGCAAACGACACAGCCGAGCCAGGGTCAAGCTGACAACACGGGCGCAAACGCCGCCATCAGCGACCAGAAGATCGAGGCTTTTGCCGTGGCCTACCTCCAGGTCGACAAGGTGAGGCAGGAATACTCTGCAAAAATCGACGCAACGACGGACGCCGCAGCAAAGGAAAAGCTTGAGGCAGAAGCGAGCAAGGAGATGGTCGAGGCTGTGGAATCTTCTTCCGCTATTTCAGTTGAGGAGTATTCCTCCATCCTGTCGGCCGCACAGGACGACCCGGCTGTTGCCAAGAAAATCCAGGAAAAACTTCAAACCGGGGCGCCGGCTCAACAGTAAGCAGAGCGCGGCAACGCAGGCGGGCAGGGGCCACTGGCCCCTGGTCACCGCCGGAGGGCTAGCGCTGGATCCACTTCGCTCTTCCTGAATCCAGCTTGCCGCCGGATGGGCGTGTGCGTCAGATTCTCTTCTTCACTGGCATCGCTCAATGCTGATCCCAGCGAGTACGTGCGGGTCACTGCCGGCGCAATGCTGTTGACGCGGATCATTTCCGCGCCGAGGTCATTCGGCCCCAACCGCCCTGTCGCGACGAAATTCGGGCGGCTGACTTGTGTCCGCTGGAGCGAATCGCAGCTCAATGTCAGCGCGGCTTGACGTATTTGCCGGCAGTTCGGGCCTTGGTTCGCCAGGCACCGCGGGGTCGAGCAGGTCGCCCCGGACGAGGCACATTTCCAGAACCAGTGGGTCGCCTTGGTCATCAGTGCCGGCAAAATTGTTGGGATGAAGAAAGACGATTGAAAAATTCGTCATTCCCTCGACAAACCGAAGGATCCGATCTCGATGGAGGTCGACATCATGAAATTCGATTACGACGCAGGTAAAGCGGCTCGAATTCACCGCGATATCATCGAGGATTCTGTACTCGGATCCCTCGATATCGATTTTAAGGAAGATGTTGCTGCCAGAAAATTCCTTCAACAGGCTCGGGACGTTAACTTCCCCCGGCTGATCATAGCCAATCATGATCTGCCGGTGCTCCACGCCCGGCCGACGGAAGAACAAGCGATAATCCAGGTAGCGCCCCAACCTGCCCCAACGAAGGCGCAAGACCTGTTCGACATAGTACCGGAGCCAGAACTTCCAGGTGACAGAGTGGTCGAAGCAAACGACATCCGCATCTGCAAGCCGGCGAAACGCCTTCTCGAATTGCCAATCGTCGTTCAATCCCATGCTGATCAGGGTCTTGGAGGCAAGCACCGCGCGCTTGGGAACGACATAGCCTCCGTCACGCGGAGATCCGAGCCGGATCAGGCCACCGGCTTCAATCGGCTTCCATATTGCTGGCAGCATTTCGGGTCTCCTAATTCAACCCAGCAGTGCTAGCAGTATCGACTTTCCATCGCGTTAACCCGTTGGGTTCAACGGCCACGTCTGTCCGCTCATTTCGCGCTCAGATAGAAACGTGCGCCTGTTTCGATGTCAGCGCAAAGCGCCTGACAAAGAGGTGAGGCTGGCAATTCCGAAGCTCTCGTTTGTCTTAGGGCGATCGGTCAACTGGCCACTCGGAGCCGGTTTCGGATTGGTGAGCCGGTCACTTCGTTGGCGACTTTCTGAGCCTCCTCCCGCACGGCGATGGAGGACACAACGCCGTCTAGGTAGATCACGCCGCGTTCATGCGTCACGGAAATATCGGTTTCCGTCAGGTTGTCACAATAGGCAATAGCAGTGGTCACCGCCATTAAACCGGCAATATCATAGCGTTGCGACAGGGTGTGCGATGCGAATGTCAAGCCGAACATGGGCGGTTACTCCGGGCGTAGGTCAAATATCCGTTCATCTCCCGTTCATGTTCGCTGCCAAATGGCCGGGTGTCGACCCATCAGGCGAACACAATCGGCTCACGATATTTTTATCCGCGCCTCATTCGCCGGCCAGATCAGGCGCACGCTGGGCTTCGGTCTCGGTCGTTGGTAGTGGTGCATTTTTGCGCGTGCTTTTCGTTAATGCTTTGGCAACGATTGCAACCGCGAATGGCGCATCTTGTGCGCGGTCGAGACGCGCCACCTGACCCCTCCATGCTAAGGAAACAAGATGAAATCCAGTGTTATTGCTGCCTGCGCGATCCTATTGACCAGCTGCGCCGTTGCGCAGGCGCAGCCGGTGAAGCTCAACTCTTTCGGCGCCTGGGGCGTGTATTCGTATAAGAACGACGGCCGCGACACCTGCTACATACTTTCGATCCCAACGACGATGAATCCCGATCACGTCGACCATGGCGACAACTTCTTCCTTGTCGCGCCGTCGCCGCGTCCGAGCAGTGGATACGTGCCGCAAGCGATCATGGGCTACGACCTTGAACCCGGTTCGAACCTGACCGCCACAGTCGGTGACAAGGCTTTCACCTTGGCGCCGCAAGGCAGGGCCGCATGGAAGCGGCGGGAGGGCCGCGACGCCGAACTCGTTGCGGCGATGAAGGCGGGGGCGACGATGACGTTGAATGCACGCTCGCGGCGCGGCACGGAAACGAGCTACTCGTTCTCGCTGAAAGGCATGACGGCAGCGCTCAAGGGTGCCGCGCGCTGCGAACGATGAGCTGAGCACCTGATGACCTCGCTGATCGTCCAGATGTCCTGCGCGCTGCTGTCGTGGCTTGCGTTCGAGAACTGCGAAGGGAACCGGAAAAGCCTCGCGCCACCGGTCGCCGATGCAAGGAGCGTTGGGCGTGTCACCGGCCTTGCAATCCCCCGTTTCGTCTCCCTGAAGAGTGGTGCTGCCAGACTTCGGGTCGGGCCGTCCACGGACTATCCGATCATCTGGCTCTACGTCACACCCGGTCTGCCGCTCGAGGTCATGGAAGAGGCCGGAAATTGGCGAATGGTCCGCGATGCGGACGGGGCAACCGGCTGGATGTCTGCGGCGCTGCTCTCCGGTCAACGAATGGCCACCGTCGGCAACTGGTTGGAGACGAACGCAGCGCTGCGAACCGCGCCCGCGGCGGCGGCATCCGAACGTGCTCGGCTGCAAGGTGGTGTGCTCGTCAGGCTTGATCATTGCGACGGAACCTGGTGCGAAGTCACGGTCAGGCGACATGGTCTCGTCGGGTATGTCAGGCAAGTGGATTTATGGGGCGTCTATCGCAACGAGATCGTTGGCTAACCGTCAGCCTTCCTGCAGCGGTGTCGTTCATCCCCTCTGTCGACGGGAAGACAAACAGGGGCTGCACAAGCGTGCTTTTGCAGGGTGTTCGGCTATCCGGTGTACGTCGTCGAGTTGCGTCGGCGCACCTCGTTTGCCAAAAGAATAGAATTTTCAATGGACATCCGGAACTCTGCGTCGTAATAAAGGCAATCCTTCGCGCCTCGGCCGTCATCAGCCATTGTAGAAACGCAGTTTCTCCGCGCCAACCAACGCAGCACGTATCGTTATAATGATGGTCATCTGACGATTGCCGAGGATTGACTTGATCATGACCCGATCATCGGGGTCCATGTCTATGGAAATCGTTTCCTCAAGTGGTCTTTGCTTGAGGAATGTTGAAGATCACAAACAAGGAGAGTGCGTCAGCTATTGAGCAGGCGGCAAGTTTTTATGGCTTTTACGACTGAACATGAGAATGGCTCTTCCGAGAGGTCGCCAAAGATCCGGTTGAAGAACGTCTACAAGATTTTCGGAGACTATCCCGAAGATGGCCTGAAGCTTCTTCGCTCCGGCAAGGGCAAGGCAGACATTCACAGAGAAACCGGTTGCTCCATTGGGGTTAACAACGCCAGTTTCGATATCAAGACCGGCGAGATCTTTGTGATCATGGGCCTGTCCGGCTCCGGAAAATCCACGCTTCTGCGCTTGCTCAACAGATTGATTGAGCCGACGTCCGGATCGATCGAGATCGACGGCCAGGACATCACGACGATGTCGCGCAAGGCCCTGATCGAACTTCGCCGCCGGGACATAAGCATGGTGTTCCAGTCCTTCGCGCTTCTCCCAAATCGCAATGTTGTAAACAATGCCGCCTTCGGCTTGGAAGTGGCGGGCGTTGGGGAAGTCGAGCGCAAAGCCAAGGCCATGGCGGCGCTGAAAGCGGTCGGCCTCGAGGGCTATAGTGAAAGCCGCCCTGACGAGCTCTCAGGCGGCATGAAGCAGCGCGTCGGCCTTGCCCGGGCGTTGGCAAGTGAGCCGTCGATCCTGCTGATGGATGAGGCATTTTCTGCACTTGATCCGCTTATCCGCACAGAAATGCAGGACGAGCTTGTTCGGCTGCAATCCGAACGAAGCCGCACGATCGTCTTCGTCAGCCACGATCTCGACGAGGCGATGCGCATCGGCGACCGTATCTGCATCATGCAGAATGGAAATGTCGTTCAGGTCGGCACGCCTGACGAAATCGTCGGCAGTCCGGCCAACGACTACATCCGGTCGTTCTTCCGCAACGTCGACGTCTCCCAGGTTTTCAAGGCCGGCGACGTGGCCCGAAGGAATCAGATTACGATCATAGAGCGCCAGGGTGTTTCCGCTGCTGCCGCATTGGAGCAGATGAAGAGCCGCGACCGGGAATTTGCGATCATTGTCGGCCGCGACATGAAATACCATGGCATGGTCAGCCAGGCGTCGTTGATGGAGAAGATCCGTTCAAAGGCGGAGGACCCGTATCGTAAGGCGTTCCTTGCAGACGCGGCGCCCATCCTCGCCAGCGAGCAACTCTCTGGTGTTCTTGGCCAAGTGGCGGCGAGCGCGTGGCCGGTTCCCGTTGTTGACGACCAGCACCGCTATATCGGCGCCATCAGCAAGTCGGTTCTGCTCGAGACGCTCGACCGCGCCAACTGAAACTCCCAGCCAATCGGATAAATCCATGAGCTTCGACATCGGAGACGGCATCGATTCGGCCGTCAATTACATCCTCGACAATTTTTCACCCGCGCTCGATCTCACTGCCGCGTCGATCGGGTTCCTCACGGGCGGTTTGCAGAGCGGCCTCCTTTCAATTCCAATGCCGGTCGGCATCGCGATCTTCGCCCTTCTCGCCCTGTGGCGCGTCTCGTTCAGCTTCGCGGTTTTTGCGGGCCTGTCTCTCGCGCTGGTTGGACAAATGGGACTGTGGGCAGCGATGATGGAGACATTGTCTCTGGTCATTGCTTCGACGGTCATTGCGATGATCGTCGGCCTGCCGCTCGGCGTCGCCATGGCGCGCCGCGATTCCGTCGCGGCAGTCATCCGGCCGACACTCGATCTCATGCAGACAATGCCGGCCTTCGTCTACCTCATCCCGGAGGCAATGTTTTTCGGGCTTGGCGCGGTTCCCGGCACAATTGCGACCGTCATCTTTTCGATGCCGCCGGTCGTGCGCCTCACCAATCTCGGCATTCGGCAAGTGGACGTGGAATTCGTCGAGGCCGGCAATGCCTTTGGCTGTACGCCAACCCAGCTTCTCCTCAAGGTCCAGCTCCCCAATGCCATGCCATCGATCATGGCGGGCATCAATCAGACGATCATGCTGTCTCTCTCCATGGTGGTCATCGCCTCGATGATCGGTGCTGGCGGCCTCGGCAACACTGTGCTGACGGGTATTCAGCGGCTCGATGTCGGCACCGGCTTCGAAGGCGGTCTGGCCGTGGTCATCCTCGCGGTCATTCTCGACCGCCTTACCCAGAGCCTTGGAAAGAAGAGGGCCATCTGGCGACTGCCGTTTGTGAAACTCGCCGTGCGCGAACCCGAGGCAAAGACGGTTTGAGTGCCGTGCCCTCCGCGACGGGTCGTGCCCGTCCTCATCCGAAATGCATAGGAAGGATTGATATGTTCAAGATAATCGCAACCATCGGCCTTGCAGGCATGTTTGTTGCCGGCCCGGTCAGTGCGAGTTTCGCCGAGGAGGCAAAGCCCGTGAAAATCGGTTGGGCCGCATGGTCCGATGCGGAATTCGTCACCAAGCTCGCAGCAAAGATCATCAAGGACAAATTGGGGCGGGAAGTCGAACTCGTTCAGACCGACGTGGCGCCGCTCTATCAAGGCGTGAGCCGCGGCGATCTCGATGCGATGATGATGGCCTGGCTGCCGCAGACCCACGCCGATTACCACGGCAAGGTGAAAAACAAGGTCGAGACGCTGGGTACCGTCTATCAAGGCGCCAAGCTCGGCTGGGTCGTCCCGGCCTATATTCCCGAAAGTGAGCTCAACTCGATCGAGGATCTGCAGAAGCCTGAAATCAAGCAGAAGCTCGGCTCGACGGTCCAGGGCATCGATCCCGGAGCAGGCCTGACGCGCCTTTCTGAAAAGGCGCTCAAGGACTATGGGCTCGAGGGCTACAAGCTTCAGATCTCCAGCGAGGCCGGCATGCTGACCTCGGTCGACCGCGCCGTCAGGACCGAGAAATGGTTCGTGGCAACGTCGTGGAGTCCCCATTGGATGTTCGGCAAGTACGAGCTTCGCTACATCGCCGATCCGAAGAGTTCGCTTGGTGAGGCCGAGCATGTCGATGTGCTGGCACGCCAGGGGTTCAAGCAGGACAACCCGGATGTCGCAGCTTTCCTTTCCCGTATGAAACTGCCGATCGGTGACCTGGAAGCCGCGATGTTCGAGGCGCAGCAGACCTCGTACGATGCCGCGGTCGATAAATACATCGCAGATCATCCCGATCAGGTGAAGGTCTGGCTCGGAAACTAAGGCAACCGTCCGCTGAAGATCAGCCCGGCGTCTGCAAAAGGGCGCCGGGCGCACCACTGGCACCAGAATGGAAAGGGATACCGATGAACTTCAACAATTGGGAAAACATGGCCTGCCTACAGGAAGATACGATCGGCGGCCGCATGTCACTCGCGCGCGACGCGCTGAATGTCTCGGCGCAAAGCGCTGCCAAGATCGTTGGCGTGGAAACGAAAACGTGGTTCGATTGGGAAAATGATCGGGCCGCTCCATGCGCCAATCGCCTGGCGATGATCGCCGGCGTGTTGAGCGTCAGCCTCTCATGGCTGCTGACGGGCCGAGGATCGGGGCCACGCTGAAAAACGAACAGCGGACCCCTTTACCTCTGTCGATGAGGTCGCCGATCCGTCTTCTCGGTGCGTTCGTGCGTTTCGAAAACGCCCGATATAACACCTAAGCGGACGGCGAACCTCGGGTCTGGTCTACCGTCGAGCTGCCTCGATGATCTCCCGGGCCATGGTTTCGGCCACATCGTCGGTCGTGCGGCCTTCTTGCGCGGCCCGCTCGAAGATGCGCGTCAATGTCGTGGGGATCTGGCTGACGCGGGCCATCACGTCGTCGAGGCTGTAGCGGCCGCTTCCGATTTCCGCAGCGACATTGATGACGCCGCCGGCGTTGATCACGTAGTCAGGCGCATAGAGGATGTCTCGTTCCCGCAGACGTGCGCCGTCGGTGACCGTGGCAAGCTGATTGTTGGCGGCTCCGGCGACGATCTTGGCTTGCAGCAGCGGGATCGTGGCGGCAGACAGGACGCCACCAAGCGCACAGGGCGCGAATACCTCGACATCCGCAGCAATGATCTCCTGGCCCTCGACGACTGTCGCACCGAGTTCTTCGGCGGCGCGTTCGGTGCGTGCCGGGTCGAGATCGGAGACAATCAGCTTGGCGCCTTCGGCGTGAAGCCTTTTGGCGAGCCCCCAACCGACCGAACCCAGTCCCTGTATCGCGACGCGGATACCCTTCAGATCATCGCTGCCGGTGCGATGACGCAGCGCAGCCTTGAGGCCGAGGAAGGTGCCCAATGCCGTAAAGGGCGATGGATTGCCGCTGCCGCCGCGGGTCGTTCCGCTGACATTCGGCGTGCGCTCAGCGAGAAAATCCGCGTCCGCAAGCGTCATGCCGACGTCTTCTGCCGTGATGTATTGGCCCACGAGTGCGTTCAGCATCTCTGCGTAGGCTTCGAGCATCGCTGGCGACTTATCCCTTTTCGGGTCGGCGATGATGACTGCCTTGCCGCCGCCAAGCGCCAGACCGGCAATGGCCGATTTGAAGCTCATGCCGCGTGAAAGGCGCAGGGCGTCGGTAACGCCGGCCGCGAAAGTCACATGCGGCCAGATGCGCGTCCCTCCCAATGCCGGGCCGAGGACCGTTGTGTGAACAGCGACGATTGCCTCGAGGCCACGCTCGGTGTCGCGACCCAGCCAGACCTGTTCGTGACCGCCGAAGCCGGGCAAGGCTGCCGCTTCGGCGGTAATGTCGGTGACATCGAGGGTGGTCGCGCCGGTGACTTCACGGCGCAGGTTCAGCACGTTTTGCATTGGTTTTCCTCCCCAATGGTTGACGGCTTGAAGGGTAACCATTCTTGACGATTTTTGGTTTCGAAATGGGGCCTGTCGCTCGATCGTGCATTTCGCCGGAGCAAATCGCCGCGCAACAATCGTAAAGGACAGCCCCTTCTGCCACCGCGACCGTCCGCTCTGATCAGATGTTGTCGCGACGAGTTTCGGCGGCTTTGTTCTGCGCAACAGGCTTCACTACGGGGGCAACGGGCAGTTCGAAGGCAGCCCATTGAGCGGCTTCCACAGGTGTTTGCGCCGTCAGGTCGACGCCGGCGCGGGAATTGCGTTCGGCGCTGGTTTCAGCCTGCCGGTCAACACCAGGCTCACCGCAAGGAATGGAATGAGCATACCGAGGCCCAGGCGCATGTCGCTGTGTTCCGCAACCAGCCCGATCATTGGCGGTCCAATCAGAAAACCGAGAAGCGCCACGAAAGACAGGATGGCGACACTGGCTGCCGCCGGCCGGTCGTTCTGGTCGGCGGCGGCCGTGACCGCAAGCGGGAAGCCGACCGAGACGCCGAAGCCCATGGCCGCGAAGCCGACGAGAGCCACCCAGGCCGCAGGGCTCACCGCGACGAGGGCCAGCCCTGCGATGCTCGCAACGCCGCAGGCGCGGGCCACTGCAATCGGTCCATAGCTGGCCTTGAGGCGGTCGCCACCAAAGCGTCCTGCAGCAACCATAAACGCGAAGATCGAATAGCCGAAGCCGGCGCCAGCACCGGTTAGTCCGAAAACGTCGCGGAGGTAGACCGCCGACCAGTCCGCCACCGCACCTTCCGTCATTGTGATGCCGAAGACGAAGAAGCAGATGCCGAGCAAGGCGCGGCTTGGACCGCGGCGTCTTGCGCCAACGATGGGCGCATCGGGCTTTTCCGTGGCGTGAAGATCGGGCAGTGTCCTGGCTGCCAGCAGGCTGATGGGCAACATCACCGCCGCTGTCATGAACACCGCCCATTCAGGCGATATACCAATCGCCGCCAAACAGATGCCGACCAGGCTACCCGCCATGATGCCGAGGCTCCAGAAGCCATGGCAGGTGCTCATGATCAACTGGCCGGATCGCTTCTCGATTGCGTCGGCTTCGACGTTGAGGCCCAGTTCCAATGTCGCCAGCGCTACCCCGACGGCGGCGAGCGTTACGAAAAGAATCTCGATGCTTGGCGCCCATGTCGGCAGCCACACCAGGCCCAGGAACACCACAAATCCGTAGAGAATGGTGGCGCGGCCGCCGATCCGAGCAACGAACCGGCCAGCCAACGGCAGGGTGAGCAGGATGCCGGCGGGCATGCCCAGCAGTGCGATTGCCAGTTCCGCCGGTCCGAGGCCGAGCTTCTGTTGAATGTCGGGAATGCGCGGCAGCCAGGAGCCGAAAGCGATCGGCTGCAGGAAGAAGATCAGCATGATGAGCCGTTGACTGGTCATGCGCATTGCTCCTCGCGGTATCGTGCCGCCAATTTGCCCGTTTGTCCTTGCCCCGGCGACCCGGGTGCCGCGCGAGCGATTCTGAAAATAATTTTCAGAATTTCTGCGACAAGGCCGTGGGGCTGTCAATCGGGCGTTGCCGAGATGGCTCAGAATTCGATGTCCAAGATGCGCCAAACCCGATAGAAATTGCTGGTAGCGCACGTGACCTCCGTATGCGGCTTGTCGTGCGCTGTTCACCAGCTTTCGATAGGGCGGTGAAAAGAATGAACATGAACGCCTTGCGTTTGGTTCAATTGTCGCGAAGAGCACAATCAGCTGAGGAATGCGGCGGTTCGCGTGTCGGCCGTGAAAGGGCGCGGGCCGGGAATGACCTTATTCCCAACGGATCGGCGAGCGGCTTCAGCCTTTGTCGATTTCGGCTGCGGCGATCTCCGCGATTTGCAGGGTCGGCACGATATGCTGCACCTCGCCGTCCTCGATGTGCCATGCCGCTGAAAGGCCGGCCCAGGCGAGTATCCATTGCAACAGGCGTGTGCGCTCCAGTTGTGCGGCCTGAGCGACTAACGCCACCTGCCTTGCCAGACGGCCGGGAGCCGCGGCGATTGCATGGTCTGGATTGCAGAAGAGATTGGCGTAGTCGAACCCACGTTCACCCTTCAAACGTTTCGGATCGATGGCGAGCCAACCGCGATCCGCGAAATCGAGAATGTTGCCGTGGTGAATGTCGCCGTGAAGGGGGACGACATCGCGGGGGTCGGAAAGAAGGAGGCGCGCAGCCTTGGCGGACCGCTCCAACAGTTCACCCTCTGGCGCCGTTGTGAGCGCCTGAAAGCGCTCAGCGAGCGGGATAAGGCAAGGCTCTGGTGCCTTGCGTGGTTTGTGAAGGGCCGCAACGGCGTTGCAGATGATATGGCTCGCTTCGTCATCTGCGCCATTCGCTGCCATTTCCGCCAGCGAGCGGCCCCCGACCGCGCGCTCAAGCAGGATGGCATCGTCATCGTGCGCGAGCACGCGCGCAGCGCCGATCCCGTCCCACCATATCATGAGGCCAGCACCCCATTTCTCCTCCGGCACCGTCGCAATCTTCAGCATGGCAGGCGCGCCGCCGCAACGCACCGGAAGGAGACGGCTTGAATGCGTGACAATCGGATCCCCATCGGGCGTCAGCGCCCATCGTTCGATATAGGTCCTGAAGCCGTTGCCGTTGGCCATGGTCTTCGTCCTCGTGCGCAATGACCGCTATAGGCCACTTCGAACGAGGAACAAAGCTGCGCCCGCAAGGTCATTTCTTCTGCGCTGACGCATAGCGACGAGATGTTGAGATGAACCGTTTGGGATTTGTCGTCTCCGCTGATCTGCGTCTGGGGATCTCTTCTGACGAAGAACCGTATTTGATCGACCGCCAACCGAGTGTGATAAAGCGACAGTATAAAAATGAAATAAGTACAATCAGATAAGAAAACTTTTTGATATCTTGGTTTCGAAAGCGCTTCGGCGCATCCCGAACGGATTTTTCCCACTCCGGCAGAATGACGATCAATCATTTCTTTTGTCTACTATTTTAATAGACAATAGTCGGTGTCAGATCAGGGCTGAGCACCTGGCTTGAAACCGAGAGATGAAGGGACGGGCAGAATGGGCATTCTCGATAATAGAAAACTTCTGGCAGCCGGCGCGATAGCCGCCATGATATTTGGTGCATCGGCGGCGTTGGCGGCCGACGCTTTCGATCTCAGCCCCGAGCAGGCAAACAGGTTGCGGGTGGAAAAGAACGACAAGCGGATCGCAGAGGTCCCTGCAGACTTCAAATTTATCCAGGACGGCGCGCTGACAATCGGCATCAGCACCAGCGGCCATCTTCCGCTGCACGACTATGCATCCGACAGCAAGACGGTCATCGGTTATGACGTCGATCTGGCGCAAGCGATCGCCGACAGCCTCGGGCGCGATTTGCAGCTGGTTTCCGTCGCCTGGGCGGATTGGCCGCTTGGGTTGGTGTCCGGCAAGTTCGATGCAGTCATTTCCAACGTCACGGTGACGGAGGAGCGCAAGGAGAAGTTCGACTTTTCCACCTATCGCAAGGATGAGTTGGGCTTCTACGTCAAGGCCGACAGCAGCATCCAGGCGATCAAGACGCCGAAGGACATCGCCGGTCTGAAGGTTATTACCGATGCCGGAACCAATCAGGAAAAGATCCTGCTCGAATGGGACAGGCAAAACCTTGCCGCCGGCCTGTCGGCTATCGAGGTGCAGTATTACGACGATGATGCCGTGAAGGATCTTGCCGTTCAGTCCGGGCGGGCGGACGTGGTGTTCAGTGTCAACGCGACGCAGGCCTATTCCGCCGCAATCAATGGCAAGACCAAGCTTGTGGGCACCGTCAGTGGCGGTTGGCCGATCTCGGCCGAAATTGCCGTTACGACCCGCAAGGGCAGCGGCCTGGCCGAACCGTTGACCGGTGTCATCAATGATCTGATCGCAAGCGGTGATTATCGCAAGATCCTGGAGACCTGGAAACTGGGTCCCGAAGCGATCGAGAAGGCGCAGACCAACCCACCCGGCCTGCCGAAGAGCGGCTCGTGAATCGGTGATCGATGCAATCCCGAGCCGGCGCGAGGCAGCGCCGGCTTTTTGCATGCACGCCATCTGAGAACGCCGAGTCCCCTCGGCATTGAAGTGCAGGATTTCATGAACGACAACGACGACATCTCAAAGAAGTTCGCAATCAATACCAAGCTGCAGCGGGCGGGATACGATCCGTTCGACTACCACGGCTTCATCAACCCGCCGACGGTGCGTGCCTCAACGGTGCTCTTCCCGAACGCCAGGGCGATGGAGAGCCACGACCAGAAATACACTTATGGCACACGCGGGACGCCGACGACGGATGCTCTTTGCGAGGCCATCAACGAGCTTGAAGGGGCCGCCGGTACCTTGCTGGTGCCGTCGGGGCTTGCTGCCGTCACGCTCGCGTTCCTGGCGTTGCTGTCTCCGGGCGACCACGCGCTCATTGTCGATTCCGTCTACGGCAACGTTCGCCATTTCTGCGACACGATGCTTGCGCGGTTCGGCATCGAGGTCGAATACTACGATCCCGCCATTGGGGCCGCGATCGAGACCCTGTTCAAGCCGAACACCAGGCTCGTTCACCTCGAGGCGCCTGGCTCCAACACATTCGAGATGCAGGACGTGCCCGCGATCGCCACAGCCGCGCACCGCATCTCGGCCGTGGTGACGATGGACAATGCCTGGGCGACGCCGCTGTTCTTCAGGCCGCTCGACTTCGGCGTCGACGTCTCGATCCAGGCGGCAACCAAGTATCCGACGGGCAATTCGGACATCTTGATGGGGACGGTATCCGCCAATGCGCAATATTGGCCGCGCCTCAGGCATATGAACGGGGCACTCGGAATATGTGGCGCACCGGATGACGCCTACCAGGCGCTGCGCGGATTGCGCACCATGGGCGTGCGTCTCGAACGGCACCAGAAGAGTGCGCTTGAAGTCGCGCAGTGGCTCGAAACACGCGGCGATGTCGCCAGCGTCCTTTACCCCGCACTTGCGAGCTTTCCCGGCCACGACATCTGGAAGCGCGATTTCAAAGGCGCGAGCGGCGTCTTTTCCTTCGTGCTGAAAGTCACACGGACAGATGAGTTCAAGGCGAGAGCCCAGGCTTTCCTCGATGGCTTGTCACTGTTCGGGCTTGGCTATTCCTGGGGCGGGTTTGCGAGCCTCGCGCTTCATGTCGAACTCGCGGATCGGCGTATCCTGACCGCGCCTACGGAAGGGCCGGTGCTGCGGCTTCACATCGGCCTCGAAGACGTTGGGGACTTAAAGGCCGATCTTGAACGTGCTTTCGCGGCTGCCGCTGCAATCTGAGACGCCGCCGCAGGTGCCCGTTCAAACGTTTTCTCCCTGACCCTGCGGTCGATCAGGGCAGGGGGATGGCGCCGGTGACATGGGGCACTTCATAGCCGCGCTTGACGGCGGCGCGAAGCGCAAGCCGCAGATACCAAGACCGGACATTCGGATAATCAGCAAGATTGATCTTGTGCCGTGCAAAGCGCGAGACCCAGGGCCAGGTCGCCATGTCGGCAATCGAGTAGTCATCGACCAGATAGTCGCGGCCCTCAAGTCTGGCATCGAGCGTTTCGTATAGCCGTTGCGTGTCCCTCCGGAAGATCTCTTCGGCAAAGGGCGCCATGCCGGGGTTGTAGGTCAGGAAATTGTGGGCGTGGCCGAGCGTCGGGGCAAAACTGGCCGCCTGCCACATCGACCATTCGATCGTTTGGTGCCGTGCAGCGCCGCTCGGTGGAAGGAAGCGACCGGTCTTTTCTGCGAGATAGAAGAGGATGGCGCCGGACTCCTTCAGAGTGATGCCAGTCGCATGGTCGATGATCGCCGGTATCTTGCCGCCCGGATTGATCGCCAGATAATCCGGTGAGAATTGCGCGCCGCTCGTAATGTCGACAGCATGCGCGCGGTAGTCCAGGCCGAATTCTTCGAGGGCGATTGCGACCTTCAGCCCGTTCGGCGTGATCCAGGTGTAAAAATCGATCATCTGGCGCTCAATCAAACATCAGTTCGTCGACCGGCAACTTCGCCATGCCGAAGCGGCCGGTAACATCATCCAGCCCGTCGAACATCTTGCGCAACGCAAGAACGATCGTTTCCACGCGGGGATCGACGACCCTGTAGACAATAGCCTTGCCGTCGCGCCGCCCTTCGATGACACCTGCCTCGCGCAACTCTGCGAGCTGTTGCGACAGCGTCGGCTGGCGGATACCGAGCTCGGCTTCCAGCGCCGAGACCGAGGCTTGCGCCTCCATGAGATAGCAAACGATTGCCAGGCGATTGGCGTTTGCCATCAATTTCAACAACTCGCTGGCCTCGCCAACGCTGCGACAGACCTTAGTCGGTGCCGGTTTCGTCATGATTGCCTCTCTCGCTTCACAAAAAAGTAAAGTGAGATTCGGTGGATTTCAATGCGCAGACCGGGATGAAACGTACCTGCGGCAGAACATTTTAATGTCGGTAGATTTTATAGATTAAATATCTCGCACTGCTGCCGGCAATGGCACGACCTTTCTCGCATTCAGTTTATAAAAAAGTAGATTGATCGTATTGGCACTGCAAGACTTCGATTGGAATGGTCATGAGGATTGGCGTTCACCCCAACAACCTGCATTTGCGTTTGGCACGTCTGTGGCCAGGCGCGTTTGCTGAACTCGATCCGGTATTCGTTCCTTACGGCGAGGGGCGGGATACCGCCGCGCTGATCGAACAAGGCGTCATCGATTTTGGCGGTACCGGATCGACGCCGCCACTTGAAGCTGATGCGCGTGGCCTTGGTGTCGAATACATCGCCGCCTCAGCTCCGCGTCCTTCCAATGGCGCCATCTTCGTTCGCGAGGCGAGCGACATTTCATCCGTCGCCGATCTTGTTGGTCGCCGGATTTCGTTGATCGACGGATCCTTTCACACCTATCTGCTCGCGCGCAGTCTGGAAGGAAAGGGCCTTGTTCTGTCCGACGTCGAGCGGATCGAGAGTGGCACCCGGGATTCGCTGACGGAGTTGCTGGAGGGGCGTGTCGATGCCTGGGTGGCAATGTCACCGCGGCTGGAAAAGGCTATCGGGCGACCCGATCTGCGGCTGCTTGTACGCTGCGGCGCGGCGATCCCGAACCGCTCCTTGTTCTGGACACTGCGGCGAACCGGGCTTTCCGCCGGCGAACGCGCTGCCATCGCCATGGAGCTCAACCGTATCGGCAGGGAGATTGCCGACGACCCGAAGACGGCAGCACGCCTGCTCGCTGCGGATGACCGCACGGCGACGGATGCCGATGTTTGGGAGCGAGTCGTACGCTCGCGCGATTTTGCGGTCGGCCCGATCGATGGCGCCGTTCTCGCCGAACAGCAGGAGGAAGCCGACACGCTCCACCGTCATGGGCATTTCCATCATTCCATAACGGTCGGCCAACCCTTGAAGACAGCATATTGAGGACCTTAACGTGAACGTATTCTGGTATATGTGCGCGCCCGACGGCGCTTATCCTTGGCAGCCGGAGGGTTCCCGCAAGGTCGATTACGGCTACTACAAGCAACTGGCGCAAGCCTATGACCATCTTGGCTATACCGGCGCTCTGTTTGCAACTGGCGCTCACGACGTCTGGGTGCTGGCGAGCGCGCTGCTCTCCCACACCGAACGTCTGCGTTTCCTGGTCGCGATCCATCCCGGGCTGGTCGCTCCAACGCTGCTTGCCAAGATGGCCGCCACCTTCCAGGAGTTTTCGCGCGATCGCCTGTTGATCAACGTGGTCTCCGGCGACGCCAAGATGCTCGGCGCCTACGGGATGATGCTGCCGCATGACGAGCGTTACGATATGGCGGATGAGTATCTGCAGCTCTGGCACAGACTGTTTTCCGGAGAAAGCGTCACCCACAAGGGCAAGTATTTTTCGACCGAAGGCGCCAAGCTCGCGCTACCCGTCAGCGAAACGATCGCCCCTCCGCCGCTGTGGTTCGGCGGCTCATCCGACAAGGCGATCGATGTCGCGGCCAAGCATGTCGATACCTATCTGTCCTGGGGCGAGACGCCGGAGCAGATCCGGCACAAGATCGAGACGGTGAGGGTCCGTGCCGCCCAATACGGGCGTGAACTCCAGTATGGCATTCGCCTCTACGTCATCGTGCGTGACACCGATGAGCAAGCCTGGGAGGCGGCAGCCGATCTTTACGCGCGCATGGACGACACCGCGATTGCCGCCAACCAACGGTTTGTCGGCAAAAGCGATTCCGTCGGTCAGCAACGCATGACGGCAATGCATGGTGGCCTCAAACCGGATAATCTGCGCGATCTTGAAGTCGCCCCCAATCTCTGGGCGGGCATCGGGTTGGTCAGACCGGGACCGGGCACGGCGATCGTCGGCTCACCGGATACCGTCCTTCGCACGCTCGAAGCCTATCAGCAGGCCGGCGTGGAGACGTTCATCCTGTCAGGCATGCCACTCCTCGAAGAGGCGTACCGCTTCGGCGAAAAGGTCCTGCCGCGCCTTGATGTTCAGCGGGATGTTGCCCCGGTCCGCAACTTCACCTGGTCCACCCTGTTTGACCGCGATCTGTCCACCGTGAAGAGCGCTTGAGCCTCTCGTCAAAAGGTATGTTTGCGTGGCCATTACCGAAATCCACTCGCCCGAAACGGCCTCCATTGGGCGCCTGCTGGCGCAGCGCACCCTGAGGGGGATAGAAGCGAGCCTGGGCATCGCGGCCGCATCGGTGCTCGCCATCCTGCTTGCCGTCGTTCTTTCGAGCGTCTGCATGCGCTACTTCTTCAACACCGGCCTTGTTGGCGCTGAGGACCTGGGCATCTGGCTGCATGTCGCGCTGATTGCGATCGGCGCACCGTTGAGCCTCAACAGCGCGCTGGCCATGCGCCTGGACGTCTTTGCCAAGATGCTGCCGTCGCGGCTCTATCCGGCAACGCAAGTTGGAGCGGACGCCTTTACGGTCGTCACTGCGCTGGTGCTGGCATTCGGCGGCCATGAGATCATGAGCATGCTCGGCGGTGTCTCGCCCACGCTGGGCGTGCCGGAATGGTTTCGGTTCGGCTTTCTCGGTGGCGGCGGCTTGCTGATCTTCCTTGTGTTGATCCTGCAGCGGGTCGGCGAAGGGAGAGGCGTACAGGGTCTGCTTTCCCTCGTGATCGGCGCTGCGATTTATTCGGTGATTCCGCATGTCGCGATCGAGGTCGACTGGCCTCCAAGCATCGTGCTCGGCCTCGTCGCGGCCTTTGGGCTGGTGCTGGCGGCACCCCCTCCGCATGCGTTTCTTGCGGCCGCCTATGTCGCCATCGCCTTTGGCAGCAGCCTGCCCGAACCCGCGATCGTATCGTCGACGGTAACAGGGATCTCGAAGTTTCTGCTTCTGGCGATACCGTTTTTCCTGCTGGCGGGCGGCTTGCTGACCGCATCGGGCGTCGCCAACCAGCTCGTGCGTTTTGCGGCTTCTATCGTCGGGCATCGTCGCGCGGGCCTTGCCCAGACCACGCTTCTCACAAGCGTGCTCTTCTCTGGCGCTTCGGGCTCTTCCGTTGCCAACGCTGCCTTCGGTGCCTCGACATTCCAGCCGGAGCTCGTCAAGCACGGCTATCCGCCGGCACAGGCCGCAGCCATTATCGCGTCCACGTCGGTGCTCGACAATGTCATCCCGCCATCGATCGCGTTCCTGATTCTGGCGACCGCAACCAACCTCTCGGTCGGCTCCCTGCTTGTCGGCGGCTTCTTCGCCGGTGGCCTGATGGCGATCTGCCTTGCGGTTGCGATCCACCTGACCGTGCGCGAACAGGTGCCGCAAGCCCGTGCGACCAGCGCGCAACGCTGGCAATCGGCCAGACAGGCCATTCCCGCCTTCGGCCTCGGCATCATCGTCGTTCTCGGCATTCGCTTTGGCATCGTCACCACGACGGAAGCTGCGGCACTGGCTGCGCTCTACACGCTGTTCCTCGGCTTTGCCGCACGACTTGGCCTTCGGTCGTTCTATGCAACGTTCCGCCAGGCCGCGACCGAAGCAGCCGCGATCGGCCTGTTGATCGGAACAGCCGGCCCCTTTGCCTTCCTCCTTGCGGTCGATGATGTCGCCGGCTTGGTGTCCGACCTGACGCTGCTGCTCGGCGGCAGCGCGCTCGCTGTGCTCCTGCTGTCGAACGTCATTCTTCTGGTCGTTGGCCTGGTGCTCGATATCGGTGCAGCGATCCTGCTTTTCGGGCCGATCCTCCTGCCGGCGGCGGTCGCAGCCGGCATCGATCCGATCCACTTTGGCGTCATCATCGTCGTCAACCTGATGATCCATGGGCTGACGCCGCCGCTCGGCATGCTGATCTTCGTCGTCAGCGGCGTCACGGCAATACCGGCCCCCGCACTCTTCAAGGCGGTGGTTCCGTATCTCTGCGCTCTTCTTGTCTCCCTCGCGATCCTTTGCGCCTGGGCAATTGTTTTCTAACCAACAGGATCTTCGTCATGAACGCTTTCAACAGACGTGCCTTCCTAAAGACGACTGCCCTTGCCGGAGCCGCTCTGGCCACACCCGCGGTCCTGCGTCCGGCCCATGCCCGGACAACGGCCATCACGATCGCTTCGCTCTTCGGCGACGACAAGCCCGAGACGAAGATCTGGCTGAAGATCAGCGAGCTGGTCGAAGCCAAGCTGCCCGGACAGTTCCGCTTCAACATCGTCAAGAGCGGCGCGCTCGGCGGCGAAAAGGAAGTCGCCGAGGGTGTTCGCCTCGGTTCGGTTCAGGCAAGCCTGTCGACGGTGTCTTCGCTGTCCGGCTGGGCGCCGGAACTGCAACTGCTCGACCTGCCGTTTCTCTTTCGCGATGCCGATCATGTCCGCAAGACGGTCGACGGCGAGATAGGCGGCGAGCTCAAGCAGAAATTGCTGTCTCAGAATTTCGTGGTCGCCGACTTCATCAACTACGGTGCCCGCCATCTGCTGACCAAGGAGCCGGTGACAAAGCCCGAGCAGCTTCAGGGCAAGCGAATCCGGGTCATTCAAAGCCCGCTTCACACCAAGCTCTGGAGCGCCTTCGGCACAACGCCGATCGGCATTCCGATCACTGAGACCTACAACGCACTTGCAACTGGCGTCGCCGACGCCATGGACCTCACCAAGTCGGCCTATGCAGGCTTCAAGCTCTATGAGGTGGTGCCTTATCTGACCGAAACCGGCCATATCTGGGCATCCGGCGTCGTCTATTACTCCTCCGATTTCTGGAGCCGCCTCAACGACGAACAGAAGTCCGTTTTTGAACAGGCGTCGAGGGAGGGGGCTGCCTATTTCAACCAGTTGATTGTCGAAGACGAAGCAAAATCGATCGAGCTTGCCATTCAGAACGGCGGAAAAGTCCTGAAGCCGGAGGCACTGGAGGAGTGGCAGAAAGGCGCGCACGGCGTTTGGGACGAGTTTGCTCCAATCGTCGGAGGCATCGACAAGATCAAGTCCGTGCAGGCGCTTTCCTGATCTGGTCGCATAGCCGGTTAGGGTGGAAGTCTGTGATGCTGCTCACAGCAATAGCCTGCTCACACGAGCAGGCTATCCGGCCGCATTACCGATCTCCCGAGGGATGCGTTTGCCAGCAACGGAAAGCGCTGTCACAAACTTTCACCGAAGAAACTTCATTGCGGTTTAATTCTATGTATTGAATAGGTTTCTAGGTGCTTTTCCGGAGTTCTGCCATGTCTCTCGCCAGCCTCGCAATGTATGCCAGCCCGCCGCCAGTTGCGGAGGCGACGCGGCTTTTCTGGCGTGCGCTGAGCGAGCGCATCCGTGCCTACGGGCTCGAGGCACCGGAAGTGCTTGACGAGGATATTCTTTACAACGAGGCGTGGATGCGTCCGGACCTGCTGTTCGGTCAGACCTGCGGATATCCCTATGTCCAGCATCTGCGCGGCAAGGTGCAACTGGTCGCGTCGCCCGTCTATCGGCTTCCGGGGTGTGACGGTCCGTTCAAATGCAGTTTCATCGTCGTCAATGCTCAGTCGACGGCGACGTCGATCGAGGATCTGAGGGGCGGGCGCGCGGCAATCAACGAGCCCGGCAGCAATTCCGGATATAACCTGTTTCGGGCTTTCGTGGCGCCACATGCTGTCGATGGCCGGTTCTTCTCAAGCGTGCTGGAGACCGGCGGCCACGGAGCAAGCATGGATGCTGTGTCGCGTGGGGCGGCGGATGTGGCGGCGATCGACTGCGTGACTTTCGGCAACACCCTGCGCTTCGATCCCGATCGCGTGGCCGGTTTGCGCATCCTGGCGGAAACGGCCAAGGGGCCGGGCCTGCCTTTCATCACAGCCATGTCGATGCCGGCAGAGAACCTGGTGATCCTGCGCCAGGCCCTGTCGGAAACGATAGCCGACCCGGCGTTTGCCGATGTCTGCGACACGCTCTCGCTGCAGGGCATCAGCCTGCTTGGCGATAACGACTACGAGATGCTGGCGGATTTCGATCGCGATGCCGCACGCCAAGGCTACGCCGTGATCGGCTGAGGCAGGGCGGATCGTTTCGCTGATGGCGGGACGGGTTCCACCGGGCGCGCCGACAGACTTTGCGAAACCCGTTTCCAACAGGGGCACCCCGTTTAAGCCCTCGATTGACGACAGGCCAGTATTCTACAAAGTACGTAGAATGCATATTCTACAGTCACCGCGGTTTACGCAACCGGGTTTTCCATTTTCTCGTTTAACTGCAAAGCGATGCGGCGCGGCGTGCCGCGCCCGGATTTTATATTGGCCGCATCAATCCATTCGCTGACTCCCCCGGAATCCGTTTCATGATCAAGCACAGGCCGGACGACACGCTTCCCCCGCAACGCACGATTTCCCCAATCTCCCGTATCGAATGGCAGACGGTCGCGCTGGCGATCATCATCTATGGCGGATTTTTCGCGCTCACCTGGTTTTGGCAGTCGCTGCCGGTGATGGCCGTGATCGGCCTCGGCGGCTGGCTGATCGCCTGGCACGGATCGCTCCAGCACGAAGTCATTCACGGGCATCCCACCCGCAACCGCTTCGTCAATGATGCGGTCGGCTGGCCGCCGCTGTCCCTCTGGCTCCCCTATGCGATCTATCGCGAAGGGCACTTGACCCATCACCGCGACGAGCACCTGACCGATCCGATCGAGGATCCGGAATCGTCCTATTTCACCCAGGCAGCCTGGGAGCGCATGGGAAGCGCCGGGCGGTTGCTGGCAGCCTGGAACACCACTTTGCTTGGACGATTGACCCTCGGACCGATCGTCATGATCGCCAGCTTCCTGGCACAGGAGGCGACGCTCGTGCTCAACGGTGACGCCCGGCGGGCGGCGATCTGGATCCGGCATGCGATCGGTGTTGCCGCGATCCTCGTCTGGGTGATCGAAGTTTGCGGCATGCCGCTGTGGCTCTACGTCTTCGGTTTTGTCTATGTCGGTGCGGCTCTCACAAGGCTGCGTTCCTATGCCGAGCATCGCTATGCCGACCACCACGACGAGCGTACGGCGATCGTCGAAAACAGTCCATTGTTCGGGCTCCTGTTTCTCTACAACAATCTCCATGTGCTGCATCACAAGCGGCCCGGAGTTCCCTGGTACAGGATACCACTGCTCTACCGCCGAGACAGGGATGCGCTCATCGCTGTCAATGGTGGTCTGGTTTACGACGGCTATCTCGACGTCGCCCGACGTTTCCTCTTCCGCCCGCACGATGATCCGCGCCATCCTCTTCACCGGCAGCGAGGATCTGCGGCCGTTGATTTTCGGCCTGCGGTTGAAACCGACGCCGGGGCCACTGAAATCGCGCCATCGACGGTAGGGTGACACGAGGTCTGTTGTGGGACAGACGCGACCAGCTTGAGGGCTCCAAATGCGGGGAACCGAGGATGCGCCCATTCTCGGTTCATGTGCCTGAAAACATGGCGGTAATGATCTGATCGCAATCATCCCGACGTCGTCCAGCATGAAGCATCGTGGCGCTGGAGGTCCTGTGCCTGGCGGCCGGACCGCCGCCCAGCCTAGCCAAAGGGAGTGTTGACGCTTCCCGGTTACCCCAGCAGTTTTTCCCGAAACAAAGGCCATTCTGCCTTGGGAGGGAACATGACCGGTTCGTACCGTTCGCTGATGCACTCGGTTGCTATCGCCTCGATCGCCTTGCTCTATGGACAGCAGAGCGCGAGGGCCGACGAAAAGCTGTTTATCTACAATTTCTCCGACTATTTCGCCGAAGACACGGTTTCGACCTTCGCCAAGCGAACAGGCGTGGACGCCCGTGTGGATTTCTTCGATTCGCTGGAGGTTCTGGAGACGCGTCTGCTGGCAGGCGGAAGCGGGTTCGACGTGGCCTTTCCAAGCGCGACTGTCGGCGAGCGCCTTATCCAATCGGGTGCGCTGAAGCCGATCGATCCGGCCAGCCTCAAGAACTATAACAACCTGGACAAGGATCTCCTGAAGCTCGTTGCCGAACACGACCCGGGCAATCAGTATCTCGTACCGTACATGTGGCTGACGACAGGGATCGCCTACAATCCGAAGCTCGTCGAAGAGCGTGTCGGCAAAGCGCCGACGAACAGCCTGGACCTGTTCTTCAAGCCGGAACTGGCGCAGAAATTTCAAGACTGCGGCATCGGCATCGTCGATGCGCCGAACGAAGTGATCCCAATCGCTTTGAACTATCTCGGTCTCGACCCCTATTCGACTAGCCAAGAGGATCTCGAGAAGGCCAAGGATCTGCTTCTGACGTTGCGCCCTTACATCCGGCACATGCAGAGCGGCCAGCTGGTGGCAGACATGGCATCCGGCCAGCTGTGCCTGGCGATGATGTGGAGCGGCGACGCGGGCATCGCCGCGGCACGTGCGGACGAAGCCAACAATGGTGTCGCGGTCGCCTACTCGATCCCGAAGGAAGGCACGATCATTTCCTTCGATACGATGGCCGTGCCTGCGGATGCGCCTGATCCCGAGCGGGCCCTGGCCTTCATCGACTACGTTCTCGAACCGAAGACCGTCGCCGACATCAGCAATCACGTGTTCTACGCGAATGCCAACGCCGCAGCGACACCTCTCGTCGAGGAGGCGATCCGCACCGACCCGAACGTCTATCCGCCTGCCGAAGTCCGCGCCAAGCTCTTCGTTGACAAGTCGCTGCCGCCGCGTCAGGCGCGCGAACGGACACGGGTATGGACGGCGTTCAGGGCCGGCAGCTGAGCACGTCGCCTGAGAAGTGGAAGCAGAAGGACATTCGCATTGCAATCCTACGTATCCATCGAGAACCTCTCCAAATCTTTCGGCTTCTTCACTGCCGTTGACGACGTTTCGATCGGCATCGGGAGGGGGGAATTCTTCTCGCTTCTTGGTCCATCCGGATGCGGCAAGTCGACCTTGCTGCGCATGATCGCCGGCTTCGAGACGCCGACATCCGGTGCCGTCCGGCTTGATGGGGAAGAGGTCACGGACGTTCCGGCTCATCGCCGGCCAACCAACATGATGTTCCAGTCCTACGCCCTGTTCCCGCATTTGACGGTGGGCAAGAACATTGCCTTCGGCCTTGAGCAGGATCGGCTGGCAAGGGCCGAGATCCGGCAGCGCGTCAGCGAAGTGGCCGAAAAGCTGCAACTGACCGCGTTGCTCGATCGCAAGCCGCAACAGCTGTCCGGCGGGCAAAGGCAACGCGTCGCCTTGGCGCGAGCATTGGTCAAGCGGCCTAAAGTGCTGTTGTTGGACGAGCCGCTCGGCGCGCTCGACAAGAACCTGCGCACGGAGACCCAGCATGAGTTGGTCAGGCTTCAGCGCGAGCTGGGGTTGACGTTCATCATCGTCACCCACGACCAGCATGAGGCAATGACCGTATCATCGCGTATCGCGATCATGCGGCAGGGCAAGGTGTTGCAGATCGGATCGCCTGCCGAAGTCTACGAAACTCCGGTTTCCCGCTATGTCGCGAAATTCCTCGGTGAGGCCAACGTGTTCGAAGGTGGTGCTACCACCCGTTCGGGCAGCGAACTGGCCGTCGAAAGTGCGGAGGCGGGCGGTCCGGTGTTTGCCACCGCCGCGGACCATGTCTCCACCAATGGGCGCTTCTGGGTGTCGGTGCGGCCGGAGAGGGTCGAGCTCGCCAGGCAGGGCAGCGGTCTTGAGGGCGTTATCGAACAGTTCAGCTACGCTGGATCGGGACGGCACTACCGGGTTCGCCTCAAGAGCGGGGCAACACTGGACGCGTTGCGCGTCAACCTGGGCGCGGAGGACGATCTGTCGGTCGGCGACACCGTGTTTGCCTCATGGATGCCGCAGGCCGCCCGTCTGCTGGCCGACTAGGGAACGACATGATGCAATCAAAACCCGATCTGGGCCGACGCGCACTGGTGTTCGTCCCCTATGGCTGGCTCGCCGTCTTTTTCCTCATGCCCTTTCTGCTCGTGCTGGCGATCAGCCTCTCGTCCGTTCGCCTCGGCATGCCGCCCTATGAGCCGCTCTATGCGTGGCAGGGATCGCTGCTCAGCATCAGGCTCAATCTTGAGAACTTCATCTTCGTCCTGGGTGAGAATACCTATTTGCTCGCCTACTTCACCAGCCTGAAAGTGGCGGCGATTTCGACCGCGCTGATGTTGGCGATCGCCTATCCGTTGGCCTACGGCATTGCAAGTTGCTCGCCTCGGTCGCGCTCGTTCCTCATCTTCCTCGTGATCGTGCCGTTCTGGTGTTCGATGCTGATCCGCGTCTATGCCTGGATGAGCATCCTGCGCAACGACGGGCTACTGAATTCGCTGCTCCTGAACCTCGGCGTCATTTCCGAACCGCTGCGGATCATGAACACCGAGACCGCGATCTATATCGGCATCGTCTACACCTATCTGCCATTCATGGTGCTGCCGATCTACGCCAACCTCAGTGCCAGCGACCGCACCCTGATCGAGGCGGCGCGCGACCTTGGATGTTCGCGCCTGTCGGCGTTCTGGCGCGTCACCTTTCCACTCAGCCTCAGGGGCGTTGCCGCCGGATCCGCGCTGGTCTTCATCCCGGTCATCGGCGAATTCGTCGTGCCGGATCTCCTGGGAGGTGCGGACACCCAGATGATCGGCAGGACGATCTGGATCGAGTTCTTCAACAACCGGGACTGGCCGGTGGCGTCGGCGGTGACGGTGCTGCTTCTCGTCATCCTGGTGATCCCCATCGTCCTGTTTCAGACACGTTTGTCTCGAACCTCTAAGTGAGAAGCGACTATGTCTCAGCCATCCTGGTTCAATCGGCTTTCCATCTGTGCCGGGCTTGCCTTTCTCTACCTGCCGATCGTGGTTCTGGTCGTCTACAGCTTCAACGCCTCGCGGCTGGTCACCGTCTGGGGAGGCTTCTCCACGGAATGGTACACGGCCGCGATCAGCAACCAGTCGATCGTCGAGGGCGCAAAGATCAGCTTTCTGGTGGCGGCGATCTCGGCGACGTTTGCGACCGTGCTCGGATCGCTCGCAGCGATCGTGGCGGTAAGAGTTCGCCGCTTCCGCGGGCACCATATCTTCAACAGCATGCTGGTGGCGCCGATGGTGATGCCGGAGGTGGTGATGGGCGTGTCGATGCTGCTGATGTTCGTGACATTGGGCATCGATCGCGGCCCGGTGACGATCACGCTTGCACATGCCACTTTCACCATGTGTTTTGCGGCCGTGGTGATGCAGTCCCGGCTGGTCGAACTCGACCCGTCGCTGGAGGAAGCAGCAAGAGATCTCGGCTGTCCGCCATTCCTGGCATTCATGAAGGTGGCAGTGCCGAACATGGCTCCGGGCTTCGTTTCGGCCTGGTTGCTGTCGTTCACGCTGTCGCTTGATGACCTGGTGATATCGAGTTTCACGACAGGTCCCGGGGCCTCGACACTGCCGATGAAGATCTATTCGCAGATCAAGTTCGGGGTGACCCCTGAGGTCAACGCCATCTCGACGATCATCCTTGGCGTCGTCGTCTTCGGCCTGGTTGCGTCACGCATCGTGTCCAGGCCCTCGACAAAGAGCAGCCTGGCCGTATAGGCGCCTGAGCGCTTCAAGACCACAAGAGTTCGGTAGCCTGCAACAGACCCCTGTCAGTTGCAGGCGAGCTCGCCCGTCAGCTGCCCGCGCTTGGCGAGGTAGCCCGACAGCGGGTCTTCATAGACGTTCTTCGCCGACGAGACGGCTTCAATGAACAACGCAAACAGTGCCGTCTGTGACGTTATGTCGAGCTTCGAGTAGAGGTTGCGCCGATGCAGCTTCACCGTCGCCGGCGAGATGCCGAGCTGCGTTGCAGCACCCTTGACTGAGTAGCCGCGCAACACGAGTTGAGCGACCTGGCATTCGCGCTCCGTCAGGATGCTGCGGCCGAAATTGCCAATCGCCTGGGCAAGCGCCTTCTGCAACGCTGATCCCTCGCCATCAAGCGTCTCGGGCCGGAGGTCGCGGAAATGGCGGATGACCGCCGTCCGCAGGATCGGTGCCAGGCTCTCAAGCAGTTGCACTTCCTGCTCGCTGAAGGCGATGCTCGTCCGCTTGCGCCCGAGAGAGATCGCTATCTTCGAGGCATCGTCGAGGCTGACGATAAAGTTGAACTCGTCGTGAAGCCCGGAATGCTGGTAGTATTCGCGGTAGTATTGCGTGCGGTCGAACGAAGGCGCGATCTGGCTCAGGCGATATAGCCCATCATCCTCGTTCTCGACCGCGAGTTGATAGAACGGATCGAGCCGGTAGGGGCCTTGAAGGTAATGCCGGATGTCCGACAGGCCGCGATGCGTCTGCCAATCATTGAAGAGTATCTTCGGCGCGCTCTCACCCCGATAGAGCAGGATCAGCCCCGCATCCACGGAAACATGCTGCTTCAGCGCTTCGGCCAGGCGTTCTTGGAAATCCATTCGACCGATATTGCCGATCAGTGACATCGCCAGTTCATTGATCACAGGCGACTGCGTCACTGCGCCTGGCTCGCTCGTCGCGATACTCCCGTTCATGCCTGCGTCCTCCCTCGCGCGAGCGTAGGTCAGTTTGAAAATGGCCGCAAGAGACGGCCGCGGCCTGTTACTGGCTGATGACGGATGTTTGCCGCGGTCGCCGATCAGCGGACCTAGCCCTTTGGAGTATTCCGCTTCCGGCCGCATTGTCGCTTACTCCCTGCATCCGCTTCATCTGTTCGGACTTCGGGAGGGAAAGACGTGCGCATCAAGAAAACACGGGTTCTGCTGCACCAGCTTCTGGCTGGCACCATGCTCGCCGCGCTAGCGGCCGGGGCATCTTCTACGGTTGCCAACGCGGCCGCCGCTCTTATCGCCGTCAACGGCGACGTGCGGACCGTCGATCCGAACACGCCGCGCGCCGAAGCCTTCGCGGTCGAGAACGGAAAGTTCGTGGCAGTCGGCACCACCGCCGAGATCCGGGCGCTCGCCGACGGCAAGACTACGGTGCTCGACCTTGGCGGCAAGACGGTTACGCCCGGCTTCATCGACGGGCATACGCATCTGACAAGCGGCACGGACTATGTCACCGGTGTCGACCTCTCCTATATCCCTGACAAGGAAACGTGGCTGAGGAAGATCAAGGAGGCGGATGAACGCCTGCCGCCAGGCGTGTGGATCACCGGAGGCGGCTGGGACTATACGCTGCAGGAAGGCAAGCTTCCGACGAAGGAAGACATCGATGCCGTGGTCAAGGATCGCCCCGTCGTCCTGCGCGATATCGATTTCCACTCGATCTGGGTGAACAGCAAGGCACTGGAAATCGCCGGTGTCACGGTCAAATCCGAGGTGCCGGCCGGTGGCGAGATCGTCGTCGACGCCAAGACCGGTGAACCAACCGGGATCCTGCTCGAAGGGGCCGGCGACCTCGTCACCAACAAGAAGCCGGCCTATTCCGACAAGGAACGTGCCGAAGCGCTGCTGCAGACCGTGAAGTTTGCCAACAGCGTCGGCCTGACCGGCGTTCACGACATGTCGTCCATTGCCGCCGTCTACGATTATCTGAAGCTCGTCGAGGACAAGTCCCTGTCACTCCGGGTCTGGTACGGCTTCTTCGAAGACAAGGCCGCCAACATCGCAGCGGCGGCAGAGGATCGTGAAGCCGTCGACAGTCGTGTCGCTGCCAGCGGTGAGACGAAGGTCAAGGGTCCGCTTCTGACGGTTGGATATGCCAAGTCGGTCGTCGACGGTGTGCTGTCGACCCACACGGCCTATATGCTGGAAAACTACTCGGACCGCACGGGGTGGAAGGGTGAGCCGTTCCAGTCGGAGGCGGATCTGAGCGCGCTGATTAAAGCCGCCAATGAAAACGGCTTCCCGACGGCCGTTCACGCGATCGGCGATGCCGGCGTCCAGATGACGCTGAACGCATTCGAAAAGGCACAATCACACGCCAAGTATCCGAACCGCGTCGAGCATATCGAGATCATCAATCCCTCGGATATCGAGCGGTTCAAGACGCTTGGCATCGTGGCATCGATGCAGCCGAACCATGCCACCGGCACGATCGGAAAATACATCACCGAACGGGTCGGCCATGAGCGCGAGTCCCACGCCTATGTCTGGAAGTCGATGCTTCAGCACAAGGTTCCGGTCGTGTTCGGATCCGACTGGGCGACCTCGCCGCTAAGCCCGCTGACCCAGATCAACGATGCCGTCTTCCGCGAAAGCCCCTTCGGGCTCGGCGACGGCCCGTGGCATCCCGAGCAGGCCGTCACTTTCGACGAGGCACTGTTTGCCTACACCCAGGCCGGCGCCAACATGACACCGTGGGCCGACCAGATCGGGTCGATCTCCACGGGCAAATGGGCTGATTTCGTCGTACTCGACGCCAAGCTGCCAGACCCCGTCGATCGGTCTATCCGAAAGCGGCATGTCGAGGCGACCTATGTCGCGGGAACGGAAGTCTATCGGGCGAAATAGCCTCGCCAAACACATCCGGCGGGACCCGGTAGCCTCGTGTCCCGCCGAAAGCTGACCATGCATACAGGAGCATATATGACCAAGGTAATGAAAATTGATCGCAACGGTGTCGGGCTGCGCGAGCTGGAAAAGTGCCGCGTCGTACCGGTCGAGGCGATCCTTTCGGGTTTTACCGACGAAATGGGCGATGTCCACTTCGAAAGCGCCGACGGTTCGATCGTCGTCGGCACATGGCAATCGACGCCCTACGCCGAAATGCTCTCCTATCCCGATGGGGTGGAGTACAGCGTCATTCTTTCCGGCAAGGTCGCGATCACCAGCCAGGACGGATCGGTGCAAACGTTTCAAGCGGGCGAAAGCTACGTGCTGCCGAAGGGGGTGGAGGTTCGGTTCGAGGTGCTCGAGACGATGCGCAAAGTCTACGTCTTGCACACCGCAAAGACCGACGGGTGACCCCATGGCACACCCAACGCAACGATCGTCGGTGATCTCGCTTGCCGACGTGACGATGTCGCCGTTCTGGCTGGATCGGCCGGATGCGCCCGAAGCGCTGCCGCCGCTGACGGCCCATCGGAAAGCTGACTTGCTGATTGTCGGCGGCGGCTTCACCGGCCTCTGGGGGGCGATCCAGGCCAAGCAGGCCCAGCCGGATCTCGATGTGGTGCTGATCGAAAAAGGCACCGTCGCCAACGGTGCTTCCGGGCGCCCGGGCGGCGTCGTCTCTACGTCGGTGATGCACGGCCTGTCCAATGCGGTGCGCGTGTTTCCCAACGACATTGCCGAGCTGGAGCGGCTCGGTAAGGAGAACATGCATGGTTTCATGCAAACCCTCTCCGACCATGGCATCGATTGCCACGCGGAGTGGGGCGGCGAACTGACGGTCGCGGTGGACGCAGATCATATTGATGCCCTGCACAGGGAGCACGAACTGCACCTTCAATATGGTCATCAGGCCGTGTTTCTCGATCAAGACGCGGTCCAGGCGCAGATCGGGTCGCCGCGATACAAGGCCGGCATCTGGTCGAAGGATATCAGTGGGACGGTCCATCCGGCCTTGCTCGCCTGGGGTTTGAAACGAACCGCCCTTTCTCTCGGCGTCGAAATCTTCGAGGGTACGGAGTTGCTGACGCTTGACGAGGCTGGCGCCAAGATCGAGGTCAAGACGCCCTTTGGCTCGGTGACCGCACCGAAGGTGCTTCTGGCCACCAACGCGTTTGCTTCCGGCCATCGTGGCATCAGGCGCCGCGTCGTCGCCATCCGGGATCGGGTGCTTGCCACCGAGCCGTTGTGCGAACAGCAGATGGCGACGATCGGCTGGGCGAACCGGCAGGGTGTCTACGACACCCGGACCCAGATGAACTACATGCGCCTGACGAAGGATAACCGCATCATCTTCGGTGGGAGGCTCGGCTACGCGTTTGCGGGCACGACGTCGCCGGGGGTCGATAGCGACGTCCAGACCTACGAACCGCTCGCCGATGCCTTCTTCGACACGTTCCCGCAACTGCAGGGTCTCCGGTTCACTCACGCCTGGAGCGGCCCGATCGATCTCAGCACGCGCATGGCGGTGCACTTCCAGAGGTATCACTCAGGCAAGGTCGTCTATGCCGGCGGCTATTCGGGCTTCGGGGTCTCGGCTTCGCGGTTCGGCGCGCGCATCGCGCTCGACATTCTCGACGGCTCGAAGACTTCGGAGAGCAGATTGGATTTTGCGACACAACTGCCCAACGTCGTGCCGCCCGAGCCCTTTCGCTGGCTTGGGGCGCAGGTCACGATGTATGCGCTCGATACCGCTGACCGAAAAGGCGGATGGCGCAAGCCGTGGCTCAGGCTGGTTTCGGCAATGGGCTTTCCATTGAGCTGAAAATGCCAGAGCCCGCCTGCAGGTCATGGGGCGCGAGCTCTATGACGAGACTGGCCGGATACCCGGCTCCGGCCAGCCCTCAAGACGTCAGCCGCGGTGATGGCTCTCCTGCAAGCCGTAGACCGGCGTTTCGATGCCGGCCTGGCGGGCCTTCAGTTGCAGCGAAAGATACTGCGAATAGTGCCGCGACTGATGCAGGTTGCCTCCATGAAACCAGAGAGCCTCCTGCTGTGTCGGCTTCCACATGTTGCGTTGTTCGCCTTCCCAGGGCCCGGGGTCCTTTGGCGTGTCGGAACCCAACCCCCAGCATTTTCCGACCTTTTCGGCCACCTCACGGCTGATGAGATCGGCCGCCCAGCCATTCATCGAGCCGTAGCCAGTGGCGTAGACGACGAGATCCGCCGGCAGTTCGGTTCCGTCCTTGAGCACAACCGACGTTTCGCTCAGGTGATCGACGTCAGCGCCGGATTTCAGCTTGATCGAGCCATCGATAATGAGGTCGCATGCGCCGACATCGATGTAGTATCCGGAGCCGCGGCGCAGGTATTTCATGAACAGGCCGGAGCCGTCGGCGCCCCAGTCGAGCATGAAACCGGCCTTTTCGAGGTCCGAATAGAACCTGGCATCGCGCTCGCGCATCTTGTCGTAGAGCGGGATCTGGAACTCATGCATGATTTTATAGGGCAGCGAGGCAAAGATGAGGTCGGCCTTGCGTGTCGTCATGCCGGCGGCGACGGCGCGCTCGGAGTAGAGGTCGCCGAGCCCAATCTCCATCAGCGAATCCGACCGCACGATGTGGGTAGAGGAGCGCTGGACCATGGTGACGTCGGCGCCCGCCTCCCACAGGGCGGCGCAGATGTCGTGGGCCGAGTTGTTTGCCCCAACCACGACCACCTTCTTGCCCTTGTAGGCGTCTGGCCCCGGATGTTGCGAGGAATGCTGCTGTTCGCCCCTGAAGGTCTCCTGTCCCTTGAACTTGGGCACGTTGGCCTTGCCCGACATGCCCGTGGCCAGCACAAGCTGTTTTGGCCTCAGCACCACTTCCTTGCCGTCACGCTCGACAACGATGGTCCACTCCTGCTTGTCCTCGTCATAGGCGGCGGATTTGCAGGTGGTCGAGCTCCAGTAGTTGAGCTCCATCACTTTGGTGTACATCTCCAGCCAGTCGCCGATCTTGTCCTTCGGAGCAAAGACTGGCCAATTCTCCGGGAAGGGGATGTAGGGCAGGTGGTCGTACCAGACGGGGTCGTGGAGGCAGAGCGACTTGTATCGCTTGCGCCAGCTGTCGCCGGGGCGTTCGTTCTTCTCGATGATGATCGTCGGCACGCCGAGCTGGCGCAGGCGGGCGCCAAGTGCAATGCCGCCCTGGCCACCGCCGATGATGACGACATAGGGCTGTGTCTCGTAGCCGAGGCGCGCCGCTTCCTCCTGGCGTTTTTCACTCCATGTCTTGCGATTGGGGTCGTGGCCATGTTCCGCCCCCATCGGTCGCTTCAGACCCTTGGGCTCTTCATGTCCCTTGATCTCGCTCATCGTGGTCAAAAGCGTCCAGATCAAGCCGTTCTTCAGACGGATATGGCCATAGCCACGGGCAACATCGGTTTCAAATTCGAACCAGCCTTGCGTGACGCCGTCACCGTCCGTCGCAACTTCTTTCTCATCCTGGCGGAAGCGCGATGGTTTGATCGTCTTCAACTGGTTTATCAGCATGTCGCGGATCTGATCCTGGCCCTCCATCGTGCGCAGGTTCCAGGTGAACGTGACCAGATCGCGCCAGTAGCAGTCCGCCTGGAACAGGTTGACCGCCGCTTCGATGTCTCCGCGCTCCAGCGCCTTGCCGAGTTTGGCCAGGGCTGTGTCTATCTTCGTGTTGGGGCTGTCTTCAAGCATGGTATCTCCTCCGTTTTGCTCGAATATCAGGTGGCAACGCCGGGGCGGCTCCTCCTCCCCCGGCGCAGCTATGGTTCATTTTGAAAGGTCGATCAGGATCTTCAGCTGCTTTCCGGCTGGATCCAGCAGGGCGTCAAAACCTTGGGCAACGGCCTGGTCAAGGGTGATGGTGTTCGTCACGACCTTGCTCGCGGGCAGCAGGCCCAATGCGATCAGCCGGATGACGCGTGGCCAGTAATGGGTCGGGTAAGCCCAGGAACCACGCAGGTCGATGTCCTTGAAGGTGACCTGGAACCAGTCGAGCGGGTTCTCGTGCGGATGCAGGCCTGTTTGCACGACGACGCCCTGTTTGCGCACGGCATCGACGCAGCCTTTCAGCGCATGTTCGTTGCCGACGCATTCGATCGCGACATCGCAGCCGACATTGCCTTCCGACATGGAACGAACGACGTCACCGAGCCCGTCCCGCTTGGGATTGATCGTGATGAGATCCGGCACGATCGATTTGGCGAAGGCGAGCCGCGCATCGTTGATGTCGGAAACAAACAGTTGGGCGGCGCCGGCCGCCCTTGCAGCCAGCAGCGTCAGGATTCCGATCGGCCCTGCACCGGTGATGAGCACGCTGCTTCCTGCCGTCACGCCACCGCGATCGCAGGCATAGACGGCAACCGCGGTCGGTTCGACGAGGGCGGCCTCCTCGTCACTCATGGCATCCGGGATTTTCTGGACGTTGTAGTCGTTGAGCGTGGCATATTCCGCCATCCCGCCCCAGTGCCAGCTGAGCCCCGCGAGCGCGAGATCCGTGCTCAGGTGATAGAGCCCGCGATCGGCAAAGTAGTCGCCGGCGCGCGGCATGATCAGGGGCTGAACCGAGACCCTGTCTCCAACTGCGACGGTGCTGACGCCGTCGCCGACCGCTTCGACGACGCCACCGAACTCGTGTCCGAGGATTTGCGGGCCATGGGCGCCGGTATAGGGATGCGGCTCCTTGGGAATAAAGATCGGGCCATAGGCGTATTCGTGCAGGTCAGTGCCGCAGATGCCGACAAACCGGTTGCGGATGAGGACCTGACCCGCCGCGGGCTTGCGATCGGGTGGCGAGATCTGTTCAAGCCGCAAATCCCTGGCTGCATGAAATCTGAGTGCGCGCATGTTTCCTCCGTTCTGTCTTTGTTGCGACAATACGGAGCAAGGCACGTGCCAGAATTCGCTCAGGGGTGATTGAATCTTGTAATCAGTAACTTATGGGCGTTTGTTGAAGTTGGTCACCTGAGCGGCTGCAACAGGTGTGGCACCACACCTGTTGCGTGCTAGTGCTTGGCGCGCAGCCCGTGCCGCTTGATCTGGCGGTGAACGGTGGAGCGATCGACACCCAGGCGTCGGGCCGCTTCGGAAATGTTCCAACCACAGGATGAGAGCACGATCTGGAGCGACGCGCCGTCGTCGGACTGTCCGCTTGGGGGCGGCCCCTCCGTCTTGTTCGTCAGCGCGGCTATGAGATGCTCTGGCAGGTCGGCGAGCTCGATCCGGTTTTCGTCGCAAACGGCAGCCGCGACAGCCAGGACGTTGTCCAGTTCGCGGATATTGCCGGGCCAGCCATGGGCTTTCAGTGCGGCCAGTGCGTCGGAAGAAACGTGTAAAGGTCGCCCTTCGCTCCTGTGCCTATCGAGCAGTGCTGCAAGCAACCATTCGAAATCCGGCCGGTCGCGAAGCGGCGGCATAAGGAACACAGCGGCATTCAGGCGATAGAACAGGTCTTCACGGAACCGTCCCTCCTGCACAAGCTGCTGCAACGGCCGGTGTGTCGCCGAGACAATGCGCAGGCTAACCGGTTTCGGTTCCACCCCACCCAGCGGCAGGATTTCCCGTTCCGCCAGGACCCGCAGCAACCTGGTCTGCAAGACCAGGGGCATGTCGCCGATCTCATCGAGGAACAGGGTTCCGCCATCCGCCTGTTCTATCAGCCCTTTGCGCCCCTTGGGTGATGCGCCGGTAAAAGCGCCTGGCAGATATCCGAAGAGTTCGCTCTCGATAAGGTGTTCGGGCAACGCTGCGCAGTTGATCGCAACGAACCTGCCCTTGAGGCGGCTGCTGTCGTGGATGGCCCGCGCGAGGTGCTCCTTGCCCGAACCGGTTTCGCCCTGAATAAGGACCGGCAGCGCGGTTGGCGCCAGCTTGGCTATCCGGTCCTCAAGGGCGGCAATCACCGGCACATTACCGCCGAGCCGGCGCGTAGCCGAAAGAGTTGCCGTCTTGCCGGCCGTCCTGCCAACAGGAAACTGCGGTTCGATCGCATGGGCAAAGAGCGCGTTTCCGTCACGGGCGGTCAAAAGACGCTCCTCCGTCGGTCTGCGGCGCGTCAAATCAACCAGGCCATCGACGCCGATATCGAAGAAGCGGGAGATCGGCTGCCCGATGAGATTCTGCGGGTCACGCCAGTCGAGCCCGGCCGCGCGCGCAAGGATGCGGGCGCCCCCATGGGTCATGCCGATGATGAGGCCGCGCCCGTCTATCGAGATCGCAGCCTCGGGATCGACGTCGAGGAACTCCGGCGAGCGGGCAAAACGTAGCACCCATTCATGGCGCGTGCGCGCCATCAGGTTGGCGAGTTCGATCCGCCGCACGGTGGCGGCGACGAGGTGGCGTGCAAGGTTCTGGCTCGCCTTCAGGATCGGGGAACTGAGCAGCGAAATGTCGAGGACGGCCGAAAGCCCTCCTTCGGTATCGTAGATCGGCGCGGCGGTGCAGGAGAGCGGAGTATGCGTCGTATCGAAATGGTCGCTCTGGTGGATCGTCAGCGCTTCGCCGGTTTCCAGGCAGGCTCCGACCGCGCACGTGCCCGCGCGCGCCTCCGCCCAATCCGATCCGAGATAGAGACCGGCTCGTCGCAGGTTGTTGTCGAAGGAGGGATCGCCCAGAAACTCGACCGTCACGCCTTTTCGATCGGAAAGCAGGAGGACGTAGTTTTGTCCGGCGACCTGATTATAGAGGTTTTCAAGACCAGAGCGCGCGATCCTGATAAGGTCTTCGGCCTCCTGCCGATGCGCACGCAGGCGAAGCTCGGGCAGGATATAGGCTTCGCAAGTCTGCGCCGGATCCAGCTTATGCTGATCGAGACACCGCAGCCACGATTTGACGACGACCTCATCGCGGCCGGTTGCCAGACCTTGTCCTACCCGCTCGATTTCGCGAACATGTTCCGAATGTGAAACCATGGAATTTCGATGGCATCGCTGCCATGCTCCTCCATTCCTCCAAACGCGAATGAGTTCACGCCTAATCCGCTTTGTAAAGGGCAGGGGGACATTTCATGCGCATCGAGCGCAATCGACTGTGGTCTTGCCGTCCCGGCGATCTCGGGCGCCGCCTGCCCACGTGCCTAAACGGCGCCTTTTCGCCTTTGTCGGCGCCGAACGTGGAACGGAGGATGGATGCGGGAAGGGCCGGATTAATCCTTCGGTTATTCCGCCGAAGTCTTCTCCTTCGACAAGACACACCCTTCGATATCCCTGGACAACAGCCGCTTCCGCCTCTCCAGGCCACTCAACGGCGTGAATGCCTGCTGCGTCTGGCGAGGACGGTCACGCCGATGATTTCATGGCGGCGCGCAAGGTATCGTTGATGCGGTCTTGCCAGCCGGGTCCGTCCGCCTGGAAATGCGCCAGCACATCGCTGTCGATCTTGAGCGAAACGAGTTCCTTGGCATTCGGGAGCGCAGGTCTTTCGACCGCGGGCGCTGCCACTTTCTTTGCCGGCTTGAACAGAGCCTCGGCTGCATCTTTCGGATTTGCTGGTCTTCGGGGTGTCGTTGCCATGGGTATTTCCTTTTCGTCACCGATCGGGCTCTGTGGCCTATTCGCCTTGCTGAATGCTCAAGGGGTAGCGCTTGGGATGGTGCACGGAGGTTGATATGTTGATAGGGCGATTTTCGGCTGAGAATGCGATCTGATCCAATGTCAGCACCGCGGTTTTCTGCTCCAGCTTGAGCAACGTGACTTCGTCTTCGTCGGGATAGCGCGCGCTGATCGTTGTCTGTCCCCGCACGGGGCGCAGGCCGTAGCGCTCGCGCAATTCAGCGTAGAGCGAACGGTTTCCAGTCGACCAGTCCAGATCCAGCAGTCCCGGGCAAGCGGCCGGCTGCAGCCAGTCATACTGTATGACCACTGGCACGCCGTCGAGCGTGCGTAGGCGTTTCAACAACACGACGTCAGCGGCTTCCGGCAGGTAGAGCGCGCGCGAAATCTCCGGCGGAGCAGCATAGATCTTGGCTTCCAGCAGGCGGCTGCCGGGCACCATGCCCTTGGCGATCGCGTTGGCAGTAAAGCTCGTCAGCAAATGCAACTCGAACGGTTCGCTTTTTTCGGCAACGTAGAAGCCCTTGCCCGGCTGACTTTGCAGATGGCCCTCCTGGACGAGTTCGACAAGTGCCTGCCTGATTGTAATGCGGCTGACATCATAGGCCTGTACCAGCTCGCGCTCGGAGGGAAGTTTGGAATGGGCGGGGATGGTGCCGTCTCGCGTCAGATCCAGGATGTTCTGCTTGACCTGCCTGTAGAGAGGCTGCTGGTCATCGCGATCGAGTGGCTTCAGCCGGGCGCGTTCCGCCAACGGATTGCTTCGAACTGTCGGCTTCTTTGCGGGCATCTTTTCCGTACCGTTTGTGACGATTCTAGTGCTGCACGAAATATGGCAGCAAGGCAACGGCCTATCTTGACATGTCTGGATATGACCAGTTACGACTGACGTTATTAGACAACCGAGGTATCCGATGAAGCTCACTCTGATTGGCGGCGGCGGCGTAAGAGCGCCCCTATTCGTAGCTTCGGCTCTTCGCAGGGCCGAACGCAGCGGGCTTACCGAAATCTGCCTGCATGACGTCGATCAATCGAAACTCGAAATCTTCGGCGGGCTTGCCCGCGAGATTGCTCTGAGGATGCAGTCGCCCGTCCGCATTTCCGCCACCGTAACTGCCGAGAAAGCCCTTGAGGGCGCGCGCTACGTCGTCACCACTGTTCGGCCCGGCGGCGAGGATGGGCGTGTCAAGGACGAGCGGATTGCCTTGTCGCACGGCGTTCTCGGCCAGGAGACCACCGGACCTGGCGGTTTTGCCATGGCGTTGCGCAGCATTCCCGTCATCACTGAATATGCTCAGCTGCTGAAAGAGGTCAGCCCGGATGCCTGGCTCTTCAACTTCACCAACCCCGCGGGTCTGGTGGCACAGGCGCTGAGCGACGCGGGCTTCGATCGTGTCGTCGGCATCTGCGACGGCGCCAATGCTGCCCAGGAAGCGGTGGCACAAAAGCTCGGCGTTGCCGTCAGGGACGTGCAGACCGAAGTCTTCGGCCTCAATCACCTGTCGTTCACCCGGTCAGCAGTCGTCGGAGGGCAGGAGGTTCTGCAGGGTCTGCTGGATGACGATGCGTTTCTTGCCGAAACGGCGCAGCGCATTTTCGATCCGGCGATCATCCGGCGGCATCGGCTCTGGCTCAACGAATATCTCTACTACTTCTACTATGCCGAGAAGGCGCTTGGAGACATCCAGGCCGATGCGCGTACCCGTGGCGAAGAAGTGCGCGACCTCAATCGTACCTTGATCGCGGAACTATCCGACATCGGCGTCGAGCGCGATGCGGATGCTGCCCTGGCTGCCTACTTCGCCTACGAACAGCGCCGCGAGGCGACCTACATGCATTACGCGCGGCCCGAAGCGCCGAGCATGGAAGATGCCGACAGGGCAATCCGCGCGGTCAGTGCGCATGCCGCTGACGGTGTCGGTGAGGGTTATGCCGGTGTTGCGCTCAACATCATCGATGCGATGGAATCGGGAGCCGAGTGCCATATCGGATTGAACGTGCGCAACGGTGAGGCTATCGACGGCCTTAGGCCCGATGACGTCGTCGAAGTCAGCTGCGTCGTCGGCCGCGACGGCATCAAGGCGAAAAAGATTGGGGCGATGCCGGAGGCACAGGCGCAACTCGTGCACAACATCAAGCGTTATGAACGGCTCGCTGTCAGGGCGATTGCAGAGCGGCGGAAGGATCTGGCCGTCGAGGCTCTGGTCGCGCATCCGCTTGTGTTGTCCTACTCGCGCGCGGAGCCATTGGTCGAGCAATACATCGCCGCCCATCAACCTTTTGCCGGAGAATGGCGTTGATCCTTTCAAGACAGGGCAGGGCCGCTCCGTACGATGTGGTGCTGGCTGGAGAGTACTATTACGACCTGATTTTTTCCGGCCTCGGCGACGTGCCAAGGCTCGGCGCCGATGTATGGTCGAAGGACTTCGATGCCGTCCCAGGCGCCAGTTACACGACGGCTCGTGCGTTCTCCTTGCTCGACGTGAAAGCCGGCTGGTGGTGCGAGACCGGAACAGATCTCTTCAGCCAGTTGATGATCGCAGCGGCAACGCGCGACGCGATCGACGTGTCCCTGTTCCAACGGCGCGCACAGGCCCGAATCCGCCTGAGCGCCGCATTCTCCATGGCACAGGACCGGGGATTCATCAGTCACTTCCAAGGGGAAGAGACGCTTCCGTCCAAAGCCGAAATCGAACGGCTCGGGCCGCGGGTCCTCATCGTGCAAGGGCTCACCTGCCGGAACGATTTGGCCGATCTGTTCGCCTTCGCCCGCTCCATGGGTATCTTTTGCTGTCTGGATTGCCAGCATGTCGACGAGGATATCGCTGAAGGCAATCTCGCTGACATTCTGCGCCACACCGATTGCTTCATCTGCAATGAGACGGAGGCAACGCGGCTGACAGGCAGCGCGAGCCATGATGGGGCGCTGCTGGCCATTGCCGGATACTGCCCGGCAGTTGTGATCAAGCGTGGCGCACGCGGCGCCGCAGGACTCCATGCCGGCCAGGTCATCGAAATCGGCGCGCCGCAAGTCGAAGTCGTCGATACGACGGGTGCCGGCGACAGTTTCAACGCCGGCTTCATCTACGGCCTGTTGCAGGGCTGGCCGATGGCGAAGGCGCTTCGAGCCGCCGTTGCCTGTGGCTCGGTCTCGGTGACGGCACATGGCGGCAAGGCGCTGCCCCGAGAAAGTGAGCTTCTTCAAAGCATGGCAGAAGCCACCTGGTAAAGAACGACACATCAAACGCAACGTGGGAGCATGCATATGAAACGTCGGGAATTCCTTGCATCCGCAGCGGCAGCTGCTGCGGCAATTGCCATCAGCCCCAGGCTGGCCTTCAGCGCTGACGGAGCGGTCGAAGTGATCGTGGGGAGCGATCAGAACGTGGCGGACTTCTGGTCCAATGTGGTCGTTCCGGCCTTGCAGCAGGAACTCCCGGATCTCGTTGTCAACGTGACAGTGTCTGACGGCAACTCGGGCATGATGGCCCTGGCCGATCGCGCGCTTGCCGCGCTGAAGACGAAGAGCGATCCACAGGTCGATGTGATGGAAGCCTTCAATCCACGCAATACCGTCGGCGCGATCGATGCCGGTCTTTGGGTCGATTTTTCAAAGGCATCGATGAGCAACTACGCAAAGCTCAACACGCTGGCGATCGATACCAATTTCGGCCTTCCATACCGTGGCTCGCAGGTGGTTCTGGCCTACGATTCCAACAAGGTGCAAACGCCTCCGAAGACGTGGGAGGAATTGACCGCCTGGATCAAGGCCACGCCCGGCCAGTTCATCTACAATCGCCCCGACAAGGGCGGATCCGGCGGCAATTTCGTACGGCGCGCGATCCACGAGGCCAACGGTCGGGACCCGTCCGCATTCACGGCGTCCAATTTCAGCAAGGAAAAGGCTGACGCGATGCTGCCGCCCGCCTGGGAGATCCTGAAGGATCTCGCCCCTTCGCTCTACCAGGGTGGGTCCTATACGGCAGGCAACACGCCGTCACTTCAGTTGCTCGTCTCGGGCGTCGTGTCGATGGTACCGACCTGGTCCGACCAAGCGCTGTCCGGCCTGAAATCGGGCGAGTTGCCTTCTCACATCAAGCTGGCGCAGTTGCAGGACCTGGCATTCGTCGGCGGGTTTGCCTATTGCACCATCCCGACCAATGCCACGAACATCGAGGCTGCGACCAAACTCGCAAACGTCCTCATTTCTCCGGCTGTCCAGGAACAGATCGTCGATCAGATCGCCGGGTTCCCGTCGATCGAATGGTCCTATCTTTCGGACGAGATCCGCACCGCAAATGCCGACATCATCCCGAAGTCGATCCCGGCCTTCCCGGACGGCGAGTGGGAAGCAGCCGTCAATGACGGCTGGTATCGCAACGTCGCGCCCGCGATCGCGCGTAACTAAGAGATCGGAGCGCTGGTTTGGGAAGCGAAGGCACCTCTACACGAAACCTGAAAGGGCTGCTGCTCATCGGCCCGCCGCTTGCAGTCATGGTCTGCCTGCTGCTTTATCCCGCCGGCGTATCGATCGTGCAAACGCTCCAGGAGACCGCAGCCGATGGCTCCGTCTCCTGGAGCCTTGCTCGATATCATCGGTTCTTCACCGATCCCTACAGTGTCGCCAACTACGTTCGCACCGTGTGGACGACGGTGGTGACGCTGATCCTGCTGATCGCCATTTGCCTGCCGATTGCCATCTATCTGCATTTCACCCGCAGCCGCCTGGCCGCCGTCGTTCAGGCCTTGGCACTTTTTCCCATGTTTGTGCCCGGGATCATCGTCGCCTATGCGCTCATTCGATACATCGGCCCGAACGGCCTGCTTCAGTCACTGCTGGAAGTCGTCGGGTTCAATTCCTATAGTTCGCCATATCTGACCCCGTGGGGCCCGGTGATCGGCCTGGTCTGGGACCACATGCCTCTGACCTTGCTCATCCTGACTGCGGGCATGGCGAAGGTATCACAGGAAGCCATCGAGGCTGCCCGCGATGTCGGGGCCGGCTATGTCGTCATATTCCATCGCATCATCCTGCCGCTGATGGTCGAGTCGCTTCTGGTCGTGATGGCCTTGAACGTCATCAGCCTCTTCGGCTCGTTCGTCATCCCCTACATGCTGGGACCGGCATCTCCGGAGATGATGGGCCCTTATATGCTGAGGACATTTTCGGAAGTCCGTCAGCCCGATTTTGCCGCAGCCCAGGCAGTGATCACGTTCCTGACCTGCTCTGTCTTTGGCATCCTCTATGTCGTCATGCTGACGAGAAAGCAGGACGTATGAAGATCCGCGCCAGCACGATCGTGGGCAGCATCATCATGCTCGTCCTGATCGCCTATGTGGTGATGCCCATTGCGACGGTGTTTCTCTGGGCTTTTGCCGAGAAGTGGACCTATCCGGCCCTGCTTCCGACCGAGTGGGGCCTGAAATACTGGCACACAACATTGGCGCGCGCCGATGTTCTCTCAGCCTTGCGCCTGTCGCTTGCGCTCTCGGTCACGGTGACATTGCTATCGGCAGTGATCTGCCTGCCGGCGGCCTACGCCTTTGCACGTATGGAGTTCGTCGGGCGCCGGACCTTCATGATGTCGTTCCTTGCCATCAACGCGTTTCCGCGGTTCGGGTTGATCGTGATGATCGCGACGCTGTTCCTGAGCCTCAGACTTGTGGGCACGTTCTGGGGTATCGTCCTCGTGCAGTTGCTGAACACGATGCTGATCATGATCTGGCTGCCGTCAGCGGCGTTTCGCGGCGTCGACCGCCGACTGGAGGAGGCCGCCCGCGACGTGGGGGCCGGGCCAGTGCGAACATTCATTCGCATCACCATCCCTCAGGCAGCACCTGCTATCGGGGCCGCAATGCTGCTCACATTCGTTTCGACTTTCTACGAGACGGAAGGCGCATGGCTGGTCGGGGCACCCAAACTGCGCACGATGCCGATGGTGATGTTGCAGATGATCACCGGGCAGATCGTAGTGCAGTACGGAGCGGTCCTGTCCGTTCTGCTCTGGGTGCCGTCATTCATCGCATTGTTGTTCGCGCGCCGGGTGCTGGCGTCGAACCAGTTTGCAAAAGGGTTTGGCGCATGACGCCGCACGCACGCGTGTTGTCGGAGTTCTGTTGAAATGGCGAAATTGGAACTGAAGGGTATAGAGAAGCGCTACGGCAACATGGCAGCCGTCAGCGACATCTCCCTCGAAATCGCGTCGGGTGAACTGGTCTGCCTGCTCGGGCCGTCGGGATCGGGCAAGTCGACGCTCCTGCGCATCATGGGCGGCTTCGAAAAGCCGACGGCAGGCAGCGTCCTCATCGATGGTCTCGACGTGACGGCGAGTGCGCCGGAAAACCGCCCTACGGCGATGGTTTTTCAAAGCCATGCGCTCTGGACGCATATGAATGTTTTCGAGAACATCGCTTTCGGGCTGAAGCTCAGAAAGTTGAGCCGGGCGGAAATCGCCCGCAAGGTGGATGCAGCGCTCGAACTGGTCGGTCTCACAGGTTACGGCAAGCGTAGTCCGCTGCGCCTTTCGGGCGGTCAGCAGCAACGCGTGGCGATTGCGCGATGCATCGTTCTGGAGCCGAAGATCCTGCTCATGGACGAGCCGTTCGCCAGCCTTGATCAACATCTCAGGGAGCGTTTGCGTGAGGAAGTGCGCAATATTCAGCGCGAGCTTGGGATCACCACCGTCTTCGTAACCCACGGGCAGGACGAGGCGCTTGCGATAGCGGACCGGGTCGTTGTGATGTCGGTTGGCAAGATCAATCAGGTGGGCGGGCCGGCCGATATCTATGCGCAGCCGCAGGACAAGTTTGTTGCCGGCTTTATCGGCGCGATGAATATGATCGACGGTCACGTTTCATCGGGCGTGATGGATGCCGCGGGCTTCAAAGTCAGCGTTCCATTGCCGGATGGGGCGGCGACACTTGCGGTTCGGCCGGAGAAGCTGGCGATCGCGGCTCAGGCCGGAGATATCTCGGCGTCGGCAAAGATTACCCGCGTCGTGCATTTCGGAGCGTACCGCACCATCGAGGCGACAACCGACGGCATCAACCGCGTGAAGATACATGCCGACACCGAGACGGTACTCGAACCGGGTCAGGATATATTCCTCGATCCTGTTCATTTTTCCGTCTTCAAGGACGGGCACGACGTCTTCCGTTCGGCCGCAGTCCTGAGATGAGCTTTCGGCCCGCTCTCAAGTGGCACCGTTTGCGCCAGGTCCGGACAGACTGCGCGTTCGGGCTCACCAGCATGATGCAGGGCGCCGCGTGCGGCGCGTCGATGGAAGTCGATCTGCGCGCGCTTTGTGACGGCGATTTCGTCTGTCTGCACGATGCGACGTTCGATCGCGAAACCAATACCGCGGGTCCGGTGCGCGACTTCACGTCGTCGGACGTCGGATCAATACTGATGCGCAACGATGATGGTCGGCTGGCAGACGTGCGGCCTATGCTTCTTGGCGATCTTGCCGCCGAGATGGGCGGCGCGGCGGTTCATCCGGGCGCATTGATGCAGCTTGACTTCAAGGACGACATAGCAACACTTTCGGCAGATCATCGTCGGCGGTTTCACGATTGTCTCGCGGCCTGCGCCAGCCGCTTCATCCTTTCGGGAGACGATCCGGCAGGGCTTCTCAGCCTCCGGGCTGGCCTGACAGGGCTCAAGATCGGCTACGACCCTTGCCGTGACGATACGCTGACACAGCTGCAACGAAGCGGAGCGTTCGAGGCTTTCGCGCGCGATGCTGTCAGCGCGGTGCCATTCGCCGCCTATGTCTATCTGGAATACCCCATCATACTTGCTGGGCTCGATGCCGGCGTGAACGTCGTTTCGATCTTTCAATCGGCCGGCATGAAGGTGGACGTCTACACCTTGAATTCCGACCACAGCGGGGTCGAGGAGACGTTGGGCCGTCTGGTCCAAGCGGGCGTTGATCAAATCACAACGGACGAGCCGCTCGTTCTTGAGCGCCTGCTAAGCCGGGTCATTCCGCAAAGAGGCTGAGCAGCCAAGGCTGAAGGGCCGGGACGCTCGCGAGAACTGCGCCATTGCCATTCTGCTCGTTTCCCTGGAAGTCCGTGACCACCCCTCCGCACTCTCTGACCAGCAGCGCTGAAGCAAGGTAGTCGAGCGTATCGAGCCCATCTTCGAAACAGGCGTGATGCCGTCCGGCCGCGACATAGGCGACAGAAAGCGCCGCGGAGCCAAGCCGCCTGGTGACGGCCGCCCGATCGATCACCGCACGCAAGGCGGTGTGATAGCGCTCCACCGAAACACCCTGGATCTGTCCAGGGATGGGAAGTCCGACGCCGACCACGGACCGTTCTGGCGCTACGTCGCCACAAGCAGGGAGCCGCTTGCCGTTCAAGTATGCGCCTCGGCCAGCTTCCGCGACAAACATCTCGTCACGGACGGGGTCGAAGACGACGCCTGCCATTACCCGACCGTCTTCCACATGCGAAATGACCTGCGCGAAAAATGGAATATGAAACGCGAAGTTCGACGTCCCGTCGATTGGGTCAATGATGAATGTCCGCCGGCCGGAACCTGCCGTGTCGCTCGTCTTTTCCTCGCCGACAATGCCTGCATCCGGGCATTTCTCTTTGAGCAGGGCGACAATTGTTCGTTCCGTCGCAATGTCTGCTGCCAGCTGATAGTCACGGGGGGCCTTCTCGACCATGCCGATCGTCTCGGTCGCGGCATAATATTCCAGGGCCGTGGCGCCACCAGCACGCGCCGCATCTATCATTGCTGACGTTACTTCGCTCGGCTGAAATGACATCGCTTACCTTCCCAGAGAGGGTTCATACCCAACTGGTCATAACAGGTCATTTCCAGTTGAGCAAGCTGAGGGTTGGCATCGCCGCTGACCTGCGGGCCGTTGAAGCCGATCAAGGGTGTCGGGGTGGTCAACCATAGTCTGGCCGGTGACCAGGTCCTTGCCCATGTCGCGATTCAAGAGACTTTTCCCTCTCCTCCGCCTTGAGTGAGTTTGCGCGCTATTTCGTAGAACGCATGGACAAGCTTGCCGTTGCTGCGTTCGCGCAGACAGATGAGCGCCTCATCCATCAGCATTTCCGGGGCATCGATCCTGATTGGCACGAGACGGTTGTCCTGGCCGAACTCGGCGGACGAGACAAAGCCGATACCGCCGCCAGCGGCGACGATCTCGCGCACCGCTTCGCGCCCCTCGGCCTCGATTAGCGGCGTGAGCGTGACGCCGCATTGTTCGGCCATCGCCTCGAGCTTCTGGCGGGTCTTCGAGCCGCGTTCGCGCATGACGAGCGGGTGATTTGCCAGTTCCGCGAAGGTGACGCTCTCACCTGCTGCAAGAGGATAGTCGCGGCTTGCGAAGGCGACGATCGGTGTGGAATTGAGCTTGAGAACGTCGAAGTCGCCGACCTGAGGGATTTCACCGAGCACACCGATATCGGCCTCATAGGCGTGCAGACTGGTAATGACCGTCTCGGTGTTGCCGGCGTCAATCGACACCTGAACCGTCGGGTAGGCGCGCCGGAAGGCAGCCAGAATGTGCAGCAGATGGTGCGCGGCGTCGGCGACGATCCGAAGTTTTCCGGCTCTCAATGCGCGTGATTCCGAAAGCAGATCGAGCGCCTGCTGTTCGACGTCGAACATGCGGCGCGTGACTTCCAGAAGCTGTTGACCGGCATGCGTCAGCGTCACCTGCTTCTTGTTCCGATTGAAGAGCAGAACGTCATACTCTTCCTCCAGCTTGCGCACCTGGTCGGAGACCGCCGGCTGGGTCAGAAACAGGGCCTCGGCTGCCCGCGAGAAGCCGCCGTGGATGGCCACATTGTGGAAGGCGCGGAGCTGGACATAGCGCACGGTAACATCCCCCAAAGATAAATTCTGTCGATGGAACCATCAGAACGAACGATTTGATTTATGTAAAGGGGCAAAAGATAGTTTCCGGAGCCAAACCTTTCCGGAGCGCGCCTATGAACCTTTCGGCCGTCGCCCTCGAACTCGCCGCTGCAACAGTCCTGCTGCTTTATGCCGTCAGTCTGGTCAAGAAGGGTGTCGAGGCCGCCTGTGGCGATGTCGTCACCCGCGCCGTCGGAGGTGCCGGCGGCAGGCCACGCGCGGCAGCCTACGGCTGTCTGATCGCAGTTGCCCTCCAGAGTTCGACGGCGGTCGCCATGCTCGCCGCCGGCTTTGCCGTCAGCGGCGCGTTGGCACTGGACGTTGGCCTTGCCGTCCTGCTCGGCGCCGACCTCGGCTCGGCGCTCGTCGTGAAAATCCTGAGTTTCGATCTGCACTGGCTGGCGCCGCTCATGATTACCGGCGGCGGTCTCCTGCATCTCAAGGCGCGTGCTCGAAAGCCAGTCGAGGCCGGGCGTGCGGTTCTCGGCATCGGCCTGTTGCTCCTGTCGCTGCAGATGATCGGTCACGCGACGCTTCCGCTCGGCCAAAGTCCACTGTTGCCGGCAGCGATCGAGATGCTGAGCAAGGACGCGCTGACGGTGATGATCGTCGCTGCGCTTTTCACCTGGGGCCTGCATTCCAGCGTCGCCGCAATCCTGTTGATCCTGACCTTTGCGGCCAAGGGGCTGCTGCCGCTCGACGTCGGCATCCCGCTCGTTCTTGGCGTCAATCTCGGCGGCGGGCTGATCGCTCTGTGGCTGACGCGCGGCCTGCCGGTGGAGGGCAGGCGGCTGCCGCTCGGCAATCTCATTTTTCGGGCGCTGTTCAGTGCCACGGTCTTCGCGCTGTTTTCCGTGCAGGTGTCTTTTGCGTGGCTGCCCGGTGCGACGGTCGCTTCCAAGCTCGTCAATCTGCATGTGCTGTTCAATGCAGCGTTGGTGCTTCTCGGTCTCGTATCGTGTGGCCTGATGGCGCGCTTCATTCGTCTGCTCACCCCGAAAGACGTCGCGGAAAAGGAAGCCGGCCTCCTGGCGCATGTCAGCGCGCTGGACCAGTCTTTGGTCGACAAGCCTGCTCAGGCATTGGCCGCCGCCGCACGGGAAGTGCTGCATATGGGAAACCTGATTACACGCATGCTCGAACCGGTCATGGACGTGATCGCCTCGCCAACGCCCGAGACCGTCGATGCGCTGCGGCGCATTGATGGTGACATCCATCGCGCCCATAGCGAGATCAAGCTCTTCATCGCCGCCGTCAACCGCGGCATCCTGACGGACGAGCAGTCCCGGCGCGGCATCGAGCTCACCGAGGCGGCCATTCATCTGGAATATGCCGGCGACGTCGTGTCGAAGAGCCTGTTGCGCATGGCCGAGGAGAGGCTCGAAGGCGCCGGAGCCTTTTCGCCAGCGGGCTGGCACGAACTGATGGCGCTGCACTTGGCCGTGTTTTCGAATGTGAAGCTCGCCGCCAGCCTGCTGGTTTCACCTGAACCGGTGATTGCCCGCGAGATGGTGCGCCAGAAGGAGCATGTCCGCCGGCTGGTGCAGGAAAGCAGCCAGAGCCACCTCGAGCGGCTCAGGCAGGGAATATCCGCCAGCATCCAGTCGAGCGACATGCATCTGGAGATCGTGCGCGCGCTGAAGGAACTCAATTCGCTAGTCACGACCATGGCCTATCCGCGCCTTCGCGAGACCGGCGACCTACTCGAAAGCCGTCTCGTGCCGGCTGCGTAGTTGTATAAGATGAATCGATAGATTCATACAAAAGAACGATTTTACATATATATCAACCCGCCGCATTGTCATCCCCGGAGACGCCAACGTGAGGACGGACAATGCCAAACACCGCTTCTGACAGAACCACCGCACCGCTGGAAACGCCGAGACTGGGCGAGCCCTATCTGCTCACCCCCGGCCCGCTGACGACGGCCTACGAAGTCAAGGAGGCGATGCTCCGCGACTGGGGCTCATGGGACGGAGACTTTCGCGCGATGACGGCGGAACTGCGCCGCCAGCTTCTCGACATTGCCGGCGATACCGACGGCGAATTCGACTGCGTGCCGATACAGGGCAGCGGTTCGTTCTCGGTAGAAGCAATGCTCGGCAGCTTCGTTCCGCGCGACGGCAAGGTACTGGTGCTGATCAACGGCGCCTATGGCAATCGTATCGCCCAGACGCTCACCTATCTCGGCCGCGACCATGTGACGATCGACAAAGGCGATTACATGCCGCCGCGCGGCCCTGAAGTCGCCGCAGCACTCAATGCGGACCCTGATATCACCCACGTCATCGTCGTTCATTGCGAGACCAGCTCCGGCATCCTCAATCCACTGAAGGAAATCTCCGACGTCGTCTATGCCAGTGGTCGCAAGTTGCTGGTCGACTCGATGAGCGCCTTCGGCGCCGTTCCAGCCGGCATCGCCGATCTGCGCTACGAGGCGATCGTCTCGTCGGCCAACAAATGCATCGAAGGCGTGCCCGGCTTCGGCTTCGTCATCGCCCGCAAGAGCGAGTTGGAGGCCGCCAAGGGCCGCAGCCATTCGCTCAGCCTCGATGTGCACGCGCAGTGGGAGACCATGAACAAGACCGGTCAGTGGCGGTTCACGCCGCCGACCCATGTGGTCGCCGCATTCCTGGAGGCGCTGCGGCTGCACCGGGAGGAGGGTGGTGTTGCTGCCCGCGGCGCCCGCTACGCCCGCAACCGCGACGTCATGGTCGCCGGCATGCGCGAGGCGGGTTTCGAAACGCTGCTTGCCGACCGATGGCTGTCGCCGATCATCGTCACCTTCTTCAGCCCGGCCGATCCGGCTTTCGCCTTCGACCGCTTCTACGAGTTGATGAAGCAGAAGGGCTTCATCATCTACCCCGGCAAGCTGACGGTCGTCGACAGTTTCCGCGTCGGCTGCATCGGCCGCATGGACGAGCATGTCATGCGCCGCGTGGTCGAGGCCGCACGCACATCCCTCACTGAAATGGGGGTTGCCAGCGCCGCCCCGCCGGCAGTCGCGCTTGCAGAACGCAGCCGTCTCGCCGCCTGAATGAACGATAGGATTTTCCCGATGAACCAGATGTCCAAGATCAACGTCGCCGTCACCGCCAACCGGCGCAGCTACCCCTGGCCGAACGTCCCGGCCATCGCCATTTGCCTCGACGGCTGCGAACCGGCCTATCTCGACGAAGCCATCAAGGCCGGGCTGATGCCGACGCTTGCCCGCATGCGCCAGACGGGCACGGAACGCACGGCGCTCAGCGTCATCCCGAGCTTCACCAACCCCAACAATCTTTCGATTGCGACCGGCCGTCCGCCGGCCATTCACGGCATCTGCGGCAACTATCTCTACGAACCACAAACTGGCAACGAAGTGATGATGAACGATCCGCGCTTTCTGCGCGCGCCGACCATCTTCAAGGCGTTCTACGATGCCGGAGCCAAGGTCGCCGTGGTTACCGCCAAGGACAAGCTCCGCGCACTTCTCGGTCACGGCCTCAAGTTCGATGAGGGCAGGGCGATCTGCTTCTCGTCCGAAAAGGCCGACACGTCGACCAAGTCGGAGCACGGCATCGACAATGCCTCGGTCTGGCTCGGCCGTCCGGTGCCGGAAGTCTATTCCGCGGAACTGTCGGAATTCGTCTTCGCCGCCGGCGTGAAGCTGCTGAAGGAGTTTTCTCCCGACGTCATGTACCTGACGACGACCGACTATGTTCAGCACAAATACGCGCCTGGCGTTCCCCAGGCGAACGCGTTCTACGAGATGTTCGACAAGTACCTGACCGAACTCGACGCGCTGGGTGCCGCAATCATCGTGACGGCCGATCACGGCATGAAGCCGAAGCACAAGGCCGACGGTTCGCCCGATGTCATCTATGTGCAGGACGTGCTCGACGAATGGCTCGGCAAGGATGCCGCGCGCGTCATCCTGCCGATCACCGACCCTTACGTCGTGCATCACGGCGCACTTGGTTCGTTCGCAACCGCATATCTGCCGGAACGCGCTGACAAGGAAGACATCATCGAGCGGCTCGCGGCGATCGACGGCATCGATGTCGTACTTTCGCGACCAGAGGCCTGCATCCGTTTCGAACTCCCGGATGATCGCATCGGCGATATCGTGCTCATCTCCTCGGAGAACAAGACGCTCGGCACCAGCGAACATCGCCATGACCTTGCCGCGCTGAACGAGCCCTTGCGCTCACACGGAGGCCTCACCGAGCAGCAGGTGCCTTTCATTTCGAACCGCAAGTTGCCTGAGCTTACCTCAGCTGCCTCTCTGCGCAATTTCGACGCCTTCTATTATGCGCTGGTCGCCGCAGCGCAGCCAGCAAAGTGAGGAGCGGCCGATGACCAAGGTGGAAACGACGTTCGCTCTGCGCCACGAGCCCATGCGCATTGCCGGTAAAAAGGTCGATGCCGAGGGGGTGATCGAGGTGCACTATCCCTGGAACGATGCCGTTATCGGTACCGTTCCAGCCGGCAATGCCGAACATGCCCGCAAGGCCTTCGAGATCGCGGCGGCCTATCAGCCGAAGCTGACGCGATACGAACGCCAGCGAATCCTCTTGAAGGCGGCCGAGATGCTGGTCGCCCGCAAGGAGGAAATCTCCGACATCATCACGCTGGAGCTCGGTATCTCGAAGCAGGACTCGCTCTACGAGGTCGGCCGCGCCTTCGACGTGCTGACGCTGTCGGGCCAGATGTGCATTCGCGATGACGGCGAGATTTTCTCGTGCGACCTCACTCCGCATGGCAAGGCGCGCAAGATTTTCACGATGCGCGAGCCGCTGACTGCAATTTCGGCGATCACGCCCTTCAACCATCCGCTGAACATGGTGGCGCACAAGGTGGCGCCGGCGATCGCTACCAACAATTGCGTGGTGCTGAAGCCGACGGAACTGACGCCGATGACCGCACTCGTCTTCGCCGACATTCTCTACGAGGCCGGATTGCCGCCGGAAATGCTGTCGGTGGTCACCGGCTGGCCGGCTGATATCGGCATGGAAATGATGACCAACCCGAACTTCGACCTCATCACTTTCACCGGCAGCGTGCCGGTGGGCAAGCTGATCGCGGCCAACGCGCACTACAAGCGCCAGATCCTCGAGCTCGGCGGCAACGATCCGCTGATCATTCTCAACGATCTCTCCGACGACGACCTGGCAAAGGCCGCCGACCTTGCGGTTGCCGGCGCGACGAAAAACTCCGGCCAGCGCTGCACGGCCGTCAAGCGCATCCTCTGCCAGGAAAGCGTCGCCGACCGCTTCGTGCCGCTGGTGCTGGAGCGCGCAAAGAAACTCCGCTTCGGCGACCCGATGGATCGTGCGACGGACCTGGGCACGGTCGTGCATGCCCGTGCCGCCGAAACCTTCGAGCGCCGGGTGCATATGGCGGCCGAGCAGGGTGCTGAGATCCTTTACGATCCCGGTCGCCGTGGTGCCCTTCTGCCGCCGATCGTGGTCGATCGCGTGCCGCATTCGAGCGAACTCGTGATGGAGGAAACCTTCGCGCCGATCATTCCGATCGTGCGGGCGCCTGATGATGACGATGCGCTGATCGCACTTTCCAACTCGACCGCCTTCGGCCTTTCGTCGGGGGTCTGCACCAACGATTTCCGCCGGATGCAGAAGTACATCGCCGGGCTCAAGGTCGGGACGGTCAACATCTGGGAAGTGCCCGGCTACCGCATCGAGATGTCCCCCTTCGGCGGCATCAAGGATTCCGGCAACGGCTACAAGGAGGGTGTGATCGAAGCCATGAAGAGCTTCACCAACGTCAAGACGTTTTCCCTGCCCTGGTAAGCTGGGCCCCGGTGATCCGGGCGTCCCCGGCCTGGCCACCATTTCTGGGAGCTGCCGATCGGCAGCTCCCTTTTTCTTGGCCTGCTGCAGCCCTTTTCGGCGTATGCCGCTCGGTGATGCAGCCGGTGGCAGTTTCATCGTCAATTGCCCCGCGGGTGCTCAATAAAGCGGCAGAAGATCCATAGTTTTTACTTTGCCAACGATAAGAATAATAAATTTTACTAATTGAAATGACCCACGCAGAATGCCTCCTGAAGCGTGCAAGACAAGGGCAGCGACAGATTGCCAGCCATGCTTCCCGGATTTTTTCCAGGCCTCCAGAGGAGATTTTCAGCATGAACCGTCATATGTTTTTTATGCTTGCCGGCGCCATGTCCGTGGCGCTTCCCGCCATAGCATCCGCCCAGACAGAACTCACAGTTTACACCGCCGTCGAGGCTGTCGACCTCGATCGCTACAAGGCGACGTTCGAGAAGTCGCACCCCGATATCAAGATCAACTGGGTCCGGGATTCGACCGGCGTGATGACGGCCAAGTTGCTCGCCGAAAAGGACAACCCGCAGGCGGACGTCGTCTGGGGGCTGGCTGCGACATCGCTGCTGCTCCTGAAGACGGAAGGCATGCTGGAAGCCTATCAACCGAACGGCGTCGAGGCGCTCGACAAGAAATTCGTCGACAAGGACAACCCGCCGAGCTGGGTCGGCATGGATGCCTATGTCGCGGCCCTGTGCTACAACACGGTCGAGGGCGAGAAGCTCGGCCTGAAGGCTCCCAAGAGCTGGGACGACCTGACAAAGCCCGAGTACAAGGGGCATGTCGTCATGCCGAACCCGGCCTCATCTGGCACAGGCTTCCTCGACGTGTCCGGCTGGATGCAGATGTGGGGCGAGGAGAAGGCTTGGTCCTTCATGGACAAGCTGCATGAGAACATCTCCGCCTACACTCATTCCGGTTCGAAACCGTGCAAGATGGCAGGTGCCGGCGAAGCCGTGATTGGCGTTTCGTTCGAGTTCCCTGGCGCCAAGGCCAGGAGCGCCGGCGCACCGATCGACATCATCTTCCCGTCGGAAGGATCGGGTTGGGAAGCGGAGGCGACGGCAATCATCGCTGGAACGGCGAACCTCGAAGCCGCAAAAACCCTGGTCGACTGGTCGGTCACCAAGGAAGCCAACGAAATGTACAATGCCGGCTATGCCGTGGTCGCCTATCCCGGCGTCGCCAAACCGGTCGAGCATCTGCCTTCCGACATCGCTTCAAAGATGATCGACAACGACTTCGAATGGGCCGCGAACAATCGCGCCACCATCCTGAAGGAATGGCAGAAGCGCTACGACGCGAAGTCGGAACCGAAGAGCTGACCTCTGATCGACAAAGGGCGGAGTGCATCGCGCTCCGCCTTTCGCATTCTCGAAAATTGCCTGACGGCCAGCGGAGCTTGCAGATGAGACATGCCCTGTCGATCGAACCGACACCCACGAGCATTCCCCCCACCGCCGCAGACGCGGCGTCCTATCTGGAAATCTCCGATCTCTGGAAGAGCTATGGCGACTTCGTCGCCCTTCGTGACATCTCCCTGAGCATAGCAAGGGGTGAATTCATCTGTTTCCTTGGTCCCTCCGGTTGTGGCAAGACGACCCTCCTGCGGGCGATCGCCGGCCTCGACCTTCAGTCCAGTGGCAGGATCCTGCAGGGCGGCCACAACATCTCGACTCTGCCTGCCTCCAACCGGGACTACGGCATTGTCTTCCAGTCCTATGCGCTCTTCCCCAATCTCACCATTGAGCAGAATATCGCCTTCGGTCTTGAAAACGCCGGCCGATCGAGAGCGGAGATTGCTACGCGCGTCGCCGAGCTGCTGGCAACGGTCGGGCTGTCTGAACAGAGCAGGAAATATCCGGCCCAGCTTTCTGGCGGCCAGCAGCAGCGCATCGCGCTTGCACGTGCTATCGCGATATCGCCCGGCCTGCTTCTGTTGGACGAGCCGCTGTCCGCCCTAGACGCCAAGGTTCGGGTACATCTGCGCCATGAAATCAAGTCGCTGCAGCGAAAGCTCGGTGTTACCACCATCATGGTAACGCACGACCAGGAAGAGGCACTGGCGATGGCGGATCGGATCGTGGTGATGAACCACGGCGTCATCGAGCAGGTTGGGTCACCGACCGAAATCTACAGCCACCCGAAAACCCTCTTCGTTGCCGATTTCATCGGCGAAACCAACCAATTCCCTGCAACGGTGTTGAAGGACGGGACGGTCGAGATTGGCCACTCGGCCTTCGATTGCTCAACGAAGGATCTTGTGGTGGGCGCGACTGCGACAGCCGTGGTGCGCCCCGTCGATATCATTCCGCATGGGGCCAACGCCCACGCCGTCAATGCCGTCGACCGGCCTGCGACGCCACAAAACCTTATCGATGCCGAAGTACGCGAGATGGAGTTCCTGGGCATGTTCTGGCGCACGCGCCTGACGGCGCCGCGGCTTGGCGAGCGCACCCTGGTTGCCGACTTCTCCGTCAATGCGGTGCGCAGGCTACACATAGAGACGGGTGGGGTGATCCAGGTGGAAATCCCGCGCGATCGTCTGCTGCTCTTTCCAAGGAGTGCCTGAGGATGAACATCGCCCTCGAAGCACCATACCTGCCGCTAGCCGGCAAGCGACTGCGGCAGGAAACGTCCCGCGACGACCGCATCAAGTTTGGCCTCATGGCCGTCATCGGGCTCTACCTGATCGTCGCCCTGGGTGCGCCGCTTTTCGTCATGCTGTCGAAGTCGCTGTCGACCTATCGCTTCGATCTCGCCGCTTTCGAGTTCCAGGTCAGCGACGAAACGGGCGCGAAATGGGGCCCGGTCGTGACAGCGGATGCGCTCAACAGGAAGCTTGGCGCCGTGGCGGAAGGTGACCTTGCGAGCAGTACTGATGGCCGGCTCGCAGCCACCAAGTTCTTCCCGGACTTCAGCTTCCGCAGTCCTGTCCAGTACCGAATTCGTGGCACCACGGATGATGCTGCGTTTCTCGCCGGTTCGACGTTGGAGAAGGGCACCGAATGGCGTGAGTATGATTCAGGCACCTTCCGGCGCATTATGCTGCGGCCGGCACGCACTCTCGGCCTCGACAATTTCAAGACCTATTTTTCGACGCCGGCACTTGCCCGCTCGATCTACAACTCGGTCCTGATGGCAACGATCAGTACGGTGGTGACGATCTCCATCGCCTTTGCTCTCGCCTACGGGTTGACGCGCAGTTGCATGCCGCTCAAAGGTCTGTTCCGCGGCATCCTCGCCATACCGATCCTCGTGCCGTCGCTCTTGCCCGGAATCGCGCTCGTTTACCTCTTCGGCAATCAGGGCATCTTCAAGGATTGGCTTCTCGGCTACTCGATCTACGGCCCGATCGGCATCGTCATTGGCTCGGTGTTTTTTACCCTACCGCACGCCTTCCTGATTATCCTGACCGCGCTCTCCATCGCAGATGCCCGCCACTACGAAGCCGCTGCATCGCTCAAGGCCAGCAAGTGGCGCACGTTCACGACCGTCACCTTACCAGGCGCACGCTTTGGCATCGTCTCTGCCGCATTTGTCGTCTTCACGCTTGTCATCACCGACTTCGGGTTGCCCAAGGTAATCGGCGGTCAATACGGCATGCTTGCCGTCGATATCTACAAGCAGGTGATCGGCCAGCAGAATTTCGAGATGGGTGCGGTCGTTTCGGTCATTCTGCTGGTGCCCGCCATCCTCGCCTTCGCCGTGGACCGCCATATGCAGAAGCGCCAGGTGGCGCTGCTTTCGGCGCGGGCGGTGCCCTATGTGCCCAAGCCCAATGTCCGCATGGACGGCATCTGTCTTGCCTTCGCATGCCTCGTCAGTTTCTTCATCCTCGGCATGATCGCCATGTGCCAGATCGCAGCGGTCGTGAAGTTCTGGCCCTACGACCTGACGCTGACCGCGAAGAATTTCGCCTTCGACCTGATGGACGGCGGCGGCTGGACGGCCTATGCCAACTCGATCAAGCTTGCGTTGCTGACGGCGTTGTTTGGTTCGGTGATCGTCTTCGCCGGCGCCTATATGGTGGAGAAGGCGGACGCTTTCCGCTTCGGCCGGAACGTCTTCCATTTCCTGGCGATGATGCCGATGGCCGTGCCGGGCATGGTGCTCGGACTTGCCTACATCTTCTTTTTCAACAATCCGGCCAATCCGCTGAATGCCATCTACGGGACGATGACAATCCTCGTCGTCTCGACGGTCACACATTTCTACACGGTTGCACACCTGACGGCGCTAACGGCGCTGAAGCAGATGGATCCGGAATTCGAATCCGTCGCGGCCTCCTTGAAGCAGCCCTTCCATCGGCTGTTCTTCCGGGTAACTTTACCTGTCTGTATGCCGGCGATCCTCAACATCGCGATCTATCTCTTCGTCAACGCCATGACGACGGTCTCTGCGGTGGTCTTCCTCTACGCTGCCGATACCAAGCTTGCCTCGGTCGCCGTGCTCAACATGGATGATGCGGGCGACATCGCGCCGGCGGCAGCCATGGGCATGATGATCTTCTACACCAACGTCGCCGCCAAGCTCATCCACGCGCTGTTCGCCCGTGGTCTCTTGGCCCGAACGCAGGCCTGGCGATAGGCTGAGCTGCCGCTGGCGGAGCATTCCACTTCGCCCGCGCGCCGCCGCTTCTGGTAAGTCGAACGTGGGGAATTGAGGCCGATAACGTCGGTCACACGAACGGTTTTGATGTCGTTTGCGGAAACCGAACGAGGATGCCGACCGAAAAACTTCAATGACGAGTTCGTTGCGATCGGCGGCATCGTCCCACATCGAAATCGCGGGTCGTCATGTTGCGGTCATCTGGTTGACGTACCAGCGAACGTAGCGATCGACATTCGCCTCCTTGGTCGGCGAATAGGGGCCGGGCTCGAAACCGGGGGAGGTGACGCCGAACCATTGGCGGCGGCAGATTTCCCAGTCTTCCGACATCACCTGGTGATGAAAGGCGGCAATTGCTTCCGGATCGTAGTCGCGTCCCTCGACGGCATTTTCGTCCACGAGCCAGTAACCCCGCACGATGGTCTTCGTCGGCGATACCGGCGTTATGCGCACGGTATGGGCATAGTCGGAATTGGCGTGGCACCAGAAATTGATGTTGGTGTTGGCGCGCGCGGTGCCCATGTCGGCATCTGTAAAACCTGCCATCAGCACCCTGCAAACCACCTGCCCATCAGGGCTCTCGGTGACCATGCCCTTTCGCACAGGCGTGCGATTGGCGCGGAACCATTCCGCTGTGTTGTTGGACGAGGTGTTGACGCGCGCAACGTCGAGACCGGCTTTCTCCCAGCGAAGTCGACACTCGCCCAACCGCTCGGCAATTTCGTCCTGGAGATCGGGATTGTCGTTCTCCGTGTCGTACTGCACGGAGACATACCCATGGTGATTGGCCTCGCAGTGATAGCACTCGCGATTGTTCTCGACGACGATTTTCCAATTCACATCGAGTTCATAATCACGGATCAGGGCGACCTTGGCCCGTGCCATGCCCTGTGATTTCAAGATTGGCGACAGATGGTCGCGCAGGTCGTGGAAAGGGGAGGGTGTGTCGGCGAGGTTGACGAAGACAAGCCCATCGACCTCCTCCACACATACCTTCTTCAGCCCATGTATCGTCTTGTCGAAATCCTCACCCATGATCGGCGCCCCGATGAGCCGTCCATCATGCGCGTAGGTCCACGAGTGATAGGGACAAACCAGTCGGGCCGACCGACCCTTCTCCCCGGTACAGATGATGGAGCCACGATGGCGACAGACGTTGTGGTGTGCGTGCAGTCTGCCATCGCGATCACGGACCACGACGACCGGCACCCCACCGGCAGTGAACGTCATGTAGTCGCCCGAATGGGTAAGCTCCACGGAATGGCCTGCGAAGAACCAGCTGTTGCGGAATATAAGCCGTTGCTCTTCGGCGAAGACCTCGGGATCCGTATAGAATGCGCCGGGCAGGCCGGAGCCGGGACGATATGCTTGCAGCCAATGGACGTTCATAAGAATGCCTCCAGTATACTGAACCGAGGGCATTGGAGCTGTTCTTGCCAGGCAGGGCAAACGCGATTACCTTGGGGAAAGGATTAGAAAAATTAAGGGTGACATGGCGTCCGCACACTTGCCGCTGAATTGGCTTCGAGCCTTCGAGGCCGCCGCGCGGCTCGGCAGTTTCGCCGGAGCCGGCGCTGAACTGAACGTCACACCGTCTGCGGTGTCGCAGCACGTTCGAGCGCTGGAAGGAAGGCTCGGCAAGGCTTTGTTCGCCCGCCATGCCAATGGGGTCAGGCTGACGGATCGCGGCCGGCGTTATGCTGAGGAGCTTGGCCGGGCTTTCGCTGCGATCGACGAAGCCAGCCGCCGGATTGCCGGGCATGGCGCGCGCGAGATGCTCGTCGTGCACGTGCCCACGTCGTTTGCCAGTCAATGGATTGCACCGCGGCTCGACCTTTTTCGCGCCAGCCACCCTGACATCGACCTCAGGCTGACGGCACTCGACCAGGGCGAAGACAAGGTCGACGCCACGATCGCCTTCGGACTGGGCAACTGGCCGAAGCATGATGCCATGCTCCTGCTGCGTGACGAGGCATTTCCGGTCTGCGGACCCAAATATGCCGAGGCGCTCACTGACCCCCAGGACCTGGATGGCCATGATCTGCTGCATGTGCCCGGATATGCTGAAGATTGGGACACTTGGTTCACGCATGCGGGCGTAAACGGCGTCGATACCTCGTCAGGGTCGTTCTTCGATCAATCGATCATGGCAATACGTGCAGCCGTGGAGGGAAAGGGCGTCCTGCTCGGCCGTGCAGCACTTGTTGAGCGTGAGCTTTCGAGTGGCTTGCTGGTGGAGCCTTTCGGTGTCCGGCTTCAAGCCGCCGGGTCATACTGGTTCCTGACGTCAGGGCCCAAGGCAAGACTGCCGAAGGTTATGGCGTTTCGGGATTGGCTGACCGAAATGACCTCAAGCTAGCGGGCCTCAAGAAAATTGACCGCCACTTGCCTCGCGCGTCAAAGACCGAGCGGTTGCGAAGAACGCGTGGATTGACTTGCTGTTGCGGCGATCCTTCAGGCAGATCAGCTTTTCATGCATCGAAAGGGGTTGATGTTCGAGCGCGATTTTTACCAGCCGCGGATCGTCGTCGAATTCAGCCTCCGAAACGATCCCAAGACCCGCGCCGGCGGCAACGATCCGCCGGACGGCTTCGCGGCCTTCGGCCTCAATTGCAAAGCGCAGGGGCACGCCTTGTGCCTCAGCGAGCTTCTCGAACATCTGCCTGGTGCGTGAACCCTGCTCACGCATGACCAGAGGCCATGCGCTCAACGCTTCGAGGGGGACACTCTCCCGTGTCGCAAGCGGATGAGAGCGCGCGGCGAAGAGAACGACGGGAGAAACATTGAGCGGAAAAACGTCAAACGGGCGCTCGTCGAGCAGTTCGCCGAGGACGCCGATATCCACGTCATAGGCAAGCAGTGCCTCCACGATGCTGTGAGAATTGCCGCCCACGATCTTGATCTGGATACCGGGAAACCGCTCCCGGAAAACGGTAAGGACGTCGAGCACATGATCGACCGAATCGGCGGCAATCCTGAGTACGCCCGCCCGCAACGATCGTTCCTCCTGCAGGACGTCGAGCGCCTCGCCTTCGGCATCAAAGAGGCGGCGGGTCGTCACAAGGAGCCGGGCGCCCGCGGGAGTCAACTCGATTTGCCGGCGTTTTCGCACAAACAGGGCAACGTCATATTCCTCTTCCAGCCAGCGCACCTGGTCAGAGATCGCAGGTTGCGTGAGGTGCAATGCGCGCGCCGCCATGGAAAAGCTGCCGGTGAGAGCCACGTGATGGAAAGCCCGAAGCTGGACATAGCGCATGATAGGACAAGACCGTTGGCGTGAGAATTCGTTATATCGATAAAATCTTAATTCGGTTAGATAATATCGATTTTGTTCCGCTTCCGATAGATGCGATAGTTTACGCGTCCCAGCACGATGTTACGTCGATCGGAGAGAAGATGAGCGCCACAGCATCCGCATTGGTTCACACGGAGGGCGAAGCCAACACCTCGGTAGCAAGGGGGATCTGGAACGCTCGGGTAAGCGATGAGCGGACGACATCCCTGGTGACACGGGACGCAGACGCGTTTCTCCACCAGAGCCTTTCCAGCCCCTGCCTGACGGCTATCGCCAAAGCGGAGGGCATCTGGATCGAGGATACCGCCGGCCGCCGCTACATGGACTTCCACGGCAACAGCGTCCACCATATCGGTTACGGGCATCCCCGCCTGAAACAGGCGATCAAGGCCCAGATCGACGACTTGTGTTTCGCACCGCGACGTTTCACCTGCGAACCCGCCGTCGAGCTTGCAGAAACACTGGGTCGACTGGCGCCTGGCGATCTCGGCAAAGTGCTGTTTACCACGGGCGGTTCAGATGCGATCGAGGTCGCGCTGCGACTTGCGCGCGCTGCCACGGGCCGCTTCAAAACACTGTCCTTCTGGGACGCCTTCCACGGTGCCGGTTTCGGCGCATCGAGCGTCGGCGGCGAGGCCACCTTTCGCTCTGGGATCGCCGGACCGCTGTTGCCGGGCGCCGAACACGTCGCGCCCTGGGCCAACCGTCATTGCGCCTATGGCCAGGACACGCTCGAAAGTTCTGCCCGCGCCTGCGCCAGCATGGTCTCCTACGTGCTGGCCCGCGAAGGCGATTTTGCCGCGCTGGTCGCCGAGCCCATGCGGGCAACGCCCAATCCGCCGGCGCCCGGCTTCTGGAAACAGGTACGCGAGGCTTGTGATCGGCACGGAACCTTGCTGATTTTCGATGAAATTCCCACGGGCCTCGGCAAGACCGGGCGCTTTTTCGCCTGCGAGCACGACGACGTCGTCCCCGATATACTCGTACTCGGTAAGGCACTCGGCGGCGGCATCCTGCCGATCGCCGGCGTAGTCGCCCGGCGCGATCTCGACGTGGCGGGTGACTATGCGATCGGCCATTACACGCATGAGAAGAACCCGGTGACGACACGCGCGGCGCTGACCACCATTTCGATCATCATCGAGGAGGGACTTGCGGAGAGGGCGGTCGAACTTGGGGGGTATGCGATGGAGCGGCTCAGCGCATTCGGCGAACGCTGCGAGGCTATTGGCGATGTCCGCGGCCGCGGCCTGCTCTTCGGTGTCGAGATCGTTCGCGACCGCGCAGACTTTGCGCCCGACAATGCGCTTGCGGAACGCGCCTATTATCGCTGCCTGGAGGCGGGGTTGAGCCTGAAGATCAGCGGGGGCAATGTCATGACGCTCTCGCCACCGCTGGTGATCACGCGCCAGGAGCTCGACCGGGCTCTGACGATTGTCGAGCAGTCGATCCTGGCGGGCTGACCGAACCGGTAGTGGACAAATCAGGAGCATTGCCATGAAAGCCATTCGAACGGACCAGGAACTCGAATGTCGGGAAATCGACGCGGGACTGCGCGCGCGTGGTGTTGAGCTCGTCACCTTGCCCGATGGCGTTTCGCAGGACACGCTGATGCGCGAGGCGGCGGATGCCGATCTGCTGCTGACGTGCTACACGCCGATCACTGCCGGCATTATCGCGCAGTCAAAGCGCCTGAGGGGTATTGTCAAATATGGCGTCGGTATCGACGCAATTGATATATCGGCTGCCATGGCGCGAGGCATACCTGTCGTCAACGTGCCGGACTACGCTGAGGAGACCGTTGCTGAAGCGGCCTTTGCATTCATGATCGCGCTTGCCCGGCGCCTGCCGGAGGTCGGCCGAGCCATGGAGCGCGACGGCTGGATCTGGCCGGAACGGCGCTGGCTGGGACGCGACATCGCGGGCGCGACAGTCGGGTTGGTTGGAACCGGAAGGATCGGCCGCAGCATGGCGCGCATGGCGGGAGCCGGTTTCCGGGCGCGCATTCTCGGCTACGACCCGCATGTTGACGCGTCGGTGATGGCAGGATGCGGAATCGAGAAGGTCGACGATCTTCACGCGATGCTGCGGCAGAGCGATTTCGTTTCGCTGCACACCGTTTTGAACGCATCGACGCGCCATCTGATCGGCAGGGCGGAGCTTGCCTGCATGAAATCGACGGCGGTTCTGGTCAACGTTTCGCGTGGGGCACTCATCGACGAGGCGGCGCTGGTCGAAGCGGTGCTCGCAGGTCGTCTCCAAGGCGTCGCGCTGGACGTCTACGGTCAGGAACCTCTGGCGAAGGAAGGGCATCCCCTCAGCGCACTCTTCGGACGCCCCGACATTATCCTCTTTCCGCACCTGGCCTTCTTCACCAGCGAGGCGATGCAGCGGCTTTCGGAGGAGACGCTGGCCCGTTGCTTCGAGCTCCTGGATAGCCGGCCTGTGACAATCCGGTCGCACGACCCACGCCTGCGTGCACAGGAGCGCAACGTCCTGTTCGTTTGAGGCAATTTCCCAGCTATTCGGCAGGGCATTGCAATCGCTGTAACGGTGAGGCGCATGATGCATAGCGGGAAAGCCTTCAACCTTCTCGCGGGTCCTGCTCTGTCGAACAATGGTGTGGCGGATGCCCGGACAGAGCGCGGGCGTCTTATGCGATCAACACCGACGCTCCGGAGTTGCGCGACGCAACACTCATTTTCTCCATTTTTTACGCATTCCCGACTGAAAGCCGTTGCGCACTATTCTTGAAAATGACCTAGGCGACACGACGCTCCTCCAAGATCATTCGTCTCTCCTCGCCGCCCGCAAGGGTGCGGCGTCGGCGCTCCAGTTCTGCCGTGCGCGTGTGCTGCGGCGTACAGCCGTAGGTCTCCCTGTAGGTCCGGGAGAAATGCGACGCCGAGGAAAATCCACAAGCCACAGCGATCTCGAAGACCGCAAGCGACGAATTGACGAGAAACAGGTGCGCGCGCTCCAACCGCATCTGGAGATAGTAGCGTTTGGGGGAGCGCCCCATCTCCCGCTTGAACAGGCGTTCGACCTGGCGCCGCGACAGGCCTGTCGATGGTGTCATATCGGCAAGTTTCAACGGTTCGGCTATGTTTGCCTCCATCTGCTCGATGATGTCGATCAGCAGACGGTTGTCGATGCCGACGCGGGTCTGAAGCGGCAGCCGCTGGCGTTCTCCAGCCCCGCGAACGTGCTCCGACAGCGCCACTTCGCAAACGCGGTTTGCCACGTCGCGGCCCAGGTCGTCTTCGACGATGCGCAGGAACATGTCGAAGGGGGCATTGCCGCCGGCGCAGGTATAGAGTTCGCCGTCGATCTCGAATGCCGTCTGGCGGGCTTTCGTTTCGAAGAACCGCTCGGAGAAATCAGGAAAGTGTTCCCAATGTACGGCACAGCGACGCCCGTCTAGCAGGCCGGCGCGTGCAAGGCTGTAGAGGCCGCCTGCGAGCCCGGCGACGGGAATCCGGCCCCGCCGCGACATGCGCAGCCAGCCTTCGGCCTTTCCATCCGCTGGAGGAACAGCACTGCCGCCGCAGACAACGGTCATGTGTGGACGATCTAGCTGCTGCAGTCCGTCCTGCTCCGAGGTGAGCGCTCCATCGGCCGCCATGCGCATTCCGCAGCTTGACCGCGCCGGTTGGCCGTCGCGTGTCAGCATACGCCAGCTGTAATAGGGCCTGCCCATCACGTCGTTGGCGAGCCGCAGCGGCTCGAGCGCGGAGCTGAATGCGTGCTGGTTGTAGCCGTCGAGAAGGTAGAAGGTAAACCGGCGGCCTTGTGTGCATGCCTTTTGCACTGCTCTGCCTCCCTTTGAGTTCATCAGCGCTCGGGACATAATGCAAATAATAGTTACATTATGCAACATAAATAGACTTTCAGGCCCGTAATTTCGCGTGACCGGGCGATGTCGTCGGCCTCACTGTGCAAAACACAACTCAATCAGGCGACGACTCGCCGTGGGAGGCACATCTTGTCAAAACGCCAAAAATGATCGCAGATAACAACATGTCAGATAGTCAAAGCGCTCGCGCCCTCGCTCCCCGCCGCCATGGCGAGATCCTCCGCCGGCTGGTCTCCGATGGCACTGTCAGCATTACTGAGCTTGCCGACCATTTCGATGTGTCGCGGCAGACGATCCGGCGTGACCTGAAACATTTGGCCGAGCGCGGCCAGTTGGATCTTGTTCATGGCGGGGCGACGTTGTTTGAGTCGACCGAAGCTGCCTTCACCGAAAGGCGAGGTGAGAACGCATCGGCTAAGGCATCAATCGGCCGGGCCGCGGCTGCGCTCGTGCGCGACGGCATGGTGGTATTTCTCGACTCTGGCACCACCACGCTCGCCGTGGCACATGCACTGGCGGACCGGAAAGACCTAACGATTTGTACAACTTCGCTGTCAATCGCGCTGCAGATGTGTCGTCAGCCGCAGGTGCGGGTGCATATGCTCGGAGGCGAGATCGACCCGGCGGAAGAGGCGGCCGTCGGCATTGATGCACTGGAGGCAATCAGCCACTTCCGAGTGGATGTGGCGTTCCTCGGTGGCGGCGGATTGTCTCCTGATGGCGAAGTGACGGACTTTACCCGCAACGGCGCGGAGCAGCGCTCCCGCATGACGGCGACGGCGGGCAAGGCCTATTTCGTGCTCGACAGCTCGAAGTTCGGCCGGCTGACTCCGTTGCGGATTCCAAGATTCGAGCTCGCAGCCGGAGTGATCGTCGATCGGCGCCCACCGGAGGCGATCTGCGAGGCGCTGAAGCGCAAGGGGCCGATCGTGATCGTCGCAGAGTGACGTGATGTAATTTTTTGTAACATTCTGTCTTGTTCTTTGCGCCTCTGTTGTTATGGTGTGGCCTTCCATGGCATCGGGAGGTCGTTTCATGGCTCAGAATTTTCCAACGCATGCACAGGTCGTCATCGTCGGTGGCGGTATTATCGGCTGTTCGGTCGCCTATCACCTGACCAAGCTCGGCTGGACGGACGTCGTACTCTTGGAGCAGGGGCAATTGAGCGGCGGCACCACCTGGCACGCGGCCGGCCTCGTCGGCCAGCTGCGTAGCCATGCGAACATGACGAGCCTGATCAAATATTCGACGCAGCTCTATAGCGAACTGGAGGCCGAAACCGGGCTCGCCACCGGTTGGAAGAACTGTGGTTCCGTTTCGGTGGCGAGGTCTGCCGACCGCATGACGGTGCTGAAGCGCACCGCCGCGTCTGCGCGCGCCCAGGGCGTTGCCATCGAGGTGATCTCGCCGAAGGAGGCCCAGGATCTCTGGCCGGTGATGGCGATCGACGATCTGGCGGGTGCCGTCTGGTTGCCCGGCGACGGCAAGGCCAACCCAACCGATCTCACGCAGTCACTGGCAAAGGGCGCGCGCAACCGCGGCGCTCGGATCATAGAGCGCGTCCGCGTCACCGGGATTTCTGTTGCCGATGGGGTCGTGACCGGCGTCGAAACCGACCAGGGAACGATCTCGGCCGAGATCGTCGTCAACTGCGCCGGCCAGTGGGCGCGCAAGGTCGGGCTGATGTGCGGCGTGTCGGTGCCGCTGCATTCGGCCGAACACATGTATATCGTTACCGGCAGGATCGAAGGCGTGCATCCGGATCTGCCGGTGATGCGCGATCCCGACGGCTATATCTACTTCAAGGAAGAGGTCGGGGGGCTGGTCATGGGCGGTTTCGAGCCGGAGGCGAAACCGTGGGGCATGAAGGGCATTCCCGACGATTTTGAATTCGCCTTGCTGCCCGACGACTGGGACCAGTTCGAAATCCTGATGCACAGCGCCCTGCAGCGCGTGCCGCAGCTGGCGACAGCAGAGGTGAAGAAGTTTTACAACGGTCCTGAAAGCTTTACGCCGGACAACAACTTCATGCTCGGCGAGGCGCCAGAGCTGAAGAATTTCTACGTCGGCGCCGGCTTCAACTCGATGGGCATTGCCAGTGCCGGGGGCGCCGGTCGGGCGCTTGCCGAATGGATCGTCAACGGTGCGCCGACCATGGATCTGTGGCCGGTGGATATCCGCCGCTTCGCAACCTTCAACAACAATCCGCGCTGGCTGCATGACCGCGTCAAGGAGACGCTGGGGCTGCACTATGCCATGCCCTGGCCCAACCGCGAGCTGGACACGGCGCGGCCCTTCCGCCGCTCGCCGCTCTATGACCGGCTTGCGGCCAGGGGCGCCTGCTTCGGTTCGAAGATGGGCTGGGAGCGCGCCAACTGGTTTGCGACCGAGGGAGAAAAGCCGGTCACGGACTATGCCTTCGGCCGGCAGAATTGGCACGAAGCGGTCAAGCGCGAGATGAAGGCGACGCGCGAGGCGGTTGGCATCTTCGATCAGACGTCCTTCGCCAAGCTTCTCATCCAAGGCCGGGATGCCGCAGTCACCCTCAATCGCATTTGCGCCGCCGATATCGACGTTGCCATCGGCCGGTCGATCTATACCGGGCTCCTGAACGATCGCGGCGGCTACGAGAGCGATCTGACGGTCATGCGTCTTGCGACCGACCGCTTTCTTCTCGTCACCGGTTCGGCGCAAGCGGTGCACGACGCGGATTGGATTCGCAAGAACCTGCCGGCAGACGCCCATGTGTCGCTCACCGACGTTACCTCGGCCTATTCAGTCCTGGCGTTGATGGGGCCTAAGTCCCGCGATATTCTTACCCGTCTTACCTCTGCCGATCTTTCCAACGAAGGCTTCCCCTTCGCCACGATCCGCGAAATCGATATCGGCTACGCCACGGCCTACGCCAACCGCATGACCTATGTCGGCGAACTCGGCTGGGAGTTGATCGTCCCGACGGAGTTCGCCGTCGGTGTCTACGAGGCGCTGCATGATGTCGGGCGCGATTTCGGGCTGACCGATTGCGGCTATTATGCGCTGGAGGCGCTTCGGCTGGAAAAAGGTTATCGCGCCTGGAGCCGTGAGCTGACGCCGGATATCACACCTTATGAGGCCGGTCTCGGCTTTGCCGTGTCGCTCGATAAGCCTGATGGTTTCATCGGCCGTGAAGCGCTCGTGGCGGCGAAGACGAAGGGCACATCTTCCAAGCGCATCGTGCAATTCACCGTGGACGATCCCTTGCCGATGCTTTGGGGCGGCGAATTGATCCTGCGTGACGGACAGCCGATAGGGGAAGTCCGGTCGGCCGCCTACGCCCATACGCTCGGCCGCTCCGTTGCCCTCGCTCTCGTCGACAATCCCGCAGGCGTCGACCGGGCGTTCCTGGAAACCGGCCGTTTCGAAGTTGAATTGGCCGGTGACAGCTTCGCTGCAACGGTGCATCTTTCCCCCGCCTATGACCCGAAAGGTCTGAGGGTGAAGGTGTAGGGCGAAGCGCGACGCGCACCGTCGACGAAAGCGTCGAGCGGCGGCTGCCGCGCCACTAAATGTGCCGAGCCAGGAACGACGTCTTGTCCAACCCGAAAGTACCCGTTGGTATCGTCGCCGCGCTCGGCATGACCCTGATCATCGGCTAAGGCAGCCTTCGTTACAGATTCAACATCCCGGCGCCTGGTGTGGCGCCGGGCAGCGGTCGCCGCCATACGCGATCGTCCGACCCGTGATGCTGATTGTCAGGTTTTTCCGACCGGTGGTCGCACGCGCCACTACAATCGCCGTTGTTCGGGTACCGAGGAACACCACCATGCCTTCTTCGACAAGCGCGGCCGCCGTCCGCCCGAACGCCTCGTTGACGGACATATTCTTTTGGCTGCCCGCTGTGAGGGCCAGTTCCTTCGTCTGAAATAGAGGGCACTACCCAGGACGAAGCCGAGTTGGCCGCGCTCCGCCAGGTATTTCATGTGACGGCGAACGGTTTCGCGAGACACGTCGAAAAAATCAAATGCTCCGTGATACTCACCGAGCGTCCGTGGCGAGGTGCTTCAAAATTTCGTCGTGGCGGCGCGGCGCGAGTGCCCACGAATGTAGCGAATGGGACATGCCGCCAATGTGGCGGCATGCCCGCCCCGCGCAGGGAAATGTTGCAATTTGTGGCGCCGGCCCGCTCGTGTCGCATCTACAGGCGGATGCGCTCACCGGAAGGATCATAGGCGCAGCGTTCGACGGCCGTCGCCCTGCTGAGGCGGCCAAATGCTTCCACTTCGATTTCACTGAGCGCCATGTCCTCGCCCTTCAGATATCCGAATACGAGCGAAGCGCCGACGGTGTGTCCGAAATCGCCGCTAGTGGTCATACCAACGATGCGGCCGTCCACCGACATTGCTTCGCCGCCATAGACCGGCAGAGGCTCATCGAGCCGGAAGCAGGCAAGTTTGCGTGCGATACCGGTCTCCTTCTGTGCGACGATCGCATCGCGGCCCTGGAAGTTGCCCTTCTTCATGGACACCGCAAAGCCCAGCCCCGCCTCCAAGGGTGTGTCGTCGGGAGTGATGTCGGCGCCCCAATAGAGGTAGCGTTTTTCCATGCGCAGGCTGGAGATTGCCTTGTAGCCGACGTCGGCTATGCCGAACTCGGCGCCTGCGGCCTTCAACAGTTCGTAGACGTATGCCATGTATTCGGTCGGCACATGGAGCTCCCACCCGAGTTCGCCGACATAGGTGACGCGTGCGGCCATGACCGGAGCCCAGCCGATGCGGATGTCGCGACACGTCATGTAGGGGAAGGCGTGGTTACCGACGTCGTCTTCACTCGCTTTGGCAAGGACATCGCGCGACAACGGGCCGCAAACGTTGATGACACCATAGGCGCCGGTTACATCCTGTACGTGAACAGAGCCGTCGCGCGGCATGTGTCGGCGGATCCAGCCGCCATCGCGCGTGCCGAAGGCCGAGCCGGTTACCACATGGAACCGATCCTCGCGGCGGCGCATGATCGTAAGGTCGGCTTCGATTCCGCCGCGCTTGTTGAGGAGCTGCGTGTAGATCACCGCGTTTTCGCTGCGATCGACGTTGGCGGCTGCCAGCCATTGCAGGTAATGAAGAGCACCTGGCCCTGAGACCTCGAACTTGGAGAAGGACGATTGGTCGACCAGCGCCACGCCCTCGCGCACCGCCCGATGCTCCCGACCGATGACCTCGGCATAGGGCGCGCGCTCAAAGGTTTCGAGCGGCGGTTTTGGCTCGCCGGATTTCAGGAAGTAATTGGGGCGTTCCCAGCCGAACTTCACGCCGTTGACCGCCCCTTTCGCCGTCAGGGCCTCGTAAAGCGGCGACCGGCGCAACGGTCGGCAAGCCGAACGTTCCTCTTCCGGCCAGGCGACGGCGTAGTATTTCGAGTAGGCCTCGATGGCACTGTCGCGCAGGTAGGCGAGCCCGCCGTGCGGGTTGCCGAAGCGGCGCAGGTCGAATGCCCAGAGGTCCATGCCCGGGTCGCCCTCCAGAATCCAGTTTGCCATGGCACGCCCGGCACCGCCCGAGGCCGCAATCCCGGACGTGAAGCCGCAGGCAACGAAGAAGTTCTCGAAGTCGCCCGCAAGGCCCATCACCGGCTCTCCATCGGCCGAAATCGGTATGGGACCGTTAACGACCGAGCGCACGCCGAGCTCGTTCAAGATCGGAATACGGTTCGATGCGCCTTCGATCACCTCGGCGATGCGCTCGAGATCATCGGCGAACAGTTCCTGGCCGAAGCTCATCGGCAACTTGCCCAGGCCGTAGGCGGCGCGCGTTTCTTTCTCCCAACCGCCGATCACCATAGCGCCCGGCTCCGGCTTGACGTAGAAATTGGCATCGGGGTCGCGAAGCGTGGGCAGGTCGTCCGGTACCAGCGGTGATTTCTCGGTCACGAAGTATTCGTGCTCGACCACGGTGATCGGCAGGTCGATGCCCGCGAGTTCACCGAGCTGACGTGCCCACAGGCCGGCGGCATTGACCACGACCTCGCAGCCAATGTCACCTTCAGTGGTCTTCACGGTCGTGATGCGGCGATCGTCAATGGTAAACCCGGTTACGGTAACGCCCTCAACGATGCGCACGCCGCCTGCCCGGGCACCCTTCGCATACGCATGGGTCAACGAATAGGGGTCGACGTGGCCGTCCGAGGCAATCCAGGTAGCACCGCGCAGCCCTTTGACGTCAACAAGCGGAAACAGTCGCCGGATCTCGTCCGGACCGACCAGTTCCATGTCGAAGCCGTAACTTTTCGCGGCGGTGTGGGCGCGCTTCAATTCCTCCCAGCGGGCATCGGACGCGGCCAACCGGAGGCTGCCAACGTTCTTCCAGCCGACGTCCTGTCCCGTATCCGCACCGATCCGGGCGCAGAGATCGGCGCTGTACTGCATCAGGCGGGTAAGATTCACCTTGCTTCGCAACTGCCCCATCAGTCCGGCTGCATGCCAGGTCGAGCCTGCGGTCAACGCGGTCTTTTCCAGGACCACCACATCTTTCTCTCCGGCCTTGGCGAGATGATAGGCGATGCTGGTACCGATGGCGCCTCCGCCGACGATGACGATGCGGGCGTGCGAGGGAACTTTGCTAGACATATTCCGCCTTTTGGATGGAGCTTAAGACAACGAAAGATTGCTCGTCTGCTCGTTGAGACGGCTCCTGCCGACGCAACGCTCATTCGTCAGGGTGGAAGACGAAACCTCGTGAAAGCCCGCGGGAACAATGGCCACCAAACGTGTCCTTGCCGCCGGACTTCGGAGCGCCTCCTGGCAATGGCCGGAGATGTCGTGGGGGGGGCGGACCATGCAGGAGCCGCAGATCCTCTACTGGCAGCTCAAGGCGAGTCCGTGATGCACCTTCGACGAAATCTCGGCCGACTGGATTTGAGGTTACAGGTCAGCAGGTCAGCCGCGCAAACGCGAATACCTTTGGGTCAGCGCAAGAAAATCTAATGGTCCTTGCCTTATCGTTGTCTTTTCATGAATTCTTTCAAAAACTTGAATGTGCACTCCGCTTGGCGGGCGCGGCGAACACACCAGATATGACCCTGAGCTACTCTCCTGCCTGTTGCCCCTTCTCGGAACGGGACCAACAGCCTCAATCTTGAACACGACCGGATGCCCTTTGCCGCAAGCCGTCGGTTTAAGGCCGCTCCGCGACGGCTGGTTTCGGCCGTAGGCGTCTACCGTCGCGACGTGAATGCGGGGCAAGCGCGTCGAGAAATCTCGCAAGTCATCGAGAGTTAACGCAACACGCTGGACTTCGCGCCTTCATTGCAAATGAGGCACCCGATCGCATTCCAGTTCGCGGAGAAGCTGGCGGAGATCGCGCCATGCGGACGTGGCGAGACGCTTGATCGCCGGCGATCAGGGCAGGCGGGCTAGATGGCCCACTGCGCCGGCCTCTGTCAGTTCCGACAGGGCCAGCGACTGGTCCAGATGCCGCGCGCGCCAGGCTAGCAGCCGCTCTGCGCATTCGAGCCGAACAGACAGCCAGGCCGGGTCGTCGGCGAGGTTGCGCGTTTCGCCCGGATCATTGGCGAGATCGTAGAGCAATGGCGGCAGGCCGGCACCGAAGTGCACGTATTTAACCGTCTCGGTGCGGACGACGGACAGGTTGAGGGCACGTGAGCCCAGACCGAAATGGGCCTCGGCTGTCCCCTTGGCGATCGAGCGGAAGTCGTATTCCCAGAATGCGGCGTCGCGCCAGGTATCGGGTACTGCGTTATCGAGGAAGGGCTTCAGCGACTGGCCGTCGAGATGCGGCAGAGCCTTGCCGCCGATAAGGTCGAGCAAGGTTGGCATAATGTCCACCGCACTGGTGAAGCGATCGACTTTCGTGCCAGCAGCCTGCGCACACCCAGGCGCCCTGATGATGAGGGGGATGTGGTAGCTGCCATCGAACCATCCGCCCTTTCCGAGCATGAAGTGGTCGCCCATCATCTCCGCGTGGTCTGACGTGAGGATGATGATGGTATCGTCCCAGACGCCTTTGTCCTTTATGCCTTTCCACATGCGACCTAGCTGAGCATCGACCTCCGATATCATGCCGTAGTAGAGCGCACGGATCCTGCGAAACTCGTCCTCGGTCCAGTCGGCGACCTTGCCGGCAGCACCAGGGATGAAGCCCGACTTGTTCTGGTGGTGCTCGAGATGATAGGCGAGGAAGGGGTGATGTGCCTTTTCCGCGTCGACCGTGGAAGCGCGATGATAGCCTGGCCCTTCTGCCGGGTCGTACATCGTGTTGAACGGCTCGGGTACGATGAATGGCGGATGTGGACTGAGGAACGAGACGTGGGCAAACCAAGGCTCGCCTTCGTCCTGCTCACCCAGCCAGCGCAGGAATTCGCCGACAAGGAAAGCCGTAGGCGTCTCGTCCGTGGAATAGGCGGGAACGGCGTTGCTGACCTCCGGGGCATCTGAAGCAGTTGGTCGATGGACGGCGGGGAAGCCGGCGCTGGAATCGATGCCGCGGGCCGCAAGCCAGGACAGCCAGGCCTTCTGATGCTCGGGCAAAAGCTGGCGGGTGGTGAAACCGGGCAGAACTCCCTCATAGCTGCGCAGAAACGGGTCGGCGGGCGCATGGTTGCGCGGGTCGGGTGCAACATCAGTATACCCGAAGAGCGTTGGGTCGTAGCCGGCCCTGCGGGCAGCGCGGGCAATGTTATCGTGGCGGTCGTCGAGCGGCGTGCCGTTGCGGCAGACCCGATTGTTCATCTGGTAGAGGCCGGTGTAGAGGCAGGCGCGCGCCGGTGAGCAGGGCGCGGTACCTGCATAGTGGCGCTGGAACAGCACGCCCTCTCGGCCTAACGCGTCGGCATTGGGCGTTTTTACGACGGGATGACCAACTGCGGAGAGGCTGTCGCCACGCCATTGATCGCACGTAATAAGAAGAATGTTTGGCCGTCCACTCTTGTTTGCCACGCTCACTCCCTGGAAATTGAATCGGGGTCAGCTAAGCCAGATTCATCCTAGTATACAAGCGTCTTCATACCCAATGTTACATGCTGAGTGTTAGCCACCTGACGGCAGCAAGCAGAGGCCGACGACGTTCGGGTCCACGTCGCCGATGACAGCCTCTACATCGCCTTTCAGGTGAAGGGTTGGGTTCAGCCTCGTTCCTGCAAATGTGCCATGAACACTTCTGTCTGTGTCCCGTGGCCTAGGCACGCGGCGGCTGGCGAAATGTCCGCTAATTCGCCAACTGCCAATATGTGTTGAAATCAAGCTATAGCGCGCGCGGGAGACATGATCGCATGCATCTCGCCGTATATCCCCGCAGCAATGTCGGTGCGCGTCATCGCCATATGCAGATTGGCCGTGACGAAGCCGGTCGGATTTCCGCAATCGAAAGTACGGCCGGCGAATTCGAACGCACGGATCTCCTGATTTGCCATCAGCGTGATCATGGCGTCGGTCAGTTGGACCTCGCCGCCAGCACCCGGCGTCTGGTTCTCAAGGATCGAGAAAATCTCGGGCTGCAGGATGTAGCGGCCGGAAATGAACAGGTTGCTCGGCGCCGTGCCCGGGGCAGGCTTTTCCACGAGGCCGTCGACCAGCGCGCCCCCCATCGTCTGCCTCAGGGAAACGATGCCGAACTTGTGGGCCTCTTCCGGCAGGCACCGTTCTACGGCCACCACATTGCCACCGTGCCGCTGGTAAAGATCCGTCATGGATTTGAGGCAAGGCTCGTGATCGACCATCAACATGTCAGGCAACAGAACCGCGAAAGGTTCGTCGCCGACGATGTGACGCGCAGTCCAGACGGCGTGTCCAAGGCCACGGGCCTGTTGCTGGCGAACGAAAGAGATGCTTCCGGCATCGGGCGTCGCCGTCGCCAACTGGTCGGCAAGCGGGTTTTTGCCGGCCTTGCGAAGGGTGGCGTCAACCTCGAAAGCGTGATCGAAGTAGTCTTCGATTGCACCTTTCATGCGACCGGTGACAATGATCACGTGTTCGATTCCTGCGGCAAACGCCTCGCTGACGATGTAGTCGAGGATGGGGCGGTCGACGATCGGTAGCAGTTCCTTGGGAACGCATTTCGTCGCCGGCAGCATTCGGGTGCCGAATCCGGCAGCCGGGATGATCGCCTTGCGCACTTTGTTCGGGATCTTTGCGTTTTGCATGTTCACGCCTCTTCGCTTCAAGCAACTCGGGAGATTTTCGCCTGTGGGGTTTCGAGGATGTCGTGCATCTTGTGCGCGACACCATTTTCGGTGAGGAACCGGCACATTTCGCCGTAGGTGTGGAACCAGGCGCGGTTGTACCGGTCGAATAGGCCCTGGTCCCAATAGTCCTCGAGGCAGAACGTCGTCTGCCCGAAGATGTCGAAACTGGGGATCTTGAATGTGTCTGAGAATTCGGCCGTCCGGCTGTCATAGGTGCAGTAGATCGACGGGACGCCGTTCACCAATGCCATCAGATTGCCGTGCAGGCGATAGCCGAGCACCAGATCCTGGCCGCGGATCAGCTGTTCATAATCGGCGACCACATCCGAATAGAACAGCCTATTCCGGTAGAGATCCAGCATCGCCTCATCGAGGTACCACGACGATGTCCAATGATCGGCCCTGAGCGCGGTGATGGCCTCTGCGCGTTGCGCCTCGTCCCCCAGAACGAGCTTCTTCTCCTCGACTTCGCCTTGCGCCAAAAGCACCGTCTGGAAGCGTCCGGCGATCGCTTTCACCAGATCACGGTGGAAGGTGAGATAGCGTTCGATGTCCTTGGCGTAGGCGCCGGAGACTTCACGCCTGACAGTGACACCGACGTTGCGGACCTGTTCCAGCGGCGGCAGCGTGATGCGCAATTCCGGATCGTTCCGCCGGAAGGCGGTGGGGCAGCCGACGATCCGCACGTTGCGGATGCCAAGGCTCCAGAGAACGTCGGCCGAATAGGCTCCACGCACTCCGACTGTGGTTGTTGATTCGGACATCAGCTGCAGCACAGCGCGGGTCTCGTCGGAGATCCTGATTTTTCCGTCCACCGGCGCCTGTGCGCCTATACCGAAGCCAATGACGGGCAGGCCGAGCGCCTTCAGGACCGTCGCTGCCGCCTCCCAGTTCATAGCATCGTGAATGTAGTTCGATCCCCGCAGGAACACGTAATCGTATTCCTCCCGAAGACGGGCGATCTCGCGTGGTTTGAACTCCGATATCTCCAGAACACCGAGTTTTTCGAAACGCAGCAGCTTCAGCGACGAGTCGAAAACGAACGCATCGCCCATATTGTGATAGGTGTTGATGTGAGACCGGATGTCTTGATGGTTGTACCAGCGAACGCTGTCATGCGCGTAGACCTCGCCGGCGGGGATCATGACCAATATGCGTGCCAAAAGCTTATTCCGTCACTGGAATTGTCATGAGACGCGCATCTCGACGCGATGTGCGGCACTGTTTCTTTCGCTGAGCAGGCTGCGATAGACGTCAAGGTGTTCTCGCGCACATTCCTCGGCGCTGAAGGGCGACCGCATTGTGCTGCGCAAACGGTCCCAAACCGTGTCGTCGTTCAGGACTTCGACCATCCGATCCGCAAGGTGCTGGCCGTTGCCGGCGCGAAAATGCAGGCCATCGGAGCCGTCGCGGACTTTTTCGGCCATGCCGCCAATGTCCGAGCAGATGATCGGGCGGCGGTGCAGCAGCGCTTCCTGGATGACGACCGGCGAATTCTCCCACCAGATCGACGGAAAGATCACCCAATCCACGGAGCGCATGAGCTTTGGCAGATCCGCATTCTGGTAGCTGCCGTAGAAGCGGACGCGGCGACCGGCGCGCTCGATCAGCGTCTTCATCCGCTCCTGGAATTCGACCGGCTGGCGCTCGAGATTGGCACCGAAGATCATCAGATAGGCGTCGTCACCCCATATTTCGTCCGGCACTCGACCGACGGCATCGATCAGCACATCGACGCCCTTGAACGGCGTCATCTGACCGAAGAACGCGAACCGATTGCGACGCGCGTCCGTTCGCGGAACGTCGCGAGCGGGGGCCGCCTCCTTGCCCATGATCCCATTTTCGATGACACGAATGCGTTGCCGATCGATACCCCACTCGGCATAGCGCTTGGCGAGAAAGGTGCTTGGCGAAACGAATGCATCGACCATGTCGAGGAGCATGGTGCGCACCAGCGCTTCGCGCCTGAGAAACCTTGATGCCGGAATATCCGGAAAACAACTGTTGCAGGCTGCGGGCGAAGCCTGCTCGCAGAGCTGGCCTGTCGGTCGCTTCACCATCTGACCATGGTTGTGGCAAATCGGCACGAATTCGTGAAGCGTGAGAAGCACTGCGGCGTCCGGCAGAGCCGACCGTACCGCATAGAGCGCTTCCAGACCGAACCCCAGAACGTGATGGAAATGAACCACATCCGGTTTGACGTCCCGCACGAACCGCAGGAGATCGCGTTCGATCGCCTCGACGTCCTCATTCGCCAGGTGGAAATGGTCATAGGCATCCGTGTGGAACAACACCTCTTCCTGCGGCAGTCGTGCACTCATGAGCGCCGATGACGCGTGGCGTTGAAGTGGAGGGGAAGCCGCCGCGAGATATACCGATTCGACATCTTCCATCGCGTTCAGGCTGCGATGCAGGTTGTGCGACGCGACCTCCGCTCCACCGAGCGAGAACGAGGGATGCGCGTGCGAAATCACCAGGACGCGAAGCTTTGGCCCCTTCATGCAGAAATCCTGTCAAAGAGTTGGTGGCTCTCGCGGCCGTTGCGCCACCGCGACTTAAGTATTTCCGCATCGATGCGTTCGGCGAGCACCGCAAGCTTGCCGTTCTGCTCTCCCGACAGCGGTTCGTCGCAGCCGAGCATCTGGATCGACGGCAGCAGCCAGGAGGCAATGCCTGCCTTGTTGATCCTCAGGCCGATCTCGCGGGCCTTCTGTTTTGAGCCGAGATAAACGCCGCAATCGCGCATCACGTCCTTCAGGACCGCACGCGGCATGATGCAGCATTCAAGCGACGCGACGTCGACCCGCGTCAATTGCAGTGCCGCAATCGCCATCAGCGGATAACCGGCATAACGATCGAGCAGCATTTGATCGCCACCCTCGGAAAGCCAGCTTCCGGCCCATTTCACCGAATGATCATCATAGGCGAGCATTGGCGAGATCACGCTTCCAACGTGGTCCGATCCCGCCGCCGTCAATGCGCCGTACCAGCCCTTGGCCGCCGGCACGAGTGACCCGGACATCGTTATGATCGTCTCGCTTGAAACCTCTTCTGCCCCAACCGACAGGAGATCGAAGCGATCCAGCGCACCGGCGGCACAGACGATGCGGACCGAAAGCCCGTAAAACCGTACCAGCTGTCGCAACCGGGCGAGATCCCTTTGGAAGGCGGACTTGCTGACGGCGATTACGAGTGGAGCGCAACGCGTCTGCGGATCGAGCGCGAACAACGCAAGCAACGGACCGACTTCCGGCATGCCGACGGTAGAGCCGACGATTATTGGGACGCCGGATTTCTCATCGAACACCCCGACGTCGACAATCGCTTCCATGCGCGGCGCGGCACAGGCGGCGTTGGAAAGCAGCGGAACGATCTGGTGATCGACGATCGCCGGCAGCGCCCAGTTGGCCGCATCGAACAGAGACAACTGCTGGAGTGCGGCTGTTCGGGCGGGCATCCGCTTCGGCATCAGGGGCAGAAAGGCGCGGCGCCCTTCTCGCAAGGTGAGCTCTAGAAATGGCGCTGCGTCGAGTTTGCCACCAGGCAGTCTGGCATGGGCGACGAACCCGTGAGCCTGATCGTCGCTGTCGAGCGACGCCCGGAACGCGGGTTGATCGGCAAAGCTTTGCGAAACGTCGATCCGATCGAGCCGCGTCCACATGTCGTCGAGCCTGGCCTCCGTGCTGGGCCGGCGGAGCTTGACTGCAGTCACGTGGTGTTCCGGGTCGAGCATCCAGCCGGAAATCAGCATGTCGCCGTCATCGGTCTCGAAAACCCGATCAACATCCATGCGAACCGGGAAGGGGAGGCTAGATACCGTGTCCTTGCCGGTAAAGCCGTTTGCCGCCGACCGCAAGCGCAGCATGGCTTCCGGCGTGGCCCGGGCATCGAGCAGAACGGAACGGATATGGTCCGGGGTGTCGAGAGCCGCGCTGACCTGTAAGCGGGAATGGGCCGGTGTCAGGTGCCAACCGCCACCAGCGTTGTATATGATGCCCTTGAGCGTGTCAGCGCGCACCCTTCCGCCCGTCTCCAGAACGGCGATGAAGCCCAGTTCGCCCTCCGGTATGTCAGGCCGGGCAAAACTGGCGACGAAACAATCCGCAACTATCACCGCGCCGGCAAGAAGATAGGCTTGGAAACGTCCGGGAACGAACGCGCGGCTCCAGCCCATGATGACGATGACGCCGTCATGGGTCTCGCCAACCAGTTCGATGTAGCCGTCGGATGGCTGCTGCGCCCTTATCAGCGAAAGTCCGGCAGAAATCCTGCCGCGGTTCGATGGCTGTGCCATGAGCTGATCGGCGAGGCGACCGATGACCGCGGCGGTCTCTGCTGCAGCCGTCTGCGCAACAAGGGTTGCCACCTCGTCAATCGAGATTTGTTTTGGGGCTACGATGAAACGCTCACGCGTGCGGCCGTCGTCAACGTCGATCATCGAGATTGGCACGTCGGTTTGCGACAGCGTCAGAAGCGCCGCGAAGCCGTGTGTTGCCGAAGGCGACGGCGCCGACAGGGCCCAGTTTGTCACAAAGGCGTCGTCCTGCGAGGATGTTGCGCCATCAGCCTTGACCGAAACCGCCTGACCCCTCGGGCGGCCGCTGCCAAGGACCAGCACGGTTTCCTGATCAATCCGACAGGAAATGGCTCGACCCTTGCCGAAGCGCGGAGCCTTGGCCGCAGTCGGGCCAGCGGTGGCACCATAGACTTTTTCGTCGATTGCCGTTGCCTGTCGCATCATCATCTCGCCAGCAAAGTCAGCAGTGCGCCGGCGGCAAATCCCACGAGAACGAAGAGGAGCATCACAAGCGGTTTGGTGTCACTGCCCGCCCGCTTCTGCAGGCCCGTAAGTGTCTTCTCCATGCCCGCCACAACGCCATCCATCCGCAGCAGGTGCACGTCCAGATCATCAAGCCGCCGGATCATCTCGGTACGAAAGCCATCGATGCCACCGTTCGGATCGTCCGTGCCGTCAGCCTGCGCCGCATCCGCACCGACAGACGGAATGCGCTGCAGTGAACGTTGAGAAACCTGCAGCTGCCGCTGGGCGGCCATCAGCACGTCCAGCTTGTCGAGCACACGGGTCAAAGGTGCGGCGATCAGGGCTTCTGCTGCTTGCTCATCCGGTTGCGGCACGCGCAGAGGCTGGCCCGCCCCGTCGCCCGTGATCGCCATGACGACGAGATCGCGGCTGCGCTTTTGCACCGCCTCCGGCAGAGCGATCTCGAAAGCGTGCTTGCCGTCACCGATCCCGTTTCGCCTGAGATCCGGGCGATTGCGGTCGGCAATTGCTTCGGCGACTGGTGCGCCATCGAGAAGGACGCGCACCTTGAGCCTTTGCCCCGGGGCAACAGGGTCGAACGCCCAGCCAAACAGGCGTCCGCCATCGATGGCATCGACCCGACCGTTGACGGGTTTGGCGCCATCGCTCTCAGGGGGCGTATCGAGTTTTTCTGCGACTTCAGCCATGGATCCTCTTTATGCGGCCTGAACCTGCTGGAGATTGAAAAGAGCGAGGTAGCGCGAAGCGGTCGTGTCGATGTCGTCAGGCCGAATGGCTCTGCCCGACAGTTGACGGAGTAGCGTCGGCTTTTCGATGATCTGCCGCATGGCAGCCGCGAGCTGGCGCGGATCGTCGGGAGCAACAGTCAGGCCGTTGACACCGTTCCTGACAAGCTCGGCCATTCCGCCGATATTGCTTGCGATCACCGGTCGGCCTTGTGCCTGGGCTTCCTGGATCACCAGCGGCGCATTTTCCCACCAGATTGACGGCACGATGGTGCAGTCGACGGCGCCGATAAGGGCAGCGACATCCTCCCGCCGGTAGGGTCCGCGTCGCTGCACCTGAGGCGCCGTTTCGGAAAACAGACGCTCGATGTCGGCGATGAATTCAGGGGCCTGAAACGGAGCGCCGCCATGGACGCGGAGCTCGAAGTCGACGCCATCAACGATCAGCTGGCGCGCCGCTTCCAACAGCACTTTGGTGCCCTTCCAGGGGTTGAGGTTGCCGAAGTAGCCGAAGGTGGGGCGGCCACCCTTGGGTTTGTCCTTGCTGGTCTCGAATGCTCGCGCCGGCAGTCCGTTGGTGATGACCGCGATACGGCTTTCGGCAATTCCCCATTCGACATATCGCCGCTTCAGGAACTCGCTTGGTGCGACAAAAGTATCAATCGTGCTCAGGAGCGCCTTGAGGTGTTGTTCGCGCAGGGCAAAACGATCGGGCTTGATGTCCTTGAAACAGGCGTGGCAGCGGTCCGGGCCCGAGGCATGGCAGAGTTCGCGCTTGTCGGTGCGCACCATCAGGCCATCGTGGTGGCAGATGGGATAGTAGTCATGCAGGGTCATGACGATCTTGCACGCCGGCAGCGTCCTGCGCACGATATGCGGAAACTCGGCGCCCATCAGCAGGATGTGGTGGAGATGCACTACATCCGGTTGGAACTCGCGCAGCAATTCGGTGAGATCAGGCACGAAACCGTAGAGATCGATCTGACTCATGAAGAAGCGATCGAAATGGCCGGCCCAAAGCAGGATTTCGTCGCCTGTCGGCCCGATGGCCTGGAAGCTCGTGCCCGGCCTTGCCTCGCGGTGAACCTGGTTGACTGCCCCCAGGAACAGCGCCTCGTGTCCTGCCCGTTGATAGGCGCGGAAGAGATCATGCGCGAAGACCTCCGTGCCGCCCGGATGAAGCGCCGGATGATTGTGAGCCACCACGAGAATACGCTTGCTCATGCGTGGCTCCGTCGACGCTCGCCCACGAGAATGTCCTGATAGTGGGTGCCGCCCGGTGCACGCCAGTGGCCCAAGGATTTGAGCACGACCGAGAGGCCGGTGCGACCAAGTGCGTCCTCCAGAAATCCGTCGTCGAAGCCGACCGCTGCCAGCGGCGGTTGATCCGGCACGAACCAGCAAGGCCCCTGGCCGGCGCGCGCGAACGCAAGGCGCGGATCGCGTCGGCCCGTGGCATTCTGTCTGGCGGCGTCGTCGACGATGAAGGCCGTCATGAACAAGCGGCCGCCCAATGCAAGCACTCGGAAGATTTCGGCCAGATAGGCCATGACCTCTTCTGCCGGCAGGTGTGTGACGACCGATGTCATGATGATGAAATCGAACTGTCCGTCGGCAAACGGCAGTTTCAGCTCACGTCCTCTAATCTTCCCAGAGGGGTTGTAGAGTTCATGGGCGATGTCGAGGCGTTGGAAGGCGAAGTTCGGGTAGGCCGGCGTCACTGTCGACCTGCACCAGCGGATACCACCCTCCACGGGGTCGAGGCCTTCATAGCGCCCGCTGTCGCCATCGAGATATTGGGTGAGCGGCACGGCCATGCGGCCGATGCCGCAGCCGATGTCGAGGACGCGATGATGGGGGCGTAAGCCGCCCGTTCGGACAAAATGTCCGAGAAACTCGGCGCCGATTGCCCGGAAATCGCCGTCGCCGACGAAAATGCTGTTGGCATCCGGTTGCGGAAGGAACCGGTTGCGCGAGATGCTGTCGGTCAGCCAGGACAGATGCGCATCGTCAAAGGGCGACGGTGCGCCCACTTCATCGCGCGGCAGGGCATCGATCATGCATTTGTCCATTCAAGTGTGCGGTCATCGGGGGATGCGGGCTCGGGATTACTCGGCGGACGCTCATCACGCGCCATCAGCGCGGCGATGTCGTCGTCCCAGCGCTGGGTGTGGAGCCAGGAGTTGTACTGGCTCGCGACCCCGCGCATGTAGTCTTGGCTGCGCCGGATCGATTGGCGCTCGAAGTGATAGAGGCACGCAGCCGGTTCGTAGCCGATCTCGAAGCCGGCCCGGCGGATCTTCAGGCACAGGTCGCTGTCTTCATAGTCGCCGATGATGTAGTCCTCGGTGAAACCGCCGACGCTGTCGTAGATGTCCCTCGACGTGACGAGGCAGGCTCCCGTAACGCCCGGAACGGTTCTAGCTAGCTGTGCCGGCAGGTAGTTGCTGGGCATGCCCTTGTGAAAGTGGTGGTTCAGCCAGATCCCGCGCTGGTCGCGGCCGAAGTAGAGGCCCGCATGCTGCAGCGACCTGTCTTCGAAGATTAGCCTGGGTCCGACGGCGCCGAATGCCCCGCTCATGACCGGCTCTATCAGGGTCTGCACCCAGCCCGGTTCGCAAGGAACGACATCGGAGTTGAGCATGACAAGCAGGGAGCCGCGCGCCATCCGTGCGCCGGTGTTGCAGGCCCGCGCGTAACCGCCGTTCCGGTTCATCACCACGAGCCGCATGGGAAAGCCATGCAGCAGGTGCAGCCCGCCGAGCAAATGCTCGGTTTCGTCCTGGATCTCCGGGGAATCGAGCACGAAGACGAGCTCGGCATTTGCCATCAACCAGGGATCGGTGGCCATGCCCGACAGCTGGAAGCGGAGAAAATCGAGGACCTTGTAGAGCGGGATGACGATGGAAACGAGCGGTGCTTGTTGCGCCAGGCCGTAGTCTCTCGTCCGCTTCACCTCGACTGTCTTGCCGAGACGCTGCTCTACTTCCCGGAGCGCCGGCGCGAGGATGGTGCGGAAGGCATCGTCGATCGCATGTTGCGGCGGGACCGCGCGAAGGATCTGGTTTCGCTGCAGCACCGGTTCGAAGGGCTGCGGCGGCGGGATGAGGGACTTCACCGCCCCTGACGCGAACCGCATCTGAAAGCGCGGTTGCAGCAGAGGGCCGAGCGGCTGATCAAGGGGGAGGCGGGCGACGAAGCCGGTCACATCAGTTTTCGACTTGTCGGCCTGCGTCTGTGCCCATCCGGGGAATTCGTAAATGTTGCCGTCTAGCGGCACGGCTTTCCCGTCCGCCTGCAGATAGTCGATACCAGCGAGCATGGAGGAGGGATCATGATACCAGCCGCCGACGAGCAGGCTGTCGGAAAGTGCGAGTGCCAGATCGACCTGCCCGGATGGCTGTTGTGCTGCTCTCTGAACGTGACGTTCTTTGAGGGGCGCGCGAATCTGCAGGTCGATCGCGGTGGCCGGTCCGCCGTTCGGCCAGGTAGCGAGGTGCTGAACGAGCAATTCGCGCAGTTCGACCGCGTCGCGATTGTCTGCCCACCAACGCGTCAGGCTCGGACATTGCGCTTCACGCTCCGTAAGCTGCCTGATGGCGGCACCGTTCTTGCTGAGCAGCACGAGCTGAAAAGGTGGGCTGAGGCTCGGCATCTCGGCGATGAAGTGGCAGGTCTGCCAGGCTCCCCGCATGCGGCGCCGGACGATGGCCTTGGGTCGCAACTGGCTGACACTTGCCGAGCCGACGACGTAGATTGAAAGCTTGTCGTCAAACTCCGCATTGATCGTCGTTTCGATCAGGTACCGTCCACGGCCAAGTTCGCAGGTTATGCGCGCCGGCCGAGGCAATGGTGCCAACGCGTTGAGAGCGTCCTCGACGATCAGGCAGAAATAGGGATCTCCGGCAATTTTGAATGCGCTTCGCCAGGTCGTCAGCAAGACGTTGAGAAATCTGATGCGCGCATCCGGCGCGAGCTCCAGAAACAGCTGCTCCATGTCGAGGGGAGGTAGGTTGCTTGCCGGTTCGATGCTGACAGGAACCACGTTACCGTCGCGTTCGGTGGCAATGACGGCTGGCATCGACACCCTTGTCGTGCGCATCGCCCACAGCGTCCGCTGCTGTCCGTCGGCGAGTGCGAGTGTCACGCTGACGAGCGGCACGGGCGGTTTTGCCATCGTCAGCGCCGGCCGTGTCGAGGTCGGCGATACCGGCGGCAGATCCCAGATCACAACCGCCAGGTCCGATCCCAGGCGGAACGTCTTTGCGCCCCGGTAATCGGCACTCGGCTGTTTGATGTCGCTGAACGGCAAATTCGATCCCTCTTGGAGTGCGCGCCCTGCGGGAGGAATGCAGGGCACGCGTTGTCCACGCTTAGTGAACCGTGAAATAGTTCTCGGGATTTGCGTGAATGTCGTCGATGTCGACATTGACCAGGGTCAGTGAATCGCCATGGCCGAGATCGATGATGACATTGCCGCCGACCTGGGTGATGCGCGAAGCGAGGTCGTCAGGGGAGGTGATGTCGAGACCGTTGATGCCCTTCGAGATCTGCAGCAGATCTTCCCCGGGTGTGAAGTCGAGGATGACGTCGTTGCCGCCGCCGCCGTCGAAGACGAAGATGTCGTTGCCGGCTCCACCGACCAGGAGATCGTCACCAGCACCGCCGTTGAGGACGTCGTTACCATCACCGCCGAACAGCGTGTCGCTGCCTTTGCCGCCGGACAGGAAGTCGTTGCCCTGGCCGCCGAGCAGAATGTCGCTGCCGTTACCGCCGAACAGGAGATCGTCGCCCCATCCGCCGGTCAGGATGTCGTTGCCGTTCTCGCCATAGAGAACGTCGTCGCCTTCGCCGCCAAACAACGAATCGTTGCCGTTGCCGCCGAATAGCTGGTCGTCACCTTCGTCACCGAAAATGATGTCATGTCCGTTGCCGCCGCTCACGAAATCATCACCCGCTCGGGCGTGGATGAAATCGTTGAAGCGAGAGCCGAACAGCGCGTCATCGTATGCGCCGCCTTCTAGTGTGGCCATCTGCCTCTCCTCTTGGTGGATAAATCGCACGTCCATCGACCGGGTCGATGTTGATGCGCCGGGAGTGTGCATCGGCATAAAGTATATATCAACAGAGATTCTGTGGCAGAAACGTGAAATCTTCGCGTTGTTATTGTCACTATTTATGGGTATTTGTCATCAGAATTATTATATACTTAGTTTGCGCGAATTATATCGGTGTTTTTGCGGTAACTTGCTTCAAAAATTGTAGTAATTTACCGCGTCTTGCGACCATTCTGGCTTGGTCAATCTTCCCTGAAGGCGCGATTGAAGCTCTCTGTCAGCGGAGACACGAGGTAGTCGATGGCACGGCGCGCCTTGTGCACGATCAGCACCTCGGCCGGCATGCCGGGATAAAGTCGGACATCGGGATCTGCGGCAAGGGACGTCGCATCGATCTTGGCGCGTGCGGTGAAGTAGGAGACGCCCGACTTTTCGTCGACCGACTGGTCCGCAGCGACATAGGTCACCTCGCCATTGAAGGGCAGGCGTGAACGCTGATTGTAGGCTGTCAGCCTGATCTGCGTCGGCGAGCCCACCGATATGCTGTCGATATCGCGCGGGTTCACCCGCAATTCGACGACCAGCGGCTCGTCTTCGGGCACGATTTCCAGGAGCGGCTGCCCGGGCGTAACGGCGCTTCCGGGGGTGCGCAGCCAGATATTGCTGACCACGCCCGCTTGCGGCGAGCGAATCTCCATGCGCCGAAGCACATCCTTTGCAGCAATGATCTGTTCTTCGACGTCCGTCAGGTCGATGCGCGCCGTCGTGATCTCTCCGGCAATCGTCGATTGAAACTCGCTTTCGATACCGATCAGGGCAAGCTGGGCGCCAGCCTTTGCTTTCCCCGCCCGCGCCTTGTCGCCCGCCAGTTCGCCGCGTGTTCGGGCAAGCTCGCTCAGGCGGGTATCGACCTCTATGAGCTTGGCGCGCTGCACGAAGCCCTTCTCGACCAGCGTGGCGATCGCCGTGCGCTGCTCAGTGATGAGGGCGATCTGACGATCGGTCGCCTCCACTTGCGTGAACAGCGATTTTGTCTGCTCGCCATATTCCTCGATCGTTTTCGTCTGCACGTCGATACGTCCGGACTTGGCCTCGTGCCGTTTGTCGAAGAAGACATTCTCCGCCTTGATCGCTTCATCGACGGCGACCCCGCCTGCCTCGCCGAAGTTCTCCGGGAAGGTGATCGCTGCCGCACCGTCCTGTTCTGCCTTGAGCCTGGCGAGCCTTGCGATCAGGCCGATGCGACGGCTGTTGAGCGCGTTCAGGTTGGAGCGTGCCCGGGTGTCTTCCAGAAGGATGAGCGGCTGCCCCACAGTTACCTGTTCGCCCTCCTGAACCATCAGGCGACCCATGACGCCGCCCTCGAAATGACTGATCGTCTTGCGTTTGGAATCGACGATGACGCTGCCGTTGGCAACTGTCGCGCTGCTGAGTTCTGTCGATACCGCCCAGGTGAAGAAGCCGCCGAAGGATAGGAAGATCGTTGCAAACCCCGCAACCATCAGGCGGCGAAGCGCGCGATCTGCGTTGATGTCATCGACCTCGGCAGGTGTCGGCGCCGGCCGGGCGGTTAGTCTTACCGGGGGACGGGCATCGAGCTCGGAATGCTGAGGCCGGAGCGGAAGCGTGTTTTTGTCGGTCATGCGGAAGCAACCTCGCGCAAGGTTTCGCCAGGCCCTGGCACAGCGGTCAAAATGTCGGTTCGCGGCCCGAACTGACTGATACGACCATTTTCAAGGACGAGAAGCTTGTCGGCGACCTGCATGATCGATGGCCGGTGGGCGATCATGATGACGATGGCGCCCTGGTCGCGCATCCGCTGGATCGCCCGCACGAGCGCGCGCTCACCGAGCGAATCGAGATTGGCATTCGGCTCGTCGAGAACGACGAGACGCGGGCGATTGTAGAGGCAGCGCGCCAGCGCAATGCGCTGTCTCTGACCGCCCGAAAGTGTCAGATGACCGTCGCCGACAGGTGTGTCGTAGCCGAGGGGCAGGCGGCCGATCATCTCGTGGACTTCAGCAAGCCGCGCGGCTTCGATGACCTTGTGAGGATCGCCGTCTTCCATCCTTGCGATGTTTTCGCGGATCGTTCCCTCCAGCAGAGACACCGATTGCGGGAGATAGCCGACCTTTTCGCCGAAAGACCCGCGCTCCCAGAGATAGGTGTTGTGCCCATCGAGAAAGACCCCGCCCGACGTTGGCTTCAAGATGCCGACCAGCAGCCGGGCAAGCGTCGACTTTCCGGCCGCCGACGGGCCGACCACGCCGAGCACCTCACCGGGGGAAAGCGAGAAGGAGACGCCCTTGATGATCGGCACCTCGACGCCCGGGACGGCATAGACGAGTTTATCCACAATCATCTCGCCGGCCGAATGTGGCGTCGGCGTCGTCTGGCGGATCGCCATGTCTTCGCCGATCGCCGCCTCGATCCGCCGCCAGCCGGCAACGGCGAGCACCCATTGGCGCCAGTTTTCGATGATCGTGTCGAAGGGGATGAGCAGCCGACCAACGAGGATGCTCGAAGCCATCATCGCGCCGGGGGTGATGGCCTGGTCAAGCACCAGCAGCGCACCTGTTGCAAGCGTGATCACCTGGATCGAGTACCGCAGGCTGCGCGTCATCGACGTCATCGCCTTGCTTCTGCTTCCGCCGGCTTCGAGCGCACCCAACGCGTGGATTTGCAGGGTGCGCCAGCGCCTGGCAAGTGCGGGCAGCATGCCCATCGCCTCGATCGCCTCGGCATGCCTCAGCGAGCCCGCAATCTTGGAAACCGCTTCGACATTCGCCTGGTTGGCTTCCCTGGTCAGTTGGCGCGTTAGTATGTCATTAACCAGCCCGCAACAAATGAGCACCGCCACCGACACAACCCCCACGAGCCCAAACAGTGGATGGAGCAGGAATAGCGCACCCAGAAAGATCGGCGACCAGGCGGCGTCGAGCGGAGCGACCACCGCTGACGAGGTGAGGAAACCACGCAATTCCGACAGGTCGCGAAGGGATTGCGCCGCTCGCGAAAGCCCTTGATTCACGGAGGCTTGGACCGCCGATGCCAGAACCGGGGCATTAAGCCTTCGCACAATGGCACTGCCCATGGCCTGGAATGCAAGGGACCGGATCAAATCGAGGACGCCATAGACGACCAATGCGCTGATCGCGAGCAGCGTCAGCATCGTAAGCGTATCGAAGCTCTGACTGTTGAGAACCCTGTCATGAATCTGCAGCATGAACAGCGGTATCGTCAGCTGAAGCAGGCTTATGCAGACACTCAGCAATGCGGCGTAAAGTGACACGGAAAGAAACACACGCTTGGCTTGCAATATTAGCAATCTTGGATTGATAATTTCGTCCTGGCGCATAACCCCTAAAATTTGACCGTTGCTTATCGTCTCGTTCCGAACAGTATCACGCATGGGCGGTTGCCTGAGGTTAACGTTAAAGCCATCCGTGGAGGACGTGTGGCTTTAAATCGAGGTGAAGCATAGTATTGCTTCGCCATGTGTGGCACGAAAGCAAGAGGTAATGCAAGTTTAAGGTCACAGGGAGGGGGTCGTTGTAGTTCGGTTTACTTCAAGATTTGAAGTAAATTTTGAAATGGAGAGTTGGATGAATGAAAGAGTACTCTATCCGTCCACGGGGATCAAAGATGTGTCGTTGCTCCAGCAGGAGGACCAGGCGTCGGCGGCGGTAGGAGCCCAAGATCAAGCGGACGCCGCGAGCGATTGCCGACAGCTGACCTATTTCGAGCTTGCGCGCCTGATGGAGAGGGTGAGCAGGCGATTTTCCGGCTTGGTTCGCGCCGAACTGACCAAGCTGCGCGTCGACGATATCGGTCCGGCGCAGGCGATGGTCCTGCTGGCGATTGGCGATGCCGAGCTATCGGTCGCCGAGTTGCTCGATCGCGGGCACTATGTCGGCTCGAATGTCTCCTACTACCTGAAACAACTGGCCGATGGCGACTACATCGATCGGGTGGCGTCGCAGCGCGACAAGCGTTCGGCGCGCATCAAGTTGACGGAAAAGGGCCGCCTGCTTCGGGCGAACTTGCGCGACGCGGCTATGGCCTATGAGCGGGCACTCAATCGCGGTCACCAGGATCGGCAGAACCTGGAGACCGCCTTCCAGACGCTGCATCAACTCGAACTCGTCTGGGGCAGCGCGTCACGGTACGACATGTGAGCGGCCGGAACCCAATAAGCACGTCATTCAGGTAGCGGATTAGATAGCATGCATGTGGCATTTGTTCATCGGCGCGGCTTTGGCCAGTTCGCCGCGTTGGCGGCTGACCTGGTTCGGTCGGGCAACAACGTCAGCCTGATCACCGAAACCGTTGATCAGAAAATCCCATCCGTGCGCGTCATTCGCCACCGGGCGGAGGCAGGCCCAAGGGCCTCCGCAGCAATCGCGCGACACCTGGCGGTGCCGGATCATCACACCCGGATCGGACACCGGGTCGCCGAAACGCTCGACGCGATGACACGGCAGGATATGAAGCCCGATATCGTTGTCGGTCACATCGGGTGGGGCAGCATGATGTTCGTCAAGGATGCGCTCCCTCACGTTCCGGCCCTTGGATATTGCGAGTTCTTCTATCGGTCGCAGGGCGCAGACATCGGCTTTGCGGCCGGCGATGAGCCTGATCTCGATGAGCGCAAGAGATTGCGGCTGCGCAACGTCGCACAGTTGTTGTCGCTGGAATCGATGGATGGCGGCATCAGCCCGACCGAATGGCAAAAGAGCCTTTATCCCGCTGATACGCGTGAGCGCATTGCCGTCTGCCACGAGGGTATCGATACGGCGCTGTTTCGTCCCAATCCTGGCGCGTCGGTCAGGCTTCCGGACGGCCGCGTGCTCAAGGCCAACGATCCGCCCGTCGTCACCTTTGTTGCGCGCGATCTGGAGCCCTACCGTGGCTTTCCCCAGGCGCTGCAGGCTGCCGCTCAAATTGTGCGCAAACGCCCCGACGCGATTTTCGTCTTTGTCGGAGGGGAGGGCACCAGCTACGGACCTCCTCCTCCTGGCGGAGGCTCATGGAAATCCCACCTACTCGCCACCCTCGACGTGCCGGCGGACAACATCATCTTTCCGGGCGTTGTCCCGCATCACATCCTTCGCCAGCTTTTCCAGGTCTCGGCGGCACATGTCTACATGACCTATCCCTTCGTGCTTTCATGGTCTGTGCTGGAGGCCATGGCCTGCGGCGCCTTGATCATCGGCTCCGACACGCCGCCGGTTCGCGAAGTGATCCGTACGGGTCACAACGGTATCCTTGTGCCCTTCTTCGATGCCGACGCACTGGCCGAGGCAGTGCTTGGTGCGCTGAACAATCCAGAGGCCTCCATCAGCATGCGGGCGGCCGCGCGAAGAACCGTCGAGCGGCGCTTCCGGCTGGAAGACTGCCTACTACGCCAGCGAGAGCTGATGGCGGCAATGGCAGGTCGTCCGGTGGCGTAGCAGCAATGCCGAGCAATACTTCAAATATTGAAGTATATGTGAAGTTTATTGTTGCGATCTTCATGTACTTTGTCGTTGTGCATCGCAAAATTCACTGCTACGTAAACAGTGTGATGAATGGTTTCGATAGTATATCTGTCGCCCATTTTGGAACTCCACCGATATGCGTTATCGTTTCTTCTGAGGGCGTTGCGTGCAAGAAGTAAGACAATCCGCCTTAGGGCCCCGACTCGGTTTGAAAAAGCTGCTGCTGGCATCGGATCGCGATCGGGCGATCCTGCAGAGCAGCAATGTCGCCCATCTCGTGGATTACCTGGCACCTGACGACGGCTCCTTCGACATGTTGAAGGATAGTTTTCCGATCGCTGCGGTCGCATTCTCCGACAAGGGCGAGACGGATCTGAAGAAGGGGCTGGCACGTCTCTCTGCCTTGCGCACAGTTCCGGAGCTGGCGGTCTTGCGCCTTGACCCCGCCAATGCGGCGGAGAGCTCTGCGCTTCTGCGCGCGCTTGCCGAAGACGGTATCGGACGGCTGGCCCGATACACGTCTTCGATCACATCTGAGCTCGCAATGCTCCGGCGCGAGCGTGAAGAACTTTTTGAGAACTATCGTCTCTTGGAAGACGCCTTCCATGCCCGGAACTGGGAGCCGGTGGCCGAAGTCTTCGCGCATGATCCCTTTGCCGATCCGAAAGATGAGGGCGTCGGACAGCTGTTGAGCAGCGCATTCATCGAGCAGCTTCTCCCCGTATCGAGCCTCGGCGTCGCCGGCTTTGCCTTGCACTTTCATTCATTGCCGAAGGGCACTGGTGAGCTGATCGTCGGCTTGAGTTATCTGGAAAGTGGCGAAGGCATTGCGGAGTGGAACGTTCCCTATGTCGGCCTGGCCACTGGCTGGAACTTCTTTTCGCTGCCGCGTGCCTGTGGCGGCGCGGCGCGGACCCTTCGTCTGCGGGTATCTGCCAGCGGATCGGACGCACTTGGTCTTTCGCTTGGGCACCATATCGCCAGCGAACGATACTCGGCGCGTTCGGAACACCCGCATCCTGACCTCGACCTGCGCCCGCTTGCGTTCAGGGTGTTCACGGGTTTGCCTGGGGTCAAGCCTGCCAGCACTGCGAACATGATTGCCCCGACCAGCTTGCTGGAAGGGCAGTTCACTATCGATTACAGGCTTGGGCTTGAGAAGCTCAGCCAAATTGCAGACGTTTCCGTCACTCAAATCGTCCCGGACTTCCAGACTATCCGGTTTCTCGACCACGAACACGCAATCGTCTGTCATCCCCTGGCAAGCGGCATTTCGGCTGGCGCGATCAATCGTGCCATCGAACCCGGCACGGTCTCGTTGTCGGCAAGCGCCATTATCGATCACCCCAAAGGTGCGCCGGCGGCCGTCAGCTTTCTCCTGAGCCCCGCCAGTTCGAACGCGCGTGCGGAGGTCGCCGAACTCGCCCGCAAGGGCACGGTAAAACCCTCGACCCTGTTCAGTGGTTGGCGGGAGGTCGGTGCGCAGCAATCGATCAGCATCAGCATGCAGATGGACGAGCCGATCCGTGTTCCGATGGATCTGATCATCCTCAGCCGGGCAGCGGGTGATAGCGTCGATTTTTGCTGGCTCAAGGTATCGAGCTTCCGACTGGTCAAGCAATCGACGGAGGCGCTGGATGTCCGGTAACCCGGAGGCTGATCTTATCGCGATTGCGATGCCGCTCTACGGCCATGCGGCGCTTGTCATGGAAGCCATCGAATCCGCACTGGCGTCCGACCTTAGCACATCCCGGCTTGCGATCGTGGTTTCGGTCGATGGCGACCCGTGCCACGAGACATTCGACCAACTGTTGCTCTACGCTGCGGCCCACCCGTTCATTCACGTGATATTCGGCCGCAATGCGGGGCCGGGTGGCGCCCGCAATCGCGCCATCGACTTCATTGTCGAGCACCTGCCCGAGGCTCGGGCGGTGTATTTCCTCGACGCCGACAATCGTGTTCTGCCGCGCACGATCGAAACACTCTACCAAAAGCTCAACGATACTGCCTGTGGCTGGGTCTATACCAACATAGATACGTTTTCCGTGTCCTGGCGTGCGCATTATGGCAATCAATATTCGCGGCTGGCGCATTGCATCACGGACAATATTTGCGACACGGGATCGCTGATTTCCATCGACGTTTTCCGCTCAGGCGTGCGCTTCAGCGACGACCGGCAGAACGGCTTTGAAGATTGGGAATTCTGGTTGTCCTGCATTGAGAACGGCTTCGTCGGGGTGCCCTGCCACGACACGGTCTTTGAATATCGCTTGCGCGCCGAAAGCCGGTTCAAGGAAGCCAACCGGGAACGCGCCACGTCGGTCAGCTACCTCAGAAAACGCCACAAGGCTCTCTACAGACGGCCGATGCTTGTGGATTTCGAGCACGAGGACGCTCCGCGCTATCTCTTCGCTCGCACCGAGAACGCGTCGATCTCGCTGTTTACCGATCCGACCAAGTCACCGACCGTGCTTCGTCTTGATGATATCATCCCGGCGTTCTGGGCGAATGTCGGCGAACCGGACAACGCGCATTTCCCCCCCTTTCTCGTGGCAGGCAGCGGTTCGGCCTTCGACCTCCTGCTGCGCTCACGCATGCTTCCGAACATACTCGCCCACCTGGAGCGGTTGAGCGAAAATACCAACGCATTGTTCGTTCAGCTCGCCAATGATGGCGCGAAGCGCGGGATCGAGGTGGTTGCCCTGCCTGCAGGATCTCAGAATATCGGTTCGGCGGATCTCGTTTTCGTTCCGACCCCTCTCGTCAGAGACGTGATCCTGAACAATGCGGTGGAGTGGTTCGCATCGATCGGCAACCAGCAGGTCTGGCCGACGGTGACGTTGCTCAAGGTTCGCTTTCCTTTCCCCAGGAGCCTGCCGCGCCGATCGCTGATCACGCCGCAGCAGATGATGGTCAATTGCATCAACGCGATTGCTTCAAGCCCCTTGCGTCACACGTCGGGCAAGCGTTGGACGTGGCGGCCTTCGCGGTTGGTGCCCTATGGCGAGCTCTATAGGGAACTGCGCAGAGAAGTCGGTGGCTCGCCCGTCCTGCCGCTCGGACACAGCGCCGGCAAGCGGACCGCCGCACTTTTGGTGCCGAACGCCTCCTTCGGCGGCGCCGAGAAGGTCGTTTACGCCGTTGCGCGAGAACTGAAGCGAACCGGTTTCGAGACGCATCTGTTCGTACTCGGCAGCGCGAAGATGGACGTCATCGACGAGTTCGATCAGAGCTTTGATCACATCCACTTCTGGGATCTCGGCGTTCCTGCATGGGGTGGGTCGGGCTCCTTCCTCGGCCAGGACTTCATCGCCGAAGAGCATGGGGTCGACTGGCAAGCGTTGAAGGGCCAGCTTTCGGGCTTCGATCTGGTGATCAATAACCATGTCATGGCCGTCCACCCCCTCATCGCACGGCTGCGCTCCGAGGGGACGCGCACCGCATGTTATCTTCACGTCGTCGACAACACCGCGTTCAAGCGTCCCGCAGGCCAGCCCTTTGCCGCTATTGCGCACGAACATTGCTATGACGCATTCCTGACCTGCTCGGAGCAGCTGAAGACTTACCTGCACAGTTTCGGCGTGCCGCACGCAAAGGTCTTCGCCGTCGCAAACAGCGCGGGCTTTTCGGTACCACCAAAAGTTCAAACCGAAGTCTTCTCAACCCGCAGACAGCCGCGCGGCGACGCGCAGCTGCGCGTCCTCTACCTGGGTCGGCTCGACCGGCAGAAGGGCATCGATCGGCTAGCCGCGATGCTGTCAGAGCTGAGGGCAAGGAACGTTCCTTTCGAGGCGCGCGCCATCGGCGGAGAAATTCTCGCCGATTCCAGTGTCTCCTGGACTGAACGGTTGAAGGATCTTTCCGTTGACGTCCGTCCGCCGGCCTTTGCCAGCAAGGAACTCATCAAGGCGATGTCCTGGGCGGATGTGCTCGTCATGCCCTCGCGCTGGGAAGGGGCTCCGCTCGTCATCGCCGAAGCGCAGCAGCTCGGATGTGTTCCGATCGCCACGTCCGTTGGCGCCGTCGACGAACTGATCGTCGATGGCGAAGACGGTGTGCTGATCCATGCATCAGCCGACCCCGAAGTCGTCAGGTCGATGGCCGACGTTATCGAAAAGGTTGCTCGCAACCCGGTCCAACTGGCTCCGCTGATCGAGGGCTGCATCAAGACTGCATCCCGTCGCTCGTGGACCTCCTCGTTTTCACAGTTTCTCGCGTGGTGCGACACCTGGGTCGACAACTCGTCCCAGGCAAGAGCTGCCGTCTTTCCCTCGGACCCGGCGGTTGACACCGGCATCCGGGCGGCCAGCTGAGCCCACGCCTTCTTTTAAGCAGAAAGGTCGATTGCATGCCTGCAAGGATTCTCGTGACCGGTATTCCCGGCCACTACACGCGCCTCGTCAATGGCGCTCACGGTCTGTCCGTCTCCTATGCGGAGCGTCAGAAACAGCCGGAGACGAAAGAGGAGTTTCTGCAGGAGCTGCGCAATATCAGCAACACCGGCAACTACCTGATCGGCGAAGGTGCGCTGCGAGCGCTTTCGCCAAACGCCAAGCACGTGCCGTTCTGGCATCTCTACAATTGCGCCAAGAACGGCGTCGGCCTCGACGAGTTCAACGCCAATTTCGATATCTGCGTCTTCACCTGCGCCAATCTGCTGCGCAAGGGTCTCTCGGCCGACGCGGAAGCCGATGTGCTCGAAAAGCTCAAGATGCCGATCGTCATGCTCGGCATCGGACAGCAGAACCGCAAGGACCTGGAAAACAATCTGCCGGAGGGTACCAAGCGGTTGCTCGCCATCCTCAAGGATCGGGAACATTTCTTCCTGACGCGCGGCTTCGAGACAGAAGGTTTCCTCAAGGACCAGGGCTTCAAGTTCGTGCGGCCGACCGGCTGCCCGTCCGTCTATTTCATGCCCGACAACATGCGCAAATCGCTCAAGAAACTACCAGAGGTTGACGTCGCCAAGGCGCGCACCATTTTTTCCGGCTATCTCGGCGGCAACCAGGATACGGTGCTGGATGCGAAGGCTCTGCCGGGCGGCGACAGCGTGCCGCAATACGTGGTCCAGGACGAGTTTCTCCATTTCGACATGAGCGTCGAACCCAATGGCGAGGGTCGCGTCTACGACACGGCTTCCGGCACCATGGTCGGCAACCTCGCCTATCCCGGCGCAGACCGGCTCGGCAAGCCGTTCCAGGTGCGCACCTTCTTCGACACCAACCAGTGGCGCGCCTGGGCTTCGTCGATGGACTTCAACCTGGGCCGCCGCTTCCACGGTTCGATCATCGCCATGCAGGCGGGTGTCCCGAGCCTGATGGTGGCGGTGGACGACCGGATGCGTGAAATGCTCGGCTACACCGGTTTGCCGGCGGTTGACATCAACGAGATCGACGGCGCCGAAAACCGCAGCGAGTTCGTCGCCGGCCATCTGAAGAAGCTCAATGCCTCGGAACTCGTCGACAGATACTCCGACCGCGAACGTGCGTTCCGCTCGACGTTGCGGGAAATCGGCATCGGTCAATAGAGCAATTCCGGTCAGGGTGCGTCCCGGCTTTCTCGCCAGGACGTGCTTGGAAACAGACAGCCAGTGCGTTTCTGGCGGCCTCCGTCAGGCCGGAAACGCTCCGGTTGCACCCGGTATCCTCCCAAGGGCTCGTTCAAAGGACAGTTATGCGTATCTTACTTACTGGGATTCCCTCGTATCTGCAGCGCACGATCGGCTCGGTTTCCGGCCTGACGGTGCATCATCGCCCGTACTTCGACGAGTTGACGGCAAAAAAGGACTTCCTCTCTCAGGTCAGGAAGATTGCCAACACGGGCAATTATCTGATCGGCGAGGGGGCCGCCCAGAGCCTGCGAGGGCACGATGTTACCTATGTGCCGTTCTGGCATCTGGCCAACAACCGATCCTCGGACGAGGTTTACGAGCAGGCAAACCGCGAGTTCGATCTCTGCGTCTTTGCTTCCGCCAACCTGCTGCGCCCCGGGTACTCTGCCGATCTCGAGGCAGAGGTTTTCGCCAAGCTGAAGATGCCGGTTGTGGTGATGGGCATCGGCATCCAGCGCAAGGAGGGCCTCAAGGAACTGCTCCCGGCCGGAACGCTCAAGTTCCTTGATGTGCTCAAAAACAGGGAGAGCTACTTCCTGACGCGGGGCTATTTTACCGCAGAGTTCCTGAAAGAGCAGGGGATGAAGTTCGTCAAGCCGACGGGCTGCCCATCGCTCTACTTCGCGCCCGACCAGATGGCCCGGTCCCTCACGGCGCTTGCCAATCCGGCTCTCGCAGACGCGCAGAAAATCGCCTTTGGCGGTTATCTCGGCAGTGTTGCCGATACGATCGTCGACGCGCACGCCCTGCTCGGTCCGAAATCCGTTGCCAGCTACGTCGTCCAGGATGAGGTCATCGCCTACAATCTGGAACTGCCGGGTGACGACGCGGCGCCGGTTTACGATCGTGCCAGCGGACGGATCACCGGCGAGACGCAGTACAAGCACAAGGAAAAGTGGCAGCGCGAGCACGAGCTTATCGCGTTCTTCGACACCAATCAGTGGCGCACCTGGACCACCAGCAGGGACATGTGTTTCGGCCGCAGGTTCCATGGCTGCATCATCGGCATGCAGGCGGGCGTTCCCGCCCTGATGATCGCGGTGGACGACCGCATGCGCGAAATGCTGGAGTTCATCGGGTTCCCCTACATCGAGGCGGCGACCTGGAACCGTGAGGCGGACAAGCGCACCTATCTCGCCAACTTCCTGTCGAAGATCGATTCCGAGGCGGCGATTGACCGCTATCAGGCCTGCGAGGCCAACTTCAGAAATGTGCTCGGTCAGATTGGGATCTGAGCGCGGCGTATGGAATGCGGTGGCGCGCAGGGTCGTTCTTTGCGCGCTGCTTTCGCTCTTTGCCATAGAGCCAGGCACGGCGAACGCAGAAGGTCGAGGCGCAACCGGCATCCTCGGTATCAACAGGGTCAATCTTGCCTGGCTGCCCGCGGGTGAACAGAGGAAGATCCTGAGCGATATCGCGGCAAGTGGCGCAACGCACGTTCGGCTGTCCCTGTCGGCCCCGGTTGACAGGAGCATCGAAGCAGTCGAGATCGCTCACGGTCTCGGGCTGAAGATCCTGCTCGAAATCCAGCTTACGAATCCTGATTATTATGCCGAAGATGTGGGCCCGCGAACGGGTTACGGGCGCATATGGGACATACGCCGGCTTTCAGACCTCGATCCGGTCAGATATCGGGAAAGCCTCAAGGCGGCGCTTGGCCGCGTGGACGATGCAGGCGTCACGCTTGCCGCAGTCGAGCCGGGCAACGAGATCAACTACAGCGCCTATAATGGCGATCTGGTCGTGTTTCGCGAACCCGGTCCCCCAACACCACGCAGCGTGTCCGATATCCGCAACCGGAAAGCTTTTGAGCGTGGATTGGCGACTTATGTCGAGATTGCCAGAATTACGAGGCAGGAGCTGAAGGCGACGGCCCACAGCAGGAATGCGCTGGTTGTCTCCGCCGGCCTCTCGGACATGAATGCGGCCGAGGCGGACCAAAGAGGCATGGAGCGCCTCGACCCGGAAGACGTGATCTCACTCCTGAAATCGCTCGGGATCGACAGCTATGTCGATGCCTATGGCATTCACGTCTATCCGGGACGCAGGGCAGGGCCGAAGCTTGCCGGCTATATCCGCGGACTCCTTCGTTTCTGTGCGACAGGGGATCGGGGCAAGCCCTGCTGGGTTACCGAGTGGGGGGTGGCAAACACCACCCGCTCATGCCCGCTCGACGACCGAAAACGCGCCGACGCGATCGTGGCGATGCGGTCCGTGTTTCAAACCCTCATGTTGTCGGGGCAATTGACGGCCGCCTTCTACTACGACTGGGACACGCACGCTGCCTATGGCGTCTGGCGATGCGGTGGCCTCAGCTCTGCCGGAGTGAGGGCGATCGCCCCGAACTAGGCCGAGGCATCGCCCGGAGCCATCGTGCGCAGCGACACAGGTTGTGGCGCGACGCCGCTGTAGACGGGATACCGTGCCGCCTTCGTTGCGGGCGCCATCCGGTCGACCTTCGCGGCGTCGAACGCACGGGCGCTTTAGAGAAAGTCAGCCATCTCGGCGTTGTAGTAGACCTTGGTCCGCGGTCCAGCCAGAATGGGATCAATCATGCGGACGCATTCCTTGTAATGCTCGGTCTTGCGATGTTCTTCCAGGGCCTCTGCAGATTGAAAGACTTCGTAGATCAAAAAGGTGTTTTCGTCCTGCGGATCGCGTAGGACGTCGAAACGCAGGTTGCCCGGCTCGCTGCGAGTGCCTTCGTAATTGATGCGAAAGGCCTCGAGAAATTCGGCCGCATGGCCTTCCTTGACGTTGATGCTGACCATCTGAATGAGCATGTCGTATTCCTTGGTAAAGTTAGAGCGGCACGCTGGTGCGTGCGATGAAAGGGTTTAGAGACCGGGAGCCTTCCACATGGCCGTGGTGACGCCTTCATCGACCAATTGACGCTGAAGCGCGTAGGCCCGGGCCCAACGCTCACCAGCGTCATCGTAAATCGCCTTGTGCTCGACATTGGGTTCGAAATGCCGGTCCCAGCGAACCCAACTCTCGGCGGCCTCGACGAAGTCGCGGTGAAGACCAATGCCGATTGCAGCTGCGGCCGCACAGCCGAGAGCCGTCGCCTCTTTGACAACAGGCGTGACAACCGGCAGTCCGGTTGCGTCCGAAAGGATTTGCGACCAGTGGGCGGACTTGGAGGCGCCGGCCGCAAAGACGATCTTCTTAGGCGTCTTGCCGGAAAGCTGGAAAATGGCGGCGAGGTTGCGAGCCGCGACAATGGCTGCGTTTTCCTGCAGGGCGCGAAAGATTGCTGCCTTGCCGGATTTTTCTGGGTCGATGGAGAGGTTCAGCAGTGACGGGGCCGCGTGATACCATTTTCCATAGTGCATCACGTCCGAGAACACCGGGATAATGCCGTAGGCTCCCGGAGGAACCAGCGCCGCCTTCTGCTCAAGCAAACGATAGGCGTCACCACCGCTGCCGGCGGCGGCGATCTCCTCGGCACCAAAGCTGTCGCGAAACCAGCGCATGACGATGCCGACGAAGAAGCTGATCGCCTCGGCCTGGTTGAGACCCGTCACGACGTGAGGGTTGATGCGCAGGTCCATCGACGGATCCGTAACGGATGGTGCCACATTGACCACCTGCTGCCAGAAGGTACCGCCGAGCACGGCGCAATCACCTTCGTTGACGACGCCGAGACCCGCCGCGCCGATCTGGCAGTCGCCGCCGCCCATCACCACCGGTGTACCCGCGGCAAGGCCGGTTTCATCAGCTGCCTTTGCCGTCACGTGACCGATCACGGCCCCCGGCTCGGCACTCGGCGGGAAGATATCGTCGCGCATGCCGGCGCTGGCCATCGCATCCGGGAGCCAGTTGCGCTCCATCAGGCTGTAGAGGCCGGTCGTACCGCCATTGGACGGATCGCTGGCGATCACGCCCGAAAGCCGGGCGAGCACCCAGTCCGAAAGCATGCTGACGCGATGCACGCGATCATAGACATCGGGAAGGTTACGTTTCAGCCAGAGCAGCCGGGGTAGGGCGCCGAGCGCAAAGGTCTGTCCGGATTGGGCGTATAGTTCCGCCTCAAGCTGCGGGAAGTCCCGCTTCAGGTCGCGCACCTCATTGTTGGCGCGGCTGTCGACATTGGCGCAGGCCCAGATTTCATGGCCGTCGCGATCATAGGCGACAATGGCTTCGCGCATGCTGGTGGCACTGACGGCTGCGATGTCCGCTGCCCGGATCCCCGCATCGGCAATGACGCGCCGGATCGCCCGCGCCAAAAGGGCCCAGTTGCCTGCAACATCGAAATCCATCGAGCCGGCAAAGCGCGGATCAGGCTTGTGCCACCACTCATGTTGGGCGCTGGCGATCTGATTGCCATCGTGGTCGAAGACGACAGCGCGGCCGCTGCCCGTGCCCGCGTCGACTGCGAGGAGATAACGTGCGTTCATCGTATGCTTAGCCCTTGATCTCGAGCAGTCCGGCGGCCGTCGTTTCATCGGTGATGAGGATACCGACGAATTTTCCCCGCAAGGCGGAATGGATGGCTTGTACCTTTTGCAGGCCACCTGCCGCGGCCACCACCTTTTCGGCCCGCGACAGGGTCGCAAGCTTCACCCCGATCACGCGATCGTGCAGCGGCAGATCCAGCACCTCGCCCTGTTCGTTGTAAAACTGGCAAAGGATGTCGCCGACCGCACCCTTGCGACGCAGCGGCTCGACTTCATCCGGCGTGACATAACCGGAGCGCACGACTGTCGAGGCGGGTGAAAGCTCACCGATGCCAACGAGCTGGAAGGAAGCGTTGAGCGCCATATCGAGCAGGTTGGCGACGGCCGGTTCCGAAGAAAGGTTGCTTGCAACCTGTGGGTCTCTGACGACAAGTGGCGCGGGCACAAGATGAACGCTGCTACCCCAGTTGGCCGTGCGCATGCCGTCCACATAGGTTCCGACGCCGCCGGTCAGGCTGACGAGACCGATATCGCGTTCGTTGGCGAGATGGCCAAGCCGCTGGATGGTGTTGCTGACGGTAGCGCCCCAGCCCACCGCCAGGAGGTCGCCATGCTGCAGGCGTTGCATGAGGAATTGGGCTGCCGCCTGGCCGAGACGATCACTCGGGTCCTGGTCGGGCAACTGCGGCACGACGTAGGCCTCCAGCAGCCCATAGCGCTCCTTGATCTCGCGTTCCAGCGTCAGGCAACCCTGATAGCGTGAATTGATGCGCACCTGAATAATGCCGGAACGGCGGCCGCTTTCCAGAAGGCGAGACACCTTGATGCGCGACATGTTCAGTCGCTCGCCGATCTCGTTCTGGGTCAAGCCATCATTGTAGTAGTACCAGGCAATGCGGGTGAGGGTTTCCTCGTCCGCATCCGCGTAACTCCACTCGCCATTGTCCGAAGCCATGCGGCCCATTCCTTTGGGTTGTTATGATCATTTGAGTATCTCAAAAACATTTGATACGTCAACGGTGTTGAGCGCCGAAAGAATCTATTGCCTGGCAACCAACTGATTTCGTGCAATTATTCGCACAATCGTTGCCAGATTAGCGATCCGAGGAGTGGTTAGGTACGGATGAGCATATTGACGGCATACAGCCATTATGATCACATGATGCCAGTCGAATACATTTGAACAGGTGGGGAATGGCGAAGGAACAAGCGGCCGGGAGGGTCGCCCTTCTAGAGGACATCTGGAAATCCTATGGTGCGGTGCCGGTCCTGAAGGGCGTCTCATTGGCGCTCGAAGCTGGAGAGGTGCACGCGCTGCTTGGAGGCAATGGCGCCGGCAAATCCAGTCTGATGAAGATCATGTCCGGGGTGATTCCCGCCAATTCGGGCCGCATTGAAATCAACGGCCGGACGTTGACGCACGCCTCGCCGGCGCTCGCCCAGGATCTCGGCCTCTATCTCGTGCCGCAGGAAGCGCATATCCTGCCAAACCAGACGGTACTAGAAAACATCTGCCTGGGCTTGAAGCCGTCGCCACGCTCGCTGCGGCCTCGCGTCGAGACGCTTGTCGCCGAGCTTGCCGTTGCCGTGGACCTCGATGCGCAGGCTGCCTCGCTGGAGATTGCCGAGCGGCAGATCGTCGAAATCCTGCGCGGGCTGGTGCGGGACGCGCGCGTCCTTATCCTCGACGAACCGACCTCGGCTCTGACCCCCTTTGAGACGAGCGCACTTTTCGAGCGCGTCCGCAAACTGCAGGGCCAAGGCGTCGGCATCTTTTTCATTTCCCACAAGCTGCGGGAAATCCGGGAGATCTGCAGCACCATCAGTGTGCTGCGGGACGGCGTCATCGTGCTCTCTGGGCCACTCGACGAGTATACGGACGCAGAGATCGTCGAGGCAATGAGCCGCGTACAGCTTGCAGCCGACGGAGGAACCGCCAAGGCAGGGCGCAAGGTGGCGCAGATCGGTCAACCGAGGCTCACGGTGCGCGGGCTGTCGGGAGAGGGGTTTCGCGATATCGACCTCCATGTCCGGGCAGGGGAAATCCTCGGTCTTGCCGGTGTCGTCGGTGCCGGACGTACGGAGTTTGCAGAGACACTTTTCGGCCTGCGCAAACAAAGCGCCGGCAGCGTCCATCTGGAAGGCAAGGCGCTGAAGGGCCGATCGCCACGGTCGTGCATCGATCATGGCCTCGTCTATCTGCCGGAGGACCGCCAGCAGAACGGCCTGTTCCTCGAAGCGCCACTCTACTGGAATGTTTCGTCCTATCTGATCCATCGCCTGCCGTTTTTCCTGCGCTCGGGAACCGAGCGCCGGATCTTCGACGGCTTCCGCGACAGCATGGGCATAAAATGTACCGGCGCCGGGCAGGCAGCCCGCGGTCTCTCCGGGGGCAACCAGCAGAAGGTCCTCATGGCAAAGTGCCTGTCGGCGGGGCCGAAGGTTTTGATCCTCGACGAGCCGACGCGCGGGGTCGACGTTGCCGCACGCAGTGACATCTACGCTCTGATCCGCACGCTCGCCAGCGAAGGCGTCGCCATCGTCCTCATATCCTCGGACTTCGACGAGATTGAGCAATTAGCCGATCGCGTGCAGGTCATGGCCTTTGGCCGGCACGGCGGCGAGCTTTCGGAGGCGATCAGCGTCGATGCCATCGCCAGACTGGCCTTCGGCGCCTCGGAGGCTCACCATGCTTGATCTCTTTGCCCGCAACCGCGTTGTTACCCTCATCCTCATCCTGGCCCTTGCCTACGCGGCAATCGGCGCGGCAGCGCCGGGTTACCTCTCCGGTGCAACGCTCTCGACAGTGCTTTCGAGCAGTCTGGTGCTGATGCTGATCTCGCTCGGCACCATGGTCGTCATCCTGACGCGCAACATCGATGTGTCCAGCGGCTCGGTGCTCGGCCTGAGTGCCGCCGTGCTTGGCCTGCTGTTGAATGCGGGGTTCAGCCTTCCGCTGGCGATCGCGCTTTGCCTGCTCACCGGCGCCCTGGCAGGTGCATTCAACGGGCTGATGGTCGCCTATCTCGGCATACCATCGATCGTCGCCACGCTTGGGACCCTTGGCCTCTACCGCGGCATCATGCTGGTATTGACCGGTGGACGCTGGATCGAGGACCTACCCCAGGACTTGAAGGCCCTTTCAACCAATCTGGGCTTCGGCTTTTCAGCGTTGACAGTAGTCGTCGTGCTGCTCGTCGTTGCGCTCTGGCTGTTCCTGCGCAAGACGCGCTTCGGCCGTTTCTTCTACGCGGTCGGCGACAACAAGGCGGCAGCGCACCACCTCGGCGTGCCGGTGCGGCGCGTGCAATTTGCCGCTTTCGTTGCCGCTGGATCTTGCGCGGCGCTGGCCGGCATCGTCTTTGCCGCCCAGATCGGCTTCATCCCGAACCAGGCGGGCAACGGCATCGAACTCAAGGCGATCGCGGTCAATGTTCTCGGCGGCGTCAGTCTTCTCGGTGGCACCGGATCGGTCGCAGGCGTTGTCGCCGCGGTGATCTTCATCACGTCGATCGACAGCGCGCTCGTCTTCCTGAAGATCCCGGCCTACTGGAACGACTTCATCGCCGGTGCGCTGCTGCTCTCGGTGCTCCTGCTTGACGGCCGCATCCGTCAACTGATCGAGCGGCGCATTCGTGCGCGCCGCTACGCCATCCATGATCGTGCGCCAGTCCACGATGCCACGTCTTCAACAACTGGGATCGCGGAGGCGAGCCGATGAAAAAGTTGATCTTCCGCTGGGAGACTGCATTGCTCGCCATGCTGGTGGCGGAACTGGCAATCTTCGGCATCATCAACCCGCGTTTTCTCAATCCTGCGAACCTGATCTACGGGACCTCGGATTTCGTCCAGATCGGCATCGTTGCCTTGCCGCTGACCTTGGTGATCATCGCCGGCGGCATCGATGTGTCCTTCGCATCGGCCATCGGCCTTGCGGCAATCGTCTTCGGCGTCGCGACCTTCTACGCCGTACCGCTGCCGCTATCGATCGTGCTTGCGCTTGCGACCGGTGCGCTGTGTGGCCTCTTCAATGCTGCGGTCATCCACCTGTCGAAGATCCAGCCGCTCGTCGTGACCCTCGGCAGTCTCTATCTGTTTCAGGGGACTGCGACCGTCGCCTCCGGCCTTGTTGGGGCTGGCGGCTACGAAGGGATCGGCAACTTTCCCGAAGCCTTCAACGGGTTCGGCTACGCACAGCTGTTCGGGCTGCCCGCGACCCTTGCCGTCTTTCTCGGACTTGCCTTCGTTCTGGTCGTGCTGCTGCATTTCACGCGCTTCGGCCGTGCCGTCTTTCTTGTGGGACAATCGGAGAGTGCAGCCCGTTTCGCCGGCATTCCCGTGGCCACCATCCAGACCATTACCTACGTCGTCACCGGGCTATGCGCCGCAATAGCCGGGCTTGTCATGTCCGCCTATTTCGGCTCGGCGCGCGTCGATCTCGGCGCCGCGACGCTGCTTCCGGCCGTCACGGCGGCCGTCCTTGGCGGCGCGTCCATTTACGGCGGCCAGGGTTCCATTCTCGGAACGCTCATCGCCACATTCGTCATCGGCTATCTGCAGCAGGGCCTGCAGGCGAGCGGTGTTTCAAGCCAGATTTCCAGCGCACTTTCGGGAGGGTTGCTGGTTATAGCGGTCGCATTGCGCCACGGAAGCGCTTTGCTTGCCGATTTCGTCGCCGTTGCCAGGCAGCAGAAAGGCCGGGCGGTAATTACTTCAGGAGGAGAAAGAAAATGACCAACACCATGATCAAAATCGCTGCCCTTGCGGCCAGCCTTCTTGCCGGCACCATGCTCGCGTCCGGAACGGCTCAGGCCGAATCCCAGATCGCCTTCATCCCCAAGCTGGTCGGGGTCGGTTTCTTTACCAGCGGCGGTGCTGGCGCCGTGAAGGCCGGCGAAGAAGTCGGCGCGAAGGTCACCTACGATGGTCCGACCGAGCCGAGCGTCTCCGGGCAGGTGCAGTTCATCAACAACTACGTCAACCAGGGCTACAACGCCATCATCGTTTCATCCGTTTCGCCGGATGGGCTGTGCCCGGCGCTGAAGCGTGCAATGGAGCGCGGAGTGCTGGTGATGACCTGGGACAGCGACGTCAATCCGGATTGCCGCAGCTACTACATCAACCAGGGCACGCCCGAACAGCTTGGCAGCCTGCTCGTCGACATGGCCGGCGAGGGCGTGAAGAAGGAAAAGGCGAAGGTTGCCTTCTTCTATTCGAGCCCGACCGTCACCGACCAGAACGCCTGGGCGGAAGCTGCCAAGGCGAAGATCGCCAAGGAGCATCCCGGCTGGGAGATCGTCACCACGCAGTATGGCTACAATGATGCGCAGAAGTCGCTGCAGACGGCCGAAAGCATCCTGCAGACCTACCCGGATCTCGACGCGATCATCGCGCCCGACGCCAACGCATTGCCTGCCGCCGCCCAGGCCGCCGAAAACCTGAAGCGGGCCGACGGTGTCACCATCGTCGGGTTCTCGACCCCCAACGTCATGCGTCCCTACATTGAGCGGGGCACGATCAAGCGGTTCGGCCTCTGGGATGTGACCCAGCAGGGCAAGATCTCGGTCTTTGTCGCTGACCACGTCTTGAAAAATGGGCCGATGAAGGTCGGTGACAAGCTGGAAGTCCCAGGCGTCGGCACGGTCGAAGTCTCGGCCAACAAGGTCCAGGGCTACGACTACGAAGCCGAAGGCAACGGTATCGTACTGCTGCCCGAGCGGACCGTCTTCACCAAGGACAACATCGGCAACTTCGACTTCTGAGCCAGAAAACACCATGCCGGGCGGCCTATGAGTGGCCGCCCGTTCTCACTTTGCTGAAGAATGGAAAACCATCATGAAGAGCCGCTGGAACGACATCGACGCCGACCGTTACGTGGAGGCCGCCCGGTCCGCCGGCCATAGCGAAGCGTTGGGGCTGCGCATCTATACCTCGCGCATCATCGGTGGCGATCCAGACCTCGTGCTGCACGGCGGAGGCAATACCTCGGTCAAGGTGAGAGGCGAGGACGGCAGCGCTCTCATGCATATCAAGGGCAGCGGCTGGGATCTCGACACCATCGAGGCGCCGGGTCTGCCGGCGGTACGGCTGCCGGAACTTCTGGCCGCGCGCGACGGGCCCAGGCTTTCCGACCCTGACATGGTCGCCTTGCTGCGCGCCAATCTGTTGGATGCCGGCGCACCCAATCCCTCGGTGGAGGCGCTTTTGCATGCCTTCATCCCGCACGACTTCGTTGACCACACGCATGCAACCGCGATCCTCGCGCTGGCGGACCAACCCGATATGCGCGATACCGTTGCGCGCATCTACAGCGACCGGGTCGCCTACGTGCCCTATGTGATGCCGGGCTTTGACCTGTCTATCGAAGCAGATCGTATCTTTCAGGCTCACCCTGATTGCGAAGGCCTCTGGCTCGAAAACCACGGCCTGTTCACCTTCGCCGGCACGGCCCGCGCATCCTACGAACTGATGATCGAATTCGTTGATATGGCGGAACAGGAGCTTGCCCGAAAAGAAGTTGTGCTGACGGGCCCCCAGCCAAATGACCGAGTGGCTGACGCCGGTCTGACGGCGCGGCTGACCAAGGCATTGGCCGGCGCCGACTCCCCCTTCGAACACGCGTTGTCGGTCGACTTTCGCTCGACGCCAGCCATTCGCACCTACGCGTTGCGGCGTGATCTCGAGAGTGTTTCTCGAAGAGGTACGGTAACGCCGGATCACGTCATCCGCATCAAGCCGTGGCCGATGATAATCGAACCAGAAGCGGATGCGGACGAGGTGGCGGCAGCAGTTGAACGCTATCGCGCCGAATACCGCGCGTATTTCCAACGGAATGCCGGCCGAACGCCTGATGCAAAGACCATGTTGGATGCCTATCCACGCGTCGTGGTCGTGCGCGGCGAAGGTATGTTCGCAATCGGAGGAAACGCCAAAGCCGCGCGGATCGCAGGAGACCTGTGCGAGCAGGCAACACGGGCGATCAATGCTGCCGAATCCTATGGCCGCTACACGCCGATTGGAGAAGCTGATCTGTTCGACATGGAGTACTGGGTGCTCGAGCAGGCGAAGCTGAAGGTCAATCAGGCGTCCTGACCTTTTGGGTATGGGCCCCGGAGGCAGGCAAAGAAAGAGAACAAGATGGCGCCGTGTCATGACGGCGCCGGATAACAGCTCCGGTTGCTTCGCCTCCATCGGGGAAGCACGCGGCGATCCTGCGCAGTTGCGGCATCACCGCGAACCGGAGTTTTGACCTGGTGAGAGCCCATCAAGCAGGAAGTCGAGGCCCTTCCTGAAAGTGCCGTCCCAATCGCTGTCCAACAGCAGACGGGAGCGTTCGATTGTCGGATAGTGTTCGCTGAGGCGTGTAAGACGCTGTTGCGCTGCAGCTTGGTCATCATCCGAGAGGCCGAAGCTCGCCCGGGTGATCGTGGCGCCCATCACATAATTCCACAACGACCATATCGCGACGTTCAGATCTGCGTCCGCTACACCGGCTCTCGACAGGATTTTGCCCAGCAGTTCCAGGCGATTGAGAATGTTCGGCCCAAGCGCCCGGCGCGACAACAGTGACGCCGACCAGGGATGGCGCAGCATGCTTGCGCGCCAATCTTGGAGCAGATGAACAACATCACTGCGCCAGTCTTCAGGCTCGTCCGCTTGCAGAGGTCCGCGATATAAAAGCACCGCATCGAGCGCCAGATCAAAGACCTCCTCCTTGTTGTCGACATGCCAGTACAGGCTCATCGCGCCCGCGCCGAGGCGATCGGCCAGCCGACGCATCTTCAATCCGTCGACCCCTTCGGCGTCCAGCAGCTCCACCGCGGTGGCCACGATCCGATCCAGAGAGAGAGGCGGGTCACCGTGTGGTTCCTGCACGGACTGGAGTGATACATTCTTCCGTTGAGACCGGTTGCTCTGCGCGCTGCTGCGTTTGGCTGCCATCCGCTTTCCCCGCTGATCAGAACGTCGTTCTAAGCCGACAATGCGACACATGTCGATACTCACCGATTGACTCGTACGCTGTACGATGTAATTTAATCGTACAGCGTACGAGTCGATCTTTGTAACGAGCTAAAATTCAATCCTGCAGACCACGAGGGTCCATCGCTCGCGGTTCTCAAGGCCGAGAGAAAATCATGTCACGCACAATCAAGCATGTGCTTATCGGAGGGGTTATCATCATGGCTATGGCAGTTCCCACGGTGGCGCCAGCGAATGAGAAAGATCGCAAGCTGACCATCGTCAATCCACAGACACTCTACGACCCGACGCCGAGCGGCTACAGCACAGCGGTGATCATGCCGCGCGAAGGCCGGGTCGCCTATATCTCCGGGCAGGGAGGCCAAGACAGCACCGGAGCCTTGTCGCCTGACTTCGCTGTTCAGGTTAAGCAGGGCTACGCGAATTTGCGCGCTGCCCTTGATGCGCTCGGCGCCGGGACAGATCAGGTTGCCAAGCTCACGGTTTTCGTAGTCGACCATGATATGTCCAAGCTTGGGGTATTGACCGAGAGCGTCAAGGAAATGTTTGGCGAAGCGCTGCCGGCGCAGACATTGATCCCGGTACCCAAACTGGCGGTCGACGGCATGCTGTTCGAAGTGGAGGCCGTGGCCCTGCTTGATTAGCGCGGCAGCCCCGCGACATCATTCGCCGCATCTCGGTGATGTGGCGGTCCGGCGTTCCCGCGCTCTGCAGCCAGAGCGGCCTTCCGGATTATTTGTGCTCGTGATGAGCCCCGCCTTGCGCGGTGTGGAGATGCTGCTCCTCGGGTTGTGCTCGCAATTCGTTAATCTGCGCCGTCCTGGTGGCCAGATACGAGATGAGGTCCGATGCGTCGCTCGCCGACAGGCCGAGGTTTGGCATGCGGACGCCTTTGTATTTCGCTTCGAGATCGGCGAGGGTCGGGTCTTTCTTTGCGCGCAGTCTGGCCGGATGCATGATCATCTCCGACAACCACAGGCGATCACGCCTGTCCGTGACGCCGAGAAGATCGGGACCGATGTGATCGGTGACGCCCACGGTGTGGCAGGGCGCGCAGATTTTCTTGAACAGG
>NZ_JBXAIA010000012.1:0-193588 GCF_058795755.1 Ensifer sp. GW823-FHT05D09 | reverse complement strand
TTCGATCGCCTACCTCTATGACGGTGGCTCGTTCCAGGCTGGTATCTCCATCGACGAACTCGAAGCTGCTACCACCAAGGCTAACGGCATTGGCGTTGCAGGTATCGTTTCGGCTTCGGTCGGCGGCGTATCGTTCGACCTGCTCGGCGGCTTCGACACCGAAGTTGAAGAAGGCGCGATCCGCGCTCTGCTTTCGGCAGACCTCGGTCCGGGCACCTTCCAGCTCGCTGGTATCTGGGCTTCCGACCCGAACGCCTACTGGAATGCTTCCGAGTGGACCGTTGCTGCGTCGTACGCCTTCAAGGCAACCGACAAGCTGAAGATCACCCCCGGTGCTCAGTACTGGAGCGATCTGCGCACCGGCAACACTTTCGACAGCGGCCTCGACAAGTGGCGCGCTGGTCTGACCCTCGACTACGCGATCACCGAAGGTCTCGCGACCCGCGTGTCGGTTCAGTACGAAGACACCGACACCGTTGGCGGTGGCTCGAACGACGAGGTCAAGGGCTTCGTCCGCCTGCAGCGCAACTTCTAAGCCAAACTCGGCTTGAGTGCATGGCCCGCGGCGAGAGATTGCCGCGGGCTTCCTGGACATCACAGTTTTTTGGACAAACGAACCGAAGCTGGTTTATCGCGGCGAGCCATGACGAAGCGCTGAGCGCCGTCCGGATCAGCCGCAAACCTCTCGCCACTGATCGCCGCGCCCTGCCAGTGCAGCAGACGCAGGCAACCCTCGTTCTCGGTGATATCATCACGCAACTGCCGCGCGCCTTCATCGGCCCACGCATGCGCGACACACAGGTTCCCACATTGCAGCGTTTGCGCGCGACAGAACGCGAAAGCTCGCCACGTTCATTTGAGAAGCAATCGCTTGGTCAGCAACATGCCCGTCAGGGTCGCTTGATGGATGTGAGGAGCCGGGTCACCCTGCACCATAGATGCTGCCTGTCGGTCCCATGACTTGCGCCTTTCGCTGACAGATATACCCGAAGTGGGACGATCCCATCGACAAGGATCGGCCCGTACTCTCGTTGTCGGCCGCTTCCGCGACCCCATCCAAACGTTGCCGTGTTCACGTCGCTGTTTGAGAAAGCGCCGACAATGCTCGGTATCCAGTCAAGAGAAAACGCGGAACTGGATCGTTGCGGAAGGTTGCGTCGGCATCGCTCAACCGGTAGCACGGCACCAGGCTGACCGCGTTGCCATCTCGACGTTCCCTCAGCCATTGCATCGTGGACACCTTTTGTTCAAAAATCCACCATATCGGCAGGTGGCGGGAGCTGGTGAAGACCGAGCGCCAACCTATATTGAGCGACGTCACACCGGGTAGCTCGGATGTGTTCTGGCAACGACAAGGATAGATTTTATGAGCGAGAAATCCCCGGCCGATAATTTTCCCGCCGGCTATGAACTCCCCAAGGTCTGGACCTGGGACAAAGGCAACGGCGGCGCATTCGCCAGTATCAACCGCCCGATCGCCGGCTCCACGCACGAAAAGGCGCTGCCCGTCGGCAGGCATCCGCTTCAGCTCTATTCACTTGCCACTCCCAATGGCGTGAAAGTGACGATCATGCTGGAAGAGTTGCTGGCGGCCGGCCATTCTGAAGCAGAATACGATGCCTGGCCGATCCGCATCGGCGATGGTGACCAGTTCGGTTCCGATTTCGTCGAAATCAATCCCAACTCCAAGATCCCGGCGCTGTTTGACCATGCCCCGAAGGGCGGCGGCGCGCCGGTTCGCGTGTTCGAATCTGCGTCCATCCTGCTCTATCTCGCGGAGAAATTCGGTGCGTTCCTTCCGGCCGAGCTTCGCGCCCGCACGGAAACCTTCAACTGGCTGTTCTGGCAGATGGGCTCCGCCCCTTTCCTCGGCGGCGGTTTTGGCCATTTCTATGCCTATGCACCGATGCAGATCAAATACGCCATCGATCGTTACGCGATGGAGGTGAAGCGCCAGCTCGACGTGCTCGATCGCCACCTCGAAGGCAATCAGTTCATGGCCGGCAAGGAATACACGATCGCCGATATGGCCATCTGGCCCTGGTACGGCAACCTGGCACTCAATCAGGCCTATGGCGACGCCGGCACGTTCCTCGATGTCCAGAGCTACAGCAACGTCCAGCGCTGGACGGCGGAAATCGCCGCCCGACCTGCAGTCAAGCGCGGCCGCATGGTCAACCGCCTGAGCGGCGATCTGTCCGAGCAGTTGCACGAACGCCACGACGCCTCCGACTTCGACACGAAGACGCAGGACAAGATCAACCAAAACGAGACAGCGTAAGGAGAAACGAATGGCGAAGCTGCCTGATATGACGAAACACCGGGGTTTTCCCTACGCCATGCCAGGCACAGGCATACAATTCGTTATCCGCCGCGCCAATCCCAAAGGGGCAACGCCGATCAAGGCTTTGCCCCGCCACGCCCGGCCGGGCTCGGGAGCGCACCGCATCGATGCGGCATTCCTCCACGCCCTTTGGCACCATTTCGGCGCCGAACCGTTCGAGCGCGGCAATCTTGACGCCGCCCGGCTCAATCTCCTCTTCGGTCGCGAGGTCATGGCCGTGGAGAAGGATTTCGATCCGGTGTCCTACGAAGCCCTGCTCGTCATCAACGAACGCGTCGCCCGGCAGAGCTTCCCTGAATCCTTCGAGGACATCTTCGAAGTCTGACGCAACGACTCCCAACCTGTGCGCGCCGCCGCACAGGTCCCTTGGGCGAACCGGCCACTCGCTTGCAAACGGCGATGGTTGCTCCTTCCAGGGATCTGACTTGTGGGGAGCGCTGCGAAACTGGCAGGCTGCTGCCAAGTTGTCGGTACGTCCAAGACGGGCGTGTCTCTGGTCGGTGGTGCTCATCTTTGGCTCGCCCCCAGGAACTTCTCTGCGGAAAAGCCGGGGAAGCCGCCGCGCCCGTCAAACAAGAAGACCAATGTTACAGTTGCTGCGAGATCGATTGGATTCAGCGCGAGCGAAATCATCACTCGGCGGCGTGTCGGAATCCCATGTCGCCAGTCGTCTTCAAGACTGACAAGCCATGGAGAACAACAATGACGATCACTATTACCGCTTTTGAACGGTCACCCGATCGCGGCAGGGGGATGGCGCGTGACATGCGTGTTCGCTGGGCGCTCGAGGAAACGGGCCAGTCATACGATGTCCGTCTTGTTTCGTTCGATGCGCTGAAGGAGCCTGCCCATACAGTGCTTCAGCCTTTCGGGCAGATCCCGACCTATGAAGAAGGCGACCTTGCCCTGTTCGAGTCGGGGGCCATCGTCTTCCATATCGCCGAGCGCCATCCGGGCCTGCTGCCGGATGATGCGAATGCCCGGTCGCGCGCAATCGCATGGATGTTCGCCGCGCTCAGCACAATGGAGCCGCCCATCGTCGAGCGCGAAGTCGCCAGATATCTGGAGAGTGAGAAGACATGGTATGAGGAGCGCCTGCCTGCCGTCGAGGAACGCATCCGTAAACGACTGGGCGAACTGTCGTTCCGACTTGGCGATGCCGACTGGCTCGACGGCGCGTTCAGCGCCGGCGATCTCCTTATGGTGACCGTCCTGCGCAGGTTGGAGGGATCAGGCCTGCTGAACGATTATCCGAACCTTTCCGCCTATATCGCCCGCGGCCAGGCGCGGCCCGCCTACCGTCGTGCTTTCGACGCTCAATTGGCCGTTTTCAGCGCCGCATCGACAGACGGCTAAAGAACCGTTCTTTACCGGAAGCGGGCATCCAACGCCAAGGCGGCCCGCAGGCCGCAGCCGATCGCAGACCTGTGTCCTCACCCCCTGCCCTGATGTCTTTCGGCGCGCCTTGCGCGACGACGGCCCCGTCCTTCATGACAATGATGTGGGTGCATCGTCGTTGCGGAACCACTCGTAGTCGATGCCGATGATCGTCGTGTGGTCGATCACCCCGCCCGTCTCGACATAGCCGTTATAGAAGAACGTCCCGTAGGAATCGTCGACCGAGATATATTTCGCGTTTGGCGGAGCGACCAGACATCGTTGCAGCGGTGTCTGAATTCGTAGCCGATGACGGCCTGTTCGCAATCATAGCCATTGTAAGCTCACGCACCGACAAAGAGGTCGCGATCAATCTTCCCAAACGGACCGGCCTGTACCGTTCCGATATGGGCAATCGGCCGACAAGAATGGACTCGAAAACTCTTGCTAAAACAGTGACTGCGACGGCACGTACTTCGCACGGGGCATTGCACGGGCCCGGCGGAAATTCGAGTGGCTCATCCGCGAGACATGGCCCTCTCCAGGACGACAGACAGAAGGACGTTCGCCCCGGCGGCGACATGCTCCGGTGAGGCGTATTCGCGCGGATTGTGGCTGACGCCATCCCGGCAGGGGACAAAGATCATGACCGTTGGCACCCGTCGCGCCAGATGAAAGGCGTCGTGGCCCGCCCCGGACACCATTTCGTGGGCGGCGATGCCCATGCGTTCGGCGCTCTGTCTGACCAGCTTTGCGAGGCTCGGATCGAACCGAACGACGGGCGAATGCCAGCGAAGCTGAACGTCCAGCCCTATGGACGGGTGGGTGGATGCCAGGTCTCTGCAGCCACGCATCAAGGCATCATGCATGGCGTCCAACTCGGCCTCGTCGGGATGCCGCAGGTCGACGGTCATCTCGATGCGGCCCGGCACGACATTGATGGACCCGGGATGTGTTCGGACCTGCCCAATGGTACACCGCGCCTGCGGATCGCGCCCGCCGATTGCATGGACAAGGTCGATCATTCGCGCGAGCAGCGGCACCGGGTCTTTCCTCAGCGCCATTGGAACCGGCCCGGCATGGGTTTCTTCGCCATGCAGCGCGATCTCGTACCAGCGGATCCCCTGCCCGCCGGTTACGACGCCGATGGTCTTGCCGATGTTTTCAAGGATGGGCCCCTGCTCGATGTGCAGTTCGAGATAGCAGTCGGCCAAGCCGACATCCGGTGCCGGCTCGCGGTCATAGCCGTGGCGAACGAGCTCGTCCGCGACACGGACGCCGTCCGCATCGCTTGCGGCAAGGGCCTGCTCAAGGGGGAGGATGCCGCAGGCAACGCCCGACCCCATCATCGCCGGCTGAAAGCGGCTGCCTTCTTCGTTGGTCCAGACACAAAGGTCCACCGACCTCTCGGTCTCAAGGCCGAGATCCGCAAACGTCTCGAGAACCTCGAGCCCGGCCAGCACGCCAAGAACGCCGTCGAAACGCCCGCCGGTCGGCTGGGTGTCGAGGTGGCTGCCGACGAGAACAGGGGACGCGTCGGCATCGCGCCCTTGTCGGCGGAAGAACAGATTGCCGATCGCATCTCGCCGCAAGGCGAACCCTCGTGCCGCGCACCAGGAGACAAGCAGGGCGCGGCCCGCCTCATCTTCATCAGACAAGGTCAGCCGGCAGCTGCCATCACCTGGAATCGGGCCAATTTGCGCCATCGCCAGAAGCCTTGCCCATAGCCGCTCGCCGTCGATGCGGTGCTGCATCCGCTGTCCTCCCTGCCTCGTTCGTTTTCACATCGCCCTTCCGCGCATGGGCTGCCAGTCCCCCGCATGGGGGACTCGATGGCCCAGTCGAGCCGCACATAGGATGGCTGATCGGACAGAGACCCTCGGGAGCAGCAGATGGATATGAAGGCAGACATAAACTGGAACGCGGTCGCGCGTGCCGTCAGGCCGGAAACGCGGCTGCTGATCGACGGCAAGTTTCGTCATGCGACGAGCGGCGCGACGCTTGCTTCCATCAACCCGGCAACCGGCGAGCACATCGCCGATATCGCTTGCGGAGGCGCGGATGATGTGGATCTGGCGGCGAATGTGGCCGCCAGACGTTTCAGGGACGGTGTCTGGTCGAAGATGCCGCTGCGACGCCGCGTCGACATCCTCACCAGGTTTGCCGAACTTCTCGGCGAACATCGCGAGACCCTCGCCGTGCTGGACACGCTCGAGATGGGAAAACCCATCTCGGAAATGTGCAGCATCGACGTTCCCGCCAGCATCCTGACCATGAGGTTCATGGCCGAGGGACTGGATAAAATCGGCGGCACCTGCCCCGTGACCAACGACGGTTCGCTGCATTACATCCTGCGACAGCCACTCGGTGTCGTCGGCTGCATCACCCCATGGAACTATCCCTTGATGATGGCCGTGTGGAAGGTTGCGCCGGCGCTGGCGGCTGGAAACAGCGTGGTGCTGAAGCCCGCCGAAGACGCGTCCCTGAGTGCGCTGATGCTCGGGCGATTGTTTCTGGAGGCGGGCGGCCCCGATGGCGTCTTCAATGTCGTCCCGGGCCCGGGCGCGGTCGCCGGCAAGGCGCTGGCCCTCTCGCACGATGTCGCCAAGATCGCGTTCACCGGGTCCACGGCCGTGGGGAGGCAGATGTATCGATACGCCGCCGACTCCAATCTCAAGGCGGTCTCAGCGGAACTCGGCGGAAAATCGCCGCAGATCATCCTTGGTGACGTCGAAAACCTGGCGAAAGTCGCAGCCACGGTCGCCGATGGCCTGTTCGGCAATCAGGGCGAAGTTTGCTCGGCCGGAACCCGGATCCTGGTCGCACGGCCGCTGGAGGAGGAATTCACCGAACTGCTGCGGCAGGAGGCCCTTGCCCGCTACCGGCCCGGAGATCCGCTGGATCCGGCAACGACAATGGGGCCGCTCGTCAGCAAGACGCATCAAGAGCGCGTTGTCGGACATATCGCGAAGGCCATTGATGAAGGCGGCCGTTGCATCCTTGGAGGTGCGTCCGGGCGGTTTCCCGAGGCATCAGCCTTCGTGGAGCCGACACTCTTTACCGGGGTCGACAACGACATGTCGATCGCCCGCAACGAGGTCTTCGGCCCCGTCGGCGCCATCATTGTCCATGACGGGCCGGAACACGCGGTGGCGATTGCCAACGACAACCCTTACGGACTTGCCGCCGGGATCTGGACGACAAATCTGGGCGCTGCTCATCGGGTCGCGCGCGATCTGGAATGCGGCATGGTCTGGATCAATGGCTACATGAATGGTGACATGAGCCAGCCATGGAGCGGATGGAAACTTTCCGGCCACGGCCGCGACAAATGCCTCGACGCGCTGGTGGATTCGACCCATAGCAAATCCGTTTGGGTGACGCTCGACTGACTCTGACCTATTTGTGCAAGTGAATGACCAAGACCGCCGTGAGCAGGAGACCATGATGAAAACGTCAATCGGCAAGGCAGGAGGTGCTGCGGCGATCGCGCTTCTGACGACGTATGCGCCCGCCCCGGCTTATGCGGCAGACGACATTACCGTCATCCGGAACGCGGCGATCCACACGATGGCGCAGGACGGGGGCGAAGCGGATGCTCTGGCGATCGACGCCAAAGGCATGATCGTCTCCGTCGGCACGGAAGCCGATGTGCTGGCCCAGGCCGGACCGGATGCTCGCGTGATCGATCTCGGCGGCAAGGCCGTTCTGCCCGGTTTCCAGGATGCCCACGTCCATCTCGTCGAGGCGGGCGTCAACGAGATCCTCTGCGAGTTTGAGCCCTTCGCGACATTGAAGCAGACCCGAGAGGCGATCGAGGCCTGCGACGCCGAGACGGAGGGCGAGTGGGTGCTTGGTTCGGGCGTGGGCATGCCGCATCTTCTCGACCAGACGGATAACCCGGTGGCCGTGCTGGACGAGCTCGTGCCCGACAGGCCGGCCCTTATCCTCGACGACATCGGACATGCCGCCTGGGCCAACAGCAAGGCCCTTGAGGCGGTCGGCTATGACACGCTCGAAGGAAACCCGCCCGGTGGCATCATCCTGCGCAATGCAAACGGCAAACCCAACGGCATCGTGCTCGAGAATGCCCAGCAGAAGCTGCGCAATCTGGCGCTTCCCGATACGCCCGAAAACGAAGAATTTGCCTATGAAAGCATGCTGCCAACGCTGAAGACCTTCGCCGAGAACGGCATTACCACAGTCAGCGACGCCGGCGGGTTCTGGCCCCAGGGCCATGTGAAGGCGTGGGAGACAGCCGAGAAAAACGGGACGCTGACGGTGCGGGCGTTCAACGCCCTCTACGTCTACCCGGATCTGCCTTTCGACGAACAGGTCAAGAAGCTTGCGAAGCTCTACAGCAACGATCCGGACCGGCTTTTGAAGTTCAACCAGGCCAAGCTCTATGTCGACGGCATTCTTGAGCAGCGCACCGGTGCGGTGCTGCAGCCGTATCTGAACGGACCGGGCATCGATCACGGCTTCAACTCAGGCTTCCTCTATTTCGAAACACCGGTTTTGAATGATTACGCCCGAGCCCTCGCCGATATCGGCTTCAAGCTGCATTTCCACGTGACGGGCGACCGTGGCGCGCGCCTGGCGCTCGACGCCATCGATCAGGCGGATAAGAAGCCGGGACCACATCGCCTCACGCACCTCTACCTGCTCGACCCGGCGGACTATCACCGCTTTCGCGACACGGGAACTGTTGCGGATTTTCAGTTGGCGCCAAGCTCGCTCGATCCCGATTACATCGCCTTCATCCGCCAGTTCCTCGGCAAGCGCGCCGATCGCATGATGCCGGCGGCGAGCCTGGAAAAGAGTGGCGCGACCGTCGTGATGAGCAGTGACTTCGATGCCGATGAGCTTTCGCCGCTGGTCAAGATCGAGGCGGCGCTCGAACGCCCGAAGGAAGGTGCGGCGGACGTGCGCACCGCGGTCAAATGGATGACCGTCAATCCGGCCCGGCTCCTGAACCAGGACGACCGCACCGGAACGCTCGAGGTCGGGAAATACGCCGATCTCGTCATACTCGACAAAGACATCTTCGACATTCCCGTCAATGAGATCGGCGAGACCAAGGTCAAGGCGACGCTGCTGCAGGGTAAGCCGGTCTATGACGCGGACGGATTGTTCGCGTCAAACTGACACGCCACGAACGAACGGGGATCGGAGATCTGGCGCGCCCTCGACCGGCGCGCCATCGCCGTTACTGCCCGAACAACAACGAAAACAACTCACCCTGCGACGATATCTTGAGCTTGGAATAGATGCGCTTGCGGTGAACCTTGACGGTCTCCGGGCTGTTGCCGAGATGCCGCGCGATGCTCTTGGTCGAATGTCCCTTGAGCATCAGCCTGATGACCTCTGCCTCGCGGACGCTGACCGGCATGCTCGCAAGCCGGTCGACGACCGGCTCCTGAACATCGGCCGGCTCAACATGGCAGGCCTCGGGCCAATGCTTGCGGCAAAGGGCTGATATCACCGGCAGCAGTGCGTCAAGCGATGTCCTACCGGAAGGATCCGCATGGCGATCCTCTCGCCGCAGGCCGATAGAAAGCGCAATGCTCGTCTTCGGGCCCGCCCCGACGAGGATAGCGATCTCGTCCCGCAAGCCGGTTTCCGCGTAAAAGATCCGGTAATATTCGCTCTCCCTGAAATCATCGGGCGCGCACTCGTCGAGGCTGACGACACGGTCCCGCGGTTCGCTGGCAAAGAGGCCATAGAAAGGATCGAGCAGGTAGGCAAAGCTGAGATAGGGCGCGACGGTGCAGCGCGTGGCCTCCGCGTCGAGATCGCTATAGAGCTGGACCGGCGGCCGGTCGGTCGAAAACACCGAAATGTACAGGCTGTCGAAGCCACATGCGCCCAGGCAAAGCTGGCGCAGGGCGTCGGGAAAATCCGGTCCGCCAAGCGCTGCGACCGCTTGTGAGAGGGGCTGCACATGTTCGAAAGGAATTCCCGTCATCTGCACCCCACTCCTGAAAGCCTCGTCGCAAAGCTACCTTGCCGACCACATCCGTTTTGTCAAAGCGGCTCCTGCTGGGTGATGCAGTGAATGCCACCGCCGCCGATCGCAATCGAATCGATCCGCACTTCGCGGATCCGCCGGTCAGGGAACAGCGACTGCAGCATCCGCCGGACGGTCGTGTCCGACGCAACGCCGTAGGCCGGCATGATCACGCCGCCGTTGACGATGTAGGAATTGACGTAGGAGCGGCAAAACTTCGGATGGGTCGAGGGTGCATCCACGGCCTCGGGCACGGTAACGATCCTGATCGGCCGGCCCTTGGCGTCGGTCTGCCCCTGCATCGCCTCATAATTCAGGCGGATATAGTCGTTCCAGGGCGACTCCTCTTCGCCAGGGCTTTCCATCAGCACGACGCCCGGCGCGACAAAGACGGCAATGCCGTCCGTATGGCCGTCGGTCTCGTCTTCGAGCGGGTTGCCCGGGAGCCAGATGACCTTCTCGCCTCCGAGCATCTCCAAAAGCTCGCGCTCGATCTCGTCGCGGGTCCAATCCGGATTCCGATTGCGATTGGGAAAGCAGGTCTCCGTGGTGATGATGGTGCCCTGCCCGTCAACGCTGACGCCACCGCCTTCGGCAACCAGATTGGAGACGAAGCCGGTCACGCCCGCCTGATCGACGACGGTTTCGGAGAAGCGGGCATCCGCATCATACGGGTGATACTTGCCGCCCCAGGCGTTGAAGCGGAACCGCGTTGCAGCCTTGCCGCCATCGGCCGAGGTCAGGAAGCACGGGCCGGCGTCGCGAGCCCAGCTGTCATCGATCTCTGTTTCGACGATGTCGATCGACGGATCGAGCAGCGCTCTTGCACCGGCGATATCTGCTGGCCGCACGGCCATGGTAACAGGTTCAAACTCGCGAATGGCGTGAGCGACAGCGGCATAGTCGCGCCGCGTCGCCTCGATATCGTCCCAGACGCCGCGGCGACCCGGCCACATCATCCAGGTCCGCTTGTGCGGTTCCCATTCCGCCGGCATGCTGAAGCCGGCTTGTCTCGGTGTCTGATTGGGCATGTTCATTCTTTCTGCCTAAGGCACTTCTTGGCTATTGCAAACGGCGTCGGGCCGCTGGTGCTGTCGAATACGGATTGCGGTTTCACTCAGCCTCGGCGCGCCTTCCCATCCAGTGTCAGGATCGGCCCGTAGAGATCCGGGCGGCGATCGCGAAACACGCCCCATGAGCGGCGGTAGCGCCTGACATCGTCGAGATCGAACGTCGCAAGCAGGAAGGTTTCGTCGACGCGATTGGCTTCCGCGACGATCAGGCCGGTGTGGTCGGCGATGAAGGAGCTGCCATAAAACGTGCTGGTGGTCTGGCCATCCGTTTCGGTGCCCACCCGGTTCGACGCGATGAGCGGCACCATGTTGGCCGCCGCATGCCCCTGCATCGTGCGCTGCCAATGGCCCGAGCTGTCGAGGTCGAGGCTGTTTGGCTCGCTGCCGATCGCAGTCGGAAAGAACATCAGTTCGGCTCCGTCGAGCGCGAGCAGACGGGCCGTTTCAGGAAACCATTGATCCCAGCAGATGCCGCAGCCGATGCGGGCATAGCGCGTATCGATCGCCCGCAGGCCGGTATCTCCTGGGCTGAAGTAGAATTTCTCCTCGTAACCCGGCGCTTGAGGAATGTGGGACTTGCGGTAGTTCCAGAGGACCTCGCCGTCGGCGTCGATGACGGCGAGCGAATTGTACTGAACCGGGCCGGCCTTCTCGTAATAGGAGATCGGCAGCACGACCTCCAGTTCTCTTGCCACGGCACGGAAATGCCTGATCGCCCGATCCTCGCCGAGTGATGCGGATAGCTCCAGATGCGCGAGGTTCTGCTCCAGGCAGAAGTAGGGCGTCTGGAAAAGCTCCTGCAGCAGGATGATGCGCGCACCATCCTCGTGCGCGAGCCGGATCAGCTCCTCTGCCTTTTGAATGTTTTCATCGACATCCCAGCTGCAGGCCATCTGGGTCGCCGCGACAGTGACTTTGCTCATTCGATTGTCCTTCGCCGTTTGCGCCGTTTCAACGCGCAGCCATGAAGTCCGCCACGGAAGCGGAGATGGCTTCAACGATCTCGTCGCACTGGTTTTCCGTGATGATCAGGGGAGGCGACAGGATGATGCGATTGCCGACCGGCCGAACGATAACGCCGCGTTCGACACAGCCCTTGAAGACCTTTTCCGTAACCTTTTCATGGGCTGGCAGCGGCTGGCGCGTTGCCTTGTCGGCGACGAAATCGATACCGAGCATGAGGCCGCGGCCGCGCACGTCACCGACGATGTCGTGCTTCAAGAGAAGGCGCGCCTTCTGCTGCAGGTGGGCGCCGACCCGCGCCGCATGAGGCAACAACTGCTCGCGCTCCATGATCGCGATGTTGGTGAGCGCCGCCGTGCAGGCAACCGGGTGGCCGGAATAGGTCAGCCCCATCGAAAACACGCCGCCCTCACATTGCGGACGGCTGATAACCGCATGGATCTCGTCGGAAATCAGCGTCGCGCCGAGCGGGATATAGCCCGAAGTAATGCCCTTGGCGGAAACGAGGATGTCCGGCTGTGTCTCGTAGATCGCGTCAGAGGCAAACCATTCGCCCAGGCGACCGAAGGCGGTCACCACCTCGTCGGCGATGTAGACGATATCGTGGCGTCGGCAGACCGCCTGCATCGCGCGGTGGTATCCCTTCGGTGCCACCAGAACGCCGCCCGCTCCCATGATCGGCTCGGCAATGAAGGCGGCGACATTCTGCGGGCCGAGCTGTTCGATCCTGGTCTCGAACTCCTTCACCAGAAAATCGCAATAGGCTTCCTCGGTCATATCGGTGGGTTTGGCGTAGCAGTCCGCGGCAGAGATATGGTGGATGAAATCCTCGCCCACCTGGGAGAAGCCGTATTTGGTGCCGTGGATGCCGGTGAGACCGGCCGCCACATAGGTTGCACCGTGGTAGGCGTTGTTTCGCGATATGATCTTGCGCTTGCCCGGTTGCCCTCGCATGGCGAAGTAGTAGTGAACGATGCGAATGGCCGCATCGTTGGCCGTCGAGCCGCCGCAGGTGTAATAGACATGGTTGAGGCTGCCTGGCGAAAGGTCCGCCAGCCGGGCAGCCAGCTCGGCTGCCGGAACATTCGTCGAGGCGCCGAAGGGGTTGTAATATTCCATGTCCAGCACCTGACGGGCGATGGCATCGGCCATCTCCCGCCGGCCATGGCCAATGTTGACGCACCACAAGCCGGCGATGCCGTCGAGGAAGCGTTGCCCGGTGCTGTCGGTGACGAACACGCCTTCTGCTTTTTCGATCACCTGGCTGCCAGTCGCGGCAAAGGTCGTGAAATCGGTATAGGGATGAAGGACATGGTCGCGGTCCATTTCCCACGCGGAACGGCTGTTGAGGCGCGCGCTTTCGCTGGCACCAAGGTTGTGCTGGATCGTCATCTTCTTTCTCCGGGAGGTTTGACACGGCCGAGCCGCGTCAGGTTTTTTGTCGCGATGGGCTCAGCGCAAGAGCTTGGTCCAGACGCGGTCGTAGAGCTTGGTCACCGCAGGCGAGCAGGCGGTCAGAAATTCCGGCGTCGGTGCGTCGGCAGGTGGATTGAGTTCGGGCGCACCCGCCAGCGCCTTGTCGACGAAGGCCTCGGACCCCTTGATGCCGTTCGAATAGCGGGCGTAGTTGGTGATCATCGCGGCATTTTCCGGCGCCATGATGAAGTTGACCCAAAGCTTGGCATTTTCGAGGTTCTTCGCGCCCTTCGGCACGGCGACATTGTCCATCCAGCCGGTATAACCTTCCTTCGGATAGATGTATTCCAGCGTCGGCTTCTCGTCGCGAGCCCGCATCGCATAGCCGTTCCAGCTCATTGAGACGATGGCCTCGCCCGAGGCAAGCAGCTCCTTGGTTTCGGAATTGTAGCTCTTCACGAAGGCCTTCTGCGTCGTCAGGAGATCGAGCACAGCCTTCAGATCTTCGGGGTTGTCGTTGCAGCGCGGCTTGCCGAGATAGCGCAAGGCCATGTTGATCACGTCGTTGACGTCGCGCAGCATGTTGATCTTGCCCTTGACCGCGTCGGCGGGCTCGAACAGCGTCTTCAGCGAATGATCGGCGCCGTCGACAACGGCGCTGTCGATGACGAAGCCGGTGGAGCCCCAGGCCCAGGGCGCGGAATAGACGCGGCCCGGATCCCAGAACACGTCCCGCCATGTCTCGTCGACATGTTTGTAGTTCTCCATCTGCGAAACATTGATCGGCTCCAGCAGCCCCTCGCGCACCAGGATCGTCATCGTGTCATGCCCGGGCACGATGACGTCATAGCCGCCCGCGCCCGATTTCAGCTTTGCGAGCATGGTCTCCATCGAATCATAGGTGTCGATGTGAACCTTGACGTCGTAGGTCTTCTCGAATTTGGCGACCATTTCCGTTGGCGTGTATTCGCCCCAGGTGTAGATGAAGAGGTCGCCGGCGGCGAAAGCCGGATGGGTGGCCGCGCCGGCAAGCAATGCAGCGGACAGAATGAGCTTCTTCATGCGAACGTTCCCCTTTGTTGTTTGTTGTCAGGCGGTGGTCAATGCTTGTGGCCGATCTTGCCGATAAGGGCGGAGACGAGAACGAGAACGGTGGAGGCCCCCAGCATCAGCGTCGAGATGGCGTTGACCTCCGGCGTCATGCCGAGCCGCAGCATCCCGTAAATGTGGAGCGGCAAGGTGGTCGCGCCCGGTCCCGCTACCAGCGCGGTGATGATGAAATCGTCGAGCGAGATGATGAAGGCGAGCAGCCATCCCGAAAGCAGTCCCGGCACCAGCAGCGGCAGGGTGATGCGGGCGAAAGCGCGCGCCGGCGAGGCATAGAGATCTGCCGCCGCCGCCGGCAAGCTCGCATCCAGCCCCTCCAGCCGCGCCTTGATCGGCAGATAGGCGAAGGGGATACAGAAGACGATGTGCGCCACCAGAATGGTGACGAAACCGAGGCTGATGCCGATGGCCACGAAGAAGACCAGCGAGGCGACGGCCGTGACGATTTCCGGCACCATCAGCGGGAAGGTCAACACCACATAGGCTGCCTCTCCACCGGACGCTCGGCGATTGACGGTGGCCACGGCGGCGCCAAGCGCCAGCAGCGTTGACACAGTCGCGGCGATGACCGCGATGATCACGGAATTCAGCGCCGCGGTCTGGATGTTCTCATTGCCGAATACGGTCGCATACCAGCGGAACGAGAAACCGCTCCAGCGGCTCACCGAGCGGCCGTCGTTGAAGGAATAGGCGGCCAGAAAGACGATCGGCGCATAGAGGAAAATCAGGCAGCCGACCGAGACGGCACTGAAGCCGGCGAAGGCGCGGATGTCGCCGATGCGTGCTGTGGCTTTGACGGTTTTCATGGCTGACGAAGCTACGTTGGACATCTGTTGCTCTCCCTAGCGGCAATCGGACTTCTGCTGCCCGGCCCGACGGGCAAGCCACAGGAGCACAAGGAGCGTGAGCGTCAGCAGGATCATCGACAGCGCCGCGCCGAACGGCCAGTTGCGCGCGCTCTGGAACTGGGTGCCGATCAAGTTGCCGATCATCAGGGTCTTGCCGCCGCCGAGAATGTCGGGCGCCAGATAGGAGCCGATCGAGGGAATGAAGACGAGGAGGCTGCCGGCGACGAGCCCCGGCCGCATGACCGGCAGCACGATGCGAAAGAAGGCGATGCGACGACTTGCATAGAGGTCGTAGGCCGCTTCCAGCAGCCGGAAATCGAAACGCTCGAAGGCCGAGTAGAGCGGCAACACCATGAAGGGCAGGAAGGAATAGATGAGCCCGAGGCAGACCGCAAAACCGTTGTAGCTCAAGGGCAATGCTTCGCTGATGATCCCGAATTGCATCAGGACGGCGTTTATCGGACCATCTCCTCGCAGGACAAAGAGGAGCGCGATGGTGCGGATCAGCAGGTTGACCCAGTAGGGAATGGTGATCAGCACCAGCCAGATGTTCTTCTGCCGCTCAGGCCGGGTGGCGATGTAGTAGGCGGTCGGCACGCTGATGACGAGGCAGAGCAGCGTTGCAAGGCCTGCCTGACAGACCGAGCGCGCAACGATGATGAGGTAGTCGGGCGTGAAGGTCAGACTGTCGTCGAGAAAATCCCGCTCGAACAGGATCGACGTGTAGGCATCGGTGGTGAACGTCCACTCGACGCCGCCGTAGGGAGCTGCCTGCAGGAAGGAGTAGACGAACATGATCGCCATCGGCGCGACCATGAAGAGCAAAATGACCGCGATGGCCGGACCGAGCAGGCCGAGATCGGCAATGCGCGGCGAGACGCGCGAGGAAAGGGAAAGTTGCCGGGCGCTCATGACAGCAGCACCTTGATCGAGCCCGGTTCGAAACCCACCCCGACTTCGTCGCCGGGCGCGAAATCCAGCAGGCCGCGCAATCCACCGCGCGGCGCTCTTGCGGTCAGCGTCTGGCTCCCGGCCATGAGGTGATACTCGACCGCGTTGCCGAGATAGGTCCGGGCAACGACCCGCGCCGTGCCGCTGCACGCTTCCTTGCCGGCCTCGCGCATGACCAAACGTTCAGGACGAATGGACAGGGATACGATCTGGCCGACCACAAGCGGCCACTCGACCGACGTGCGGATGTCGGCGAAGCCCTCGACGGTCAAGGTTGCCTCGCCGCCACTGAGCCCCGAAACCCGTGCATCGAGAAGGTTGCTTTCGCCGATGAAGTCCGCGACGAAACGGCTTTCGGGATGTTCGTAGATCTCCTCGGGCGTGCCGACTTGCTGCAATCGTCCCTGGTCGATGACGGCTATCCTGTCGCTCATTGCCAGCGCTTCTTCCTGGTCGTGGGTCACGAAGATGAAGGTGATGCCGGTTTCCCGTTGCAGCGCCTTCAGCTCGAGCCGCATCTTCTGTCGGAGCTTCAGATCCAACGCCGATAGCGGCTCGTCGAGCAAAAGCAGCTTCGGCCGAGGCGCGAGCGCCCGGGCAAGAGCAACGCGCTGCCGCTGGCCGCCGGACATGGTGTCGGGTTTGCGATCGGCATATTCGGTCATGTGCACAAGCTCGAGCATGCGCTCGACCGTGCGTTCGGTTTCGGCCCGCGCAATGCCGAGCATTTCCAGCCCGAAGGCGATGTTGCGCCGAACGGTCATATGCGGGAAAAGCGCATATTGCTGAAACACGGTATTGACCGGCCGGGCTTCCGGCGGCAGCCGGCTGACATCCTGGCCGAAGATGGTGCAGGTCCCCGCGCTCAAGGTTTCGAAGCCGCCGAGGATGCGCAGAAGCGTTGTCTTGCCACAGCCGGAGGGGCCAAGCAGGGTGAAGAACTCGTTGGCGTGGATCGACAGATGGAAATTCTTGAGCGCTTCGTAGGGCCGTGCGCTGCCGGCGTTGTAGACTTTCGAGAGCCCCTTCACTTCCGCGGCGATCGTGTCCTGTCGCGCGTCGCGAAACCTGGACTTTTCCGTTGAACCTTGCATGCGTTCGCTTGAGCGCGAAATCGATAGGCTGGCACTTGTCCGCATCTGATGTTCCCCTTGTTCGGGACTGAAACTTCCCGTCTTTTCAAGGAGTATGAGGACATGGCCGAGTTGCGTTAAGTCACCCTTAGGGGGTATCGGCCCGCGGATTCTTCGACCCGCGGGCACCGTCGGAACGAAGCGTCTATGCCTGCGCTTCGCTTTGCTGCCGCCTGCCGCGCAGGATGATCACCAGGGCCGTCATCACGGTCATCAGCACGGAAATCGCCGCGATCGCCGGATCGAGGTCGAGGCGGAGATTGTCCCACATCCTCTTTGGCAATGTCGTGACGTTGACGCCGCTGATGAAGAGGGTGACGGAACTCTCCTCCCAGGACATCACGAGGCTGATGAACCAGGCGGTGAAGAGGCCGAAGCGTATGTTGGGCAGGATAACCAGAAAAATCGACTGAAAGGGATCGGCGCCCAGAATGCGTGCCGCCTGATCCAGCGTTCGGTCCATTCTGTTCAGCGCGGTCATGATGGCGACGACCGCGAAAGGCACCGTCACCACGACATGGCCTATGATCACGCCCGCAATCGTATCCAGCAAGCCGATCTGGGCCAGAAGGAAGTAGATCGAGACGGCCGAAGTGACCGGCGGCACGATGATTGGCAGCAGCACCAGCCCGGTCAGGACCTTTGCAAGTCTTGGCCGCAGCAGCCAGACGCCAAGCGCGAACGCGGTGGCAAGCAGCGTCGCGACGATGCTCGACAGGATCGCAATCAGCGCGCTGGTGCCGATGCTGGCAAGCCAGGTGTCGGCGTCCAGGAGCGCGCGGTAGTGGCGCAGCGAATAGTCTCCATCCGGCAGCGAAAGAAACCGTTTCGCAGTGAAGGAGAACGGCACCACCGCTACCAGCGGGAGGAGGAGGAAAAGCCCGATCGCTGCCGCCAGAAGGACACCCATACGTGATCTTCCAAGCATTGTTCACTCCTGCCGCGTGACGGATGGATCGAGTTTGACGACACGCTGGACCAGCCACAGCACGGCGACGACGAAAAGGAGCAGGACTATACCGAGTGCTGAACCAAGCCCCCAGTTGGCCGTCTGGAACATCTGCACGAAAACCGCTTCCGCGATCATCGTGACCCGGCCGCCGCCGAGAACCATCGGCGTGACGAAAAAGCCGAGCGAGAGGATGAAGGTGACGGCGAGCGCCGAGTATATGCCTGGCATGGACATGGGCAGGAAGACACGCCAGAAAACGTATCGCGGCGCGGCACCCAACCCGTTGGCGGCGAGAAGCACGCGCCGGTCGATCTTGCGCATCACCGAAGCCATCGGCAAAACCGCGAACGGCACCATGAAATGCACCATGCCGATGACGACCGACGTTGCGCTCCTGCCTGTCGCGAGCATCTCGGCCGGCAGCCCCAGATGGCTGGCCAAGGCGCTGGCCAGCCCGTTGTTTCGCAGGATCACCACCCAGCCGAAGGCCCTGACGAGCACCGAGATCCAGAACGGAAGGAAGATGCAGATCTCCATGACCCGGCTGGTCAGCGTCCGGCCCATCACCCAGTAGTACGCAAGGATGTAGGCAAGCGGCGCGGTGATGATCGTGCTCGCGCCGCAGATGAACAGGGTCCGGTAGAGGATCATGCGCAAATCCGCGCTGGCGAAGACGCGGATATAGTTCTCCATGCCGGGAGCAGGCCGCGTGACGCTCCAGAGCGCCACGCCCGCAAAGGGAAGGACATATGCCAGCACAAGCAGCGCCGGCAGTGCCCAGAGCATCATCTGCATACCGATCGGCGAGGAAGGTGGTTTCGAAACGGTCGCCATGGCACTAGGACGCGATCATCGCCAGATACTTGTCTAGTGCCGCGTCGGAGCGCGCCGCATACCAGTCCATGTCCATGAGCACTTGCCGCGCCATGTTCTCGGCCGAACTGCAGTCGAGCGCCTTGAGGTCCGCCGGCACCAGGTCATGGGCCTTGGGGTTTGCCGCGCCGCAACCCAGCGCCCGCAACAGTTCGACCTGGCGCTGAGGCTCCTGGCAATAGCGGATGAAATCCATCGCTGCGGCAGTTCCCGACGGGTTCCCCTTGATGACAGCCCATCCCGATGGCGCGAGGATCCCTTGCGCGTAGGTCCAGCGCACGTCGCCGCCGGTATCCTGCTCGACGAGGTTGGCGCGGGTGTGCCACATCAGCGCCATGGACACCTCGCCATCGCGCATCAACTGCTGACTTTCCGCGCCTGAATCCCAGTAGCTGAGCACATGCGGCTTGAGCGCCTCGAGCTTGCGGATCGCGCGGTCCTCATCCAGCGGATAGAGCTTGTCGGCAGGCACGCCATCGGCCAGGAGCGCCGCCTCCATGCACCCAGACATCCACTTGTAGAGCGAGCGCTTGCCCGGAAACTTTTCCACGTCCCAGAAGTCGGCCCAGGACGTGGGCGGATTGTCGCCAAATTTCTTGGCGTCGTAGGCAATCACATAGCTCAGGAAATAGTTCGCCACGCTGAATTCATAGGCGAACCCCGGCTGGACCGCATCGCGCTCGACGACGGTGTAGTCGATCGGCTCGACCATGCCGAGTTCGCCGAGCGACTTGGTGGCGCCGGGGTCGGCGTCGCACACGTCCCAGCTGACGGCGCCGCTCTCGAACTGCGCCTTCATTGCACCCTTCGTCGGGCCGGAGCCGTTGATCTTGACCTCCACGGCGTACTCGCTTGCATAGCTGCTCGTCAGCGCCTTTTCGAATGCGTCGACCGCGTCGCCGCCCCAGTTCGTCACGACCAGTTGCTTCTCGGCCGCCCGGGCGAACTTGCCGCCGATCGTTGAGGCGGCGCCGAGAAGGACGAGCCCGGCAAGAAAGGTGCGGCGGTCGATCCTGCCTGTCGCGTGTTGCGTGTGCAGGAGATCGAGGCATTCGTTCGTCAGGTTGCTGTTCATGGCTATTCCCCTTTGTTTTTAGGTTTTTGGTTATCGGTTACCGTCAATCGTGCAGAAGTCTGGCGTCGCTCCTGTTCCAGGACACCCAACGGTCCTGCCCGACGGCGAGGTCCTCGTTGAAACCGCCGCGCGGGACGGTCAAGGTGAGCGCCAATTGTTTGGGCGCGCTCCCCTTCACGACGACACAGGATCCCTGAAAGACCAGGGCATCGACCCGGAACGGCAAGACGTTGCTGTCGGCTGCCGGTCGATCGCGATGCAGCGTCAATCGTTCCGGCCGGATCGCCAGCACGGCACTCCCGTTTGCGGCAGATCGAGAGATAGTCTCGTGATCCGCATCCAGACCAAACCCGGCGTGGCACACCTTTCCGGCCGCGGCCGGCTGATCGCCCAGCGGAATGACGTTCATCGTGCCGAGAAATTCCGCCACAAATCTCGAATTCGGCCGATCGTAAAGCTCGTCCGGTCGACCGATCTGCTCGATCGCGCCTCTGTTGAAGATGGCGATCCGGTCGGACATCGCCATCGCCTCGCTTTGGTCATGGGTCACGAACAGAAAGGTTGTCCCGGTCCTGCGATGAATGGAGACCAGTTCGTCCTGCAACTGCTCGCGCAGGTTCTTGTCCAGCGCCGACAGCGGCTCGTCGAGCAACAGCAGTTCCGGTTCGAACACCAGCGCCCGGGCAAGCGCGCAACGCTGTTGCTGCCCGCCAGAAAGAGCCGACGGCCGTTTGTGCCCATGGCCGTTGAGCCCGACGAGATCGATCATCCTGTTGACGCGTCGTTCCCGCTCGTCGCGCGAAAAGCCGCGCACCTTCAGGGAGAAGGCGATGTTGTCGGCCACGCTCAGATGCGGAAACAGCGCATAGCCTTGAAAGACCATGCCAAAATTTCGCTTGTCCGGCGGCAATGGACCGATATCGTCACCGTCCTTGAGGATGCGCCCCCCTGTCAGCGGCTCGAAACCGGCAATTGCATTCAGCAAAGTGGATTTCCCCGAGCCGGACGGCCCGAGAAAGGTGAGAAACTCACCCTTCTCGATGTCGAGCGAGACACGCCTCAGCGCCTCGAACGCTCCGAAGCACTTGCGTGCGTTCATGATGGCAAGATGGACGACCATGTATGACCAACCTCAATCGACGCGATCGCGAATAAGCGGGCTCGTCGAGCAATGAATACCGCCGCCGTTCAACTGGACTTTGTCATAGTCGATCTCGAGAACGGCGACATGATTTCGGCCGAGCGCCTCTCGGGTGCGGTCCGAAAGGCCCCGTGGCATGATCACGCGACCTGGCGCAATCGCCAATCCATTGACGATCCACGGATTGTCGTCCTCGTTCATCTCGATGGTGCGGATTCCGAGCGTCTTCAGCCTTTCAAGGAAGCTGAACGGTAGCCCCCGCGCCCACACCAGAGCAAGATCGACGTCAATCATCAGAAAGTGGCCGTCGATATGAATATCATAGCCGCAGAGATCGACGACGATGAGCTCGACGCCTTGATAACGCAGAACCTCGGCGATCTGCGCGATGCCGTCGTCATTGATGCGAATGCCACGGCCGATGACGGCGGTCTTGCTGTTGAGCCAGGCAAAACTTCCGCCTTCGGCCATGGCCTTTCCGTGCAGAGTGCGCAGCACCGGCATACCGAGTTTCGCAAGCGTGCGGGTCACGGGCAGTTCTTCGCCATGGCGCATGCGCGGCGCCAGCCGCGGCACGATCGCACCGCCCTTGATCGCAATGCAGGAATCACGCGTGTAGACGGACTTGAAGCGCGAACCGTCGACCCCCTCGACCATGACCACCTCCACGCCCTCCCGGCGCAAGAGGTCGGTAAGCGCGTCGTGCTGTGCCTGGAGCTCGGCGAGTTGCGGAATGACGTCGCTCTGCCAGTACCATCCCGCGTCGAGATCGCCGTATGTACCCGTCTCGGCAATCGTCTTGGTGCGATCGATAATCGAGAATTCGTCGCCAGGACGGTGCATCAACACGGACCGCAGGGTGCCCACATCGTTGTCGCATCCCCAGTTCCGGCCCCAAAGGGCGCTCAAGCGCTCCGGCGCCTCGAAGGCCGGTTCCGGCTCGGAGCCGAAATACTTGATGGTCGCCGAATAGAGATCTCGCTTTTTCGGTGGGATCGCACTCACATTCATTCCCCTTTGCTGCCTGCGTCCGAGCCTCCTTGCGGGCGGCCGGGCCTTGTATATGAGCGGATCATATTGGATAGCTTTTCTCATCCATAACGAATACATTTCCTCCTCAACTTGAGTTTTTCTCAAACTGATTGTTGGATGGAACGTTGAACAGATTACCGCCGTTGAATGCTCTGCGCGCTTTCGAAGCGAGTGCGCGAAACAGAAGCCTGACCAAGGCGGCCAATGAGCTTCACGTCACGCCCGGCGCGATCAGCAAACAGTTTCGACAACTGGAAGAGCATTTCGGCTTTCCGCTTGCCAACAAGTCACGCGATAACTTCACCCTCACACCCGAGGGGCAGGAGCTGCACAGCAAGATCAGTCAGTCTTTCAGCCTGCTCCATGAGGCTGTTCACGGCTTGCAGCGCGACCCGATCGCAGGCCGGCTGGTTCTTCGCTGCATGCCGGGATTTGCAACGCGCTGGCTCATCCCCCGCCTCGGAAAGTTCTACGCGCGTTTCGAGCGGGTGGAGTTGCAACTGATGTCGCTTGCCGAACTGAGCGATCCCTTTCAGGACGGAATCGCGGACCTCGCGATCACGTTCGGTGACCCCCGCTCAAGCAAGCTGGAGGCCCGGTTGCTGAAACAGATGGAGTTCTTTCCCGTGTGCAGTCCAGTCCTGCTGAACCAGGACGGCGGCATCAAGCGAAATCGCGATCTCTTCCGGTACGTGCTTCTCGATGGGGTCGGCGGCACCCATTGGAACGACTGGTTCAAGGCGCAGGGCCAGTCCGTTCCCGCCGACATCCGGCGGCTGTATTTCGAAGACTTCAACCAGAACCTCGCCGCAGCACGCAGCGGCCTGGGCGTTGCGATGGGCGACAACATCACGGCCGCGGAGGAGCTGGCGCAAGGTGCGCTGGTGCGCCCGCTGAAGGGTTCCCTCAATGCGTCGCCGAAGGGCTACTATGTCCTGACCCAGAAGGGCCGCGAGAACTCCCCGCTGTCAAAAGTATTCATTGAATGGATCTTCAATGAAGCCAAGAGCGTGACTGACTGACTGCATTGGCTCTTTCCATCTTGCGCTCCGGCCGCGACAGAGGTTCTGCGTCAGCTGGAACAGAACCGTCGAACCGGGATCGTGTGATGGAAAGACTTGCGTCTTGTCCGGCAGGCGAGAGCTTGCCGAACAAGAGATCGTTGACATTCTATGGCTTGACGCGTTGCGACAGAAGCTTGCCGGCGAAGGCCCAATTGTCGTCGCTGACATCATTGAAGACGATGCTGACCGCTTCGCGCGTACACCCACAGTGTTCGACCAGTGCCTGTGTCACGGCTTCGGCCGTTTTCTGCTTTTGCTCGACGGTACGACCTTCAGACAGGTCAATTCTTATCCAGGGCATGACGGGTTCCTTTCCGGAAACGGTTCAGTGATAAAGGACGCTTTCGGGGTAGACGGGAGCAGCGTCAAGCAGGCCGACGTCGCTAACTTTATTCCGTTGCCAATTCTTTCGCGCGCACTGCGGCAGCGGCGATGGTTTTGCATAGGATTTGCGGCATGGCCTCCGCTTGCTCGAAGACGGCCAGCCCTGCTGCCGTCGTGCCGCCAGGGCTTGTGACCGCATGCTTGAGTTCAAGCGGTGAGCGCGGATCCTCGTCGATGAGCCCGGCCGCGCCAACAATGATCTGGCGCGCGAACAAATCGGCCGTTTCTTTCGAAAACCCGATCTGTTCGGCCGCCTGCTGCAGATGTTGCGTGAAAGAGAAGACGTATCCTGGCCCACTGCCGGTGATCGCTGTGGCAAGGTCGATCTCATTTTCTGATTTCAGCCAATGGAAACGCCCCATAGCCCCGAAAACGACCTCGACAAACGTCCGATCCTCGGACGATATCGCGCCGTCGGCATATCCAACGCTCATCGCCTTCCGCACAATCGCGGCAAGGTTTGGCATAACCCGCACCAGTCGTGAATTGTGGGCCGCGCCTCGTTGCAGCGAAGCAATAGGGGCTCCCGCGGCGATCGAAATGATCAGTGACGCTTGCAGATTTGCCTTGGCGCTCAACAGTGCCTCAACCGCGTCACCTGGTTTGACCGCCACAACGCAGACATCAAACTGATCGGCCCCCAGGGCAGCACTATCGCTCACAACCCTGGCTTCAATTTGCTCTCCCAACAGCCTTCTGGCCTTCTCTTCGTCCGCGTCGATCACGGTCAGAGAGAGGTTCGCCATTGCCCCATTGAGAGCAAGTGCAATTGCGGACCCCATGTTTCCGCAGCCGATCAGCAGGACAGAACACCCTTTCGGAGAAATGCGACACGATCTTTCGGCTCCAGCGTTTGTGAAATTGTGCGTCGCGTCCGCAAGTGATCTGCGGACGCGACGCGTGGCAAAGCGGCTACCGCGAATGCTATTTCTCGCCCCAATGGCCGATCAGGTGATATTCGGCAGGACGGTTGCGGCGCATCCAGAGGGCACGACTAATGCCGAGCGCCAGGACGACGAGATTGATGGCTGGGAGGATCCAGTTGATTGCCCCCTCCCGCCCGGTGAACATCGGAATGTTGCTGAGCACATAGTAGACGACGACGGCGAGCGCGATCGCCGAAATGGCGGGAGCGATCTTGCCTTCCCACAGCGAGACGCCGCGGCGATCGTGCCAGAAGAACGCAAGGATGGATAACGCGGTTAGCAGTTCCATTGCCGGAATACTGACCGCAACCGGGACGCTTCCAACGACAAACAGGTCGAGATAAGGATCGAGGCCCTGCCACATGCAGTACAACAGAACGATGGCACTGAAGAGTGTGTGGGCAAGACTTGCGACCCACGCCGACCCGCTCTCCTTCGACTTTTTTGAAAAAACTGGATTGATGGCGCGGTCACGGCCCAGCGCGTAGAGATAGCGGGCAGTGGCATTGTGAAAGGCGAGAATGGACGCGAACCAGCTGCCGACGACAAGCAGCGTAATGATCTCGGCAAAGCCTGCCCCGACATATTGGCTCGCGGCCATGGTGAACATTTCAGTCGGTTTCTCGTTGGCAACGGCAACAGCCGAACTGCCGAAACCCTGTACAATGGCCCAGGTGACAAGTGCCTGAAACACCGCGATCAGGCCAATCGACGCGAAGGTTGCCTTGCGCACGGTCGCAACGGGATTGCGCACGTCTTCGCGAAATAGCGCCGTGGCCTCGAAGCCGGCAAAGGCAGCAAAGACGACGAGCAGCACAACGCCGATTTCACCGCCGGCTACGATGTCCGGCCGAAACGGCTGGAGCGATAGCCCCTCTGCACCGCCCGCAACGACGATGCCGGCCGAAAGCACAAGCAAGACGCCGACTTCTACCAGCATGATGACGCCGAGAACACGGATGTTCAACTCGACATTCATGACGCCGAGGATACCCATCGCCGCCAGCGCCCCGAACGCCCATGGCTCCCAGGAGGTTTGCACGCCCGTCATCGAGGCCATCGCCTGGCTTGCGAACACGGCGAAGGGGCCTATCGCTCCCGTCGCGGCAATTGCGTAGGCGAGCACCGCCACGAAGGCGGTACCGAGGCCGAGCGGACGACCGAGGCCAGCGGCAATGTAGGAAAAAAGTGCACCTGCGTTGGGCACGAAGCGTGTCATCGCGGTGTACCCGACGGCGAAGATCGCGAGGAATGCCCCGACCACCAGAAACATGCCGGCCGTTCCGATACCGCCCCGCCCGATTGCCAGCGGCGTCGAGCCGACTGCAAAGCCGAGAGGTGCTGCGGCCGCAATGACAAAGAACACCACGTCTTTCGCACCGAGCCGCCCTCCCCCAGTGCTTGCCGACGCATCGGTCAAACTCTGCGCACCTGAGCCGGGTTCATCCGACGAGTACATGTTGGTCATGACATTCCCCTTTTTGTTGCTGTTTGGAGCTGGTCTTGTGCGCCTTCGTCAGGCCGCCTTGCCGAAGCCGCCACCGCCGCCGGTCATGATCGACAGCCGATCACCCGCCGCGAGCAGGATTCCATTGGCTTTGAGAAGATCGTCCCTGTTGACGCTGCCGGCTATTTCGACGCGCGGCGGAAGACCGGGCTCGCCGCCCATCAATCCCCAGGCCGGCGTTATCGACCGGTCCAGCCAAAGATAGAGCTGGGTCGGCGCGTCGAAACGATACCGCCGGACGATACCGCAGCCACCGCGGTTCTGGCCGGCCCCACCTGAACCCACGCGAATGGCGTATTCGGTGACGGTCACCGGATAGCGCGCTTCCAGCGCCTCGACGGGTGTGTTGCGGAAGCTGCCGTTGAGCACGTTGATGATGCCATCGGCGCCGTCGGCGTTGGCCGACGCCCCCCAACCACCGGCATGAGCCTCCACGCACATGTAGGATTGGTTGGGATCGTGCGGGTCCTGACCGGCGAAGTAGGTGATCATGGAGTCCCCGAACTGCGCAGCGGTCACGCGATCGGGCAGCACGGAGGAAAACGCGCTGATGAAGAGGTCGATCAGGAGACCGAACGACGAGTAGTACCAGGCGCAGGCCGCCGGCTCGAGCGCGTCATGCAGCGATCCCGGTCGGGTGACGATCTCGATGTTGCGGAAACATCCACCATCAAAGGAACGCTCGGGCGCCAGAAGCATCTTGTAGGCTACCCGCAGTGCGGCGACCGTCTGGGCGCGACCGCAGTTGATCGGTCCCTTCGTGGCGTCTGGGCTATCGCTCATGTCAACAACCAAGCGTTCACCCTTCACATGGACCTTGATCGCAATCGGGACCGGCTGTCCGAGCACTATGCCATCATTGTCCAGATAGCCCTTGCCTTCATAGGTTCCGTCAGGAATTGCCGCGACCGATTGGCGATCTGCCATTTCGCTTTGCCGAAAGATTTCATCGCGGCAAGCCTCGATGGTGGCGAGGCCGAAGCGGTTGACGATCTCCAGCATGCGCCGTTGACCCGTCCGGCAAGCGGCGATCATGGCGTTGATGTCGCCAACGATCAGGTCCTTGCTACGGCTGTTCCGGCGTATGATGTCGATGATGTCTTCGACCGGTCCATGCTTGTTGCCGATCTTTACCGGGCCGAAGCGTATGCCTTCCTGATAGACCTCGGTGGTCTCGGTTCCGCCACCAGGATCGCGCCCACCGACATCGGTGACGTCGGCGCGCGCGGCAACATAGCCAACGAGTTCCCCTTCGAGAAACAGCGGCGCAAACATCGTCACGTCGGTGAGATGCGTCCCCTGGATGTAGGGGTCGTTGAAGAAGACGATATCGCCCTCCTGCAGCCAAGCTTTCCCGCCGCGCAACCGCACGGCTTCCTTGACGGCCTGATCGAGGCTGCCGAGGAAGAGCGGCAGGCCGCTCGACTGACCAAGAACGTCCGCATTGCGGTCGAGCAGCGCGACGGCCGCGTCGCCATTTTCATAGATCAATGGCTGAAAGGCAGATCGCACCAAGGTCGCCAGCATGTCGTCAGCTGCGGACAGAAAGAGGTTTCGAACGATCTCTGTGGTAACGACGTCGACGGTCATGGGTTGATCTTCCTGAGGATTAGAGTTCCGAACTGTTGTTGGCGCGCGGCCCATCCAGGCGGCACCAGCGTGGTCGAACCATCTTCCAGAATGATCGCTGGGCCGGTGATGACGTCCTGGCGATCGAGGCTTTCGCGGTGGACAATGCGTGCTTCGTGGCGCTTGCCATCGATGGTAACGGTCCGCTTCGTCTCGGCTCGTTCTTCAGCCGACGTGTACCGGTCGACAAAATCGGCGCCGATCTTTCCGGTCGCTGCAAGCCGCATCTGGACGAGCTCGACCGGCGCACCCGGCATCGAGTGCCCAAAGCGCTGACGGTAGGTATCGTGAAACGCCTGCAACAGGCTTTCGGGATCAACCATCTGCACGGAAACCGGATGGGCCTGGCCGGCGTAGCGCATCTCCACCGTTGCGGAGTAGCCGGATGCAGTTTCCTCTACACCTTCCTCCTTTAGAAGCCTGGCGCCCTGTTCACGAAGCAGCGCATGTGTCTGCTCAAGGAGTGACCCGGCATCCGGGTTGTGGGCGAGACCACTCAGCGGTGCAGAAACGTCATGTCGAATGTCGGCATGCAGCATGCCCCAGGCCGACAGCACGCCGGTGCCGAAGGGAACAATGACCTCCGAAATGCCGAGTTCGTCAGCCAGGGCGGCGCCGTGCAGCGGACCTGCCCCACCAAAGGCGAGCAGCGAAAAATCGCGAGGGTCGATACCGCGACGCATGGTCAGCGTCCGGATGGCATTGGCCATCATCGCGTTCGCCACAGCGAGCACGCCCGCGGCGGCAGCGTCAACGTCGATACTCAATTCACGGGCAAGCGACCCCATCGCCTCCTTGGCTGCGCCAACATCGAGGTTCATCCGGCCGCCAAGGAACCAGTCTGGATCGATCCGCCCCAAGAGAAGCTGCGCGTCTGTTACGGTCGGTTGCGCTCCGCCGAGCCCGTAGCAGGCTGGACCAGGATTGGCGCCGGCACTCAACGGTCCGACACGCAATCCGCCAGCTTCCGCACGTGCGATCGATCCACCTCCCGCACCGATCGTGTGCAATTCCACCACCGGCATCTTCATCACGTTGTCGGCGATGTCGCCTTCCGCGGACAAGGTCATTCGCCCGCCGATCACCAGGCTCACATCCGAGGACGTACCGCCCATATCGATCGCGATGATATTCGGCCGGTTCAACGATCTTGATATGGTCTCAGCGGCCACCACGCCACCCGCGGGGCCCGAAAGAATGGTTTGAATAGGCTGACGCGCAACAAGTTCGGCCGAGCAAATACCGCCGCTTGAGCGCATCACGTGCAAGGGGGCGGTGCATTCCCGTGCACCAAGCTCCCGCACGAGTGCAGCCAGATAGGTTTCGACCGTGCGGGCGACATAGCCCGTTGCGACCGTCGTCGATGTCCGCTCGAATTCTCCCTGTTCCGGCGCTATGACATGCGAGAGCATCACGGAGATCTGCGGGAAGCGCTTCTGAAGCAGCGCCTTGAACTCGAGTTCGTGTGCAGGGTTCTTGTGGGCGTGCAGGAAACACACGGCGACGCTGCGCACGCCCTCGGCGCTCAGCCAGCTGGCGATCTTTTCGACGTCCGCCTCGTCGAGCGGCGCCTCGACAGAGCCATCATGACGGATGCGCTCGCGAACCGTGTGAATGTCCTGCGGGTGAACCAACGGGTCCGGTTTCTTGGGCTTGAGGCTCCAGATATCCTTGTTTCCGGCCCGCCCGAGCGACAACACATCGTGGAAGCCTTCGGTGGTCACCAGCGCGATACGCTCGCCGGTGCGGGACAGGATGGCGTTCAATCCCGCCGTCGTGCCGTGGACGAGAAAATCGATGTCCCTCGCGACACCAAGTTCATCGAGTCCCCGCAGCATTCCCTTCGCGGGCTCACGGGGTGTGCTGAGCACTTTGTACGTTCGAGTGCTGTTCGCGTGGGTATCCATGATGACGATGTCGGTGAACGTTCCTCCGATATCGACCCCGACACGCAAATGGGGCAAACTCATTTCTTCCTCCAGTTCTATAGATATTCAAAGCGCTGCGCTTACTGGCGGCGACCACCGGTTAGCGCGATACGGATGTGTTCTGGTGATTGGCGCAGCGTGCGACCAGGTAGAGTCTCGCCGGTCCCACCGCTTCACCATGTTCGGCGAGCAGGGGCTGCATCTGCACGCCGTCCTCGTGGCGTCCGGGAGAGCTGAGCCATATCTGGTAGCTCTCGATAGATGCCCAGAGCGCGGTGACGAGCACCTCCTCGCCGCCAGACAGAAGATTCTGAACCTCGACGCCGAGACAACCCGGTGACGCCAGGGCCCGCTCTGGAATTTTTCGAGCCTCGAAAAACTGGACCAAGTCTTGGCTATGGCCTGGCTTTGGCCTCAAACTCAGCACACTTCTGATCATGAGCCTCTCACTGTCAGTTTGGGTTGGCCCTGGCGCAAACCGGTTGGACCCACTCGCCTGCCTTCTTGAGCCAACGAGGGATCGTCTTCCGTCGGTGGATACCGGCGGATAGGGCGACTGCTTTGGATCTGAATTGTCTAATTTCGCGCGCGCTTACTCAGTGAGCGCAAAGGTGTCCGCCGGAGATCAGCCGGTGCCTTCCGCACCGTCTCCGAAATACTCCATCGTGCAAGTATGGAGCATCACCGCGACGCGGTCCGTATGGTTCCAGGTCGTGTGCGTTCGCGTCGACGCATAGTGCAGGGAGTCACCCTGCTCCAACACATACACGGTTCCCTCCACTTCGACCGTCAGCGCCCCCTCGACCATGAAGATGAACTCCTCACCTTCGTGGGACATCGGCTCGGTGCGGCGCCCTGGCGGTTCGGTGATGAGCGCACTGCTCAACACACTTCCGGGAAATTTGGTGGAGAGACGCTCGTACGTCGCCGAGTTCGGACCGATCGCATAGGGGACCCGCCTGTTGTGGCGGGTCTCGGCAGAGTTCCCCGTCGGCTGCTCCAGAAACATATTGATGGGGCTATCGAGTGCGCGCGACAACGCGACCAGCGATGTGAGTGACGGCATCGTCATGCCGCGCTCGATCTGGGAAATGAAACTGAAGGAAAGTCCCGACTTCTCGGCAACCTCTTTCAAAGTAAGCTTCAGCTCCTTGCGGCGGCGGCGCAACCGCTCGGTAAGCGGCGTCGCGCCGGAGCCAATCGTCTGGTCCACAGTGAATCCCTCCCAGAATTGTGCTGTGACTACAATTTCACGCAATTTGGGGCCGAGGTCAAGAGAAATTGTGATGCCACTGCAATTTTCGACGTCATCGCGTGCCAGGAACGATGGCCTTGCCTGGAATCTATCGCCTTGGAGGGATACGAACTGCGGGCTTTAAACGTGCATACCAGGTAAGCTTTGGTCAGGGATTGATTGCGCGAAATGGTCCTGTTCGGGCGGTCAATCTCGGCGCAGGACCGCCAACGCTGCTTGATGAAGCTCCTCATTCGCCGCCATAAGGACGGCGCCATACCGAGACGCGTCGACGAGCGGCTGCCCGTCCCAGTCGGTCACGATCCCACCTGCTGCCTCGATGATGGGGAGTTGCGGCAGGATGTCGTAGTCGAAGACGTCGCTTTCGACGAGGAGATCAATGCCACCAAGGGCCAGGAGGCCGGCGGCGTAGCAATCGTGCGAGAAGCGGGTGAAACGGACCTTTGCGGCGAGTGCTGCGAAGCGGTTGTGGCGCGCGTGATAGAACTGTTCGAGTGCAGAGGTGTAGAGGATGGCTTCATCGAGCCGGGTGTTCTCGCTGGTGCGGATCGGCTCCTGGTTGAGCGTCGCGATGATGCCTGTACCGAGCCAGCGCTCGCCCGTGATCGGCTGGTTGATAAGGCCGAGAACAGGTTTGCCCCGATGAAGCAGCGCGATCTGCGTGCCGAAGGCTAGCGAGCCGGAAAGGAAGGACTTCGTCCCATCGATAGGGTCGAGCACCCAGACCCACTCCGCATCGGTCCGGCAGGCGCCGAATTCCTCGCCCCGGATACCGTGTTGCGGAAACGCAGCCTCGATCATCCCGCGCATGACCGTTTCGGCATCGCGGTCGGCGATGGTCACCGGGCTGGCATCGGCCTTGGCGTCGATGGCGATCCGCTTGCGGAACCAGGGACGGATCGTTTCAGCGGCGGCATCAGCGATGGCATGGGCCAGGGCGAGAAAGGCCGGAGGGCAGGCATCTGCTTGGGTCATCCTTCTGCCCTTTCGGCTTCGGAGGCGATCTCTTCGAGCATCGCCCTGACGGTTTCGACTTGTTGATGGGCGGCAGTGGCTTCCTGCCGCAGGCGCGCCGCGAGCTCGCCGCCTCCCAAATCGGTAAAACTGGCAGAGCGGGAAGGAATGAACGGATCGGCCTCCTCCCCCGGGAAACGCAGGGCTGGCGCGAAATAGCCTTCCTCCTCCTCCAGCCCGAAGGAGACAACCTGCGGCCGGTCGTCGCCGAGCAGCAGCAGGTCCACGAGCATCGCCTTGAGCGGCAGATGCCCCTCGTCGGAAAGGCAGGCGAGATGGGCCCAGCCGCCGTGATCCGGTTTTACGAGGCAATCCTTGATATGCACCTCGGTGATATGCGGTGCCTGGAGCGCAAGGGCCGGCATTGGCATTTCGTAGGCGTTGATCATGTTGCCGAAGTCGAACAGCAGGCTCAGGCGCGGATTGTCGACGGCTTCGATGATGCGGACCAGTTCCTCCGATTTGAGGTCTTCATGCTGTTCCAGCGTGTAACGCAACCGGCCCTGCGGATCGAAATCGGCCAGGCGCTTGAGATCGGCGATGGTCCAGGCGATGATCTGCGACACCCGTCCCTCGTAGCGCGGATAGCAGCGCAGGGAGGTAGCCCCTGTGGCAAGCGCAACACGTACCGCATCGGCAAGACCGGCTGCCTCCGTCGTGCTGGTCTCGACATGAAGTTCTAGCCGTCGCGCCTCCACCTGCCTGGCGAAAGCGGTGAGTGCATCGTCACCCATTCGACTGAGGCTGGCCTGTTCGCCATCGTCGACATGCAGTTTGAGGCCGGCCAGACGCTGCGTGGCGGCAAATTCGACAAGATCGCGCGGCGCCATGCCACCGAAACGCATGTTGAGATGAAAGGCATAGGCATGGGCAAAGAGCGGCGCGGCGCGCGCACGAGCGACAAGCTGGATGCGCTTCACCGAAGGCAGCGCGGCCGCCCTTGCGCGCCAATCGGACTGCGGTTCATGAACCCATGGCATTTCCGTCACGATGCCGCTCCTTGAGCATTACGATGCGCCATCTTTCAGGCGGCGAGCACGAGAAGGTCGCGGTCCGAGATACTAACCTCGACGGGTGCGCCGACGTCCGGCGGCGGCCGGTCGGGCTGGTTGAACGTGTCGAGGGAAATGACCTGGCCGCCGATCGCCACGCGGATACGGATCACCGAACCGAGGAAATGCACTTCGGCGATACGACCGGAGAGCACGACGTCGTGTCCCTCTGCGCGGCCGAGCGCCACTGTTTCCGGCCGTAGCGCCAGGCTGATACGCTCGCCGGCGCGGGCAGCCAAGGGGCGGTTCAGCGCGACGGGGACCTCGCCCACCCGCACCCTGCCGCTCGCCGCCTCGACCACGTCGGCATCCACGAGATTGAGTGTGCCGACGAACTCCGCCACGAAACGCGTCGCCGGGCGATTGTAGATTTCGAAGGGCGTGCCGATCTGGTCGGCAATGCCCTGGTGCATGACCACGATGCGATCCGATATGGACAGCGCTTCTTCCTGATCGTGCGTGACGAAAATTGTGGTGATGCCGAGTTCCTGCTGGATGCGGCGGATCTCCTCGCGCAGGCTGACGCGGATCTTTGCGTCGAGTGCCGAGAGCGGTTCGTCGAGCAGCAACACCTGCGGGCGCGGCGCGAGCGCCCTGGCGAGCGCCACGCGCTGCTGCTGGCCGCCGGAGAGCTGGAACGGATAGCGGCTGCCAAGCTGCGGCAGGCCGATCAGCTCCATCATTTCCCCAACACGCCGAGCGATTGCTGCCTTGCCTTCACCGGCCACCTTGAGGCCGAAGCCGATGTTTTCCTCAACCGTCAGGTTGGGGAAAAGCGCATAGGCCTGGAACACCATGCCGATCTTGCGCCGGTTGGCGGGAAGGTTGGTCACATCCCGGCCGCCGATGCGGATCGCGCCGGATGTCGGCGTCTCGAAGCCGGCCACCATGCGCAGCACCGTCGTCTTGCCGCAACCGGAGGGGCCGAGGAACGAGACGAACTCGCCTTTTTCGATGCCGAGGGTGAAGTCTTTTACGACGCGGTGGGCGCCGAAGGATTTTTGCAGGTGGTGAATGTCGAGAAAGGCCATGGTCAGCGTCTCACGGTGGAAAATCTGGAAAAGCGGGTGACGAGCTGGATCAGCCCCATGCAGGCCCAGGTGATGGCAAAGGCGACGACGGCGAGCGCCGAGGGCTCATAGGCCCGATTGCCGCCCATCCAGACCATGTAGGGGCCGAAGGAATTGACATTCAGCAGGGCGGCGAAGACGTATTCGCCGATGACGATCGCAAACGTCAGGAACGCACCCGACAGCACCGAGACGAACACATTCGGCAGGATGACGACGGCAAGGACCCGCGCCCAGCCGGCCCCCAGCGACTGTGCCGCCTCTGTGAGGCTGGCGATGTCGATGGTGCGCAGGCCCGTATCCACCGAGCGATACATGTAAGGCAGTGCCAGCGTCGCATAGCCGAAAAGCAAAAGGAGATTGGTGCCCAACCAGGTGCCGGTCAGCGGCAGGACCGAAGAGGTGTTGTAGATGCGGATATATCCGAAGACGATCACGATGGGCGGAATGACCAGCGGCAGGAGCGTGATGAACTCGATGATCGGCCGCAGACCGGGAAGCTTGAGCCTAACGAAATAGGCCGTCGGCACGACAAGGAGGATACCGAGCACGATGGTCAGCAAGGCCAGCATGACCGAATAGCCGAAGGTCTGCTGGAACTGAGGGTCGGCGAGCACGATCCGGTACGCTTCGAAGCTGTATTCGCCGCGCTTCATGCGCATCGAGAAATCAAACATGCCGGCAAGCGGCAACAGGAAATAGAGACCGCCAAGGGCGACGGCGAGCCAGGAGCAGATGCGTTTTCCCGTCATTTGACCCACCGTTCGGCACGCATGCGCAAGAGGATGTAGATGCCATTGGCGATCGCGGTCAGAAGGATCATCCCGAAGGCGATGGCATAGCCGAGATGCGGATCGTTGAGCACGTCGCCACGGATCTGCGCGAAGAGCACGATTGGCGCGATGGAAAGCGAGGAGCCGGTGAGCGCGATGGCGGTTGCGACCGCTCCAAAGGCGTTGGCAAAGAGCAGCGCCAGCGTGCCGAGCAGCGAGGGCCACAACACGGGCAGCGCCACCATCCGCCAATATTGGGCGCCGGTGGCGCCGAGACTTTCGGCCGCCTCGCGCCACTCGCGGCGCAAACCCTCCAGCGCAGGCGTGATGATCAGCACCATCAGCGGGATCTGGAAATAGAGATAGGTGAGTGCCAGCCCCAGAAAGGAGACGATGCTGAAGCCGGAGCCGTAGAGATTGATGCCGAACCAGTTGCGCAGCAGCATCGTCACGAATCCGAGCCGGCCAAGCGTGGCGATGAAGGCAAAGGCGAGTGGCACGCCGGCGAAATTCGATGCGACGCCCGAGAAGGTGAGGATGCCGTTGCGGAGCGAGCGCGGCAGGTCGCCGAGCGTGATGGCGGCAGCGATGAGGAAGCCGAGAAGACAGCCGAGCGCCGCTGTCAGCAGGCTGAGTTCGACAGAAATCCAGAAGGCAGACCGGATGGAAGGTGACAGGAGCTTGCCAAGGTTGTCCAGCGTCACCTGTCCTTGCGGATTGCGGAAGGCGCCGATGACGATATTGAGTGTCGGCAAGATCAGGAACAGCGTGGCGAAGAGGAAGAACGGAGCGACTCCGAGCCAGCTGAGGAGGTGTCGCGGCCGCAAGGCCGCCGGCAGGATAGCGGCGCTTGTCGTCATCGGATTGTTTCCCGGGTGTATTGTGTCCGAAGGCCCCGCGAGAGGCGCGCAGCCTTCGGACGGATGCGGCGTTACTTCACGTTGGCGCCGACCACCTTGTCCCAGCCTTCGACAATGGCGCCCTTGTTGGCGTCCAGCGCCTCGACGCTCGGGAAGACCGCCTTTTCATAGGCTTCAGCCGGCGGCAGCTTGTCGAGCAGGTCCTGCGGGAATTTTCCTGCTTTAAGCATGGCGTTGAAGCGCGCAGGGTGGCAATAGCCCTTCAGCCAGCCGGTCTGGCCTTCATCGGAATAGAGGTATTCCATCCAGAGCTTGGCGGTGTTCGGGTGTGGCGCATAGGCCGAGATCGCCTGGACATAGACGCCGGCGACGACGCCCGTCGTCGGCACGATGACATCCATCGGCGGGTTGCCGTTGAGCGCATCGCGCCAGGCGAGCAGGTTGTAATCCCAGGCGGCGATGATCGGCGTTTGGCCCTGTGCGATGGTGCCGGCCTTGCCAAGCACAGGCACGAAGTTGCCGGCCTTGTTCAGTTCCGCGAAGAGCTCCAGGCCCTTGGCACCGGATTGGGCGCCCGGCTCCGCGCCGCGCGAAATGCCCGCCGACATCAACGCCAGGATCGCCTGGGCAGATGAACGCGGATCGCCCGTGAGCGCGACGGAGCCGGAGTATTCCGCCTTTGTCAGGTCGGACCAGTCGGCCGGCGGAGTCTGGACCAGATCCTTGTTGATGCCGAAGGCCATGACACCATAGTAGTCGCCATACCAGTAGCCGTCCGCATCCTTGATATTGTCCGGGATTTCGTCCCAGGTTGCCACCTTGTAGGGCTGCAACAGGCCTTCTTTCGTGGCCGCGGGCGCAAAGGCGAGGCCGAGATCGACGACGTCAGGCGCCTGCGAACCCGTATTGCCCTTGTTGGAGCGGATGGCCTCCAGTTCGTCGGCCGTGCCGGCATCCGGGTTGAGTTCGTTGACGGTGATGCCGGGATACTTTGCCTTGAAGCCTTCGATGACCCCGCCGTAATTGCACCAGTCATGCGGCAGGGCGATGACTGTGAGCATGCCTTCCTTCGTGGCGGCATCGACGAGGGCCTGCGGCGCCTCCGCACGGGCAAGGCCCGGCAGCGCGGCGGCGATGGCAAGCGTGGAAACGAAGGCCGAGCGGGCGGCGTTAGATAGGCGCGTCTTCATGAAGTCCTCCTGTTTGCCGTCCGTGACGGCCGTTGAGCGTTGGCTTGCAGTCGTTAATCGGCAGTCGGCCGCGATCGGGTTCGCTGCATTCCGGTTCCCCCGCACTCTGTCTGCATCCTCAGGGGCGGCATCGGTGCGTTTCGTGTAGGCGGAGCATGTAACAATTGGACAACAATAAAACGTCCATTATCATGCATTCGACTGTACCAATTTCGGAGGCAAGCCTTGGCCAAACAGCTCGAGGGCCCTATCCTGCCCTTCCTTCGCCTGGACGCGGGCATCGCCTTGCCAAAATTCCGACAGGTGCAGGACCAATTGCGCATGGCGATCCTGCAGGGGCACTTGCGTGCCGGCACGCGATTGCCGGCAAGCCGCATTCTTGCAGAAGAGCTGGGCCTGTCGCGCCAGACCCTCGTACGCGTGCTGGAAAATCTGAAAGCGGAGGGCTATCTGGAGGCGAGGCAGGGAGCGGGCACCTTTGTTTCGGCTGCCCTTCCTCTTCGGCCGAAACCGGCACGGTCGGCGCAGGCAGATGGCAATGCATCGCCCAGGCTGTCGCGGATCGGCGCCTTGTCGCGCGGGGTTTCGGCGGAAATCGGCCGCGTGCAACCCAAACCCTTCCTGCCCAACCAGCCGGCGCTCGACCAGTTTCCTTTCGCCATCTGGCGCAAATGCTGGAACGCCGCGGCCCGCGGCGGCCGGGTGGGCATGGGCTACGGTGATGTCGCGGGGGAGCTGGTTCTGCGCCAGCGGATCGCAGAATACCTCGCCTTGCACCGGCGCGATCCCTGCGATCCCGAGCAGATCGTCATTACGCCAGGCGGACATGCCGCCTTCACGCTCGCCGCACTGGCGCTGGCCGATCCGGGTGACGGTGTCTGGTTCGAAGACCCCGGCCCCGTCACCACCTCTCACCTGTTCCGCACGCTGGGCCTCAATCTCTGCCTTGCCGATGTCGATGCGGACGGCATGGACGTCGCGGGCGCCATGGCGCGTCATCCGGATGCGCGGCTCGCCTTCGTCATGCCGTCGCGTCATCATCCCCTCGGCGTGACGCTCTCCCTGCCGCGTCGACTTGCCCTTCTCGAATGGGCGCGGGCGAACGACAGCTGGATCATCGAGGACGACTATGACAGCGAGTTTCGCTACGACGGGGCGCCCCTCCCCTCGGTACGCTCCATCGACAGTCACGGAAGGGTGATCTATGCGGGCAGCTTCAGCAAGGCGCTCTATCCCGGCATCCGCATTGGCTATCTCGTGCTGCCGCTGCCACTTGTCGGCACCTTCCGCAATCTTTCGGGCCTGATCCATCGCAGCGTGCCTGTTGAAGCGCAGCTCGCGCTTGCCGAATTTATCGGTGGTGGGCATTTCGCCAGCCACCTGCGACGCATGCGCAGCCTTTATGGCGAGCGCCGCGCTGCCTTTATCGAGGCGGGACAGACCGCTCTTGCGGGGCTCGCCCAGATCGACTGCTCCGAAAGCGGTCTCAACGCGCTGGCGTGGCTTGCGAACGGGCGCGAAGACCGGGCCGTCCAGCGCGATGTGCTGGAGACCGGCCTGCAATGCTACCCGCTCTCCGACTATGCCATTGCGACCCGAAGGCCTGGCGCGCTCATCCTCGGCTATGCCGGCGTGCCCGCGGAGCGTATGCGGTCCTATCTCGGCCGCTTCGCCGAGGCGCTGTCCCGGCCTTGACGCGGGCGACGTCACGGCAAAGGGCGCCCGCCGGTAAGGCGGGTCAGTATCCCGCGAACAAGCGCCTCTATGACAAGCGCCCAGTTGCACGGCTCCTCGGGATCATCCGGATCCCGACGGGCAACGACATGACCGATGCCGCGCAACATCGCGGTCGCCTCACTGCCCGACGGCACGCAGCGGCTTGCCGCTGCGTTGGGTGACGCCGACGCCGGGCGCCATGCCGACCTGCGCATTGGAGGCAGCGAGCAGCGGCTTGCCGCGCACCAGGTCCGAGCCACGCTCGGCGAGCATGATCGTCGGCGCGTTGAGGTTGGCGTTGGGCTCTGCCGGGAAGACGGAGCTGTCGATGACCCGCAGGCCGCCAATGCCGCGCACCCGTAGTTCGCTGTCGACGACGGCCATCTCGTCCTCACCCATGCGGCAGGAGCCACAGGGGTGGTAGGTGCTTTCCATGGTCTCGCGCACCCAGGCGTCGATCTCGTCATTCGTGCGAACATTCGTGCCGGGGGCGATTTCTTCGCCGCGGAAACGGTCAAAGGCCGGCTGGGCGATGATCTCTCGCGTCAGTCGCAAGCAGCGGCGGAAACCTTCGCGGTCCTCCTCGCGGTCAAGATAGTTGAAGAGGATATCAGGCTGCTCGTGCGCCTCCGGCGAGCGCAGCCGCACATGACCGCGGCTCTTCGGCTTGTTCGGTCCGGTCAGCACCATGAACCCGTGGCCGTCGAGCGGTTTCTTGCCGTCGTAGCGCATGGCGGCGGGCAGGAAGTGGAACTGTATATCCGGCCATTGCAGCGATGCATCGGAACGGATGAAGCCGCCGCTCTCGAAATGGTTGGAGACCGACAGACCTTTCTTGAACAGCAGCCACTCGGCGCCGATCAGGGCGCGGCTGAGGAGACCCATCTTGCCGTTGAGCGTGATCGGCTCCTTGCAGGCATATTGGATGTAGACTTCGGAGTGGTCCTGCAGATTCTCGCCGACGCCCGGCAGATCATGCAGTACCTCGACGCCTGCCTTTTGCAGCACCGCAGCCGGGCCGATTCCGGAGCGTTGCAGCAGGTGCGGCGAGCCGATCGGGCCGGAGGATATCAGCACCTCCCGGCTCGCCTTCGCCACGAGGCGCTGCCCGCCGAGTTCGTACTCGACGCCGATGGCGCGTTTGCCTTCCAGCAGCACGCGCCGCGTCATGGCATGGGTGACGACGGTGAGGTTCGGCCGGCTCATCGCCGGCTTCAGATAGGCATTGGCCGTCGACCAGCGCACGCCGTCCTTGACCGTCATGTGCATGGGGCCGAAGCCTTCCTGCATATGGCCGTTCGGATCCTGCGTCGTGATGTAGCCCGCTTCGTGGCCCGCATCGACGAAGGCCTTGTAGAGCGGGTTCTTCATCCTGTTGCCGGCGTTCGTGGCGAGCGGGCCGGAAGCGCCGCGATAGGCGTCGCCCCCGTCCTGCCAGTTTTCGGCGCGCTGGAAATAGGGCAGGCAATTGGCATAGCGCCAGCCACGTGCGCCCAACTCCTCCCACTCGTCGAAATCGCGGGCATGACCGCGCATGTAGACGAGCCCGTTGATCGAGGAGGAACCGCCGATGACTTTCCCGCGGGGGCAATGGACCCGACGACCGTCGAGACCGGGCTCCGGCAGCGTCATGTATTTCCAGTTGTATTTCGTGCCGTTCATCGGAATGGACAGCGCCGTCGGCATCTGGATGAAGATCGACTTGTCGCTGCCGCCATATTCGAGAACCAGAACCTTCGTGGCCGGATCTTCCGAAAGACGATTGGCGAGCACGCAGCCGGCCGATCCGGCGCCGATGATGATGAAGTCGTAGGTCTCGTTCATGGCTGATATCCCGATGTTACGGATAGAGGCCCCAGCCGCGCCCGCGGGCGAAAAGCCGGGTCAGGACATAGTGCACCGCGCCGGCCGCAAGGCAGGAAGGCACGGAGGCGGTGAGGTATTTGAAGACAGGCAGGCTTTCGAGCGTCTGTGGATTGAACACGAGCACGTAGACGCCGAAACCGACGGCAAGTGCAAAGAGGCCGATTGGATTGAAGCCGCCCCAGAAGCGATAGGGACCCGTCTCCTGCGGTCCATGCAGGCTGCGCATGTCGAGCTTCTGGCCGCGCAGGAAGAAGTAGTCGGCGATGCCGATGCCGGCGAGCGCAGAGTTGAGGGCCGAGGTCCAGACGAGGAAAATGAAGAAGCCGTCATACATCTGCGGATAAAAGACGACGAGGCCGAGCGGGATGATACAGAACAGGAAGAGGATCATGCCCCACGAGATCGCGCGGATAGACGCGGTTCCCACCTGCCGAAGGCCGACAATGGACGTGTAGAGGATGTTCGCCATCGAGGTCATGTTGGCGAAGGCGACGAAAAGCAAAGCGATGATGCCGATGATCGGGCCTGCGATCTTGGTCATCCAGATCGTTGGATCACTGTCTCCCAGCGCAACGGCTGCGAGAAGACCAACGATTTCGCCGAGCGCTGCGGCACCGAAGATACCGAGGATGTTCGGCCAAAACGCCGTGCGCTCGTTCTTCGTCAAGCGGGCGAGATTGCCGATATAGGGCCACCACGAGAATCCGGCGGCAAGGTTCACCTCGACGGCGATCATGAAGTTGAGCGTGTTGTCTTCGAAGGGTGGCGAGAGCGCCGGCATCGCCAGCAGTTCGGCGAAGGAACGATGCTGAAGGATGAGGTAGAGCATCACGATCATCAGGATCACCAGCGCCGGCGAGACGACCATGTTGAAAAACTTGATCGAGGTCGGCCCCCTGGCGACGATGAACCAGGTGACGAGGATGGCGCCGACGGCGGCGATGATCATCTTGATGCCGGTGGGATTGGCGGCCTCGCCGGAGCTCAGCGCCGTCAACCCGTCGATCGAGCGGCCGAACATCATGGCCAGCACCGCGAGCCAGCCCATGGTGAGCACCACGACAGCCAGCACATAGACGACGCGGCTGCCGTTATAACCGAACTGGCTGCGCAGTGCGACGAACTGCTCGATGCCGTAGCGGCCGGAAAGCGGCGTGGTGGCCAGCGCCGTCAGCATGACACCGACGATGTTGCCGATGATGATGGCGGCAATGCCCTCCTTCGGTCCGACGAAAAGACCGACGGAGCCACCGATCAGGAAGGCCCAGGTGGCAATAGCGAGTGCCGAATTGGCGTAGGTGAACTCCCAGAAGCCCCAGAGCCGTTCCGACGGTAGCAGCGGTGCGTCGCCGCGTTCGGCGGCGGCACGGTTGGTGGAGGCTTCCTCCCTTAGTATTTCTGCGGCGGCAAGCCCACCGGTGGCAACGTGATCGGTCATGTCATGCCCCCCAGAACCAGAAGCCGAGGACCAGCACGAGCGTCAGCACGGTCATGCCGGCATAGTCGAGTTTGCTCATCGTGCCTTCGAAGCGGCGCCCCGCCTCGATGTCTTCATAGATGCGGGCGCGGCGTCCCAGTTCGTTCTGCCAGGCGACATCGTTTTCCATGTTTCGTTCCCCTGTCGCGTCGCGCCTTTGGCGTCTTTCCGCGAACACATGCGGCTCCATCAGCCGCCGGTCTCGTGACCGGGCCGCCCATGGGCGGCGACCCGAAATGTTTTCGCAAGCCGCCCCGGCGCTTACGGCAGCGTGATCCACACCGCCTTTGTCTCCATCAGGTAGTCGAGCTGTTCGGGGCCCAGGTCCTTGCCGAAGCCCGAGGCCTTGAAGCCGCCGAAGGGCATGGACGGGTCGATCGTGCTGTGCGCGTTGACGTAGACGGAGCCCGCATGCAGGCGCGGGATGAGCGTGTGCACGCGCGCGAGATCGTTCGAGTAGATCGCGGCGGCAAGGCCGAAGGGCGTGTCGTTCGCCAACGAAACCGCCTCATCCAGCGTCTCGAAGGGGCTCGTGACCAGCACCGGCCCGAAGATTTCCTCGCGCACGATGCTCATCTCCGGCCTGCAATGGGCAAAGATTGCCGGTTCGACGAAATGGCCCGGCCGGTCCGGACTGCCCCCGCCATGGATCAGCTCGGCGCCTTCACGACGGCCGGCTTCGATATAGTCGGACACGACCTTCTTCTGCTGTGCAGACACCATGGGACCGATGTAGCAATTGCGGTCGAGACCCGGCGCGAGCTTCAGCGTGCGGGTGACGGCGACCAGCTCATCGAGGAACGCGTCATGCACCGACCGCTGCACATAGACGCGGGTGCCCGCATCGCAGACCTGGCCCGAGTTGAAGAATACGCCGTTCGCCACCGCGAGCGCAGCACTCTGCAGGTCGGCATCGTCGAGCACAAGCACCGGCGATTTGCCGCCGAGTTCCAGCGTAACGTGCTTGAGATTGCCGACAGCCGTGCGGCCAACTTCCTGCCCGACCGGGGTCGAGCCGGTGAAAGTGACCTTGTCGATGCCCGTATGGGTCGACATGGCCGCGCCGATGACGCTGCCCTTGCCCGTGACGATGTTGACCACGCCATCGGGAATGCCCGCCTCCTGCACCAGTTCGGCAAAGCGCAGGGTGGAGAGCGAAGTCAGTTCCGCCGGTTTGACGATGACGGTGCAGCCGACCGCAAGGGCAGCGGCAAGCTTCCACGCCATGGTCTGCAGCGGAAAGTTCCACGGCACGATCGCGGCGACGACGCCGAGCGGCTGCTTGCGGGTATAGGCGAGATAATTGCCGGGAATGGACGGCTCGACGGTGCGGCCATGCAGCTTTGTCGGCCAGCCGGCAAAGTAGCGGAACGTATCGACCGTGCCCTGGATATCGATTTCCCGGGCAAAGGTCACGGATTTACCCATGTCGATGGCTTCGATCTCCGCCAGTTCGTCGGCATGAGTCTCGATGAGGTCGGCAAGGCGGTGCAGCAGGCGTTCGCGCTCGAGCGGCTTCAAGAGGCGCCAGGCGCCGCCGTCGAACTGTGCACGGGCGGCGCGGACGGCCCGGTCGAGATCATCGGTGGTGCCGGAAGGAGCACGGGTGATCATGCCGCCGGTGGACGGTTCGAAAATGTCGAAGGTTGCGCCATTGCCGCTGTCGACCCAGGCGCCGCCGATAAACATCTTCTGGGGTTTGGCCAGAAACCGCCGCGTCGCATCGCTGACGCCATAATGATCCAGATAGTTGCGGACGCTTTCGTCCATGTCTTTTCCTCCTCGTCGGCAGCCTTTGGGCGTACCGGCCCTCCTCGGGTCTTCGATCAGCGTTTTTCAGCTCTTGCCTGCATGACGCGGCCGATGAGGTTCATGAGAACCTGCGCGGCCAGAATGGAGGTGCCACCGGTGTGGTCGTAGTCAGGGGCGACCTCCACCAGATCGATACCGACGATGGTCCCGCGCTTGGCGAGCGCGGCCAGGATCTCCAGCACCTCGTAGTAGATGAAGCCGCCATGGGACGGGGTTCCCGTGCCCGGCGCGATCGACGGATCGAAGCCGTCGATGTCGATGGTGACGTAATAGCGGGCGCCGGCCGGCACGCGTTCGACCACCGCATCTGTGCCCAGCGCCCGGATCTGGCGCACCGACAGAATGTCGGAGCCCATCTTGCGGGCGTCCTCGTAGCCTTCCCTGGCGGTGGAAGAGACATTGCGGATGCCGAGCTGCGACAGGCCACTGACATAGGGCTTTTCCGCCGCTCGCCGCATCGGGTTGCCGTGGCCGTAGCGCACGCCATGACGCTCGTCGACGAAATCGAGATGGGCGTCGATCTGCACGATATGGATCGGACCGTTCTTTTCGCAGTCCTCGGCAAAGGCGTTGACGCAGGGGATGTTGATGGAATGGTCACCGCCCAGCACCACCGGCAACGCGCCGGCCTCCAAGATCTTGCGCACGCCGAACTCGATGTTGGCATGGCTCTTCATCGTATCGGTGTGGACGATGTCGGCATCGCCGATATCGACGATGGAGACCTCGCCGCTCGGAAGATAGGTGACGTCGTCCTCGTGGTCATAGGCGCCGCCATGACCGAAGGAGAAGAGGGTGGAGGCCTCGCGGATCGAGCGCGGCCCGAAGCGGGTGCCGGCGCGCCACTGGGTGCCGCAGTCGAAGGGGGCGCCGAGGATCGCCACGTCGGCGTCGATCGCGTCCCAGTCCGGTTGGTAGGGATATTTGCCGAAGGTGCAGATGCCGACAAACGGCAGGTTCAGACGTCCGGTTTCATAGGAATTGCTGGTCATGTCCCCTCCTCCAAAGGTGGGAGGGAGTGTGCCAAAGGCGGAAACATTTAAAAGTATCTATGATTACATGTTCACTTGTGCATTTATCAATGCATGATCAACAAGGTTCGGCACCGCGTCCTCAATCTCTCGCTTGGCGATGCCGAGCTCAGACTTTTGCGCGTCTTTGCCTCCGTCGTTCAGCACGGCGGCTTTTCCGCCGCGCAATCGGCACTTGGCATGACGCAGGCGACCATCTCCACCCATATGCGCCATCTGGAGGAACGGCTGGGCCTGCGCCTCTGCAGTCGTGGGCGCAGCGGCTTCGAACTCACCGACGAAGGACGGCTCGTCTATGATGCCACGCTCGAACTGTTCGGCTCGCTGGAAAAGTTTCAAAGCCGCATCGGCGAGGCGCAAGGGGAGCTGACAGGCAGCCTGAGCTTCGGCACCGTCGATGCGATGATCACCAATCGCGACTTAGACCTCCAGGGCGCGCTTGCCGCCTTCCACACCAAGGCGCCGCGCGTGCATCTGGAAATCGACGTTGCTGCGCCACAGGTGCTGAACCAGGGCCTGTTGAACGGCTCCTATCAGATCGTGCTGATGCCGTCGGTCGGCAACGTCACCGCCCATTTCCGCAGCCAGGCGGTCTTTTCCGAAGTGCAGAAACTCTACTGCGCCGTGGGCCATCCGCTCTTTGCCCGGCCGGACGCGGAGCTGACCGACGGCGAACTCGAATCCCAATCCTTCGCCGGCCGTACCTACATGCTCAACGAAACGATCTGCGGCGTGAACTTCAACTGGGCAGCCGCGACGCCGCACATGGAGGGCACGCTGCTGCTCCTCCTGTCCGGCGCCTATATCGGCTTCCTGCCCGATCACTATGCTGACGAATGGGTTCGCACCGGCCGCCTGCGGGTGCTCGCTCCCGAGCGCCTGACCTTCGAGGATATTTTCCACATCGCCTATCCGCGCAACAAGCCTTCGCGTGCTGCCGAAACGCTGGCGCGGACCATCACGGAAAGCAGGCGCAAGCCGCGCTGATGTCCGGAGCCCCGTGTTTCCGGATCCTGGAGCGTCGCACCCTTCTTTGAGCAAGCGCTGACAAAGCGGCTTGACACCGGGCGAAACCGCCCATAGTAAGTTGTAGGCCTAACCCTACAAGTGGATTTCATGCCTCATTTGCCTCACCATTCACCCGCAGCCCTACCGCTGATCGACCTGCCCGGCCCGGATGTGACCGTCCGTCGCCTGCGCCACCCCGGTCGCTGGATCAGCGGCGGCATCGTCCTTCTGCTGCTCGCCATCATCGTCCGAGCCTTCGCCGTCGGACAAATCCAGTGGACGGTGGTCGGACAATTCCTGACTGCCGGCGTGATCGTCACCGGCTTCGGCTGGACGCTGCTGATTTCGGCCTGTGCGCTGGCGCTCGGTGTCGCCCTTGGCTTCGCCTTCGGTATCATGCGGCTTTCGGAAAACCCGATCCTGCGCTTTGCCGCGTGGCTCTATGTCTGGATCTTCCGCGGCACGCCGGTGCTGCTGCAGCTGCTCATCTGGTTCAACATCGCGCTGGTCTTTCCGCGCCTCTATATTCCGGGCCTCGTCGACGAGCGCATGGTCGACGTTGTCACGCCGTTCGTGGCTGCCGTTCTCGGGCTCGGCGTCAATGAAGGCTCCTATCTCACCGAGGTGGTGCGCGGTGGCATCGGTTCCGTTGACCGCGGTCAGAAGGAAGCGGCCCACACGCTCGGCATGACGCCGGGGCAGACCATGCGACGCATCATCCTGCCTCAGACGGTGCGCCTGATTCTGCCGGTGCTCGGCAACAGCGCCATCGGCATGCTGAAATTCTCCTCGCTGGCCGCCACGATCGCCATGGGCGAAATGCTCAACGCCGCGCAGCGCATCTACTTCATCAACGGTGCGGTGATCGAGCTCCTGTTCGTCTGCGCCGTCTGGTACCTGGCCGGAACCACCGTCCTTTCCATTGGCCAATATTATCTCGAACGTCACTTCGGCCGCGATGCCGCCACCGCAACCAGCGATCGCCGCGGGTTCTGGGCCTGGGCGCGGCGGCCGGCCGCAAGGGGGGAAGCATGAGCCTCGCAGTCAAGGCGGTGGGTATCCGCAAGAGTTTTGGCAGCCACGAGGTCCTGAAGGGCCTGGATCTGGAAGTCGCCTATGGCGAAGTGCTCTGCATTCTCGGTCCATCAGGTAGCGGCAAGAGCACATTCCTGCGCTGCATCAACCATCTGGAAACGCCTAATGGCGGCTATGTCTGGGTCGATGGTGCGATCATGGGTTACGAGCTTAGCCGCGGTGCGCTTCAGGAGCTGCCGGTCAAGCGATTGCGCGCCCAGCAGAGCCAGCTCGGCATGGTGTTCCAGCATTTCAATCTGTTCGCACACCGAACGGTGCTCGGAAACGTCATCGAGGGACCGATGGTCGTGCGCGGTCTCAGCCGTGACGAGGCCGAAGCCCGCGCCATGGGCCTGCTCGAGCAGGTCGGCATGGCAGCGAAGGCGTCCGCTTACCCTTCGCAACTTTCCGGCGGCCAGAAGCAGCGCGTCGCGATTGCCAGAGCCCTGGCGATGGAACCGCGCGTCATGCTGTTCGACGAGCCGACCAGCGCCCTCGACCCGGAACTCGTCGGCGAGGTGCTGGAAGTGATGCGCAATCTGGCACGCGGCGGCACGACCATGATTGTCGTGACGCACGAGATCGGCTTTGCCCGCGAGGTCGCCGACCGCGTCGTGGTGATGATCGACGGCGAGATCCGCGAAATGGGTGCGCCCCAGCAGGTCCTGAGCGACCCCGGCGACCCGCGCGTGCGCAGTTTCCTCAGCCGTGTGCTGGCCTGATCAACAAAGTTCAAAAAAGGGAGAACGGAAATGAAACAACTGCTGCCGATGGTCCTGGGGCTCGCCTCTGCCACATTCATCAGTCTTGCATCTGGCGTGGCCGCCCATGCCGCCGACGAAAAGCTCGCGGCAGCCCTGCCCGAAGCGGTTCGCTCGGCTGGCAAGCTGAACTTCACCATCAGCCTCGCCTATCCGCCGATGGAATACAGCGACGCCGGCTCGACCGATCTCAAGGGCTTCGACATCGATCTTGCCAAGGCGATCGCCGAGCGCCTTGGCCTGACGGCAGAGTTTCAGAACGTCGAGTTCCCGCAGCTCATCCCGCAGGTCGTCACCGGCCGCTCGGATATGATCATCACCGCCTTTTCCGACAAGGTCGAGCGCCAGACCCAGCTCGACTTCATCGATTATTTCAAGACCGGCAACGTCTTCTACTCCAGCGTTGACCATCAGGGCGAGATCAAGACCGAGGCCGACCTCTGCGGCAAGACCGTCGCGGTGGCGACAGGCACGAGCTGGGTCACGTGGGCGGAGGAGCTTGGAAAGTCGATCTGCCCGGCCGACAAGCTGATCACCGTCATCCAGATCCCGACCCAGGCCGAACACATCATGCAGATCCGCCAGGGCCGTGCCCAAGCCTCGGTGATCGGCCTCGAGGGACTTCTCGACCTGATCAAGCAGGAGCCGGGCAAGTTCTACCAAATCGGCGACGTCGGAGAAATCAACCACTACGGCATCGCCTTCGCCAAGGCGAATGGCGAGTTGCGCGACGCGGTGCATGCAACGCTCAACGTGCTGAAGGCCGATGGCACTTATGCACAGATCCTCGACCGCCACGGCTTGAAAGAGGCTGGTGTCGAGGAGTTCAAGATAAACGGAGCCACGAAGTAACCACTTGCCGGAGCCTGCCTTGACCCATCCTTCCACGCCAGACGCAAACGCAACCACGGAAAGCCCGGATGACCGGCTGTCGCGCTTTCGCCTCGATTCCTTTTCGAGCGAGCAGCTCTATCGGCAGCTATACCGGGCCTTGCGTGCCGCCATTCTGAGCGGCGACTTTTCCGAGGGGGAAGCCATCCCCTCGGAGAACCAGCTGCGCGACCAGTTCGGCATTGCCAGGACCACGGTCCGCAATGCAATGGCGCTGCTGGTGTCGGAAGGATTGGTTCAGCAGGTGCGCGGTCGCGGCACCATCGTCTCGCACCGGCCGATCAGCCACAACATCTGGAACTTCGGAAGCTTCACCGAACTGGCCAGGCGTCAGGGCCAGCGCCCGGTGACACGGGTTCTGGAGCACCGGGTGGAAAACGGCGAACTCCTCCTGGTGCGTGCCCGAGGTCTGGCGAACGGCGAGACGATCAGTTGGCTGAACGTCGACACGTCGCAACTCGACCTTGCCCTCTACCCCGGCATCGATGCCTACGATTTCGGCGCGCAATCCCTCTATGAGGTGCTGCGCCGCGATTACGATCGCCATCCCCTTCGCTCGGAACTGCTGCTCACCGTCGTGCCGCCGTCCGATCGTCTTCGGGAGGTCTTTGCCCCGGCGCCTTCCGTGCCGGGCTATCTTTGCGCCAGCGGGGACGTGCTCGATGCCGACGACCAATTGGTTGAACGCACGTCGATCGTCTACTCGCCGGCCGTCCAGATGAAATTCGCAACGCGCTGGGGGCGCGATACCGCGCCCGCATGACAGCGGCGCGACCCAGGAGAACTGACATGAGCCGTTTTGGCGAGACTTTCACAACCCCGAAACCCATCCTCGGCATGCTGCACCTGACCGGCGACGGACCTGCCGCAAAATGCGCTCAGGCCGAAGAGGAGGCCCGCATCATGGCCGGCGAAGGTGTCGACGGGTTGGTGGTCGAAAACTACTTTGGCGATGCCGACGATGTCGAGCGCGTGCTCGAACGGCTTTGCACCCTCGATCTCGGCGCACGGATCGGCGTCAACGTGCTGCGCGACGATGCGCGCGCCTTTGCGCTTGCCAGACGCTTCCCCGTCTCCTTCATTCAAGTGGATTCCGTCGCCGGCCATCTGCCGCCGGAAAACGATGCCTCGTTTGCGGCCGACCTTGCGGGAAGGCGGGCCGGTGTGCCGGCGTTGCTGCTCGGTGGCGTACGGTTCAAGTATCAACCGGTTCTCTCCGGGCGATCCGAGGAAGACGACGTACGCCTGGGCGCGGCGCGCTGTGACGGCCTTGTGGTGACGTCGGATGCCACCGGCCAGCCGACGGACATGGACAAGGTCGCGCGCTTCCGCGCCGCAACCGGCGGAACCGTGCCGCTGCTCATCGGCGCTGGCCTGACCGAAGCGAACGCGGTCGAGCAGCTCGCGCATGCTGATGGCGCCGTTGTCGGAAGCTGGTTCAAGCACGATCACAAGGATACCGGCAGGGTCGAGGCCGGCCATGTCGCGCGGCTGATGCGCGTTGTGCGCACCGCACGGAGCGCAACATGAGCACCGACACCGTTTGGGCAAGCCCGGTGACAGCCGAGAACTTTGCCCGCTACGGCAAGGTCTATGACCTCATGGACGATCAGGACCGGCAGGTGATCTGGACGACAGGTGACGGATGGCGTGATGGGTTCACCCGTGTCCCGCTGGTAGAAGGTTCGCCCCGCCTCGGCCTCACGCGCGCGCCAGGAGCGCCCTGGTCCTGCACGGCTATGGAGCGACATCTGCTGACCGAAGAGGCGATCTTCTGCGCCGGCGAAGCGATCGTTCTCGCGGTGGCACCGGCATCGGCAGCCAATGCCCCTGTTTCCGCTGACATCGAGGCATTCGTCATCACGCCGGGCAAGGCGGTGGTGATGCATCGGGGCGTCTGGCACGATGCCTGCCGGGGTGCACACGGCCCGACACCCTATTACTGGATGGCGGTCTGCGGCCTGGGCGAGAGCCCATGGGTGCCGGTCGAGCGCGGATCGCGCCGGGTGCAGGTGATGCAAGGGGAGGTCGCATGACTGCCTTCTTCATCGGCGATGTCGCTCTCGACGAATACTACACGGCCGACCGCTGGCCCGGCCGGGCTGACAAGGGCATGGTACGGGAACTACCGGCAGAAATCGGCGGTTCCATTGCCAACGCCGCCGTCGTGCACGCGGCACTCGGGGGTGACACCCAGTTCATTTCCCTGCTCAACGACAGCCCGCTGTCGCGTCGCCTGATCGCCGACCTCGGGGAGAATGGCGTCGCCACCGATCATATGCTGATCGATCGGGCCGTTGCAGAATCGCGTAATCTCATCTTCCTCATCGATGGTGAACACGTGGTTTTGACAGTGGAGATGGGAGAACAGCCGATGTGGCTCTCGCCGGCAACGCTGGTGTCCCTGCGCCAGCCGGGCTTCCTCTACACCACCCTTTACCGCGTGCGCCGGCTCCATGCCGAGATCGACGGGGGCGTCCTCAAGCAGGCCGATCTGGTTGCCGATCTCAGGCGCCACGACCGCCGCGCAATCTTCGATCTCGATGTCGGCGGCTGCACGCCCGATGACCTGCCCTATCTCAAGGGCGCAGCCGTCGTCATCTTCAACCAGGTCGGCTTCCGCGCCGCCTTCGGCCATGATGACCTCTCGCGCATCGCTGAGTGGATACGGGAACACGAGATCGGTTGGGTGGTGCGCACTCTGGCCGCTGAAGGTGCGGAGGCACACGACGGCGAGACGCGCCTGCAGGCAGCCGGCTACCCGGTCGAGGTCGTCGACGTGACCGGCGCTGGGGATACGTTCGGCGGAGCATTGACCTGGTGTCTGGCCCAGGGCCAGCCCTTCGCCGAAGCGTTGGATTTTTCCATCGCCGCCGCCTCGCGCTCAGTCACGATCCATGGTCCGCGCGGCGGCAAGGCCGGCGCGGAAGCAATCCGCGCATGGCGTGAAGAAAAGCGCGCCCTCTAGCAGATCGGGACCGTCACACCGAGCGTCTTTGCGACCATGCCGGACGAAGGGAGCGGACGCTCGATCAGCTCCGGCAGCTTTGACGATGTGCGTCATCCGACGAGGTTTCTGCTGCATCATTTTCCGCACTGAAGCCCGGCCCACCGCCCCCGGGATGCCATTCTCTGTAATCTGCAGATCTCGACAGACTTGGGCGCGCGTTCCACAGGGCGGCCGCATAACCCGTGCGGCGCATGGCCTGGATGACTGCAAGTGCGATACAAGCGACGTCCAGCCAGCTGAAAGCACGCCTGTTAAATCAAGCAGGCTCGAAACGATCAAGGGCGGCTAAGCAGCGAGAAGAAAGCCCCGCTTAGCGCCAAGAACGAATGTTAGCGCCACCAGGCCGCACGATGTCGATTTTCCATATCGGGAAACTTCCACCGGCCCTCGGTTGGTCTGCTATGGATAGCTGAAATGAAATTGGATTTGGACGATGTCATCCAGCGATGAGCAGAACAAAAATGCAGGCAGGGGATCAGGAACGTTCCAGGCGAGGGTAGTCCCTTCCGGCAATGCGACAGGTGTCGAGGTCCCCGACGCAGTGATGAAAATTCTCGGTCCCGAAGGTCGTCCGCCGGTGACTGTGACGATCAATGGCTTTAGTTGGCGCACGCGGGTGGCGGCCATGCGGGGACAGCGGCTGATAGGGATCAGCGCTGCCCATCGCGCCGCAGCAAGGATCAGCGAAGGCGATATCGTCGAGATCGATATCGAGCTCGACGAGGCACCAAGGGAAGTGGCAGAACCCACCGAGCTCGCCGAGGCGCTCGATAACTCTCCGCAAGCCCGAATGGCTTTTGATCGCCTGCCTTTTGGGCTTCGGCAGAAGCACGTCAACGCCATCAACGAGGCCAAGACCGCAGAAGTCCGGGAACGCCGCATTCTCAAACTGGTCGACAATCTGAAATAAGCGCGTGCGATGATCGCATGGTCAATCGCGGCCATCGTGACTGTGATCGGTGCGAGGCGCACCGACCTCTTCCCCCTCGGGCCCGCTCCGCCTTTGGCTTCGAACGAGCCTGGTCCGGACGCAAGCGCCCTAGATCGGAAGCAACCGGTTCGTCCGTTCGAGGAATGCGATCTGCTCTCGGAACTGCAGCCTGAGTTTCTTCAGCGTGTGCAGACGAAACCGATCCGGCGCTGGCCGCGCCTGCTCCTCGACAATGCGCGCCTCGACGATCGCCTTGCGGTTGCGGAGAGATTTCAGACTGATCCATTGCAAAAGCCCTTGTTTGACCTCGCGACACTGGACGAGATTATTCGATAGCTCCAATTCATTGTTGAAATCACGGCGATAGTGTTTATCAATGGCGCATGTCTTATCGACCGACCCTGCGCCAGCTAGAATACATTGCGGCCCTCGACGAGCTGCGGCACTTCGGCAAAGCCGCCAAGCGCTGCCACGTTTCCCAGCCCACCCTGTCGGTCCAGATTGGGCTCGTTGAAAAATCCCTCGGGGTAACGCTGTTCGAACGCACCTCGACAAGCGTGGTTACGACCCCGGCGGGCCAGGACGTCGCGCGAAGCGCTCGCATGGCGCTCGCGACGGTCGATGATCTTGTCGAAGGTGCATTGAAGGACACTCAAAGTCTTGGCGGCCTGGTTCGAATGGCCACGGCGCCGACGTTTGGTCCCTACTTTCTTCCAGGGTTCCTGCCAGGGATTCATCGGAAGTTCCCAGCCCTGAAGATCTATATCCGGGAGGATCGGCCGGCATGGATCGAAGCGGCGGTCGCCGAAGGTACGGTCGATTGCGGCCTGGGGCCGGCCCCGGAACGTTCGGGCCTGAGGTTCCGGCGCATAGGAGACGAGAAGATCTTTCTCGGCGTGCCTGCCGAGCACCGGCTGGCATCACAGACGACCGTCAAGACAAGAGCGCTGCGGGGAGAGACGCTTCTGGCGCTTGGAAGTGGTCACCGGCTGCTTGAGAATGTGCGCCATCTTGCGGCGGCTGCCGATGCCCGCGTCATCGATGACTACGAAGGTACAAGTCTCGATTCCATCCGGCAGATGGTCTCCATCGGCATGGGCTGCTCGCTGTTTCCGGAGCTTTATGCGCGTGCCGAATTTCGCAAGGACGACGATGTCAGGCTGATTGAGATCGAGGACTGGGCGGCCCGTCGCGAGGTTGGCTTTTATTGGCGCGAGAACAGCGGGCGACAGCGCCACTATGAGATCCTCGCGCGCGAAGCGGATGCCGTCGCCCGCGAGAAGGGCATTGCCTGATTGGTGCGCGACCTGCGCCTGGCGTGTCCATCAGGCCTCCCGGCTGCAGCGCCTTAGAGGGCAAGAATACTGGCTATCGAGATATAAAGTGGCACTCCAACCAGCAAATTGAGCGGGAACGTAACGCCGAGTGCCATGGTCAGGTAGATCTCGGGCCTCGCATCTGGCGCTGCGATGCGCATCGCGGCGGGTGCCGCGATATAGGAAGCGCTGGCCGCAAGGGTCATCAACAATGCCGCGTTGCCATGCGACAGACCAAAAGCCAATGCCGACAGGAACGCGAGAGCAGCAGACAGCGCCGGCATCCAGGCTGCAAACAACATCAGCGGCCAACTGAGGGAGCGCCAACCGGTGCGCAGTCCCTGCCCTGCCACAGCCCCCAGGTCGAAGAGGAAGAGGCAAAGAACACCCCTGAATGGATCCACCAGGAACCCGGAGACGTCCGAGAGGCCATTCTTGCCTGTCACCGCGCCAATCGCAAAGGCGCCGACCAGGACAACGATCGTCACATTGAAGAAGACTTCTCGTATGACGGACTGTTTGGCCAATTGACCGTCGGAGCGGATTTCCGATCCGGCCTTTCGCAAGAGATAGACGGCACTGATGATGGCGGGCGCTTCCATGGCGGCAGCCACCGCAGCCATCGTGGCGCTGAATTCGAGGCCCAATCGGATCAAGGCATCGGTCGCCGCCGTGAAGGTGACGATCGAAATCGACCCGTAGTGCGCGGCGATCGCCGCGCGCTCGGTTGCCGGCAGGGGCGAAACGCATCCGAGAAAGCGAAAAGCGGCAAACGGCGTCGCCCCCGACAGAACCACTCCGACGAACAGGCACAGAAGCACCTCGCTCGACAGTACACCCATGCTGACCGCGGCCCCTCCTTTGAAACCGATCGCCAGCATCAGGTAGATCGCGATCATCTTTGAAACGCCGCTTGGCAAAGCGATCGACGCGCCCAGAAGCGAGACACCGAAACCAAGACAAAAGAACAGTACGGGTGCCGAGAGAAGGTTCTGCTCGACGATGGATAGATACAGATTCATGTGATGCCGTCAGATTGGGGTTCTCAAAAAAAGAAGCGGCACGATCCCAATCGTGCCGCTCCAAACCTGCGAAGGTACGGCTCCTTGCAGTCGTTTACTTCCGTAGGACGCGTTCGTTTCCGCCCCTTCGGTCCGAGCAATTGCCACGCCGTCAGGCATAGGGCAAATTCATAGTCGCTATAACCGCAATAGATTGCAGCTATTGGTGAAGGCTTGACGATGGCGACGTTCGTCCCGGCTGCACGAGTGCCAGTCGTTCGACGCGCGCCTTGACCCGGCCAAAGACAGATTGCGGCAATCCTCGATTTCAGTAGGCACGGTGCATTCGATCGGCCCACGGCTGCTTAAAGCTGAGCGAAGCGGTCGACGAAAGTTGGGGCGTATCAGACAGTCGGTTGTCTGTGATCTTCTTCATCGACCGGCCCTGGACATTGAAGGCCCGCCGGACACAGGCAATCGTATTACGCCCGCCAGAGGGGCCAACGTGCCATGCTTAAACACAGCGACGGCTAGCTTTCGCTACCGCTGAGCGATCTTTTTACACTGCTCAGCCGACTTGAAGTGCAATTGCTAATGTCACTGCGCACCTCATCGATTAGAGCCTGACGTAGCCGCCAAGCCGAACGCTTCGATGGGGCGACCTCCTCGATAGATCGTCTGCTGCGAGATGAAGGCAATTCGAAAGTGTAACGGTCACGCGCAACACCACCAAGCTCGAGCCAGAATTGGTCGTAATCCGCCATCCATCTTCTTCCGCTCCGGACGTCAAAACTGACGTGACCGACGTTAGAAACCGCCATGATGCTCTTGGCAGCGAAAGATACTTTCAGTTGGTATAGTGCATGGATCAAAAGGTCTTTTGGTCTTAGTCCGAAAAGATCGCGCGTCACTTGAATTGTAAACGGTTTGCCGTACTTCTTGGGGCAGCCTTGCAGTCCTCCCACCCAAAGGAAGACTGGGCCTGCCTCCACAATCGTTCCGATAGTGAAGCTGAGCGTGGCAACGGTGATTCCGCCGTCCACCGTAAGCAATCGACAACTCAACTCACCTTCTTTGGCAAGCCACCTGGAACTCCGCTCCAGCCTGAGCTCATATCGAGCACCGGTTCGCCCGACGGGTGCCGAAAGGATAAGCCCATCGTCCGTCAGCAACTCTCGGACATCTTCGGGTCCGAGCGTGTCGAGGAGGACGTCGTAGTGAGAGGCAAGCAGTCGCGAACGTTGCGCAGGTCGGAGCCGGTTTAGCGCAAATCTGCGTGCAGGCTTGGCTGCCAAATCGAACGGTATAGTCTCGACGAGAGATTGCTCGGTGATCACATGGAGCTTTTCAAGCCAGCGTAGCGTACTCACTGGCGATCGGAGAATGCCCAACCACAGACGACGCTTCTCTCTGGGAGTGGATGGGCCTAAACGGCCAAAGCATGACCATCCCAACGACACTGTGGTGCGCGGATGGATCGGACCAAGGAAACGCGTCGTCTCTGAGGTCTTCCCCAATGCACTGTTCTGGCCTCGCTCACGGTTGAGCACATGATGATCCTTACAAGAACGGATGCGCTGAGGTTGTAGGCAGAACGGTCAAGGACGTGTCGGCATAGCGTGGAGAATTGACAAAGGATTGAGGGCGTTAAGCTGCACACAGAGGCATTCGGAGCCTCATGCGGCCCGCCGGTAGAGCATGCCATTTTGATCGGGATCATTTCCTGGGGTTGCCGAGCAATTGTCGCGTTCCTGCCGCTTCCGAAACCGCTCCCCCCCCGAAATTTGCAGGCAAGCCGTTTTTTAAGAAAGGCCGACCGCTCTGCAGCCGCCACGGATGGGCATGGAAACCATCCTTGCGCCTGCAACTGATCATGATTGCCGACTTCGACGACGTGCCCTCCTACATGCCGATGATGCGGTTGCAGGCGCGCACGGTCGCCAGCCGGTGACTGCGGGGCGACGACAGGCTCGATCGCCGATGCCTTCAACATCTGCATGCCGACGACGAATTCGACCAGGATCTGCTGGCTCTACATTCACCGCATCACTGATGCAGATCGTCCCAAGCGCGACCGCAAAGCGGATCATCGACCAGCGTTGGCCGGCCGGCGCGCAAAGCGTCATAGTCATGAGCGGACCTTGCGACGGCCGTCCGCTCGCTGCGCAGCGTCACAATCTGTGGCCCTTCATGGCGCCATCTGCACTTCCTTCGAGGATCGGTTCTGGGCGTCCCGCAGCTGCCGTTCCACAAATTCGTTCCAGGTTATTACCCCGTTGACAGCAGGGAAAACCACTTCTACGGTATAGCTGTATACAGGTATAGCTGTCTATGCCTGACTAAGGAGGGGAAACATCATGCTTCGGTCTTATCTCGCGGCAGCGCTCGCCTGCGCCGCCGGCCTTGCCCTTACGTCCCATGCTCAGGCTGGTCCGGTTTTCGATGAGGTGGTCTCGAGCGGCAAGCTCGTCTGCCTGGTCAGCCCCAGTGCGCCGGGCTTTTCCGTGCCTGACAGCTCCGGTGTCTTCCAAGGCTTCAATGCCGACTTTTGCCGCATGGCGGCCGCTGCCATCCTCGGTGATGCGAGCAAGGCGGATATTCGCGGCATCGGATTTTCCGACTCGCTGAAGAGCCTGGTCTCCCGGCAAGCGCACATGGCCTCTCGCTCGGTCACGGAAACTGGGACACGCTCGGCCGATCCTGGCCTCGCTTTCGTCGCGACCACATTCTATGACGGCCAAGGCTTCATGGTACCGAAGGCGCTGGGCTTGAAATCCGCCACGGAATTGAAGGGTGCGACGATCTGCGCCGAGGACGGCTCGACGACGCTGCTCAACATCGCCGACTGGTTCGCCGCCCATGGCTTCGAGTACAAGGTCGAGAACATTGCTGACAAGACGGCGCGCCTGCAGGCCTTCTTCGCCGGCAAGTGCGACGCCTACGCCTCCGACATGACGGCACTCGCCGCCGACCGCCGCCTTGCCAAGAATCCCGACGACTACGAGCTCCTGCCCGAAATCATCTCCGCCGAGCCGCTGACGCTGGTGGTCCAGCCGGACGAAACACTGGAAAAGGCCATGCGTTGGGCATTCCAGATCATGTTGAACGCCGACGAGCTCGGCATCAACTCGACCAATGTCGATGCCGCCATCGCCGATCTCGACAAGCAGCCGAAGGCGGTGCAGCGTCTCTTCGCCAAGGATGGCGCGACCGCGGACATGGCCGCCAAGATGAAACTGCCCGCCGACTGGGCCTACCAGGTGATCAAGCAGGTCGGCTCCTACGGAGAAGTTTTCGACCGCCATCTCGGTCCGGAGACGCCCTTCAAGCTGAAGCGCGAAGGCAGCCAGAACGCATCGGCCAGCAAAGGTGGCTTGATGTACGCCTATCCGATACGGTGAAGCGAGCGGCAAGAACGAGGAACGGCGGCGTGGCGGATATCGACGATCCCATATTCATCCGCGCCATCGTCGACTGCCCCGGCGGCGGACGCCTCGTGACCCTCGGCGCGCCGGGCGTCACGATCGATCATCGCGGCGAGATCTGGATCGATCCAGACGGCATCGACGAGACACTCCAGGCGCTCGTCGCCTGCGGGAGCGCTCTTTTCCTCTTCCTGGCGCGCGACAGCGACTGCCCGCCCGGCTTCCGCCTCCAGCTGCGTGAACGCGTGAAGCAGACGGGCATGGCCTTTACCGCCCTGCCGATCGACGATTTTTCCGCGCCCGGCGCGGCGTGGATGCGGGCCTGGCAACGGCTGGAAGGACAGGTTTCGGCGCTGCTTGCGCAGGACTGGGCCGTTGCGCTCTGCTGCAGCTACGGCGCAGGGCGCAGCGGCATGGTCGCCGCTCATATTCTCAATGGACAGGGCCTTTCGGTCGAGAAGGCCCTGTCGACGGTGCGCCAGGGCTTTGCGGAATCGGTCGAAAGCCTGCCTCAGGAAAACTGGCTGCATATCCGGAATAACAATCGCGCGCTGGCGCACCAAAGCAATGGAGAGGGGAAAGCGTGAGCTTGCCGCAAACATCGAGATCCGGTCCACCCCGTTCGGAGGAAATGCTGCAGGAGCTGCGCTTCCGCATCTGTATGACCCATCCCGACACGCCGATGATGCTGCACGAGGGCAAGCTGGCGCAGGAATTCGGCGTCAGCCGCACGCCGATCCGCCAGGTTCTGCAGCGGCTCTCTTTCGAGCATCTCCTGGAAACCCGCTCGGGCGTCGGCACGATGGTTAGCGCGCTTGATCCCGCCAAACGCGACCTGCATTTCTCCATGCTGTCGGACATGCTGCGGCTTTGCACGCGCTGCTGCGCGCCGGCCTTTGCGATGCCTTCCCGCATCCAGCTCGCCACGATTGCCGAACTTGCCGCCAATCCCGGTGATGCTCCCCTCGAGAGCTACTTCACCATCCGTGCCCTATTCCTCGATCTCGTCTCCGGCCTGGTACTAGATCCGATCGCCGCCGAGGCACACGCCGCCTTGCATTGGCGGGTAATCCGCTGGCGCATCCAGGTTGCGCATGCGGATATCCAAGCCGCCTTTTCGGCGTTGCGCACAACCGTCGCAGCGGTTGCGACCGCGCAGACGCCGGCCGCCCTTTTCGCCGAGCTCGCAGCGGAAACCGCATGACCGAAGCAGCGTTCCTTCGCCCTCTCCGGCTGCCATCCGGCACTGCCGGCACGCTCTGGCTCGGCCCGATGCCCGGCCGGCTGCGCCCGTTTGACGACGACCTCGCCGATCTGCACGCGCAAAAAATCACCCGTATCGTCAGCCTCACGCCGCTCGCAGAAATCGAGGAGAAGGCGCCCGGCTATGCCGCCGCCCTCGCCGGGGAGATCGACATTCCCGTCGCCCGCTTCCCGATCACCGATTTCGGCGTCCCCGCGGACGAGGCCGGGCTCTTCGCCATCGCCGGCGACACGGCGCGGGCGCTTGCCGCCGGCGGCCGGGTCTTCGTGCATTGCGCGGCCGGCATCGGCCGCACCGGCACCTTCGCCATCTGCATCCTTCGCGCACTCGGCCTCGATACCGCGGAGGCCACCGCACTTGTCGCCAGCTGCGGCTCCGGGCCGGAGACCGAAGCGCAGAAGGCACTGGTTACCCGTTTCGCCCTACCTGCCGAAACCAACTCCTGAGCGCCCCATGGACCGGAAGCTGCCCCCTCCTCACGCCGCGCACGACGGTCCTCCCAAGACAGGCCCTGCCGTTTCTCTCTCCGATATCGGTGTCGGCCTTGCGATCCTCGCGGCCTTTGCCCTTGTCGCCTTCAACGTGCATTCCAACATGACGGCGGCCGGCATCCAGCCGGGCTTCGGCTTCCTCACCCAGCAGGCGGGCTTCGATCTCAGCGAAACGCTCGTTCCCTATGGCGCGAGCGACAGCTATCTGCGGGCGATCCTTGCGGGCCTTGCCAACACCATCGCCGTAGCCCTCGCCAGTCTCGTCATCGCCTGCATCGCCGGCCTGCTGCTTGGGCTTCTCAGCGTCAGCACCGCGCCGCTCGCCCGCCTCTTCGCGCTTGCTTACGTCGAACTCTTCCGCAACTTGCCGAAGATCCTTGTCCTGCTCGTCATCTTCATCGCCGCGGTGAACGGCCTGCCCGCGATCCGACAGGCATTGGTCCTCGGCCCCTTCACGATCTCCAACCGGGCGATCTACCTGCCTTGGCTTTCCGACGATCCGCGCAACAGGACCTTGCTCCTCGCCAGCCTTGTTCTGGTCCCTGCCTTCATCTGGCTCTGGGCAGGCCGCGCCGCCCGGCGTCAGGCCCTCACCGGCCGGCGTCTGCCCGTTCTGCCCGTCGCGTTTGCGCTTTTCATCGTCGTCCCCGGGGTACTCGCCACCGCGCTGCAAGCGCCGCTCGGTCTCTCGTGGCCGACGCTCGAAGGCTTCTCGGTCGAGGGTGGCATCGCGCTTTCCATCCAGTTCTGTACGGTGGCGGTCGCGCTCGGCCTTTATCACGGCGCGCAGATTGCCGAGGTGCTGCGCGGCGGGATCGAGGCCGTTCCGAGCGGCCAGATCGAGGCGGCGGCGGCGCTCGGCCTCAGGAGCGGCCAGACAACCCGTCTCGTCGTCGTACCGCAGGTGCTGCGCACCGTGGTTCCTCCGCTCAACAACCAGTTCGCAAACCTCTTGAAGAACACCTCCATCTCCATCGCCGTCGGCTATTCCGACCTCATGTCGGTCGCCGGCACCGCGATCAACCAGACCTTCCGGCCGCTGGAAACCATGCTGATCACCATGTCGATCTACCTGCTGCTCTGCCTTGTACTCACCGGAGTGCTGAACCATTGGAGCGCCCGTATCCGCGCGCGGGAAGGGAGGGATGGACGATGAGCGGAGCGACACAATCGATCGGCTTCGGCCGGTTTTCCGCCTGGCTGCGGAGGCATCTTTCCCGACCGGGCGCAAGCCTCCTGTCCCTCGCAAGCGGTGGCCTCGCCCTCACCCTCCTATGGGCCATTGCCGATTGGCTCGTCTTCTCGGCCGTGCCGCCCCTTGCCGATCCGTCCGCCTGTGTCGAGGCCGCGGGCGCCTGCTGGCCTTTCTGGGCGGAGAAATCCCGCTTTATCCTGTTCGGCACCTATCCGTTCGACGAGCAGTGGCGGCCGATGCTCGTCTCGCTCCTGCTGATCGGTCTTTCCATCGCCACCGGCCAGATGGCTGTAAGTGGGCGCTGGCTGAACATGAAGCTCACCGCCGGACTCTGGCTGGCGGGCATCGCCGCGTCCTTCGCCCTGATGGGCGGCGGCATTCTCGGTCTCGTTCCGGTCGATGCCACCAGGTGGAACGGCCTGCCGATCCTCCTTATCCTGTCCACCATCGCGCTCGCCCTGGCCCTGCCGGTCGGAGTGCTGCTCGCGCTCGCCCGCTACCAGACACGTCATCGGCTGCTGCACCGCGCCGCCGGCGCCTATGTGGAGATCATGCGCGGCGTGCCGATGGTGACGCTGCTCTTCGTCGGTGTGTTCGTGCTGCCGCTGACGCTCCCCAAGGGCACGGCCATCGATCCGATCATCGCGGTCCTCATCGCCCTCGTCTTCTTCCATGCCGCCTATTTCGCCGAGGATGTGCGTAGCGGCCTCATGGCACTGCCTGCCGGTCAACATGAGGCAGCCTCTTCGCTCGGTCTCGGCTTCTGGCAGACCGCCCGCCTCGTGCTTTTGCCACAGGCAATCGAGCGGGCCATGCCCGCCCTCGTCAACAGCACCATCGGCGCCTACAAGGACACATCCCTTGTCGTGATCCTCGGCCTGCACGATCTCAGCGCCACCGCTCGCATGGCCTTCAGCGATGTCGCCTGGGGCAATCAGGCGCTCGAGGCCTATGTCTTCGTTGGCGTCTGGTTCCTCATCTCCTGCTCCTACCTTTCCTGGATCGGCCGACGGCTCGCCGCACGGGCGGCGAAAGGCCGAAATCGGAGCGCCTGATACCCACGCGGCAGCGACGTTCTCTTGCAGCTCCGGCCTGCTGTGTCGACGCCGACGGCCAACATGCCGCTCTCGACGAGCAAATTGTCCGTGGGTTTACTTGGCCGTCAGAAGTCCAAGATCACGCCCTTGGCATAGGCCCACGGCGCATCCGGCAGCGTACCGGCACAGAAACGTTGGTGCCTACCATCGGCCCGACCATCCTGCTCGGACGCGGGTCAATCCTCAGGTAACCCCGCCGCGATCATCAGCCCCACGAGGCGTTCGGTCGCGTCGAGATAAACCGGACTGGTGTTCTTGGTGGGCGGTGGCAGGTTGCGCGCTGTCGAACCCGGCCTCAGCGTCATGGCCTGCGCCAGGGCCGCCCTGGCTTCGTCCGTTCGGCCCAACTGCTGATAGGCCGCGGCCAGCAGGAAATGCGTGCGTCCACTGGCCGGCGTGATCGCGATCGATCGCTGCAGCCAGGGCAGTGCTTCTTCGGCCCGGCCCGTCAACATATGGACCCAACCGGCTCCGATCGCCCATGTCCAGCGGGCGACCTGGGGCGTATCGAACCGGTCGGCTTGCTCGAACGTTGCAAGGGCCTCGTCGAAACGCCCCAGGAAGACCTGGGAAAGCCCGATGAGATAGAACACGGTTCCGTTCCATGGATCGAGGGTTAGTACCTTGCCACAAGCCACCAGGCTTTCGACGAAGCGGTTGGTCGCCGACAGATACCGGCAGTGCATTTCGAGCACCGGGATGTAATTCGGCTGCGCACGCAAGGCGCGCTCAAGAATCTCGCCGACGCGGTTCTCGACCTTTTCGCGCTCCGCAGCGGGAAACCAGGCCATCTGGATCCCGCGCAGCTGAAATGCCGCGAGCGCGACTTGAAGGTCGATATTTTCCGGGTCGTCGGCGAGTGCTTGTTCGAGCATCGCCTGCGCGGCGCGAAAGCGCTCCGGCGTCGTTTGGTTGATCGAGGCCGTTGCTTGCTCGATCGCCGCCTTGGTGCTGCCCGCCGGCAAGCCGAGGGCCGATCGTTCACCAGCGTTCAAGAGCACGTTGATACGCAGTGCCAGCGCGTGGCCCATGCCGGCCGTCAGCCGCGTTTGCTGCAGTTGCTCGTCGGCGCCGGCCAGGCCGACCGAGACCGAACTGGTCCACTTGACCGCGCCGGTCGCCGGTTCGGTCATGCGCGCGCGCAAATTCCACCCTGTTTCTGTTCTCTCCAGTTCGCTGCTCACGACGAGATCGGCGGCCGCCACAGCGCCGCCTGGTGGAACGACCACCCGGATTGTCTCGATTTTCGCCAGACCGTCGGTCAGGTCGCGGTTGACGCCCGCCGCCATCCGCACAGCCAGCGGATCGTTGCTTGCAGCCGTCATGGGGACCACGGCAACGGTAAGGGGCGCACCCGTCACGAAACGGGGAAGCCGCGTCGCAGCGGCCGCCAAAGCCGTCAAGCCGAGCCCGGCCACAGCGACGAGTGCGGCGCGGCGGCGCATCTTGACGTCGAGCCAGCGCCCTGCCGATCCACTTTCCGCTTCAGGATCGATCTGCGGCAGAGGCTTTTCCGGCACGACCGTGTCCGGCGCCGTCGATACCTCGGCCTCGAACAGGTAGCCGCGACCCGAGACCGCTCTGATCAACTGCCGACTGTCATCGCCCAGCGCTGCGCGAACTTCGCGAACGCACTGGAACAGGCTGTCTTCGCCGACATGGACGTTCGGCCAGACCGCCGCCATCAGCTCGTGCTTGCCGATGACCCTGCCCGGGTTGGCGGCAAACAGTTGCAGCAAATCGAAAGCCTTGGGCCTGAGCTTGATTGTTTCGCCGCCGGGCCCACGCAGTTCGGACCGCTGGGGATCGAGTTCATATCCAACAAATCTGAGCACCGGGCCTCCGTCTCCCGCGATGATATCCCCGGAACTCCGGCATTCTGCCAAGAACAAGAAGATTGATGATTAAGCCATTCGATTTCCTGCGGGAAAGGCGAAATTCAACAAAATTTCAGAATTTCCCCGACGCCCTTTCAGGACTTTCCCTGGTCCGCACTGACATACGGCACAGGAACACAATGAACACGATCGCGAGGAACACGATTCCCTGCAAGCACAGAAAAGGCAGAGGCCTGGATGCGCTGCGGCAATGTGAGCCCTGATCCAGGCGGAGGGAACCTATGTCTTCACGAGTGCTTTTCGCGTCGGCGCAGAACGCGCGTTGGCTAGCCTCTCCCGGCAGCAGCGATTTCAACACCGGCGCCAAAGCATGCGGAGCATTTTCGTGAGAACTGCCAGGAATTATGAGGCGCGCGCAAACCGTTCCGCGCTGCGTGTCCCCGCATTGGGTGTCGTCGCCTCTTTGGCTGCGACCCTTGCGAACTCCGTCGCACCGCTTGCGCTGATCGTCGCGTTCAGGCCCGCACTGGCGGACAGCATCGGCCAGAACGGTGCTGCCGGCGGAAGTGCGCCGAATTACATGAATGCTGCCGGCGGGGGCGGCGCTGGCGCTGCCGGCGATGGCTCGGCGACCGGCACCGGCGGAGGTGGAGGCTCGACGGGCGGCTCGGGCAACCGCGGCGGGTCGGGCGGCGCTTCGGACAGCGGCGGCGGCGGCGGTGGCGGCTACGGACTTGGCGCGGGGGGCGGCGGCGGCGGCGCGGGTGGCGCAGGCCTGACGCTGAACACCGACCTGGTCAACAATGCGACAATCAAAGGGGGCAACGGAGGCAACGGCGGCTACGGGTCCGCCAATTGGGCGCAGACCTGGAACTATGCCGGCGGCGGAGGAGGAGGTGGTGGTGGGTCAGGCATTATCGTCACGACGGGAACCAGCCTTACCAATTCAGGCGTGATATCGGGCGGCAATGGCGGCGGCGGCGCGGACGTCACTGGGCCGGGTATCCCCAACTCATTTGCCAACCCCTCGGGCAACGGCGTGGGGGGCAATGGCGGAAATGGCGTCACCGCCACCACCTCCAGCGGACTGACAATCAGCAATTCCGGTACGATCCAGGGCGGCGGCGGCGGAACCGATTACCACAACGTCCAGCCCTATCGTCCGCAGGCCGGCGGTTACGGCATCATCGGCCAAAACCTGATCATCACGAACAGCGGAACGATTGCAGGTGGTGCCCGCGGCGGGGCTGGAGGCCTCTCGGGTAATCTTTCATCGGCCATCGTCATCACCGGCGGCACCAACAGCATCACGGCTCTCACCAACAGCAATATCGGCGCGATTGATCTCAACGCCGGCGCGACGACCCTTGCCGGCGCGTTCAACGACAGAGTCCAGGTCAACGGCGGCGCAACGCTCGCCCTGGGTGCGGCCGGCGACGCGACCGGCTTCACGAGCCTCAGCAATGCCGGTGGCACGATCAGTATCGGCGACGGCAACACGCTTTCGGCCGGGACAATCTCCAATTTTTGGGGAGGGAGGATCACCTTAGGCGCTGGTGCTGTCCTCTTTGGCACAGGCAACACGTTGAACAACGATGCCACCATCGATGTCGGCACCGACGGTGTCGTCATGGACAATGGCGACATCAACAACAATGCCGCCGGCATCATCAATTTCAATGGCCCAGGCGGTACAGCGCAACTTTCCCCTGGAACCGGCAACGTCAACAACAGCGGCCAGATCAAAGTTGTCGGCGGTGACGTCGATGTGCGGATGAGCATCATAAACAACCAAGGCAATGGCCTGGTGTCGCTCATCGGTGGCGACATGTTCGGCGTGTCTACACTCACAAACTCCGACACGGCGACGCTGAACCTTGCTGCGGGCCGCAAGCTCAGCCTGGTGACCCTTGCCTTCAATGGCGGCACCATCTCGGGCAACGGCACGATCGAGGCTGCGGATGCCTTCAATCTCTGGGGCAATGGTACGGTCGGCGCGACACTCGCAGGTGCGGCAAATCTGACGAGAGGCGGTCCCGGGACGACAATCCTCACGGGCAACCACACCTATACCGGCGGAACCACGGTCAATGCCGGCGAACTGCAACTCGGCACCGCCGGCGCCGCCGGCTCGATCCGGGGTCAGGTCAACGTGAACGGCGCCGGTACTCTCACTCTCACCAATGCCGACTCCACGAGCATTACCGGTATCACCAATGCCGGAAGAACGTATCTTTACAATTCCTCAAGCGCAGCCAGTGCGACCATCGCCAACACCGGCGAGCTCTATTTCTACAATGCCAGCAATGCTGGCAGTGCTATCGTGACCAACAACAATTTCCTCGAATTCTACGACACGAGCACGGCTGGCAGCAGCAACATCACCAACAACAGCAACCTCCTTTTCTATGACAACAGCCGCGCTGGAACGGCCACGATTGCCAACAACAACGGCAGTTTTCTGAATTTCCACAACACCAGTTCCGCAGACAACGCCCGCATCACCAACGACGCCTTGCTGTCCTTCTACGACAGCAGCACGGCCGGCAGCGCGGAGATAACCAACAATCGGGATCTTACCTTTTATGATGCGAGCGGAGCAGGCAGCGCCAGGATCACGAACAACGACACCCTGACGTTCCGCTCGACCACCACGGCCGGCAGCGCCAGGATCACCAACAACGCCAGCCTGACGTTCCTCCACAACAGCAATGCCGGCAATGCCGAGATCGCCAATGGCGCGGCTGGCATTGTCGATTTCTCGGGCTCGACGGGTTCCGCCGTCAACAAAAAACTAACCGCCGGTTCGATCGCCGGCGGCGGCTCCTATCTGCTTGGTGACAACGAATTGACTGTCGGCTCAAACGGCCTGTCGACCGAAGTCAGCGGGACGATCAGTGGCACCGGCGGCTCGCTGGTCAAAGCTGGCACCGGTACGCTGAGCCTGACCGGTATCAACACCTATACCGGCGGAACGACGATTTCAGGCGGCACGCTGCAACTCGGCAATGGCGGCGCCACCGGCTCGATCCTGGGCGATGTCGTCAATGACGGCGTTCTCGCCTTCAACCGCAGCAACGCGCTCACCTTCTCCGGCGCCATCTCGGGCAGCGGCGCGGTACGGCAGACCGGAACGGGCACAACGATCCTGACGGGCAGCAACAATTATACCGGCGGAACAACGATCGCGGACGGCACGCTCCAGATCGGCAATGGCAGTGCAATCGGCTCGATCGTCGGCGACGTCATCAACGACGGCGTTCTCGCCTTCAACCGCAGCGATGCTGTCATCTTCGCCGGCGCGATCTCGGGCAGTGGCACGGTGCGGCAGATCGGTTCAGGTACGACGGTCCTGACCGGCAGCAACAGCTATACCGGAGGCACCACGGTCGCGGGCGGCTTGCTCCAGATCGGCAATGGCGGTGTGGCCGGCTCGATTGCCGGCGATGTGGTCAACGACAGCGTGCTCGCCTTCAACCGCAGCGATGCGTTCACTCTCGCCGGCGCCATTTCGGGCAGCGGAGCGATGCGGCAGATCGGTACGGGCGCCACGATCCTGACGGGCAGCAACAGCTATACCGGCGGAACGACGATTTCAGGCGGCACGCTGCAACTCGGCAACGGCGGCGCGACCGGCTCGATCACCGGCAATGTCGTCAACGACGGCATTTTGGCCTTCAACCGCAGCGACGCGGTCACCCTCGCCGGCGCCATTTCGGGTAGCGGCGTGGTGCGGCAGATCGGTACGGGCACCACCATCCTGACCGGCAGCAACACCCATACCGGCGGCACGACGATTTCAGGCGGCACGCTGCAACTCGGCAATGGCGGCGCGACCGGCTCGATCCTGGGCGATGTCGTCAACGACGGCGTGCTCGCCTTCAACCGCAGCGACGCGGTCATCTTTTCCGGCGCCATCTCGGGCAATGGCGCGGTGCGGCAAACCGGTTCAGGCACCACCACCCTGACAGGCACCAATACCTACACCGGCGGCACGACGGTTTCAGGCGGCACGCTCCAGATCGGCAATGGCGGCACGACCGGCTCGATCCTGGGCGATGTGGTCAACGACGGCGCGTTCGCCTTCAACCGCAGCGACGCGCTCACCTTTTCCAGCGCGATTTCGGGCAGCGGCGCGGTGCGGCAGATCGGTTCAGGCACCACCATCCTGACCGGCAGCAACAGCTATACCGGCGGCACCACGATTTCAGACGGCACGCTGCAACTCGGCAACGGCGGCGCGTCGGGCTCGATTATCGGCAATGTCGTCAATGACGGCGCGCTCGCCTTCAACCGCAGCGATGCCTTCTCGTTCGCAGGCGCCATCTCGGGAAGTGGAGCCGTACGACAGATCGGTACGGGCACCACCATCCTGACCGGCAGCAACAGCTATACCGGCGGCACGACGATTTCAGGCGGCACGCTGCAACTCGGCAATGGCGGCGCAACCGGCTCGATCACCGGCAATGTCGTCAACGGCGGCGTGCTCGCCTTCAACCGCAGCGATACGTTCACTTTTTCCGGCGCCATCTCGGGCAGCGGCGCTGTGCAGCAGATCGGATCAGGTACGACCGTCCTGACCGGCAGCAATAGCTATACCGGCGACACCACTGTCGCGGGCGGCCAGTTGCAGTTCGGCGACGGCAGCGCGGGCGGAAGCAACACGCTCGGCGGCAAGCTGACCGTGACCGGCGGCACGCTGGCGATCCAGGCGCCGGCGGCCGTGGACGTCGCACAGACCGTGAACTTTGCCGACAACACTGCGCTATCCATCGTCGCGGGCACGAACAACCCCGGGCTGTCGGCCGACAGTATCACGATCGGCAATGGCGTCGGCTTCAACATCGGCGGCATCAATGACGCGAGCCAGCTCGACAAGGTGCTGATAGACACCCGCTCTGGAATCAGCGGTGACTTCGCCAACGTCAGCGTCGGCGGCTTCAGCGGCGCAGTGGACTATCTCACCATGTCCGCCCGCAAATCAGCTGACAACCGGCAATATCTCGCCAGCTACGGTCTGAGCTGGACCGCCGCCAACAATCTCGCCCACGGTACCTTCACGCTGACCAATGCCACCGACAGCTTCACGGTGGGCGCGGCACTTTCCGACCAAGTGGCGAACCCCGCGACGGGCTGGAACGGCACGTCACTGACCAAGGCCGGCATGGGCACGCTCACCCTGACCGGCACCAACAGCTATGGCGGCGGGACGACGATCTCGGGCGGCGTCTTGCAACTCGGCAATGGCGGTTCGACCGGATCGATCCTGGGCGATGTCGTCAACGACGGTGTGTTGGCCTTCAACCGTAGCGATGCGGTCACATTCTCGGGCGCCATCACGGGCAATGGAGCGGTGCGGCAGATCGGTACGGGCACCACGATCCTGAGGGGCAGCAACAGCTACACCGGCGGCACAACGATTTCGGGCGGGGTCTTGCAACTCGGGAACGGCGGTGCGGCCGGCTCGATCCTGGGCGATGTAGTCAACAATGGCGTGCTCGCCTTCAACCGCAGCGATGCAGTTACTTTCTCCGGCGCCATCTCGGGCAACGGTACGGTACGGCAGATCGGTACGGGCACCACGATCCTGACGGGCAACAACAGCTATACCGGCGGAACGACGATTTCAGGCGGTACGCTGCAACTCGGCAACGGCGGCGCGACCGGCTCAATTGTCCGCGACGTCGTCAACCATGGCGTGCTCGCCTTCAACCGCAGCGATGCGGTCACTTTCGCCGGCACCATCTCCGGCAACGGCGCGGTGCGGCAGAACGGTTCCGGCACGACGGTCCTGACCGGCGACAACAGCTATACTGGCGGCACCACGGTCGCGGGTGGGACGCTGCAACTCGGCAACGGCGGCGCGGCCGGCTCGATCATCGGCGACGTCGTCAACCATGGCGTGCTCGCCTTCAACCGCAGCGACGCGGTCACCTTCGCCGGCGCCATCTCGGGCAGCGGCGCTGTGCGGCAGATCGGTTCAGGTACGACGGTCCTGACCGGCAACAATGCCTATATGGGCGACACCACCGTCTCCGGTGGGCGCTTGCAGTTCGGCGACGGCAGCGCCGGCGGTAGCAACGCTCTGGGCGGAAACCTGACCGTGACCGGTGGCACGCTGGCGATCCAGACGCCGGCGACCCTGACCGTCGAGCGGGCAGTCACCCTCGCCGACAACACCGCGCTGTCCATCGTCGCCGGCACGAACAGCCCCACGTTGACCGCCAACCACGTCACGATCGGCAATGGCGTCGCCTTCAACATCGGCGGCATCAACGATGCGAGCCAACTCGACAAGGTGCTGATAGACACCCGCTCTGGAATAAGCGGCGACTTCGCCAGCGTCACCGTAGGTGGTTTCACCGGCACGGTGGACTATCTCACCGTATCCGGTCGCAAATCGGCAGACAGCCTGCAGTACCTCGCAAGCTATGGGCTGAGCTGGACCGCCGGCAACAATCTCGCCCATGGCACCTTCACGCTGACGGATGCGGCCGACACCTTCACAGTCGGAACGGCGCTCGCCGACCAGACGGCAAATCCCTTGCTTGGCTGGAACGGCACGTCGCTGGCCAAGGCCGGCGCCGGTGCGCTCACTCTTACCGGCGACAACACCTATAGGGGCGGCACCACGATCGTGGGCGGTGTGCTGTCGATCTCGCGCGACGCCAATCTCGGTGCAGCTTCGGGCGGCGTTTCCTTCACCGGCGGTGCGCTTGCGACCACCGCGAGCTTCGACACTGCTCGCTCGATCGCCCTGACGCAGGCGGGGCGCTTCGACATCGCCGCCGGAACCGAACTCGGGCTGACGGGCGGCCTGTCGGGCAACGGCGACCTGATCAAGCAGGGCAACGGCACGCTGCGGCTCGACAACGGCGCCAACGCCTACGGCAACACGCTGGTTGCGGCCGGTACGCTGATCGGCAATGCCGACTCGATCTCGGGCAAGATCGGCAATGCCGGAACGGTCGTCTTCGATCAGACGACCAACGCCGCCTTTGCCGGCGACATAGGAGCACTCAATGGCTCGGGCGGCCGGATGATCAAGCGCGGCGCCGGTGCTCTGAGCCTGACCGGCATGTCGTCACTCGATTGGACGGTCCAGGCGGGAAGGCTCGTTACGTCGGCCGAGCGCTTCGGCGGCAACACAGCCCTCGCCGCGGGCGCTTCCCTGACGTTCGACCAGGCCGTCAACACCAGCTATGGCGGTGTGATTTCCGGCAGTGGCAGCTTCGCAAAGGCTGGCGCGGGCCTTCTCACCCTGACGGGCAATTCCTCCGCTTTTTCCGGGGCGACAACGGTCGAGAACGGCACGCTGGCGGTCAACGGCTCACTTGGCGGCACCGTCGACGTCCTGGCCGACGGCCGCCTTCAAGGCAGCGGTGCGGCGAGCAACGTGCGCGTTTCGGGCACGATCGCCCCGGGCAACTCGATCGGCACGCTCAACGTCGCCGGCAATCTCACCTTCAACTCCGGCTCGATCTACGAGGTTGAAGTGAACGCGGCCGGCCAGTCGGACAGGATCGTTGCCAGCGGCACGGCGACCATCGCCGGCGGCTCGGTCAAGGTGCTGGCGGACACGGGCAGCTATGCGCCGGAGACAAAGTACACAATCGTGACCGCCAATGGCGGTCGGAGCGGCAGCTTCAGCGGCGTGAGCTCGAACCTCGCCTTCCTCGATCCTTCGCTCAGCTACGACGCCAGCAACGTCTATCTGAAGCTGACCCGCAACAATATCGACTTCTCCAGCGTCGGTGCAACGCCGAACCAGATCGCCACCGGCGACGGAGCCGAAAGCCTTGGGAGAGGCAATCCGGTCTACAACGCCATCACAAACCTGTCGGCACCACAGGCACGAAACGCCTTCGACCAGCTCTCGGGCGAGATCCACGCTTCGGCGAAGTCGGCGCTCATCGAAGACAGTCGCTTCGCCCGCAATGCCATCAACGAACGCCTTCGCGCGGCCTTCGACAGTGCCGGCGCTTCGAACGGCACGGTTACGAGCTATGTCGGCGGCAAGCCGGTCGCGGTCGAGGCGACAACCGATCGTCTGGCGTTCTGGAGCCAGGGCTTCGGCTCCTGGGGGCACACGGATGGCGACGGCAACGCAGCACGTCTCAACCGCTCGACGGGTGGATTCTTCGCTGGCGCGGACGTCCCGGCGTTCGACAATTGGCGCTTCGGCGCGATCGCGGGCTACAGCCACACCAGCTTCGACGTGAAGGAACGCTCCTCCTCCGGTTCGAGCGAAAACTATCACGCCGGCCTCTATGGCGGCGCCAGCTGGGGCGATCTCGCCTTGCGGACCGGTGCCGCCTACACTTGGCACGATGTCTCGACGTCGCGGAAGGTCACGATCCCCGGGTTCAGCGACACTCTGAGCAGAGATTACGACGCCAGCACGGCGCAAGTCTTCGGCGAACTCGGCTATGGCTTCGCCATGGGCACGGCTCGGCTCGAGCCCTTCGCCAATCTCGCTCACGTCAGCGTTCATACGGATGACTTCGCCGAGAGGGGTGGGTCGGCGGCACTCGGCAGCAAGGGCGACACGGCGGAATCGACGTTGACGACACTGGGTCTTCGCGCCTCGACCACCTTCGACCTCAACGGCGCGGCCGTAACGGTCAACGGCATGGCCGGCTGGCGCCACGCCTTCGGCGATACGGTGCCGCTTTCGACGATGCGCTTTGCCGGAGGCGGCGACGCCTTCCTGATCGCGGGTGTTCCGATTGCTCGCAACGTTGCGGTGGTCGAAGCCGGCCTCGACTATGCGCTGTCGCCAAACGCAACGATCGGCGTGACCTATGCCGGCCAGTTTGCCTCAGACATCGCCGACCAGTCCGCCCGCATCAACCTCAACGTCAAGTTCTGAAGGTGAATCCAATTGACTGTGACCAAAGACAAGCATCGCCCGCAGCGCACGACCGAGCGAAAGGCGCTTGCATGACGCGCAACAGCATTCGCCACCTTAGGCTCACTTCCACATCGCTCGCGATTGCCGTGGGCGTGGCGCTGTATCTCGTGCCGGAGCTCGCGTCTTCGACGCCGAGCGGTGCAGCACCCGTTACCGCCGGCCACGACGACCCGGCTCCACAGCGTTTCCAGCTGGCTCAGGCGCAGACTGAGAGCCGAACCGCTGGCGGTAAAGCAGCATCGTCCTTGCCGGGAGGGGCATCGTCGCTGAACGAGACCTATCAGGACTGGAGTGTGGCCTGCGTACAGGATACGAGCGCAAAGCGCTGCGTGCTGTCGCAGGTCCAGGCGCAGCAGAACGGACAACGCCTGCTGGCGATCGAACTGAATGCACCGTCGGCAAACTCTGTGTCGGGCACGCTGGTCCTGCCGTTCGGTCTGGCGCTCGAGCCCGGCGTCACCTTCCAGATCGACGACAAGCCGGCGATGCAGCCCGTGCACTTCCACACTTGCCTCCCGGTCGGATGCCTCGTTTCAGTGACCTTCGACACCCCAACGCTGGTCGCGCTGCGCGCCGGCGCGGCGCTTAGGGTCAAGGCCGTCGCTGTTGGCGGGGCAGCGGCTCCGCTCTCGATCTCCTTGCAAGGTTTCGGTACTGCGCTTGACCGCGTGGCGACGCTGGCGCGCTAGGATAGGCCGAACCCGTAACATGCGTGTGGCCCGTATGCGTGTGGCAAGTGATCTCCTCGAGATTTCGTTCCGCAATCGGTGATCTCGGGTGTCGCTTCGGAAGCGAGGAGGCTTGGTGTTCCCGCGCCGGGCCGACTATTGCGGGGTGCCGCGGGAAGTCCTGCGAATACGGCACTTGGGAAGCTTGGCTCGAGTTCTTCTTGAACGTCTCCAATGACGCAATTGGCGTCATAGCTTCAGGTGTTCGCTGAAAGTCTCAAAGGCGGGGTCACCGGACGCTCACTGTACATCGGTCACTCACGCCACTGATCGCCGTCTCTTTCGGTGGGCTTAACGCCCGGCGCGGGCCTGAAATCCAGCACACGAGCTACGCGATCAGCGCGTCGGTGCCTCGTTGCCAGCAAGTGACGCCAGGCCAACCGCTACTGAACCGTCGGAGATTCCGCAGAAGTAAGATCTCGGTTAATCGGCGCAAGCGACGCAACTTTGCCAAGTTGGACAACCTCGGTCGCCTCACCACGTCCGCGCAGCCAATGCTCGCCCATCGGGATCGTAGAAAAGCTGTCGTCGAGCCTTGAGGCGGTCTCTTTGGAAAGAGCAATACAGGCGGGTGCATCCGGCATCGCCATCTTGCCCACTTCCAGGAGGCGCTGGCTGATGTTCACTGTATCGCCCACGATTGTGTAGTTGACCCGGTCGGACGCGCCGATATTGCCGACAATGACAAGGCCGGTGTGGATGCCGATGCGCACTCGAAGCGGTGGCCGACCTTCCGCCGCTCCCTTGATATTGTCGTTCTCCAGTTCTTCGCGAATGGTTGCGGCCGCGCGGACTGCAGCAGCGGCGTGATCCTCCAGATGATCCGGGGCGCCGAAAAATGCCAGCATGCCGTCGCCGAGAAACTTGTCGACGGCGCCGCCGTTCGCATCAACCGCGCGGCAGAGAATGGCAAAATGGTGGTTGAGAAGCCGCCCTGCAGCGGCAGCATCCATCTGCTCCGACAACGTTGTGAAGCCGGCGATGTCTGTGAACATGACGGTGACGACGGCTTCGCGCGGTTCGGCGATCCCCATCTGTCCGCTACGAACCAGCTTGGAAACAAGGGAGCGTGGCACGTAGGTGGAAAACGCGCGAAGACCCACAAGCATCGCATTGAAGGCAGATGCCTGCTCATCCAGCTCCAGGACCCTGCTGCGCGGCAGCGGCTTTACGTCATCAAGTTCGAAGTTGGCGACGCGCGACGCCTGGCCGGCGATCGCTTGAATTGGACGAGACAGGCGCCGGCCCAACAGCACGGCAACCACGACGGCTGCGACCATTGCGCCGAGTCCCAAGAGAGCGGACCCCATGACCCGTTCGATCTCGTCGCCGATCTGTCCGGCCTCGAAATACGCCCCGATGGTCCAGGGTCGTTCACCGTAACCCGTGATCTTGCGCGTGATGGCGATATAGCTGTCCGTTCCAAGCTTTGAGGCAGACGCGGCCTGGTCGTCGATGCTGATCTCGGCGACCTCGATATCGCGGCCGCGCTTGGCGCTGAATTCCGTCTCCGTCGTCCGCTCGCCGTAGCGCGCAAGCACCGGGTCGCCGAATGCGACAAGTGGCGTCAGCGGCCGCGTGACCGAATTTGGATCGGCTAGGCGAGGGTCTGCCAGGACGGTTCCGTCGCCATCCAGGATGAAGGCATGTGTACCGAAGCGCGACGACAATTCTCGGGTGATTTCCGACAGCTTGCGCAGCTCCACGGCGGCGATCACCCAGCCTCGTGTTTCTCCATCACGCTGAAGCGGGGTCGAGACATTGGCGAACAGGCCGTACTCGTTGGCCACGAATGCGCCCCACTGACGCCCATCGAGCTGACGCCGGCCTTCAAGGGCGGCGCGGACCTGAGGAGATTTCTCGGGAGCAGCCGGAAGATGCCGGATCTCATTGGCGGGAAAGTCGCGCCCGCCACGGGCAGCACCTCTGCATTTCAAGTCGGCGGTGCACACCAGCATCGCATTTGCGCCGGGCGTCGCCGAGAGCGCACCGGCAAGGGCTGCCGACATTTTCGCATCGTCGATCTCAAAATCGCTCTGCGCGTAAAGCTGCGCGACGCCGGCCACCGCATTCTCTGCGCGTCCCATTTCGGCGCGCAGAAGGTCTTCCATTGCATCGACCAGAAGCGTCGACTGAGCGCCGAGCAGATCCAAGGTATTGCGCACGTTAGCGCCTACCGACAACGCCAGAACGCCCCCCACAGACACAAACACCAGCGCGCCGAAGCTCAACGCCATGAGCGCGGCGATCGGGATCCGGCGCCGGTCAGTACTGCGCCGGGCCGCATTTGTTGATGGTTCGAAGGTGCTCATGCACTCAATGTCATCGAGTCCCCCGGATTTGCAAGCCCACCCACCCTGCGGCAAGTTTGCGTCCTCCGCGCCGGTCTTGAGCCGCACATTGGGCTCGGGCTCCGGCAACGCCTGCCCGGCGCACAGCCCCTCGGCAACGGGCAGGCAGTGTCAAGATGGCCGGAGAGCCGGCAGGTAAGGTCCGGCCCAGGCATCCTAACGCTCGGCAGAACCGTTGCAGGCCGCCTCGAAGGCGCTGATCCATAGGGTAGCCGCCTCTGGGCCGTCTGATGCGGACGTTTTCGACCAAACTCCGGTCGCTGTCGTCAGCGTAGCTTTGGTCGTGGCACGATCAAGGGCGTTGCGGAAACCGGGTCGTCAATAATCATGCATGAGAGCCCGAAGACGTCCTCCACCAGCTCCGGGGTTATGATCTTGGCCGGCTCACCCTCGGCGACGATGGCGCCATCGCGCATCGCTATCATATGGGTGGCGTAACGGCAGGCGTGATTGAGGTCGTGAAGCACCGCCACCAACGTTCGGCCACGGTGACGGCTGAGATGCTGGCAGAGATCCAGCAGTTCGATCTGGTGGGCGATATCGAGGAAGGTTGTCGGCTCATCCAACAAAAGGATCGGCGTTTCCTGCGCCAACACCATTCCGATCCAGACACGTTGACGCTGACCGCCGGAGAGTTCGTCCACCGGTCGATCTGCGAGATCGGCGACTCCTGTCAGCTCCATAGCCTCCCATACGGCCGCTTCATCCGCCTTCGACCATTGCCTCAGAAAGGACTGATGTGGATAACGCCCCCGCGACACCAGATCGAAAACCGAAATCCCCTCCGGCGCCACTGATGATTGCGGCAACAGTCCGATCCTGCTCGCCACGGCCTTTGCTGCGTATTTGCCGATCTCCTTGCCATCAAGGACGATCTGCCCCGAACTGGGCGACAGAAGGCGCGCCAGTGCCCGCAGCAAAGTGGACTTGCCACTGGCATTGGGGCCAACGATCACCGTGAACGAGCCATCGGGTATGCCGACCGAAAGGTCGGCGGAGATGATCCGCCGTTCGTATGCCAGCGTGACGGCCCTTGCGTGAAGCCGAGGATTATTGCTCATGACCTTCTGATCTCCCGCAGCAAAAGCCCGACAAAGTAAAGCCCGCCGATGCTGACCGTCATGGTGCCGACCGGCAGCGGGGATGCAAACGCATGTTGAGCCAGCCAGTCGGCCGCAAGCAGCATGAGCCCGCCCACAAGCGCAGACGATGCCAGCGGAACACCGGGCGCATGCGCCAGCCGTCGGGCGATCTGGGGCGCGGCGAGTGCAACGAAGGCTATCGGCCCCGAAACTGCGGTGACGGTTGCCATCAGGGCCACGCCCAGCAACAGGAGGGCAAGGCGTGTGACGCCGGCGGAAACACCGGTGGAAACGGCGAGATCGTCGCCAAGTTCGAGCTGCCGCATTGGGCGGGCCAGAGCAATGGTAAGGGGCATTAACGCAAGGAGAACGGCTGCGACGAGGTTGACATCGGATTGACCGAGGCCGTTCAAAGTCCCCGCCCCCCAAATCGCCGCAGCAAGTGCTGCCGGCAAGTCTGCCTGGCGCATCAGCCAGAGATTGAAAGCGCCGAGCATCGCGGAAACACCGATCCCAACGATGATCAGTCGGAAGCCCTGGATGCCATTCTTCCAGGCAAACGCATAGACAATCATGGCCGTCGCCAAGCCGCCGATGACCGCACCAACCCCCATCTCCTGCGGCCCGCCGCCAAGGATCAGCATCGCGACGAGCGCACCGGAATAGGAGCCGGTGGAAAAACCGATGACGTCAGGGCTGCCCAGCGGATTGCGTGTGAGCGACTGAAAGATGGCGCCGCTGAGGCCGAGAGCCATGCCCAGCAGCAAGGCCAGCAGCACGCGCGGCAGACGCCATTCCACCACGACCATTCGCACGTTCGGCGAAGCCCCGCCCACCAGCGCCGCCCAGATATCGGTAGCGGCCACAGGCAGTCTTCCGCTCGACAGCGACACAAGCATCAACACCAGCGCGAGCCCTACCAGTACCGCAAACAGCATGGCCGCACGCAAATTCAGGCGAAATGAGACCTGCTCGCTCAAGCAGCGAACGGGTCTGACGACCTGTCCAGTGGCTGGATTTCCCGGCGGCCCGCTCACAGGCCGGTCGCCTTTCGGCGGCGCGCAAGCAGGATCAAAACAGGTGCACCGATCAGGGCCGTCAAGATTCCGGCCTCCAGTTCGTCGGGCGCGATCAGCAGGCGACCGGCAACGTCGGCAACCAGGATCAGGATCGCTGAAAACACAGCCGTCAGGATCACGATCCAGCGTTGGTCCGGCCCGCTGAACCAGCGTATAGCATGCGGAACCATCAATCCGAGGAAGCCGACCGGACCGGCCGCCGCCGTCGCGCCACCGGCCAGAAGCGTGACGGCTATTGCCACCCCGACCCTGGTGAGACCGAGGCCGGCACCGAGGGTGCTCGCCAACTCGTCGCCAAGCGCAACCGCATTCAACGGTCGCGCAAGAACAAGCGCCAGCAAATGCCCGGTAGCGATCACCGGAGCGACTGTCGCGACAATATGCATGTCCCGGCCGGCGATCGAACCGATCGACCAGTGACGCATCTGGTCGAAGGCTTGCGGGTTCAGAAGCGTGATCGAAGAGCCAATGCCTGACAGGACCGCGGAAAGCGCGACCCCCGCCAGAACGAGCCGCATCGGCGTCGCACCATCTCGCCCCGAGGCGCCGACAGCATAGACAACCGCCGTCGCGGCAACGGCACCCAGCATGGCAAAGCCGAGATAGGCGTCGATAGTCCTGAGGCCGAGAAGCCCGACGGCCACGATCACGAAAAAGGCGGCACCGGCGTTGACGCCGAGGATGCCGGGGTCGGCAAGAGGATTGCGTGTGGCCGCCTGGATCAGCGCGCCGGAGACACCGAAGGCACTGCCTGCAAGCAGGCCAAGCAGCGTGCGCGGCAAGCGGTAGTCACGGATGATCACGTGCTCGACCGATGTCGGATCAAACCCAAGGAACGCTTGAAGCGCAATCTCGGGCGCGATGGTCCTGACGCCGACGAGCAGGCTCGCGACCATCGCCACGATCAACAGGACCGTGCCGGCAAGGAGGGCAAGTACCTTGCTCCTGCCGCGCGATCGCACCACCCGTTGGGCACGCGTTGTTGCCGGGATGCCGAGCGTCACGCCCATGCTCATACCCGTGCCTGTCCGAGGATCCAGTAGCCGACTGCGGTGATCCGTTGTTTGTCGAAGCCGAGCGCATCGCGAAAATGCTTGCGGCTTTCGCTGACGGACGTCGCTTCGCCGGCGATCCAGATATAGCCGGGGCCATCCGGCAACGGGATGCCGCGCGCAATCTGCTCCAGCCCGCTGGCACGGCCGTGCTTGCCGAAACTGTCGTACCAGGAAACGCTGATATCTGCCTTGGACGTCAACTCCTGGCGGTCGGCCATGTCGGGCAGTTCGACATGCACCTTCGCCGCGATACCTTCGGGAAGTTCCTCAAGGATCCGCGCCGCCGCCGGCAGGCCGGTGATGTCAGAAAGCAGCACGATCCATAGGGCGTCGGATGGAAGGCGATAGCGGCCTTCCGGATTGCAGAGACCGACCACATCGCCCGGTTTTGCCGAGAGCGCCCAGCTCGCGCCGACACCGCCGTCATGCACGACGAGATCGACGACCATTTCGCCGTGGGCAGGATCCCAGCGCCGGATGGTATAGGGCCGGTTCGGGCAGGGCTTGGAGCCATCCGGTCTCCCCCACTTTCCATTGGCAAAGACAGGGAGCGTCACCGGCGTGTCGTCATCCGGGGCGAAGGCCAACCTGATCCACTCGTCCGCATGCCCGGTCTCCACCAGCCGATCTGCCCCGTCCACGTCGAGAACCACCCGGATCATCGAGGGGGTCAAACGTTCGGCCGTGCGAACGCGGGAGAAGAAATAGTCTTCGTGATACATCAGGGCTCCTTGCCGGCGCGGCTGTCAGCCAATTCGATCGCCTGGGCCAGTCGCGGCACCAGACCTGGAAATCCGTAAGGGATGGCGAGAACACTCGGCCAGGAGGCCGACCAGACGGAAACCGGATCTTCAAGCACCACATAGGCGCCCGCTGTGACGGGTCGAAACAGCCGGAACAGCGGCTGGTTCTCCATCGAACCTCTGGCATCGCCTTCGTACCACATGATCAGGACATCGCTTTCGACCGTGTCGAGTTGCTCAAGGCTGATGTCGAGAGAACTTCTGCCCGGGTTTTGCCGGGAAAGCCGTTCTACGCCGGGGGCGATCCGCATGCCGAGGTCGACCAGCCAGTCGACCCGCGTCTCGCCGGGCAAATAGACGACCATTGAACCGGAGCCCGGGAAATAGGTGCCGAAGGTAAAGCTGCGCCCGATCAGGCTCTCATTTTGCCGGGCAAGCCGAGCCAAGAACGATTTCGTCCGATCGATAAGTACCTCGGCCTCCGGCCCTCGGCCGAGCGCCTTGCCGATCTGCCGTGTCTGCTCGCGCCAATCGGCCCGCCACGGTCCGCTCGCGTAGCCGATCGTCGGAGCGATCGTCGAAAGCCGCTCGTAGCTGCGAGCGTCCATGTCTGAAAAGACGTTGACGATCAGATCGGGCGCCAGGCCGAGGATCGTTTCGTAATCGGCCTGCCCGCCGTCGAGCAGGTGCGGCCGAACGGACCCGAGCCTTTCTTCGCACCAGGGGGCGATGCCGCTTTCGAACATGCCGCGACGAACCATGGCGATCGGCGTTTCACCGAAAGCAAGCACGCTGTCCTCGTCGCACCAGCCGACGGTGACTATGCGCTTCGGCGCCGCCGGCACGACTGTCGCGCCGAGCGCATGTTCGACAGTCACGGGAAAGCTTGGCGTTTGCCCCATGGACGCACCCGCCCTTGAGGCCAGCAATGACGCGAAGCCTCCGGCAAGCACGGCGCGACGCGACAGGAAACCGCCTGTCGCGCCACCGATTGCCGATGTCAGCCGTGTTGCCGTCAACGTCGCCCTCCCGTTGCGGCCGGCACGCCTTGCGCCGACGCCACCTTTAGAACTTGAACTTCGTGGAAACGCTGAAGCTGCGCGGCTCACCGTAGAACCCGGTGTCGAAATTACCGAAGCCCGCATAGTACTTCTCGTTCAGGAGGTTCTTCGCATTGAAGGTCAGATCGACCTTCTCGTTGAAGCTGTACCGGGCCATCAGATCCACCAGGAAGACGTTCTTCTGGCTGAGAACAGCGTATTCCGAGGCCGGGCTCCACACCTTGCCATAGATCTCGTCCTGCCAGCGGATGCCGCCGCCAACCGTCAGCTTCTCCCACTCTCCGGGCAGCTGATAGGTGGTGAAGAGCTTGACGACGTTTTCCGGTGCGCTCGTCTGGATGAAGGAATAGACCCGGTCGCCGTCGGCCTTGCGGGCATGGGCGTATGTGTAGCCCGCATAGACGTTCCAGCCAGGCAGCACCTCGCCGGACGCCTCCAGTTCAAACCCCTTCGTCGTCACCCCGTCGGCGGCGGTGTAGTAGGGATCGCCCGTCACGGGATCGGTCCCGGCCTGTTCGCCGACGTTGTCCTGCCTGGTCAGAAAGACGGCAGCGGTCGTGTTCAAGGCACCGTCGAAGAACGCCCCCTTCACGCCGGCTTCGTAGCTATTGCCCATTTCGGGATCGAGATAGGCACCTGCAACATCCTGGCTTTTTTGCGGTTTGAAAATGCTCGTGTAGCTTGCATAAACTGAATAGCTGTCAGTCAGATCATAGACGACGCCGAGATAGGGCGTGAGTTCGCCCTTGACCGAGTAGGCCGCCGCGCCTGCCCACGTTCCGCTGGCATTGTCGTACGTGCCATAGTCGTTCGTGTCCCACCAGCTTATGCGGCTTCCAGCGATGACGGAGAGCTCATCGGTCGGCTTCAGGCGAATGGCGGCATAGGCGCCGTACTGGGTCGTCTTCGTTTGATATTTGCCGACGAGATCGAACCCCGGCTCCTGCGTCTTGCCGTCCCAATCGAAGAAGTTGGGCACGTTCGGGTCATAACCGACGCCGCCATAGCCGTACCAGGGACCTTTGTCGGAAGTGCGCGATGCCGTGGCGCCGATCATCAGATCATGGTCCCGGCCAAACAGCTCGATCGGACCGGAAGCCCTGACATCGGCGGTGTTTTGAACGACATTGCCGCCGTAACGCCCGACATACTGGAAGACACCGGCACCCGTCACCGGATCTGGCCAACCGCCGCCGGCCGACCCGAGCACGCTGTCATGACCGTTGCGACGATGGTTGAGCGTCACATCCAGGTTCCAGCCGTTGTCGAACTCGTGCACGAGCGTTGCAAAATAGTTGTTTGCATAGGTGTTGCGGCGGCTCCACTCCGTGGCCGGATTCTTGGAGACATCCCAATCGGTACGCGAGCCGTCGCTGTAGAACATCGGCAGGCCCGTCCAGCTCGACCCGCGCGGAAGATTGCGCTGGTAGTCGGCACCGACGGTCAGTGTCGTATCATCTGTGATGTCGGCTTCGAGCACACCGTAGAGCGTGAACTTGCGTTTCTCGTAGTGATCCAGATAGGACTTGCCGTCTTCGTAGGCGCCGGCGAAGCGTCCACGCAGGGAGCCATCTGCAGTCAGCGGACCGGAGACGTCCATCTCCGAACGATACGTATCCCAGGAACCGGCAGTCCCTGTCAGCGAGGCCTGGAACGTGTCGGTCGGCTTCTTGCGCACCAGATTGACGGCGGCGCCGGGGCTCCCTGCCCCCTGCAGCAAGCCGTTGGCGCCCTTCACGATTTCGACCCGGTCGTAGATCGTCATGTCGGCGTTGCTCAGGCCATAATCGTAAACCCCGTCGGTCTTGGCGAGCACGCCGTCATACTGAAACTCGGTCAGGGCGAAACCGCGCGCAAAGAATTCGGTACGGTCACTGTCGTAACGCTGGATGCTGATACCCGTGGCGCTGCCGAGGGCATCGGCAATCGTCGTTGCCTGTCGATCATCAAGCAACTGCCGGGTGACAACGGTCACCGACTGCGGCGTTTCCCTGATCGACAACGGCAGGCCCGCCGCGGTCGCCATCTCACCTGTTGTATATGAACCGGTCCCTTCGGTTGCAGCGCCCAGGCCGCTTACCTCGATCTTCTGCAGAGCCGTGGCCCCGTCTGGGGTGACGGCGCCTTCACCCGAGCTGGTGCGACGCGGGTCCGAGATGGTCACCGTGTTGGTGCCGGTGAAGCGGTAGACCAGGCCGGTGCCGGAAAGAAGCCTGGCAAGAGCGGCATCGGTGGTAAAGCTGCCCGAAAGTCCAGCACTGCGCAGTCCACGTACGACGTCCGCCGGATACAGCATTTGCAGGCCGGCAGCATCTCCAAAGCGCATGATCGCCGCGTCAAGCGGGCCTGCGGGGATGCTGAAACCGGCAGCGGCGGGCCGTATGCTCTTCGGTGTCGTCTGTTGGGCATATGCCGGCGTGATGGCAACGGATGCCATCAGCGCGCATGCCAGCCCCGAAACAACGACCCCCGTACCCCATGCGGCACGTTCCCTCGATCCTCTCGCCATACCCTGACGTCACTCCATTCCTGCAAATAATTCAAAGGCCTCAAGGGCACTCGTCTCAAAGACGGATCTCGGCGTGAGCCTCCTCACCCCTGAAGTTGAATATATTTGTCAGGAATATTTCTTTTTGCTCTCCAGCCTTCAGGCTGCGCGCAAAAGCACCAGGTAATCGGTCAGGCGGAGGACCCGGACGGGCAAGGCCGCGCTAAGTGCACCGAGCACGCCGTCCGGATTGGCAATCTCGAATATCCCGCTAACGCGAAGATTATCGAGCTCGCTGTCGACGATGCGGATGGTGCCGGCGCGATAGCGATTAACGTCGGCGATAACCTGCCGCAACGGCCGGTCCTTGAAGATAAGCTTGCCGCGCCGCCAAGCCGTCTCGCTCTGAACATCGACATCGCCGACGTCGCCGAGACCGGTTTCGCCGTAGGAGACGTTTTGACCGACCTGAAGGATCGCGGAAGAGTGGTCCGGTGCCATCACGGAAACGGCGCTCTCCTCGACCGAGACGGTTACCGTGTCCGACCATCGATGCACGACAAAACGCGTTCCAAGCGCGGTTGTCGTGCCGGCCCCCGCCTCGACTATGAACGGACGCCGCGCATCTTTCGCGACATCGAAGAACGCTCGGCCACGCAACAGCTGCACGGAGCGCCTGCTCTCGATGAAGTCCACGGCAATCGCCGTGTCCGCGTCAAGGCTCACTCTTGATCCGTCTGCCAGTGCAAGCTCTCGTAGTTCCGCGGTCCCTGTCTCATAATCGCTCAGCAGAAAATCAGGCAAACCGTTCAGCCCGACATAGCCTGCGACCCCGAGCATGGCAGCGCCGCCTGCCAAAAAGCTGCGGCGGCCAAAGGCTGCGGAACGACTGGCAATCGGCAGCCCGCGCTGCCCCCTGGGATCGCCAATAATGTCCAGATCGGACCAGATGCCCGCAAGCTTCTCATACTCCTTGCGGTGCGACGGTGACGCAGCCACCCATGTCGCGTGCGCCGATCGCTCGGCGGCCGTCGCCTCACCGGAGGTCAGGCGGACGAACCAGGCGAGCGCCTCGTCTTTCGGTTGTTCTTTCGAGGGATCCCTGGCTTCTGCCATCACCAACACCGGCTCTTTGCATGGACAGGAACGCCACGATGAAGTTTCCTGCTATCAACGGTCGCTATATAGACGGATTTCGCGTGTGAGTACCTCACCCCTCGTTTCATTTGCATCCGCCTCAATCCAGCAAACCGTCGAGCCGATCACGGCAGGTGGCCAGCGCCTTCATGATCAACTTCTCCACGGCGCTGCGTGTAATGCCGAGTTCGGCGGCGATTTCTGAATGGCTGAGACCATCGAACTTGTGCATCAGAAAGACTTCGCGCTGACGCGCAGGCAGATCTGCAACGACGCGCTCCAGAGCCGTGAGGCGCTGGCGATAGTCGATCACCCGATCGACAGATACCTCCCCCGACCCGACGTCGGGAAATTCAATCGGAGATATGTGGCGCTCTTGCGCGTTACGGCGACGCACATGGTCAACCGCAACATTGTTTGCCATTCGAAACAGATAGGCCTGCGGGTTTTGGATCGGTGTGTCTGACGGCATATTGCGGACCCGCAGATAGGTATCCTGGATCACGTCATCAGCATCTGCCCGCCCCTTGAAACGCTGGGCGACATGCCGGACGAGATCGCCGTAGCTTTCCGTCAGCACCTGCAGGATCGTCTTCTTAGGGTTGGGGGGCATCCGCGATGGAACCGTTAAACTGCAAGGCCTGATACAGCGCCGAGCTCACCCCCGCCTGTGAGCGCGTCTTAAAGAAGATAAACTTGAGTTTCAATATCATATTATAGCTTCGTTATGCAGCATGCTTACCTCGGCCCAAGCAACGACCTGACTGCGCCAGTCACCTCATGAGTTTGGCTAGGCGCAAGTCGGCGTACGGCTCCCGCAAGACGATGAGCCGAATTCTTGTGTGCATCGACGGGATCCGCGACCGCAGGCGACCTCCCACGGTCGCGATAGTGCTCGGGATTGACGAATGTAACGGTCAGCGGCGCTTGCGCACCTGCTGCGGCGAAGAGAATGACGGTGATCGCGAGTGACGGGATGTTTTCCGGTGCGCATGACATGCTCCATTTCATCATCATATTTGTAATTCACCTCTCAAATTTTCTTGACATTTCAATCAAAAATGCCGGAACTAAAGATAACAACAAATTCTTGGAGTTCGTGTCATGCTGGCCATTGTCGCCGATGATCTGACAGGCGCCCTGGATGCAGCTGCTCCATTTGCCAGCAGAGGCCTTCATACGGAGATTGCGCTCACCGTCGGGGCGATCGCTGCGGCCCTGAGCGAGAACCCGCAGGTAATTTCAATCAATGTTGCTTCGCGAGAACTAGACCTCGCAGGCGCGCAGAGCGCAACGACGGCGGCGCTCGCCGCATTGCCGCCTGGCACACGCCTGTTCAAGAAGGTCGACTCGCGCCTCAAGGGCCACATTGCCGCCGAGCTCGACGTCACCCCTTATCGCTCGGCGCTGATGGCACCGGCCATTCCGGATTTCGGGCGGATAGTGAATGACGGCCATGTGCAGGGGTTCGGCGTCGACAGGCCGATATCGATTGCGGAGAAGCTCGGCAGGCACGTGGGCCAAATCACTGTGCCCGATGTCGCGACCTTAGAAGATATGAACGGCTGGCTGCTTGCATCGCAGGAGCAAGGCGTGGATCTGCTCATCGGCGCGCGCGGACTGGCGGAGGCACTCGCGCACCAAACGAGCGGCGGGGCCGATCCGCGCGCTGCGGAGGTCCCGCCAGGCCCCGGACTTTTCGTCATCGGCTCGCGAGACCCGATTACCCTGGCGCAGATCGAGGAGTTGCGGGCCACGCGCAAGCCGCGCTACATGCCCGCACCAAATGGCCGGCTGACCGATGCGACCGCAGATGAGAGCCTGATAACGCTGGTACAGGCGGTTCCCGGGAGTGCACCGACGAGTTCGCAGGACGTATCGCGTCTTCTGGCAGAAAGCGTATTTCCAGCGCTGACCAGGGCCGCTTCCACCTTGCTTCTTTCCGGCGGCGCTACCGCCGAAGCCGTGCTAGAGAAAATGGGGATCACCCGTTTCAGACTGGTTGGTGAGTGCCTGCCCGGACTGGGCTTGGCCCACGCGGACGGCCGTTGCATCATTGCCAAGTCCGGGGGATTCGGCCAACCGGGAACGTTGAGGGAGATTGCGGACAGGATCCTCCGCAGTATGGGATGACAGATGGGACTGGAGAACGGAACGACACGCAAGAGCCTGGCCGACTTCGCCTTCGAACGGATGCACCGCGCGATCAAGTCCGGCGCATATCAGCCCGATGAGCGCTTGCCGACCGAGCACGAACTGGCGGCGGAATTCGAAGTGTCGCGTCCGGTCATCCGCGAGGCGCTTCAACGCCTGCGGGACCAGGGCTTGATCTATTCGCGCCGGGGCGCCGGCAGTTTCGTGCGCGCCCTTGGCATGAAAGAGCCGCTCGGCTTCGGACAGTTGGAGAATGTTGCGGATCTCTTGAACTGCTACGAGTTCCGGCTGACCGTCGAACCGGCCGCAGCCGCGGCCGCAGCCGCCCGCCACGATACCGCAAGCCTTGGCGCCATTCGTCAGGCGCTCGAATTGATGCGGGATGCCACCAATCGCCAGTCGCACCGCGAGGACGCAGACTTCCAGTTTCATTTGGCGATCGCGCGCGCGGCCCGCAACAGCTACTTCTCGACCGCGATGGAAGCACTCAAGGACCATATTGCCGTCGGCATGAAATTTCACGGCGCATCGGTCAAGCGCGAGGCGGCCGGCCTTACCCGTGTTTTTGCCGAACATGAGGCAATCGCCGAAGCGATCGCCTCAGGCGATGGCACGAGGGCAAAGCAACTGATGCTTGATCACCTGACCGGCTCGCGTGAGCGCCTCTTTCAGGCGACCAGATAGGCCGGACGATCTGGAAGTCATGACCTCCACCAGAGATGGAGGTTTACCTTGCATACAAAGAAAAATGCCTCGGCCAACAGCCGAGGCATTTTTGTCGGGAAGCGCGAATACCGATCCGACCGGCTAGAAGGCTGCCTTATAGACCGACAGCACATCCTCAACGGTCATATCGACCGGATTGTTGTCCATCAGGCGGCGGTTTGCATGCGCTTCACTCGCGTAGAGAGGCAGATCATCCGCAGCCGCACCATGAGCGGCAAGCGACATCTCGATGCCCAGGTTCCTGCAGAAACCCTGCGCCGCGCTCAAAAGCTCGGTTTCGGACAGTGCGCCGCCGAAGCCGAGCGCAAGCGCGACCTCATCCGTCTTCTTTGCCGCAACAGGCTGGTTGAAGGCGAGCACGTGGGGAAAGATGATGGCGTTGGCGAGCCCGTGCGGCAAACCGAGCCGGGTGCCGAGAGGATAGGCAATGGCGTGTCCAGCGGCCGTGTTGACGGGGCCAAGGCAGATGCCACCGTAGTAGGATGCGAGCATCAGGCCTTCCCGCGCCTCGGTATCGGAGCCGTCCCTGACCGCCCGCGCCAGATACTTGCCGACGAGACGGAAGCCCATGCGCGCGAACCCGTCGATCATCGGATGCGCCCGCTTGTTGGTGAAAGCCTCGACACAATGAGCCATAGCGTCGACGCCGGTCGCTGCCGTGACCGCCGGCGGCACCGAATAGGTCAACTCGGGATCGAGAACGGCAAAGTCCGCGATCATGTGCGGGCTTTCCACGGCGACCTTGTTGCCCTTTGCCGGGTCGGTGATCAACGAGCGAATACCCGCCTCGGAACCTGTTCCCGCCGTTGTCGCGACCTGAACCAGGCGTGTGCGGCGACCCGCGACACGGTTCGGCCCCGCGACGTCGCCGAGCGTCTGATCCGAATCCCAGAGCACGGCAGCCAGCTTTGCCACGTCGAGCACCGAACCGCCGCCGAGCCCGACGATCAGGTCCGGCTTGCACCTCCGCGCCGCCTCAATCGCCGCCTCCAGCGTCGCGATATCCGGTTCGCCCGGAATTGCATCAAACACGGTAACGCGGCCGGAAAGCTTCAGCCGATCGACAAATCCGGCGGTTATCGGCGTTGCTATCACGAGCGTGGACTGCACATCTGCCGCCCAGGCGCCGACCTCGCCGATGAGGCCGGCCCCGACCGCCAGGCGGCGGGGTTGATGAAGGGTGATTTGAGCGATGGTCATGGCTTGGTCATCCTTGCTTGGCGCGGCCGTTGACGAGCTTGCGCGCATAGGCGATGGCGGAGTTCATATTGCCGTGGTTGGCGATCCCCTTTCCGGCGATGTCGAAGGCCGTCCCGTGGTCGACGGACGTGCGGTCGATCGGCAGATCCACCGAGACGTTCACCGCCGTGTCGAAGGCAACAAGCTTGATGGGGATGTGTCCCTGATCGTGGTACTGGGCAACAATCAGATCGAATGCGCCGGAATAGGCGCGGTAAAATACCGTGTCGGCCGAAATGGGCCCCTGGACGTCGATCCCTTCCGCACGTGCAGCTGCGACCGCAGGCGCGATCTGGTCGTCATCCTCGGTGCCGAAGAGGCCGTTCTCGCCACAATGCGGATTAATGCCGGCGACCGCGATTTTCGGCGCGGCGTAGCCGATGCGCTTCAGATGCGCGTCGCCGGCCCTGATCGTCGCCAGTACCCTTTCGGTCGTCGCTCGCCTGATGGCCTCCTGCAGCGAGACATGGGTCGAGATATGGATGACCTTCAACCGTTCGGAAGCGAGCAGCATATAGGCCGCCTTCGAACCGGTCAGGCTGCGCAGCATGCCGGTATGGCCATCATAGTGATGGCCGGCAAGGTTCAGTGCTTCCTTGTTGATCGGGGCGGTGACGATGCAGCCGATCGCGCCGGCTTCGGCATCCCGTACCGCTTTCTCGATGAATCGGAAGGCGGCATCGCCGGCCACCGCGCTCAACTGCCCCCAGGGAAGCGGCGCGCCCTCGATCGGCAGATCGACGACGAAAGGCGCAAGATCGATATCGATGCCGAGTGCGGATCGAGCCGTTTCGAGCGTGGTCAGATTGCCGTAGATCCGCGTCTGATCCCGATCTGCAGGCGACATTTCAGCCAAGGCGCGGACCGCGATCTCAGGCCCGACCCCGCATGGGTCACCCATGGTTATTCCGATGATATTGCTCATGAAACACTCCGTCGAGCCGCGCTGTCCCAGCCGGGAGCCAGGCGGACATATTTGATCGCACGCCGATGATAGGTGTAGGCGAGATGCATGGTGCCATCAGGACCCTCGAGCAGCCACGGGTAGGACATTTCCTGGTTGCGGCCGTCGGTTGAATCGTTGGACAGGCAGGTGCCTGGACCATCTTCGACGACCTGGCGCATGGCAAAGGAACGCCCCTCGTCCTCGGAGAGGCAGAGCGCGACGGGTGCTCGCGGCACCCCCCACACAGGAACGCACCCTCCGGTTGGATCCGCATCCGGCCGGTTATCCTCCTCGCCCAGTTCGTCGTAGAGCGAAGCGCGTCGGTCGGTCGACGACAGCGCATTGATGGGATTGCAGATCATGGCGATCCGGCCGTCGCGAAGGCGGGCGGCGGCAAGCGATGAATTGTTGTTCGCCACATCCGTGGCGTGAGGTACGGACCAGGTCCGCCCACCGTCGCTGCTGTCGCTGCGGTAGACGAAATCGGCCTGCCGGCGCCGAAAGAAAGAAACAAGCCGATCCTCTCCGAGAGCCACGGGCGACATGTGCACACAACCAGTGGACTGGTCGATGTCATCAAGCCGCCAGGTCTCGCCGCCATCGACCGACACACCCACGGCCGCGGTATCGTGGCTACCATTCCATTTCTGGCCGGGGCGCTGCACGCAGCGGAAAATTGGCAACAGCCATGCTCCGTCATCGCGAATGATGATGGGCGCACGCACGAAGCAACCACGCGGAAGATCGAGATAACGACCTTGCGTGGCGACGAGCCTGTGCGGATCCAACGGGTCGCGCTGCACCTCGGCCATGCGGATGCGGCATTCATCCTGATTGCCCGAAGGCTGGGAGGTATGAAAAAGCCAAAGTCTGCCGTCCGGCGCGGAAAACAACACCGGATTCTGCTCAGAGTGCGAAGGATCGTCACTCAGGCGCTGGGGCGGACCCCAGTTCGCAGAGCCTTCCACCAGCACCGATGCGAAGATGGAGATATCCGACTTGCCCTCGAGCGTTCCACCGAACCAGGCGCACACGAGTGCGCCCTCATCGAGCAGATGCAGGAAAGCCGCATGATTCTGGATCATTGGCGAAGGCAACAAGGCTTCGTCGCGCCCCTTGGACACGGATTGAAGCACGCCGGTCATGTTGCGAGCGATTTCATCGGGATGCATTTGGTCCTCCAGTCAGGTTTGAAAATCGCTAAATTTTCCAAGTTGTCAAGTTTATTAATGTCACTTTTATGAGTTATGATTTATGCGATTATTTGCCAACTGATTGATATAATTGCTTTAATATTGATATATATCTTTGCACTAAAAATTACATGACGAAACGATTTGACAACATTACCAAAAAGATGGATGGTCGAGCCAACCTGGAACGAGGATGCCGGGGACGGAGGAATTTCATGCACAGCACCAACAGCCGCCATCAGGCTACGACGGCCGTCGTCTTTGCAGCGGGAGCAGCTACGCTTGCCGCGTCGGATGCCGTGATCGTACGGGCGCTGAGCGGCGCCGTGCACCCTTTCGTCATCGGATTTTTCCGCGCTTTTTTCGGTGCGCTGATCCTTCTGCCCTGGATCGCACTGCGTCCATCCGTTCTACGCACGACCCATCCGATGCGTCAGCACGCCTTGCGCGCCGCTTTCAAACTGCTGGCGATGATCGCGCTGTTTGCCGCCTTTAGCTGGGGGCCGCTCGCCGATGTTACCGCCATCGCCTTCACATCTCCGATCTTCGTCGTCCTTGGCGCAGCGCTAACATTGGGCGAGCGACCCGGCCCGGCGATGATCGCGGCCGTCGCCCTCGGCTTTGCCGGCGCCATGCTGGTGATCGGACCGTCGGGAACTGGCTTCACGCTGGCAATCCTGCTGGCGTTGACGGGCGCGGTGCTTCAATCGGCAATCCAGCTGATCCTGAAGTCCATGTCGAAGGGTGACGCGACGTCGACACTGGTCGTGTGGAACCTTCTCTTGACCGTACCGATCGCCCTGCTGTTCGCCCTCCCCTTTTTCACCATGCCTGGTCCGAGGGAAATGGGGCTTCTGGCGCTTCAGGGCGTGGTCGGCACCGCCTGCATGGCGCTGATGACGCACGCCTTTTCGTTGGCGCCGGCAACGGTCGTGGCGCCGGTGGACTTCCTGCGCCTGCCGCTCGTCGCCTTCGGTGGATTTGCCCTGTTCGGCGAAACCGTCGCCCTGACCACCATCGGCGGAGGCGCGCTCATATGCTGCGCCGCCTTGATTGCCGCGCGTTCCGGAAAATTCGGATCCGCTGCCAAATAGAACTGAACCAGACTTTCTAGGGAGGAGAATGCAATGAAGAAAACGCTTATCCTGGGTGCGCTCCTGTTGGGCTCCACCATATCGCCCGTCTTTGCCGCATCGGGGCCGATCAAGATCGTGCTTGCGGAGGAAGCCGATCTGCTTGAGCCGTGCATGGCGACCCGCTCGAACATCGGTCGCGTCATCATGCAGAACGTCAGCGAGACCCTGACCGAACTCGACGTTCGCGGCGGCAAGGGCGTGCTGCCACGTCTTGCGGAGAAGTGGGAACAGAACGAAGACGGCAGCTGGCGTTTCCACCTTCGCCAGGGCGTGAAATTCTCTGACGGCACGACCTTCGACGCCAAGGACGTCAAGCATAGTTTCGACCGCATCATGAGCGACAAGAATGCCTGCGAGTCGCGCCGCTACTTTGGCGGCATGACGGTCACCGCTAATGTCGTCGACGATCACACGATCGACTTCAGCGCCGATCCGGTTCAGCCGATCCTTCCACTCTTGATGTCACTCGTCACGATCGTGCCGGAGGAAACACCGCTCGAATTCATCCGCGAGCCGATCGGCACCGGTCCTTACAAACTGACGAACTGGACGCCGGGCCAGCAGATCGTGCTGACGGAACGCGACGACTATTGGGGCCAGAAGCCGCAGGTTACCGAAGCAACCTACCTGTTCCGTGCAGACCCGTCCGTGCGTGCAGCTATGGTTCAGGCCGGCGAGGCCGATCTTTCACCCTCCATCTCGCAGCTCGACGCGACAAACCCCAAGACCGACTTCTCCTATCTCGACAGCGAGACCGTGTACCTGCGCATCGACCACAATATCGAGCCGATGAACGACGTGCGCGTCCGCCGTGCCCTCAACATGGCTATCGACCGTCAGGCGTTCCTCGGCACCCTGGTTCCAGACAGCGCGCTGCTCGCCACGGCCATCGTGCCGCCACCGACGCTCGGCTGGAATCCTGATGTCAAGGTCTTCCCGTACGATCCGGAAGGCGCGAAAAAACTGCTGGAGGAAGCCAAGGCGGAAGGTGTGAAGGTCGAGACACCGATCACCATCATCGCGCGCTCGGCAAACTTCCCGAACGTGACGGAGATCATGGAAGCCATCCAGGCGCAATTGCAGGAAGTCGGCTTTAAGATCGATCTGAAGTTCGTCGAGGTCGCAGAGCATGAAGGCTACTATTCCAAGCCGTTCAAGGAAGGTCGCGGACCGCAGCTCGTCGCAGCCATGCACGACAACTCCAAGGGCGACCCGTCCTTCTCTATGTTCTTCAAGTACGCGACCGAGGGTACGCAGTCAGGCTTCTCCGACCGCAAGGTCGACGATCTGATCAAGCGCGCGTCGGCCGCCACTGGCGACGAACGGGCCAAGCTCTGGTCGGAAACCATCGCTTATGTGCATGATGAAGTGGTAGCCGACGTGCTGCTCTTCCACATGGTCGGCTTCTCGCGCGTTTCTGAACGCCTGGACTTCAAGCCCACCATGGCGACCAACTCGATGCTCCAGCTTTCGGAGATCAGCATCAAGTGAACTGTTCTGGCGGTCAGTAGGAGACCGCCAGTGACGGACGCAATCAAGGCGGCGGGACGATCTCGCCGCCTCTGCAATCCAGGGGCACAATGATGAGCTTCATTCGTAAACGCGCCGTGGCCAGCCTGGTTTCGCTGGTCGGCCTGATCGTGATGGTCTTTTTCCTCTCGCGTCTGACAGGAGATCCTGCCGCGCTCTTCCTGCCCGTCGAAGCCTCGGCGGAAATGAAGCAGCAATTTCGCGAGATCCACGGCCTCAACGATCCGCTCATGGTTCAGTTTGCCCGCTATGTCGGCGACGTCGTCACCGGTGATTTCGGTGAATCCCTTCGCAAGGCGCGCCCGGCACTGGACGTGGTCCTGGAGGCTTTCGTGTGGACGCTCTGGCTTGCCGCCATCACCATGTCCCTGGTGACCGGCGCTGCCATCGTCGTCGGCTCGCTGGCCGCCTTCCGCGCCGGCGGCTTTTTCGACCGCCTCTCTTCCGTCATCTCGCTGATCGGTGCCGCCGTACCGGACTTCTGGCTCGCCATTGTCGCGATCGTCGTCTTCTCGGTAAACCTTGCCTGGCTTCCCACGTCCGGCACGGGCTCACTGCTGCACTGGATCCTGCCGATCGGCGTTCTGTTCGTCCGCCCGTTCGGCATCATCGTGCAGGTGGTGCGCGGTTCGATGATATCAGCGCTTTCATCGGCTTACGTGAAGACCGCCCGCGCCAAGGGCGTGAAGTCAGGGCCGATCATCTTCCTGCACGCGCTGCGCAACGCCATGCTTCCCGTCATCACCGTCATCGGCGACCAGGCGGCCAGCCTCTTGAACGGCGCGGTTATCGTCGAAACCATTTTCGGCTTTCCCGGTGTCGGCAAGCTGATGATCGATTCCATCCTGCAGCGTGACTTCAATGTGGTGCTGGCCGCCATTCTCGTCACCGCGCTCGCGATCTTCGTCATGAACCTGCTGATCGACCTTGCCTACGCGCTGCTCGATCCCCGCATCCGTCATTGAAGAGTTCGGCCATGACCTTACAGACGACAGATACGACAATCGCCGCGGAACCGGGATTTGCGGTTCGCATGGCCCGCATGCTGTGGGCCGACAAGTTCGCCCTCTGTGCCGCCATTTTCCTCATTGTCGTCCTCATCCTGGCGATCGTCGGACCGAGCTGGCTCGGCGATCTCGCGACCAAGCAGAACCTGCGCGGCCGAAATGCAGCACCCTTCGAGTGGGAACGCGGCTGGGTGTGGTGGATGGGAGCGGATGCGCTCGGGCGCCCGTTGCTTGCCCGCATCATCGTGGCAACGCAAAACACGCTCATGGTGGCTGCCGGCGCCGTGGCGATCTCCGCCGTCGTCGGCACGACCCTCGGCCTGATCGCGGGCTTCTCCTCGCCACGCGTCAACCAGATCATCATGCGGCTGGCCGACGTCATCATGTCGTTCCCGTCGCTCCTGATCGCGGTGATCGTGCTTTATGTTCTTGGTTCATCGATCCTGAACCTGATGCTGGTTCTTTCGATCACGCGCATTCCGGTTTACCTGCGCACCACCCGAGCCGAGGTGCTGGAGATCCGCGAACGCATGTTCGTGCAGGCGGCGCGCGTCATGGGCGCATCGAACCGGCGTATCCTGTTCCGGCACATCCTGCCGGTGGTGCTGCCGACGCTGACGACGCTCGCCACGCTCGACTTCGCCTATGTGATGCTGGCCGAAAGCGCGCTCTCCTTCCTCGGCATCGGCATCCAGCCGCCCGAGATCACCTGGGGCCTGATGATTTCCCAAGGGCGGCAGTATCTCACCAATGCCTGGTGGCTTTCCTTCTGGCCGGGCCTGGCAATCATCCTGACGACCATGTCGCTGAACCTGCTTTCGAACTGGATGCGTATCGCGCTCGATCCCGTCCAGCGCTGGCGCCTGGAAATGAAAGGCCGCAAGAATGGCTGACCACCTGCTGGAAGTCCGCAACCTCTCGGTCGAGTTCCACACGGCCATGGGCGTCGTCAAAGCCGTCCGCAACATCTCGTACCATATCGACCGCGGCGAGACGCTAGCGATCCTGGGTGAGAGCGGCTCGGGAAAGTCTGTCTCCTCGTCGGCGATCATGAACCTGATCGACATGCCACCAGGGCGCATCAGCTCGGGCGAGATCCTGCTTGACGGCGTCGATCTGCTGAAGATGCCGGCACACAAGCGACGCGAGGTGAACGGCCGCCGGATTGCGATGATCTTTCAGGATCCGCTCAGCCATCTGAACCCGGTCTATACCGTCGGCTGGCAGATACGCGAGGCGTTGACCACTCATGGTGCCGCGAGTGCGGCGGCGCAGTCGGAAGCTCTGCGTCTGCTCACCCGCGTCGGCATACCCGACCCGGAAAAATCGCTCGACAAATATCCGCACGAATTTTCCGGCGGCCAGCGCCAGCGCGTCATGATCGCCATGGCGCTTGCGCTTCGCCCCGATCTACTGATCGCCGACGAGCCGACGACGGCGCTCGATGTCACCGTACAGGCTGAAGTGCTGGCACTGCTGGAAGAATTGCAGCAGGAAACCGGAATGGCGGTTCTCATTATCACGCATGACCTCGGCGTCGTCGCCGAGATCGCCGATCGGGTCGTGGTGATGGAAAAGGGCGAACTGGTCGAGGCCGGAACGGTCCGCGAGGTCTACAAGAACCCGCAGCACCCCTACACCCGCAAGCTGATCGCCGCCGCACCCGGGAAAGGCAAGATGCATGCGCCAGGCGCACGCGGCGAGCCGGTTCTGTCGGTCCGCGAGGTGCGCAAGCACTACGGCAGTTTCGAGGCGCTGAAAGGCATCTCCTTCGACCTGATGCCCGGTGAGACCATGGCCGTCGTCGGCGAGAGCGGTTCGGGCAAATCCACCCTTGCCCGCATTCTGGTCAGGCTGGACGAACCAGACGGCGGCAGCGCGCTGTGGAAAGGCCGTGACCTTTTCCAGCTGTCGCCGGCGGAACTCTACAAATTGCGGCGCGACCTGCAGATGGTGTTCCAGGACCCCACCCAGTCGCTCAATCCACGCATGACCGTCTACCAGCTGATTTCCGAGGCATGGGTGATCCATCCGGACATCCTGCCGAAGGCAAAATGGCGCGAACGCGTGGCCGAGCTGCTGGTGCAGGTCGGTCTCGGCCCGGAACATATGGGACGATATCCGCATCAGTTTTCCGGCGGTCAGCGTCAACGCATCGCCATTGCCCGGGCGCTTGCCCTCGAGCCGCAACTGATCATCTGCGACGAAGCGGTTTCAGCGCTTGACGTCTCGGTCCAGGCCCAGGTCATTGCCTTGCTCGACCGGCTTCGCAAGGACATGGGCATCGCCTTCATCTTCATCGCTCATGATCTTCCGGTCGTTCGCGACTTTGCCGACCACGTCATGGTGATGCAGAAGGGCCATGTCGTGGAACTGGGCACGGTGCAGGAGGTGTTTGAAACCCCGCGCCAAGACTATACCCGCGCGCTGCTGGCAGCCGGGCTTGATCCCGACCCCGATGTTCAGGCGGCCAATCGCGCCGCCCGGCTCGAATACGCCTCCTGAGGCGTCCCCCAATCCCTGGAGACTGAAATGTCCAAGCAAGCCTTTGTCGCGCTCGTCACCTGCTTCAACGACGATGAGACCATTAACTACGAAGCGACACGCGCGCAGGTGCGCCGCCAGGTCGACGCCGGCAACAACATCATGTGCGCCGGAACCAATGGCGACTTCAGCGCCCTCACCTTCGAAGAGAAGGTCCGCCTGACAGAGGAAGTCACCGATGAGGTCGCCGGTCGCGTCAAGATCATCGTCAATGCCGGCATGCCCGCCACCTTCGAAACGCTGAAGCTTGCGCGTGAGTTCGACCGCATCGGTGTCGACGGAATCGCCGTAATCACGCCCTTCTTCATCGCCTGCACCCAGGACGGCCTGATCCGTCACTTCTCGACCGTTGCCGATGCGGTCGAAACACCCGTCTATCTCTACGATATTCCGGCCCGCACCCAGAACCACATCGAGCCGGAGACCGCGCGCACGCTGTCACGTCACGGCAACATCGCCGGCATCAAGGATTCCGGCGGCGCCAAGGAGACGCTGGAGGCCTATCTGGAAGTGGCTAAGGACGTGGACGGCTTCGAAGTTTACTCCGGCCCAGACCATCTGGTGCTGTGGGCCCTGCACAACGGCGCGGCCGGCTGCATCTCGGGTCTTGGCAACGCCATGCCAAACGTCCTCGCGGGTATCTTGAACGCCTTCAACACCGGCGACATTGCCGAAGCTGAGCGGCAGCAGGCGATTTATTCGGCCTTCCGCACGGATCTCTATGCCCTCGGCTTCGCGCCGGCGATGGTCAAGCGTTCGCTCTATCTGCAGGACGCCTCGGTCGGCGCCAGCCGACAGCCGGCGCTTTTGCCCAACAAGGATCAGGACGCCCAGATCGCGGACATTCTGCGCCGCTACGAGCTCCTGTGACCGGTGCTTGCTCCCGGAAGCGATAGATAGCCGACACGCCGGTCCGAGAGTGGGTCAACCGTCTGATGCCCGTTTGAAACGGGCACCAGACCTGCGGGCAGTTGCGCTTCGCAAGCTTGTGAAACAGAACGCCGAGCCCAACAAGCAGGCAGGAATTCAGCGCAACCGGAACCAGCGGAAACCAGAATCCCGAGCTCGCAACGACGGGGCCTCCAAGCACCGCGGTCAATGCGGCCGAGCGAGGCGGCGCTCAAGCTCGATCTTGCCGCGGCAGCGCATCAGAAGACACGAGATATCCCTTCCAAGCGCGCGCCCTCAAAACGGCCGATCATAGCGAGGATCGATCCTTCATCCGGCAAGAGGCAAGCGGCTGTCGCGAGTGCGTCGGCCATGGCGGCGGAAGGGGCAGAGATCGAGACGGAGCGCCAGTTGGCTGGCGCGGGCATCCCGGTCGCGGGATCGAGAATATGACCGTCTCTTCCGGCCTGATCAAAGGTTGTACCGAGCGGCGCTGACGTGGCCAGTGCGCGCTGGCGCAATGCCAGGCGCTCCCCCGTCTCCAATCGCACCGGCCATTCGCCGCCCCCTGGCCGTCCCCCGAGCGCACGGAGCTCGCCGGTGTCGATCAGGATGTCTGTCAGACCTTCGGCTTCGAGCAACACGGCGACCCGATCTGCGACATAGCCTTGACCGATACCGTTCAGCGTCAGCGCCATGTCCGGGTTCAGGGTGACCGCTGCAGCTTCAAGCCTCACCTTGCCCCAGCCGGTATCGGCCCGCGCACGTTCGACGGCCCTTGCATCAGGCTGCTTCCCATTTGCGGCCGATTCAGCCCAGAGCTTCCAGAGCGGCTGTATCGTCGGATCGAACCGCCCGCCACTCGCCCGATGCACGGCACCGGCCAGTGACAGACATTCCAGCAGCTCGAAGGGTGGGGCATCAAGGTGAGCATCGCGGTTCAGCCGTGAAAGCGCGCTCTGCGGACGATAGAGACTGAGGATATTTTCCAGGCGATCGATCTCTGCCATGACGCGCGTGACGATGGCGTCAGCATCAGGGTGATCAATCCGGATAGAGGCGCGCGCGCCAAGAGCCTGACCTGTCCAGAAGCGGGCTGCCGATTTGGCGTGGGCGACAGCGGGCACAGTTGCCAGGACTGCGGAAATTGCGATCAGGCGGCGTCGGGTCAGCATCATGGGATCAACCTCCGGCTGGATGGGGCAGTGCACGCAGACGGCCGAGATAATCGTCGTCGCCCGCACCCTGTTCCGAGCCGGTCTCCACCGGGGTCAGAACCATGGCGTCGGTAATATCGGCAAGCGCCAGCACCTTGCCGCCCTCAACACGGACGAAAGCCGCCGCCGCATCTCGGTTCGAAAAGGGCACGGCTTCGGGCGCGCCCATGCCACCTCGCCGGGTGGAGCCAACGACGTAGAAGGCCTTGCCGGCGACAATCCAGTTGCCGTCACCGGGCTGCTCCCACGTCGCCCCTGCGGCCCCCATGTCATTGACGTAGATGGCGAGGATCGGCGCAATCTGCTCCGGCCCGCGAGCGTAGGCGATAGCGTCGCGCACCTGGCTGAAGAAAAGCGGCGCCGGGTTTCCTTCAAGAAAGATCTGGGCCTTCGGCCCGGGATGCTCCAGAAGGTTCATCTGGCAGTAATGACCGAGGGTCTCGGGCGTCATGTCCAGGGGCGCAATGCTCTGGGCAACGTCCTCCTTGCAGGCGGCAAGCAGCGCCAGCCCGGCAGCGAGCAGGACGAAGCGAAGTCGGCTCCTCATGGCGTCACCCTCCGGAAGGCTGCGGCAGCTAGCGCAATGGCGGCAAGCGGCCAGAAGAAAAGGGAAGCTGCCGATTGCCAGAGCGGAATCGCGCCCGCAGCCCCACCTAGGCCGCCGGCGGCAGCAACGGCTTGTGCGGCCGAAAGATTGAAGACGCGAAAGGCGTCGGCAGGGTTGGCGAGCAAAGCGACGGGCAATGCCTGTGTGGTGAAGGCCCCACCGCCATCCGTAACGATCAGCGCCAACAGGGCGAGGTCGTAGAGGACCACCGCCACCAGCCATAGGGCGATGGCCAGCCCCGCTGCCCCCGACGGCCGCCGCGCCAGCGCCGATAGCGCATAACCCGTGCCAAGGAATGTCGCGCCGAGCAGGACCGAGGACCAGATCAGCCGCCATAACGCGCCGAACCCGTTGACGGCTTCCGGATCGGACCAGACAGCGACCAAGGCCGCCGTACCGTAACCGAGCGTCACGGCGAGGCCGAGGATTGCGAGATGCGCCAGCAGCTTGCCGAGCAGGATCTGCAGGCGCGAGACGGGATAGGTGAGCAGAAGCGGAAGCGTGCCGCGCTCCACCTCGCCCGCCACCGCGTCGAAACTCATCAGCAATGCCAGCAGCGGAACGAGATAGACCGCAAGCGAAGTGAGCGAGGCGACCGTGACCGAGAGCCGGTCAACGCCGACATCGCCCGTCGGGGCCGAGCCGGCGGCGGCCAGCACCAGAGCGAACAGCACCATCATGCCAGTGGCAATAGTGACCCAACGATTGCGAAAAGCGATGCGGAACTCGCTCGTGGCGGTGGCAAGGATGCGGTTCATTGCCCGTCCCTCCGACTGAAATGGCTGTAGATATCCTCGAGGCTGGGCGGGATCACATCGAGATCGATAACGGCGTTCCCAAGGGCTGCGATACGGGCAAGAAGCGGCAGTTTTTCCGATTGCGAGCAGCAAAGGCGCACGAGACCGTCCGTGCCCGGCGTGCCTTCGGGAAAGGTTGCCGCCAGCCCTGCCGCATGGCCGGGCGCGGCACGAACGGAAAAGGCGACCGGAAGCGCTGCGCGCGCCCGAAGATCGGCAAGCGTACCTTCCGCCACGAGTTCCCCGCCGGAAAGGATGAGGATGCGATCAGTGCGTGCCTCCACCTCGGTCAACACGTGGGAAGAGAGCAGGATGGCGGTTCCCTCTGCGGCCAACCCGTCGAGCAGATCGTAGAAGTCCCGTCGCGACACCGGGTCGAGGCCCGAGGTTGGTTCGTCCAGAACCAGGAGGCGTGGGCGACCGATCAGCGTCTGAGCCAACCCCACACGCTGGCGCATGCCTTTGGAATAGGTGCCGATCCGCCGCCGGGCGGCATGGGCGAGCCCGACCCGTGCAAGAAGCTCTATCGCCTGCCGCGGGTTTTCACCGCGCAGCGCGAGATAGTGGCGAAGCTGCTCCTCACCGGTCAGGGCCGGGTGAAAGGCGGCATTTTCCGGCAGATACGCCACTTGCGTCCGCGCCGCGGGCGAACCGGGCGCTGTGCCGCAGACCGAGACCTCGCCGCTGTCGAAGGGGATGAGACCAAGCACGATCTTCATCATCGTCGATTTGCCTGCGCCGTTATGGCCGAGCAGCGCCGCGCGCCGTCCCGGCTCCAGCGTCAGGGAGACGGACTTCAGCGCTTCCACGGATTGGAAGCGCTTAGTGAGCCTGGAGATTGTCAGCGTCGGTGTCATCGTAATTTCCTTCAGTCCAGCGCCCGGCTGCCTCGGACTCATGGCCCAGGATTTCGAGGGGGACAGGGATGGTCAGGGGGCGCATCAGCGGCGCGCTATCGCGCACGCCTCCAGGCAGCGTGGCGGGGAAGTCCCTCTGGCTCCAGCGTACGATCTGCACGGCGGGCGAGCCGATCAGCAGGCTTGCCGCCGGCTGCGACCAGAGGATCTGGTCCACCAGGTCGTTGGGGCGGTAGAAACTATCCGCAATGCCGTCGCCGTTGAGATCGAAGGCCGGATGGTCGGACCAATAATTGCCGCGGCCATCATGGCTCCATTCCATGTTGCGGGTGCCGACATATTTCACCTGCTCGCGGTTGGCGATGAAGGCGTTGCCCGTCAGCACATTCTTCTCCGAGCCGGCGGTGAAGTGGATGCCGATGCCGCAGTTCTCGAAACGGTTGCCCCAGATCAGGTTCTTGTGGGCGTTGTAGATGAAGAGGCATTTCTTCGTACCGCCACGTACCAGATTGCCCGATACGTCGGCATTGTTGGCATAATTCAGCATCAGCCCGTGCTCACGGTCACCGAGACTGAGATTGTTCAGAATCTTGGCACGGTTGGAGAACATGATGGCGAAGCCCAGATGATTTCCAACCGAGACATTGCCGGAGACCTCGGTGTTGCGGGTGTACATGAAGTGCACGGCGAAGCGCAGGTCGCGCATGATGTTGCCGCGATAAACACTGTCGGCGCTGGCGTTCGAAAAAATGCCGTCGCGACCGTAGCGAATGGTATTGCCTTCCAGCAGCGTGCCCGGGCTGTTCCAGACATAGATGCCGTTGCCCCGCTCGTTCATGCGGGCGCTACGCGTGCCGACGATCTCGTTCGCCGCGATAACGGCATTGCGACCGCCGTGCACGTCGATGCCGTGCATATTGTCGGTGACGAGCAGATTTTCGACGTGGGCGCGGTCGGCGCCTTGGACGATTTTCACACCGGCGTCGAGGTCCTGGTTCACGCGGCCCGAGCCGGTGACTGTGAACCCTGACAAGGTCACGTCCGGCGCGGTGATCGTCACCACGCTGCCCTGCCCGAGCCCATCCACGATTGCCGCGCGGTTACCGACAATCGTGAGGGACCGGTCGATGGTGACGGGGCCAGTATAGGCCCCGTCCGTCAGTGTCAGGACATCGCCGGGCTGAGCTCCGGCGATCGCCGCTGCGAGGCTGCCCGTACCCGGCATGACCGCGCGCTCCGCCGCTGCGAGCGGCGAGGCGATAAGGATGCCGATGAGGAGAACGGACAGACGCATCGATCAGGCGCCCTTCGGTTCCACGAACATGCGTCCGCGCATTTCCATGTGCAGCGCATGGCAGAACCACTGGCAATAGTACCAGTAGACGCCGGGATTGGCCGCGACGAAGGTGACGGAGCTCGTCTGCTGCGGCCCGACCTCCATCGCAACCCCGTGATTGCCCATGGTGAAACCGTGGGTCAGGTCATCGATCTCGTCGAGATTGGTGACGATGACCGTGACCTCGTCGCCTTCCTTCACCGTGAAGCTTGGCTGGCTGAAGCTCGGCGCGACCGAGGTCAGGTAGACGCGAACCTTGTTGCCGTCGCGGATCACGGCCTCCGTCCATTCGTCGATGTCGACGCCATCGGCCTCGGCCTGCTTGCGTGTTTCGGCCCACAACGGGTCCTTCCGATCCCAGACCGAGCGGATGTTCGGCAGGACCGAGGGGGCGACCGCGATGGCGTCATGCGGTTCGGCGAAGTTCGGGCCGTCGTGCACCAGCACCATCTTGTCGCCGGAAATGTCGATCAGCTGATCGTTTTCCGGCTTCAGCGGACCGACATTCAGGAACCGGTCCTTGGAGAATTTGCACAGGCACACCAGCCAGTCGTTGGTGGCGTCCAGCGTCTCGCCCATCACCGTCTTCAGGTGGCCAGGCTGATACTGAACGTCGAGCTTGTCCTTGATCGGATTGATCTTTTCTCCGGCATAGGCGCGGATGGCCTCATCGATGTTCCACTTGACCACCTGGCTGTCGAGGAAGAGTGACGTATAGGCGTTGCCGCGTCCGTCGAAGGCCGTGTGCAACGGACCGAGGCCCAGTTCAGGCTCCGCCACCACCGCGCTGCGCGGCTCGGCATCGTCGTAGAACAGGGCGTCGAACTTCGTCACGTCGAGCACGGTGACGGTGGGCGAGAGCTTGCCGGCAACACACAGATGCTTCTTGTCCGGCGCCATGTTGCAGCCGTGCGGATTGTTGGCAATCGGGATGTAGCGCGTGAAGAGGGACTTGGCCTCCTTGCGCCCGTCCACCACCTTGACGCCGTTGATCTCCTCATACTGCCCGGCCGCAATCGCCTTCTCGATCTCGACGATGTTGAAGACGACGACGTGGTCCATCTCGGACTTGGTCATCTCCTCCAGCGTCATGCCCATTTCGGAGTTGTAGCTGGTCGAGAACGCCCACTTGCCTTCGTAGTCGGCATCGCAATTGTCGAGATTGCCCGAGACCTTCACCTGCCAGGCCACATCCCACTTGTCGGCATCGACAGCGGTGAAGACGTTCACATAGGTCGACACGTCCGTCATCGTGGAGCCGTCATTGACGAGCGGCGCTTCGTCCTCGCCATTGCAGAACACATAGTTCGACCGCGGCCATTTCTGCGGACGCATGCCGTGGATACCTTTGGCGTTGGGGATCTCCAGGATGGCGTCGGTCTTCATCACGTCGCAGCGCACGCGCGCCACGCGCGTGTTGGCCTTGTCGTTCATGAACAGATAGCGGCCGTCATACTTGCCGTCGGTGAAGGACATATGGACGTGGTGCAGGTCGCCGTTGTCGTGGATTTTCTTGCCATTGGCGGCGAGCTGCTTTTTCGTCTTCTCCGACATCGTGCGCTGGTGGATGTGGATCGATTCATTGGTCTGGCCCCAGCCGGTGGCCGAGCAACGGTTGAACACCGGAACCCGCATCAGCTCGCGCATCGAGGGGATGCCGAGAATGCGCATTTCGCCGGTCTGGCCCGAGGACCAGAAGCCGTAATAGTCATCGAGCTTGCCCGGTGCGACCGAGCCGTCGGCACCTGTCGCGGCACGGGCCGGAGTGGCCAGCCCGACAGCTCCGAGGCCCAGTGCGGCGGGGCCCACCGTGCCGGCCAGAATGGCGCTGCCTGCCGTCGCGCTGAAGAGAGCCCGGCGGCTCAGTCCCTTGTTTTCCTTTGATTCCATGATCGGGTTCCTTTTTCGTTTGAACCTTGGCTTCGTTTAAACTTTGGCTGCGGGTTGCGGGGGCGGAGCGCCGCCCGGGCTTGCCGCAAGCTTTGCCCGCGACTTCATCTTCTTGATCACGACGGGGCAGACGCTTTCGGACTGATAGAGGACCTGGCAGTGCAGGCAGTTGATGCACTCGTTCGGATTGATTTCGCCGGTGCGATGGATCGCCTGCACCGGACACTGGATGGCGCAGGTCTGGCAGGGGTTTCCGCATTCGTGGTAGCGCTTGAGCCAGTCGAACATGCGCATACGCGCGGGGATCGCCAGCGCCGCACCCAGCGGGCACAGGTAGCGGCAATAGAACCGCTCGACGAAGAGCCCGGCGACGAGAAGTGCTGCGGCATAGGCCACAAACGGCCAGGCGCGGATGAATTTCAGGATGATCGCAGTCTTGAACGGTTCAATCTCGGCCAGATGTTCAGCCTGCTCGACACTGATCAGCGATGCCCCGAAAAGACCAAGGAAGATCATGTACTTGATCGGCCAGAGCCGTTCGTGCAGGCCCCAGGGAAGCGTCCATTGCGGAATGCGCAGCTTGCGCGCGATCTGGTTGGTCAGCTCCTGCAGGGCGCCGAAGGGGCAGAGCCAGCCGCAATAAGCTCCCCGTCCCCAGAACAGGAGTGCCGCGGCAACGGCAAACCACAGGATGAAGGTGAGCGGGTCCAGCAGGAAAGCCTGCCAGCTGAAGCCGCTGACGAAGCTCCCGAACAGAGCCATCAGGTTGACGACGGAGAGCTGTGCGTTGGCGTACCAGCCGAGGAAAACCAGCGTCACCGTCAGGAAGATGATGCGGAAGATATAAAACGCCCTCGCGTTCCTGACGGCATAGGTCTGGAAGAAGAACACGCCCGTCAGCACAACAAGCATGGCGCCGAGCACCACAATCTTCAGCTTCGAGTCGTCCCATATGCGCTTCCAGAGATCGGCCTGGGCGGCCCCTTCGCCACGATCCGCAACGGCAGCGACTTCCTTTGGCGGCGGCGCGACGGCGCGCAGGTATTTCTGCGGAAGCTGATAGCCCAGGTCGAATGTATGGAACACCTTCTCGATCGGCCCGACCTCACGCTGCGCCAGGAGCTGGATGCGGAAGGGTTTCGTCGGGTCGAAGCCGAGGCCCGCCGGGATGCGGAACAGGTCCATCTCGTTGAATTCCGGCGCACCGGAAAGCGCGATGGCTCCCAGCCGACGATGGTCGCGATCACGAAAACGAACGGAAACATCGTCCTGGATCAGCACGATGCGATCGAAGATGCCGCCGCGCACATAGCCCGAGCCCTTGAAGGAATAGAGGCCGCGCCCCACGAGCGCGATGGCGTGCTCACCCTCGCCGAGCCATGCCTCCAGGTTTTTCTCCTCGGCTGTCCCGAGAAGCGCCCTGGCGATAGGGGGCGCCGAGACCAGCGCTGCCTGCATCTCGATGAACGTGGTTTCCGGCGCTTGCGCAATGGCGCGCTCACGGGCGCGCTCATCGGGATGGCCGGCGAAAGCAGCATTGACCTGCGCCACGTCGAGCGACAGGCGACGCAGCGTGCCGTCACCCTCTGCCTCGGTCCAGTCGGACGGCGCGGCGGCTGCGGGATCGATTTCGAAGCGCGGGCCGGTATTGGCCTTTTCCGGCGCAAGTCCACCGAGGCCGAGCGCTCGCGCGACTTTGAGCCCGGAACGGACGATCGAATCGTCGATGACCATGACCGTCACTGTCGCGCCGGAGATAATATCGACCTCATGGGTCGTGCCACCGGATTTTGCCTCGGCGACGAGATCGAGGCCGGCGTAACCGGCGACGAGCGCTTTTACCTTGGCATCCGGAATGCCGATGAGGACGATGGGCTCCGAGTGTTTCACCAGCCGGACGCCGACGATCTTCGCGTCCTTGTCCACCGCCACGAGGGTGTGGATCGGCTTGCCGGAGTAGCCGGTCGTCCCGACGAAATCCGAGGTCATGAAGACCCAAGCCACCGTCTGGCCGCCCTTCAGCACCGGGGCCACCGCGAGATCGTCGCGCACAGCGCCGAAGCCATCCGCCCCCGGCACAATGTCCGAGGCCGTTGCGGCCGGTAAAAACTCCTGCAGCACCGTTGCCGCGCTGGCGGATACGGCGCCGCACAGGCTGACGCAGAGCAGAAGGACAAGACGGACGAATTTCATTCCAGGGCGTTTCCCGCAAATCGTTGCAGGACCAATGGAACGTTGGTGAAGGATGGTCGTTGATCTGGCTCAAACAACCGCTGCTTGTCAGGCCGAAGTTGGAGACCGAAGCAAAATTCATTGCGCGCACCGCGCTTCAGGACGACCAGAGGAAGATTTTCCTCGCTTCGCCGGTAACTGCACGAGAAGAGATGAACTCGAAGGCGGGATGTGGAGCTTGTCTCCTAACCGCCCACGATACTGTGACTGCAAGCGGATGGCCGGCTGCACGGTTGGCTATGGAGATTGGCCGCCGCCATGCCCGAGAGGGTCATTGACGGCGTCGCCTTCGCACGATGCAGGCGTCTCCAGGCATTGGGTTGATTAACGAATTTGGACAGAGACTTAGGCGTTGCCAGTGAAGAAACAGAAAAACTGCCGGGTAGTTCGGTTGGGAAGCCTCTCCCAACCGAACTGCCGTCGGTGAACCGGGCTACTGGGCCGCTTCGACGCCTGGAAAACGAGGAAACAGAACCTCGTTTTCCAGATGCATATGCGTGACAAGATCGTCGCAGAACTTTTCAACGCCGATGTAGAGAGCTGTCCAGGACCGACATGCGTCGCCCGGAAGCGCAAAGCCATGCGTCAAATGCTCGATCACGGCGAGACTTCTACTTTCGATTGTATGCTCGTCCCGCATGCCTGCGATCAAATGCCCGATATCCGGATCCGGCTCATGCCGCATCATGGGAAACAGAGCGAGCTCTTCTCGCGCCATGTGGGGAAGGAGGTGATCCTTCAGTTCGGCGAGCGCCTCTGCAAGGCCGAGCGGCGCCGAGCGATGCGAACCGTGAACGTGTTCTACCTTTTGGGCGAGCGGGATCAACCACTCCAAATCGTTGCGGTGCGTCTGGTGATAGCGCTCCAGGATATGAGCGATAAGCTCACTGGTCTCAGCCGGCGCTTCGCGCCTTGCCGCGAGCTCGAGCGCCTGGAGACGCGCGAGCAAGTGAACCGCATCGACCCCGGCATCTGTCGCCGCCTCGGCAAGCGACGCCTCGCCGCCGCAGCAAAAGTTGATACCGTGCTGCCTGAGCAGTTCGGCAGCCCCCGGAAGCTCGCATGCAAACGCTCCGACGGAAGTATCCAGGTTATAGTCAGTCAATGTGTTCTCCCTGCTGTCTCAAGCGGTGATCAACCGCGAGCGAAGTTAAGACGGGACAAGATCATGACCCGCTGATCAGTTGGGAAACTGAGCCGTTTTGACTGATCGTTCTTTGTTGAAACGCAACTTCTATCAGGAGAGATCGCAACCGCTGACGATCTGAACAGCCGAAGGATCCTAGCCGGCGTTGCCGTGGCGGCGGCGCCAGTTGGCCAGGCGCTCTCGATCAAACGAGAAGACTTCGTCGATCACCGTACCGTCGGCAGACACCGTCGCCGTCCAGAGGCGACCGCCGCACCGCAGCGTCAGCCTGAATGTTCCCAGGTGCTCCCCCTGACCGATCTCAACCTGGCTCCTGACTTCGCCACGGTTGAGGCGGCTCCGCAGCTCCGTCGGCGGCAGACGCAGCGCCGATGACATCGTTGCCGCCGGCACAGAAAAATCGCCACCGGCATCGCGGTCGACGCGCAGAATTCGCCGGCTTGTCAATGTCAGCATTGGACAGCTCTTTCCGATAACGCATTTTCGTTCGCGAAGGGTCCGGTCCAGTGGAGGCGGTCACGCGATGTCTCGAGGCGGACGGCAAGAAGATCGAACAAGGAACCGTCACCGACGCCGGCGGCTGGCATGCTCGCCAGCAGTTCGGCGACCTCGACCGTGCAATCGCACAATGTCGGATCTTTTACTTCCATATCGATCATCACGCTGATCCTCCGCTGTGCTCGATCGTCCAGCAGATGGACGTTCGTCGGGGTACCTGTCCGTTCCTTGTTAGGCTCGCAGCGACACGCCCTCGTTGCGCTGACGCAAGCTTTCGATGTTCACCACGTCTCACCTCGGTGTCGCCGCTACGACAGCATGCCGCATGTCCGCCGATTTACAGCGTCGTTCTCGAGGCCTATGGAATGCACCATCAGAAGACATTGATGGAAACATCATGGGTGCGACGCTGCTTCCAACCAGCATATCCGAAGACCTGATCACGGCAATTGTTCACGACTTCTACGACCGTATCCGTCGCGACTCCGTGCTTGGACCTATCTTCAACGCGCGCATCGGCGAACACTGGGATTTGCATCTTTCAACGCTCGTCGACTTCTGGTCGTCCATCGCCCTGAAAACGGGCCGCTATGGCGGCAAGCCTCACGTCGTGCACCAAGGCCTCGACGTTACACCCGAACACTTCGAGCACTGGCTCAAAATGTTCGAGGCAACCGTTTCCCAACATTGCGCCGGTGAGGCGGCAGACTTCTTTCTCGACCGTGCAAGGCGGATCGCCGAGAGTCTGCAGATCGGTCTCAACATCGGACCGAACGCACTCAAGCTGCCCACGAGGCACCTGTAGATTGGACATTTTCAACGACGTTTCCGCCAGCTTACCGGCAGGCGCCGTCCGCCAGGCCCGGCCGAACCAGGAATGGAACAAAGCCCTGCAGCCATATGGCGAAGGCGGCCGACCACAGAATGGCGCTTGCCGCATGATGGGCGCCGTAGAATTCCGGTACAAAGCCGAACTCCGGCAGAACCCTCAGGACGGCCGACGCGGCCACAAGCCCAATTGAGACATAGGCTTGCCACGGCAAGGCGACGAGATCCCGGCCAGTATGGCGCAGCCCTGCGACGATGAAGACTGCGATGACGGCAAGCCCGAGCGTGCCGACGCCGAGCAGGTGCAATCCCGCAAGGGCGGGCACATCCGCACCCAGGCGCGCAGCGCCCAGCGCAAGAAACCCCAGGCCCCCGAACATATTGGCCACTGCAAGCGTCAGCACCTCTGGCTTGAGCACGGCGCGACCGATGAACCACTCGGCCAGCCGATCGAAAAAGGCCGCTCCCGCTGCCAAGGCGATCCAGCCCGGCACGAGGGAGTGGGGAAGAAGCAATGACAAAACGATGTAGGCCGACACCATGGCGCTTGCCGCATGCCGGCGACCCGGATGCGGACGGTAGGGCGAGCTTGCCCCCGTCGGGTCCAGGGCGAGGTTGATGACGACGACGCTGATGCGCGCGGCCGAAAGGGAAAAGAACACCACGAAAATGGACAGCGCAGCATCGATAAACCGCGCAGAAAGCTCGTACTCGCCCAGAAACCACGCGACACGGATACCCGCCTCGGCAAACACGAATGCGCTGAGCCAGAACACAAACGACAGATGATTGGTGGTTCTGCGGGCGATCATCGGCCTGATGATCACGACCAGAAGCGCGCAGTAGAACACCATGTCCGTCAGTCCGGCAAACAGACTTAGAGCATCCCATCCGACAACACCGACGATACGTCCAGGCAGCCAGAGTAGCGCAAACATGACAAGGGCGCGGGACCTTGTCGGGTTCGTATCCGTCCATTCCGGCACCGCCGATGCGAGGAAGCCCGCCAAAGCCATGCCGTAGGTTCCAAAAAGCATCTCGTGCGCGTGCCATTGCGACGAAGGAATGCTGGTTGCAAACGGCAGGTCGTAGGCGTCGACGATGACCCATAGCACTGGCCATAACGCGCCGTGCGCGGCCGCAAGCGGGAAGAAAAGGCGCAATGCCTCTTTCAATACAGGCGCCGTCTTCATGTCGATCTTTCCTCGGCAGAAAAAAGCTCGGCGAAGTCCCGATCCTGTGTCCATTGGGTCAGGCGATGGAAGATTTCGAGATCGGAGCGCTCGCCCGGCCGGCCCTCGATGGTCTTGTGCGTGAGAACGGATCCATCCCTGGCCGACAACACGAGCAGGCGATCGCAGATGCGCAATGCTTCTGCGAGGTCGTGGGTGACGAAAAGAGCGCCGAAACCCTGCTGGCGCGCAGCCGTCATGATCTGGTCCTGAAGAAGTCGCCTCAGCCCGACATCGACCGCGCTGAACGGCTCGTCGAGAAACATCATGTCGGGAGAGACCGCGAGCGCCCGGGCAACACCGGCCCGCTGGCGCATGCCGCCAGAAAGCTCCGAGGGATACTTGCCGAAATCCGTCTCGCGAAGCCCAACACCGAGCGCACATTCGCCTGCTCGTTTGCGTCGCTCGGACAAACGCACGCCATCAGCGGCCAGCCCGTAAGCGATGTTGTCGAGCAAGGTCAGCCAGGGCAGCAAGCGCGGTTCCTGGAACACGACCGCATGCCGCCGATAGGTCCGCACGACCCTTCCCTTCGCCGGCTCGACGATGCCGGCGGCAATCTGGAGAAGCGTGGTCTTGCCACATCCCGAGGGGCCAAGCAGGCCTACGATCTCTCCGCCGTCGATCGACAGATCGAAATTCTCAAACACCGTGCGTCCGAGAAATGCATGTCCGACGCGGCTCATCGTCAGCTTCATCGCTTCACCCCCCAGGGCAAACCGGCGGCGCGCCACCGCTCCAGTGCTTCGCGCAGCAGATGCAGGAAGCCATAGTCCGTCAGAAGTGCGAGCACCACGGTGATCGCCAGCCAGGCCGTGACCTGTGGAATGTCGAAGAGCGCGCGAGCCTCCGCCAGCGCGCCTCCAATCCCGCCGGAGTTCGACAACAGCTCGGCCATGACAGTCACCTTCCAGGCACTGCCGGCGGTCGTTGTCCAGGCGGGAAACAGATAGGAAAGGACATGCGGCCCCGTAACCGTGCGCAGCTGGTAGAAGCGAGACGCACCAAACGCCTTAGCCATGACCTCCAGCTGGCGGTCACGCTTGGCCACGCCCTCAAGCGCGCCGGCAAAGGAGACCGGCAGCGAGGCGATGAGCACGGTCATGACGGCGGTGCCACCGGATGAGCCGAACCAGATCAGCGCCAGCACGATCCACCCGATCGGCGGAACCCCGAGCATGACGGTAACAACGGGCTTCAGCAGTCGCATCGCCGCGAAGGAGTAACCGGCGGCAAGACCGAGAGCGGTTCCGAAAACCGCCGCCAGTGCGAAGCCTGTCAGCGCGCGCCCGGCACTCTGCGCGATAATGGATGGAGACAGCGGATCCTCTGCAATCCGCATGATCGCCGAAACCGTTTCCAATGGAGACGGGAGAATGAAAGAGCCATAGATCTCGTGACCGGCCTGCCACGCGGCGAGAAAACAGCAGATCCCGGCAGCGCCGGCCCAGGCGGACCAGAGGTACCGTCCAAGCCAGCTCCCGGCCGCAAGGCAGTTTGTGCGCAGGGTCACAGCAGATAGAAACCGTCGTCTGGCAGCCTTCCGCCGATGATCGCGGGGTTGGTCTGCGCAAGAATTTCGTAGAAATGCTCCAGATCCGGTCGCGCCGCGCGTGCGCGGGAAGCAACCAGATGGCTTGTCGGAAAGGACGCAGCGATGATCTCGGGCGGGAAGCCCAGGGCTTCCGAAGCGCTGGCGGTGGCCGTCAGCGGATCGGCAAGCACTTGTTCAAGCGCCTTTTCCAGGGCCAATTGAAGCCCTTCCACCCCTGACGGACCGATCCGGTCGCACATCTCACGTGTCAATGCCAGGCCTGCCTGAGGAATGGCTGGCTTTCCCGAAAACTTCGCCCATTCCTGTTGGACGTCGATAACCCGGTGCACATCCATGAACAGGGATTTGGCCTTCAGGATCACCCCGGTCGCCGCCGGTTCGCTGAGCAGCGCTGCATCCACCCGGCCGGTCAGGAGCAGTTGAACGGCCTCGGGCGGTGTCGCCGCATATTCCAGATGGATCGCCGATGGCTCCATCCCCGCCTCCTGAACGAGCCGGCCGATGACGAGATCCGGCATGTCATTTCGAAACGGAAGCGCGAGAGACTTGCCTCTCAAGCTTTCGAGCGTCGTCAGCGTCTCGTCCTTGGAGACGATATAGAGCAGGCCATTGCTGAGAATGTTGAGCAGGCCTATGTCCAAGCCGCGGTTGCGCAGGTTTGCGGCGCCGTAGCTCGGCATCACCACGGCACCCATGTTGCCCGACGCCACTGCGGCACGCATTTCATCAGGCGATTTCCACGCCTTAAAGACGGCACCCGGCATGACATCGGCAAGCAGGCCTGTTTTGATCGCATGCGCCAGCACCGCACTTGGCGCAGCCGGTGGGCCGTAAATCGTCAGCACCTCGCGGGCGCGCACGATCGACGGCGCACCGAGGCCCGAAAGCGCCATGACGGACAGGCCGGCCAATGTCTTGCGGCGGGTAAGAACAACCATCGGTGTTTTCCTTGTGCTAGAAGCGCGCCTTGAGACCGGCGTAAAAGCCGCGACCATCGCCTGGCAAGTAGACCGCCTGGTTGGCGCTCGCCTGATCGACGATCAGGGTTGACGACGCGTAGGTCTTGTCGAAGAGGTTGGTGATTTCGCCGTAGAACGAGAAGACGTCATTGAAGCGGTACTCAGTCCTAAGGTCGACGACCGCATAGGGATCGGCATAGACGGTGTTCATGTTGTCGACGGGCGTTTTCGACGGGACCCATTGCAGTGCTGCGATCAGATCCCAGTCTTCGTTCGCCGCGTATTGAAGGCTTGCATGCACGACCTGGCGAGGTGCGCCCGCAAGCCTGTTGTCGCCCCGCAGCGGATCATCATCAAAGCGGAAGTCCTGGTAGGTATAGGCAAGACGCGCGCTCCATTTGTCGGTGATCGGCCGGGAAAGCCCGAATTCCACACCGAAATGGGTGGTCCTATCAGCGTTGAACGCCGCGAGCAGCGAGCCGCTTTCATCGCGCAGGCTCAGCAATTCATCATGCACCCAGGAGTAATAGGTCACAGCGTCGAAGGACCATGCCCCCTGCTGGCCGCGCCACCCGGCCTCCAGGGTGGTGGCCGTCTGAGCATCCAGGTCAGGCGTCGAGAAACCGCTGGGCGACGCGTTGGGCGTGCCGCCGGTCGTGCCCAGAAGATCGTCATGCGTCGGCGGCTCGAAGCTGCGGCTGAGTGCCGCGAACAACATCTGATCTTCGTTCGGCCGCCAGCTTACCGCCAGCGCCGGGCTCCAGCCGCCATAATCCCGCCCGTAGCTCGTGTCCGCCGCCGGAACGGTGGAATTCACCGCTCCACCGGGACCGAACGCGAGCCTTGGACGCGACGCCGCGGACCATTGATCGTCATTGTCCCTCGTGGCGTAGGTGTAGGACAGCGACGGAGAAAGCGTTACAGCGTCTGACAGCGGTATGTTGAAGCCGCCGGTCAGCGATAGCGTCGAGGCATCCAGGTCGTTCGTGCCAAAGAGCGCGCCCGCCGTGCCGTTGCGGTTGATCGCATAGGTCCGATCGGATGATCCAACCACATATTGCGCGGTGGCCTCGAACAGAGGTAGCGCTGCAATCTCGTCCGGCTGATAGGCATAACGGAGCTGCGCCGTCAGATCCCCACCATCCGTTCTGCGCACACCGCTCGAGATCGGAAAGCGAAACATATCCCTGGTGTAGGTATATCCGAGCCCGATATCGAACAGGTGTTCTTCGAGCGCGATCGAGGTGCGCGAACCGATGAGAAACTGGCTGGCTTCGCGTCGCGGCCGGTCGCGCAAGACATTCGGCCCTATGCTTGACGGCGGGCCGGAAGAAACCTGCCGCGGATCCGCATTGAGCGCCTCGCGGTTCAGTGGCCCCGCGACGTCGAAGGATAGGTCGGTGTAGCCAGCGAAGAGCCGCGTCGAAACGGTATCGGAAAGCTCCAACTCAACCGCGCCGCCTAAGGAGGCACGCTGCGAGCCGTTATAAACGCGGAACCCGTCACGGCGGCTGATATCGGCATAAATACCTGCGGCGAAGCGCTCGCCATCGAAACCTGTTCGCGCCGATGCGTCCGCACGCCCGAAACTTCCACCACCGGTGGCAAGCACGGTTTCGTCATCGATGGGCGAAACAAAATTCATCGCGCCGCCGAGCACGCTCGCGCCGAGGCGATTGGCAAGGTAGCCGCGATAGACCTCGATCAGGCTGGCTTCGCCAGGATTTGCAAGACCAACGATGTAAGATCCGTCGGCGCGATTGATCGCAAGTCCGTCCTTGAGCACGAGAATGCCGCGTTCGACCGGGTTCTGCTGAAGCCCCGAACCCCGGATCTGGATGCGCGGCTGATCATTGCCGCCAAAAAACCGCTGGACCACCACGCCGGGCACGGCCTCCAGCGCCTGGGCAACGGTCGGTATTGCAGGCGCGGGCGTCGCGTCAACGTCGACGGACGCCACGCCCCCAGGCAGAGCCTGCAGTCGACGCGCCGTTTCATCGGCCGTATTCGCCCACCTGCTGCCAGTCACGGTTATGGTTTGCAACGTCGTTGTGGCGCCTGGCGTCGCCGATTGTGCCAACGCGAGGTTAGACACACCCGTCGCCAACGCACCGCCCATCACTAAAGCTTGCCAGCCAACCCTTTGCATGCCCCTGTCCTTTCAACCCCTGATGTTGAAAGGGATATCGGCGATCACCCGATGACCGACTTTGCGCCAGCGCAAACAATGCCGATAAGATGACTAAAACTTGAAGGTTTTATCGGCGCCATCCGTGTTCGGTTCCAAAGTCTCCGATCCGTCCTCGATACGGCGATGGGACGCCGATGGAGTTGGCATGACCGTGGATTTCGCCGTGCATGCTGGCGCGGTTGCGGCACGGCTTTGCGAAAGCCTGCCGGGACGATTCAAACGAGATCGCTCGCGTCTTCCGGGTCATGCCGGTCCGTCAACAGCTGGTTGGCAACGATAATTTCCGACGAACTTTGACCTGGCGCAAATCAGAACGGAAAGGATGGCTTAACATCCAATCGAACAAGGGATCGAATCGGGGAGTTGCGCCTTGAAACGGATTGGCGGCATTTGGGCGATGTCCCTGCGCATCCTGTGCGTTCTGACGCTGATCTCGATCGGTCTCATCCACAATGCGCCGCCGCGCGCCGACCTGCCTTCACAGGCCACGGCCGAAGCAAGCTATATGCTGCCCGACGGCTCAATGCCGGATCAATGCCTGGGCACCGGTGAGGATCACAAGTCCAAACCTGCAACCGGATGCGAAACATGCCGGTTGGCCGCAAACACATTGCTTCCCGACCCAGCCGACACGATCGGCGCGCCGGTTTCGTTCCGGGAAGCCACTCCCCCATTCATCACCACCTGCCAGACGCTCCGGCAGCGGTCGCTGGCGTATGGCGTTTCCGCCCGAGGGCCCCCGACGCTAACGGCCACGTGATCAGCCGAGGCGCTTCGTCGTCGCTGCGATGGATCAATACCAGAGCGGTTTGCTTGCAAAACGCCCCCTGACCATGTCGAGAGCCGGCACCACGACCCAGGTCGATGCGACAACGCATCGACATGCACGATCCTGCCCGTCAAGCCAACGGCAGAGTGGGCGGTCGCTCTCAGTTCCCCACCAATCAGTTGAAAAACAAAGGCAGGCGCACGACGACACGTATTCCGTGCTCGGTGCCGCCGCAAGGAAACCACATGCGCAATACACTCAAAACCACCGCCCTCCTCGCCACTGCCGCACTCGCACTTGCCGGCCAGAGCCACGCAGAAATCAGGGTTGTCGATGTCAAGGGACGGGAGGTCATCCTGGACGCACCGGCAAAGCGGGTGATCCTCAACTTCTACTACGAGGATTTCATTGCAGTCGTCGGTCCCGGCGCGATGGACAAGGTCGCAGCTCTATCGCTGTCGACCTGGAAAGACTGGCGTCCCAACCAGTTCGAAGCCTACGCAAAGGCGATCCCCGCACTGCCCACGATCCCCGACATTGGCGACACGGAAAACGGCACCTTCTCGGTTGAAAAGGTGATCGCAACGAGGCCCGACCTCGTGATCCTCTCGGCGTGGGCCTTTGATTCTCTGGGGGCCTCGGTCGACCAGATCACCTCGGCGGGCATACCGGTTGTCACGCTCGACTACAATTCGCAGACGGTCGAGAAGCACGTCCAGTCTACCCTTGTCCTCGGCCGGGTGATGGGCAGCGAAGAGCGGGCGGAAAAGCTTGCAAAGCAGTACGAAGACGCGATGCACGACATCAAGCGGCGAATTGAATCGGCTCCGCCGAGCAACAAGAAGGTCTATGTCGAACTTGCCCAGAAGGGTGCGCAGGACGTCGGCAACAGCTATGGCAAGACGATGTGGGGCGCGCTCGTTGACGAGCTCGGCGGTATCAATATCGCAAAGGACCAGGTTGAGAATTGGGGCCCGCTGAGCCCGGAATATGTGCTCACCCAGAAGCCCGACCTGGTGCTCCTGGCCGGATCCGAATGGGCGAACAAGCCCTTGTCCGTCTCAGTCGGGTTCGGCGCCTCCGAGGAACTGGTCCGCGACCGGATGAAGGCCTATGTCGAACGTCCCGGCTGGAGCACGCTGCCGGCTGTCCAGAACGGCGGCGTCCATGCCATCTATCATGGCGGTTCGCGTACCCTGTCCGACTTTGTCTACGCGGAGTACATTGCAAAACAGCTTTATCCCGACGCCTTCAAAGACGTCGATCCTGTCGCAGACATCCGGCGCTACTACGACACCTGGATGCCGATCAAGGCAGACGGCGTGTTCGTCCTTCCCTACGAAGCGAGCGTCAAATGACCGGCGCTGTCTTTGAGACGGCACATGTGGTCGCCGACTACCGGCGGGCCACGGCGAGGCGGCTCGGCGCCATTGGCGTCGGGCTGGCAGCCCTCTTGATCCTGGTCCTGGTGGATTTTCTGACCGGGCCGTCCGGCATGTCGCTGTTCGACGTGTGGTCCGCCCTTCTGGCCGGCCCGAAGGGCGACGACGTTGCGGCCGCGACCATCCTCTGGCAGCTACGCATGCCTCAAACCCTGATGGGCGCGCTTGTCGGGGCCTGCCTTGGGATCGCGGGACTGCAGATGCAGACGATCCTGGACAATCCGCTGGCAAGCCCGTTTACCCTCGGCTTCTCCGCCGCCGCGGGCTTTGGGGCGGCGCTTGCCATCATGTTCGGCGGCCTCGTTCCGCTTCCGGGTTTCGTCGTTGTCCCGGCGACGGCCTTTGCCATGACCCTCCTTGCCTGCGCGCTCGTCTATTTCGTGGCGCAACTCAGGGGAGCCACATCAGAAATCCTCGTTCTGGCGGGGATAGCAGTCCTGTTCCTGTTTCAGTCGATGCAATCGCTGCTGCAATTCCTGGCCTCGCCGGAAGTGCTCCAGCAGATCGTGTTCTGGCTGTTTGGCAGCCTGCTGAAGGCGAACTGGACCTCGGTCGCGGTCACCGCAGCGATCCTTGCGGCCTGCCTGCCTTTTGTCGCGCGGGATTGCTGGAGGCTGACAGTGCTTCGCCTCGGCGAGGCCAACGCCTCCAGCCTCGGCCTTTCGGTGAGCGCGTTGCGCAAGCGCAGCTTCGTCCTGGTCGCGCTATTGACCGCGGCCGCCGTGTCTTTCGTCGGCACGATCGGCTTCGTCGGCCTTATCGCCCCGCATGTTGCCCGCACCGCAGTGGGCGAAGATCATCGCTTTGCATTTCCTTTTGCCGCAATTGCAGGCGCGATCATCCTGATTGGCGCTTCGGTCTTCGGCAAACTGCTCTCGCCAGCTTCGGTCATCCCGGTCGGCATCATCACTGCCGTTGCCGGCATCCCCATGTTGTTCCTCGTTATCGTTCGTCGGGGAGGAAGTGAAATATCATGAAGGAAGAACTCATCCTCGATGGTGTCTCCGTCAGGCGCGGACGCATGACGATCGTCGATTCGCTCTCCTTGTCCCTTACCGCAAACCAGATCGTCGCCCTTGCCGGTCCCAACGGCGCCGGAAAGTCCACGCTTCTGGGCGCCATCGCCGGAAGGCTCGCCCATTCGGGATCGGTGCGGTGGGGCGCGGGGCCACTGAACGCCCGGAGCGTCGGCTTCATGCCGCAACACTGCTGCACCAAGGCGGATCTCTCGGTGTTGCAAACGCTTCTGCTCGGATGCCACGAGCAGCTCGGCTTTCGCGTCGGACAAGGCGAGCTTCAGCAGGCCAGCGAGATGCTCCACGAGTTCGGCCTCGAGGCGCTCGCACGCCGTCAGGTCGGAACCCTGTCGGGCGGCCAGCAGCAACTCGTGTTGCTCGCTCAGAGGTTGATGCGGCGCCCGAAGCTCCTCATCCTCGACGAGTCGACCTGCGCGCTCGACATCCGCCATCAGCTCACTGTCCTCGACATTCTCAGGAAGTATGTGGCGCGGACCGGTGCGCTGGTTCTCATGGCAATCCACGACCTGAACCTTGCGGCAAGGGCAGCGGACATTCTCCTGCTTTTACGGGCAGGGCGGCTGATGGCATGGGGAACTGCCGCCGAAGTGCTCACCGCCGAAAACGTCGCCGCCATCTACGATGTCGAGGCGAGAGTGCTCGTAACCGATGACGGACCCTGTGTGCTTCCCATCGGGCCGCGCCACCCCGTGAAGCCTCCATCGCCCTTTCCACATGAGCAACGCGTCGTCGGGAACATTCATCTGCAGCATCGGGTTGCAAGAGCGCACACCCGTCATATGCCGCTTGAGGCCGTAAACCAGGGTCAGTCCACTTAACAGGCAGCTCGGCTCGACCTGGATGGCGAAACACATTCGAACGGCGCCAGCTTCAATTCAGGTTGGTCGAGCTAAGTAGCGTTTCAGGGGGCGGTTGTGCTATCGGACGATAGTTTTCGCCGCCACTCGAACAATTGACCTGCGAGAAACGTGAAATGAGCGAGATACAGAACAAAGCGGTAGCCCTTCTGACCCAGAACGAGGGCGATCTCTTTTCGCAACCGCCCCATGCCCGTGGCACACTCTTCTTGAGGCGAGCACTCGAACTCTATTTCGCACTTGGCGGCGACGAGACGACCGCAACCGATCTAATAGAGGAAGGCATGCAAACCCCACGCTTGCGGGTCGAAGCGGCTGTTGCAAATGTGATGATGGAAGTCGCCGCCGTCAGCCACCTGAATGACATCGACATGGTCCAGGCGGCCTACAATCGGCTGGATGCCGAACTGAGGGCACCCGGCCTACTCAGGTAAGCAAGCGCCACGGTCGAAGTCTTTCTGGAAATTTTGCGGCTGTTCCCGCGCCGCCTTGGCCGCGCCGGTGGCTGGGAAAAGGCGAACGTCATCATTGAGAAGGCAGCCCGGATCTCCGGTTCGGTGACGTCACCAAATGTGAAGCGCGGGGTGCAATCCAAGAACGGCGGCGAGGAGGATTAAATTCAGGCGCTGACCGAGCGCGGCGCTTTAAAGTTTTCTGGATCGTCTATCGCCGCACCAAAGGCACGACCGTGGCGGTCGCCGATACCCGCCGGAGCCATCCGTCAATAGATTCCCTCTAGAAAAGTCGAGCATTACACCTTATCATTGCGCTTAATCTAAGCAGTCTTTAGTATGCGACTCCAGAACAGGACGACCTCTTTCACGCGACGCAGTCGGCTTTTCCGTTGAACACGCGGCGCTGCGATGTAGTAGAGAGCGGACACCAAGATTAATTCCTTTCATTCCACTCGCGTATACTTCTGATAATGGGGATACTCCATGGCAGGATATGGTACAAACTTCAACCTGATGAAGATGAAGCTCATTGGCTTCGCCAGTATCATTATTGGCTTCCTGGTCGTGGCGTCCGGCTACCGCTATGGCTCCTTTGGGTTCGGATTGGCAGGCGTGATCTTGCTGCTCATCGGGATCGTTTTCATCATCGGTCACGTCCTGCGCCGGAATGAACGGCGGTAGCGTTGTTGCCGCCATGCGCTCTGCAAGCGCAAGGCACACTCACGTGCCGTGTCCGGTAGATCGGTGTGGCTGCACTGTAGGCGCAGCTTCTGAGCGCATTCGAACATTCTTGGGCAGCCCCCTCCGCTGGTCGGAGCATCGCAGTCACAACGAGTAGTGGGAGTGACGAGAACCCATGGCACTTCACGACACCAGGCCACGCAACGCAGGTGGCGATGCGACCGGCCCCCCGGCTTCAGTTCGCGTCGTGCTGGGCGGAGTGATGCTTCTGGCGGGATTGGTCGTCCTGACGGATGTGGCGTTTGCGTCGGTCGTTACTCCGGGCTTCATCGGAACCGCTGCCATCTTGGTCGGCACATTCGAAATCGTCCACGCCTTGTGGGCGAGAAGCTGGAGCGCCCTGTCATGGCAGATGCTGCTGGGACTTCTCTACATCGCCTTGGGCCTGATGCTCACTGATGCAGCGGGGTCGAGCGTGATGGAGATCCTGACAAACATCGTGGCCCGGTCCGGGCGCACACAAGAGTTGTTGCAAACCTACGTGATCGGCCTGTTGTTCGCCCTGTCGGGGATCGTCAGGATGTTGCTCAGCCTAAGCCACTGGCGTCAGGCAGGATGGACCATGATGCTGTCAGGAGCCTTTGGCGCCGGGGCAGGATTCGCCATCTTGTCCGAGTTCCCAAAGCTAAGTCTGTGGATGTTGGCACTCTTGCTCGGCATCGATTTCCTGGCGCACGGCCTAGCGTGGCTGCGATTTGCATTTTCCCCTCGGCCGGACAGAAGAGGAAACGATGCGGAACCGCCACCCGCGTAGGATGGCTCTCATACCTGGCTCCAGAACGCAGAAAAGCCCACCGTCTTTTCGGTCTGACGGGCTCTTTTTTGATTTGTTGCGGGGGGCTTAAGACACCAATACTCATGGATAAGGACCTCCGCCGCATCGATATGACCGATGAGGAACGCGCACGTTTCCTGCTCGCAGTCGAACAGACGAAGTTTCTGCCCGCCGACGAAATCTCGTAGGGAGCCAGGAACGTGTCCAAGCATTGGTTTCACGCAAACCGTGCAGTCCACCGCAGCGCGGAGTACACTTCACCTACCCTCTTGCTCATTGCTCGTCTCGATCGCAGGACATCCAGTTACTCCTCGCGCTTCGCACGTGCGATCTGATTAGCAAGCGGCTTGTTGAGATATGAAAGTGCGGCGCACTCTCCAGTCTGGACAAACGCCTCCACCGGCATACCCATGTGAAGCACCAGAGAGCCCAGGCGTCCAAGCTCTGGCTTCGCTGTTACGACCGTTCTCTTCCAGTTCTCATAGCAGGCGTTCGATCGATGCCTAAACAGGGAAGCGAGCCGCGCTTGTAACGACGGAAGCACTAAGTCGGGGGAGACCGGAAGCGTAAGACAGCAAGCAATCAATTGGCGATTTACCAAGGGCCAATCTAGGTGTTTAGTCCCATGCTTTGATGGTGCAGTATTTTCCATTGAATGGAAGGAGGCACTATGAGCCGGTTTCTTCACGGGAAGCGCCACCACGACAGAGGCGGTCCGTCGAGCGATACAACATAGTCAAGAGAGCCTGAGATCACTGGCCAAGCACTACGGCGTCAAGCAGAAGACCGTTGCCAAATGGAAGAAGCGAAACTCTGTCGCTGATCTGCCGACCGGCCCAAGTGAGCCAATGTCATGGCCGGGCGAGACCAGCGAGAAGGTTTCGCCGCAGGTATAGGCTAGCGTGAAATGGGCGCATTTGTCATCCGCGCGGCTTGCCCAGGAACCAATAACCGATGGCGGTGATGCGGTCTTTGTCGAACCCGATCCGATCACGGAAATGCTCACGTGCCCCGGTTACGGCTTGCGCTTCGCCTGCGATCCAGATGTATCCCTGACCTTTTGGCAGGTCGATCGAGCGGGCGATCTCGGCAAGGCGTGTGATTTCTGGCGTGGCGCCAAATCCGGTATGCCATCTTGCCACCGCAGTTGCAGCCGTGATGTGCGGCTGCTCGTCGCCTGCGACAGCGACCTCGAGGTGCGCAAACGTCCGCAGTGTCGGCGGTGTTTCCTCGACGATCCGGCCGACAGCTGGAAGGCCGGTGATGTCTGCCAACAGGAGTATCCATTCCGCGTCCACCGGCGGCCGAAAACGGCCATCGGGATTGGCGATGCCAATCCTATCGCCAACGTCGGCTCCGGCTGCCCAGCTCGCCGCCACACCGCCATCATGGACCACGAAATCCACGGTCATGCGCGCCCTATCGGCGTCCCACCGCCGCACCGTATAGGGACGCATCGGCGACTTCGGAACGCCTTCCGGTGTTCCCCACTTGCCATCGACCTGCCCTGGCAAGGCGATGTCGCCGCACGCGTTGGGAAAGACGAGACGGACCCATTCGTCGGCAAAGCCGGTCGATGTGAACTGTGCGATATCACCGCCACCAAGCTCGATGCGGACAACCGACGGCGAGAGCCGGTCAATCGAGACGACCTCTGCCGCAAAACTCGCATTCATCGCGGCGCTCCCTGCCCTGAGGCGCCTGGTTCCGGCAGCGCCGCAAATCCCCCGCCGGGCTGGCGGAAGACCTCCATGTCGATGCCGTAAATGCGGCGCAGGCTGTCCGGCGTCATGATTTCGGAAGGTCCGCCTTGCGCAAGCAGTTTACCTGAGTGAAGCGCGACGATTTCGTCACAGAAGCGGGCTGCCATATTGATATCGTGCAGCACGACCACAACGCTGATGCTGCGTGCTTTCGCAAGTCGTCGAACAAGAGAAAGAACCTCGATCTGATGGGCGATATCGAGGGCTGCAATCGGTTCATCCAACAACAGGCAATCTGCGTCCTGTGCCACCAGCATCGCCAGCCAGCAACGCTGCCGCTCGCCACCGGACAACGTGTCGACCGCGCGGTTTACAAAGGCTGTAATCCCCGTCATCTCGATCGCCTCATCGACCTTGCGCCTGTCGTCGCTGCCGAAGCGACCGAGAGCCCCATGCCAGGGATAACGCCCAAAGGCGACCAATTCCTTGACGAGTAGGCCCGGAGCGAACGGCGTCTGCTGCGGCAGATACGCAACCTTGCGGGCGAAGATGCGACTGTCCAATCGGTCCAGGGCAACCCCGTCGTAGAGGATGCTGCCGTGGCTCGGTCGCTGCTGGCGCGCCAGTATTTTCAGAAGCGTCGATTTCCCCGAGCCGTTGTGGCCGATCAGCCCATGAACCTGCGGCCCCTTCAACGCGAGGGACACTGGTCCGAGTATCTGCCGGCCGCCCACAAGGCATGAGACGCGCTCGACCTTGAAGCAGGGCGTTGCACGGACGCCGGACGCCTCACGGACACTCAAGCAAACAGTCATGCGCGCCTCCACATCAGCACGAGAAAATACGGACCGCCGACCAGCGCCGCGAGCAGCCCCGCCGGGATCTGCCAGGGAAAGATCAGCAGCCGACCCAGCCAGTCCGCAAGCACCATGATCGTGCTGCCGGCAATGGCGGCGGCGACAAGATGTGGCAAGGCGCGGCTGATACCGACTGCACGCGCCAGGTGGGGAGCAACCAAGCCGACGAAGCTCAACGGGCCGATCACAATCGTTGCACCGGCCGTCATCAAGGCGCAGGCGACAGCGATACAGCCACGGGCCTGGCCGATATTCATTCCGAGCGAGCGCGCGGAACTCTCACCAAGCGGCAAGACATCAAGCCAGCGCGCGAATAGCGGAGAGGCCAACAGCGAGACCGTGGCGATACATGCAGCGGCAATAGCGGTGTCCCATGTCACGCGATAGGTGGAGCCGGACATCCAGGAGAGCAGAAATGTCCGTGACGAGCCGCCGGTGGCAATGAGCATTTCGCTGAGCGCGGCCACGAACGTTCCGAGCGCCACGCCGGCAAGGATCAACCTTTGCGGCGAAAACTCTGTTGTTCGGCTGACGGCCAACATGATGATCAGGGTCAACCCGGCCGAAGCTATGGTTGCGGCCGTTAGCGAAGCAAGACCGAAGCCGGGCAGTACCACCGTGAGAGCGATTGCGCCGAGGCTTGCGCCGGAGGATATGCCGAGGATTTCTGGACTTGCGAGCGCGTTGCCAGTCATCCGTTGGATCATCGTTCCGGCCAGACCGAGAAGGGTTCCCGCCGATAGCGCCGCCAGAACGCGCGCGCCACGCCATCGCGCGACGAAATCGGCAGCGTCGCCCCCCGCGACCGTCCAGCCGCCCATTGTCTTTCCCACAGCAAGCGCTCCGAGCAAAGCCAACCCAAGGACAGCCAGCCCCATCGAAACTGCCAGCCACGGGCGATCGAGCCTGCGGGCTGCGGCGAACGACACCGCTGGGGGAGCGGCAGCGTTTCTCAGTCCTGGAAGGAGGACGAGAAGGAGCGGCGCGCCCAACAACGCGGTGGCAACCCCGGTCGGCAGCGTCGTGTTACCGATTGCAACCTGCTGCACCAATTGGTCAGCCAGCCAAAGCAGGCTACCTCCAAAGGCAGGCGCCCACAGCAAACGCTCCTTCAGCCGCCTTGCGCCGGCGAGACTGACAAGCGTGGGGACCGCGAGGCCAACAAAGGCGATGACGCCAACGGCTGCGACGACGGAGGCGGACAGCGCCACGGCAACGAGAAGGGCGACTGGCCGAAATCCGGCCAATCGCAGCCCGAGAGATTGCGCACCCTCATCGCCGAGTTCCATCAAGGCCAGCGGACGCGTGAGAAGCAGCGATACGATGAACGCACACGCCAAGCGCGGGGCGAGGAACAGAACCTGCGACCACCCGCTCTGTTCCAGCCGACCGGACTGCCAGACGAACAGTTCGGAGAGATATTCATGATTGTAGAGGACCGCGACGCCTGAGATGGCCCCGAGCGTCATGTTGACGACCAGCCCCGCCATCACAAGCGAGAGTGGCGAACTCTGGCCTGAACGGGCTACGGCAAAAACCGCGGCGGCCGCAAGCAAGGCGCCTGCAATGGCGACCGTCTCCCGGCCATGATCCAGAAGCCAGGGTTGCCATAGGAGCGCGATGACGAGAGCGAGTTGCGCGCCCGTCGAGATGCCAAGCGTCGTCGGCTCCGCCAATGGGTTTCGCAGGACCTGCTGCAAGAGGGTCCCGGCGAGCCCGAGCGCGGCGCCCGCCAGGATACTGATCGCGATCCGCGGCAGATGGGAATAGACGAACAACAGCGAAGGAACATCCCCTCCGTCCGCTGCCCAAATCGCGTCCGGCCACCCCGCGATCGGCACCAGACCGGTCAGCAAGCGAACGCTGAACAACAGTGCCAACCCGGCCATTGATAGAACGAGCAAACCGGGGGAAACGCGCAAAACCCTGTCGTTGCGAGTTGGAAGGATGTTAACCGTCATCGGGCTTTTCACGTGCGAATTCATCGACAAGCATCTGTGAGAAACGCACGGCCGTCGGAAGCGCCCCGTACATGGCGACATCGGGAAACAGCCTGACCTCCCCGGCCTTGACTGCGGGAATGGCGTTCCAAAGCGCGCTTGTCTTCAGGGTTTTCAGGGCGCGCTCCGTCTTCGCTCCGTCGCCGAGAACGAGCATGCGAGCAGAAGAGATCGCCGCGAGCTTCTCGATGCCGACATAGTCGAAGCCGTTGCTGTTGGTCGGTGCGGCCCATGCGTTTGCAAGCCCGACATGGGCCACAACATTGCCGGCAAAACTGTTCGGTCCGAAGACATTCGCAAAGCGGCCATTGCTGTGGAGGTAGACGCAGAGGACAGGCGGGTGGCGCGGCGTGGACAAAACAGCCCGGTTGCGGGCGAGCGTCTGTTCCATCGCCGCCAGCAGGCTGCCGTCAGCCAAGCCGGGAAACGCCGTGACGACGGTTCGGGCAAAGTACGCACACCGAGCGAGCTGATCGTGGCGGCCACCATGAAGATCGGTGACGACGACGTTGGAAATTCGGCGCAACTGTGGTTCGACCATTTTGGTGTAACTGCTCGTGTAGATGATCGAGGGGGCAAGGGCATCGATCAACTCGAGGTTCGGCTCCCAGGGCGCACCAAGATCGTGGATAGGAGCCCGCGCCGCAAAAGCCGGGTTGGCAGAAAGAAAGCGATCGCGCTCAGTGATGGCGATCGGCGCCACCCCAAGCGAAAGCAGCGTTTCCGACGATGCCCAATCGAGCGCAACCGCGCGAGCAGGAACAGCGTTCGGCTGCGCAACCGCGTCGCCGGCAACCAATGGAATGAGTGAAGCTGCCCTTAGCAATGTTCGGCGGGTTATCGGCAATCCTGTCGCCCGATCCTTTCTGGAGCACAGATCGGGAGACCCCTTCGCGCAACGGTCTCCCGGCATCTTTCTCACCACTTGTATTTCAAGGTCCCCAGCACCGTGCGCCCTTCTCCCATATTGCAGGCGAGGGTGAAGAAGCAGCTCGCGACATAGGACTTGTCGAATAGGTTGGTGACGTTCAGGTTGGCACTGAGGCCATTGATCTCTGGATTGCGCTTGCCGAAATCATAGCTGAGCGCCGCATCGAAGAGCGTGTAGGAAGGTACCTTGAAGGTGTTGAGCGCATCGCCCCATGACGCGCCGGTGTAACGCACGCCGCCGGCGACCCCCACTCCTTCGAGCGGGCCAGCCTCCACCTGGTAGTCCAACCACAGGGACGCCATATGCCCGGGCACGCGAATGAGCTGTTTGCCCTCGGTCGCATAGCTCCCTTCAGCCGTCGCCTTGGTGACTTCCGAGTTGAGGTAGGTATAGGCGCCGATGAGGCTCAGGCCATCGGTCAACTCGGCAACGGCTTCGAACTCCAGACCGCGTGACCTGACTTCACCTATCTGTGCCGATTTGGTGATATCGGCGGGATCGGCCGTCGTGACGTTGGCCCGCGTGAGATCGAAGGCCGAGACGGTGAAGAAGCCGTCCCAACCCTCCGGCTGGAACTTCACGCCAACCTCGTACTGCCTGCTCTTTTCCGGTTCGAACGCCTTGCCGAAACGATCCTCGCCGACGACCGGATTGAACGATTCCGAGTAGCTGACATAGGGGGCGATGCCGCTGTCGAAGACATATGTCAGACCGGCGCGTCCGGTCAAAGCGGACCAATCGCTGTCCTGCAGGGCCGTTGCCGTCTTGGGATTGGTCGGTGTACCCGGATCGCCGTTCCACAGATCATCCACCTTTGCCGAAACCCAGTCGTGCCGAAGGCCGAGGGTCAGTCGCCAGTTTTCGTACTCGATCTGATCCTGCGCGTAGAGACCGAACTGGTTTGTCGTGGTTTCGGCGTCGACCCAGGTGTTCCATCTCGAAAAGTCGATGGGGCTTCCGTAGGTCGGCGCAAAAATGTTCTCGATCCGAGGGCCTGTTCCCCATTTCTCGTCACGCGTCGCCCGGCTCCAGGCATAGTCGAAGCCGAAAAGGACATCATGGCCAATCGCACCGGTCTCGAACTTGCCGTTCAGTTGGTTGTCGATACCGACTGTGTCGCCGAAGGCATGCCGGAACTGCCAGTTTCTCGCGATGGCGGTGTTGCCTCCCGTCTGTGGGCTGAACAGCAGGCCGCTGTTGCGCGCGAGATAGTTCTCCTGGTTCTCGAAGTTGGAATAGCGGACGTTCTGCTTGAAGCTCCAATCAGCATTGAACTCGTGGAAGAACTCGTAGCCTAAATTGATCTGCTCCTGCGTTTCCCGGTCAAAATCCGGTTCCCCCAGGAAGCGTTCCATCGGCATCCGACCATAAGGGCTGGTGCCGTTGACCGCCGCCCACGGGTAATTGGTAACGGCAAGCGCATTGTTTTTCTGATAAGAGCCAAGCACCGTGAGATACGTCCCCTCATCCGGCTTCAGCGTGACGCTGGGAGCGAGCAGCAGGCGATCGTCATCCGTGTATTCGACGTTGCCGTCGGCGAGGCGACCCAGTCCGACGAAACGTCCGAGGATTGCACCTTCGGCATCAAGCGGGCCGCTGACGTCAAAGGCTGCCTGCCTGTGGCTCTGAGTGCCGAGCGAAAGCTGAGCCTCGCCGCGCGCGTCTTCCGTCGGACGCTTGGAGATCATATTGATCATGCCGCCAGGCTGGTTCTGGCCATAAAGCACCGAGACCGGACCTTTGAGGACCTCCACGCGCTCCAAACCGTAAGGCTCGGCCGCCATGATGCCGAAGTAGCTGAACGGCGTGTTGCGAAGGCCGTCAAGATAGGTATTGGCGAACTGGCCTCGGATAAAGATGTTGTCGGCCGCGACCACGGCGCCGCCATAATCCGAGCGCACGCCTGCGCTGTAGCGCAACGTCTCGTCCAGCCTGTTTGCGGCCTGCCGATCGATGCGATCGCGCGTGATGACCGAAATCGACTGCGGCGTTTCGAGCAAGGGCGTATCTGTCTTGGTGCCCGTCGATCCGCGGGTGGCAACAAAGCCGTCAACCGGACCCCATGGATTTTGACCAGTCACGCTGATCGTCTGCAACGCCGTCGCCCCGTCAACGGTAACGCCGCCGCCAACGGCGCCTGGCTCGGAGATCGCAACGGTCCGCGGATTAGTGAATGTGTAAGTCAATCCCGAGCCGGCGAGGATCTTTGCAATCGCCACCTCGGGCGTTGCCCGACCGACAATGCCGGAGGTGTGTTTGGCCGAAGCGATAGACGGCACATAGGTGACCTGAATGCCGGCCTGGCGACCGAACCTGGCGAGCGCGTCACCGAGCGGCCCGGCCGCGATCGAAAAACTGGCCTCGGTCGACTGCGCCTGTGCCGGCAGCGGCGCCACCGCAGTGCCGCCGGCCACTGCCGTCGACATCAATAGCGCAGCGGCAAACGCTCTGCCTGCCCGCTTGTTGTTCTTGCCCAAACGCCCCATTTTCTGCCCTCTTCTCACTACGCTTTTACTCAGAAGGCCGAGCATTCGAACGACGTGCCGGCACCCCCTGATAGGGAAAACGGCGGCCGCCAGAAAATTTTCACTTTTTTCTCAAGTTTTTTTAAAACGGTGAGATGACCGTCAGATAGGGGGTAACGCTGCGTACCCTGCCGCCGTGAGGCTGGACAACGGCTTCGAGCGCCAACACAGGATCGCGCAGATCGTAGACACCGCTGACGAGACGTCTGCCAAACGAAGGGCTGGTTATCACGACCTCGCCCTTCTTCCATCGTGCGATGCGTGCGACGACGGCCGCGACAGTCTCGCGCTCGACGACGACCATCCCGTGCCGCCAGCTGGCAATCTGGCTTCGATCCTTCTTGCCGATCGATACGGACTGATCGCCTTCGGCAAAGGTCAGCCACTCGCCTTGCGCCAGATACGCAGGCGCGATTGCGTTGTCCGGCGGCAGATCCACGCCCACGAGGCCGTGGTCAACAGCTATGGTCAGACAGTCCGCATCGCTGCTCACATCGAACGCCGTACCGAGCGCAGTGGCTGTCACGCCTGCCGAGGTGACGCGAAACGGCCTTGTTTCGTCTGGCGCCACCTCGAAAAATGCCATGCCCTGAAGCAGTTCGATCTCTCGCCGCTGCGCTGTAACCGTCAGGGCGACAGCACTGTTCGGTCCAAGTGTGGCGAAACTGCCGTCAGGCAATTCGAGGCGACGGATCTCGCCGGTCGCGGTCATCGCGTCGGCCCTCGCTTGAAGGATAAGGCGTGGGCCGGAAGAGGCTGCAGCGACAAGTCCGGCGGCGCCAACGAAGCTGCCGACCATCAGCACGCGCCGGGAAATCGAGAAGGCGGCCTTGCGATCGGCCCTTCGTCGATCCGTGAGAATCTTGCCGGTCATGCCGTGGATTTCCAGAGCTTCCGACCACGCCTTCTCCTGTGCGGGGCCGCGCGACAGCCAACGACGCGCAACGTCGAGGGCAACCGGGTTTTCCGGGTCGCTCTGAATGCGGATCAGGAGATCCACCGCCTCATCGAAAAGCCTGTCCTCTTCGGACACGTCATCCTCCATTTGCGTGCCTCCATCACCGCATCGGGTCGCCCTTGTACCGCGCCCATATACGAAAACGCGGCAGCGTGAAGGATTTTCACAGTGCCGCCGGGAATTCTATAGATCCTGCAGCCTGATACGCACATGCCGGTAGGCGTCCCGGATCAGTGCCCATGTGCGCGTGGTTGAAAGACCGATCTTTTCAGCGACTTCAGCGATCGTCAGATCCTCCAGCCGGTAGAGTTCGAAAGCCCGCCGAGTGCGCTCGGGCAGTTCGGCAAGAGCCGCATCGGAAAGCGCCAGTCGCTGCTTGTCGTAGAGCGCTGCTTCCGCCGATGGCCTGGGATCGGCAATCGCCGTCAACTCCGCATCGGGAATGTGATCGACCGGTGCAGCCTGCTCGCGGCGATGGTAATCGATCGCCAGATTGCGGGATATCTTGAACAGATACGCTCTGGGATTGTTCTGATTGCCCTTGGGGTTTGCGCCCATCAGCCGTACGAACGTGTCCTGCGTCAGGTCTGCCGCCGTCTCTTCCGACAGTCCGCGCCGGCGCAAGGAACCCGCGAGTTCCCGTGCATGCCGCCGGAAAAGATTATGAATATCCCAGGCCAATTAGAAACGTCCCCGTGAGGCGAAACCGCACGTCGGCTCGGGGTTGCGGCTGCACGAAGTCGCAGAGCGGTCGCACTGCCGTTCGGGCATCGGTTTTGGCGGCGTGTAAGAATGCATTTGCAGAGACCTAGGCATCGATCATCACATTTCGAACTGGTCCTTCTTAAGCCAGAAGCCGAATTACCTAGCAAGAACCATTAGTTACCGCGCGGTTTCGCCAGGAGATACCCGATCGATTAAAACATGTGTCTTTTTCTCATGTTTATCAACTCGATAGCCATCCGACCTGGTTTTTCGGACGGTGAGCACTCCTGGGGGTCCCAGTCTTTTTCTAGAATCGCGTGTCATTAACGCAACATTGACGGAGGACCGAGCCACCAGACGAACGCGAAACGGCAAGGCAACGAGCTATGCCTCAACCGGTTAACGAGGTCCTGCTGATGCCGCGTCGGGTTATCCTCTGCGCACTTGTCACGCCATTCTGCTCTTTCCGCACCCGTCGCCACGCCTAAAAAAAGTGAAGTGAACCTTGCCGGCCGCCGAGCGCACCATCTCGGCCGACAGGTCGACATCGACGAAGATCCTGATACAGCGGTCGTAGTAGACCGCCCCTGCCCTCGTCAGTTCCACCCGCGGGGTCGAGCGATGGAACAGCTGCACGCCGAGCTCCCTCTCCAGCGACTGGATCTGACAGCTGAGCGCCGGCTGGGCGATATGCACCCGTGCCGCCGCGCGACCGAAATGCAGCTCCTCGGCAACCGCCACGAAATAGCTCAGCTGGCGAAGTTCCATACCGTTCTTCGTCTTCCGAAGAGACACGCGCGTGCAGGCAAGCAGGACGAAATACGCCCAGCGAACAAAGCGGAATCATTGATGCTAATATCGATGCAGTGTGTCCACCTAGCGTCTAGGTATTTGCCAATACCCCGTATTGAAATATTGAGCGTCCCCTCACCGAACGCCCTGCGGCTGGGCCTCCAACATCGGAACGGCGTCGAGGAGCATCTGCGTATAGGAATGCTGGGGCGCGGTGAAGATTTGGGTCGCGGTCCCCTGTTCCACGATCTCCCCATGACGCATCACCACGACGCGGTCGCACAGATGGTGGACGACGGACAGATCATGGCTGATGAACAGAAGTGTGATGTTGAGTTTGTGGCGCAACTCCATCAACAGATTGATGACCTGTGCCTGGATCGACACATCGAGGGAGGCGACGGGTTCGTCGCAGATAATGACCTCGGGCTGCATGGCGAGCGCCCGGGCGATTGCTATGCGCTGACGTTGACCGCCCGAGAACTGGTGCGGATAGCGATCCGCCATCGCCGGATCGAAGGCGACGGCGCGCAGCCACCTATTGACGTAGTCGCGGGCACCGCTGCGTGTGCAGAAACCGTGCGCGATCGGCCCATCGGCCAACGACTGGAAGATCGTACGGCGAGGATCCAGCGAGGCGAAAGGATCCTGGAAGATCATCTGCACGTGGGTGCCGAGCTTGCCCGTCGCCGAGCGCACGGGCTTGCCACCGATGCTGATCGTCCCTGACGTCGGCGCATAGATGCCGCACAGTATGCGTCCGAGCGTCGATTTGCCGGATCCGGATTCCCCGACCAGGCCGAGAATCTCGCCGCGGGCGATGGTAAGGTCTGCGGATATCACCGCATGGACCGGACGGAGGTCCCGTGCCAGCCCCCAGCGCATGGCGAGTGCCCGCAGGTAGCCAATGGGTGGAGCAAAGACCTTTCCGACCGCCTCCGCCCGCAAGAAGGCGGTATCGGCTGCAGCACCGATGGCAGCGCCGCCAAGCCCGCTCAGATCCATCGGGCCGGCGGCCTCGGTCGCCGCGGACGCCAGCGGCTCGCCGGGCTTCGAACGTGACGGCAGCGCGTCCAGCAACCCTTGCGTATAGGGATGCTGCGGATTGTGCAGAACGTCCCGCGCGGGCCCCTGCTCGACGATCTTGCCGCGCCGCATGACCGCTATGGTGTCGGCAATGGTTGAGACGGTAGCCAGGTCGTGGCTGACCCAGATCAGGGATATTCCGATCTCGGCGACCAGCGCTTTGACCATGCGCAAGATCTCGGCCTGCACCGAGACATCGAGCGCCGTGGTCGGCTCGTCGGCGATCACAAGCTGCGGACGATGAAGAAGAGCGATGGCAATGGCGACCCGCTGCCGCATGCCACCGGAGAACTCGTGCGGATACTGGTCCACCTTGCTTTCCGGATCGACGATCTTTACCCGCGCAAGGGCCTCGACGGCGCGGCGGCGTATGTCGGCGTCCGATACCTTCTCGTGTGCACGAAGTGCCATGCCGATCTGATCGATGATCCTGACCACCGGGTTCAGCGTCATCATCGGGTCCTGGAACACCATGGAGATGTCCTTGCCCCGTATCTTGCGCAGCGCCTTTTCATGGAGACCAACCAGTTCGCGTCCGTTGAAGCGGATGGAACTGCCCGGCTGGATGCGGCCGGTCTCGTCCAGCAGGCCGATCAGAGAGAAGCCGGTGATCGACTTGCCCGAACCGCTTTCGCCAACCAGCCCCATGACTTCGCCACGCTTCAGCGTGAAGGAGATGTCATCCACCGACTTGACGGTGCCTTTTTCGGTCTCGAAATAGGTCCGCAGATTGCGGACATCCAGAAGATCATTCATTTGCGCAGCCTCGGATTGAGCTGGTCCCGGATCTGGTCGCCGACGAGGTTAATCGCCATGATCAGGACGATCAGTGCGACGCCTGGATAGATCGCGATCCAGTAACGCCCGGACATGAGGTACTGGAAGCCGTTGGCGATCAGCATGCCGAGCGACGGCTCCGTCGGCGGCAGACCGACGCCCAGGAAAGAAAGGGTTGCTTCCAGGGATATGGCGGAGGCGATCTGCACCGTGGCAACCACGATGAGCGGCGGCAACGAGTTCGGCAGAATGTGACGGGTGATGACGAACCAGCCGCTCATCGGCACAGAAAGGGCGGCCTGGACATAGTCCTTCTGGCGTTCGGCCGCGGCCGCGCCGTGGGCTGTTCGCACGAAATAGGCATATTGGGCAAAGACGAGGGCGAGGATCAGCTGCGACTTGCCCTGGCCGAGGATCGCTGCCACGACGAAGGCCAGCAGGATCGCCGGAAAGGAAAGCTGGATGTCAACGATGCGCATGATGACGGATTCTGTGCGCCCGCCGACATAGGCGGCAAAGCACCCCACCACTGCCCCGATCGAGAAAGCGATGGCACCGGCCACCAGACCCATCTGCAGGGAAATGCGCAGGCCGTAGACGATGGCCGAAAGCAGGTCGCGCCCCTGGCTGTCGGTGCCCAGCAAATGTACGATGCCGGTGGACCCGACATAGCCCGGCGGGCGGCGGGCATCACGCAATACCAGCGCCTTCAGGTCGTAGGGATCCTGAGGCACGAGGAACGGCGCAAAGATCGCCAAAAGGGTGATGGCAACCACCACCGCAAGGGCGGCGACCGCAACCTTGTTGCGGCGGAACATGTGCCAGAATTCGGCGAGCGGCGAGACGGATTTTACCGCACTGGCTTCCATCGACATTTCAGCGCCTCCCCTGCCGCAGGCGTGGATCAAGCACCGCATAGGCGAGATCCACGCATAGATTGATGACCACGAACAGCGCAGAGACCAGCATCAGGTAGGCGACCATGACAGGCCGGTCGAGCGAGGTGATGGAATCGACGATCAGCTTGCCAAGCCCGGGCCAGCTGAAGATCGTTTCGGTGACGAGCGCGAAGGCAAGCGTCGAGCCGAGCTCCAGTCCGAACACGGTGACCAGGGGGATCGAGATCAGCTTGAGCACATGTCGGCGCAGGATGGTTCCCTCGGAAATGCCGGCGGCGCGCGCGAACTTGATCGTGTCGGTCAGCATCACCTCGCGCGTACCGGAGGCAGCCAGCCGGCACATCATCGACAGCTTGAACAGCGACAGATTGAGGGCCGGCAGGATGAGATGCGACCAGCCGTCCAGGGTAAGAAAGGAAAACGGAATACCGAACAGATCCGCCGTCTGGCCGCGTCCGCCGGCTGGAAGAATGCCGAACTGCACGGCAAAAACCATGATCAGCATCAAACCGATCCAGAAGGTCGGCACCGAAAAGCCCAGGATCGACACCGCCATGATGGCCTTGGAGAGCAGACTGTCGGGCTTGTAGCCGGCATAGACTCCGAGCGGAATGCCGATCAGGGAAGCGAACAGCACCGCGATCAGCGTCAACTCCAGCGTCGCCGGCAGGCGCTGCGCGATCAGTGTGACGACCGGCATATTGAAGACGAAGGATCGCCCGAGATCGCCGGTCAACAGACGCTGCAGGAACTGGAAATACTGCTCCCACAGGGGCAAATCGAGCCCATATTGCGCGATGACCTGCTGGCGCATTTCCTGCGTCACGTCGGGTGAGATCAGAACGTCAACCGGATTCCCGATGACGTAGACGCCCATGAAGACGAGCATGGACATGATCAGCAGCACGAAGAACGCCTGTCCCAACCTGCGAAATATAAAGGATGCCATGTCTGCCTCTGGGTGGATGCATAAGGGAGCTGGACGCCCCCGAGGTTTCAGTGCCAGCCGTGCTCGATCTCGTGGCGCGTCTCCTCGACGCCCACCTGCCAGATCGCCAGCATGTCCGTATCAGGCCGCTGGAAGACGCCGTGGTAGTTGCCTTCAGCGATACGCTCGCGCTTGCGGCCCGCATCGACGCGCGCGGCGGCAGCAAAGTCGATCCGTTCCTTCTGGAAATTCGGGATGGGCGCACCCTCCAGACGGGTCCAGGGGAAATTCTCCATCCAGCTCGCATGTGAGGCCGCGGGATCGATCTCCAGCACCTTGGCCATGGTCTTGGGCGCACGCCACCAATCATGCAGCTTGACCGAGCAGTCACGGTTGCGGTTCAGCCATTCGCTGATCACCGGATTGATCGGCGTGTTGCCGCCGTGCCCGTTGACGACGAGGATGCGTCGGAAGCCGGACCGATAAAGGCTGTCGAGCATGTCCTCGAACACGCCGATATAGGTGCGCAGCGACAGGGTCACCGTGCCAGGGAAATCGGCAAACCCCGAGGCCATGCCGTAGGGCAGGCATGGAAAGACCGGCACCCCGAGCGGCGCGGCCGCTTCCACGGAGACACGCTCGGCCAGGATCATGTCGGTGGCGAGACTGAGGTAAGCGTGCTGCTCGATGGAGCCAACCGGCAGAACGCACCGATCATCCTCCTTCACCCGCTCCTCCACCTGGCTCCAATGCATGTCCTGAATGCGCATAGTCCGTCCTTTTCGCTGCTCGGCCACACCCTCAGGACGTCGCCCATCCTGGCCATCAAATGGGAAGCCTCTTCCTGAATTAGTTCTTTATGGATCAAAAATTACGGTTGACGCAAGGGCTTTACGCCAAATAAGGTTCCATTTGAGATCAATATCTATTTTGCATGGGATGGCGGCATGGACGAGGCGATGCGTCAGGCACTGTTTGAGGGACGGGCCGGCCGGGAGGAACCCTTGGTCACGCCCGACACGAAGATCGACGCCCTCATGCATGCGAAGCTTTGGGACAATCCCTGCTGGTTCTCGTACCGGCTGAACTTTCTGGCTCTTCATTTCAACAACCCGGTCTACGGCTATATTCAGCAGCAGTTGGGCCTGCTTCGGCCCGACTTCGTGGTGCTGTGGTCGCTCCATCTGGGCGGAAGCTCGACGATGACCGATGTCGTGCGCTCTTCCGGTTTCCCGAAGAACACGCTGAGCCGTGCGGCGAACAAGTTGACACGATTGGGCATGATCGATCGCCAGACCGACCCTGACGATCAGCGCCGCATCACGCTCGATCTGACCGAAAAGGGCCGGGAAGCAGTGGACGCCACCAAGGGCATGATGATCGAGCACGAGCGGCGCATGCTGGAGTGCCTCAGCCCCGCCGAGCGGCTGAACCTTTCCGAAATTCTGACCAAGCTCGTCACCGCATCGGGACAATGGCCGCAAATGATCGATGGCGACCAACCGGACGGGGACCTGTGATCAGCGAGAAGATCGGGCTCGAGGTCGAACGGACACGTCCGCACCAACCAAATTACAATGAGAGAGGAACACAATGCCAATAAAATCCATACTCCGCGCGGCCCTGGTGGCCACCATCCTGTCCTCACCCGCCGCAGCACTTGCGGCCGACCTGGTGATCGCGACGAAAAACGGCCCGGCCTCGATGGATCCGCACTTCACCGCGACGTCGGCCAATGCCGAGGCGACGAAGCATATCTTCGACACGCTCCTGCGCTCCGGCAACAACCTTGAGATCCTGCCGTCGCTGGCCACCAGCTGGCAGGCGCTGGACGACACGACCTGGGAGTTCAAGCTGCGCGAGGGCGTGAAGTTCCATGACGGCTCCGACTTCACTGCCAAGGACGTCAAGTTCTCGATCGAGCGCATCCCCAACGTCACCGGGCCGAACCCCTCGACCATTTACGTGCGGCGCGTGGCCAGCGTCGAGATCGTCGACGACTACACGGTGCGCGTGAAGACCAACGGCCCGGCGCCCACGCTGCCCAACGACTTCATTCGCCTGTTTGTCGTTTCCCACAAGGCGGCCGCCGATTACTCGACCAAGGACAGTTCAGCCGAAGGCTTCAACACCGGCAAGGCCACGATTGGCACTGGCCCCTACAAGTTCGTCAGCTGGGCGCCGACGCAGGACCTGGTGCTCGAGAAATTCGACGGCTACTGGGACGGCCCCCAGCCCTGGGACAAGGTGGTGCGCAAGGAAATCCCGAACGACGCTGCCCGCGTCGCCCAGCTGAAGGCCGGCCAGGTCGACCTTATTTCCAAGGTGCCGGCGACCGATCTTGCCAGCATCGAGTCCGATTCCGCACTGCAGGTGATCAAGACGGAATCGATCTACATCCCCTATCTGGAGTTCGACTTCCGCAAGGACTCCCCGCAGGTTTGGGACAATGGTGGCAAGAAGCTCGACAAGAACCCCTTCCTCGATGCGAAGGTGCGTGAGGCCTTCGACCTGGCGCTCGACCGTGAAACCATCGTGGAATTTGCGCTCGAGGGTATGGGCGTCGTCTCCACGCAGCTCGTCAGCCCCAACATCTTCGGCTACAACAAGACGATCGCCGCACCGGCCTTCGACGTCGAGAAGGCGCGCAAGCTGATGGCCGAGGCCGGATACCCGGATGGCTTCAAGGTTGCGCTCAGCTATGCAAACGACCGGATGCCGACGGAGCTTGGCCCGACCGTCGCCCAGATGCTGGCGGCGATCAATGTGACTGTCGATGTACAGGGCGTGCCGGCGGCAGTGTTCAATCCGGCCAAGACGCGCGGCGAATATTCGCTCTACATGGCGTCCTGGGGCACGCTCACGGGTGAAGCCAACTACATGCTGTCATCCCTCATGCACACCAACGACGCGGCCAAGTCGCTCGGCGCCTTCAACGTGCGTGGTTACTCCAATCCGCAAATGGACAAGCTGATCGAGGGCGCTGCAGTCGAGATGGACGAGGGCAAGCGCCGTGCCATGCTCGAGGATGCGAACCTGCTGGTGGCGAGCGACCGGCCGGACCTGCCGCTGGCCACGAACCTCTCCGCCTGGGGCGCCAAGGCTGACACGGTGACTTACGATCCGCGCTCGGACGAGGACACGCTGGCGATGGATGTCCATCCCAAGCAGTAACGAGCCAACTTGCATTTGGGGCACCGGTCAAAGGCCGGTGCCCTTTCTCGTAGAAATCGGAGAGCCCCATGACGAAATTCGCCCTTGCCATCCATGGAGGCTGCGGCGTGATGGCCAAGCTTGACCTCAGCGAGGCCGAATGGATTGCGGCCCGCCGCGACCTCGGGCGCGCGCTGAAGGCCGGGTACGCTGTCCTGGAACGCGGCGGAAATGCCATCGACGCGGTGCAGGCGGCCGTCGTCGTCATGGAGGACAGTCCGCATTTTAACGCCGGACATGGTGCGGCACTCAACGAGAACGCCGTCCATGAGCTGGATGCGTCGATCATGGACGGAAAGACGCTTACCGCCGGTGCGATCTGCGCGTCGCGACGCATCCGCAATCCGGTGCTTGCGGCGCGCGCCGTCCTCGAACACGGCGACATGGTCCTGCTTGCCGGCCCCGCCGCGGATCGTTTTGCCGAGGCCAGGGGACTGGCCGTGGTGGAACAGGCCTATTTCACCACCGAGCGCCGCAGACAGGCGCTGGCGGCGATGAAGGCACATGTTGCCGCCGGCACCCAGGTTGCCGCCAGCGAGGCGGAAAAGCACGGGACGGTGGGGGCGGTTGCACTTGACCAGCATGGCCACCTTGCCGCCGCGACCTCGACCGGCGGCTACAACAACAAGCCCGACGGGCGGATCGGCGACAGCCCGGTCATTGGCGCGGGCACTTATGCGCGGGATGGCGTCTGCGCCGTCTCCGGCACCGGCAAGGGCGAGTTCTTCATCCGCCATGTCGTCGGCCACGAGGTCGCCGCGCGCATGGCCTATCTCGGCGAGGATGTGAGGACAGCCTCGGAAAAAGTCATCATCGAGGACATGAAGCCGCATAATATCGGCGCCGGCCTGGTCGCCGTCGGCGCTGACGGCACCGTCGCCGCTCCCTACAATACCGACGGCATGTTCCGTGGCTGGGTCACCGAAAAAGGCGACTTCTACGTCGCCTCGCATTCAGAGGTGATGGTGTCGACCGGCGATTGACCGCGCGTCGGCTGAGGCATGAGGCCAATCATGGTCGCCCGATGCGCCTGTTCTTCGTCATAGCTTCGCCCACGATGCCGACCGGGACAATGTCCAGGGCGGATTCGCCGAAGCCGATGGATGACCAGGTCACGACCTCGAAGGTCGTCGTGGCGTGCGGCAAGCAACGTTCCTCTCCGGCAGGCGATCGGTTTCCGGGGCCAATCCAGGCCGGCCCGGGCAAGCCCCTCGATGAGGCGCGCCCGATCCTCGGCGCGCACGAAAGAAGATGTTGCTCCGACGGCGTGCCGTGAGATGTCGGGGACGAGCGACTTGAGCCGTCCGAGCAAGTCCGTGGCAGCCTCCTCATTGCCCAGAAGTCCGGCACAGGCCGTGCCGATGACCAGTGGGACCGCGTGGCCGGACCGCAAGCGATGCGCCTCTCGTGCGTAGCTCAATCCGAGTTCGTAATCGCCGCCCTGGAAATAGGCCATGGCATAGTAAAACTGAAAGTCGCCGAGAAATGCCTCGCGCGGGCTCAGCCTGAGGGCGTAATCGATGCATGGAATGGCGGCCGCCGCGCGGCCCCCGTTGGCATGCGCAAGTCCCAACTGGCCATGGGCAAACGCGGAGTTGGGGTTGATGGCGACAGCCTGGCTGATCGCTGCCATCGCCAGGACATTGTCGCGCGTCGCAAAGGCTATCATCGCCTGTGCAAGGTATACCCATGGTTCCTTATCGTCCGCGGCAATGGCTTGTTGGACGAAATCCCTGGCTAGGGCCAGGGCGAATCCCATGTCCTCCCACCCCTGGAACGCGCGCCACATGGTAATCCAACCTTTCATGGCGAGCGCCTGGGCATAACCGGGAGCCAGTCCGATTGCCCGATCGAGCAAAGGGAGCATCTTGCCGCTGCTCTCCTCAGACAGTTGCGAACACAGGAACATCGCCCGTACGACACATTCCCAAGCATCAAGGCCATGATGCGGCTTGGGGCTTTCGCGGGCATGCTCTGCCACCAGGAGTTCCGGCCCGATGCGGCCGACGACGCTTGCGGTGATTTCGTCCTGAATGACGAAGATGTCGCCAAGGTCGCCGTCGTACCTCTCGGCCCAGAGCTGGACTTCGGAGGCTGCATCGATGAGCTGCGCGGTCACCCTCATCCGGTTGCCGGACTTGCGGACACTCCCCTCGAGAATATAGCGGATCCCGAGTTCGCGCCCGATGGCGCGCACATCCACGGGCTTTCCCTTGTAGGTGAACATTGTGTTGCGGGCGATCACGAAGAAGCCCTTGAGCTTGGATAACGCGGTGGTGATGTCCTCGGTGAGCCCATCGCTGAAGAAGTCCTGCTCCGGGTCGGGGCTCATGGCGTTGAACGGCAGCACTGCAATGGATGGCCGGTCCGGAAGTGCGGGCCTGGGCGATGCCGTTCGGGTGGTCGTCCTTTCCAGAAGGGGGCGGTACAGTCGCACCGGCCGCTCCATGTTCTTGAGCGCGCGTTCGCCGAGGTACTCGTAGTCGCAGTCAAGCTTGCCCTGGAGGTGATCGTACGCCGTGCCGGAAATGCAAATGCCGCCTGGATCCGCCAAGGTCTGGAGGCGGGCCGCGATGTTGACGCCTTCGCCGTAGAGATCCCCATCAACCTCATGGATCACATCACAGAGATTGACGCCGATCCGAAAGATGATGCGTCGCTCCGTCGGGATATCCGCCTGGTTTTCGGCAATCCCCTTCTGAACGGCGACCGCGCACGCGACGGCATCGACGACCGAGCCGAACTCCACGAGCGCACCGTCGCCCATCAGCTTGACAATACGGCCCCGATGGTCGGCCAGTAGCGGATCGATCACCTCCCGGCGCAGAACCTTGAGGGCAGACAGCGTCCCAGGCTCGTCATGTTCGACGAGGCGGGAATAGCCGACGACGTCAGCGGCCAAGATCGCGGCCAGCCGCCGCTCTGCTCTTGCAGTTGCCATGGCTGTCTCCCCTCAGGAGATCCGCCGCATGAAGCCCAGGCGATTGACGCGACATGCACCATCCGGCGGCCTGACACCACGACCGTGCTGGTTCATGTTACCACTGAGACGGTCATGTGGCGACGCTCCATCAGCCACGTGTCCCAATCTCAGGATGGTCCGGAGTGGGGTTTTCTAAACCCTGCCGATCCCCGTGTGCGTTTCTAGCGCCTAGAGGTACCAATCAGCATCCAGCGAACATGCCTCGATGTAGTCTATCTTCATCTCGCTAGGGATCGCACCAAACGCAACCCGGCTCTCCGCCCCTCACCTACGTTGGACCTCGTCGAAGAGAGCTCCGTCCATGGCGAGCCGCTGCTGCAACTGACCCTCGTTGGGCAGGCGATAAAGGCGCGCCTGTTGCAATAGTTTTCCGCTCGCGATTGCTGCCTTCGTTATCTTTTCCGGAGCAACGAGTGGCAGATGGGAGCGTAGACCGTGGTCTCCTTCGTGCCGACTGCCAGCATTCATGCGCAACATTTTCGGGTCTCGCATCGGCCTTTGATAGTTTCGATCCAGGCCATCATCTCGATCGCCACAGTTGCCATGAATGCGATTCACGCGGAGGACTTGTTCGAAGTTCGGCCCGTAGCCGGGGCTACGGGCCGTTTTGCGGGGATTTATTCCTCGATGTCGACCTTCTCGAAGCGGTGCGAGCCCAAGGGCTCCATCACATAGTTCGTTACCTTCTTCGACATCGGCAGCACAACGGTGGAGTGGGCAATCGGGACCCAGGGCGCCTGGTCGCTGATGATGGCCTGTGCCTCTTCGTAGAGTTTCGTCCGCTCGCCTTGATCCGCGCTGGTGCGCGCCTTCTGCAAGATCTCGTCGAGCGGCTTGGAGCACCAGTTGGCATTGTTGCTGCCGCCGACGCCGGAGCAGCTGAAGAAGTAGCTGAGCAGATTGTCGGGATCGCCGTTGTCGCTGGTGCCGCCCAGGATGATGGCGCCATCGCGCGCCTTGTCCCGCGACTTCTTGAGGTATTCGCCCCATTCGTAGGAGACGATCTCGACGCCGATGCCGACCTTGGCAAGATCCGCCTGCATCAGTTCTGCCGCACGGCGCGCGTTCGGCATATAGGGACGGCTGACGGGCATCGCCCAGATCTTCATCTTAAGATCCTTGACGCCGGCGTCGTCGAGCAGCTTCTTTGCCGCTTCCGGATCGTAGCTGTAGCCGTCGATCGAACCGTTATAGCCCCACATCGTCGGCGGCAGGACGCTCTTGGCCATCTGCCCCATGCCCTGATAGACGGAATCGACAATGGCCTTGCGGTCGATCGCCATGTTGATGGCGCGGCGCACCTCCAGCTTGTCGAACGGCGCGACCAGGGTGTTCATCGCGAGATAGGAGACGTTGAGACCAGGCTGTTCCAAAACGGTCAGGTCCGCATTTGCTTTCAGTCCAGCGATGTCGGCCGGCGCCGGGTACGGCGCGACATGGCATTCGCCCGCCTGGAGCTTCTGCATGCGTGTCGTCGGATCGGTGGTGATCGCGAAGATGAGGTTGTCGATCTTCGGCGCGCCGTCCCAATAGTCCGCATTGGCCGCAAAGCGAATTGCTGCGTCCTGTTGGTAGTCGACAAATCGGAACGGCCCGGTGCCGACCGGCTTGCGGTCGAGGTCTTCGCGCCGTCCCTCAGCCGCCAGCTTGTCGGCATACTCCTTCGACATGATCGAGCCGAAGTTCAGGGCAAGCTTTGCGGGAAGCGACGCGTCCGGCTGCTTCAGCACGAACTTGACGGTCTTTTCATCGACCTTGACGATGTCCTTGATCACCGATGGCATGTCCATCGCATTGAACATCTCCCAGTTCGCACCGGGAAAATAGCTGTTCCACGGATCGGTCTTGTCCAGCTGGCGATGATAGGTGAAGAGCACGTCGTCGGCGTTGAAATCACGCGTCGGCGTGAAGGTGTCCGTCGACTGGAACTTCACGCCCCCACGCAGTTTCAGCGTGTATTCGAGATTATCGTCGGAAATCGTCCAGCTTTCGGCGAGGCCCGGAACAACGTTGGTCGTACCGCTTTCGAATTCGGTGAGGCGATCATAGATCGTTTCCGCCGATGCGTCCCACGTGCTGTTGGCCGAGTAGAGCGCTGCATCGAAGCCCTCGGGCGCGCCCTCTGAGCAATAGACGAGTGTCTTGGCCATGGCCGGCGTCAGGGCGAGGCCCGAAAGCATCGTTGCAGCAAACAGAGAAACAACGGTCTTGCGCGTCCGCGCGAATTTCAGAGTCATTGACGTATCCTCCCTCGGGAATGGAATGCGAAATGTCCGGCAAATGTCTCGCCGGCAGGTCAATCAGCTTTGCCCGCAGTCGTGCCGAGGCCGCGGCCGGGCGCCCAGACGAGATCGGGTGCGGTCCAGAGCACATCGTTGCGGATCAGTTTCACGAGTTCGCCCGCCTGCAGGTCGAGGAAACGCTCGCCCTTTTCTGCCGTTGCGCTGCGCGGATCGCCCCACGTGCCGGTCACCGGCGCGCGCTCGGCGAAGGAATAGAACCGCGACACGTCCGCCGGCACATCGACAGGGTGCTGCTGGTTGCCGTAGGCCTGGCCGAACATCTCGGTCTTCACCGCGTCGGCGGCGATCGCCAACATGACGGACGCCTCACCTTCGCAAGCATGATGAGCACCGGTGTCGACCTCGAAGATCTTGCCTGCCTCTTCCGGCGCCAGCATCCACGGCGTCGTGGCGACGATCGGCATGGCAAACTCGACCGCCAATTCACGCACGGCAACCGCGAGCGGGTCCATGTTGCCCCCATGGCCGTTGACGATGAACAGCCGCGAGAAACCGAGCGTCTTCAGCGAGCGGACGATGCAGCGGATGACGCGGCTGAGCGTATCGTAGTCGAGCGTTATGGTTCCGCCGAAAGGAAGGTGGTGTTCGCTCATGCCGAGCCAGAGGCCAGGCAGAACGGCGACCGGGACGTCGTCGGCGACCAGACGGGCGGCACGAATGGCCGCAGCCGATGCGCTGGCGGTGTCGGTAATGACCGGCAGGTGCGGGCCGTGCTGTTCCAGCGAGCCGATCGGCAGGATGGCGAGCGCCCCCGGCTTGCCGGCGATTTCGCGCAGGCTGGGGGCGGTCATGCGCGCCCATTCAACTTCCTTCGTCATGTCAGGCCCTTTCATCAGATGTCCGGATCGCAGGCGCCCGGACCGCCATGCACGCGACTGCGTCTGGCAACATTGCGAAACATGCGCAAACGGCAGCCGGCAGAGGGCGCCGATTTGCGCTGGTTCAGGTCACTGTTTTCTCCGGCAAGCGATGAGTCGGGTTTCGGCTGAGCGCCGCGGAGCGAACGGCGCCAAGTTTGCACAGTCGGAAATATCAATCAAATTATTTTTCGTATAAGAAAATTATATTTCTTAAAATGCCCACCTGGCGCAGCAAACGACATTGTACCGCTCCGCCGCCGCCCATGCGGACGGACGGCGAATGGCAGCTCTGGCGCTCGCTCGCGCCTCAGCCCTGGGCCAGATGACACCGCGCGTGGCGCACCCCATCCCCGAGGCGCCGCAGATCCTGCGGCGCCTCGCAGCCATTGGCGGCCTTGCCGCATCGTTCCCGGTAGAAGCAGCCGGTCGGCAGTTTGCGGTTGTTTGGAAGCTCCCCGATCCGCACCTCGGCAAGGGTCGGCAGCGGCGTTTCGAAACTCGGAGCCGAGGCCAGAAGCGTCCGGGTGTAAGGGTGCCGCGGATTGCCGAGAACCGCGTCGGCCGGACCTGATTCAACGATCTGGCCGAGATACATCACAGCGACGTCGTCGCAGAAATGGCGCACCAGCGCGACGTCGTGGGAAATAAGCAGGTACGTCAGACCCCGCTCCCGCTGCAACTTCAAGAGCAGGTTGACGATCTGCGCCTGCACCGACACATCGAGCGCCGACGTCGGCTCGTCCAACACCATGAGATCAGGATCCGTGCTCATGGCACGGGCGATTGCGATGCGCTGGCGCTGGCCGCCCGAAAATTCGTGGGGCAGCCGATCCAGATGTTCCGGCCTCAAGCCGACGGCGGCGGCCAGTTCCGCCGCTTTGGCATGCAGTTCGGCATTGCTGTGTCCGCCGCGAATGTGCAGCGGTTCGCTGATCAGCCGCCAGACCGGCAGCCGCCGATCGAGCGAGGATTGCGGATCCTGGAAAACGATCTGCATCTTCTGCCGCAGGTCGCGCTTCTGCCTTCCCTGTGACGCCTGAAAATCCTGGCCGTCGATCGCCACCGAGCCCTTTTCGTACGGCGCAAGCCCGATGATCGCCTGGGCGAGCGTGCTCTTGCCGCAACCGGACTCGCCGACAATGCCGAGGCTTCCGCCGCCGCGAACCTGAAGGCTGACTCCGTTGACGGCGTGCACATGTGAGGTGGCGCGGCCGAGCCAGTCTCGGGATGCCGGAAAGCGGACAGTGAGATCGGAAACCGCCAGAACCGGTGGGGCTATCGTGTCAATACCTTCGGTCATTGCCGGCTCCCCTGCTCTGCTATTTCCGGCCCGACACCTCGCCGCCAGCACGCGACCTCTCGACCATCGGCCCCCGCCAGTTGCGGAGACCGGGATCGACAGAGGTCGATCGCTTCCTTGCATCGCGGCTGAAAATAGCAGCCGGCAGGCGGATGCATCAGGTTCGGTACCGCGCCGGTGATCGCTTCGAGCTCCTGCTTCGGCGCCACCCGTTCCGGCAGACAGCGCAGCAGCGCCTGGGTATAGGGATGCTGCGGCGCATCGAGAACGGTTCGGGTCGCGCCATGCTCGACGATCCTTCCGGCGTACATCACGTAAAGCCGGTCGCAGAGCTGCGACACGACCGCGACGTTATGCGAGATGAAGATCACCGACGTCCCGGTCCGGCGCGCACGGTTCTGGATAAGCCGCAGGATCACGGCTTGCACAGTGACATCGAGCGCAGTCGTCGGCTCGTCGGCAATGATGAGGCCGGGATTGCACGAGAACGCCATGGCGATCAGCACCCGTTGGCGCATGCCGCCGGAGAGTTCGAAAGGGTATTGCTTCATGACGCGCTCGGGGTCGCCGATCAGCATGTCGGCGAGAATATCCCGCGCAATGCGCCTGGCATCCGGCAAGCTTGCCTCCTCGTGACGCATGATGACGTCGGTCAGTTGCTTGCCGATGCGGATCGTCGGGTTGAGCGCGTTCATCGGCTCCTGGAAGATGGTCGAGACCATCTTGCCGCGCACGTCCTGCAGCTGGCTGTCGTCCATGGTCAGCGTGCTATGGCCAAAGAGCCTGACGGAGCCGCCGGTGATCCTGTAGCGTCCTTTGGGCAGCAGTCCTGTGGCCGCCATGGTCGTCACCGATTTGCCGCAGCCGGACTCGCCAACGATCCCGACGATCTCTGCCTTTGCGACGTTGATCGACACATTGTCGAGCGCCTTGATCGCGCCACTGAAGGTTGGAAACTCCAGCGACAGATTGTGAATGGCCAGCGCCTGGCCGCGAGATTGGACGGTATCTGTCATCATCTGCCCCTCAGGCGCGGGTCGAGCATATCGCGGATGCCGTCGCCGACGAGATTGCATCCCATGGCGGTGATCAGAATGGCGAGACCGGGGAAAGTGGCGTACCACCACTGATCGAGCATGTAGCTGCGGCCGCTGCTGACGAGCGCGCCCCATTCCGCGGTGGGCGGCTGCGCACCGAGGCCGATGAAGCTGAGGGCGGCCGCGATCAACACGACCCCGCCCAGATCGAGTGTCGCCTGAACGATGATCGGCGACATGGCGTTTGGCAGGATATGCCAGCGCAGAATGTAGAACGGTGAGGCGCCAAAGGTGCGCGACGCCTTGACGAAGACCTGCTCGCGCAAGGAAAGCGTCTGGCCTCGGGCCAGGCGCACGTAAGCTGGAATGCGCACGATCGCGACGGCCAGCATCGAGTTGAACAGGCTCGGACCAAGGGCCGCCGCCAGCGCCATGGCCAGCACCAGCGCCGGCAAGGCAAGGACGACATCCATCAACCGCATGATGGCGGTGTCAATCCGCCCGCCGACCACGCCGGAAAAGCAACCGATCAGCACCCCGATCGACATCGAAATCAGCACAATCATGAAGGCGGCGCCGCAGGACGCCCTTGCCCCGTAGATCACCCGCGAGAACAGGTCGCGGCCGACCTCGTCGGTACCGAACCAATGGGCAGCACTCGGTGGCAACAGGCGCGCCGTCAGCGCGACCTTGTCCGGGTTGTAGGGTGCGATCACCGGCGCGGCGATGATCATGATGAGGACGAGCAGGATGATGGCAGCGCCGACCAGGGTCAGCGGGCTCCTGCGGCTGAGATACCAAAGGTAACGCAGGCGCTCGGAGATGGACTTGCTACTGCGCATCGCAGGGCTCGCCGCGGCAGGTTCGGTCGGCATGACGACGGACATGATCAGACCTCCCTGATCTGTGGATCGGCGAGCATGTAGGCAAGATCGACCAGAAGGTTGATCAGCACATACCCGATGGAAGCGACGATCGTGAAACCCATGATGGCGGGAAAATCGAGCGTCTGAATGGAGGTGACGACGTAGGTGCCCATGCCGGGCCAGGCGAAGATCGTCTCGGTCAGTACCGCGCCATAGAGGAGGTCGCCTAGCGCCAGCCCCAGCAGGGTGATGGAAGGGATCAGCGCGTTTCGGAGCGCATAGTTGAAGATGATCATGCCTTTGCGCAGGCCACTGGCGCGCGCGGTGCGAATGTAATCTTCCTGCAGGACATCCAGCATCGAGGCGCGTATCTGGCGGGTGATCACGCCCATATTGGCGAAGGCCAGCACGAAGCCCGGCAGGATGATGTGGTAAACGGCGCTACGGAAGGCGTCGAAACGGCCTTGCAGCAGAGAGTCAATCAACAGGAACCCGGTGATGCGCTCTGGCGTAACAATGCCCATGGCCAGACGGCCGCTGCCGGGCAGGATCTGGAACTTGGCGTAGAAGAAGTAGATCAGGATAAGACCGAACCAGAACACCGGCATCGAGATGCCGCAGACCGAGACAGTGCGCGCAATCTGGTCGATCGGACCGTCCTTGTAGACCGCCGACAGCACGCCGAGCGGCACACCCAGACAGATCGCAATAAAGAGCGCCACGGTTCCAAGCTCCAAGGTCGCGGGCAGGAAGGTGCGGATATCGCCGGCAACAGGGCGGTTGGTGCGAAGCGATGTCCCGAGATCCCCCTGCAGCAGATTGCCGATATAGATGGTGAACTGTTCGACGACAGGTCGATCCAGACCCAGGTTGCGCCTGACGTTTTCAAGCGTTTCGGCGCTCGCCCGGTCGCCCGCGATCATGCGCGCCGGATCTCCCGGTATGAGATGCGAGATCGTAAACGTGATGATGGCGACGCCTAACACCACGAAAAGCAGAAGTACCAGACGCGGAATGATGATGCGGGTGATTGCCATGAACGTCGGCCCTTCCGGCAGGAGAACCCTGCCTTGCTTGGGAAACGATGAAACCCTGCCGCGACAGCCGTTAAGGCTGGCGGCAGGTGTTCCGTGGAATGAAGCCCGTCAAGGCCATGGGATCGCTCTGATCCGCTTTCTCATTCCGTTTTCGACATCGTTCCGAAGTTGTAGACCTGGATCAGCATGGGATTGTAGACATAGCCTTTCACGACCGCGCGGCGGGCGAAGATGTCATTCTTTTCCATGATGTAGAGATAGGGCGCATCCTGCGTCGAAAGCGTCTGCGCTTCGACATAGAGTTCCTTGCGCTTCGCCTCGTCGACGATGGATCCCGCCTCTTTCACGAGTTCGGTCACCTTGGTGTTGTCGTAGAAGGAACGGTTGCCCGGACCACCCATTTTTCCGGCGTCGAACCAATAGTTCATGAACATGTAGGGATCGGCAAAATCAGGTGTCCAGGCGCCAGGCGCCATGTCGAACTTGCCGTTGGCCACCAGTTCGCGTTTGGTCGTGTCGGCGACCGCTTGCAGGTCGAGCTTTATGCCGATTTCCGCAAGAGACGCCTGCAGCGCAAGTCCGACCGGCTCCCACGCAGGATCGGCCTGGGAGAAGGTGTAGGTCAGGTGGATGTCGCTCTTGCCGGAGTCGGCCAGCAGGGCCTTCGCCTTCTCGACATCGTATGTGTACTGGAAACCCTGCGGGTCGTGGCCCCACATGCCGCTCGGCACTGCGCCGCGCATCTGCTTGGCCTGACCTAGCATGATGCCGTCGATGATGCCTTGATAGTCGACCGCATAGGAAATCGCCTGGCGCACCTTGGCGTCATCCAGCGGCGGCTGGCGGTTGTTCATGTAGATGTAGTTCACATACATGCTGGGATTGCTCTCGACCACGACGGAGGCGTCCTTCTGCAGCGCCTCCGCCTGATCGAGCGGGATCTGTTCGATGATGTCGGCATCGCCGCTCGTCAGTTGCAGACGACGGGCCGAGACGTCACCGACGATGCGGATGACGACCTGCTTCAGCGCCGGCTTTGTGCCCGCGTAATGTTCGTTGCGGTCGAGCACGATGCTCTGGTTGCGTTCCCAGGAGGCGATACGGTAGGGGCCGCTGCCTGCGGAGTGTTCCGCAAGCCAGGCCTTCGCCATATCGCCGTCCTTCTCGTGCTCCATCACCTTCGGATTGACGATGGCCGCGCCGGAGACGGCGAGTGTCGAGATAAAGGGCGCGAATGGCGCCGTCAGATGGAATCTCACCGTCTGCGGATCGACGACCTCGACCTCTTTCAGCACCGGAAACGCGTCGGAGGGACCCGCTTTCAGCTTCATCAGCCGGTCGAAGCTGAATTTGACGGCGGCCGCATCGACCGGTGCGCCGTCATCGAACTTGTGGCCGCTGGCAAGCTTGAAGGTCCAAACCAGGCCGGCGTCGTCGGCGGTCCAGCTTTCGGCCAGTTCCGGCGCGACCTCGGTTGTGCCGCCCTTGTAGGCGACGAGCCTTTCATAGGCGGCGTAAATCAGTGTGTAGCCGCTGTTGCTGATTTCAACGCCTGGATCTGCGGTCGGCGGATCTTCCGCTCGCGCCAGCACCAGCACGTCCTGCGCTGCGATCGCGCCGGAAAGCGGCGTTGATGCCAGAAGCAAGGCAACGCCAATCGATTTCCACTTGGAACCGTTCATCTCGTAGTCCTCCCCAGAACTGCGGTGCACGATGCCCTCCCGGCACCAACCGCAGCACTAGAGTAGGAAACGATTTTCCTAAGTGCAATATTTTTTCTTATCGTACTCGTTTTTAGTTGTATCAGCTCTTGAGCTTGATCGTCTGGGCGTTCGACAATGTGGAAACCAACTCGGTTTCCGGGGTCGAGCAAACGCACAGGATCTGCGCCGGCTCTTCGCTCACACTGAGATAGGCATGCCCCATCATCGCATCGAAGTAGCAGGAATCGCCCTTCTTGAGCCGCAAGGGCGCATAGATCTCGGTATGAAGCTCGAGCTCCCCTTCGACAACGTAGAAGAACTCCTCGCCCTTGTGGCGGATCAGCGGCCCGAATTCCTCGAGGGTGCGGGCGCGAGCCATCGCCACGATCGGAACCATCGACTTCTTCGAAATCTCCGTACAGACATAGAGATAGTCGTAGTTCTGCGTGATGATCTCCCGCCCCTCGCCAGATCTGGTATAGGTGCGGCGCCCCAGCATGCTGGGCGCGTCCTCGGCACCCGTCATGGTCCCGAAGAGCTCGACGATATCGACCTTGAGGCCCTGCGCCAGCTGGATCAACCGATCGTATGTCAGCTGCATCTGGTTGTTTTCGACCTTGGAGAGGGTCGAGACTGCAAGCCCCGTCATGGAACTCACTTCTGCCAGCGTCCAGCGATTGCGGTTGCGAATCTCCTTCAGGATATCGCCGAGGGTGGATTTCGCATCGGTCATCGTAGGCGTCTCCAATTTGCCTGCAGCCGTCACGACCGCCTGCCGGTCTCGACTCAGCCCGCGACGCGGCAGAATCCGATTGGCATGATAGGAAAACCATTTCCTATAATACGTGGCCGAAATCAACATCGGCTCGAAAAGCTATGCCATCCCTTGCATGCCGGCGTCATCGGCGCGACCTGCAGATCATCCCTGCCGCAATGACGGCAGGGATGGCTGGCCAGATCTATGCAGTGAGCGCCGTCGCATGGTGTCCATCCTCCTGCGCGAACGGGTCGGCGACCTTCGGCCAATAGGGACGCTTCAGCTTGGTGAAGGGCAGCTCCTCAAAGTGGGGTTGCAGGGCGCCGGGGCCGCCGACATAGAGGATTTCGCTGGCGATGGGCTCAAAACCGGCGCGGAAGTGGTTGCTCGATTTCACCACGACTATCTTCCTCTGTGCGGGGTCCAGGCCCAGCGCTGTCATGCATTCCGGGTGGAAGACCTGTGTGCGCACGGTGTTCAGCACGATGTCGACGCCGCCTGCCGTAACCCACACCGCGTCGCCGATGCCAAGCGGCGTCGGCCCGAAGCGCTGGGTGATGCCGGAGGCAATACGCCTGATCGTCACGGTGAGATCCAGAGGATCGCCCGAGGCCGGCCCGACCTTGCCGCCGATCCTGAGTGCCAGCGTCGCCCCCTCTCCCGCCTCGCGGCACAGGCGCACCGCAATCGGATCCCAGTAGAGGCAGGTCGCCACATCCTCGATGCCGCGCTCTATGATGCGGCGCAGGATGAAGGTCGAGTCTCCAGGGGCTCCACCGCCGGCATTGTCGGAGACGTCGGCCAGCACGACCGGTCCGCTCTTTGCAGCGACGGCCTGGTCCAGCGCGGCATCGATGCTGAGATAAGTGCCGCGCATATCCTCACGCGCAGCGAATATCTCCCTGCCGAAGGCCTCGGCGGTCCGAGCGGCTTTCGCCTTGTCGTTGTCGGTAACGACGAGCATCCTGGCGCCGACATCTTCGACGTCTCCCCAGGGGAAGCCGTGACCGAAGGAGACCGAGAGAATGCCATCCTGCCCCTCCAGCGCCTTCATGCGATCGACGATGCCGCGCAACGGCGCGCGATGCGGGTGGAAGGTGTTGATCATCCGGCAGTCATAGAGCGCCATTGCCGGGCGAACCTCGCCCGCAAGGGTTCGCTTCATCAACCGGAACAATTGGCTGGCAACCTCTTCGATGTCGGTGTGCGGATATTCCTTGTAGGTGGCGATCATGGTCGCGCTCGAGAGCATGCGATCGGTGATGTGGCAATGCAGATCGAGCTCGGCGGCAACCGGGACATTCGGCCCGACCACTGCGCGCACATGCTCGATCAGATCGCCCTCGACATCGTCATAACCGTCTGCGACGCAGGCGCCATGCAGCGCCAGCATGACGGCGTCCACCGGCAAAGCCGCCTTGAGGTCGTGGAGGATGGTGGCGCGGAAGCTCTCATAGACCGCCCGCGTGGTCTTGCCGCCGGGCTCGGCCACGGCGCAGAGACTTTCCACCACGTCCCAGGCTTCTTCTTCGGCCGCATTGCGCCAGACCAACATCTGCGACGAGCAGCACGTGAGTGGCCTGCTTGTCGCGTCGCCATAGGCGATCAGGTTTTCCTGGAAAGCCTCAAGCCCCGTCTGCATCGGCGAGAAGGTATTGGTTTCAGTGTCCAGACCCGCAATAAACAGTTTCATTTTTGCCTCCGCCAAAAAGAAAGATATTTTCTAATCATAAAACTATGTTTATCGTCGGAAAGTCAAATGCATCATTCGCGCTCTTGCGCGGCTGGCCGGGGAGGCAGGAATGCGCATCTACATTTCAGCTGATATCGAGGGGATCGTCGGGGTCGTCAGCCGCGACCAGCTGATGCCGGAAGGTTTCGAATACGAGAACGCGCGCCGCTGGATGACGGACACCGTTGTCCACGCCTGCGAGGCCGCGCATGAGGAAGGCGTCGAGGAAATCATCGTCAGCGATTCCCACGGCAATGGCGAGAGCATCCTGATCGACCGCCTGCCAGACTATGTGCAGATCGTTCGCAGCTGGCCGCGGCCGCTGATGATGATGCAGGGCGTCGAGCTCGGTTCTTTCGTCGGTGCGATGCTTCTCGGCTACCACGCCGGGGCAAGCCATTTAAGTGGGGTGCTGTCGCACACGATCGGCGGCACGGCCTTCGCCGAAGTGCGCATCAACGGTGCCGTCATGCCGGAGGCAGGCATCAACGCCGCCATTGCCGGACATTTCGACGTGCCCGTCCTTCTCGCCTCGGGCGACAATATCGCCCTGGACGAAATCAGGGCCTGTATCGGCGATATCGTCACGGTGCCGGTCAAGCAGGTTTACAGCACACAGTCGGCGATATCGCTGACGCCGGCCGTTGCGCATCGCCGCATTCGCGAGGGCGTCAAGGCGGCGCTGGCGACAGCCAGTGGGGCAAAACCCTTCAAGCTGGAAAACCCTGTCCTGGAGATCGTGTTCCGAAACCGCCTGCCGGCCGAATACCTCTCCTACCTCAAGGGTGTCGAGCGCACCGACGGTTACACGATCCGCTACCAGGGCGACAACATGGTCGACGTCTCACGTTTCATCCAGTTCGTGGTCGGCTACAATTCGCGCCTGACTTTCTGACAACTCCGCTACGGAATCCAACCATGACCACCTCAATTGTCCTCGGCGCCGGCATGGTCGGCGTCTCCACCGCGCTTGCCTTGCAGGAGAACGGGCACCAGGTCGTGCTGTTGGATCGCCAGGCGCCAGGGCGCGAAACAAGCTATGGCAACGCCGGCATCATCCAGACCGAGGCCGTCGAGCCCTATGCCTTCCCCCGCAGCGTAAGCGAGATCGTCAGGGTGGCGCTGAAGCGTGGCAACGACGTCGACTGGCGGCTTCGCGATTTGCCACGCGTGGCAGGGCCGCTCTTGCGCTATTTCGCGCTGTCTGCGGCGGCACCCTACGCAAGAACCATTGCGGCCTATTCACAGCTCGCCCTGCGTGCGAGCGGCGATCACGCGCGCTTTATCGAGCCCGCCGGCGCCAACGACCTGATCGTCCGGCAAGGGTGGCGTGCCGTCTATCGTACGCCCGCGGGTTTCGAAGCGGCTGCAGCCGATGCGGAGCGGCTGAAGCGTATCTATGGCGTGCCGTCGGATGTGCTGGGCGCGGACGAACTTGCCGCGTGCGAACCGGCGCTCCAGCGTCGGCTTGCAGGTGCCGTCCATTGGACCTCCCCCTGGACTTGCCGCGACCCGGGCGAACTGGTTGCCCGCTACGCCGCTCTCTTCGTGGCGCGCGGAGGAACACTCGCCCGCGGCGACGCCATGTCCTTGCAGCAGAAGGGTGCCGGTTGGCACGCATTGTCTGAGGACGGTCTTGTCAACGCAGAAAACGCGGTCGTTGCCCTCGGGCCATGGTCGCCGACGCTCGCAAGCGCGTTCGGCTATCGCATACCCATGGTGTTCAAGCGCGGCTACCACAGGCATTTTTCGGGCCAGAACGGGCCACGCGTCTCAATGCTGGATGTCGACAATTCCACGCTGGTTGCGCCGATGAACGCGGGATGGCGGGTCTTGACAGGCGCGCATATGACGCCGCCGGGAACAGCGCCGGCATCGCGGCAAATTCGGCACGCGACCGACACCGCACGCGAGCTTTTCGCGCTGCGCGATCCCGTCGAATCCACGCCATGGTCGGGGACCCGTCCCTGCATGCCCGACATGTTGCCTGTCGTCGGCCCGACCCGGCACAAGGGCCTGTGGTTCCATTTCGGCCACGGCCATCAGGGATTCACATTGGGACCGACGACCGCTGTCCTCCTGGCAGGGCTGATGACAATGGGCCGCGCTGATCCGCTTGTGCTCCCGCTGCTTCCGTCAGCGCGGGGCTGGGCGTAGCGCAGCCGCAAAGACCACGGCGGGTCGATCGACATCGTCAGGGATTCTCGCACAGCAGTCGGAGTGGATCGCTCCGGCTCTGGTGAGTTTCATCCACTGTGTCGGAGCCATTTCGTGGCGGTTGTCGAGGAGCTGCATTTCGGTCGCGCGGCATCGATCGGCGCCCGCACGTCCTTTTCGGCAATGCATGGCGTGATCTCCGTAAGCCTGGAGGGTCGCTTCGCGGGCATAACGCCCGAATTGCTGGAGCGGGAAGTTACGGTGCTTACCCGCCTTCTCGCGCACAACTCCAGCTGACACGGGAGCCGGCTAGATCCTCTCCCGGCAAAACTGAAGCCGATGGGGTCGAACGAACCCAAGGCTTTTCTGCTGTTTCAGTCGATACATTATGCGACTTCCGAAGCACGGGCGGTACATTCTATTTCCAAGTGCGACATGCTCTCCCCGCTGACACCAGCCGCAGGTGCGCGTCATGTTGGTCTTGACCCATGTCTCGTCGATGAAGACGAGACGATCCGGATCAAGTCGATGCTGATGGGTCTTCCACCGCATCCGGAACCGGGGCACCTTCGGCCTGTCCCGCTCGCTTGCCACCGGTGTTTTTGAAGGTTTTGCCTTCAGCGCGCAGGAACCGCCAGACCGTGTCATAGGACACGTCGATCCCCGCAGCCTTCAGCTGTGCCGACAGCGCACGCACCGTCCAGTCGGGTTTGAACTGAAGCCGTTGGCGCACCGCGTCGGCCGCAGCGCCCCTCAAGATCGGTTGGACATAGCCGCCGATCTTCGCCGGCATCAAGCCTTTGCCTGAGCGATCGAGCTGTCCAATCCGCACCGCGGTCGCAGCCGATATGCCGAACCGCTCCGCCGCGGCGCGAACTGTCATGCCATCGTTCAACGCGGCCGCAACGCGAGTGCGCAAATCCAGAGAGAGAGGTCGCACCATCATTGCTGGCCTCCACACCAGCAAGGATCTTGATTCACAAAATCAAAGAAGAGGGAATCCACAAACGATTCCAACTACCGCTGACAGACTCTAGCGGGCGTGATCAGGATCTACTTGACCAGTGACGTATCGGCATCGGCGCCGCAACGAGCTGCGATCCTCCTACTTCCACCCGTGCGGCCTCCTTCCGAACCGGTATGCTGCCCTCCCGGTCGTCGCAATAACATTTCTAATGAACAAGGAATGACGGCGGTGCCCGCGTCCTCTATTCATTTACGGAAACGTCCATCAAGCTGGGAACTTGAGAACATGTCACTGCAAGCCGAAGATTTCGAAACGCTTCTTTCCGGATACGAGATGCTTGCGCTGATCGCCAACAGCGAGAACGTCGATATAGATTCCATCACGCGAGCGCTCCCGGAAAACACCCTCTATATCTTCTTCACCGGCTGCGCCAAGGTCCTGCACAAGCCGTTTGAGAAGGACGCCATGCTCTGCCACCGTCTCGTTGCTGATGGTGCGCGTTTCTTCAAGTCGCGGAAGCATTTCGACAGGGCCTACAGCCTGTTTGCGAACGGTCTCAAGGCTGAGATCGGCGTTCTAGCCGAGCGTGGCGTTCCCACCGGTACACCACCGCTCGACGCGCCACGCCGCAGCGACCTGGTTCCCTACACACTGGATTTCGATCATACGTTTGGAGCACTCTATCCCGCTGGCCGTATGCCGACTACCGGCTTTGCCATCGCCGCCTGGCTTATCGAGAAGATGCCCCACACCAATGTCTGCCTGTGCGGTTTCACCGGCGTCGCCGGCCTGCAGTTCGGCATTTATTCAGGGCATGACTGGACATTCGAGCAGATCATGCTGCAATTGTTCGTGAAGAATGGCCGAATCAGCCGCTTCGAAGACAATCTGAGCGAACCAGCTGGCATGTTCGCCCGCATTCATGACCGCTTTCCGGAATTCAATGAGGCGACAATAGCGCTGGTGGCGACCAATGTCCTTGCAAATCGCTTTACCGGCACCGAACTGCAAGTCGCCAAGCTCTGGTCGAAGACCAGGTTACAGCGCAAGATCGGAAGCCTATTTAAGCGAATTAAGAAATTGGGCCGCTGAGGTTCGTTTCGGCGGCCGTCAAGGCGGCTGCTTTAGCGCTGTGCGACGTAGAGGACCCGGTCGCGGGCCGCGAACCATTCCTCGGCGTAGTCGTCGTTCTTGTACGCCTCAAAATACGGCCCGCCATCGGTAAAATGCACGAGGTCGGCCGATTCGTTGTACTCGTATTCGTTGACGAGCCAGTTCCATGTCTGCGGCAACGCCCCGATCAAGTCTTCGGATTCCAGCCACTTAAATTGATGTAGTTCCAGCCCGGTCGCTGTGTTGACGAAATCCGGCGACAGCGCTTTGCACTTCGCATTGTTGAACAAAATGACGCTCGACCAGTTCTTCTTTTCGTATTTCGTCTGGGTCTGGCCGAGAAACTTGGTTTCGACCTTCGGCTCATAGTCATGTTTGACGCACATAGCGGAATAGTGGTCGTCGCGCAGTTCCCACAACTTGGCGATATCCGTGCGCATCAGCATATCGCAATCAACAAAAAGGCTCCAGCCTTCGTAATTGCTGAGGTACGGAACGAGGAAGCGCGAGAAGGAAAATTCTGTAGATTGCAGCTGGTTGCGCTCGCGTACGAAGATTCCGCCGAGATTGTTGAGCGAGATCGGCAGGAACTCCACCGGAATCGAGCTCTTCTCCAGAATGCTCTGGCAGAAGACATGATAGGCTACGACTTCTTTGCTGTCGAAACCAATGTAGACCCGTGCCTTATCAGCCATTTTCCCTCCTTAAGCCAAACAGTCGCACCACTCGCGAGCTCAAACCGGCTCGAATGTATTGTCGCCGCACTAAGTGCCTATAGCGTTAATGCACGCGCGACCTCCCTGATCACGGACCTGGCCACTCTTTCGCACGGAGACGCCGTCGAAAAGCTCGACGGGTACGCTATGCGCTGGAAGATTGGTATTTTCCACAAGATACTCAAATCCAGCTACAAGCCGGACTCGGCCCGACTGCAAACCGCTTAGCGCCTCGTGAAGCTCATTGTCGTTTGTATCTCGCCCTGGCGCGTTTGCGAGATGACGATGCTCAACCGAGCTACGCTCAACCGCCCCCGCCACCGCGGTCACGAATGCCGATCATCGGATCGCGTGATGGCTTCGTGAAGCCTTGCGTTAGCCTTCTGGTCGTAGACCGGCGGGTGGCGCAAACTTCCAATCGATAGATTATGCGATCATTTTGGCCCAGAAGGTACATTCTATTTCCAAGTGCGACATGCCAATAATTTCAACGGGTTCCCCTTGGAGATTTTGGGATGTCTCGACATTATTCGCAGTTGAATCTGGCTGATCGACGCCGCCTACGCCACTTTGTCGAACGCAAAGTGCCGATTAAAGAAGTGGCGCGTCAACTTGGCCGTCATCGATCGACAATCTATCGCGAGATCACGATCGCGAACTGCCCGAATATAGCGGTTACTTCCCGACCGTTGCCGACGATATCAGCAAGGAGCGTCGCCGGCGTCTGAGGAAGCTCAGGCGCCATCCGCAACTGCGCGAACTGGTCATCGATCGATTCAAGGCGTGCTGGTCGCCCGAGAAGATAGCCGGCCGACTGTGGGCGGATGGACTTAGCCTCATCAGGATTTGCGGCGAGACGATCTATCGGTTCGTTTATGGCAAGGAAGACTACGGGCTAGGACGAATCGACATTCACATCAGCCAGAGCATAGCGGCGAGGAAATAGAGGAAACCTTCGAAATGGATTGTTCTGCGGTCGTATCGGGTGGCAAAGCGGCGGAAGTGCTTCATTCGGTTGAAGCACCGCTCGATGCGGTTGCGATGTGTATAGGCGGCTTCGTCGTGGGGGATGATGATCTTGTGCGAGCGGTTCGATGGGATGACGGCTTCGGCTCCCATGCTGGTAATAATTTCTCGCAAGGCATTGCTGTCATAGGCTTTATCAGCCAGCACGGCATCGCCGCCCTATCCCTCCAGAAGAGCCAGCGCTTGCGTGATATCACCCACCTGACCGGCAGTGACGATGAAACGCAGCGGCCGCCCAAGGGCATCAACTAGCATGTGCACCTTGGTGGTCAGTCCGCCTCGGGAACGCCCCAGCGCCAGATCCTTGCCCCCTTTTCCGGAGGCGACCTGCTGATGGGCGCGAACGATCGTGTTGTCGATCATTAGATATTGGTTGTTGCTGCCTGCTGTCAGCGCCTCGAACACCCGCTCCCATACGCCGACATGGCACCAGCGGCTGAAGCGCTTATGCACCGTCTTCCATTTTGCCATAGCGTTCCGGCAAGTCGCGCTAATGTGCGCCGGAGCGCAAACTTATAGTCAGCCATCGATGAAAAGACGGTTGTCCGAGCTGCGCCTAGAATATCCAATCTTATCAGGCAATAGGGATGCAATCTGGAGCCATTGGGCGTCGCTCAGCTCATAACGCCTAATTGCCATCATCGACCTCCATGACCAACACGGTGCTCTGTGAATCGGCGATCAAGCGATTTGGGAATCCTGAATGTCAATCGGGCCTAACGCTTAAACGCAGAAAAGCCCGCCGACCTCTTGGTCTGACGGGCTTTTGTTTGATTTGGTTGCGGGGGCCTGAGTCCACGGAGACTTGTACATTTCGACGTAAATGAGCAAGCAGACGCGGAAATAATTGCCCATTCGCGCATTTGAGCGCTTGGCCGCACTGTCTTAAACGCACACAATAACTAATTTAGGGTCGGAGAAAGAACCCGCTGCATGCGAGGGCGTCTGCGCTTGAGGTAGAGGGCACAGGCTGTGGGTTGCGCGTTCATTGAACGTCGTCCGACAACGGCAGAGCATGAAAGGCTTTTTCAACAAGGAGCCTGACCATGCAGTACCCTCATCTCGACGCGCCCGTGAGCCCGCTGCGCCAGCGGTTGATCGACGACATGAACATGCGGCGTTTCTCACGCGAAACGTAGCCCAACTATCTCCGCGACATCGGACGTCTGGCGACCTTTCTCGGGCGGTCACCTGACACGGCGAGCGCCGACGATTTGCGACGGTTCCAGATCGAGCAGCAGAACGATGGCGTTCCTGTTCCGAAGATGAACAGCATCGTGTCGGCACTACGCTTCCTCTTCACCCAGACCCTCGACCGCCCGGACCTGGCGCGCAGGCTTGTCCGGCTGGCGCATCCGCGCAACCTGCCCGTGGTGCTGAGCCGCGACGAGGTTGCCCGGCTGCTCAATGCCACCACCTGCCTCAAGCACCAGGCAGCATTGTCGGTCGCCTATCTCGCCGGCCTACGTGTCGCTGAGGTCTCTATGCTGAAGGTCGCCGACCTCTGTTGAAGCGGTACTCGCCCTTGTACGTCGGGCTGGTCAGGAGGGCGTGCAGCGGGCCGATACCCCACCGCACGGCGCGCCGGGTGCGGTAGCCCCGTTCGTTAAGGTAGCAGGCAAGGGCTTTAACGCCGAGGGGGCCGCTCTTGCCATTGCGTTCGTGGATAAGCCGGAACATGAGCCGCACCACCGCGCACTCCATCGCCGCTTTCGCTATCGCGTCAACGATAAGCGCCTACCGGGTAAACCCGACCTAGTTCTTAAGAAGTATGGTGTCGTCATCTTCGTGCATGTTGCTTTTGGCATCGGCACGAAGGCTGCACAGTCGCGAACAAGCCCAAGTCAAATACTGCGTTATGGACCGCGAAATTCGATAGGAACATCCAGCGCGATGCACAAGTGCAAGATCGCCTAACTCAAATGGGTTGGAAACTTTGGGCCGTGTGGGAGTGTGACTTAATTACCAAAGCCAAGGTCGAAGAGAACGCTGACAGGCTGCAGGCGATGCTATTAGTGATTGAATAGGCAGGAGCACTATGGTCTCGTAAGACCATAGAAAACAATATATTATGAAAATGCGCACTGACGAGGGGGGTGGTTTGAGCGCGACATATATACAGTATAACCATGCGCTCAACGAAATATTCTTCTCCGGGCGCTTTGCCTGGCGACCGGTGTACCTGTCCCTCGATGCCCGCATGCGCCTTGAGCTCGCCGGAATGCTTGGTGAGGATGAAGCGAGGCTTGAAGAGAAGATCTGCCGCGTGGCAGGGCATGTGCTAGATAGGAGTGGTGACCCCTACGCGTCCATGAATGACCATGCGCGCATGTGGTGGATCAAATCACGATCAGCTCCGCCTCCTTTTACTGCATTGCTGTTCACCCTGTCCCATGCTGCTGCCCTCATGGCAGCGGAAGGCGATTTTGGGTCCAATAACTATTACTTGCGGCTGGCACAGGTCACGAGGCGCGAGCGGCAGGTACTAAGTTTTCACGGCAAGTCCACCGACCGACTTTGGGAACGGCTGAACTCCTGGCTAGTGGAAAACAACTACGAGTTCGGTCGTCCCACCGCGACAGCGATCAACAAATGGACATATGTCGGCAAAGCCCTGTCTCAAGTCGTTGTCCGCGCAGGCGATCGTGAACTCTTCCATGATCTTTTTGCCCGGTACGGGTTCTCCGGGAACGAAAGTATCTCCCCTGATGAGATGCGCCACTACTTGGCGAACTGGATTCTAACGAGCAAGCCCAACCGACGCCTGAAGGCAGCTTGGCAAAAACCTGAGCTCCAGCAGCGCGTGTGCGAGGCGGCGATTGCCGAGCTTTCACATTGGGGAAGTGTAGACGGCACGCCCGCAAAAGGCGCAACTTCCCTTGGCAAACGGTCGGTCAAGCTGTCATTGATCGCTAGCTTCGTGACGCGTTTCCCGCGGCCAACGACGTTGGACCTGCAGCTCGGGAGAACCGAGGAGCGAAATGAGCCTTTGCGGCCATTGTCGATTGAAGGTGCGCCCGGGCAAGAGTTCTCGCTTGCAAACGAAGATTTCGGCACCTTCGCGACGATCCTGCCGCGCCCGATAAGTGCAGATGGCCGCAGCCTAAGTCGGTCCTACAGCTTTGTGGTGCCCGGCCAGGAAACTAACCTTGATTGGCATCCACGGCTTGTCATTCCCTTGGCCAAGGCGAACGATGGGCCATATTGGATCGAAGTGGCGCGCGTCACGTTCGGCCAGCCTCATCTTATCCTCGTTCGGAATGTCAGCAGCTTCCCGAAAAAGGTCGAATCCTATCTCTCCGACGCTGCCTTGGAGATGCCTGCGAAGCTCACCTCGCAAGAGCTACCGGGCCTGCCTGCAGATTGGGTCTTGTACAAAGACGCAAGGCTCGGCCAACCATCGTCAACACCACCATTGGACCTAGATGCGCTAGTGCCGATTGGGGACGAGGGGGCACTGCTTGTTGAAGGAAGCTTCCAACTTGCGCGTGGGATCTTTCATTCACGCGCCAGCCTCGTCGCTAGTTTCCTGGCTTCCACCGGGCCCACGGAAATCTTCGCAATGCCCATGGATGCGACGACCGATGAAATCCTCCGCCGGGCCAAGGATGCCGGCAAAGCGTGCCGGCTTGAAATTCCCGCTGGAGCAGCCAAGGGACATTCGGGACTGCGGCTCGAAAGCCGCAAAGGCCCCTCTGTCGTTGCAAACACTGAAATCCTCTTACGGGATGCCAACAATCCTCGCGCCCTCGATAGGCAGGGCCGGGATGCCCTAAGCTATGCGTCGATCATGTCTGCGGCTGGCCACGAGCAAAGCCCCGGGCAGGAAATCCCTATCCGGGTCGAAGGCATGCTTGCCGTAGGGGTCGACACGATGGACTATGACCTTGGGACATCGTCCATCGAAGGGGAATTGCCCACGGGAGATTGGGAGGAACCTCAAGATATGAATCTTGCAAGCCCCATTCTCAACCATGTGGGAAATCAGACCTGCGCTGAACGCGGCTATCACATCTGGCTTTGCGAAACCTTGGAGCCCGGCAGGCCAAAAAAAACCCCGCTGAGGCAAGAGTGCAAAGACTGCGGCCAAGCCATCGTCGTGGTGGATCGTGGAAAAGCCACGGCGCGGGTCTTGGCGCCAATCCTTCGTCCCTTGAAGACGTTTACGGGTATCGGTAGTCCCGACGCTCCCCGCATCGAACACGACCTGTTGCTTGATGCCCTATGCTTCCTTGGCACGGGCTCGTGGGGTCGGTTTGAGTCGCTACTGGCTGACAAGGTGGAGATGCCCTGGCAAGCGCGGGAAATTGCACAAAACTATTCCTTGTTGGGGCTGCTTGACATCGATCTGCGGCCTGGAACGAACATCGTGCACCGGTGGTCGATACCTCCATGTGCGGTCAGCTACATCGATGAAGAAACGGCGTTCCTCTCCGGGTTCCGCTGCCAGTCCCTGCTTGAATCTATCTTTTCTGCCGTGCGCAGAGCTGATGGGCAAATCGTAGAGGCGCGTCGTTCATTGGTGCCTCCACATATTGAGATCACCAGCTTGTCTCCGGCATCATTATCACGCGCCTTGGAGGGCATAGCGGATCCCTTGGGGCGGTCTATATCGGTGAACCAATATCCGGGGCGGGAAATCGCGCGTGCGTGCCGGGAATGGAGCAATCTCGATTCTTGTTTGATACCAATCTCGATGGGGCGCCAAGCCAACTTGCAAGTCTTCAACTTGCAGACCGCGCGCTGGGATACGGCTAGCGCGATTAGCGCGCAGGGCGGTGCATATCGATGGAACGATGGCCGGCAGTCTTATGCCTTCGTCGAAGAAAGCGGACGGTCGCTAGCTGGTCCACACCAAGTCGTGAAACTCATGGCGGCACGCTCGCGACGGCGCAGGCTCCACGCCTACGATGCAAAAAAACAGGCGTTCCTTGCCACATTGGGGTGTGACGCTCCCGGTTTGCTGGGACGCGCCCTTGTTGCTTGCTCTGGCACATTGCCAGAAATTTCCGAAGGGCTGCTCAAATACAGCAATGTCGATCCCGCGACGGCCCGCCTTGTCCTAGATGCCCTGTACGAGAAAGAAGAAGCACGCGATGAAGCACGCTACGCCCACCAGCGTCATTGATTATGTGCGGGACGGATACCGCCGCTACTATGACAGCGCTTTCTGGATGCGAGACCCTGCCATCATGGCAGAGCGCCTCGCGATCCTGAATTCCTATGGCGTCATGGCGCAAGAACCGCTGATAGAGGCCGTTCCCCAATATCCATCGCTTCGCCCCATCGAGGAGACCTGCCGGGAGGCTGGGCTTGATCCGCTTGTGGCGCGAAATCTCGCCCGCGTCGTATTCGGAAGCGATACCAGCATCAAGCTGAGGGAGCACCAAGCGCAGGCCTTGCGCACCGGCACTGCCGGCGACGAAGAAGGGCGCTGTAATGTCGTCGTCACGTCAGGGACGGGTTCAGGCAAGACGGAATCGTTCCTCCTCCCGCTCTTGGCGCGCCTCATGCAGGAGCGCAGCAATGGCGTGGGTCTGGTCGAGCTTAACCCGTGGTGGGAAAAAGAACTGGGCACCGGTAATTCCCGCTGGCAGCATTCCCGTGATGGAATGGAGCCATATGTGACGCCCGCCGTGCGGGCCATGGTGCTATATCCGACGAATGCGCTTGTCGAAGACCAAATCTCGCGCCTGCGGCAAGCGGCCGCGCGCGCCATGTCCATCCATGGGCAGCCGCTCTTCTACTTTGGACGCTACACAGGCGCGACCATCGGCTCGACTTGGGTTCCCCCAGAAACCCTAAAGGCTGCAGACCGCACCCGGATCAACGAAGTGGCCCGGGAAGTCAATCGCATCGCGCGCGAGGTCGTTGCCATTGAGCAGGCGATGCGGGCCGAAGGACGTAAGGACGACAATGTCCTTGAGATATGCAGCCAATTCCAAGATCCGCGGATTGGCGAAATGCTGACGCGATGGGACATGATTGCCGCGCCACCCGACATCCTCATCACCAACACCAGCATGATGAACATCATGCTTATGCGCGATGTCGAAGCCCCCATCTTCGACAGCACGCGCCAGTGGCTCCAGGAAGATAGTGGGAACAAGTTCACGCTCATCGTCGATGAACTCCATAGCTACCGGGGCACGCAAGGGACTGAAGTGGCCCTTGTCGTGCGCAACATGCTCGATCGCCTTGGGTTGGCGCCGGATTCCCCGCAGTTGCGCTGTATTGCGACTAGCGCCTCGTTGGATGGCGAAGCCGGCAAGGATTATCTTGAGCAGTTCTTTGGCGTCCCGAGCCAGACCTTTGCCATCTATCCGGGCACCCCAAAGGTCTTCAACGTCCCGCTTCCGGTTGACTCAAGCATCCTTGAAAATAACGCAGCCGCCCTCGCTGGGGATGACAAAATTGCGGCCGACGCCGCACTTGCGGCCATATCCGGCCGCTTCTCGCCAAGGGAAGCGCTTGCCTCCGCGTGCCGCGTTGCGGGCCGGGCCATGGTTCTCAATCCCACGACCGGAAATCAAGAACCTGTCGTGCGTCCGGCACCGTTGTCATCGATAGCGAATGCACTTTTTGGCAATGAGGAGAAGGTTAGTCTCCTAGAGCCGCTGTTCATTGCCGCAAAGATGGAAGGCCGCGGAACGTGGGAAGAACCAAAGCCTACCTTCCGTTCACATATGTTCCTTCGGCAAGTTCAAGGCATCTGGGCTTGCTCAAACCCTGCCTGCACGGAGGTGGCCGCAGAGCACCGGGCGGAAGGGCGCAAGATTGGCCGGCTGTTCAAGGCGCCAGCCATGAAATGCAATTGCGGCGGGCAAGTCTTGGAACTGCTCTATTGCTACGATTGCGGAGAAGCCTTCCTTGGGGGGTTCGTGGTACCATCTACCGACGGGGCACTTTCTGGGCTTGTTTTCTTGGAGGCAACCAAGGCTGGTGAAGGTAACAGCAAGGCTAGTCAGGTCTTTGAGCGTACGCAAGATGAATTCCGGTGGTACTGGCCCGGTGGGAAATTGCCTGCTGGCGGTGCACGATGGACCCATCAATCACCGGGCAACAAGTCAATTTCTTTACAGTTTGCCAAGGGGCGGTTCGATCCCTTCTCGGGGACACTGAACCGGGGTGAAGATGGCGGCGTGGTGTTCGAGGTGTCAGGCAGCCTTGCCGACAACGAGAAGGTGGCAGGCCTTCCAGAGAACTGCCCCTGCTGCGGCAGTTCTCGCTCGTTCTTCAACTCCCGGGACAAGAAGACATTCTTCAAGGGATCTGTCGAAACCCCGATCCGCGGGCTGCGCACCGGTTTGAACGTCACTACGCAGCTCGTCGCCGACCGCGTGATGTTTGCGACCAGCGACACCGATGATGCGGAAAAGATGATTGCGTTCACGGATAGTCGTGATGACGCCGCGGACCTTGCCGCTGGCTTGGAACTCCATCATTTCCGCGACCTCATCCGTCAGCTCATCTTCAAGGGCATCCAGCCACGACAGGTTCCTACCAGCGCTGAGATCGATGCCCTCGTGGGCAAGGATCCCGATTCTGATGCAGAAGTCCGCCGGATACTGGATGAAGCTGAACGGCGGACGCCTGGCATTTTCAATGCCGTGCGCGCCAACAAGTTCAATGCCGCGAGCTCCAGTGAGAAAGACCTTATCGCCAAGCACGACGCCAGTCTTTCTGCGAACGCGGTAGCATGGCCGTCCTTGCTCACGGCCATGCGTAACGAGCTCATAGCGCTCGGCCAAAATCCGGCGGGAACGGAGGCCAGCCGCACGAAATGGGGTGATGGGAATACGCCGTGGTGGCGCTACTTCGATCCTCCAAGTGATGAATGGGAACCACTAAACAACGACGTAGCCGCCGACGAACGACGGCGGATCATGGGTTATTTCTCAACCCATGTTGCAAAGTCCCTGTTCGACAAGGCGGGGCGCGACATGGAATCAATGAGGATTGCCACGATTGAGGTTGACGCCAATGCTGGTCCTGCCCTTGGGCTAGACGAGCAAGTAGCAAGCGGCGTCTTGGCGAACGTCGTTCGCATCCTAGGGCATACGCGCCACTTTGCCGGTGAACGGACAAGAACCTCCACTAACGCGCCCCAGGCTGTTGTCGCATATATCGACAAAGTCTCCGGGTTGTTGAATCGCGATAAAGCCGAACTGGTCGCCACGATAGGCGATTTTCTTAACAGCCGTGGCATCATCAATGAGAATTGGCTGTTGCGGATGGACAACCATACGAACCTTCCCCTGAAGATCGTGCCGGCCGGAGAGCGCCCTCTATTCAGATGCGATAGTTGCTCGCGGCGCACCATGGCATTGCCGGTGAAGGCCTGTACGACAGCCCATTGTATGGGGCACCAGTTCAGCCCCGTCCCCAATCCTGGCGAAGACTACTATAGCTGGGTTTCCCGCGAACCTGCCCATCGCCTTGCCGTGGCGGAACTGACAGGCCAGACAAAGCCCATGAGCGAGCAGCGCCGCCGGCAGAGGCTCTTCAAGGGCACGGCGTTCTTGGACAAGGAGAACGTAGTCACGCACGGGTTAGAAGCACTATCCGTCACGACAACCATGGAGGTCGGCGTCGACATCGGCTCCTTGAAGCTTGTCCTGATGGCTAACATGCCGCCCCAGCGTTTCAACTACCAGCAGCGAGTGGGTCGCGCAGGCCGTGCCGGCCAGGCATTTTCCTATGCGGTCACAATCTCCCGCGGTGCCGCGCACGACGATTATTATTTCAATAATCCAGAGCGCATGACCGGCGACGTCCCGCCGCAGCCGCAACTCGACCTCACGCGGCCAGAGATAATCAAGCGCGTCCTTGCTGCAGAATGCCTGCGCCGTGCATTTGGACAATTGGACCCCGGGCCGGTACGTAATGAAGAAAGCCTGCATGGCAATTTTGGCCGATCGGGGGAATGGCAAGGGACCTACCGCGCTCCCATTGTCGAATGGCTCGCTGATGCGACCGACGTCGATTATGTAGCTGCGCGCCTTGCGGCCCACACTGGATTGGCGGGAAGGGAGCACGAGCTTGTGGATTACATACGCTCGCGCTTGCCGGGGGAAATCGATGAATGCGTGCAAGATACGCGATTCATCCAAGAAGAGCTTAGTCATCGCCTCGCGGTCGCTGGCTTGCTTCCCATGTTTGGGTTCCCAACTCAGGTGCGCAGCTTGTTTCGCGACGACTTCAGGGCCAGCAAGGTTGAGCAAACGGTCATAAGCGACCGTCCACTTGACCACGCCGTGTGGGCTTTCTCACCGGGTTCTGAAATCCCCAAGGACAAACAGCTCAATACTGCCAGCGGGTTCGTCTTTAAAAAGGACGGGTTCAAGGGCATTGAAAACCAGCCAGAACCGCTCGGGAAGCCGATGCCATATACGCGGTGTACAAGTCCCTCGTGCGGTGCAATCGCACACGGCAGCAGCCAGACATGCGCTGTTTGCCAGCAGCCATCGCGCAACTTCCCGCTCTACCAGCCCAAGGGTTTCTTGGCAGCGTATAAGGCCAATGACTATGATGGACAGCGCCAGCGTGGCCCCGCGCTACCCCCGCCAGTACGGGCTTTCCCGCAGGAATATGGAGATCTTGCGTGCGGCCCCATGAAACTGGCCATAGGGCCAGGTCCCGTTGCAGTCGTAAACGACAATGGCGGACGCCTTTACGATTTCTATCAGGAGATCAATAATCGTGTTGCTGTCCGTGACCCTGATCTCTTCCGGGCGTCGGTGCCGTGGCCTGACCCCACAACGCAGCCGTTTGACAAAGGAGCTATCGGCGCGGTCTTTACGACGGATGTGCTGAGTTTCCACATCGCTGGTGCACAGGGGATTGGAAACCTTGGCGTGCTTGACGTGCGCGGCCAACCTTCGGCGCGCGCGGCGATGGCATCATTTGCAGAATTGGTGAAGCTATCCCTCGCGACCTCGCTTGACGTCGATCCTTCGGAGTTCCGTGTCGGCCGCCAGCCCCTGGCCGCCCCTGAGTGTGAGACGGAGCAGGTATTCGTCGCCGATGCCCTTGAGAACGGGGCCGGCTATGCGAGGTGGGCATCCGACGCGGGCCACATGGAGGGTGCCATAGCGGCATTCTACGCGAGCGTTGCCCCCAAGTGGGAGCATCCCCGGCATGCTGGTGATTGCGACCGTTCATGCCCCGATTGCCTTCGAAACTATGGAAACCGGTTCAGCCACGGGATGCTTGATTGGCGCTTGGCACTCGATCTGGCTGACCTAGTCCTTGGCAACCCCATCAAGATAGAGAGATGGCTAGAGGGGGCGGAGGATCCATCAGTCGATTCCTTCCTACGGATTTGCGAGGGCGCAGGGCTTGCCGTCGAACACGATTTTAGCAGTGAGGGCTTGCCGATCTTGCGGTCGGGCAACCGGGCGCTCGTCCTTGGGCATCCCCTATGGCACACCCAGAATGGGTTGTTGCAACCCCTGCAAATGTCAGCGCGCGATGAGCTGCGGGCCAGCGGCATAGAACCTATCTTTGTTGATGTGCGGGATTTTGCAGCCCGGAGTGCTGCCTATTTCTTGAGGTTACAGCCTTGATCGAACTTGTAGGAGTCCCGGGAAGCCCTGAACATGATGCGGCGCTCGCCATCAAGCAGGCGTTTGTTCAAACATGGCCAGATATCGAGGTATCGCCAGCAGATCACGACCTCATAAGGATCGCATCCAATGTCAAACTCTCCGGTCACAAGGTGAGTGACATAGACGTCGTTGTGATGGCGCGCCTAAGAAGCAAGCGCTACATCGTAACTAATGTGGTAATTAACGACACCGACGGCAACCGCATCCTTGGTGGCCAAGTCCGTGTTCGCTCCTTCGTGTCCGCCATCGAAGTGAAGGACCATACGGCTGACGGTATGCAGATCGCTGCCGGCGGCGTCATGGTGCGCTATAATGGCAAATGGAAGAGCGCCACGGACCAAAATGAAGAGCAGCGCTATGCCTTGCTAGAGTATTTGCAGGGGACCACGAACGCCAATCCTTGGGTCTATCGCTGCTTGATGCTAAGGGGCATCGACCAATTGCCGAAGGTACGAGGAAGGGTGCATCCCTCGGCGGGAGCAGTTCCTGGCCAATTCACCATGGCAAGCTTGCTCGTGGCGATGGCTGCCGTGAATGGTATTCGCAAGATGGGCAGTGAGCATGTAATCCGGTCGGCAAATGACGAGATCATGGAGCAAGTCATTGATGATGCGCTGCTCCTGCCCATGGTGCCGTCCGACCTTGACCGCAAGCGCATGGACCGCATCGCCGCGCGGCCGGCTGAAGCCCAAGAGCTTGCCGCCCTGCTGGGTGAACATCGCGTCCACCTCCGCGGCCATGGCGGGACGGGCAAGACCATATTGCTCCTGCAGGCCGCCTACGAGGCCTATGTTCGCCACGGGAAACGGTGCTTGCTCCTCACCTACAATACGGCCTTGGCAGCCGATATTCAGCGGACGCTTGCGCTAATGAACATCCCTGCGGACGGTGAAGGCGGTGGCCTTGCCATCCGTACAGTCATGTCCTTCATGTTTTCGTGGCTTCGCAGGCTAGGTGTAACCGGCGACGGGGAGTTGGATTTCTCAACCTATGATGCGAAGTGCCGGGAAGCGTTGGACTACATCGCCCAAGGCGCGGTGAGAGAGGCCGAGATTGAAGCGATAAAGGCCGAGGACTTCATCCAATTCGATTTTGATGTGGTCTTGATCGACGAGGCGCAGGACTGGCCACAAGCAGAAGCAGACCTTTTGTGCTGCCTTTATGGAGGCAACAGGGTTTCGCTTGCGGATGGCATGTCACAGCTCGTCCGGGGCAATCCAACAAACTGGAAGTCCTCGGTTATAGGCCAGCCAAAGGTTGGACAACGGCACTTGCAAGGTGGCTTGCGGATGAAGGCCAACCTCTGCGTCTTCGCCAATGCTTTGGCCGAAGAGGTCGGCCTTCCATGGCGCGTGGATGCGAATCGTGATGCGCCCGGTGGGCGGGTAGTTGTCCTCGAAGGAAGCTACTGTGACGCGACCGACCTCCAGAGGGAGGTGATGGCCTCGGCACTAAAATCAGGGAACATGCCGTTGGACCTGCTCCACTGCGTGCCGCCATCTGGGGTCATCGACAAAGAGGGCTCTCGCATAAGCCGGCTTTCCCAGTCCTTCGTGCGGCAGGGGTGGAGCGTTTGGGATGCGGTTGATGATCGCGTACGCCGTCATTTCCCACGGTCGGCGGAAGAGCTGCGCATCGTCCAGTATGAGTCGTGCCGGGGCCTAGAAGGCTGGACCACGGTGCTGGAGGGCTTGGATGAGTTTTGGGAGCTGAAGCGCTCACAAGCTCCGCGGGATTTTCAAGATGGTCTAGGGACCGGCTCTTCACCGGAAGCGATCGCCTGGCGCTGGTGCATGATACCCCTCACGCGCCCCATTGATACGCTAGTCATCACTTGCCCTGCCAACAGCGTGGTTGGCCAAGTGCTGGCGGCCATGCGGAAGAAGCTGCCGGATGTTGTCGCTTAACCAACATTCGGTTCCCGCCTTCGAAACCTCCTACGGCTAACCGCCTTAAACTGGCTGCGGATTACCGTCGCATAATCACCGTCTGGCGCCAACAGCAAGGCCACCCCACGATGCGAGCCATCTTTGCCAGGCTCACGCAGGAGACAGCCTCGTCCTCACCGATGACGATCATTAAACGGCAACATCTGCGTTCGACCAGATTGAAGTTATTGCATTCTGAACCGCTACTCTGTCGCAGATAACGTCGTTGGCGAATGATGCGACCAAGCTTGTCGATCCAGATGTGGAGTGAGCTCGCGGTTTAGAGATTGCAGTGGTCTGCCTGCGCCTTGTTGATGTCTCAGCTAACTTTCCGAGCGCGAATCACTTCGACAATTTGTTACAACCCGGCTGAATCGATCACTCCTGGTGAGAAGACGACCATGAAACTGGCGAATTCTGATACTGTCGGTCCGGCGCAGCATACAAATACTGCCGCCGGGAACCTTTTTCGCCAGCGTGAGGCGCATGATGACTAAACTAACTTTCGCGGACCTCTTCTCGGGCTGTGGAGGACTTTCGCTGGGACTAACCCTTTCAGGGCTCCAAGGACGCTTTGCCATCGAGCGTGACGGCATGGCGTTCCGGACCTTCGCAACCAACATGTTGGAAAGGAAGGGGTCAAGGCGTTTTGACTGGCCTCGTTGGCTTGAGCAAAAGGCCTGGGACATCGAGGAACTGTTGGACCAGCACTTGACGGACCTAAGGTCGCTGAGAGGCCAAATAGATATCCTTGCTGGTGGGCCTCCATGCCAGGGGTTTAGTTTTGCCGGGCGCCGCAACGAAGATGACCCGCGTAATCTTCTCTTCAAGAAATATGTCGAGATGGTCCAAGCCTTGCAGCCGCAGGCAATCGTCATCGAGAACGTCCCGGGAATGAAGGTCGTCCACACTCGTCGAAACGTCGTTGACCTTCAAAACCCAAACAGCGGAGAGAAGAAGCTGTCGTTCTACGACAAGCTGGTCGAAAGCCTCTCGGAGGTGGGCTACGTAGTCGAAGCTAAGCTCGTCGATTCGTCAGCATATGGCGTGCCGCAGAAGCGGTCCCGCCTTATCATCATTGGTGTCAAAAAGGATCTTTGCGAGTGGTTGGGCGGCGGGATTTCTCACGTGTTCCAGCTATTGGAGAACGCAAGGCTGGCCCAGCTCAAGGAGCTTGGACTGGGTGATGTCGTCACGGCCGCTGACGCTCTCTCGGACTTGGAGATAGATGGCCACACGCTTTGCCCCACAACAGACCCGGAGTGCCCAAGGCGTTTTTTTGAAGCAAGCTATGAGGGGCCTACCACACCCTATCAAGAGCTAATGCACTTTGGCCATGAAGGCCCGATGGACAGCATGCGCCTTGCTCGCCACCGAGATGACGTCCGCGAGCGGTTCGGGAAGATCCTTGCGGAATGCAGGCGTGGCGTCCGCATGGACGATGCCAGTCGGAAAAGCTACAATTTGAAGAAGCACAGGATCTTCCCAATGGCTGGTCACGATCCTGCTCCCACGGTCACGACGTTGCCGGACGACATCTTGCATTATTCGGAGCCACGCATCCTGACAGTCAGGGAATATGCTCGCCTCCAATCCTTCCCGGATTGGTTCCACTTCAGGGGGAAGTACACTACCGGCGGAAAGCTTCGTACGAAGGAATGCCCGCGATACACTCAGGTAGGAAACGCAGTTCCACCCCTGCTTGCCCGCGCTATCGGCAATGCGTTGCAGCAAATGCTCGCGGAGGTATCCGAGGCGCGAGACCAATTTGCGCAGACGAGGCAGGCCGAAGCGCCGCCTGCGCTCGCAGTAGGATGACATATGGACACGATGGATCCTGGAATTAGGCTCCCTTACCCGGGAGAACTTATTAATTGGGCTGGAAACCGTTCTGGAGGCGTGAGGCGCCTGTTCGATGACGCCAGTGGTCGCCCTGGCAAGACGGTTTTCGAAACCAACTTGCTGCATAGGCTGCAAGATTGGGCGAATGCACTCAGCAGGGGAGACCCTAGCGCTCCGCGCATCCTTCTCTTGGTCGGCGGTCCAGGAAATGGCAAGACGGAGGCGATCGAGTCCACGGTCGGTTGGCTTGACGAGGCGCTTGCAGCCCAGGGGCGACTGATTGCCGCACTAAAGGAGTGCTTCACACCACTCGAGGACGAGTTCGTACCGCGCCTTGTGCGGATCGACGCCGGAGCGTTGGGATCGCCAGCCAGAAGCCTCAATATCTCGATTGTACAGGACGCATCCACCGTCGTCGGCACTGGAAAGCCCCACCGGCTCCTGCTGGATGAGCTGGAGAATATGCAATCGCTTCCATCTGGCGAGGCATACCTATGCTGCGTCAATCGCGGGATTCTAGACGACGCGTTGATAGAATCCATAGACAACGGCGCTATCGAACAGCGCAAGCTCCTCGAGGCGATCACGCGTTCCGTGAGCCTCGCCCCAGAAGCCCCCTCTTGTTGGCCGCTGCAGGATTATCCCGAGGTTGCCGTTTGGCCAATGGACGTGGAATCCCTCCTACTGGCACCTGCTCGCGGCGGCGAAGCGCCGGCCCGATCCGTGTTGCAAACGGCGCTAGACTCGCAGAAATGGCCGGAAGCAGATAGTTGCCCTGCAGGACCGCGATGCCCATTTTGCAGTAGCCGGCAGCGGCTGTCGCGGGACCGTGAGGAGGGATCCTTCCTGAAGATCCTTCGCTGGCATGAAGTCGCGAGCGGCAAGCGCTGGAACTTCCGCGACCTTTTCTCGCTAATGTCATATCTCCTCGCGGGACACCGCGTGGAGCCAGCTTACGCAGGCCTTGATCCATGCGACTGGGCGGCGAAGCTCATATCCTTGGACGATGGGGCGCGACCCGGCGCAAGACCATCTGCCGCGACGTCCAGCGCCATCTTCCAGCTCGTGGCCTCTCAATACCAGCATGCGCTCTTCCATAAGTGGGAAAAGTCTGCTGCATCTGCGATCCTGAAGGACATCAAGGAGCTGGACCTTGAGGATGATAATACCGCGATGGGCCTCTATCATTTCTTGTCCGGGCGGAAGTCTCCGTACCTCCCTTCCATGATTTCCGATGCACTTGATGGACTCGCAGATTCGCTGGATCCCGCGTTGGCTCTTCCCGACACCGTCGTCCAAGCCACTCGCAATACTAACTTTGCGCTCCGGGATCTGGATGTCAGGTTCAGCCGATCGGTTTCCGAGGGTTTCGAATTCATCCGCAAGCTCCAGATCATAAGTCGCCTGGAATCCGATCTGCTAGATCGGCTTGCCAAGCTTGACGAGCTGCTCTCGACGGGAGGGGTACGGCGGCGGCGGCCAGGCTCCGCTACCAATATCCAACGATTCATTCGCGACTTCGCTTGCCGGTTGGTGCGAAGGTCACTCGGCACACGAACTGGGGTCGTGCAGGATGCCCAAGTCTTGGCTGAGTTCCAGCGGGTGGTCGAGGACGTTGCGGGCGAGGATCTTTACGACGTCGCGCACGAAGTAGAGCAGCTCCTGAACAAAAACCAAGACTTCGAAATCTCACTGACAACGACCTTTGGACAACCACTTCCTCCCCCGATCAGGCAGGCGACGCTCGTGGTCGCGGCTCGTTCCGTGCGGCCCCGCGCAGCCCAACTAGACGGCAGGCCGATATCTCCATTTTGCTACCTCACCGTTGGCGAGGGCAAATCGAGCAAGACGATCGTGCTAACCTACGACCTCTTCAAGGCAGTGAAGGAGCTGGAAGCGGGGATGTCGGCCGCATCTCTCCCGCGAACTGTTCAGGCCCTGCTGGACACAACCCGTGCTCGCCTATCGGGACCGACTGTTCGAGACGAGGTCGCGCTCGAGAGGGCACGAATTCGTATCGGCACGAGCGGTACTTCCGTGGTCCAGAAGCGCGACCGGTTCGGCGTTCGAAGGGAGATAACGCGATGACCCTTGCCAAGTTCAAGGAAGAGCCGTGGAAAACCTCGCACCATGCCTACGAGAATTGCAACCTGGCTATGTCGCCCGCGCCGGAATACGCGAGTTCGGAAGTCATCCTGTCCTCCCTTTACCGCCAAATCGGTTTGAAAGGTGCAAGCGAAGGCGGCGTGCCGCAAACGGGAAGACTTTTGGAAAAGGAAATCCAAAAGTCTCGCAATAAATCTACCGCGCCCGACGCTGCAGTGCTTGACGCAAATACGTTCAATGGACTGCTCCACTCTGTCCTGGAGAGCCCAAAGCTTCCAAATCAATCTGCAAAGCGTTTCGTCCAGGTAACGCCACTGGTGCCGCAAGCCGCAATCTTTTCAGGTTCCGCACGCCTCAGCAGCAATTCGTGGCCTGCCGGCGGGCTTGTTAGGCGGATGGTCAGGCTTGGAAGCCCGAACCAAGAAGCTGCAAACAGGTTGTGGCGAAGTCTCTTCGACGCTCTCTCGGTTTCTTCTACTGACGATGTCTTCGCCCGCTTCTTGAAGGAAGAGATTGGCGCGTGGGCCCCCGCCCCTGACTGGAATTTCATCGAGTTGGAAGCGGAGAACGGCATTGATGAAGTCGACTTAAAGGGGCTGGACTATCCCGCAAAGCGCTTCGTTCGAGACCTGGAGGCCATCATCGCAGCCAAGGACGCCATGACCAGACGACAATGGACTAGCTTGCTAGAGGCGATAATCCGGATCGGCGCCGTTGCCCATGTTACCTGGATTTGCGATGTCCACGCCCGTATATGGGATTGCGTTCGCCATACGTTAACTGACGGTGCTTCGACCACGCCAGACGACATCAGGCTTCGCATATTTCCCGAATCTTTCCAATACTTTTCCTACGGGGATAGGGCGCTCCTTGGAGTCAAGGATCGAGCCTCCGCTTTCCTTCAAGCCCGGTTGGGTTTGAATGCCACGCTTTGGGCAGCCCAGGACGCCGGGTATGAGCGGGCTTCCTTGTCTTCGGCCCGCTCGATATTCGAGCTCTGCACTTTCCTAGGCAGCAATGTCGAGAAGATGCAGCAAACCGGCCTTAGGGACACACTAGTCGAAGTCACGGAGAGGGAAACTCGGACGCTATTGTGCAAGAAGGGCATTGGCTCCAACATCATGGAGTTCGCGCGACATGTGCTTGGGCAACGACAAGCAGCCAATCCCGTGCTCCGCGGGTATGACCAGGGCTTTGCGTTGCGCAAGCGCGGTACCAGCAACAGCAGCCCATGGGTAGTGGGGCTCGGTCCCGTTGCTATCCTCGCCCTTGTGCATTGTGCCCTGGCTGGGACAAGCGGCCCTCGATCGGTAAGGCGACTGACCCAGCATCTCGCTGGCTACGGGATGATAATCGATCATCGAGATATCGCGATCAATGATCTCGGGCATCAACTTCGACTACTTGGGCTAGTGCTTGATAGCCCTGATGCGGAGAGCGGAATGCTGCTCATCCCGCCGTTTGCCACCGGGCAGGAGAATTTTGCGTGAGCCGTCTCGCCACCTACATCGCCGACCTAATATTCGAAAAGCTTTCCTCGATTGCACAATCAGGCGAGACCGAAATCCGCCTGATCTTTCACGGCCCTCCGTTAGATCTCATGTCGCAGGTGTATCAGATCCTTCAGGCACAACCGCTGCCGGGGAACGTTCCCCTCCTGTTGCTCCTTCCAGAACTTCCCACTGGTGCCGTCAACCCTCAACCAGGTGTCTCTGGCTATTGCAATGATACCCATCTGCTTAACCTGAGGAACTCGCCGTCGCGCCCGGCGTTCCTGGGCTTGGTTCCACCCGGTCAACATAGCATGCGGTCGGTGACATCCACGACCGACGAATTTGGCCTAGCGGCTGTAAACAACGGTGGAAACGTGCCGTTCGACGACTGGTGGGCCGATGAGTTCGTGCAACACCTGGCCAGCGTCGCTATTTCTCGTGCCGGCATTGTCGAACCCAGCAGAGGCGATGAAGCTAGGTTCTTGATGAACAAGGCGGGGTCGGCCGCAGACAGCATGGATGTACGGCGAACCCAGCGCACAGCCGCTTGGCATTTACTGTCTCGAATATTTGCTGCCGGATCTGGCGTTCATGGCCTGACCGCGGCCCAGTCGATCAGCCTAGCCTGTGGCTTTCCTCCCATGCGCGATGCCATGGTCCTTTCACGCTTGCAAGCTTCTGTCCTCGACAAGGTGGCAGAAGCGATGGCGGACGGATTTGGCGAAGGCATCAAGCGTGCCAAGGAGACGGCGTCGGCCGAGGAAGCAAGAGATCTCGATGACTTCCTTGACCATCTACGAGCCGTTTGCGATCTCCCGACGCCATTCGAACGCGCGACTCCTGCATTCTATGCGCCTGATACCGGTCTAGACCTTCCTCCGCCTCCTGGGTGGTGGATGCATCTCACTGCCGAACGTTGGTCCGAGCTGTTGACGGAGGAGGCACCAGCGCAGGGTGACATCACGATGACCTGCGCAAATTCCCTGCTCCAGCTCCGGAAGGGCATGCCGATAATCGTGCAAGACGAGGTGGTATTGTCGTTTGCAGTAGAAGCGCCCGATGCTGCTGGTACGGTGGTGAACATCACGCGCGGAAGGAGTGCGCAGGTGGGGTCGGTCGCCGTCAAGGCGAATGAAGAAACGCAGGTAAAAGACCAGCCTCCATCGCATAAGGCTCCGATCCGTTATTCTGCTGCAGCAGACAACTTCAATCCCGGCGCAGTCAAAATAATCTCCCTGGCAACTTGGGCGCCCGGCCTGATTGTCGCGTGCAGGCAAGCACGGGCAATGGTTCCTCCACGCAAACCCTCCAGGCGTGGACGCTCGGGACCTGAGTTCGAGACAACCCTGACGATCCCCGGTGGTGGCCGCCATGAACTGCTGGTGCTAACCACGCCCGGCATCGTGCTCGATCAGTTTGCATCGGGAATTGCCGACGACGACCAAGATCCGGTCGGCGGCGCGGATAGCCTGAAGGTCCATAGCGTTCCGCTAGGCCACTATCAGATCGAGGTCGAGGCCGACGGAAACTATCAAGTCGATATTGGCTACACTAGAACGGACACTGATGGAACGGCAGCTCACCAAACATGCCGCGTCCTTATTACTGTCGAGGACGTTGCGGAACAGGGCTGTCGTAGTGAATTCGAACGGCTGATACGGGTGAACCGCTCTGCTGTAGAACCCTCCGAAGCCAAGGCCGTCGTCCAGTTGAACCGGAGTTCCCGGTCTTCCGGACTTCAGGAATGGATGCTACTCGAGGAGACCGTAGAGTTCTCCTACCTGCCAATCGTGCTTGCTGACGATTACGCGGAGCATTGGGTCCAGCCGTCCTGGAGCACCGGTCTCGGGACAGTTTTTTCCGAAGGTCGGTTCATTCATGATCCTCGGCCGGGAATTACCGAATTCCAGCCGCCCCCGGGATTCGTCGAGGCTCGCAAGGCAATTGCGGCCAAGGTAAGGGGGGCCAGCGACGAAACCGGGCTGATGGAGTCGGCGAAGCTTGGCAAATGGCTCGCAGATGACGATGATGGCTTTCGTGACGTCATCGAACGTTATCTCGACACCTATACGTCATGGCTTGCGGCAGAACCTGACGTAGCCTGCTGGGTGGATGTGGCCATGGTCACCTCACGTGAAGACGACCAGATCACGATATCTCGCACTCCTGACGCAATCATCCTATCGCCGCTGCATCCTATCCGCATTGCTTGGCACGCTCTAGCACAACGCATGCTCGTTGAAACTGAGCATGGCGTCCCCTGCCCCGCCGCGAGCGTGCTGGACCCTGATTGTATACCGGACGTCCTTGCCCTGGCGTTGAGATCCCCCGATGGAATAGAGAAGGTGGAGTTCCTCGCCGTCGAGAACGGGACGGATTACTGGTCGGTCCTGTGGAACGGGACGCGACTGGGAAGCCTCCCGACACGTTCGCGACTCGCACCCTTCGGTGATGCATTTGGCATCTCTGTCGGCGGTATTTCCGTCGGCTTCAGCTCCGCCCAGGTAGGACGCGCGCTTGAGGATGTTTCGGGACTCCTCGCCGCCAAGCCAGTGGTCGGACTTGTCGTGGCAAGTGCGGGCGGAACAACTGACGCCTGCAACGAGGGGCTGATAAGTTGGTGCTCGAACCGCTACAAGGACACCGAAGGCCGGACGCCTCGCCATGCAGCGGGGCCGCGCTTCATTGAGGTTTACGACCATCGAGATCTTACTTCGCAGCCCGACGAAGCAACGATCGCAAACCTGGCCGAGGATACTAATAACAGCGTCAAGTGGTTCTCGAGGCAGCCCAAGAATGCCAAGCCGGACCTTGGCATCCTCGCGCAATTAGATATGTCCGAACCGAGCGCCACGTCCGTGACCGAGCGTTCGCCTCTCGGTTCTGGAGGCCTTTTGCGCCATCGTGTTAGGCGCCAACTCGCGGGACGGGGTGCGTTTCTGAGCGAGACCCGCCAGTCGATCTTGAGCGCTGCGTCAGGTGATGTCCTGGCTGACAAAGTTGCCGCCAGCATCGGCAAGATCGAAAGTCTCGGTGATAGGCGCGTCGGCATGCGCTTTGCACCGAACGTGAACGCTATTCGCGACATGCTGGAGAGGCGCAATGCTGACTTTGTCGCCGTGTCATCGTCGGCAATCGATCCGGCGTGTTTCCTGGGCGGCTGGCTCGAAGGTGCTTACCTTTGGGATTACGACATGCCGTCGTATTCCCACCGAGCGGGTGATACAAATGGCTACTACCTCCTCTCGAAGGTAAAGGACGCCGACCGCGAGGCGTTGGGAAAGGCCCTTGGGCGCTTGCCTGGATGTAGCGCAATCGAAGGCGACAAGGTGCGGGACGTCCTTTTGGAAATTGCCCGTCGGGGCATTCCAACGATCCGGGGGCTGGCGGGAGACAACAACGGCGCCACCGGCGATCTTGGCCTGTTCGTCGCGGTTCGACTTCTTCAGGATCGCTTCCGTCTAGCGAATATCGGAGACTCCTTGGTCCCGGTGATATCGAATGACGGCGAGGATACGAACGTTTGCATCATCGTTCCGATCGATCCGTTTAGAGGTTATTTCTCCGACATTGCGCGTTCCCTTGGCCGCGACAAGAAAGACATCTCGTTGTCCCGACCGGACTTCATGGTCATCGGGTTCCGCCTTTCCGGAGAGCGCGTCGACATTCATCTCACCCCTATCGAAGTCAAATGCCGGCCCGGGTCAGTGTTCCCGGCGGCAGAGATTGACGACGCACTTGAGCAAGCCCGTACGTTCTCGCGACTGCTCACGAAACTTGTTCCGCATGATGGCCAGCAGGCCGCATGGGCAATGTGTTTCCAGCATTTGCTTCTTTCAATCATTGGGTTTGGCATGCGGGTCTACAGCCAGCATGAAGACGTCGTCGGCCGGGAAGGACTGTGGTCATCCATCCACGAGCGCGTCGCTGCGGCGATACTGGGACCAGATCCTTGCGTCTCAGTTGACCAACGCGGGCGCCTGATAATTGTTGACGAGAGCCCCCGGAGTGTCGTCAAGGATCGGGATGATGACGGTTTCGAGGAGACGGTCACCATCGGCACGGAAGATGCCGGGAGGATCGTGGCGGGCGATCCGCTTGAATTCTACGAGGCTGTCCGAAATCGTGTCGGCAATTGGGCCTTGTATCCTAATCCGCACCACCCTACGATGCCGGCTGCCGTCACGCAGGTACCATCCTCCCGGGCCGATGACGCAGCCGACCTGTTGTCACACGGGGCCGACGATAGTGGCGTTGTCGAGGATCCCGCTATCGCGGCCCAGCCGCAGGAAATAATTAACGATTGGACTGCAGAAGAAAAAGATGGTGGCGTGGTCCTCTCGATTGGAAAGACTATCGATAGTCTCCGCCCGAGTGACCTAACGCTAAACGTTTCCGACACACGCTTGAACAACTTGAACATGGGCGTGGTTGGGGACCTGGGGACTGGGAAGACCCAGCTACTGAAGTCGCTGATCCTCCAGATCTCGAGCTCGGCCGCGAGTAACCGTGGCATCAAACCGAGAATGCTAATATTCGACTACAAACGCGATTATAGCAGCGCGGATTTCCTACAAGCCACGGGCGCAAAGGTGGTCAAGCCGTATAGGCTGCCACTGAACCTTTTTGACACTAGCAACTTGGAAGACGTGCCCGCGCCCTGGCTCGACAGGTTCCGTTTCTTTGCCGACGTGTTGGACAAGATCTACTTAGGAATTGGACCTGTTCAGAGGGACAAGTTGAAGAAGGCGGTCAAGGCATCCTATGAAGGGCGCTTGGGCGACGATCCACCGACCTTAACCGATGTCCACGCTGCGTACGCCGAACTGTTAGACGGAAAGTCGGACTCGCCAATGGCGATCATCGATGACTTGATCGACATGGAAATCTTTGCTTCAAAGGCAAGCGCTACCATTTCGTTCGACCAGTTCCTTGACGGAGTAGTCGTCATTTCGCTGGACTCACTTGGCGCAGACGACAGAAGCAAGAATATGCTGGTCGCCATCATGCTGAACATGTTCTACGAGAACATGTTGCGGACGCCAAAGCGGCCATTCTTGGGCACAGATCCCCAGCTTCGGGCAATCGACGCCTACCTGCTGGTGGACGAAGCCGACAACATCATGAGGTATGAGTTTGATGTCCTTCGAAAGCTGCTACTCCAGGGTCGCGAATTCGGTATTGGCGTCATCCTCGCATCGCAGTACCTGCGGCACTTCAAGGTGAACGCGACGGACTATCGTGATCCACTCCTCAGTTGGTTCATTCACAAAGTGCCCAACGTGACAGTCGGGGAACTTTCTGCCTTGGGATTGGTTGGAAGTGCAGCCGAGCAAGCTGAGCGGATCAAATCGTTGAAGGTCCATGAGTGCCTCTACAAGTCATTCGAAGCAGGCGGTGAAATAGTCCGGGGCTTGCCCTTCTTCGAACTTGTCGCACAAAAAGGCGACGATCCCGGAAGCAATGGTCGATAGCCTCACCCCGGAACAGCGATCCGAGCGGATGTCACGCATCCGTTCGTCCAACACTAAGCCGGAGGTTAATCTGAGAAGGGCCCTGCATCGCCTCGGGTTTCGGTTCCGTCTCCATGGGAGAAAGCTTCCTGGCAAGCCGGATATTATTCTGCCAAAGTACAAGGCAGTCGTGTTCGTCCACGGTTGCTTTTGGCACCGCCACGAGGGCTGCAAGGTGGCAACGGTTCCCAAGTCCAATACCGATTTTTGGATGGCCAAATTCGCAAGAAATGTCGAGCGCGATGCTCGTGTAAGCCAGAGTCTTCAAGAAGACGGCTGGAGAGTTTTCGTTGTGTGGGAGTGCGAGGCTGACACTCCGAAAAAGGCTGAGTTGACTGCTAACGAGCTAGCCGGACTGATCCTCGAAAAAGGTAGAAAAGCCTCGGTGGTGGTTTGCAGCGAGCCTACGCAGCCGGAGTGAATAACCCCTAGATTTGATAGACGCCTTCTTTCCTAAAATTTAGGTAGGCTTACCTTCCCAGTGATCCGACGTAACTTGGCGATGTGGCCTGCTCGGGCTGGCTGACCTTACCATGGAGATCTCCGCCTCCGTCAGGATCTGCAACACCGCCCTTTCATCCATGGCCTGCGCTTCGAACAGCGCCTTCGCGAGGACATTGAATGTCGGCCGGCGCCGCCTGAGGATCGCGGTCGCCCGGTCGAGCGCCGTTTCCAGCCGGCCGTGGACACGAGCTGCTAGCTCTGGATCACGGTCGAGAACCGCCCCCGGATCTCGCTGGGCGCGATAGAGCAGCGGATGCTCGGCCCCGAAGCCGAGGGTGCGCTCCATGTCGAAGGCAAGCCGCGTGGCCCTTGCCAGATCGCTGTCTCCGGTACCACCGGATCCAGCCGAGATGCGCTTTAGCATCAGTTGCTCGGCGGCCCGCCCGGCCATCAGCATGGTCAGCATGTTTTCGTACCAGTCGCGGGTGTCGACCGCCCAGACATGGAAGCCGACCAGATTGTAACCACCCTTCCCCGTGTCGATATTGAGGCCGCGGACGGGACCAAGATCGAGCGCGTGATGGACAACGGCGTGCCCCGATTCATGGAATGCCCAGCGCCAACGGAGATTATAGGGCACCGGCGGACGATTGCCGCGGATTCCGTCTTCGATGTCCTCGTAGCGGATCGTCCGCTTGCCGCGCCGCGCCTTCAACCTCGCCTCGCGAACAATGCGCTCGATATCGGCGCCCGTCAGCCCCATGGCCCGCGTGGCGAGACGCCGCAAGATCGCGTCGACGGGATTGCCCTGCTGCACGGCGGCGGTCGGTTCCACCGTGTTGACGTTCTGCGACTCTGTCATCGGCCTGCTTCCTTCCGTTCGTCTTCTGCTTCTTCCCTCAGGTGGTCTGTGATGATCCTTTTCAGGGAGAAGCCATCGTCGGCATCTGAGCGGGCGTCCGCTTCAGGCTCCCGGATCAGCGATTGCACGTCATCACCAAGATGATGGGCCAGGATTTCCGCGAGGGTCGGGACATCGGGCCTGGGGATTTCGATATGCGTCTCCAGCCGTCCGGACCGCTTGATGGCCTCGTCGATATCGTCGGGCCGATTGGTGGCGCCGATAATGATCAGTCCTTCGCTCTTGACCGCACCATCGAGCAACTCCAACGCCTTGTTGACGACGGCATTCCAGTAGTCTGAGTATTCTCGCTCAGCGGGCTGCCGTTTGCCGATACCGTCGATCTCGTCAATGAACAGGATCGCCGGCGCCATGGCTCGGGCCTCTACGAAGGTCTTGGCCATCTTCTCGATGACATCATTCAGATGTCCACCTTGCAGCCAGGTGGAGACCGAAGTGACGACCAACGGGACCTGTAGGCAGTTGCACAGCGCCCGAGCAAAGGTCGTCTTGCCGGTTCCGGGTGGGCCTGACAGCAGCAGCTTGGTGCTCATCTCCGACCAAGCGAGCATGCTGGCCCGGTAATCGTCGAGGTCGGCCTTGAGATCGAGCGCCCAGTCCTTCGCCCTGCCGTAGCCGGAGAGGATCTCGACGGTCAGCGGCGGCTTGTGGCCGGTCTCGCCCGGCCCGAGTGGAGGCTCCGGCTGGATCACTTCGGCGCCCGACGGCTTGTCCTTCTTCCAGCGGCCGTTGCTTTCAGTTTCCGACGGCTTCGACTTCTCGTCCGATCCTGACGCCTTCCCGGTGGCATTGGAAGGCGCTGCTCGTGATACCTTTGTTCCGGAGGAGGATGCTCTGTCGCCACTCGTACCGCCTTCCTCGCCATCGCCGTCCTCGTCCTCAGAGTCGCCGCGATTGCGTTCGATGAGGATCGCAAGGACGTGCAGCACGTCCCGGATATGCCGACCCGGTCGGAAGGCAAGGACCAGATCCTCGAGCGACAGCCAACGTGCATCGGCATCCGTCGGCCAGCCCAACGTCCCGATTGCCACGTCCGGATAAAGAGTCTCGACCAAGTCAGCGACGAACCTCCGATCGAGCTTTCCCGTTTCCAGCGACAGATCGGCGGAGATTCTCAGCAGCGATGGAATGTCCGATCGTTTTTCCGCAAGAGCAAGGATCGGAAAGTCTCGGGAGAGCGCGCTGATCATCCGCCGACGCATCGCATTGCCGGTGACACGATGCACGCCGGCGCCTGAGAACACCACGAGACGTTTATGAACCTCCCCGTCGTGAACATCGAAGTGATCGTCGTTGAACATATGGTCCGCATCAATGATGGCGAACGGACCACCAGGCACCATCGGCGATTTTTCCAGAAGCCGCAGCATCTCCCGCTCGAGGCCATCCAGCGGCGCATGCAGCGTGACGACCGACGTCACGCGCGTCAGGGTGTGAACGATCTCCCGTAGTGACCTGCCGCTATTGCGCACCGCACGCGCCAACACCAGAGCCACTACGACATGACTGACCAGCGGCACTGCGGCCGCCTGATCGACAAGGCCGACCGCATAAGAACGCCGATCGATGCCGTTGGCCAGTGTCACCTCCTCTGCAATTGCGCTGCGGCGCATCAGGGGGAAGGCCAGCAGCGGCGAGGGAAGCGTCTCTTCGACGGCCTCCACCGTCACGCCGACCTCGCGGCCCGTCTCGGAGGTGAGATTGCCCGTGGCTTTTGGCGCAACGAAACTCCCGCCAAAATGCCGCCGGAACCAGAGACCATCACGAATCGGATCGCCTGATAGACCTGCCGTGTCGAAGGCCGGGCTGTAGCGGCAAAGCAGATGCCCATCGACATCGACGACCCTGGCCTCAAGCAGACCGTTGCGCAGCGCGATGCGGCGTGACTCGCGGCGCGCAAGATGCCACAGGCGATGGACGAACAGGCGAGCAAGCTTATCCATCAGCGCGTCCTCCGCTGTCTGCGGCAATAATTGCCGTTTCGGGCATCTTCGCCGGATCACGCGGCCGCGTCCGGATGCGCCGGCGTCCATCAAGGTGACCCGGTTTTGCGGAGGCCGCCAACACACGCTCGCCGATAGAGCGACAAATGGCTTTCGTCTTCGCCGACATGGCAGCCGGTGCCGACCCGGCCAGGTGCTCATTCGGAAGCAGACTGAGATGCCGATTGCGGGTTTTGAGCCAGTCGAGCACGAGGCGGCAGGCGGCGTCGTCATGATCGGCAAGTGCGCCCAACTTGGACATCACAGGCACGGGCATCGGTGGTCCTTGGCGAACGAAGGCGAGCGCAAGGCCAATCAGGATGGCGGGATAGTCGCGGCGGTTATCGGTGTGACCGACGCCAGAGGCTTGAGAGTCGGGGATGTCAGCCAGCCTGCTGTGAACGCAAGGCGGCGCGACGGTATCGGGCGTGACCGTTTCACATCGGAAGTCGGCCAAAGACGGGCGGTCTGTATCGATGGACATGAGGATCTCCTCGCCGGAGCACATTGGCATCCGGCGTTCTCGGAATGGAAAGGATGGGAAGCCGGCCGCGCGCTTGATGGCGCAGCCGAGATCAGTGCCGTCGGATGACTGACAGATCAGTGCCCGCGGGGACGACGAGCAAAGCCGACCTTGATACGAACGGGCGCCGGCTCTTCGTCCTGGTCCTCATCGAAGCAACCGAGATCATCGAAGCCGTCGTCCTCATCCTGCGCCGCCATCGCCTGCTCGTCTTCATAGCTCAACGTCGGACCATTCAGCGCGATCCGCGGCTTGGCAGACAAGGCCGACGCCGCATCCGACACGGTGATCTCCACGACACCAAGCGCCTTTCGCGCGACCGTCTCCAGAAGCTGCTGCACGCGACGACCGAAGCGAAGGCGCAGTTCAGCCATGCACGCGGCGACACCATCGATCTCCAGCAGGTCATCGATCTCGGACAGCGCCCAGATGCCGGTGGCATGATCGCTCGGACGGCTGGCGCCATCGACAATCGCGACCTCGACGGTGTCGACCATCATGCGCTTGTGGTGCTTGTAGAGCCAGTCCGGCAGCACCATGGCGCTGGCCATCATCTTCATCTTCAGCTCTTCGAGACGGCTGGTGTCACCGTATGACGCGAGCGAACGCTTGAGGTCGAGGATGTAGGCGGTATGGCGCGCGCGGTTGACGACGATCAGGTCCGGCGTGTAGTTGCCCTTTGCCGGCGCCTCGCAATCCAGTTTCACACCGTCAAGGCAGGACCAGTCGTTGCCGGACAGAGCCTCGAGCGCCGCCTTGACCAGCGGCAGTTTCAACGACTGCGTCAACACGGTCACGTTGGGGTTGGCTTTCGCCAGGCACGCGACCGCCTGCTCAAGCAGCTTGCCTTCGCGGAACGAAACGGCGCGCACAAGCGAGGCAATGTGGACATAGTGCCCAAGAATCTCGTCCTCGATCGGTTCACCATCGGCGATGGCTGCGATGGCGCGATCGATTAGCAGATCGAGATCGGCCTCGACCTCGGCGAAGCGGACGATGTGCGGATGGCGGCGCAACACGGCCGGTTCGCCGGTGGCCGCAAGAACCGAAGCACGGCCAAGGCCCAGCGGGCGATGGCGCGATCCGAAGGTCGACGCGGTGGCGAAGTCGGTGTTGATGGCCGAACGGAGAACTTCCCCGGTGGGGAGTGCAGATGTAAACGTAGTCATAGCCCGATTCCTTTCACGAGAAGGCTGAAGGTCAGGCCCTTGTCGATGTTACCAGCATCGGCTTGGGCCGTTTTGTGTCCGGACTTCCGAACAGCCCCAACCTGGCAGGACCGGCGGCCGGGCTCAAGGACCCGGGACAGCAAAAAGAGAACAAAACCGGTCCGTGGTTAACGGCGGGCTCACAAACCCTGGAACCGATGAGCGGGTTCGGCGACGGACCCGACGCGGTAGCGCGGTTTCGATCACCATCGGCAAGCAAAAAGAAAAGGGCCGACATGCGGCCCTTTCGAGTTTGGTGGGAAGGTCGGTCCACCGGCCTTCTGGCACACTGACCTTTACGGCGTCGCCACGGGCATGGATTCGGCTTCGACCACTGCATCATCGGCGAGCGGCGGCACCTTGGCGAGCTGCTTGCGATTCCGGGACACAGGTCCTGGACCTCCTTTGCCAGTCGTTCCTTGATCACACGGCTTTTCTTCAGCTCAGCCTCAATCGCCTTACAGATCGTCGCGATATGCGCGAGGAAGGCCTTCAACCCCTCGCGGACCTTGATGGCGATCAGCGCCTTCAATCCGGCGACACCGCCGAGATCGAACTGGTTGCCCTCCCCGGCCTTGTCTTCACCCTCCTTGCCGCGCTCCAGGATGCCCTTCACGTCGGCGACCTGCAGGCGGCCGCGGTCCTCCGCGTGAGCGATCGCCTCCTTGATCTGCGCTTCCGTCGCCGGGGCCAGATGGAACAGTACCGTTGCGCCGATCGAGAGGTCGACCAGATCGTCCCGGTAAGGCGTGAGATTGCGGAACACTGCCATATAATTGCGGGCGCTGCGCGCTGCGAGGCCGCAGCGCATCTTCACCCAGTTGTCGAACCCACCGTCTTCCAGAAGGTCAGCGGCCTGGGCCAGGTGATTGCCGAGCTCGAAGGTCTGCTCGGTCGTGCGGCGGCCGAGGTCGTGGATGAAGGAAGCGCTGGTCTCGAGCTGTTGGCGCACCCCCTGGTCGAGGATGCCGTGCTCTTCGTAGGAGTAAGAAAGAGAGGAAGAGGAAGTGGAAGAGGCAAGCGTCTGTTTAGTCTTGGTCGTCATGTCGTGCTCCTGGCAACGCGTTACAAATACATCCGGTGAGAAACTCATCGAATGAATATAGTGTCGCATTGAATGTGCAGCATTGCAAATCCAAGTAAATCTACTTTAAAGTAATTATGACTATTAATACTTATTCTGTTGGCATCAAATCCATAAGCGAAACAATAATAATCCATTTAAATAGATTGTTTTCTTATTTATGCATATTTTTTAAGTATATCGTAGAATTTTTCTTGCGTCGTTATTTTGATTCCAAGTCGAGCGCTTGAGGAGGCGGAAGCGGACTCCCGCTTAAGGCACCGTTCCGGCGGGGCTGCCAAGTGCAAAAACTGTCACCGAAGTAAGAGTGGCGCCCCTTGCAAGTCTTCCGCGCGGCCCGTTCTCTCCCCGTCCCGGGAAGGACTCACGAGCCGCCATTACGGGGGATCAGTGCACCACCTCTCCTAATTCAATGGCCAGAGCATGCGTGTGAACGGGACTGCGCGCTTCGCCGGAGACTCAAGAGGTCGCGACCGCCACGGAGGCGGCAAGTCGATACGACTTCAGTTCCCTTGCGCGCACGTCAACTCAACGTGTCCACACATTGAGACAAATTGCGATCATTTGATTCCTGCTTCGAGAGTTCCGATTCAGAACGCCGGTCATTTGATTCTGCAGACGACGTCTGCGATCAAAAGTCATCGCAAAGCATCTCAACGTGCCCGCAACGTGTCTCAAATTGCGGTCATTTGATTCAGGACTCGATATTTCCGATTCAGGATGCCGTGCCAACGATTCATAAACCGGGATTTCCGATTCCTGGCGAACGGCGTTGCCAGAGTAGTCGGGGTCTGACATCCGTGGCGACGGGGAGCCGAAGGGAAAGATATCATGCCAGCGAAGCACGAGGAGATCCGCAATCGCAAGCAGCGGGCGCGTCAGCAGCAACTGCGCGATGCCGACCGAAAGGCCAAGCGGCCCGGACGCGACGATGTGGCACGCACCGCACTCTTCATGTCGATTTCCAGCATGGTGGCAAAAGGGAACCACGATGCGCTGGAAGCCTTTCAGTCTCTCGTCATCGAGATGCTCATTCGACAGGGCTTCGATGAACGCGCGTCCCGCACCGTCTTCGATGAGCTCGTCGAGAAGTACGCAGACGGCGACTGGCCCTTCCGCCGCAAGGTTCACCTGCTGTATCCTGAGGGTGCCGAAGATGGCGGCTGAGCGGTTTCGCTCTACCTGCATATCGGTCTCGGCCTGCTCACGCTGCGCTGCCACTGGAACACCAAACGGCGTTTGCATGCTCTAGGACTCCTCCCCCCATCACTCGGTTAAACGCCGTTTGCGCTGAATCGGATTTACAGAGTTTGCGCAGGCGTACGATCGGTCTGCCGATCTGTTCCAGACCGGCACAGGGCAGGTCGAGTTAACGCCGCCCTAACCGCGTTCACAGGTTTTGCTGTTACTCTGCAAAGAGTTACGCTAGGTCACAGGGGTGATGTGTACAGGTCGGCCGCTGGAGCCGGCAGGTGCGAGCGCCGGAATGGCGCAGCTTGTGTGTCCAATATTGGGCAGTGTTACGCCCGCGACGGAAAGGAGGCGGCCAGAATGAAGATCATCCACGACGAGTCCGGCGCCCTCCTGTCGCGCATGGCGTTGTTCAACGGTCCCCGTTGCGGGGTGCCGGTCTCTTTCGGGTTCCGGAGCGAGGTTCTCCTTGGCTTGGCGGTCAGTAGGCGGAAGCCACTGCTAACCGCGAGCGAAAGGAACCATCATGTCGCGTACCCACAAGAACGACACCTTCAAGCTGTTCCAGTCTGAAGAGGACCGCCAGGACATCCTGGAATTCATGCGCGAACACGCCTCCCTCCTCGATCGCCTTTCCGGCGTATTCGACAAGGCGCCGGCGTCCGTAGTCGACGGACGCCACGTCCTCGCAGAGCCGGTTTTTATGACCATCAATGCGGAGACGGTGGCGCTGTCGCGCAAGGCGCCCAAACAGAAGCTGGTTTTGGGTGCGGGCCATAGCGTGACCCTCGAGCTCAAGGCTCGCGATCCGGGTCCGCACGGTACGCCGGCCATCGTAATGGCGTTCGCAATCGCAGCGATGCGCATCAGCATCGCCACACGCGTCTGCGACATCTTCTACAGCGCCGGCGCGCCCACCGCCGGCACGCTGGAAAGCGTCCTGTCCGACTATATCGCCCAGATGGCAGCCACCTCCCATTGGCTGGCGACGGATTTCCTGACGCGCTAACCGGCGTCTGCCGAGCGGCAATTATTGCCGACGGCATCTGCCGAAGGCCGGCCATGACGGCCGGCCTGCGTGCTCGGGGCTCCCAAGCCTCGCTCCGCCAGCTATTATGTTCCCAAGTTTCATCTCAACCGAGAGACCAAGATGACGAAGACTGTTCTGTTTTACGCCCGCTACTCCACCGACCGCCAGAACGAAGAATCGATCGAAACGCAGATCGCACTTGGAGAGAAGTTCGTCGCCCAGCGCGGCTGGAAACTTGTCGACACCTATTCCGATGCTGCGGTGAGCGGAACGCTGTTTACGCAGCGCCCCGGGATTCAGAAGCTGCTCCAACGCGTGAAGCAGGAACGGATCGACATCGTTCTTTGCCTCTCCGTCGACCGGCTTTCGCGCGACGTCGAACACAGCTCGAAGATTCTGAAGGACCTCCGCTTCCACGACATCGAACTCTGGACGGTTCAGGGCGGCCAGGCCGTGAAGGACATCGAGGTCTCGCTAGGCGCCATGCTCAGTCACGAACTCGTCGAACAGATCCGCTACCGCACCCGCGAAGGCATGAAGGCGGCAACCCGAAAGGGAAAGGCGTCGACCTGCCTCGCATATGGTTACGCGCTCAGCCAGCAGCGCGATGCCAATGGTGATCGCATCCGCGGGCTCAGGGATGTCGATCCGATGAAGGCAAAGATCGTGCACCGGATTTTTGAGATGTATGCCGATGGCATGTCGCCGGCCGATATCGCTGATGTCCTCAACAAGGAGCGCGTGCCCGGCCCTGATGGCGTTTACTGGCGCGACACCGCGATCCGTGGCCACGTCAGTCGCGGCTCGGGCATTCTCAACAACGAGAGCTATGTCGGCCGCATCGTCTGGAATCGCCGCCAGTATCGCAAGAACCCGCAGACCGAACGCCGTACCGCTCGCGCCAACGATGCCAGTGAATGGGTCTGCGAAGAGGTTTCATCCTTGCGCATCGTCAGCGACAAACTCTGGGCGCGCGTAAAGGAACGTCAGAAGGAGCTTGGCGATCAATACGCCGCGGCTAACAGTAATCGCCTGAATGCGACGCACCGCCCGGAATACCTGCTCAGCCACCTGCTCGAATGCGCCGAATGTGGCGGCCCCTACGCCATCAGCGGCAAGGATCGCTATAGCTGCACCAATCGCAAGAAGCGCCTGCCGATCGACGACCTGGACGGTGAGCGTTGCGGCAACAGCAAGACGATCATCCGCCAGGAACTGGAGAGCCGCGTTCTCGACTGCCTGCCCGCCGCCTTCTTTTCGATTGGGGTGTTTGACACGATGTCGGCGAAAGCGGTCGAACAGGAGGCTTCCAAACTTCGTCGCCCTGAAGCGGAGCGCCAGCAGATGAAGCGTGAGTTGCAGGAACTGGAACGCAAGCAGAAGAGCTTCATCCAGCAGATCTCCGACCGTGCCATGAACGGCCGACCGCACATTCCCGCCCTCGACGACACCCTCGATCAACTCGAGCTTCAGCGGGCGGCATTGGCAAAGGATCTTGATGCCTTGGCGACGTCGGAACCGAACATGACGGCGAAGATCGAAGAATTGAGGAAGCGCCACGATCCCGCCCAGACGGAACTGCGCATGCGTCATTTCTTCCTGCAGGCGCGCCGCGGCAAGAATGACGAGGCCAAGCGCATGATCATGCCGATCGTCCGATCGCTGGTCCAGAAGGTGGTGATTGGCAAGACCCCGGGCCATCAGCCAGCCACCCTCGAAGTGCATGGCCTGATCGCCAGCATCCTCGCCCAGATGGATGTGCTGGATATCATGGAACGTCGCTTCGTTGCCGAAGTGCATACGGATTTCATCGAGAAGTTGGAGGCAGGCGAGATCGAGACCACGGAGAAACAAAAAAAGCTCCTCGACTCGTATGAGGAGGAGCTTCGTCGCAAATACCCTGAATGGGCAAATTTGCAAGTGTCGGTGGTTGCGGGGGCAGGATTTGAACCTGCGGCCTTCAGGTTATGAGCCTGACGAGCTACCGGGCTGCTCCACCCCGCGCCAAGCGTCAACCGCTATGCGGTTTACGCGGTAACGTAAATCCCTTTGGGATTTATGGTCTCTGCCGAGCAAATCTGAAGGATTTGTCTCGCGTAAGGGACGCACTTCTTGTTTTCAGCCTAACAAAACAAAAGGGCCGCTTGGAGGCGGCCCGTGTTCGGCTGGGCCGAGGGATGAAGAGAAGAAGATCGTTGTTTTCGGTT
>NZ_JBXAIA010000011.1:0-268439 GCF_058795755.1 Ensifer sp. GW823-FHT05D09 | reverse complement strand
CATCCGCTCGGGCGAGCTGATCGCGCTTCTGGGCCCGTCCGGCTCCGGCAAGACGACGCTTCTGCGTCTGGTTGCCGGCCTTGAAAGCCCGACCGACGGCACGATCTTCTTCGGCGACGACGATGCCTCGCAAAAGACCGTGCAGGAGCGCAACATCGGCTTTGTCTTCCAGCACTACGCCCTGTTCCGGCACATGACCGTGCTCGACAATGTCTCCTTCGGGCTGAAGGTCCGCCCGGCCAAAACCCGGCCGCCGGCCGCAGAAATCCGCAAGCGCGCCCTCGACCTGCTCGATCTCGTCCAGCTCTCCGGCCTCGAGAAGCGCTATCCTGCACAGCTGTCGGGCGGCCAGCGCCAGCGCGTGGCGCTCGCCCGCGCCATGGCGGTCGAACCGAACGTGCTTCTGCTCGACGAGCCCTTCGGCGCCCTTGACGCCCAGGTCAGGAAGGAACTCAGGCGCTGGCTGCGCGAGATCCACGACCGCACCGGCCACACCACCATCTTCGTCACCCATGACCAGGAAGAGGCGCTGGAACTGGCCGACCGGGTCGTCGTCATGAGCAAGGGCGCCATCGAACAGGTCGGCACCCCCGACGAGATCTACGATCATCCGGTCTCGCCCTTCGTCTACGGCTTCATCGGCCAGTCGAATGCCTTGTCCGTCACGCTTCAAAACGGCGAGATCTGGTTTGAGGACCGGCCGATCGGCCTCAGAGCCCCGACCGAGCCCGATGGTCCGGCCACGCTCTACTTCCGCCCGCATGACATCGAGCTGATCGATGGCTGCGGCGGCTGTCTGGCCGGGCTCGTCACCGCCAGCCGCCGTGTTGCCGGCACTCGCCATCTCGAACTCGACCTCGGCCGCAACCACCCGCATGCCGAAATCGAACTGCCGCCAGAACGCACCACAACACAGGACCGCGCAAGGGTCGCGTTCCGACCCACAAAGTGGAAACTCTTCAGGGACGGGCACGTACTCGCGACGCCGAAGCAGGACGGTGCTGCGGCTGAAGAACCGCAACTGGTCGCGCAAGCCTGAAACACGAAAGCGCCGGCACTGCCGGCGCTCCCCCAGTTCATGTTCGCGGATCGCTCCGCTGCCTACTGCCCGACGGGCAGCGACAGCGGCGCCAGGTCGCGCATCGGCCGCTTCTTCGGATCGTTTTCCGGCGCCTTGCGACACGCGTAATCCTGGGCTTCCTGCAGCAGCGCCACGGCGCCGTCGTAGTCGATCATGGTCGGACGTCCATCACGCACGACGCATTGCCCGTCGACATAGACCTCCTCGACCGCCCGTTCGGCCGCGCAATGCAGCAGGTTGCGCAAGGGATCATAGACCGGCTGCATCGCGTGGTGTTTCAGATCGACGACAAGAAAGTCCGCCTTCGCACCGACCGCAACCCTGCCAATATCGTCACGGCCAAGCGCACGGGCGCCTGCAAGCGTTGCCGTCTCGAGAATATCCGCGGTCGAGACGTCGAACACCGACTTGCCGGAAAGCCTGGCGCAGATCATCGCCTGGCGCATCTCTTCCAGCATATTGAAGGGATAGCTGTCGGTGCCGAGCGCAACGTTGACGCCGGCGCGGCGATAGCGGCCGACCGATTCCAGCGCCATGCCGCTTCGCGAAAAGGTGACGGGGCAATGGCCCACAGTGGTGCGCCGTGCCGCCAGCAGGCCGAGATCGATGTCGGTGCGCTGGCGTGTCCAGGAATGGCTGTCGACGAAGATGCAATGGCCAAGGATCAGGTTGTCGCCGAGGACGCCGAGGCTTTCCAGATACTGCACCGCAGTCAGGCCGGTCCGACGCAGAAGTTCTTCATGCTCCGCCATCGTCTGGGCGGAGTGGATGGTGATCGGCATGCCGCGCTTGCGCGCCTCGGCTGCCGCGTCCTGCAGCAATTCGGCCGAACAGGTTTCGATCTGCGATGGCGCCACCACGCCACCAAGGCGGCCTGAGGGATGGCTTGCGGCCGCATCGACGACATCGAGCGCCCGGGCGAACGCATCGCGGCCGCGCGCCCTGTCCCAGATGAAATCAAGGCGACGGCTGTCCTCGACATGCCATTGCGCTTCGCGGAAACCGGGAGCGACGAAGGCGCGGGCGCCGCTTCGCGCCAATGTCGGCAGCCAGCTTTCGTGGGGTCCGGCAATATCGAGCAGAGTCGTCACGCCGCTGCGCATCAGGTCGCCCAGCATCACGGTCAACGACGCCTCGATGGCACCGTCGTCGATCTCCAGCAGGTTGGAGTATTCGTAGAGAGCATTGCCCCAAAGCGCTGACGTCCCTGCATCTTCGAAGATGCCCTTGGAGATCGGCTCCTCGCCGGAATGGCAATGCACATTGACGAAGCCGGGCGTCACCATGCGGTCAACGCCTGAGTTTTCGCTGGTGAAGGCACCGTCGTAGTGTCCGCCGACATGCACGAAGCCGGTCTCGTCATAGGCGACATCGGCGTCGTAGAGGTAGACATGGCTCTTCGCTTCGGCATTGAAGCCGACGACGGTGTGCGCCTTGCGGATGACGTGAACTGACTTAGTCATGCGTGGTCCTGAAATATTGCTCGAGGAAACGACTGTAAGCGCCCATCAATGCGCTGAAAAAGAAGTAAACGACCGCGGCGAAGACGTAGCCTTCGAGCACGGCGATGCCCTGCCATTGCGGGTCGCGCATGGCGGTGCGCACGGTATCGAGGAAATCAAGCAGGCCGACGATGGTCACCAGCGTTGTATCCTGGAAGAAGCCGATGAACAGGCCAACAAGCGGCGGGATGACCTTCTTCAACGCCTGCGGCAGCACGATCTTGGACATGATCTGCCAATAGTGCAGCCCGAGCGAATGGCCAGCTTCGATCTGCCCCTTGGGCACTGCCTGCAGGCCGCCGCGCACGATTTCGGCGATATAGGCGGCGGCAAAGAGAATGATCGCCACCTGGGCCCGCAGCAATTTGTCGATGGTGATACCGTCGGGCATGAACAGCGGCAGCATGACGGTTGCCATGAACAGAATGCTGATCAACGGGACGCCGCGGACGATCTCGATGAAGCCGACGCCGAGGACACGGATCGCCGGCAGGCTCGAAGCGCGCGCAAGGGCAAGGGCGATCCCCAGCGGCAAGGCACAGGCGAGCCCGACGAAGGAGAGCATGAAGGACAGCGGCAGGCCGCCCCATTGCGTGGTCGGCACGGGTGTCAGGCCGAACATGCCGCCGGCCATCAGCGTGTAGAGCGTCGGCAGGATCACGACGATCCAGGCAACGGCAAGTGCCCTGCCCCAGGTCCGCGGCACCATCGAGACCCCGCAGGCGCCGAGGAACAGAAGCATCGCCGTCTGCGGCCGCCACTGCTCGTCGAAGGGGTAGAAGCCGAAGAAGATATAGCGCAGCTTGGCAGACAGGAACGGCCAGCACGCGCCGCTGGACGCCTTGCACTCCGCCGGCGTGCCGGCAAAGATCGCATCGACGAACAGCCAGCCGATCGCGAGCTTGGCAAGGCCGAAGATCGTGCCGAGGCAGACGATCGTAATCAGGGCGTTGCCCGGCGTTCCGAAATAGGCCGAAAGCCAGGTGCGGTTGTGGGCGGGCGGCCGGGCAGCGGGCGCCATCAGGGTCGGGTCGGCAACGAAGCCTTCGAACTGGGCCATGGCTCAGCGCTCCCTCAGCGCAACGCGCGCGTTGTACCAGTTCATCACCAGCGAGATCAGGATGGACAGACCGAGATAGACGGCCATGAAGATGGCGATGGCTTCGATAGCCTGGCCGGTCTGGTTCATGATCGTGTTGGAGACCATCACGAGATCGGGGTAGCCGATGGCAATCGCGAGCGAGCTGTTCTTGAAGACCGTCAGATAGGTGTTGGTCAGCGGCGGCACGATGATGCGCAACGCCTGCGGCAGGATGACGAGCTTCAGAGTGCGCGAGCGCGGCAGGCCGAGGGCGGTTGCCGCCTCCCATTGTCCCTTGCTGACCGCTTGAATACCGGCACGGACGATTTCGGCGACGTTGGCCGAAGCGCTCAGTGTCAAGCCGATCAACAGCGCCACAAATTCCGGCCGCACGTGGTAGCCGCCGGTCAGGCGAAACCGGCCGAGTTCGGGGACGTCAAGAGACACCGAGATGTCGGCGAAGAGCAAGGTTGCCGCAAGCGGCAGCAGCAGGGCGAGCGCGGCGAAGGTCGCAATCGGCATGTCCTTGCCGGTCGTAATCCGGCGGCGAGCAAGGATGCGCTCGATCACCACGGCGGCAACGATGCCGACGACAACGGCGACAAATAGCGCCTCAAAACCGCTTGCCCAGCGCATGGCCGGCATCACCAGGCCGCTATTGGACAGGAAGACGCCTGGCAACATCTCGATCGCCTGCTTGACGGGCGGAAACACCGAGATGATCAACGAATACCAGAGCAGGAGATAGAGGAGCAACGGAACGTTGCGCAGCGCCTCGACATAGGCAAGCATCAAGCGCGACAGCACCGGGTTGTGCGAGAGACGGCCGATGCCGACGAGCACGCCGAGGATCGTTCCGAAGAAAACGGCGAGCGCCGAAACCTTCACCGTATTGGCGATACCGACAAGGATGGCACGGCCGAAGGTATCCGTCGGCTCGTAAGCGATCGCGGTCTCGGTGATGACAAAGCCCGCCTGGCGCGCCAGAAAGCCGAAGCCGGTGGCGATATCCTGCTTGGCAAGGTTGGCGCTCGCCGTACTGAACATCGCCCAGGCGACAAAGACGACGGCGCCGATCGCGACCAGTTGGTAGAGGAACGCGCGGATGCGCGCGTCATAAATCAGGGACATGGCGACACGTCTGCCAGGCAAGGGGAACGTCGAAGACGGAAAGGCCCGCGCCCAGGCGCGGGCCGACGAATATCAACGGAACGGCGGTGCGTAGAGCAGGCCGCCTTCGCTCCAGCGGGTGTTCGGCCCACGGGTCAGGCCAAGCGCCGTCTTGGTGCCGAGGTTGCGCTCGAACACTTCACCGTAGTTGCCCACACCCTTGACGATGTTGTAGCCCCACTTGTTGTCGAGGTTTAGCATCTTGCCGAGCTCTTCGCTGACGCCGAGCATGCGCTGGATTTCCGGATCCTCGCTCTTGGCCATCTCGTCGACATTGGCCTGAGTGATGCCGCGCTCTTCAGCCGCCATCAGCATCCAGACCGACCAGGAGACGATATCGCGCCAGTTGGAATCGTTCTGTCGGACGGACGGCGCAAGCGGCTCCTTGGAGATCGTCTCGGGCAGAACGACATAGTCGTCCGGGTTGTTGGCGACGGCGCGGATCGATGCCAGGTCAGAGCGGTCGGACGAGATCGCCTCGCAACGGCCGGAGAAGAAGGCGTTGCGGTTTTCATCCGGGCTTTCGAAGACGACCAGCTCGAACTTGCCGCCGATCGAGCGGAAGAAGTCGCTGAGGTTCTGGGCAGTGGTCGTGCCGGGCAGCGTGCAGATTGCCGCGTCCGTCAATTCCTTGGCACTGTTGACGCCGAGCGACTTCGGCACCATCAGCCCCTGGCCGTCGTAGAACACGGTCGGACCGAAATCGAGACCGAGCGAGACTTCACGCGAAAAGGTGTGGGTGGTCTGGCGCGACAGCATGTCGATTTCGCCCGACTGCAGCGCCTGGAAGCGGGTGTTGATGTTCGTCAGGACGAAATCGACCTTTTCCGGATCACCGAAAACCGCCGAAGCAACGGCACGACAGACGTCGACGTCGAAGCCCTGCATGTGACCCTTGGCGTCCGCGGTGGCAAAGCCGGGCGTGCTCATCGAGACGCCGCAGATCAGCTTGCCGCGCGCCTTGACCGTTTCAAGCGTGGTCGCGGCGTTGGCGGCAAACGCCGTCAGGCCGATCGCCATGCCGGCTGCCGTGGCGCAGAGTTGCAGAATTCTTTTCTTCATTTTCCCCTCCCGATGACTACGACAATCTCGACCTCTTGCGGGTCAAGCGATCCTCTTCGCATGCCTCCTCCCGCATGGGCCGGCGCCAGGGGTGTACCACCGGCGCCATCAATTGCATACGATAGTCGGATACAAATGGCAACATTATTGTATACAATATTGACGCGCATGGCTGTGGGCGCTATCGAAGTCATGGGACATGTTTTGCCGACCGCATTCGGCTTGCTTGGGGAGGCAACCTTGTCTGAGAGATCTAGCCGCAGCGAGGTTGTCTATCGGTTGTTGCGCCAGGCGATCCTGGAGCAGGCCCTGAAGCCAGGCACCAAACTTTCCGAAGACACGATCGCCGATCATTTCAAGGTCAGCCGCACCAGCGTGCGCGGTGCGCTCGTGCGCCTGAACGCCGAGGGGATCGTCGATCTCAGAGCCAACAAGGGCGCATGCGTGGCCGAACCGACGCTGGAAGAGGCGCGCGACATCTTTTCGCTGCGCCGCATGCTGGAGGCGGAGGTCATCCGGCGCCTCGTGGCGGACCTCGGCACTACAGGCTTCAAGCGCCTTGAGCAGCATGTGCGCGAGGAGCAGGCGGCACTTTCCGATCACGGACCGCTGTCGATACGCCTTGCCGGCGAGTTTCATATTCTGCTCGCGGAATTGACGGGCTCCCAGGCGCTGACACGGTTTGTGCGTGAAGTCGTCTCGCGCTGCTCGCTGATCCTCGCCCGCTTTGCCCGCCTGCACTCGCCCGAATGCGCGGTCGACGAACATATTCAGATCATTCGCGCGCTGCGGTCGAAGGATACTGCCGCGGCCGAAAAGATCATGCTTGAGCATCTCGACGCCGTCGAGCTTCGCGCCGAACTCAACCCTGACAAGGCCGAGCCGGATATTTCCGAGATCCTGAAGCGCTACGCCAGCGAAAGCTGACAGCCGTCACAACGCCGTTGTTGGCGGTCGACAGCCTTCTCGCTTACAGGCGGCATCACCATCGACCTGAGGCGCGAACCGCGCGACCGACGCAGGATCAGGTCTATTCGATCGCCCATCTGTCGATGGCCGAGTGGAACGACACCCGCTTTCAACGCGAAGACTTCGTCGAGCTGATCCCTGCCGCCCACGGCCAACTCGACGAGGGCGGCGGCTGGATCGACAATTCGAACGGCGAACTGACGGGGCCACGGCCAGGTTCGTCAAAAGGAAAAGCCGGAGGCCCTGGATCAGGCTCTCCGGCAATCATCAGCGTCTTGGCTTAAGCAGCTCTCGCACCGGCGAGCGCCGCCCGATGCCGACGCTTAGCGGCGGCGCAGCGACAGCATGCCGTCGTCGGCAATACCCGCTTCGATATCGTTGTAGCGGGCGAGCGTCATGTGCTGCGTGTCGGCTGCGGCGTCATGCGCACCGGTGATGACGATGACTTCCGCGCCGGCTGCCCTGCCGGCGAGAATTCCGGCCGGTGCGTCTTCGAAAACGATGCAGTCTTCCGGGCGAACACCCAGTTTCTCGGCAGCCAGGAGATACCCTTCCGGATGGGGTTTTCCGACAGACACATCTTCGCCGGTGATCATCAGCTTCGGCGTCGGGATGCCGGCGGCCGCGAGGCGGCGAACGGCGAGGTCGAGCGGCGCCGACGTGACGATCGCCCACTTCTCCGCCGGCAATGAATTGAGAAAGGCAATGGCGCCCTCGATCTCGATGATGCCTTCGACGTCGGCGATTTCAGCGAGCGCAAGCTCGTGGGCTTCATGCTCCGGATCAACGCCCGGCAGTTCAAGTGTGCGGATCGTGTCCACGGCGCGAACGCCATGGACCGTCTTCATCATTTCCACGGGATCGAGACCGTTGCGCACGGCCCATGCACCCCAGACGCGTTCGACGACGGCCATAGAGTTGAGCAGCGTGCCATCCATATCGAAAAGGAGAGCAGCAAAATTCTTGGCGAAGAGAGATGAAGGCGCGGTATCCAACGGTGATCCCCTGAAGCTGCGATAATGGGCGGGAAAGCCAGCCCGACAGTTTCGGCACACCTACAGCCTGCCGGGCAGGCGCACAACGCAATTCGGCGAACCCTTGATCATCTTCCGCAACGCCAAGTTACAAACGGTCACCGCCGCCAACGCTCAGAAAACCGATGGGGCCGCCCGGAATGTCGTCGTCAAAGATGGCGCAGGAAAGACTGCCGCCGAACACGGCAGCCGAATCCACATTTGTGCGGTTGCCAACCGTCGAAGGGTTTCTTCGGCTCGGCGTGTGGCCGTGGCAAAGATGTTTGCCCCAATAGTCACCCGAATAATGATCCGGGCGCCGGATCCAGAGGAAGATTTCGTCGCCCTGCCGCTCCAGCGGCATGGTCTCGTCGACGCCCGCATGCACGAAGATGCGAAACGGCTCGACGATAATGGAAGGAAGCTGCATCAGCCACTTCAGATGGGTTCCGGGAATGACGTTGTCGTAGGATGCCAGTGTCTCTTTGCCACCGTTGAATAACCACCAGTCGACATCGCTCTCGCCGCTACGGGCACCGAGCAGCATTTCCTCATGGTTGCCCTTGAGTGCCAGCCAGCTCCAGCCCTGCTTCTGCGGACCTGCCATGATCAACTCGACGACGCCACGGCTATCGGGGCCGCGATCGATCATGTCGCCAAGAATGATCACCCTGCCCTCAGGCGCATAAGCTTCGATCTGAAGCAGAAGCGCCTGTAGCTCGGCCAGGCAGCCATGGATATCGCCGACGGCAAAGGTCAAATGCTGCGCACACATGCGCCAGTCCTCCGGCGTTCGACGAACACATAGACGCCGCAACGGATGTCCGACGTTTGAATGCGAACGCCGATAGACTGCACGGATGGCGGAAACACGGCAAGGCCGCCAATCGCAGCGCCGGCAAAACAGACGACCCGCCGGTCAGGAATGACGCCTCGTCTCAGGTTCGAACTGGAGCACGGAAATCGTCGTCGCTAGCGACGGGAATTTCCCTTGGCGATAGCCGAACTGGCAATGGAAACGGGATCGCTGGCCGGAAAGGTGTCTTCGAGACCTTCGTCGAGCTGCTCTTCCATCGTTCCCGTGTCATGCGCAGTGCGCGCATTGGGCAGGGGGTCCCTCGCCGCGGCACCCGGACGCGGTTGATTGGACGCCTCCAGCGCCGTTTCGTCAGCTTCAATCGCCGCCGACAGAATGGCCTTTGCCCTGGCCACCGCATTCAACCTGTTCAACGACGCCTGCGCATCCTGCGGACACGTGACCGTGACGACTTCGCCTTCCGCGCCAACGAACTCTACGGTGAAGCCGGCCTTGCCGGCGCGTTCAGCGGAAACCTGTATTCCGACGACCTGCATCAGTTTCTCCCTCAGCAAAAGGACGGATTGCCGGCGCCGACTGGCGTGGCGTCTCCGTCCCCACGCGCTTGCAGCAGACTTGCTGCCGCAAACAAATGGATATGCAGGGAAGTGCGCGGACGGATGCTTTGTTCCAAGCGTCGATCCGATTTGTTCTGCCTCCAGCGGTCGGGCTGGACCGTTAGAGCGCCTTGGCGTCTGGCGGGGCGGTAACAGGCACGACCGCGGCCGGCAGGTCCTTCGCCGTATCGGCAGCCTGGAAGGTTGACACGGCCGGTTTGCCCGCAGGCCCCTGCCGGGTGCAGTTGGCGAATGCATCGAGATCGCGGTTGTAGACCTTCGTCTCAACATCCATCATGCCAAGCACGGTGTGGAACAGGTTGTCATGTGACTTCGGCTGGTCCGTCTCCTTGGCAAGGCAGCTCGTATCGACGCCCATCGCCGCCTGATACGGCTTTGAAAACCATGTGACGAAAGGGACCTGCGTCTGCTCGCGCGGGGCGATCGCATAGGGCGCGCCGTGCAGATAGATGCCGTTCTCGCCGAGGGATTCGCCGTGATCGGACATGTAGATCATCGCGCCCGAGATGTCGTTCTGATGCTTTTCCAACAGGCGGGCAACGCTTGCGAGCACATAGTCGGTGTAGAGGATGGTGTTGTCGTAGGCGTTGGTGATTTCCTCGACCGAGCATTTCATCAGTTCGGGCGTGCGGCAATCCGGTTTGAACTTCCGGAATTTTTCCGGATAGCGCAGATAGTAGGACGGACCGTGGCTGCCGAGCTGATGGAGCACGATGACGCTGTTCGACTTGGTCGCCGACAGCTTCTTGTCCAGTTCGCCGAGAAAAATCTCGTCGAGGCATTCGCCATTGTTGCACAGCGGGCTGTTCTTCTGGCCGGTCATGCTGGCGAAGTTGATGAGGTCGGCGATGCCCTTGCTGCCGGTGTTGTTGTCCCACCAGGACACGGACACGCCAGCGCGGGTCAGCACGTTCATGAGGTTTTCGGTCGAACGGGCCTTCCAGTCGCTATACTCGTTGCGCGGATAGACGGAGAACATGCAGGGAAGCGAAATCGCCGTTGCCGTGCCGCAGCTTGTTGTGTCCGTGTAATTGATGACCCCGAGAGATTTGAGTTCGGGATTGGTTTCCCTCTCGTAGCCGTTCAGCGAGAAGTTCATCGCCCTGGCGGTTTCACCGGCAACGACGACTACGACGACCGGCTTGCCTGCCGCCGCAACGCGCGCGCCCTGCCGGGCATCGGTGCCGAGCGGCTGCACCACGAGGTTGCGCTCCTTGTAAGTCGAGGAAGCGTATCTGACGGCCGCGGAAACGGGCCCGGTCGGATTGAAGCGCTTCATCAGATCCTTGTGCTCGCGGATGACATAGGCAACGCTGGCGAAATCCGAATAGATCAACCCGCCGCTGACGAGCAGGCACGGGGTTATGACGGCGAGATTGAAAGCCGCCTTGGGCAGAAGGCGCCGATGGCGAACCTTGACCCAAAGCACGAACATCGAAGGAATGACCGCGTAAACCAACAGGTGCAGCATCAGGCTGCCGGTCAGAAGATGGCCCGCTTCCGCCTGGGTGGTGACGGCCGCATTACCGATCATGTCCTTGTCGATGATCACACCGAAATAGTCGACGAAATAGGCTGACGACGCGGAGACGACGATGAGGAAGATCAGCACCGGCTTCATGACGTATTTGACCGACGCAAACGTCAGAACAGCGAAAGTCGCAAGCGCGAGCGCTGTCCCGAACGACAGCAGCGACAGCCGCGAGTGATCGAAATAGATCACCGCGTGCTTCCAGAAGGAATTGTTGGTGATAGCGAGCAGATAGATGCTGACGATTGCGCTGAGCGTGATGCTGCCGAGCACTGGCCGGCGAATTCTTGGGACCATCAAAACAGTCTTCTCCTGCTGCGACTGCCGGGCCGATTTTTGGCATGCGGCCAACGTTGTCGCGGGCATCCATTAGAGGCGGAGGCCGCGTCATGCGGGGTCGCCGGTTCGATTGCAGCCTCCTCCTGCCCTGTCGAGATACGCCCGGTAAGCTGTCGAAACCCCGTCAAGATTGCCTATTGGCTCTTCGACACCCGTTTTGGTTGGCCCCGGCGAAGGAGTTGGCAGCCGCGGAGAAAGCCCATATGGTCGGGCCAAGAATGGTCATACCGAGACGACTCGATGCGCCTGCTCCTGGTTGAAGACAGTCCGCGACTGGTAGAACTGGTCGGAGAAACCATGCGCGACGCCGGCTGGCGGCTCGACGCGGTCTCGAGCGTTTCGGACGCTGAAGCCGCCATCGCGGCTCAGGAGCACGATCTGATCCTGCTGGACCTCGGCCTGCCGGATGGCGATGGACTGGCGCTGTTGCGCCGCGTTCGCCAGGAGTATCCTGGTCTGCCCGTCTTGATCATCACCGCTCGGGGATCGGTCGACGAGCGGATTGCCGGTCTGGATGCCGGCGCCGACGACTATCTGGTCAAGCCCTTTCACCATCGCGAGCTATTGTCGCGGTGCCGCGCCATGCTGCGGCGAAATCCGCAAGCCGTGCAGCCGGTGCTCGAGGCGGGCACTCTGCGCTACGACCCTGCAACCGCAGACCTGACCTGCGACGGCGTCGTCGTCCCGCTGCCGCCACGCGAACGTTCGCTGATCGAGATCCTCATGCGCGAGGTCGGTCGCGTCGTGCCCAAACGGAAGCTCGAAACCGCCCTCTCGGAGTATGGCCAGGAAGTCAGCCCCAACGCACTTGAACTCGCGGTTTCTCGGGTGCGCAAGCGGCTGCAGGCCTACGAGACCGGCATCCAGATCGAGACCGTGCGCGGAATTGGTTATCTTCTCAGGCGCGCTTCATGACGAAGCCGAACCCGTCGCTGATCGGTATCGTCTCCCGTCGCATCCTCGCCTTTTCCCTGCTCGCGATGGCAATCCAGATCGGCGTTGTCTTTGCGGACTACTGGTTCGACGACGACAAGCTCAGCGTCCTCATGCTGCAGCAGGAAACGGAAGCGCTTTCCAGCGCCATCCATGTCCGCAATGGCATTGCGAGTTTCGAGCCGGACCGCGAACTGAGTGAACGTTACCTGGACCGCCATGACCGCGATGGTTCGATCTTCCTGAGGGTGCGAACGGCGTCTGGCGCTTTGCTCTACTCAAACTGCACAACGGAATGTGCCGAGCATTTTTTGCCGCTCAGCATCGATGCGCCGAATTTCTGGAAGCGCGAAATTCAGCCGGGCAAGCCGTTCAGCGTCGCCGGAGGGCAGACCTTCGAGCGTGCTGGCGCGACGGTCCTGGTCGAACTGGCCATCCTGAAAGATCCGAATGGCTTCATGTACGGCGCGCTGCTGCACGAGATGTTTGATTCGATGATCGTGCCGATGACCTTGATGTTCTGCCTCGTCATCGGCGCGACGATCTGGTCGATCCGAAGCGCACTGAAACCGGTGGCCATGGCGGCGGCGGCGGCGGATCGGCTGGATCCGCGCGACAGCAGTGCACGCCTGCCGCTCACCCGCATGCCGGAGGAGATTGCGCGTCTGGTCACGGCCGTCAACCGTATGCTGGCCCGGGTTGCCGACCTCATCCAGTCCCAGAAGCTGTTCTCCTCTTCCATCGCGCACGAGATCCGCACACCTGTTTCGATCGCGAAGATGGAACTCAGCCATATCGACGACCCGCGCGCCCGCAACGCCGAGCGGGATCTCGACGCCCTCACGCATATTCTCGAGCAATTGACCTCTCTTGCCCGCGCCGACGCCGTCGATCCGTCGGCCTATCAGGCGGCGGATCTTTCTCAGATCGGTGCTGGCCTTGCGGAGGCGATCGCGCCCTTTGTCTTCGATCACGACAAGTCGCTGGAATTCGTCGACGAGCGAACGCCCACTGTCACGGTCATCCCGGCGCTCGTCGAAAACATGCTGCGCAACCTGATCGAGAACGCGGTCAAGCATAATCCGCCGGGCACCCGTATCGTGCTAGCCTGCGGCCCGGGCGCAACGGTCAGCGTCGAGGATGATGGCCGGGGGCTGGTCGACCTCCCCGAACATCATGAAGATCTTGGCTACATCAAACGATCGGGTCAGATTGGTCTCGGGTTGAAAATCGTCCAGCGTATCAGCGAGTTGCATAATGCCCCGATCACGGTCGAGACTGCGCCCGACAAAGGGACGAAGATTACCATCGACTTCTCAGCGGCGCGGTCTGACGGCATGACGGTTTCATGATCAGCGGCTGCGCGGCTTGCGCCCACAATGCTTCCGATGCAGGCGCCATGCATATATTTTAATCCGTCGCGTTTTTTTGGATGCAGATTCCCTGCCCAATCCATCGCCATATGCTATTGGACTGAGCAATCAGTGATCCAGTCGCCCGCGAGTTTCCATGTCGAAGGCCAGCGCTTATCTCAAGCGTTTCATCCCATCGCTCGTTCCGATCAGCCATACGGAGCGGCTACGCGCGTCGCTTGGCGCGCTTGTCGGCATTCTTCTGACCGGCCTCGTCAGCACGCTGGCACTTGGCGCCGATGCCAACCTGCCGCTGCTGATAGCCCCCATGGGCGCGTCCGCAGTCCTGCTGTTTGCCGCGCCGTCCAGCCCGCTGGCGCAGCCCTGGTCCATCCTCGGGGGCAACATCGTCGCGTCCGTGATCGGGGTTACCTCGGCCCTTCTCATTCCGGAACCGGTCATTGCCGCGGCAGTCGCCGTCGGGCTTGCAATCGCGATCATGCTGTTGCTCGGCTGTCTTCACCCACCAAGCGGCGCGGTCGCCTTGACTGCAGTGCTTGGCGGCACATCAATCCATGAGGCCGGCTACTGGTTCGTACTGTCGCCGGTCGCGATCAATTCCGCCCTCATCCTCGTCGTCGCCCTGTTGTTCAACAACGCGACGGGCCGGCGCTACCCTCACCTGGCGCCCGCCGGCAACACGCACCGCACCGACGATCCCCTGCCGACGCACCGTCTCGGCATCGTCCCGGACGACTTGCAGGCAGTGCTGGCGCAATATGGCGAGGTTGTCGATATCAGCCCTGACGAGCTCGATGCGCTCATCCATCAGGCGCAGATCCGCGCCTTCAATCGACGCTCGGGCGAAATCACCTGCGGCGAAGTCATGTCGCGCGACGTGGCGACTGCAACGCCGGAGACCTCGCTGCGCAAAGCCTGGCAGACCTTGCTCGAACACGACATCAAGGCCTTGCCGGTTGTGACAGAAAAGGATGGCCTCGTCGGCATCATCACCCAGACCGACTTCATCAAACACGCGATGCTGGCACCGCATGCCGGCTTCACGCAACGGCTCGGCAGCGTCATCGGCTTTGGACCGAAAGCCCCCCGGCTCGTTTCCGAGATCATGACACGTCGCGTGCAATCGGCACTGCCGGAAACGATGATCGCCAAACTCGTCCCACCGATGGCCGACATGGGGCTGCACCACATGCCCGTCGTCGACGCCGACAACCGGTTGGTCGGCATCGTCACGCAGTCCGATCTGATTGCCGCACTCTTCCAGCGCAGGCTGGAGAATGACGACGAGCGCGACGTCGCCTGACATATTCCGAGTTCGCTGCCTGTAAGAGCGCTACCAAGCCGAGTCTGAGCGAATAGTGCGCCGGGCTTGCCAGCGGCAGGCGTCACCCGAGCCATCATAAATTCATTCGATTGACTTAATTGCTTGGCTGTCGTAATATGCGCACATGATGAAAAACAAGAACTCCCCATCCGGCCCCAAACCCGATCGCGGCGACGCCACGAAAGAGAAGCTGCTTTCGACATCGATCGATGTCTTCGGACGCTATGGTTTCGACGGCGCAAGCACCCGCAAGCTCGCGGATGCCGCTGGCGTCAACCTGCAGGCGATCCCCTACTATTTCGGCGGCAAGGAAGGTCTCTACATTGCTGCGGCCGAGCATCTGGCGGCGATCATCGGCGGGCACGTCGCCGACCTGCGAACGGTCATCCTGGAGCGACTGGCACGGCTTGATGCGGAAGGTGTCGCAATGAGCGCCAAGGAGGCACGTGCCCTGCTGACGCAGATGGTCCAGCGCATGGTTGGTTTGTTTGTCAGCCGGCAATCCGAGAGTTGGGCACGCTTCATTATCCGCGAACAGATGGAGCCGACGGAAGCCTTCGCGCGGGTCTATGACAACATCATGGGACCGATGATCTCAATGGCCGGCCGGCTGGTCGGCACGATCCTGGGTGAAGATCCGGCATCGGAGCGCGTGCGGCTGAAGACACTGTCCTTCGTCGGCAGCATCCTCGTCTTCCGCATGGCGCACGCCGCAGTGTTGCGGCAGATGCGGTGGGACGCCGTCGGCCCCGCCGAACTCGAAATACTGAAAAGCCACGCCGCCGACCTGGTCGAAGGGCTCGGCGAGAATACGGACCGCCAGCCATGAGCCGGAAAATACCCATTGCCGTCGCCCTGCTTGCCGGAGCCGCAGCCGCCGGCTGGTGGTTCGAGCTTCCTGCACGGTTCGGATGGTTGGAGCAGCGGCCGGCCTCGGTGCTCTACGGCAATGTCGATATCAGGCAGGTGTCTCTCGGCTTTCGCGTCAGCGGGCGCATAGCCAAACTGGCCGTCGATGAAGGCGACCCGGTCAAGACCGGTGATCTTCTTGGCAATCTCGATCCCACGCCTTTTCAGCAGGCAGTGGACGCGGCGGAGGCTGACCTTGGTGCACTGCGTGCCAATCTTGAAAAGCTGAAGGCCGGGGCACGCAAGAGCGAGATCGCTCAGGCGCGGGCCGTCCACGAGGAGCGGATCGCCGAACTCCAGAATGCTGACCTTGCCTATGAGCGGGCCGTGCAGTTGCGGCCGAACGGCACGATTTCGCAGGCGAACCTGGATGAAGCGAGTGCGGCACGCGCAGCGGCCGCCGCCCGCACCACCTCCGCCCGCGAAGCGCTTGCGTTGCTTGAGGAAGGAAGTCGGGTCGAAGACATCGCCGCTGCCGCCGCTCAGGTCCAGGCGGCGGAGGCCAGGCTCGCCAGTGCCCGCACCTCGCTTTCCGATACGAGGCTGCTGGCGCCCGACGATGGCATCGTCCTTTCCCGCGTTCACGAAACTGGCGCGATGATTGCGCCGTCGGACACAGCCTATGTGATTTCCTTGAATCAGCCCGTATGGGTGCGCGCCTACGTCGCCGAACCCGACCTCGGACGCGTCCATCCCGGCATGAAAGTCGAGATCGTCTCGGATACGGCCCCGGACCGGCCGTACGACGCAACGGTGGGCTTCATTTCTCCCGTTGCCGAATTCACGCCGAAGTCGGTGGAAACACCGGAACTGCGGACCGATCTCGTCTACCGCCTGCGTATCGTCGTGGCGAAGCCGGGAGTGGATCTGCGCCAGGGCATGCCGGTTACCGTTCGCCTGCCACCGGCTGCAGGAGGCACATCATGACCGCCGACGAGCGCTTCGTGCGGATCTCCGGTGTCGTCAAGCGTTTTGGCAAAGATGCGCCCGCGCTTGATCATGTCGACGGAGACATTCTCGGCGGTCGCATCACCGGTCTTGTCGGCCCCGACGGCGCGGGAAAGACGACGCTGATCCGGCTGATGACCGGCCTGATGCTTCCCGACGAAGGGACGGTGGCGGTATTGGGCTTCGACACCGCCAAGGACGCTGCCAGCATTCAGGCATCCATCGGCTACATGCCGCAGCGCTTTGGGCTTTACGAAGACCTGAGCGTGCAGGAAAACCTTGATCTTTACGCCGACCTGCGCGGCCTTCCGCTGGCTGAACGCACGGCGACATACGACGAACTGCTGGAATTCACCGACCTCAAGCGCTTCACATCCCGGCTGGCCGGCAAGCTTTCCGGAGGCATGAAGCAGAAACTCGGGCTTGCCTGCGCTTTGCTGCGCAAACCGCGTCTTCTTCTGCTCGACGAACCGGGCGTCGGCGTCGACCCCATATCCCGGCGAGACCTGTGGAAGATGGTCGAGAACCTGACCGCTTCCGGTATCGGCGTCGTGTGGTCGACGGCCTATCTCGACGAGGCGGAAGCCTGCGACAGGGTGTTGTTGCTGAACGAAGGCAAATTGCTTTTCGAGGGCGCGCCCGCCGAGTTGACAGGACGGGTCGCCGATCGCGTCTTCAAGATTGCCGGCACGACCGGACGAAAGCGCGAGGCCCTTGCACACTACCTTGACGGGGACGGTGTCGTCGATGGCGTTATCCAGGGGGACGCCATCCGGCTCGTCATGGCGCCGGGGTTTGCCCCCCCTGAAGAGCCGACCGACACGACCGGAACCGCGCCATCGGCAACCGTTGCGCCGCCGCGGTTTGAAGACGCATTCATCGATATGCTGGGCGGTGGTCCCGGCGGCCGTTCGAAGCTGGCGGAAGCCCAGACACCGTTTGCCAACGAGGATGGCAAACCGGTGATCGAGGCGCATGGGCTGACGAAGCGCTTCGGCGATTTCACCGCAGCCGACGACATAAGCTTCGACATTCCACGCGGCCAGATTTTTGGCCTGCTCGGGCCGAATGGCGCGGGAAAGTCGACGACGTTCAAAATGCTGTGCGGACTGCTGAAGCCGAGTGCCGGCGAAGGCCGGGTCGCCGGCTTCGACCTTCGCCGTGATGCCGCCGAAGCCCGCAACCGCCTCGGATATATGGCACAGAAGTTTTCGCTCTATGGCGATCTCAGCGTCGCGCAGAACCTGAGTTTCTTTGCCGGTGTCTATGGTTTGTCCGGCGAACGCAAGCGGGAGCGGACGCGGCTGATGGTCGAGATTTTTGGGTTTGGCCGCCTGCTTGACATGACTGCCAAGGACCTGCCGCTCGGCCTCAAGCAGCGCCTCGCGCTTGCCTGCGCCGTTCTGCACGAACCGGAAGCCCTATTTCTCGACGAGCCTACCTCCGGCGTCGACCCGATCACGCGGCGTGAATTCTGGACCCATATCAACGGCCTCGTCGAAAAGGGCGTGACGGTGCTGGTCACCACTCACTTCATGGACGAGGCCGAATACTGCGATCGCATTTCGCTCATCTATCGCGGCCGCTCGATTGCGCTCGGCTCGCCCGACGACCTGAAAAAGCAGGTGGCCACTGCGGCGCTCCCCGACCCGACGATGGAGGACGCCTTCATCGCGCTGGTGCAGGGATCGGAAGAGAGGCAGGCGGCATGACGACGCCTGCGCAAATCGAGACACCGACATCCGGACGAGGACGCCGCTTTGCTGCACTGGTACGCAAGGAAAGCTACCAGATCGTCCGCGATCCCAGCAGCATTCTCATCGCCTTCGTCCTGCCTCTGATCCTTTTGTTCCTGTTCGGCTACGGCGTATCGCTCGACACGACGCAGACACGCATCGGCCTCGTGGTGGAACAGGAGACGCCACTGACGCGCGATCTCGCGGCCGGCTTCCAGGCATCGCGCTATTTCTCCGTCAGCGTCGGCCGCGACCGCCGCGATTTCGAGGACGATCTCGTGCTCGGGCGGCTTCGCGGCATTGTCATCATCCCTGCCCGCTTTACGGCCGACCACGCCGCCGGACGGCATCCGGCATTGCAGGTCCTGGTCGACGGCTCAGACCCGAACACGGCCAACTTCGTGCAGAATTACGCCCAGGCGACAGTCGCAAACTGGGAGCGCCAGCAACGCGGGCAAGACGCTGGCCCGCCTCCGGCGATCTCGGCCGAACAACGCTTCTGGTTCAATCCGGAGCTGACCAGCCGCAATTTCCTCGTGCCCGGCTCGATCGCCATCGTCATGACGCTCGTCGGCACGCTTTTGACCTCACTGGTGGTCGCGCGCGAGTGGGAGCGCGGCACGATGGAGGCGATGATGGCGACGCCGGTATCGGCCGCAGAACTGCTCGCCGGCAAGCTCCTGCCCTATTTCCTGCTCGGGCTGGCGTCGATGACGCTCTGCGTGCTCCTGGCCGTCTTTCTCTTCGGTGTGCCGTTCCGGGGCTCGGTTGCGGCACTCTATGCGCTCTCGGCGACATTCCTGATGCCGGCACTCGGTCAGGGCCTTTTGATTTCAGCGGCGACCAAGAACCAGTTCCTGGCGTCGCAACTTGCGCTGATCTCGGCCTTTCTGCCCGCCTTCCTGCTCTCCGGCTTCCTGTTCGAGATCAACTCCATGCCGACGGTCATTCAGTGGATCACCTTCATCGTGCCGGCGCGCTATCTCATCCCGAGCCTGCAGACGGTGTTTCTGGCTGGCGACATCTGGCCGATGTTCCTGCAGGCGATTGCCGTCATGCTTTTGATCGGCTGCGTCTTTTTCGCGCTCGCGGCACGAAGCACCCGCAAGAGGATCGGCTGACATGTGGTGGACACGGCTGAAAGCGCTGATCGTCAAGGAACTGCTGGCGGTGCTGCGCGATCCCAAGGGTCGGGCGATCCTGATCGGACCGCCGATCCTCCAGCTTCTGGTCTTTTCCTATGCGGCCACGCTCGAAGTGACGAACGTCGACGTCATGGTTCTCAACCGTGACAGTGGCCATTGGGGCCACGAACTCGTCGAGCGGATCGACGGCTCCCCAACGTTTCGAAGCATCGCGTTCACCGATAATCAAAACGAGGTTCGCGACGCAATCGACAGGCAACGTACGATTGCCGCCCTGGAGATCGGCCCGACCTTCTCGCGTGACATCGAAGCCGGCCGGCCCGCCGAGGTCCAGATTATCCTCGACGGGCGCCGATCGAACGCGTCGCAGATCGTCTCGGGCTATCTGGGACGCATCGTCGCCGCGCTTGCCGCCGATACGCCGGCCGGCAAACGCTCGGCCTCCGCGGCGATCGCGGTCATCGCACGAAACTGGTTCAATCCCAACCTCACCTATCAATGGTTCATGGTGCCCAATCTGGTGGCCAGCATCGCATTGTTGATTGGCCTTATCGTTACCGCACTGTCGATCGCGCGCGAAAGGGAACTGGGCACCTTCGACCAGCTAATGGTTTCGCCGCTCAGAACACATGAGATCCTGATCGGCAAGTTGATCCCGCCAATGATGATCGGGATGTTCCACATCACGGTCTACATTCTCGCCGCGGTCTTCATCTTCGGCGTGCCGCTGCGCGGGTCGCTGTTCCTGCTTTATGGCAGCGCGGTCTTCTATCTTGCGGCGGTGGTTGGTCTCGGGCTGTTCATTTCAGCGTTGTCGATGACGCAGCAGCAGGCGATCCTTGGCGCCTTCCTGTTCATGGTGCCGGCAATGTTGCTATCGGGCTTTGCGACACCGATCGAGAACATGCCTGCCTGGCTGCAGCCGGTGACGCTCGTCAATCCGCTGCGCTACTTCCTCGTGATCGTGAAGGGGGTGTTCCTGAAGGATATCCCGCTGGCCGAGGTCGTGCGCCAGACGATACCGCTTTGCGTCATCGCCCTCGTCACGCTCTCGGCCGCTTCGTGGTTGTTCCGTCGCCGGCTGGAGTAGCTGTCAGCCCCTGACGAAGCGCTCGATTGCGGAGATTTCATTCTGGCGGATGTCGTGGCCACCGGCATGCCATTCGATTTCAGTGTCGGTGGCCTGTGCCGTGAAATAGTCCGCCAGCGCCTGCGTCTGGGGCGCCGGGCAAATCGGGTCGCGTTCACCGGCCGTGATCAAGACGTGGCGCCCTGCAAGCGCCGCATTGTCCTTCGGCCGGAACGGGATCAACGGATGCATCAGGACCGCCTTGTCGAAAAGGCCATACTCGATCAACACGTTGGCAAGAATGTTTGCCCCATTCGAGTAACCGAGGCCAACGATCTCAGACGCCTGGTGTTCGTCGGCAAGGGCCTTGACGAAATCGGCCATCTTCTTCGTCGCTCGGGACAGGTCCGCCATGTCGTAGACGCCCTCACCCGTCCGCTTGAAGAAGCGGGCAGCACCATGCTCCGACACATCGCCACGCGGCGACACGATGGTCGCCTCGGGCATGAGTTGCGCGCCGAAGGTGAAGAACTGGTTCTCGTCGCCGCCCGTGCCGTGGAAGACGAGGAAAATGGGATTGCCGGGCTGACCGGCTTTCAGTTTGTGGACGTAGCCGTGGTCGGCCATGGAGATCTCCTTGTTTCTTGCGGGATGTCGCATCGGCGGCGGGGCATCGCCCGACCGCCCTGCGTCCTAAGCTTCAAGCTTCTGCAGATGGCTTTCGAGAACCGGGCGCAGGTGCTTGTGCTGCTGCGGCAGCTTCAGCGCTTCGCCGAGATGGGCGAGATCCTCGTCGCGGTTGAAGCCCGGTTCGTTGGTGGCGATTTCGAACAGGACGCCGCCCGGCGTTCGGAAGTAGATCGCCCAGAAATAGTCGCGATCGATCACCGGGGTCACCTGATAGCCGGTGTCCATCAGCGCCTTGCGCACTTCGAGCTGCTTTTCGCGATTTTCGACGGCAAAGGCGATGTGATGCACGGAGCCTGCACCCTGGGCGGCGCGATTGAGGTTCGGCATGGTCTCGAGGTCGATCAGACCCGCGCCATTGCCGCCAGGCAGGATCAGCCTTGTAACGCCATCCTTGCGACCCAACTCCTCGTAGCCCATGAACTTCAGAAGCTCCGCTGTCGCGCCTTCGTCACGCAGCCGCATTGCCGCCGAATGAAAGCCGCGGATCGCGTGGTCCCCCGAAACGCCGCCGTCCGTCCAGGGCGCCCGCTTGTCGTCGCGCACTTCGACAAGCGCGAAGCCGTCGCCATCAGGGCCCGCGAAATTCAGGCGCTTTTCACCGAAGGTCTGTTCCTCCTTGAGGCCGGTGACACCGAGCTTTGCGAGCCGCTCGCGCCAGAAGCCGAGCGCGCCTTCAGGAACGGAAAAGACCGTGGTGCCGACTTCGCCGGTGCCGGCACGCCCGCGCGGCATCTGTGGGAACGGAAAATAGGTCATGACCGTGCCGGGGGTTCCGGCCTCGTCGCCATAATAGAGGTGATAGACGTCAGGGGAATCGAAGTTCACCGTCTTCTTGACGCGGCGCATGCCGAGTGTCCTGGTGAAGAACTGGTTGTTGGTGAAGGCATCGTCGGCCATCGAGGTCACGTGATGCAGGCCCTTGATCTGATTGAGCATTGCCTTGATCCTTTCCGCCCGCCGAGACCGGGCTTTGTCATGACGCATAGATGCGCTCATCCCGGTCGTTGCGAAAGACAGTCGCCACCAAACGCATTGTCTACGTTTTGTTGACGACAAGGGAAAATCGTTGAACGAACAGTGAGGACATAGCCGACGCCTTGTGGGTGGGCCGGCGCCTGCTTAAGATTGGTATCAGCCACAGCGTGGCTATCGGGAGCGAGCGGGAGGAGGAGCCCAGACATTCCGTGAAATACCGCCTGATCTTTGCCGTCCTCCTGCTGCCGCTGGCGGTTGCCGTCCTTGCCTGGCAGGGCAATGCCGTGGCGATGCGCAGCTATCTCGACGAAGCATCTGCCCAGGCAAACACCGCCCTCCGGCTCGCGGTGGCGGCGCTGGACGGCCACCTCAACCGATACCAGGCCCTGCCCGCCCTGATCGCCGATCACGACGATATCAAGGAGCTTGCCACGCGGCCCCGCGACCGGCGTCTGCGGGAATCGGTCAACGCCTATCTCAAGGATATCAATGGGCTGCTGCACTCCTCCGATATCTATGTGATCACACCCGGCGGCGATACCATCGCCGCCAGCAATTATGACGGCCCGACGAGCTTCGTCGGACAGAACTTCAGCTATCGCCCCTATTTCCAGGAGGCGTTGCAAGGGCGGCAGTCCAGGTTCTACGCGCTTGGCACGACCTCGCTGAAGCGTGGCTATTTTTTCGGCGCTCCCATCCGCGTCGGCGAGGATATCCGCGGTGTCATCGTCTTCAAGGTCGATGTCGAAAGCATCGAGGCGTCCTGGCAGGGCGGTGAGTACAAGATTTTTGTCTCCGATCCCGAGGGCATCATTTTCATGACCGGGACGCCGGAGTGGCTCTATACCGCGATCCTGCCCCTGACGGAGGAGCGGCGCGCCCAGACGGTGGCTTCGAGGCGCTATGCGGATGCCACCGTTCGCCCCTTGCCTCTGACGCGCCACGACAGCTGCGACCACCACTTGATGCGCATATCCGCCGGTCAGTCCGGCCGCGAATATCTTGTCGTGTCGCAATACATGACGGACGCCGACTGGACCGTGAACGTGCTCGCGGACACGGCCTCGGTGAAAACGCAGGCCCTGACGACGACGATTGCGGCGCTGCTGCTGATCTGCCTTGCCGGATTGGCGGCCGGGATCCTTTGGCAGAGACGTGCGCGGCTCAACGAACGCATCTCGATGCAGGCCGAGGCACAGACGGAACTTGAACGGCGCGTAGACGAACGAACAGCGGATCTCGCACGCGTCAACGCGCAGATCGAGGAGGAGATAGCCGAGCGCCGCCTGACCGAGCAACAACTGCGCCGCACCCAGGCCGATCTCATCCAGGCCGGCAAGCTCGCGGGCCTCGGGCAGATGTCGGCGGCGTTGTCGCACGAGTTCAATCAGCCGCTGGCGGCCGCAAAGACCTATGCTGACAGTGCAACCTTGCTGATTGAGCGCGGGCGAACCGATGAAGCCAGCGACAATGTCAGGCGGATCTCCGGCCTCGTCGACCGCATGGCCGCCATCAGCCGGCACTTGCGCAATTTTGCCCGTAAGCCCAACGAGAAGCTCGGACCAGTGCTGATCGAGGATGTCGTGCGCGACACGATGGAAATCGTCACGGTCAGGCTCAAGGCGGCGGCCGCCGACATCGACATCGATCTCGGGCCGGAGCCGCTGGTGGTTCGCGCCGGTTCCGTTCGCCTGCAGCAGGTTCTGGTCAACGTGATCTCCAACGCGGCCGATGCGGTCGAGGGACTGGAGGATCGCCACATTCGGCTTCGTGCCTGGCGCGACGGAGACAAGGTTGTGCTTGCGGTCAGCGATCACGGCCCGGGCGTGCCGGCGGCAATCGCCGAACGGATCTTCGACCCGTTCTTTTCGACCAAGGGGGTCGGCAAGGGGCTGGGCCTTGGCCTGTCGATTTCCTATAACATCGTCAAGGACTTCGGCGGCAGCCTTGTTGCCACGAACCTCGCTGAAGGCGGTGCAGAATTCCGCATCGAACTTCCCGTTGCAGACGACCTGGGCCAGGAGGCCGCCGAATGATCGAAAGCCGTGTCCTGCTCGTCGATGACGAAGAGGAACTGCGCCATTCGAGTGCGCAGGCGCTGGAGCTTGCCGGCTTCCGCGTCGAAACGTTTGCCAGCGCCGAGCGCGCCCTGGAATTCATCGGCTTCAGTTTTCCCGGCGTCGTCATCAGCGACATCCGCATGCCTGGCATGGACGGCATGACCTTCCTGCAGCGCATCCGCGAGATCGACGTCGAGGTGCCGGTGATCCTTGTTACTGGCCATGGCGACGTTCAGCTCGCCGTCCGCGCCATGCGCGAAGGCGCCTATGACTTCGTCGAAAAACCCTTCACCGCCCAGATGCTCGCCGGCACCATTCGCCGCGCACTCGACTGGCGCGCGCTGGTGCTCGAGAACCGACGGCTCAAGGCAGTTGCCGGCAAGCGCGACGACATCGAGCAGCGGCTGCCTGGGCGCAGCCAGGTCATGGTCGACCTGCGCTACCGCATCCGCGCGATCGGCGCCTCCGATGCCGATACCTTGATCATCGGCGAGACCGGTGTCGGCAAGGAGGTCGTGGCTCGTACCCTGCACGATCTGAGTGCTCGGGCGAACAGTCCCTTCATCGCCATCAACTGCGCAGCCCTGCCGGAAAACCTGATCGAGAGCGAACTTTTCGGCCATGAGCCAGGCGCTTTTCCCGGCGCGATCCGTCCACGCTACGGCAAGTTCGAACATGGACGCGGCGGAACCATTCTGCTCGACGAAATCGGCTCGATGCCGATCGACCTGCAGGCAAAATTTCTGCGCGTTCTGCAAGAGCGCGTGATCACGCGGCTGGGCTCCAACGAGGTTGTGTCGCTCGACGTCCGTTTCATCGCCACCAACAAGGTAGATCTGGAGCCGGAAGTGGCAGCAGGTCGCTTCCGGCCCGACCTTCTCTATCGCCTCAATGTCGCGACGCTGCGCGTGCCGCCGCTCGCGCAACGCCGCGCCGACATTCCGCTCCTGTTCCTGCAGCTCGCGCGCGAATCCGCTGCGCGTTATGGCCGAGACGAAGTCGAGGTTTCACAAAACATGCTGGCAGAGATGGCGGAACGCAACTGGCCGGGCAACGTGCGCGAACTGCGCAATGCTGCCGAAAGGCTTGTGCTTGGGCTGGACTCCACATCGAGCGAGACCGCCTCGCCCATGACGACCGGCAGCCGCCTGGCAGACAAGGTCGCTGCCTTTGAGAAGGGGCTGATCGCAAACGCCATCGCCGCCCATGGCGGCGCGCTAAAACCGGTCTATGAATCGCTCGGCATCTCGCGCAAGACGCTCTATGAAAAGATGCAGAAGTTCGGACTCGACAAGAAGCTGGTGGCCGCCGACCTGTCCGGCGACGGTGACGGTCTTTAGGCCTGTCGTATAACCCCAACCAAAAGCAGGGGCGCGAACATCGCGCCCCTGCAAAGCTGTGACAGGACTGTTGGCCTCAAACGTTGAAGGCCGCGCCGATCAGCGTCCTGGTATACGGCTCCTTCGGAGCATCGAAGATCCCGTCGGTATCGCCTTCTTCGACGATCTTGCCGTTTTTCATGACGATCACGTAGTCCGACATCGCCTTCACCACGGACAGATCGTGGCTGATGAAGATGTAGGACAGGCCGTGTGAGCGCTGCAGATCTCGCAGAAGCTCGATCACCTGCCCCTGGACCGAGCGGTCCAGCGCCGATGTCGGTTCGTCGAGAATGACGACCTTCGGCTTCAGGATCATGGCGCGAGCAATCGCGATGCGCTGCCGCTGGCCACCCGAAAACTCGTGCGGATAACGGTTGCGCGACGCCGGATCGAGCCCGACTTCCTTCAGCGCTTCGATGGCGCGACGGTCGCGATCGGCGCGGCTAAGCGCCGGCTCGTGCACGTGCAGACCTTCGGTGATAATTTCACCGACGGTGCGGCGTGGCGACAGCGAACCGTAGGGATCCTGGAACACCAGTTGCAGCGCACGCCTGAGCGGACGCATCTGTCCGCGATCGAAGCCGGAAATGTCTGTCGTTCCGAAGCGGTAGTAGCCGCTGCTCGGCAGAAGCCGCAACAGCGCCCGCCCGAGCGTCGATTTTCCGGACCCGGATTCGCCGACAACGCCGATGGTCTGGCCTTCGCGGAGCTTCAGGGTGACCTTGTCGACGGCACGGAAGACGGCGTTGCCGCGGGTGAAGAAGCCGCCGCCGATCGCGTAGTCGACACAGACGTCCCGGCCTTCAAGGATGATCGGTGCATTGTCTGTCGGGGGAGCCTTGCGACCGCTCGGTTCTGCCGCGAGCAGCATCTTCGTGTAGTCGGCCTGCGGCCGCTCGAAGATGTCAGCGGTGGTGCCCTGCTCCACCACTTCGCCGCGGCGCATCACTGCCACCCGTTCAGCGAAATGCTTGACGATGCCGAGGTCGTGCGTGATCAGCACGATCGCCATGCCGAAGCGCTTCTGCAGCGACTTTAACAGATCGAGGATCTGCGCCTGGATCGTCACGTCGAGGGCCGTCGTCGGTTCGTCGGCGATCAGAAGATCCGGTTCGTTGGCAAGCGCCATCGCGATCATCACACGCTGACGCTGGCCGCCCGAAAGCTCGTGCGGATAGCTGTCGATGCGCCGACCGGGCTCGGGAATGCCTACCAGTTCGAGCAGTTCCAGCACGCGCTTGCGCGCCTGCCTGAATGTGCCGCCGCGGTGATGAACGATCGGTTCGGCAATCTGACGGCCGATCGTATAGAGCGGATCGAGCGAGGTCATCGGTTCCTGGAAGATCATGGTGATCTTGGAACCGCGCACGCCATTGAGCGCCTTGGGCGAGAGGCCCACCAGTTCCTGACCGCGATAGCGGGCAGAACCGGTGACGGTGCCGTTCTTGGCGAGCAGGCCCATGATGCCCATCATCGTCTGGCTCTTGCCCGAGCCAGACTCGCCGACGACGGCAAGCGTCTCGCCGGTGCGCACATCGAGATCGATGCCCTTGACCGCTTCGACCGTACCGTCCGGCGTCGAGAAGTTCACCTTGAGGCCGCGGACGGCCAGAATGGTTTCGTTTGTGTCAGCCATATCAGCGGTCCTTCGGGTCGAGCGCGTCGCGCAGGCCGTCGCCGACGAAGTTCAGCGAGAACAGCGTCAGAACAAAGAAGATGGCCGGGAAGATCAAGAGCCAGGGGTACGACTGGATATTCTTGGCGCCTTCCGAGATCAACGCGCCCCAGCTCGTCAGCGGCGCCTGGACGCCCAGGCCGAGGAAGGAGAGGAAGCTCTCGAGCAGGATCACCTTCGGCACGACGACGGTGACGAAGACGATGACGGGACCGATGGTGTTCGGAATGATGTGCCGACGGATGATCTGCCAGTCAGTCAGACCGAGCGCCTGCGCTGCGCCGACGAATTCCCGCCGTTTCAGCGCCAGGGTCTGACCGCGCACGATGCGGGCCATATCCAGCCATTCGACCGCGCCGATCACCAGGAAGATCAGGATGAACGAGCGCCCGAAGAAGACGACGAGAACGACGACGAGGAAGACGAAGGGCAGAGAATACATGATCTCCACCAATCGCATCATGACGTTGTCGACGCGGCCGCCGATATAACCCGACGTCGCGCCATAGACGACGCCGATGCCGAGCGACACGAGACTGGCGAGCAGGCCGACGGCGATCGAGATCTGGCCGCCGAGCATGACGCGGACCAAGAGGTCGCGACCGTTCGAATCGGTGCCGAACGGGAAGTATTCGCGGTCGACCTGGCCGGTCACCTTGAGGGTGCGGCCTTCATCCTCGGTCGCCACGACCTGTGTGTCGCGGAACTCATTGGCACGATCGAAGTAGCGCGTCGCGCGTGCATCGATCGGCTGCTCGGAGGTGATGGTCGCGGTGAAGGTCTCCCCCTCGACGTTGAACTCCTTCAACGTGACGCGGGCGCGTGTCGCGATCCCTTCCATGACCCCTTGCAGGGTGGACGCATCCGGACGAGGCTCGAGGCTCGGCCCGATATTCACATAGGAAGGGAACACCTGATCATAGGTGTGCGGCACGAACAGCGGCCCCAGGAACGAGAAAATCGCGATCAGGGCAAGCATGACGCAGCCCGCCATGGCCGCACGGTTGCGCTTGAAGCGCATGGCAGCCAGTTGGAAGAGGCTACGCCCCTTGGTTTCCGGCGTTGCCGCCGATGTCTGGACGATATCAGTCATGGCGAACCCTCGGATCGAGCAGGCCGTAAAGAATGTCGACCAAAAGATTGAAAACGATAACGAAGATGGCAACGAGAATGACCGTGCCCATCACCAGCGTATAGTCGCGGTTGATCGCCCCGAGGACGAAGTAGCGGCCGACGCCAGGAATGGTGAAGATCGTCTCGACCACGGCGGAGCCCGTCAGCAACGCCGCCGCGCAAGGTGCGAGGTAGGAGACGACAGGCAGCATCGCCCCGCGCATGGCGTGGGTGACGACAACCGTTCTTGCGGGAAGACCATAGGCCTTGGCGGTGCGGATATGATCGGTGTGCAGCGCCTCGATCATCGAACCGCGGGTCAGGCGCGCGAAGACTGCCAATTGCGGCAGGGCGAGCGCGATCATCGGCAGGATCAGGTAGCGCATCGAACCGTCACCCCAGCCACCGGCCGGCAGCCAGGCGAGGAAAATGGCGAAAATCAGCGTCAAGACTGGGCCGACGACAAAGTTCGGCACGGTGACACCGAGCGTCGAGACCGACATGATGGTGAAGTCGAGGATGCTGTTTTGCCGAAGTGCAGCGATCGTGCCGGCGATGACGCCGCCAATTACCGCGAACAGCAGCGCATACAGGCCGAGTTCTATCGAATAGGGCAAGCCCTTGCCGATCAACTGCGCAACGTTGTTGTCCTTGTAGATGTAGCTCGGGCCAAAGTCGCCGGTCACTGCATTGCTGAGGTAGTGAACATACTGGCGCCACAGGGGCTGGTCGAGCTGATACGTCGCCATCAAGTTCGCCATCGTTTGTGGCGGAAGGGGACGCTCAAGGTTGAAGGGGCCGCCTGGGGCAAACCGCATCAGGAAAAAGGAAATGGTGACGACGATAAACAAGGTCGGCACCGCACTCGCCAATCGGCGAAGGATGAAGGAAATCATGGACGTACTCCGGAGGCGACGCGCGGCATTTTCGCCGCGCGTCGTCCCTGTTCGTTATTCGGCGACGCTCAGGAACCGGCTAAGGTGCTGGTTCGGCGAGTTGTCCTGCCAGCCCTTGACGCGGTCGGAAACCAGCCAAAGGTCGGCCTGGGTCAGAAGCGGAGCGATCGGCTGTTCCTTCATCAGCAGAGCTTCGGCTTCATGCAGCAGCTTGGAGCGCGCTGCCGGATCCTGCTCCTCGTAGGACTTCTTCATCAGGCCATCGAATTCAGCGTTTTCGAAGTGGCCGTAGTTGAAGGTCTTGTTGGAGCTGAGGCTGAGAGCGAGGAAGTTCTCGGCATCGGCGTAGTCGGCAACCCAGCCGGCGCGCGCCACGTTGAACTTGCCGCCTTCCTGCAGGTAGGCGTAGTGCGAAGACACGTCGAGGTTCACCAGCGACACCTTGGCGCCGAAGGTGTTCTTCCACATGTCAGCAACGGCAGTTGCAACGCGCTCGTGGTTCGGATTGGTGTTGTAGCGCAACTCGATTTCGAGCGGCTTGCCACCTTCGCCGTAACCGGCTTCCTTCATCAGGGCCAGTGCCTTGTCTTCACGATCGAGCTGCGACAGGGTGCCGAACTCGGCCTTGGACGGCTCACCGTAGCTCTCGATGCCCGGGGGCACCATCGAGTAGGCCGGAAGCTGCGAACCAGCGTAGATTTCCTTGGCAAGGAAGTCGCGGTCGACGGCCATGGACAGCGCCTGACGGACGCGAACGTCGCTATAGGGCTCCTGGCGGGTGTCGAAGGCATAGTAGTAGGTCGCGAGCGTCGGCGACACGTGGACCTGATCGCCATGGGACTTGCGCAGACGATCGAGCTGATCGGCCGAGAAGTTGTAGGCGAGATCCATTTCCTTGGCTTCGAAGCGGCGGACCGAAGCGGCCTGGTCGTCGATCGGGTAGAAGATGACCTTGTCGAGCTTGACGTTAGCGGCATCCCAGTAGTTGGGGTTCTTGACGGCGGTCAGGCTGTCGTTCGGAACGTGGGCGGCAAGCGTGAACGCACCGTTCGAAACCATAACGCCGGGCTTGACGAAGTCCGCGCCGTTCTTTTCGACGCTGGCCTTGCTGACCGGAAGTGCAGTCTGGTGCGCAAGCAGTTCGAGGAAGAACGGGGTCGGGCGCTCAAGCGTGATTTCAAGCGTCTTGTCGTCGACGGCCTTCATGCCAAGCTGGTCGGTCGGCAGTTCGCCCTTGTTGACCTTTTCGGCGTTCTTGATCGGGAAGAGAATGTTGGCGTAACCGGCCGCAACCTTCGGGTCTTCGACACGGCGGAACGAGAAGACGAAATCTTCGGCCGTCACCGGCGAACCGTCGGACCACTTGGCATCAGCGCGCAGCTTGAAGGTGTAGACCGTGCCGTCGTCCGAAAGCTCCCACGTTTCGGCTGCACCCGGGACGATCTTGCCCGATGCGTCATAGACGGTGAGGCCTTCGTAGAGATCCTTCAGGATGAACTCTTCGATGTTGATCGACGTATGGGCCTGGTCCAGCGTCTGCGGCTCACCGGCATTGCCACGATGCAGGACAGCTTCGGCAAGAGCCGGGCTTGCTCCGATGAGCAACGAGCCGATCAGCGCGGCAGCGCTAAGGTTGAGTTTCAGTGAGGCCATTTCGTTTCTCTCCTTCCCCTTTTTTGGGTTTGTGATCGCAGGAGAGAAGTGCAAATCTTTCTCAAACGCAAGGCGGATTCTGCAGCCGGCTGCATCTTTATCTATAGAGCCGTAATTTTGTGAACTTTAAAGTTGTATTTCGTTTGCGATCGTTTTCGTCGTTTTTGCGACGCAGATATGACAGCGGCGCGGTAATCCACGCCTATCTCCTGTAACGTTTTAGATGCGACCGCCATTTTGCCGGATCGAGGCCAAGAATCAGCCGTCGTGCAAACTTCGTGAATTCGAGGGGCAGTTTACGTAATGTGCGAAAAGAAACAGGGCCTTTGCCGCAATCTTCTTGCAGCACGTCCGCTGAACGGTCACGCCGCGCTTCCTCACAGGCCATTTCCAACTCGGTGCAGCTCGCCATCGGCGCGCGCAAAGGTAGCATTTAGCCCGATCGATCCGACCCGCGGTGACGCACCACTAGAAAGCGAAACGGTTAGATCCGTCCTGTTGCATCCAGTCCACAGTAAAATCGATTGAAGCGCGTCCGGCACCCCTCGCAGCCAGCCTGTCGCCCGTTGCCAAACCACTTTGATGAACTATTGTGCGCCTGACTTCGGTGGGCGCGACCATTTCGCACGCGTTGTCACGTCGCACGACAAATCCGGCCATCGACTGGTGTCGATGAAACCACGTGCGGCGGCATGGCCGGACCATTTTCGTCGCGCACCAAGCTGCGCAGAGACATATAAAGGGAGATTATCGAATGGCATTGATCACATTGCGGCAACTGCTCGACCATGCGGCGGAGAACGACTACGCACTGCCGGCGTTCAATGTGAACAATCTCGAATACATTCAGGCCGTCATGCGCGCTGCAGACGCGACTGATTCTCCCGTTATCCTGCAAGCAAGCCGCGGCGCTCGCTCCTACGCGGGTGACGCCTTCCTGCGCCACCTCATCCTGGGTGCTGCTGAAGAATATCCGCATATTCCGGTTTGTCTGCATCTCGACCACGGCGACCAGCCGTCGACGTGCATTTCGGCGATCACCAACGGCTTTACATCGGTCATGATGGACGGTTCGCTGGAAAAGGACGGCAAGACCGTCGCGAGCTATGAATACAATGTCGCAGTCACCGCCGAAGTCGTGAAGATCGCGCACGCGGCCGGCGTTTCCGTCGAAGGCGAACTCGGCTGCCTTGGCAACCTGGAAACCGGCGCTGGCGACAAGGAAGATGGCCACGGCTTCGAGGGCAAGCTGTCGCGCGAGGAACTGCTGACCGATCCGGAGCAGGCTTTCGACTTCGTCACCAAGACCGGTGTGGATGCGCTCGCCGTCGCCATCGGCACCAGCCATGGCGCCTACAAGTTTACCCGTGAGCCGGATGGCGACATCCTGTCGATCGAAACCATTGCCAAGATCAACAAGCGTCTGCCGAACACCCATCTCGTGATGCACGGCTCGTCCTCTGTTCCGAAGGATCTACAGGATCTGTTCAACACCTATGGCGGCAAGATGAAGCCGACCTGGGGCGTTCCGGTCTCGGAAATCCAGAAGGCGATCCCGCTCGGCGTTCGCAAGGTCAACATCGACACCGACCTGCGTCTCGCCATGACCGGCACGATCCGCAAGAACTTTGCCGAAAATCCGGAAAATTTCGACCCGCGCACCTACCTGAAGCCGGCGACGGCGCTCATGACCGAGGTTTGCCGCGAGCGCTTCGAAGCCTTCCGTACCGCCGGCAAGGCATCGAAGATCCGCACCCTGCGCCTGCCGGAAATGGCCAAGCGCTACGCCGCGGCCTGATCGGCATCAGGCACGCCGCCGTCAGAATGTCGGCGGCGTGTTGATCCACAGAAGGACCGTTTCGCCGTCATGCCGGTTTGTCCAGGCATGGCGGCGTTTGCTTTCGAAGTAGAGCGAATCGCCGACCCCAAGGTCGTAAAACTGGTCATTGTCGAGAATGAACTCGACGCGCCCCGAAAGCACATAGACGAATTCCTCCCCCTCATGCCGGTAAGCGCCTTCGCTTGAAGCACCGGGCTCCAGCACGAAACGATGGCAGTCCATCTGGTTGCGACCGTCGGCAAGGAGCTGGACCGTGACGCCGGGCGTGGTCTTCGGCCAGGCCCGCCATTCTCCCGCCCGGACAACGGCGCGTGCGTCCGCCTCTTCCTCGCCCGACAGGCTCGAAACCGTCGATCCGAAATATGCGGCGATGTTGTGCAAAACGGCAACTGACACGCCTTGCGAGGTGCGCTCGAGCGTCGAGAGTACGGAAGCGGCAATCCCGATCTCGCCCGCAACCAGCTCCAGCGTCTTGCCGGCGGCATGGCGCAGACTGCGCAATTTGCGGCCGACCTGGTTGTCGATACCGCTCTCTCCCGGCGCAGGCGCGTCATCATCCGCAGCCACCTCGGCTTCGAGTGCTTCTCTGATAGCCGCCGGGTTGAGACCGCGTTCGACGCGAAACCAGGAAATGCGTTTCAGTCGCGCCAGATCGGCTTCCGTGTATTGCCGGTGGCCCGTCGGTGAACGCTCCGGCACGACCAGTCCTTGCGTTTCCCACAATCGGAGCGTCGAGGCGGACACTCCCGCCAATCGTGCAGCCTCGGCAACCTTGTAGCGCACGCCGCTCATTTTCTCTTCCTTGTTACAACCGCCTGGTCCGGCAACGAATCTGCGCCGCACCCGCGCGCTCGCGAACTTATCCGCCCGACCTAAGCTTTTACAAGAATGCCTCATCAGCGCCGGTGTTCTCTCGATCACCAAATTTGATTTGCATTCCATTTTGAAAGATGTACCACTTCCCAAATAAACTTGCAGAAAAAATGCAACATATTGCCTTCGCCAGCAACAGGACACGCACCATGACTAGCCTCACCGATCGTAAGAACGCTGCCATTTCCCGCGGCGTGGGCATGACCACGCAGATCTACGCCGACCGTGCGGAGAACGCCGAAATCTGGGACAAGGAAGGCAACCGCTATATCGACTTCGCCTCCGGCATCGCCGTCGTCAACACCGGCCATCGCCATCCGAAGGTGATCGCCGCCGTCAAGGCGCAGCTCGATCGCTTCACCCACACCTGCCATCAGGTCGTACCCTACGAGACCTATGTGCATCTCGCCGAGCGCCTGAACGCGCTTGCGCCCGGCGATTTCGCCAAGAAGACGATCTTCGTCACCACAGGTGCCGAAGCCGTAGAAAATGCAGTCAAGATCGCCCGTGCGGCGACTGGTCGCCAGGCCGTGATCGCCTTTGGCGGCGGCTTCCATGGCCGCACATTCATGGGCATGGCGCTTACCGGCAAGGTGGTGCCTTACAAGGTCGGCTTCGGCGCCATGCCGGGCGACGTCTTCCACGCGCCCTTCCCGATCGAACTTCACGGCATCACCATCGAGCAGTCGCTGGCCGCGCTGAAGAAGCTGTTTGCTGCCGATGTCGATCCTGGCCGGGTCGCTGCGATCATCATCGAGCCGGTGCAGGGCGAAGGCGGCTTCTACCCGGTTCCGCCAGCCTTCATGAAGGCACTGCGCGAAATCTGCGACCAGCACGGCATTCTCTTGATTGCCGATGAAGTCCAGACCGGCTTTGCCCGCACCGGCAAGATGTTCGCGATGGATCATCATGAAGTCGCGGCCGACCTGATGACGATGGCAAAGAGCCTTGCCGGTGGCTTCCCACTCGCTGCCGTCACCGGCCGCGCCGAGATCATGGACGCGCCGGCCCCCGGCGGTCTTGGCGGCACCTATGGCGGCAATCCGCTCGGTATTGCCGCGGCGCATGCCGTGCTCGATGTCATCGCCGAGGAGAAACTTTGCGAACGGGCCGAACAGCTTGGCGGCCGACTGAAGCAGCGCCTTGCCGCGATCCGCGAGCAGGCACCCGAGATCGTCGACATCCGCGGCCCGGGCTTCATGAACGCCGTGGAATTCAATGATGTGAAGACCAATCTGCCGAGCGCCGACTTTGCCAACAAGGTTCGGCTGATTGCGCTCGACAAGGGCCTGATCCTGCTCACCTGCGGCGTGCACGGCAACGTCATCCGGTTCCTGGCACCGATCACGATCCAGGACAACGTCTTTGCCGAGGCGCTCGACATCCTCGAAGCCTCGATCCTCGAAGCGCGCGGTTGACGCCTTGCCGGGCGACCGCTAACGCGGTTGTCCGGGCCGATGAAATGGCTCCGGGCGTCGGGAGGAACGACGCCCGCAAAAACAAACAGGAAGCGGGCCGGTCGGCATGCGACGGGCATCGCTGGAGGACGTCCATCATGACCCTGACGCCGGCCTTGACCAAACACCTGCGTGACGCCGAACTGTTTTCCGGTTTGGACGGCGTTGCGCATTGCGCCGGGAATTGGACGGGCGCGACCTTCGACGTTTTCAACCCATCGAGCGGAGAGTTGCTTGCGTCGTTGCCGGATATGGGCATTGCACAGGCGAGCGCTGCGATCGATGCGGCCGCCGCCGCGCAAGCCCTTTGGGCAGCAAAACCGGCCAAGGATCGAAGTGCCGTGCTTCGGCGCTGGCACGACCTGATCATTTCCCATGCCGACGATCTCGCCGCCATCCTCACTGCCGAAATGGGCAAGCCAATCGGCGAATCGAAGGGCGAGGTGCTGCACGCTGCCGCCTATGTCGAATGGTACGCCGAGGAGGCGAAGCGCATCTATGGCGAAACCTTCCCGGCACCGGCCAATGACCGACGCATGCTGGTCATCAAGCAGCCGGTCGGCGTCGTCGGGACGATTACCCCGTGGAACTTTCCTGCTTCCATGGTCGCCCGCAAGATCGCGCCCGCGCTTGCCGCCGGCTGCGCCATCGTGTTGAAGCCCGCAGAACAGACGCCACTCGTTGCCGGCGCCATGTTCGTGCTCGCCGAGAAGGCCGGCTTCCCTGCAGGCGTCGTCAATCTGCTCTACGCTTCGGAAGGGGCTGCGATCGGGCGCGAACTCTGCAGCAACCCCAAGGTCCGCAAGATCAGCTTTACCGGCTCGACGGAAGTCGGCCGCCTGCTGATGCGCCAGTGTTCAGACCAGATCAAGAAGGTGAGCCTGGAACTCGGCGGCAACGCCCCCTTCATCGTCTTCGACGATGCCGATATCGACGAGGCGGTCGATGGGGCCGTCCAGGCGAAATTCCGCAACGCCGGCCAGACCTGCGTTTCGGCAAACCGCATCTATGTGCAATCGGCCGTGCATGACGCGTTTGCGGAGAAGTTCGTGGCACGCGTCGCCGAACTATCGGTCGGCGACGGCTTTTCCGCCGGCGTCACCATCGGCCCGATGATCGACCGGCATGCGATCGAAAAGATCGAGGCCCACGTCGCCGACGCCGTGTCGAAGGGCGCCAAGGTGCGCGCCGGCGGTCATCGCATCGGCGCGTCGGGCACGTTCTTCGAGCCGACGGTCCTCACCGGTATCTCGACCGACATGCGCGTCGCCCAGGAAGAGACATTTGGGCCGATCGCTCCGATCATCCGCTTCGAGACCGCCGAACAGGTCATCGCCGAGGCAAACGACACGATCTATGGCCTTGCCGCCTATTTCTACGCCGAGAACCTCAAGCGCGTGTGGCATGTGGCAGAGGCCCTCGAATACGGCATGGTCGGCATCAACACCGGTCGCATGTCGTCCGAGGCGGCTCCCTTCGGTGGCATCAAACAATCCGGCATCGGTCGCGAGGGCTCCCGCCACGGGCTCGAGGACTATCTCGAGATGAAATATCTCTGCATGGGCAACATCTGAGGTTTGACGCGCGGGCCTTGCGCTCAATCGATGATGTGATAGCCGCCGTCGACATAGAGAACCTGCCCGGTTATCAGCCGCGCGGCATCGTGAGCGAGAAATGCCGTAGCGGCACCAACGTCGTCGATGTCCACAAGCTCGCGGGCCGGAGACTTGACCTTGGTCTTTTCCAGCAGCGCGTCGAATTCAGGGATGCCTGAAGCAGCCCGCGTCGCAAGCGCACCGGGCGAAATGGCGTGGACGCGAATGCCCTTCGGGCCGAGCTCTGCCGCGAGATAGCGGACGGCACTTTCCAGTGCCGCCTTGGCGACACCCATGATGTTGTAATTTTCCACCACGACCTGCGAGCCGTGATAGGTCATGGTGAAGAGCGTGCCGCCATTCTTCATCAGTGGTTCGGCCAGATGCGCCATGCGGATGAACGACCAGCAGGATATGTCCATGGTCTTCAGGAAGCCCTCGCGCGGCACGTCGACGACGCGTCCGCCGAGCGTATCCTTCGGCGAAAAGGCGATGGAATGCACGACGAAGTCGAGCTCTCCCCAGCTCTTCGCGATCTCCTCGAAGACCGCTTCCATCTGACCGGGAATAGCCACGTCGAGCGGCAGGAAGATCGGCGCTTCGAGCTCGCGCGCCAAGGGCTCCACATGGGGCTTGGCCTTGTCATTGAGATAGGTGACGGCAACTTCGGCCCCGAAGGCGCGGAAGGCGCGAGCGCAACCCCACGCAATCGAGCGGTCGTTGGCGATGCCAACGATGAGGCCTTTGCGGCCTTCGAGAAGCTTGGCCTTCGCGGCGGGAATGGACATGGATTGCCTCCGTTGGGTCAGGCTACAGCGGTTTTGAGAAGTGCCAGCGTGTGGCGCGCGATCATCAATTCCTCATCAGTCGGAAGAACGTAGAGCGCGACGCGGCTTGAAGCCGTGGAGATCAGGGTGGCTCCGCCGTCGTTGGCGACTGGGTCGAGTTCAGCTCCAAGCCACGCGAGACCTTCCGCGATCCGAGCACGGATCGGGGCGGAGTTCTCGCCGACGCCTGCGGTGAAGACGAAGGCGTCGATGCCGCCGAGCGCGGCCGCAAGCATCCCGGCGTTGAGCCCGCAGCGATAGACGAAGTGATCGATGGCGAGCTTGGCGTGCGGATCGTCGCTTGCCAGAAGATCGCGCATGTCGTTCGACACCCCGGAGAGCCCTTTCAGGCCAGCCTCATGGTAGAGCAGATCCGAAACTGCCTTCGCGCTCATACCGCGCTGGAGGATCAGGTAAAGCACGACGCCGGGATCGAGCTGACCCGGCCTGGTACCCATAGGCAGGCCATCGAGTGCAGTGAAGCCCATGGTCGTCTCGACGCTGTGCCCGTCGCGCAGGGCACACATCGAAGCACCGCTGCCAAGATGAGCGACAATCACCCTGCCCCGCGCATTGCGTGGCGCGACCTCGCCGAGGCGCTCGGCTATGTACTCGTAGGAAAGGCCATGGAAGCCGTAGCGCCGCACGCCCTCGTCATAGAAGTGGCGCGGCATCGCATAGCAGTTCACCTCTTCGGGGTGCCCGTGATGGAAGGCGGTATCGAAGCAGGCGACCTGCGGCACGTCGGGGTTGATTGCCATTGCCTGGCGAATGGGCGCGAGGTTGTTGGGCTGGTGCAAAGGCGCCAGATCCTGATAGCTCGCCAGCCGGTCAAGCACGGCCGCGTCGATCAGCACGGGCGCGGCATAGTCCGGTCCGCCATGCACCACCCGATGGCCGATTGCACGCAAAGTGAAACCCTCAAGCGTCAGCAGCCAATCCCGCGCCGCCGCAATGGCTGCTGGCAAATCGCGAACGGCATCTGCCTCGTAGCTCCGGTCGATGAGGACGGCACCCTCGGCGCTCTTCGCCTGCAAGCGCGGACGTGTGCCGATGCCACCAACCTGACCTTTGATCTGACGGACGAGGCCAGCCTCGGTGATCCCGAAAACCTGAAACTTTAGACTGGATGACCCGGCATTGACGACGAGGAGTGCGTCCATGATCACACCGCCGCAACTTGTGCGACCCGCCGCCGTGCCGCGTAGAGCGCGGCTACGGCACAGGAAGCGAGACGCGTACGAACCGTATCCGCCCGAGATGTCAGCACGATCGGCACGCGTGCGCCAAGCACGATGCCGGCGGCGTCGGCATGGGAAAGGAAGGTAAGGTTCTTGGCGAGCATGTTGCCGGCCTCGAGATCCGGCACCACCAGGATCTGGCCACGGCCGGCGACCGGCGAGACGATGCCCTTGATGCGGGCGGCCTCCGGGTCAATCGCGTTGTCGAAGGCGAGCGGGCCGTCGAGCAGGCCGCCGGTGATCTGGCCGCGCTCGGCCATCTTGCAGAGCGCCGCTGCTTCGATCGTCGACGGTATTTTCGTCGTTACAGTCTCCACCGCCGACAGAATGGCGACACGCGGCTCGCCGAGGCCGATCGTCACCCAGAGATCGATCGCGTTCTGCACGATGTCGCGCTTGGCCTCGAGGTCCGGAAAGATGTTGATCGCGGCATCGGTGATGAACAACGTCTCGGCATGGCCAGGCACATCCATGATGAAGACGTGGCTGATCCTTCGGTCGGTCCTGAGCCCGGTTGCGGAGGCCGCAACTTCCTTCATCAGCTCGTCCGTGTGCAGGCTCCCCTTCATCAGGAGCTCGCCGCGGCCCTCGCGGATCATTGCTACGGCCTTGGCGGCGGCCGCATGGCTGTGCGGCACATCGACGATCTCGCGCCCGGCGAGGTCGAGGCCGTGCTCCGCGGCGACAGAGCGGATCTTCGCTTCCGGCCCGACGAGAACGGGCGCGATCAGGCCCATGTGGGAAGCTTCCAACGCACCGCGCAACGAAGTCTCGTCGCAAGGATGCGCCACGATCGTGACAGCAGGCGTTTCGTCCCGCGCGGCTGCGATCAGGCGGTCGTATTTGGACAGTTCAGGCGTCAATGCGCTTGCTTCGGACACGTTGAAAACTCCCTCGTCGATCAGGATGCCTTGCGATTGCGAACGGTCTTGCCGGCAGTGATCGAGACCGGTGGTTCGCTGCCGAGGCGAAAGAGCGTCGCCACCCGTTGCAGCCGCTCGGCGGCTTCACCCTTCACCGCACCGGACGCTTCGAGGACTTCCCGCAGGGCGGCAAAAGCCGATCGCCGCTCCTCCATCGCCTCCGGCAACAATGCCGGAAGGGCCGCAAGCGCGGCATCTTCGTCGATCAGCAGCATGAAGTATTGCTCCCGCATCACTGCCTTGAACGCGGCAAGATCCAATTGCCGCGTTTCCGGACGAGCCTGCCGCAGCCGGCGCACAGCCTCGAATCCGCGCTCGTCGGCGCCGCCGCGCGCCATGCCGACGAAAGTCAGGGCTCTGGCGAGACCTTCACAGGTCCCGCCCTGCTCCATTCGGGATCGAAGTTCGCCGATCCGCGCCTCGACGAGTTCCTGATGCAGAAGGCTTTTTGCTGCCTTGCGCGGTTTCCCGGTGCGCGCATCGATGCCGAGCGCCGCCTGCAGGGTCGGAGAGCCGTAAATGGCGTGAAAGCTCTGTTCCGAAAGATACTCGGCCGTCCGCCGCCATCCCTCGAGCCCGTCGACGATCTGTTGAGACAAGGCCTCCTGCCATGCGACGAAAGGGTTCTCCGGGGCTACCGGCTCGCGGGTTTCACGGACCTTCACTGCAAGAGCCCTCGCCCAATCCATGAAGGGATTGTCGGGCCCGAACAGCGCATATTGCAGGCGCAGCGGATGCAGATTCCGCATCGCCGCGGCCACCGACGGCGTCACCGCCGCCTTGACTGCTGGCTGCAGGTAGGTGCGGTAGAGCGCGAGATTGACTTCCGAGAGCTTCGCCGCGGTGGCGAAACGCCGTTCATCCTCGGCGTCGTTGCCGCCAAGCGCGCGGATATCGTCGAGCGTGCGTGGTTCGCAGCGCATCAGCCATTCGCCGGAAGCGAACTCCCTGCCTTCGGCTACCTCTCCTGCCGGTGTCAGCACGGCTTCGTACAACCCAGGGGGCAACACATCGATCAGGTCGATGTTGGAAGCGAATTCGTCGTGCTCCTTGCGCGCAACACCGGCCGACACGAAGATGCCGAGATGCCCGATCGTCTCATGGACGGTGTAGACGATGGTCTGGCCATAGGCGCGGATCTCGTCGACGCTGTCATAGAGATCGAGGATCCAGTCGAGTGCCTGCTGCGGCGGCGTGATGTTGTCGCCCTTCGAGCAGAAGACCACGATTGGAGAATTTACGTTGCGCAGATCGATAGCGATTCCATCTGATGTCCGGATCTCGCCGGCCGCAAGCTTGTTGCCGACAAAGAGTTCATCGACGATGAACTGCATTTCCTCAGCGTTCAGCGTCACATGGCCGCCCCACCAGCGCTCAAAGCCGAGATAGCGCGCCGCTTCGGTATCGATCTTCGAATAGAGATTGTACTGCTTGGTCCAGAGCGTGTTGGCCGGGTTCTGGTTTTCGAAGTTTTGCACCAGCCAGGCGCCATCGAAGATACCGGCGCCGAGATCGCCGGTCAGCGCCGTCAGCCAGCTGCCGCCGAGAAGTCCGCCGGAATAGCGCATCGGGTTCTGCCCCTTCACGCCGGCCCAATAGGAAAGCGGCGCGCCGGCGATAATGATCGGGCCGAACAGCTCTGGTCTGAGCGCGGCGACGATCATCACGGCCCACCCGGCCTGGCAATTGCCGATCACGCAGGGCTTGCCGTCCGCAGACGGATGGCGCGCAATGACGGTTTCGAGAAAGTTCGCTTCGGCAAGAGCAATATCCTCAATGGTCTGACCGGGCACGGGATCGGGAAGAAAGCCGATGAAATAGCAGGGATGGCCCGCCTTCAGCGCCACGCCGATTTCGCTATCGGCCTTGAAGCCGCCAATTCCGGGACCGTGGCCGGCACGGGGATCAACCACGACAAAAGGCCGTTTCGACAGGTCAACCGCCACACCTTCGGGCGGAACGATCTTGACCAGTGCATAGTTCACCGGCCGCGCGAGCGTGCGCCCGTCATGAATGAGTTCGACCTCGAATTCCAGCACGTTTGGAGCGGTTTGCGTGCGGTGTTCCTCGTATTGCGCGCCGCGCTCACGCATGACGTCGAGAAACAGCACCGAACGCTGCCACGCGTCCAACGAATAGGCGTAAGCGTCAGCAAATGTCGGAATGCTGGTTGGCTTGGGCATGATGTCCACTCCTCGGTGCGATTGAGGGTCGGGCCTGTTCCCGAAGGCTATAGGGCAGTGCAAGTGGTCAAGTGTTGATTTACGTCAAAAACGACATGCGTAGCGCGACCCGAAACGCCTCATCGGGGCCATAGGAATATATCTGCGGAGTGTTGCCGCGAATTCTCACCGTTGCGATATGCTAGGCTCGCACCCGGTCGACGGCGTCCACTTCTCACCTGTAGTCTCGTCTTCTTCGCACTGCAGCATCGTACAGAAACATGCACTCCACAAGACAACCCTTGAAATTTGAGACGCAGCTTGCCAATTGGGGCGAAACCCAAAGGAGGTCCCACCGCGATGAGCGAAACTGAAATGTCCGTAGAGAAACATGTCTTCGAAGCCGATGTAGCCAGGCTGCTCCATCTCATGGTGCACTCGGTCTATTCCGACAAGAACGTCTTCCTCCGCGAACTGATTTCCAACGCCGCGGACGCCTGCGAGAAGTTGCGATACGAGGCGATCGTCTCGCCCGAGCTTTTGGCCGGCGACACGAGCCCCGGCATCAAGCTGACGCTCGACGAGGAAAACAACCGCCTCGCCGTCGAGGACAACGGCATCGGCATGAGCCGCGACGAGCTCGTTGAAGCGCTCGGCACCATCGCCCGCTCGGGCACGCGCGCCTTCATGGAGCGCATCGAGGCCGCCCAGGGCAAGGAAGGCGCGCAGCTCATCGGCCAGTTCGGCGTCGGCTTCTATTCCGCCTTCATGGTCGCCGACAAGGTTGACGTCATCTCGCGCCGAGCCGGCTCCGATCACGCCTGGCTCTGGTCGTCCGACGGCAAGGGCAGCTACACGGTGGCAGCAGCCGATCTCGCAGACGCGCCGGCGCGCGGCACGCGCATCACCCTGCACCTGATGGACGATGCCAAGACCTACACCTCGCGCTGGACGGTCGAGCGCATCGTCAAGGATCAGTCCGGCCATGTGCCCGTGCCGATCTCAATCGTCGAGAAGCCCGGCGCCGAGCCGGTCTCCGTCGGCGATGGCACGGCGCTCTGGACAAAGCAGAAGAGCGAGATTTCCAAGGAAGACTACGCCGATTTCTACCGCGGCGTTTCCGGCCAGTACGACGACCCGGCATTGACGGTGCATTTCCGTGCCGAGGGCCGGCACGAATATACCGCACTTGCCTTCGTACCTGGCTCCAAGCCCTTCGACCTCTTCGATCAGGACCGCAAGGGCCGGATGAAGCTCTACGTCAAACGTGTCTTCATCACCGACGAGGCGGAGTTGCTGCCGCGCTACCTGCGCTTCGTGCGCGGGCTCGTCGACACTTCGGATCTTCCGCTCAACGTTTCGCGCGAGATGATCCAGGAAAGTCCGCTGCTGTCGAGCATCCGCAAGGGTCTCACCAACCGCGTGCTGACGGCGATCGAAAAGCTGGCCGAGAGCGACAAGGAAACGTTCGACAAGGTTTGGGAAAACTTCGGCAGCGTGCTGAAGGAAGGCATCTACGAGGACTTCGAACGCCGGACGCAGCTGATTGCGCTTTCCCGCTTCCGCACGACCGTGTCCGAAGACGGTCATCGCGGCCTTGCCGACTACGTCAAGGACATGAAAGACGGCCAGTCGGCGATCTATTACCTAACGGGTGACAACCTTGCCCAGCTCAAGGCCTCGCCGCAGCTCGAAGGTTTTCGCGCCCGCGGCATCGAGGTGCTGTTGCTGACCGACCCGGTCGACAGCTTCTGGGTGACCTCGGCACCGGACTTCGACGGCAAGCCGATGAAGTCGATCACGCAAGGCTCAGCCGATCTCGGCAGTGTCGCGAAGCCGGAAGGCAGCACCGACAGCGCGCCGGAAACAAGCCAGGCCGTAACGGACTTCGTCACCTTCGCCAAGGAAACACTGGGCGAGGCCGTATCAGAGGTTCGCACGTCGGATCGCCTCACGGAAAGCGCTGTCTGCCTGGTGGCGCCGGAGCATGGCCCCGACCGTCAGCTTGAGAAGATGCTACAGGGCGCCGGTCGCCTCGATGGCGCGGCCAAGCCGATCCTCGAGATCAACCCCGGCCATGCGCTGATTGCGGCAATCGCCGCTTGCCCGGCCGACGACAGCGCCTTCAGGACCGACGCCGTTCAGCTTCTGCTCGACCAGGCGCGCGTGCTCGATGGTGACAAGCCGCAGGACCCGCGCGCCTTCGCTGAGCGCCTGTCGCGCGTCTTCAACCGCGCGCTCAAGGTTTAACGCGCCGGCCCAACAGACTGTAATTGCAGGAGATGAAGGGGTGAGAGGGTGAAATCCCTCTCACCCTTTCGCTTGTTCGGGCACAGGCGTCATATCGATCTCGGCCAGCACCTCGGCCGTATGTTCGCCGAGACGCGGAACACCGCGGTCGAGCACCAGCGAGGCGTCGGAAAAGCGGATCGGCGTTCGGACGCCCGGCGAAGTTCCTCCAGCCGCGCCGGAATGCGGGGTGTCGATCTGCATCTGCCGATGCACGATCTGCGGATCGGCAAAGACGTCGGCGACCGTGTTGATCGGGCCGCCGGGAACCCCGGCCTCTTCGAGCAGCGTCAGAAGCGTATCTCGCTCGAACCTTGCCGTTTCCGCGCTGAGCGCCGGTGTCAGGCTGTCGCGATTCTGAACGCGGGAGGCGTTGGTCAGATAGCGCTCGTCTGTCGCCAGATCAGCGCGACCAAGCAGGTTGCAGAATTTCACGAACTGCCGGTCGTTGCCGACGGCAACGATCAGATGTCCGTCAGCCGTCGGAAAGACCTGATAGGGCGCGATATTCGGATGGGCGTTGCCAAGGCGGCGTGGCGCCTTTCCCGAGACCAGAAAATTGAGCGCCTGGTTGGCAAGCACGCCGGTCATGCAGTCAAGCAACGCCATATCGATCTGCTGGCCCTTGCCGGTGCGCTCACGCTGCGCCAAAGCTGCCTGTACGGCGATGACGCCGTAGAGCCCTGTGAAGATGTCGGCAAAGGCGACGCCGATCTTCTGCGGCTCGCGGTCCGGCTCGCCTGTCAGGTCCATGATCCCGCTCATGCCCTGGACGATATAGTCGTAGCCGGCGCGATGGGCGTAGGGTCCATCCTGGCCAAAGCCCGTCACCGAGCAATAGATCAGGCGCGGGTTGACCTTCTTCAGGCTCTCATAGTCGAGGCCATATTTCTCGAGGCCGCCGACCTTGAAATTCTCGAGCAACACGTCGGATTGCGCCACCAGCCGGCGAACGGCTTCCTGCCCTTCCTCGGTGGTGAAATCGAGCACGACCGAGCGCTTGCCGCGGTTGCAGGCGTGGAAATAGGCGGCATCGAGCTTCTCGCCGTCCTCGCCCTCCACGAAGGGAGGCCCCCAAGTGCGGGTGTCGTCACCCGCCGGGCTTTCCACCTTTATGACGTCGGCGCCGAGATCGGCCAACGTCTGGCCGATCCAGGGGCCCGCGAGAATGCGGGCGAGTTCCAGAACACGAATACCCTTCAGTGGCGCTTCCATGACCGGCGGCTCAGAAGAAGGCCTGGAGGCCGGTCTGGGCGCGACCGAGGATCAGCGCATGGACGTCATGCGTGCCCTCGTAGGTGTTGACCGTCTCGAGGTTCACCATGTGGCGCATGACCTGGTATTCCTCGGAAATGCCGTTGCCGCCGTGCATGTCGCGCGCCATGCGAGCGATATCGAGCGCCTTGCCGCAGTTGTTGCGCTTGACGAGCGAGATCATTTCAGGCGCCATCCGGCCTTCGTCCATCAGCCGGCCGACGCGGAGCGACCCTTGGAGACCGAGCGAAATCTCGGTCTGCATGTCTGCAAGCTTCTTCTGGAAGAGCTGCGTCTGTGCAAGCGGGCGGTTGAACTGCTTGCGGTCGAGACCGTACTGGCGCGCCGCGTGCCAGCAGAATTCGGCCGCACCGAGTGCGCCCCATGAGATGCCGTAGCGGGCGCGATTGAGGCAGCCGAACGGGCCCTTCAGCCCCTCCACGTTGGGCAGAAGCGCATCTTCGCCGACTTCGACGTTGTCCATGACGATTTCGCCGGTGATCGAAGCGCGAAGCGACAGTTTGCCCGCAATCTTCGGCGCCGAAAGGCCCTTCATACCCTTGTCCAGCACAAAGCCGCGAATGGCGTTGCCATGGGCCTCTGACTTCGCCCACACGACGAAGACATCGGCGAGCGGCGCATTGGAGATCCACATCTTCGAACCGACGAGGCGGTAGCCGTTGTCCGTCTTGATCGCCCGGGTTTTCATGCCCGCCGGGTCGGAGCCTGCATCCGGCTCGGTCAATCCGAAGCACCCGATCCACTCGCCGCTGATCAGCTTGGGCAGGTACTTCTGCTTCTGCTCTTCCGAGCCGTAGGCATAGATCGGGTAGATGACGAGCGAGGACTGCACGCTCATCATCGAGCGGTAGCCAGAATCGACGCGCTCGACTTCGCGGGCGACGAGACCGTAGGCGACATAGGAAGCGCCGACGCCACCATAGGTCTCCGAGACGGTGACGCCAAGCAGACCGAGATCGCCCATTTCGCGGAAGATTTCGGGATCGGTTGATTCTTCGCGATAGGCAGCAATGACCCTGGGCTGCAACCGATCCTGCGCATAGGCCCGCGCGGTATCGCGGATCATGCGCTCGTCCTCGGTCAACTGATCTTCGAGGAGGAACGCGTCATCCCATTGAAATTGCGTCTTGCCGGCCATGTCTCTCTCCCATCGGATTTTTCCACTTGCGGTTATGGCAAGCAGAACCAAGGCTTTCAAACGAAATTGAGGCACCGGCTCATGCGTCTGCGGAATGGCCCAGGCGGTCGGGGCGATCTTAACCTTGTTTAGAGACACCTTATGGACCAGGCTTTATGGTTGCCATATCCTTAACGGGACATTTTATGGGAGTGCGTCCGTCATGGATCGTCGAATCTGCAATGTCCGTTTGACACCTTTCATCTGGTTCATCGCGCTGATGGTTGCCTGTCTGATCGCCATTCATTGCTTCGTCATGGTTTGCTGGACGATGAAGAGCTGCGGTCCCCTCACCGCATCGGTGACGAGTTTCGGCCACCTCTTCGATCTCAATCGCGAGCTCAACATTCCAAGCTGGGCAAGCTCCGTCCTGATCGTCCTGGTCGGCGCCGCTTGCATGCTGGTCGGATTGGCCGAACGGCAACAAGGCGGTTCAGCGTGGCCGTGGTGGGGGCTCGGCGTCGTGTTCGCCTACATGTCTCTGGATGAAGCGGCAGAGCTTCACGGGTTACTCGCCACCGACAAATTGGCATTGCCGGGCATGACGGGCGCCGGATTCGCCTGGATCGTGCCAGGGCTTGTGCTCGCCGCCATCATCGCCCTGGCCTATCTGCGCTGGGTGTTGAGGCAACCCGCAGAAATACGCAACCTCTTCTTCATCGCCGGCACCATCTATGTCACAGGTGCTCTCGGCTTCGAAGCAGTGGGCGGCCTGCTGGCCGATCCGACCTACTTCAACCCCGCCTATCTCGTTGCCTCCACGATCGAGGAAGCACTCGAGTTTCTCGGCATGCTGATCATGCTCTATGCCGTGCTGCGCCGACTGGACATGTCAGGCCTTGCCTTCGAGTTTGCCACGCCTCGGCCAGGCCAAATCGCGGTGGCGAAGAATGACATTCCGCGGAAAGGCCTGGGCGGAGCAACGACCGGGTGACCTTTCTCATGGGTAGGAATGGCCACCCGTCGCGGCGTGCTCTATCCGGCCGTACGCTCCGCTGCCTGCGTCTTGCAAATCACCTGCAATATGACGACAAGGCTAAAGGATGATCGGCGGAACGGCCCTTCCAGCCAGGCTGCCGGTTACCATCCACCGATAAAGGTCCAAGTAATCCATCCATGGCCAACGACCGTCTGGAACGCTTCGCGCATAACCTCGACTGGAATCTGCTACGCACCTTCGTCGTCGTCGTGGAGGAAGGCAGCATCACCGCCGCCGCCAACAGGCTGCTGTTGCAGCAGCCTGCTGTCAGCATGGCGCTCAAGCGGCTCGAACAGACTGTCGGGCAAAAGCTGATCGATCGCCGTCCGGGCCGGTTCGACCTGACAGACGCCGGAGCGAGGCTGCACGCACAGTGCCGCGACATCTTCGCCGCCGTCATCCGCCTTCCGAACGTCCTTGAAACGGCCGGCGAGGAAATCACCGGCCATCTCAACATTCATGTCGTCAGCCATGCCCACAACCCGGCCTGGGATCGCAAGCTCGAGAGTTTCTTTGCCAAGCACCCGAAGGCGACGATATCGGTGACTGTCGCCACGACTGTCGACGTGCTGAGTGCCGTCGAGCGCAACATCGCGACGATGGGGCTTTGCGACGGCAACATCCCGGACTGGCTGAACAAGGCCTTTCACGTCCGCGAACGCTATGCGCTCTACTGCGGTCGCGATCATCCGCTGTTCGGCGTCGAGGGCGTCGATTTCAACGACTTGCGCGGCAATGCCTATATCGCCTTCATCGCCGACGTGCTCGGCGGCCAGCACATGAACTCTGTTACAGCTGTGCGCGCCATCGGATCGTTCGGCCAGCAGGTTCGGGCCGTATCCTGCAATGTCGAGGAGGTTATGCGGCTGATCGCAGCCAATATCGGCATCGGTATGCTGCCGGACCATCTCGCCGCAGCCGGCGTTGCAGAGGGCCGGCTCTGGCAGCTTCCGCCCTACGACAACCTGCCGACGACAGACGTGTTTCGCATATCCAACCCCAACTCTATCCTCAACCCGGCGGAAGCTGCTTTCCTTGCACATGTGGCCGACACCGCCCCGCTTGACCACTGCCTCGAGCATCATCAAAATTGATAGCGGCATTTCCCGTTATAAATTTGAACGCAGATCGCGCGTTGCATATGGTCCGGCCAAATCAGGAGTGAGGTCGGGACATGCGTGAATTTGATGTGGCTATCATCGGCGGCGGCGTCGCAGGACTATCACTTGCTTATTTCCTGGCACCGCACCGCTCCGTCGCTATCATCGAAAGGGAAGACGGGCTCGGCTATCACAGCACCGGCCGCTCCGCCGCGGAATTCGTACTGCGTTACAACGCGCCCGAAGTGTGCAAGCTCGCCGCGATCTCCAAAACCTTCTTCGATCAGCCGCCGGAGGGCTTTTCCGACGTGCAGTTGCTCAAGCAGCGCGGCGGCGTGATGATCGCCAACGCGGAAAAGGCGGCGCGGCTGGAGGCGGTGTTTGCCGAAGAGAGTGCGGCCAATCCCGACCTCAAGAGACTGACCGTCGACGAAGCGATCGCGCTCGTTCCGGTCCTGCGACGCGAGTATGTCGCCGGCGCCTTTTACGATCCCAATTTCTGGGACATTGAGGTCGAGAACCTCATGCAAGGTTACCTGCGCGGTGCCCGTCGCCATGGCGCCGAGGTGATCGAGCGCAGCGACGTCATCGCTCCGCGCCGTGAGAGCGACCGCTGGGTGCTCTCGACGAGTGCAGGCGACATTCGCGCGCAAGTCGTCGTCAACGCCGCCGGCGGCTGGGCGGATCCGGTTGCCACTCTCTTCGGCGTGGAGCCGGTCGGCATCGTGCCACATCGCCGCACCGCGATCACCGTGGACCTCCCCGCAGAGATCGACGCCCTGACCCTGCCCGAGATCAACGAGATCGACGAGGACTTCTATATGAAGCCTGAAGGTGGGAGGCTGCTTGCCTCCCCCGCCGATGCCACACCGTGCGAGCCCAGCGACGTCCAGCCCGAGGAGATCGATGTCGCGTGGGCCGCCCATTATGTGGAGGAGGCAACGACCGTGCCCGTCCGCCGCATCTTCAAGAGCTGGGCGGGCCTGCGCAGCTTCTCGCCCGACAAGTTGCCGGTGATCGGTTATGCGAAGGGTCGGGCGGATTTCTTCTGGCTCGCCGGCCAGGGCGGCTACGGCATCCTGACATCACCGGCATTGGGCGCTTTTGCCGCCAACCTGCTGATCGGGGCGCCCGCACCCGAGAGCTTCGCCGCCAACGGCCTTGGTGCCACCATCTTTAGCGCGGAGCGCTTCCAGCAGTAGCAACGGGTGTTCCTGTCCGCTGAATGTGTCACATTTTGTTAACGACGTCCTTGAGGGTGTGAACTGTAACACAAACGACAAGAAACTGACATTTCGCTTTCATGAAGCGCCGATATGGCAGGTGTCATACCGATGACCGGTCTCCCCGTAAGAGGACCTGCTAGAAATGTTTCAGTTGAAGAACGTAACCCGCCAATTCGGCAAGAAGACAGCCGTGAGCTCGGTTACCTTCGACATCCCCCAGGGCCAGATGGTCGGCGTGATCGGTCGCTCCGGCGCTGGCAAGTCGACGTTGCTGCGCATGATCAATCGCCTGGTCGACCTGTCGTCCGGCTCGATCGAATTCGCCGGCACGGAAGTCTCGTCGCTGCGGGGTGCCGCCCTTCGCAATTGGCAGCGCGACTGCGCGATGATCTTCCAGCAGTTCAACCTGGTGCCGCGCCTCGACGTGTTGACCAATGTGCTGCTCGGCCGCCTCAACCATCGTTCGACGGTGCTCAGCATCCTCAACATGTTTACCCGCGAAGAGCGCATCATGGCGATCGGCGCGCTGGAACGCCTCGGCATCGAACAGACGGCATTGCAGGCAGCCGGCACGCTTTCCGGCGGACAGCAGCAGCGCGTGGCGATTGCCCGTGCCCTGATGCAGCAGCCGAAGGTGTTGCTCGCTGACGAACCGATCGCCTCGCTCGACCCGCTCAACGCCAAGATCGTCATGGATGCACTGCGCGACATCAACGAGCGCGACGGCATCACCGTGATCACCAACCTTCACACGCTCGATACCGCGCGCAACTACTGCGAACGCATCATCGGCATGGCCCACGGCCGCGTCGTCTTCGACGGCCAGCCAAAGGATCTGACGGCGGCCGCCGTCGCCGAGATCTACGGCGCCGACACCGGCATCGAGGAATCGATGACCTCGACAAGCATCAACATTCCCGCGGCCGTCCCGCAGGAACAAACGGCATCTGCCAGCCTCCAGCCGCTGGCACTGGCCGGCATCTGACGCCCGCCAGGATCGAAGGCCCACGTCAAGGGCACCTCTTTGAAACCGAATATCATCCGGCACAGCCGGAGAAACGGGAGAACCTTATGCTGAAGAAAGCTCTTCTGGGCACTGTTGCCCTGCTCGCCCTCCTTGGCCACGCCCAGGCCGAAGACCTCAAGGAATTCCGCGTCGGCATCATCGGCGGCGAAAACGAAGCCGACCGCCTGCGCAACTTCCAGTGCATCGTCGACAAGCTTCCGGCCGCAATCGGCGTCGAAAAGGTCTCGCTGTTCCCGGCCGCCGACTATGACGGCGTCATCCAGGGCCTGCTCGGCGGCACGCTCGACTACGCTGAACTCGGCGCGTCCGGCTTTGCCAAGATCTACCTCGCCAAGGCTGACGCGGTCGAGCCGATCCTGACGACGGTCCAGACCGACGGTTCGACCGGCTACCACTCGATCATGGTCGCCCGTAAGGATTCGGGCATCACCAAGCTCGAAGACCTGAAGGGCAAGAAGCTCGGCTTCGCCGATCCGGACTCGACCTCGGGCTACCTGATCCCGCTCGTCACGCTGCCGGAATCGATCGGCGCGCCGGTCAAGGAATTCTTCGCTGAAACCGGCTTCGGTGGCGGTCACGAAAACCTCGTTCTCGAAGTCGTCAAGGGCACGTTCGATGCCGGCACGACCTTCGGTTCGGGCGTCGGCGAATTCAAGGACGGCTACACCTCGGGCAACCTGAAGAAGATGGTCGACAAGGGCATCCTCGACATGAACGACCTCGTCGAACTCTGGAAGTCGCCGCTGATCCCGAACGGCCCGATCGTCGTCCGCTCGACGATGAACGACGACATGAAGGCCAAGTTCAAGCAGTTCATGCTCGACCTGCCGAAGACCGATGCCGCCTGCTTCTCCGCCATCCAGGGCGGCGATTTCACCGGCTTCACCGAAGTCAACGCCGACTTCTACAAGCCGATCATCGACGCCCGCAAGGCGACGATCGGCGGCTGATCTTTCCGATCATTCAAGGACGCTGGCCGCCAAAGCGGCCAGCGTTCGCCTTTTTGCTATGGCGCTGGTAGCGCCTGTCGACAGAGGCCGGCACTGCCGGAACATTCATGGCAACTTCCATGCTCCCGAAGCATCTGAGTGACAATGGCGCGCTAGTGGAGCGTCACTGGCAGGAGCTGAATTCCCGCCGTCGGCTCTACTCCTGGCTCGGCTTCGCCGTGCTGATGCTCGCCCTTTCCGGCTCGCTCTGGTTTGCCAACGATTCCAATGCCGGCAAATTCTTCGACCGGCTGCCGCACTTCTTCGATTTCGTCGGCGATCTCGCGCCGCGCGACGGCCTTGAAATCTTCCGCGCCATGTTCGACCTGCCCTCGCCCTATGACGACGGCAGCTTCAAGTACAATTACCCCGAAGGTCGGCTCTACCTGACGGAAAGCTTCTACATCCCCGAATATGTGCACAAGATGCTGGAGACCGTGAACATCGCGATCTTCTCCACCGTCATCGGCACCTTCTTCGGCTTCATCTTCTGTTTCCTCGCCGCCCGAAACCTGATGCCCAATCCGTGGATACGCGGATTTGTGCGGCGGTTGATGGAAATTCTGCGTGCGTTTCCCGAGGTGGTCATCGCCGGCTTCTTCCTGGCGATCCTCTCGCTCGGACCGATCCCGGCGATCGCGGCCGTCTCGATCCACACCATCGGCGCACTCGGCAAGCTGTTCTTCGAAGTGGTTGAGAATGCCGACATGAAGCCGGACGAGGGCCTGCGGGCTGCCGGCGGCAACTGGATCGAGCGGGTCTGGTTCGGCATGGTGCCGCAGGTCCTGCCCAATTTCGCCAGCTATTTCCTGCTGCGCCTCGAGATCAACGTGCGCGCCTCCACCATCATCGGCGCGGTCGGCGGCGGCGGTATCGGCGAGCTGCTGCGCCTGTCGATCGGCCAGGGCCATCAGGCGAAGACGCTGGCGATCGTCATCCTCCTGTTTGCGACGATCTTCGCCGTCGACCAGTTTTCCGCATGGCTGCGCCGTCGCCTCGTCGGCGACCAGGCCTTCCAGCTTGCCCAGTAGGTGCCCATCATGACCTCCGCGAACAGACTAAGCCCGCTCGAAATGGATGCGATTGCGTCGCGCCACCCGCACTTGCTGCAGGGTTCCTCGAACAAGCGCCTGCGCACCATCCTCATCAGCGCTGGCCTCGTGGTCTATCTCATCTTCAGCTGGTGGTTCTTCTCGATCGGGCATGTGCTCGGCAACGCCAACTGGGGCATCGCCGGAACCTATCTTGCCGACTGGGTCTCCTATGAGGTCCGCCCCGAGCTCAAGATCGCGCGCGACAAGACGATGACGATCGACTTCCAGCGCAACTCACCGCTCGGCCCCAATCCCAATCCGTCGTGGGTGGAACTCGACAAGGAGACCGTGACCCGGACCGTCGAGATCCCTGCGTCCGCCACACTGTCGGCAAAGCCGAAGGCAAGCTCGTCGTTCAGCTTCATGGCGCCCGGCTCAGCAGTGGGCAGCACCGACGCCACAAGCATGCAAAGCCGATCCGAAACCCGAACGGAAGAGGTCATCACGAGGGCGGTCATCACCCTGAACCGCTCGACGAAGATTGAAGTCGCCGACGGCCTGGTAACGGCCACACATAGGGGTGAAACCCTGACCATGGCCGTCGATGGCCAGGACACCGTCACGCCCCAAGGTACCCTTCCTGCCTGGGCCACGCAAAAACGTCCCGGTGAAAAAATCACACTCGCTTTCGGCGCCACCGGCTGGGCGGAAGTCGAAGGCGACGACGTCTCGGTGCGCAACCGTTTCTTCGGCTGGGCCAATTTCCTGTTCGACACCAACTCGCCCTTCTTCGGCAAGAGCTCTGCCGAGGTGCTTTCGCTGATCACCAGCGGCGAGCGTATCGATCCGGCGCGATCAAACCTGGGGCTCGCCTGGAACAACATTCTCTACAATGCAGAATGGCAACATCTTGATGTCTGGACCAAGCTGCTGCAGACGGTGGTCATGGCCTTCGTCGGCACGCTTTTCGCCTCGCTGGTGGCGTTTCCGCTTTGCTTCCTGGCGGCGCGCAACATTACCCCGAATTTCCTGACCAACCAGATCGTCAAGCGCTTCTTCGACTTCCTGCGCTCGGTGGACATGTTCATCTGGGCACTGTTCTTCACCCGCGCCTTCGGCCCCGGGCCGCTTGCCGGCATGTCGGCGATCTTCTTCACCGACACCGGCACGCTCGGCAAGCTCTACTCGGAGGCGCTGGAGAACATCGATGACAAGCAGCGCGAAGGCGTGAAATCCGTTGGCGCCACGCCGCTTGCCGTCCAGCGCTTCGGCGTGCTGCCGCAGGTACTGCCGGTCTTCGCCAGCCAGGCGCTTTATTTCTGGGAATCCAACACGCGTTCGGCCACGATCATCGGAGCCGTCGGTGCCGGCGGCATTGGCCTTAAACTCTGGGAGGCGATGCGCACCAATTCCGATTGGGAAAATGTCGCCTATATGGTGCTTCTGATCTTGCTGGTTGTGTTTATTTTCGACAGCATCTCGAACGCCCTGCGTTCGCGGCTGATTGGCCAGAAAGCGCATTGACGAGATGAGCGTTTTGCAGCTTCGCCATCATGATGTTGTCATGGAAATCGGCTAGCTGCGCATCGCGTCCCGCGAACAATCGACCCGCCGTCCCGGCGGGCCGGTCGATACAAGAAAGTGAAGACCGTGCGTTATGCAATCTACTTCGCGCCGCCGGCGGATGACCGGCTGTCGCAGACGGCGGCCCGTTGGCTTGGCCGTGACGCATTTACCGGCGAGACCAGTGAATTTCCGGCACTGGCCGATCTCGATGCCGACACGCGGCACGCATTGACCGCCGACCCCCGACGCTATGGTTTTCATGGCACCCTCAAGGCTCCCTTCGCCCTTGCCGATGGCCGCAGCGAAGCCGAACTGGTCGCAGCGTTTGAAGCGTTTGCCGCAGATGTCGAACCTTTCGAGATACCGGAACTGACACTGCATCAACTCGGCCCCTTCTTCGCGCTCGTCTCTGCAACCCATTGCGAGCCGCTGCAGAATTTGGCGGCTCAAGCCGTCCAGTATTTCGAGCCGTTCCGGGCACCTCTGTCGGCGGCTGACATGGCACGGCGCAATCCGGAAAAATTGCCGGAGCGACAGAGAGAATACTTGAAAAAATGGGGATATCCCTATGTTTTCGAAGAATTCCAGTTCCACTTGACGCTGACCGGGTCCGTCCCCACCGAGACAGCGAAAACCATGCGGACCGTGCTCGAGAGCACTTTTGCCGATCATATCGGCGACCCGCTTGACGTTACGTCAGTTGCGCTCTTCGTCGAGCCGCACCGTGGCGCACCGTTCCTGGTCCATTCCCTGCTGCCGCTTGGCGGCGCGACACAACGAAAGATCGCATGAGATGAGCAAAGAACAAGTCCTGACCAACGCCCGCATCGTTCTCGAGGACAGCATCCTCGACGGTTCAGTGCTGATCCGCGACGGCAAGATTGCCGATATCTCGAAGGGCACTGTAAGCACCGGCGAAGACTTCGAAGGCGACTATTTGCTACCGGGTCTCGTCGAACTGCACACCGACCATCTGGAAGCGCACTATTCGCCACGGCCGGGCGTTCGCTGGCTGAAGATCGCGGCGATCCAGGCCCATGATGCGCAGGTGGTCACGTCAGGCATCACCACCGTGTTCGATTGCCTGCGCCTCGGCTCAGACGAGGACGGTGGTTTCCAGAAGGGCGAGATGCGCAGCATGGCCGACGCGCTGGCGCAAGCCCAGCAAGAGGGTCGCCTGCGCGCCGACCACCTGATCCACCTGCGCTGCGAGGTTTCCACTTCGGACGTGCTCGATCACTACGAAGACTTCCAGAACGACCCGCAGGTTAAGCTGGTATCGCTGATGGACCACGCGCCGGGCCAGCGTCAGTTCCAGACGATGGACCAGTACACGCTCTACTACAAATCCAAGCGCGGCCTGTCAGATGCCGAGTTCGAAAAGTTCGTCGCTCGCCAGCAGGCGCTTTCGGCGAAGTATGCCGGCCCGCACCGCGACGCCCTTGCCAAGGCCTGCGCCGAGCGCGGCATCACCATCGCCAGCCACGACGACGCCACGATCGCCCATGTCGACGAATCGATCGGCTACGGCATCAAGCTCGCCGAATTCCCGACGAGTTTCGAAGCGGCCGAAGCCTCCCATCGCGCCGGTCTCAGCGTGCTGATGGGCGCACCCAACATCGTGCGCGGCAAGTCGCACTCGGGCAACATCGCCGCCCGCGATCTGGCTGACCGCGGCGTGCTCGACGTGCTTTCGTCGGATTATGTGCCGTTCAGCCTGATCCACGCGCCGTTCGTGCTGGCTGACGAACTTGAGGCCATCGACCTGCCGAAGGCGATTGCCATGGTCAGTGCGACGCCGGCTCGCACCGTCGGCCTTGACGATCGCGGTCGCATCGCCGTCGGCCTGCGCGCCGATATCTCGCGGGTGCACCGACAGGAAGGCATTCCTGTCGTGCGTTCGGTCTGGCGTGAAGGCCGGCGCGTCGCATGAGTGCGTTCGAACGCAGGCGTGGCGCACTCGTAGTAGTGGTCGGCCCGAGCGGCGCGGGCAAGGACAGTGTCATGGGCTTTGCCGCCCAGCACTTTTCCGACTGTCACGACGTGCATTTCGTCCGGCGCGTCATCACCCGCCCGTCGGACGCCGGCAGCGAGGTGCATGAAAGCGTCTCGGAAGACGATTTTCTGGACATGCAGAAGGACGGCGCCTTCGCCGTCTTCTGGGATGCGCACGGCCTGAAATACGGCATCCCCTCAGCAGTGCTTCAAAATGTCAGGGCCGGCATGACGGCGATCGTCAACGGCAGCCGCGGCGCTCTGCCGGCGTTCAGGGAAACGTTCGGCGACATCGCCGTCGTCGTCGTCACGGCGGAAGCCTCGGTGCTCGCTAAGCGGCTTGCCGAACGCGGTCGCGAGAGCGAGGAAGAGGTGCTGCGACGTCTCAGCCGCCTGGCACCCGACGTCACCTCGGGCCCCGGCGTCAGCGTGATCGACAACAGCGGCAGGCTGGAGATCGCCGGCAACCGATTTGTCGAACTCGTTGAGCGGCTGCGTATCGACGCGGATCATGCGGCCTAGCGAGCACAGGATGGGAAGGCCACGCATTTGACCCGCAGCACGCATCGTCTCGTCAGAGCAATTCGGTAACTGCCGCGAACCAGAGACAGAACGAAGCCCCGACGCCCGTCGCGTTTCGGGGCTTTCTTCGTAACGCACAAGCAACTTGCGGACTTAGATCGGGACCTAAACATCAAGCCCAACCTGATGCAGCGCAAACCACAGGTGGCAAACGACATGAGGAGCGTTTGCAACGCATTCGACAAAGCTTTGCAGCAGCGAGCCGCCGGCTACCAACAGATCACGATTTTCTCAGATCATCGTAGAGAATGGCAATCCCGGTCGCCATTACGCCGATCGGCGCCATCCAGATCAGGATTTTGACTGGCTCAACCACGAAGAAGAACATCCACAGGAAGCCAGCTGCGCCGGCCAGCGCCATTGCGGCTCCCAAGGCAAGTGAAATCGCCTTCCTGATCTGTGAGCGGTTATCGTTCTGCATGTCGTGACCGTACACGACGGACGCGTTTTATCAACCCTTGCTGGTGCCAAGCAACGGCATCACCCCTAGCCGATCGCCCAATCAGGGAAGATGACGGCGATGACTTCATCTCGGGTGATACCGCGTGCTTTGGCAAACCCGACGTCTGTGGCCCGAGTCAGGTCGAGATTTCATCCGCGAAGTTCAGTAACACAAGGTGCTCACCGAACTGACGGTGCCGCTCGCCAAGGCGCTGTTCGACCGCGATGTGCGGACTACTCTCCGGTTGGAGTCCGCCCGCCAAACGCAACGGGAATTCTCCCAAAGATCAAAAAGCTAACGTCGCCAGTTCATCTTCGAAACGGTGGCCATGGCCTCGTTTCCACGCCACGGTCTCTTTCCTTTTCAGCCGGCTTCCCAAATTTCCTCTTGTGAAGCAGGTTAATATGTATATACATTATATTCAGTGGAGGCGACCTTATGAACGAACTCTCGACCCGCAAGCCGGCATCCGGACTCTGGCGCAACACGCGCCTTGTGACGCTCAGCGAAACCGCCGAAGGTGCTGGCCTCGTCGAGCACGCGGCCGTTGCAGTTGTCGATGGACGCATTGCTTATGTAGGGCCAGAGAACGCACTGCCCGCCGAACTCGCACACAGCCTTGAGGCGACCGATTGCCAAGGCCGGGTAATGACGCCCGCCCTCATCGACTGCCACACCCATCTCGTCCATGGCGGCAACCGTGCCCGCGAGTTCCAGATGCGGCTCGAAGGCGCTACCTATGAAGATATCGCCCGCGCCGGCGGCGGCATCGTTTCGTCGGTGAAGGCGACCAATGCACTGACCGTCGATCAGCTGGTCGAAAGCGCCCTACCGCGCCTCGACACGCTGCTTGCTGAAGGCGTTTCGACCGTCGAGATCAAATCCGGTTACGGGCTGAACATTACGGCCGAACTCAATATGCTGCGCGCCGCCCGCAAGCTCGAAACGCTTCGACCGGTGCGCGTGGTCACCAGCTACCTCGCCGCCCATGCGACGCCTGCGGAATACAAGGGCCGCAACGGCGACTACATCACAGACGTGGTTCTGCCAGGCCTCGACGCGGCCCATGCCGAAGGTTTGGTCGATGCAGTGGATGGGTTCTGCGAAGGCATCGCGTTCTCGACCGCCGAGATCGCTCGTGTCTTCGATCGCGCCAGAGCACTCAGCCTGCCAGTCAAACTCCACGCCGAACAGCTTTCCAACCTCGGCGGCGCTAAGCTCGCGGCGTCATACGGTGCGCTCTCCGCCGACCATCTCGAATATCTCGACGCCGAAGGTGCAGCAGCGCTTGCCAAGGCCGGAACAGTCGCCGTGCTTTTGCCCGGTGCTTTCTATGCGTTGCGTGAAGAGCGTCTGCCGCCGGTTCAGGCACTGCGCGACGCCGGTGCGCGCATCGCAATCGCCACCGACTGCAATCCGGGCACCTCGCCGCTCACCTCGCTGCTCCTCACCATGAACATGTCGGCGACCTTCTTCCGGCTGACCGTTGCCGAATGCCTCGCCGGTGTCACCCGCGAGGCGGCGCGTGCGCTCGGGCTTCTCGGCGAAACCGGCACCATCGAAGTCGGCAAGTCGGCCGACCTCGCACTCTGGAATATCGAAGACCCGGCCGAACTCGTCTACCGCATCGGCTTCAATCCACTTCATACGCGCATCTTTAGGGGCGAAAGGACCGGTCCATGACCATCATTCTGCATCCGGGCTCGGTTCCGCTTGAGGATCTCGAGACCATCTACTGGACCGGCGAACCTGCCCGCCTACACCCATCTTTCGACGCAGGCATCGAAAAGGCCGCCAGGCGCATCGCCGAGATCGTTGCCGGCAATGCGCCGGTCTATGGCATCAACACCGGCTTCGGCAAACTGGCTTCGATCAAGATCGATAGCGCCGATGTCGCCACCCTGCAGCGCAACCTGATCCTGTCGCACTGCTGCGGCGTCGGCCAGCCGCTTGCCGAAAACATCGTCCGCCTGATCCTGTCGCTGAAGCTCGTCTCCCTCGGCCGCGGCGCGTCGGGCGTCCGGCTCGAACTGGTTCGCCTGATCGAAGCGATGCTCGAAAAGGGCGTGATCCCGGTGATACCGGAAAAAGGATCTGTCGGTGCATCCGGCGACCTGGCGCCCCTCGCCCACATGGCCGCCGTCATGATGGGCCACGGTGAAGCATTCTTCGCGGGTGCCCGCCTGTCCGGCGCCGAGGCCCTTGCCAAGGCCGGGCTGACGCCGGTCGTGCTTGCTGCGAAGGAAGGGCTGGCGCTGATCAACGGCACGCAGACCTCCACCGCGCTTGCGCTCGCCGGCCTCTTCCGCGCCCACCGCGCCGCACAGGCAGCCCTTGTCACCGGCGCCATGTCCACCGATGCGGCGATGGGATCTTCGGCCCCGTTCCATCCCGATATTCACACACTTCGCGGCCATCAGGGCCAGATCGACACGGCCGCCGCCCTTCGCGCGCTCCTGTCGGGCTCGGCCATTCGCGAGAGCCATATCGAAGGCGACGAGCGGGTGCAGGATCCCTATTGCATCCGCTGCCAGCCGCAGGTTGACGGCGCTTGCCTCGACCTGTTGCGCTCGGTAGCGCGCGTGCTCGAGATCGAAGCCAATGCCGTCACCGACAACCCGCTGGTGCTTTCCGACAATTCCGTCGTCTCCGGCGGCAACTTCCATGCGGAGCCGGTGGCGTTTGCGGCAGACCAGATCGCGCTTGCCGTCTGCGAGATCGGCGCGATCTCGCAGCGGCGCATTGCGCTTCTTGTCGATCCGGCTTTGTCTTACGGCCTGCCGGCCTTTCTTGCCAAGAAGCCCGGCCTCAACTCCGGCCTGATGATCGCCGAGGTCACATCGGCAGCATTGATGTCGGAAAACAAGCAGCTGTCGCACCCGGCCTCGGTCGACTCCACGCCGACCTCGGCCAACCAGGAAGACCATGTCTCCATGGCCTGCCATGGCGCGCGCCGCCTGCTGCAGATGACCGACAACCTGTTTTCGATTATCGGCATTGAGGCGCTGACGGCGGTACAGGGCGTTGAGTTCCGCGCGCCGCTCGCCACAAGCCCCGAACTTCAGAAGGCTGCCGCAGCCCTGCGTGCCGTCTCGGCGACGATCGAGGAAGACCGTTACCTGGCAGACGATCTGCAGGCTGCCGGCGAACTGGTCGCCTCTGGCACGCTGAATGCCGCGATTTCCAGCGACATTCTGCCGAAACTGGGAGCCTGAGATGAGCGTCTTCGAAGTTCGTCAGGGCACCTCGCCTGTCATTCTCGGCTTTCCGCATACCGGCACGGATGTGCCGGCCGAGATCTGGGAGCGCCTCAACGACACCGGCCGCCTGCTCGCAGACACCGACTGGCACATTCACAAGCTCTACGAAGGGCTGCTGCCTGACGTCACCGTCGTGCGCGCCACCTTCCACCGCTATGTCATCGACGCCAATCGCGACCCGGAGAACGTCAGCCTCTATCCCGGGCAGAATACCACCGGGCTCATTCCCGAAACCGACTTTGACGGGTTGCCGATCTGGAAGGATGGCGCAGCCCCGACCGAGGCCGACACGGCGGAGCGCCTACGCCAATTCCATGCGCCCTATCACGCCGCGTTTCTGGCGGAGATCGAGCGGGTGAAGGCCATCCATGGCATCGCCATCGTATACGACTGCCATTCCATCCGCTCGCATATCCCGTTCCTGTTCGACGGCAAGCTGCCGGACTTGAACATCGGCACGGATATGGGCCGCACCTGCGCGCCTGAAATCGAGAAGGCCGCCGTCGATATCGCCGCTTCGGCCGAGGGCTACACAAGCATTCTCAACGGTCGTTTCAAGGGCGGCTGGACCACCCGGCACTACGGGCGGCCCGAAACCGGCGTGCACGCCATCCAGATGGAACTGGCACAATCGACCCACCTTGCCGCCGAAGAGCCGCCGTTTGCGCTCGACGCGAGCAAGGCAGAACGCCTGCGTGTACCGCTTCGGGCCATCCTTCAACGCATCGAGAACACCGCATTCGACCTTAAAACGCTGACAGGGAGCGAGGCATGAACATGAACAATCCGCGCCACAACATTCGCGACGTGCGCGCCCCGCAGGGCACCACGCTCAACGCCAAGAGCTGGATGACCGAGGCGCCGCTGCGCATGCTGATGAACAACCTCGACCCGAACGTCGCGGAAAACCCGCACGAGCTGGTGGTCTATGGCGGCATCGGCCGCGCCGCCCGTACCTGGGCCGATTTCGACAAGATCGTCGAGACGCTGAAGGACCTGAATGAGGACGAGACACTGTTGGTCCAGTCCGGCAAGCCGGTCGGCGTCTTCCGCACCCACAAGGATGCGCCGCGCGTCCTGATCGCCAACTCCAACCTGGTGCCGCATTGGGCGACCTGGGACCACTTCAACGAGCTGGATAAGAAGGGCCTGGCGATGTATGGCCAGATGACCGCCGGCTCGTGGATCTATATCGGCACGCAGGGCATCGTCCAGGGCACCTATGAAACCTTCGTCGAGGCCGGCCGCCAGCATTATGGCGGCAGCCTGAAGGGCAAGTGGGTGCTGACAGGCGGTCTCGGCGGCATGGGCGGCGCACAGCCGCTGGCAGCCGTCATGGCCGGCGCCTCGTGCCTTGCCGTCGAGTGCAATCCTGATTCGATCGACTTCCGTCTGCGCACCCGCTACGTCGATGAAAAGGCGGAAACGCTCGACGAAGCGATGGAGATGATCGCTCGCTGGACGAAGAACGGCGAAGCCAAGTCCGTCGGCCTGCTCGGCAACACCGCAGAAATCCTGCCGGAAATGGTCCGCCGCGGCATCCGTCCTGACATGGTCACCGACCAGACCTCCGCGCACGATCCAGTTAACGGCTACCTGCCCAAGGGCTGGACCATGGCCGAATGGAAGGCCAAGCGCGAGAGCGATCCGAAGGCTGTCGAAAAAGCTGCGCGCGCTTCCATGCGCGAGCATGTCGAAGCCATGATCGCCTTCCAGGATATGGGCATTCCGACTTTCGACTACGGCAACAACATCCGCCAAGTCGCCAAGGAAGAAGGCCTCGAAAACGCCTTCGCCTTCCCCGGTTTCGTGCCGGCCTATATCCGCCCGCTGTTTTGCCGCGGCATCGGTCCGTTCCGCTGGGCGGCGCTTTCCGGCGACCCGGAAGACATTTACAAGACCGATGCCAAGGTCAAGGAACTGACCCCAGGCAACACCCATCTGCACAACTGGCTCGACATGGCGCGCGAGCGCATCTCGTTCCAGGGCCTGCCGGCGCGCATCTGCTGGGTCGGCCTCGGCGACCGCCACCGCCTGGGCTTGGCCTTCAACGAGATGGTCAGGAACGGCGAACTGAAGGCGCCCGTCGTCATCGGCCGCGACCATCTGGACTCCGGCTCCGTTGCCTCGCCGAACCGCGAGACCGAAGCAATGAAGGACGGCTCCGACGCTGTCTCCGACTGGCCACTCCTCAACGCACTGCTCAACACCGCGTCGGGCGCCACCTGGGTATCGCTGCACCATGGCGGCGGCGTCGGCATGGGCTTTTCGCAGCATTCGGGCGTGGTCATCTGCGCCGATGGCACCGACGATGCAGCCAAGCGGCTTGAACGCGTGCTCTGGAACGACCCGGCGACCGGCGTCATGCGCCACGCCGATGCCGGTTACGACATCGCGCTCGACTGCGCCAAGGACAAGGGCCTGCGCCTGCCGGGCATCCTCGGCAACTGACGAACGACAAGGGGCGCCCGAAAGGCGCCCCTTTCTTTTGAGCAAGATGAACTTTCAGCCATAGGCGGCTGAAATTTCGAATTTTTACGCCGCGGCGTTACCGGCCTTACGATTGCCGTCGAGCACCAGCAAAAGCGCCAGGCCGGCAAGTCCGGCGACACCGCCAAGCAGCGCAGTGCCCGAGTAATTGCTGATCCTCGTGCCCAGTGCAAAAAGTCCGGCGCAAAGCCCGCCGCTCAGGAAGATGTTCACAGCGATCAGAGAACTTCCCAGTCCCGGCCGGTCGGCAATCAACTCCTGAAGATAGCTGATCGGGATGGTAATCAATGCGGCGGCGCCGAAGGCGCTGATCAGACTGAGAGCGTAGATGTGCCACGTGGCCGTCGAGAAGCCGAGCAACACCATATAGCCGATATAGATAACCGTCCCCAGCGCCAAAGCCTTGAACGGAGCAAGGTCCATCTGGATGCGCGCCCACACGAGGATGAAAACGACTTCGAGTAAGGCGACGATGCCGACGATGATGCCTATGTCGGTGACGCTTCCGCCGATCTCGTCGGTCATGATCAACGGCAGAACGGCGCCATTGACGTGAAGGGTCGAGGTGATGGTTGCCACGGCGATCACGCGCAGGAAAATGCGCGGCGCCAGGATCTCCCGGAACGACGTCCAATAGGAAAGCCGCTTGCCCAGCGCCGGATCGGCGCCGCCTTCATTGGGGAGTGAAAAGAAGACGATCAGCAGATTAACGGCACAGCCGAGACAGGCGAGCAGATAGGCGGGCAGCATGCTGTCTCCGCCGGCCAGCGCAAAACCGACCAGTCCGGGGACCAAAACCCATGCGAGCGAGATGGCGGCCCGCGCACCCGTCGTCAGTGATGCCGCATCGTGGCCGCTCATCCGCCGGGCGATGCTGCGCACATTGGCGAAAAGCAGCGTATAGACTGCGCCGTAGATCGGCAGCAGCAACAGGACGCTGACGACAAAACTCGTCTGGTTCGGCATCGCGTAGACAATGCCGTAGCCGACGACGCCGAACAGGATCGCCGACGACATCAGCAGCCGATAGTTGCCGACACGGTCGGCCAGAATGCCGATCGAGACACTGACCACGACATTCACCGTCGAGGCAACGAGGATCAGCAGCGAATAGAGCGCATCGCTGAGGCCAAGCTCGTTGATGCCGACCACCGACTGATAGGGCGAGGTCGCAGCACCGGCGAAACCGAACAGGAAGATCGCCAGCATGCTGACGCGCATGGCCGGGTTGCGCATGGCGCTGAGAAGCGTGGAAGTCATGATGATGCACGTCCGCGAAGGATGCGATTTCTGAAGGAGGGCTTGGCGCCGGCGGATCTCGCCGGCGATTGGATCATGGCAAACCGCTTAGACCGATTCCGCCCACCGCGCCGAGAGCTTTGCCTCGGGCGAAAACGCGAACTCCTCGTCGAAGGGAAAGACGGGGCGCTGACGGTGCAGGCTTGCAAGGCCAGCGATGTCCTGATTGACGACGCCATCGGTCAAGGCCATCAGGTTGGGATTGGCGATCGGGGCCAGTTCCGGTGAAAGATAGCCGGATTTGACCACCAGCAGCCGAACAGTGCCGGGGTCCAGCCCGAGACGGCTGAAATCGGCGATGTTGTGGTAGGGCCGACGTCGCGCTGAAAGCACCACGTCAATCGCGCCGACACGCACCACCGCCTGGCGCTCATTTTCCGGACCGGGGTCGTCAAGCCGCACGACTTCCACCAGCATTTCCGCAACCGGGCTTGCCGGGTCGAGGCTGCCGCCGATCTTCAGCATTAACGTTTCGCCGACACCGGCAGCAAAGCAGGCATCGACTGCGGGACGGTCGGCGATACCGGCGATGAGCGCGCCGCGCCAGCCGCGCGCAAGCAGGGCCTTCAGCACATCCGCCCTGTCACCAACGCCGCCCCCGGTCGGGTTGTCGCCGGAGTCGGCAAGGATGATCGGGGTTGTCGTCGCCTTTTCGGCGATATCGAGCATAGCATCCAGCGGCCCCGTGACCGGACCGAAGCGGAAATTGCGACGTTCCGCCCAGTAGGATGCTGCTATGTCAACGGCTGCCTGCTCCGCGGCGGCCTGGTCGGTCGCGGTAACCACGGCGCAGGCCGTTGCACGCGGCTCGTCCGCCCAGACATAGCCGACCATCAGATTGGCATCGAGCACACCCGGTCGAGCGTCGATGTCGGGCAGCTGCAAATAGAGGCTCTTGGCCGGCTCATCCTCGGTCGAGGTGCATTCTCCCGGCAACAAGACCGGGATTTTCGCCCAGGCGACACCCGGTCGGGTGCCGCTGTGCAGCGCCGAAACGAGCATCGTCCAGGCACGGATCATCGTTTCGCGTGTGTCGATGTGCGGCGCTGTGCGGTAACCTGCAAAGATGTCGATCTGGTCGATGATGCGCTGGCTGACATTGCCGTGCAGATCGTAGCTGGTCGCGAACGGGCAGTCCCGGCCGACGACAGCTCTCGCGGCCGAAATCCAGTCCCCTTCGGCGTCTTCCATGCCGTCGACCTTGATTGCCCCATGCATGGCCAGATAGAGCCCGTCGATCGGCAAGGCCTGCTGCAACCGCTCAAGGAATTCTGCCTTGAAGGCATCATAGGTTGGCCGCGAAACCGGCCCGCCGGGCACGGCACGGGCGTGTATGAGCGGCAGATGCTCGACACCCTCGGCGTCGAGGAAATCGAAATATTCTGCTTCAAGCAGATCGGCGCCGCGCAGGACCCGAAAATCCTCGGGCGCCATCAGGACCGGCGAATAGGTGCTGCACTCCGTGTGGATGCCGCCTACGGCGATGCGCATGAAAGCTCCTGTCACAGTTCTGGGCTCAAGGGGGCGATCGCGGCGAAGCGCTGCCAGTCCTTGGCGGATTTCGGGGTCCATGCGGCCTCGGCAATGGCACAAAGCCTCGGGAAGACCAGGCGGTTGAAATAGCCGCGCGACAGGAAATGCTCCGACCAGATGCAGGCCTGAACGCCCTTCATGCGCGGCTTCAACTCTTCCGGAAACTCCCCTTCAGCCTCGTAGCCATAGGTGTGTGCCGGCGTCGCCGTGCCGGCCCAGCTCGCGCCCGGCTCCTGCCAGGCATCCGCCTGCGCCATATCGAGATAATAGGCCTGCCCGGGCGTCATGACGACATCGTAACCTTCACGCGCAAGCTCGATGCCGACCTCCGGCCGCTCCCAGGCCATAAGCAACGTGCCCTCGGTCGAAACGCCGCCGCCATGGGCGACCTCGTTCCAGCCGGCAAGCTTGCGGCCGCGGGCCGTCAGCATCTGCTTGACCTTCTTCAGGAAGTAGGACTGCAAGGCGAATGTGCCGGAAAGACCTTCCTTCTCCATCAGCTTCTTGGCCAACGGCGAGGCAAGCCACGAACCGTTGGCAACTTCGTCACCACCGATATGGACGTACTGGCTCGGAAACAGCTCAACGATTTCGTCGAGCACTTTTTCGAGGAATTCGTAGGTAAAGTCGATTGCGGGATTGAGGGCGTTGTTCGGATAGCCTTGAACCGAATGGTAGCTTTCCGGCGCCTCCTGGCCATCGGTCAGATCCGGCAGGGCAACCAGCGTCGCGGTGCTATGCCCGGGAATGTCGATCTCGGGGACGATCTCGACGTGAAGCGCCGTGGCCTGCGCCACCAATGTCTTCACATCGTCCTGGCTGTAAAACCCGCCGACCGGCTCGGCGCCGTTGCCGAGTTGCGGCAGCAGCGGTTCATCCGGACCGCGCAGGACACCGAGCGTCGTCAAGGTCGGGAACGCCTTGATCTCGAGCCGCCAGGCCTCGTCATCCGTCAGATGCCAATGGAAGATATTGAGCTTGAACCAGGCGAGAATGTCGATGAGCCGGGAGACATCAGACGTCGGGTAGAATTGCCTGGAGACGTCGAGATGGCAGCCGCGCCAGCCGTAGCGCGGTGCGTCGGAAATCTTGCCCTGCGCCGGAAAGCGGAATTTTTCCGGATGCGTGCGCGCGCCATTCAGCAATTGCGCGAGCGTCGTCAGCGCGTATTGCCGGCCGGCCGCACCGCCATAGGCAAGGCCGATCTCCTTTGTAGAAAAGCTGAGTTCGTAGGCTTCGGGCGCGAGTGCCGTATTCTTTGAAAAGACGATCGCCCGCCCCTGGCTGGAGGCAACAAGGCTAAACGGAGCGTGCCCTTCCGAAAACAGCCGATGAAACAGCGCCAGCACGCTGCCGACTGCCGCAACGTCATCAGGCGTTGCACCGGGTGCCGGGTAGAGCACGACAGGAAAGCTGTCACCGGCCCATGCATCGATCTGCGCCGGCCACGGCTGCATCGAAAACGGCAGGTCAAGCTTGCCTTCGGGCAAACGCGGAGGCGGCGGCTCACTGACCGCATTCTCAAGGAGCAGATCGGAGACGGCAACCGGCACATGCTCACCGCTTGCAAGCGTGAGATAGGCCGACTTCGCACCATCAGTGCAGTGCTTCGCGTTGCGGTGCAGGCCGCTCACCGTAAACGTCCAGCTTTCGCCGGGGGCAAGGGTCAAGCCCGCCGGCGGCGCGAACTCGTGAAAATTCGCATTGCGGCGCAGGAACGTGGCGTTGTCGCAGGCCTCCGGAACGATGACGCGGGTCAGCGAGGTATAGACCAGACGAAAGCCATTAAGCGGCGCTTGCGAAAAATTGAAGAGCGTAAAGGTGAACCGGCCAAATGCGCCGCCATCCGGCTGCCAGGACGCTTCGAGACGATAGGAAACCGGCGTCATGTTCTTCCTCCCAGAAGACTTACAGTCAGTAGTGGCTTGATTGCGAGAAGGTTCGCGCGAGCTCCGCCTGGCCGGCGGTCAGCCCGCAATCGACCGGCAGGCATACGCCCGATATCGCCGCGGCCATCGGACCGGCGAGGAAGTGTACGGCGTTGGCGACATCGTCAGGGTTGACGATGCGCTGCAGCGGATACCAGCGGCGCGCCTCCTCGAAGACCTGAGGATTTGCGGCGGCCCGCACCTCCCATGCCTGCGTTCGCACGGTGCCCGGCGAAACGGCGTTCGAGCGGATACCGAACTTGCCGTATTCCACGGCGATGAGGCGGGTCAGGTGCAGCAGGCCGGCCTTGGCAACGCTGTAGGCCGGATGGCCGAAGACATTCATGCCGTTGACGGAGGCGATGTTGACCACCGACCCGCGGCTTTCCTTCAGCATGTCTTCCACGGCGCGGAAGCACAGGAAGGCTGCCTCGAGGTTTAGAGCATTGTCCATGCGCCAGATATCCGGCGTTGTGTCGTGCAGGCTGACGGCGCGCGCAGCACCGGCATTGTTGACGAGCGTTCGCACGATCCCCTGCTCTCTCGCAGTGGCGGCCAGTTTGTCGACGCTTTTCGCATCCGTCACGTCACAGGCCACCGCGATGAAGCGCTTGCCGTCACCGATCTCGCGCGCAGCCTTCTCTGCAGCGCCGCTGTCGATGTCTGCAAGCAGTACGACCTCATGATCCTCGCCAAGGCGCTTGGCGATTGCGCGGCCGATATCGCCGGCTGCACCGGTGACGATGGCGATGGAGTGCGTCATGCGGGAACCTTTCGCGGCAGGTCAGTCTCCCAACAGCTGGCGGTCGTCACCGTCGCGGTGGGTCACCAGCTGTTGTTTGATGCGCCGAAGTGTGACAGTCGCCTGCGGCTGAACCCGGTAGGCAACGAGACTGGAGAGGATATCGAGCAGCGCCAGATAGGCGATGCGTGTGGAGGTTGGGCGATAGATGTTGTTGCCCTCGGGCAAATCGACGGGAACCGTGATCGTCGCTGCAGCCGCGACCGGGCTGTTGCTCTGGGTCAGCGCAATCGTCGGCACCTTCAGCTCGCGCGCCAGCGTAAAGGCGCGCACCAACTCGGCGTTGCGGCCGGAAAAGGAAGAACCGATCAAAAGGTCGGTCGGACGAGCGGCGGCGGCCATCATCAGCTGCATGCTGTGGTCCGAACTGGCGGTCACGCGCAGGCCGTAGCGAAAGAGCCGGTTCTGCAACTCGCTGGCAATCATCGACGAGTTGCCGCCAGAACCGAAGGCATAGATCATTTCAGCCGTTGCGATCCGCTCGACAGCCTGCTCGATCGCCGCGAGATCGAGAGAGCGATGCAGGAGGAACAGCGCATTTTGCGCCTTGGTGATGATGTCCTGGGCGACATCACCGGTTTCGCGGCTCTTCGGCTCCGGCTTCAAATAGCGCATGCCGATATAGGCGGTGCGCGCCAGTTGCACCTTGAAGTCTGAAAAGCTGTCGCAGCCGAGCCGTCGACAGAAGCGCGTCACAGTGGGGGGAGAAACATCAGCCTTGCCGGCCAACTCGATGATCGACGCATTCACCGCGAACTCGAAGTCATTCAGAAGAATGTCGGCTATCCGGTTCTCAGATTGTGAGAGCCGGCCTTTTTCTTCCTGAAGTGTCGCGAAAATATCCATCGCCTGCTGATGTCCTTAGGGTCTATCAGCCTTCCTTCGGCTTGTAGGCGATGCAGTCGATCTCGACCTTGCAATCAACCATCATCGCCGACTGGACACAGGCCCGGGCCGGTGGATGCGCACCGAAATACTCCTGATAGATCTTGTTGAAAGTCCAGAAGTCACGCGGATCGTCGAGCCAAACGCCGCAACGCACCACATGCTCGGTACCGTATCCGGCCTCTTCCAGAATGGCCAGAAGATTGGCGATCGCCTTGTGCGTCTGCGGAATGATACCGCCCTCGATGATCTCGCCTTTTTCCATCGCGACCTGGCCGGAAACGTGCAGCCAACCGTCCGCCTCCACGGCGCGCGCAAAGGGTAATGGCTTACCGCCCGCACCGACTTGTTCAGTGCCATACCGTTTGATGGTCATGTGTGCCTTCGTGCAAATTATTTTCTTTGATCGTTGACAAATGACCATAGAAAGCTGAATTTGGCCAGAGAAAAACACCATTCATGAAAAGAATTTCAATATAGGGCGAAAACATGCGGGATCCCTTCCTCAATCCGTTCCCCTCCTCCGACACCGCGCGCCATGCCATCTGGGAGATGCTGGTTCCGCGTGACATCGACGCTTTTCTTTCTGCCGATTGGTCGATGGTATCAGGCGATTTTGTCGAAGAGGGCTTCATCGGCATCGACGGACGTCGCCAGACCAATCCCGACGATTGGCGCCTCACCTTTCCCTCGCTTGTCGCCTATCGCGACGAGTGGTTGCGCCAGGCGAAAGACTTCGCTGGGCTTTCTTTCGCCGAAGACACGCGCACCGCAATCTTCACCACGACGACGCTTGAGGACATCGAGGTCAATGGCAACGTCGCGCTCGCGCGCAAGAAGTTTGATGGCGGGTTGAAGAAGTCGGACGGCAGCTTCGACGTGATGCAATGGCAGACCGTTTATTACTGCCGCCTGCACGAGGGACGCTGGAAGATTTCCGGCTTCACCGGCTACCTGCCGAACCCGATGGGATCGGCTTGAACCAGCGACGCACGGGAAAGGCAACGGCATTGCGGATCTTCACAGCGGCGCTTGCGACGGAAACCAACACCTTCTCTCCCATCTGCATAGACCGTCGTGCCTTCGAGGCGTCGCTCTATGCACCACCGGGCGAGCATCCGGAGACGCCGACGCTCTGTACGGCCCCGCTCACGGTCGGCCGCCGCATCGCAGCGGAAAAGGGTTGGACGCTGATCGAGGGTACCGCCACGTGGGCGGATCCGGCCGGCCTCGTCAACCGCCAGACCTATGAGGGTCTGCGCGACGAAATTCTCGATCAATTGCGCGCCGCACTGCCTGTCGATGCCGTTGTCATGGGACTGCACGGCGCCATGGTCGCCGACGGCTACGAGGATCCCGAGGGCGATCTTCTGACCCGCATTCGCGCGATCGTCGGTTCCGACGTTCTCGTCTGCGCTGAACTGGACCCGCACAGCCACCTCACCGCAAAGCGCGTTTCGGCGGCGGACTTCTTCGTCTTTTTCAAAGAGTTTCCGCACACCGACTTCGTCGATCGAGCGGAAGATCTCTGGCGGATCGCCATCGATACGCTTGAAGGCCGCGTCACGCCGGTGATGTCCGTTTTCGACTGCCGCATGATCGACGTCTATCCGACGTCGCGTGAGCCCATGCGCTCGTTCGTCGACAAATTGATACGCATCGAGGCAGAGGATCCGGACGTCCTGTCGCTGTCGGTTGTGCACGGTTTCATGGCCGGCGATGTCCCCGAAATGGGGACGAAGGTGCTTGCCGTGACCAACGGCAAGCCGGAGAAAGGCGAAACGCTGGCACGGGAACTCGGGCTCGAACTCTTTTCGAAGCGCGGAACCTTCATCATGCCGCAGATCGATGAGAAGCAGGCAGTTGCCGAGGCCTTGGCGGCCACCGAAGGCCCGGTCGTAATTGCCGATGTATGGGACAATCCGGGCGGAGGAACAGCGGGCGACGCGACCGTGCTGCTCGAAGAATTGCTGGCGCAAGGCGCGACCAACGCCGCTGTCGGAACGATCTGGGATCCGATGGCCGTACAGATCTGCATGGCCGCCGGCGAAGGGGCTGAAATTCCGCTGCGTTTTGGCGCCAAGTCAGCGCCAGGAACGGGTAACCCGGTCGATGGCATAGTCAAGGTCATCAAACTGGTGCGCAATGCCGAGATGCAGTTCGGCGAGAGTTTTGCGCCCTTCGGTGACGCGGCCCTCATCTCCTATCGCGGTATCGACATCATCCTCAACTCGACGCGAGCGCAAAGCTTCGACCCGAGCCTGTTCTCGGTGATGGGCATCGAACCGCAGGCAAAAAGCATCCTGGTCATCAAATCGACCAACCACTTCTACGCCTCGTTCTCCAAGATCGCCGCACAGATCCTCTATTGCTCGGCCGGCACGCCCTACCCGAACAATCCCGCCAAGACCGCCTATCTGCGCGCGCCCCGGAATATCTGGCCAAAGGTTGCTGATCCGCATGGCCTTGAGAAAGGCGCAGCTTAGTCCCGCTCGCGGCCCTGCTACGGTGGCCACTCGTCAGAGGGGCCCCTTCGACCAAGCCTTGTTCAATTGCATATGAAAAGGCCGCCGTCCCCGATCAGGGACGGCGGCCGATTGCATTGGGAGTGATCGTCAGGCCGCAGCCGGATCGAGCAATTCCATGTCGATGTCGGTAAGCTCCACACGCCGCTCGAGCGCGATACCCGCCTCGTCGAAAAGGTGGCAATCGGCGGCACGAATGCCCGTCAGCACCTGTTCTTCGGGGCGAATGGCCACTGTGCCTGGCAGCATTGCGCAGTAGTTCTCGCCTTCGCCACCGATCGCGGCGTAGGCAACGGTGTGCGCGCCGAGACGCTCGATCACCGTTGGTGTAACGGTCAGAGACAGGTCGCCGGCTCCGAGCAGAATGTGCTCAGGCCGCACGCCTAGCGTCAATGTCCGCCCGACCAGCCCGGCATGCGGCCTCACCGGAACGACGACAGTCTTCCCCTTGTAGTCGACCTCCACGCCGGCATCGCTGACGGCCGTGCAGGTTACTGCCAGGAAGTTCATCTTCGGATTGCCGATGAAACCGGCAACGAAGATGTTGGCAGGCTTGTGGTAGAGTTCGAGCGGTGCGCCTGTCTGGGCGATTTCACCGGCATTGAGGACGACGATCCGGTCCGCCATCGTCATCGCTTCGACCTGGTCGTGCGTGACGTAGATCATCGTGGCCTGCAATTGCCGATGCAGCTTTGCCAGTTCAATGCGCATGTCGGCGCGCAGCGCCGCATCGAGGTTCGAAAGCGGCTCGTCGAACAGAAAGATCTTCGGTTCGCGCACGATCGCCCGGCCGATGGCAACGCGCTGGCGTTGGCCGCCAGACAGCATTCCGGGCTTTTGCTGCAGCCGTTGGTCGAGATGGAGGATGCGCGCTGCATGCTCCACCTTGGCCTTCAGTTTCTCTTCCGGCATCTTTTCTACGCGAAGCGGAAAGGCAATGTTCTCGAAGACGGTCATGTGCGGGTAGAGCGCATAGGATTGGAACACCATGGCGATCCCACGTTTGACCGGCGGCAGGTCGTTGACGCGTTTGCCATCGATCAGGATGTCCCCCGAGCTGGTCTCGTCAAGACCGGCTATCATCCTGAGCAATGTCGACTTGCCGCAACCGGAAGGTCCGACGAAAACGACGAACTCACCGTTTTTGACTTCGAGTTCGATGCCCTTCAGCACCTCGAATGTCCCGTAGAATTTCTGAACCGTATTGAGATTGAGCTGTCCCAAGAAACTGTCTCCGGCCGCCGGCTGGAAGCGGCCCGTTCGTAACGGATTGGTCAGGGCCGCGGACCGAAGATCCGCGGCCCGATGAACTTACTTGTACTCTTCGAGTTCACCAGCCGCCTTCTTCAGGGCGTCGGCCGGCTCTGCCTGACCGGTCACGACCGACTGGACCATGGCGATGACGACGTTCTGGAAGCCCTTGTAGTCGGTGAAGAGCGGCTCCGGACCACCAAAGGCGATACCGTCAATGAACGGCTTCCAATAGGGATCCTTCTTGACGAACTCGTCGACCATCGGCGACGGCCGCAACGGCGTCAGGCCGGCAGCGCCCTGAAGTTCATACTCGCCTTGCGGACCGGGCGAGGTGATGAACTTGGCAAATTCGATCGCCTTCTCTTCGACGCCGGACCCCTTGAACACCGCCAGGCTGTCGGTAATCAGCAGCGTGCCCTCGCCCTTGGCCGAGGGGCCGAGCGGCAGCGGCGCGACGCCCCAGTTGACCTTGGTATCCTTCAGGCGCACGGCGGCACCTGAGCCCGACTGGAGCATGCCAACCTTGCCGTCGAGGAAGATGGCCCGCATCTCGTTCTGTTCGTAGGCGGTCGCACCTTCGACGGAATAGGGCGTGATGTCCTTGTAGGCCTGGAGCGCCGCCAGAACTTCCGGGCTGTCGATGACGATCTTGTCGCCGTCGATCACCTTGCCGTTGTTGGTGTATACCCAGTGCATGAACTGGTGCATCGTGTTGTCGAAGGTCTTGGCCGGAAGACCATAGCCGGCGACACCAGTCTTTTCCTTGATCGTCTTGGCAAACTCGATCTCTTCAGCCCAGGTCTTCGGCGGCTTCTCGGGATCAAGGCCAGCCTGCTTGAACAGGTCCTTGTTCCAGTAAAGCGCCTTGGTGGAGAAGGCGACGGGAACGCCCCACTGGTTGCCGTCGAAGGTCACCGTGTCGACGATGTTGGGGTAGTACGTCTTCTTCTCCTCGTCCGTCATCGGCACGGGCACGATCAGATCGTTCTGAGCGAACTCCTTCAGCGTGCGCGAGCCGACATAGGCCATGGCGACCGGCGTGCCGGCGGCGGCGAGCGTCGTCGCCTTGTCCTGGCACTGAGCCCAGCCGACGACTTCCGGCGTGACCTTCCAGCCTGGGTTCTTTTCTTCCCACTGCTTGATGTACTTGGCATGCACCGCATCCATGGTGTCGCCGCAGTAGATCCAGCTGATCTCCTGGTCGGCAGCCTGGGCAGCAACGCCGCCGAGCGCGGTCGAGCCGAGCAGGGCGAGCGCGAATACCCCTGTCTTGAATTGAATTGACACTTTTTATGCTCCCGTTCTCTGGTGGTTGGTTGGTCTTATTGTTTCACCGCGCCCGCGGTCAGCCCGCTGACGAGATACCGTTGTAGGAGGAAGATCACGACGACCGCCGGCGCGATGCCGACGAAGCTTGCCGCCATGAGTTCGTTCCAGATGACTTCCTGGCGTCCGAAATAGGCAAACAACCCGACCGGCAGCGGCATGAACTCGGTCTTGGAGTTGAAGGTCAGCGCGTAGATGAACTGCTGGGCATAGGCGCCGATGAAGGTGGTGATGGCGACGACCGTGATGCCCGGCATGGCGATCGGCAGGATCACGCGACGCAGGGTATAGAAATGGCTCGCGCCATCGACGAAGGCGGCCTCGTCCAGTTCGCGCGGGATGCGCATCATGTAGGTGCGCAAAAGCCAGATCGCCGACGGGATCAGGAAGGCAACGCCCGGCATGATCATCGCGAGATAGGTGTTGAGCACGCCAAAGCTACGCATCAGCCGGAAGAGCGGGATGAGAAGAACCGCACCCGAGAACATGTTTACGGCCAGAAACGCCCCGAGCAGCAGCCCGCTGCCGCGGAATTTGAAGCGGGCAAAAGCGTAAGCCGCCGGGATGACCAGGATCAGCACGATCGCGGTCACGATGGTGGATATGAAGAAGGAGTTGAAGATGTAGCGCGCAAAGCCTGGCACGCTCTCCCACATGGTGAAGTAGGCCGCAAAAGAAGCGTTCTCGGGCCAGAACTTGTAGGGCGATGAAAAAAGCAGGCTCAGCGGCTTCAAGGATACGATAAAGCCTTCGACGAACGGCGCCAGAATGAAGGCGAGGAACACGAAGATACCGACATAGATGGCGACGAGTTCGTACCAGCGATAGCGGTTGATCAGGGCAGGCTGGCTCATTTCTGTTCCCCCGCGGACAGACGGCTGGTGACGCGGAAATAGGCAAAGCAGAAGATCGACAGGAAGATGCAGATCAGCACGGCACGCGCCGCGCCCTCCCCGTATTTCTTCGAGCCGATCGCGGTGCGATAGGTATCGATGATCATCGTGGTGGTCTCGCCGTTGGGGCCGCCCTGCGTGAGGATCCAGATGATGTCGAAGGAATTGAAGGTCGCAATCAACGACAACATCGACATGGTGATCAGCGACGGAACAAGGAGCGGCAGCGTGATCCTGCGGAAACGGTAGAACCGCCCTGCCCCGTCCGTCCACGCGGCCTCATAGAGGTCCTGCGGGATCGCCTGCATCGCTGCCAGCATGTAGAGCGTGACGAGCGGCACGCCGATCCAGACGTCGGTGACGATCGTCGCCCAGAAGGCGGTCGAACCGCGGGCCAGGAAAGCGATCGGTCCGTCGATGATCCCCCAGTTCTGCAACACGCCGGAAATCATGCCGAACTGGCCATTGTACATCCAGCCCCACATGAAGATGCCGATGGCCATCGGCACGATCCACGGCGGCATGGTGAGGAGGCGGAAAAGCGCGCGCCCGGGCACGGCAGCGTTCAGCATCGTCGCACCGAAGACCCCGATGATCATCTTGATCGAGACCGAAAAGAAGGTCCACACGAAGGTGCGGAAGATGACCTCGGCGAAGGTTTCGTTGAAGATCTTGTCGTAATTGACCCAACCGACCCAGTTCGTCGTCTTCTTAAGCGAGGCGTCCGTGAACGACAGGATGAAGGTATCGACGAGAGGATAGGCGACGATGACCGTGACGTAGAGCACGGCGGGCAAAAGCAGGATCCAGGCGAAGATGATCGTGCTGCGTTGAACACTCATCCCGCTTCTCCTCTCACGCCGCCCGTGAATGCAGGGCTTCGTCGAAGCGGTCCCAGATGGGCCTGAGATCGATGACGCTGCGCTTGCGGCGGGCCTCGTCCATCGACAGGGCCAGGATGCCGGCTTCAAGCGCATCGATCGTCGAAACAGGCAAGGGCCGGCCATCACGCACGTGGCCGATGATATCGGTCGCCATCTGCTCGTCCGCACCGTAGTGCTGCGACAATTCGGTGGCGGCGTATCTGTTCTCGACGACCTTCTTGCCGGTCAGCATCTCGTGCACGTCGAAATAGCCGCGGATGAAATCGCCCTCGGCCATGCCGCGCGACCCCATGATGCAGAAGCGGCGGAACTGATCCGGCACATTGAGGTTGGTGTGGAAGTTCATGCCGACGCCATTGGCGTACTCGACGATCGCGACCTGGTAGTCGATGATGTCGCCGTCGCTATCGAACACCTTGTCCGATCCCATCCAGCCGCTTGGCTTGCGATGGAAAAGCTCAAGGTCGTTGATGCCCTCGCGCGCTGGGTCGTTGGCCGGAATGAAGCTCTTGCGGCCGCCGAAGCTCGCCACCCGCTCCGGACGAGCGCCGATGACGCCGTTGTAAAGGTCGAGGTCGTGGCAGCATTTCTCCAGCATGAAGCTGCCGGAATAGCGCTCGTAGCGGCGCCAGTCGCGCATGAAGAAGGCGCCATGATAGGGCTCGATATGTTCGGATGCCTCGATCGAAACGACCTGGCCAAGCTTCCCTTCCGCAAGCGCTGCGCGAAGGTCCCGGTACATCGGCGCGTAGCGCAGCACCAGGCCGACCATCAGGCGCTCGTGGCCGAATTTCGCCATCAGCTGCGCAAGCTCCAGGCTTTCCTGAACGGTCGTCACAATCGGCTTTTCGCTGAAGACCTTGAGGCCGGCCTCAAGCCCGATCCGGATATGATCGAGATGCATGTGGTTCGGTGACCCGATCATCAAGAGGTCGAGCTTCTCGTTGGCGATCAGCTCTTCGGGCGTCGCATAGGCCTTGCCGGCGGAGATGCCTTTTTCGACCAGACCCGGAAGCCCGGCAGGCGCGGGATCGACGTAGCCGGCGATCTCGAAATTCTCATCCATGGCTTTGAAAACGTAGCCCAGATATCCCAGACGGAATCCGAGTCCGATTATCCCGACTTTCATGCTCGCACTGTTCCCTTGCCTTATGGCGTAATTTATTTTCGCAGACTGGGACAGTTTTTTGAGGTCGTCAACCCAAATCCGCGTATTTTGTAAAATTGTGAAATTCATTTTCATGGAACGCAGCAAATGCCGCTATGGCAGGCATTTCCCGGACAACCAAAGAGGGTGTGACCTCCGCAACTCTCCGACAGGAGGAAAGCGGTCCAGACCACTATACGTTGCGTGGGTGATTTCTGGTCGGTTCAGGCTTCTGCGAGCAAGCGATCGCGCCAAGTGCAGCAGCCGTGGCAATGGCCCGGCCAGACAATGGTAGCCTTATCTTGGGATGATCACCGACCGTTCCCTTCCGTGCGATCTGCGCATTTGGCGCAATCAGGAGCGCAACGGCCAGCGCGCTACGAGTGGCAAAGATTTCCTTCTGACGCCCTGATAAAGCACGCGCCATTCCAGCACGCGTCCTGTGTTCTGACGCAGCGCGCAGCCGATGACCCCAATGGCATGGCAGGCGGTGGGCGGCGCTGCCCTAACGTCCCATTCGAGACCCGAGACTTCGTTCGGCTGCCTGCAGGGCATCGTGGATCAGGACGGCAAGCACCGCAACGATGAGCCCCCCCTGGACGACGAAGGCAAGGTTGTTGGACTGCAGACCGGCGATGATCACTTCGCCGAGCGTCCTTGCCGCAACCGTCGAGCCGATGGTCGCAGTCGCCAGGCTGATGACCACGGAAAGCCGGATGCCGGCGAGGATCACCGGCATCGCCAAGGGCAGTTCGATCTTCATCAACCGTTGACGCCCGGTCATGCCGGTGCCCCGCGCCGCCTCCATGATCGATGGCGGCAGGGTCGTCAGCCCCGTCAGTGCGTTCTCGAAGATTGGCAGCAGACCGTAAAGGAAGAGCGCAATCAGCGTCGGCTTTTCACCAAAACCGAAGATCGGCACGGCGAGTGCCAGGACGGCGACTGGTGGAAAGGTCTGCCCGATATTCACCAGGCTGCGCGAAAGCGGCAGGAACTCTGCCCCCGAACGACGCGTCACCAGGATCGCCAGTGCCAGCGCGACGACGGTCGCGCAGGCCGTTGCGATCGCCACCGTGCGCAGATGCAGCAGCGTCAGTTGCAACAGGCTGCCCTGGTTGTAGATCGCCGGCGCATTCTCCTGAACCAGCGGCCGCAACAGCGGTTCGAACCATTGAGGCTGGATGAGAAAGGCGACGAGGACAGCAAATGCAAACAGCCGAAACAGAGTTGGAAGGCGCAGCATCACGTGGGCCCCGCGGCACGCTGAACCAGGCCATCAAGGCTGACCTTGCCGATCAGGGCACCATCGGGGCCAATGACGGGAAGTGCCTTGCGACCGGTCCAAAGAAGCGTCGACAAGGCCTCGCGCTGGGTGGCCGCGCTCGCAATCGCCTCGCCTTCTGCCGCACCCGGCTCGACGGCATCGGCGACGGTTTCGATCGCCAGCAGCCGGAACGGTCGCTCGCCGGCGCCGATCAGGCTTTCGACGAAGGCTGTCGCCGGTTTGACGAGCATCTCGGCGGGCGTTGCGTATTGCACCACTTTGCCCTTGTCCATGACGGCGATCCGGTCAGCCAGGTGGAAGGCTTCCTCCATGTCATGCGTAACGAGGACGATCGTCGTTTCGAAGTGCTTCTGGATTGCTAGCAGGTCGTCCTGCGCCTTGGCCCGAATGATCGGATCGAGCGCACCGAAGGGCTCGTCCATCAACAGCACCTTTGGCTCTGCCGCCAGCGCGCGGGCGACACCGACACGCTGCTGCTGGCCGCCGGACAGTTCGTGCGGATAACGCGGGCCGAACGCCACCGGATCGAGTTGAAAGAGTGTCAGCAGTTCGGTGACCTTGGCCTCGATGCGGGCGCGATCCCAACCGAGCAATGTCGGCACGGTGGCGATGTTTTGCGCAACGGTACGGTGCGGAAACAGCCCATGCCCCTGGATCGCATAACCGATCCGGCGGCGCAGTTCGTAGTCCGGAAGCGAACGGTTATCCTCGCCGTCGAGCTTGATCGTGCCTGATGTCGGCTCGACGAGACGATTGATCATCCTGAGCAAGGTCGTCTTGCCGGAGCCGGAAGTCCCGACGATGACAGTGACCGTGCGTGGCGCGATCGCGAGGCTGACGTCCCTGACAACAGCGGTCTCGCCATAGCGCTTGGTAATACCTTCGATCTCGATCATGCGCTTTGCACCCGGTTGCGGTTTGGTGTGGCCGTCTCGATCAGGGCATCGAGGACGATAGCGGCAGTGAATGCCAAAAGGACGGTCGGAACTGCCCCGAGCAGGACCAGGTCCATTGCCGTCTGCCCGACGCCTTGAAAGACGAAGACGCCGAAGCCGCCACCGCCAATCAATGCCGCGATCGTCGCAAGCCCGATGTTTTGAACGAGAACGATGCGAATGCCGGTGAGAATGACCGGGAAAGCCAAGGGAAATTCGATACCGACAAGGCGCTGGAAGTCCGTCATGCCGATGCCGCGCGCAGCGTCATTGGCTTCCCTCGGCACGCCGGCAAGCCCGACCACGGTGTTGGCGACGACAGGCAGCAGCGAATAGAGGAAAAGCGCGACGAAGGCCGGCGCCGTGCCGATGCCGCGGATGCCGATGGCGGCGGCACCCGGCACATGCACCGCGATCCAGCCAAGCGGTGCAATCAGAATGCCAAAAAGCGCGATCGACGGGATCGTCTGTATCGCATTCAGGACGCCGAGCAAGCCGTCGCGAAGGCGCGCGACACGATGGCAGAGAATGCCGAGCGGAATGCCGACGATGGTCGCGGCGGCAAGCGAACCCAAAGCGAGCGTCACATGCTTGCCGGCCTCGGCCCAGAAAGTGTCTGCGCGGCTGGCATATTCCTTGAGAAGGGACAAACCATCCCACGTTCCGGACGTCAGAACTGCGGCAATGAAGCCGAGGACCGCGGAAAGAAAGAGCACACGCACCAACGGCGACGGCCGCAGCCGGGTCAATGCGTCGGCGGCCAGCAAACCGAGCGCGAACAACAGGATCCAGAACCCGGAGGCCGGCGAAACGCGAGCGTAGGCGTTTTCAGGTGGCGTCAGATGGCCCGCGGCAGCACCGATGCCGAGCGCCAACGCGGCGATCGCAGCAAATGCGGTGCCGAGGCGCAGCCGGCTAGGCGTTTTCAGAACCGCGACAACCACGGTCGCGGTGACAAGGAGGAGAACAACGACTGTCCATGCCGACGGCAGGGCTTCGCCTATCGATCTCGCCTCGCCGGCGACAATGCGATTGGCGCGAAAGGTCGCGAAAGGCGCCAGCAACGCGCCGTAGGCGGCAAGTGCGGCAATGATCACGCCAAGCTTGTCCATGCGGAACTGCATCAGATCCCTTTTTCTCATCCGGCTACCGCTTGACGGACCTTCGTTGTTCCACGCCCATAAAAGAAAACGCTGGTCGGATGCGTGCATCCGACCAGCGTCACGCTTTTGCGTCAACCTATTTCAGGAAGCCGTTCTTCTTCAGGAAGTCCTCGGCGACCGCCTTTGCCGGCTCGCCGCCGACCTGGACGCGACCATTCAGTTCCTGCAGCGTTACCAGGTCGAGTTTCTCGAAGACCGGCTTCAACAGCGTCTCGATCTGAGGGTTCTCCTTCAACACCGCCTCGCGGATGATCGGAGCCGGCTGGTAGACCGGCTGAACCGACTTGTCGTCTTCAAGCACCACGAGGCCGGATGGGGCGATACCACCATCGGTTCCGTAGACCATGGCGGCATTGGCACCGTTCGTCTGGTTGGCCGCCGCAGCGATCGTCGCGGCGGTATCACCACCTGAAAGGGTGATGAGCTGTTCCGGCTTCAGCGTGAAGGCGTAGGTCGTCTGGAATGCGGGAAGAGCCGCCGCCGAGTTGACGAATTCGGACGACGCGGCAAGTACGACACTTCCGCCGCCGGCAACATACTTGCCGAAATCGGAGAGCGTCTTCAGCTTGTTGGCCTCAGCCACATCCTTGCGCAGGCCGATCGCCCAGGTGTTGTTTGCGGGAGACGGCGTCAGCCAGACGATCTTGTTGGCGTCGTAGTCGAGCTTCTTGGCGTTCTCGTAAGCCTTCGCGGCATCCTTCCAGGCCGGGTCGTCCGCCTTTTCGAAGAAGAACGCGGCATTACCGGTATATTCCGGGTAGATGTCGATCTCACCGGCGGTAATCGCCTTGCGCACCACCGGCGTGGCGCCGAGCTGCACCCGGTCTACCGTCTTGATATTGTTGGCATTCAATACGGCAAGAATGATGTTTCCGAGCACGCCGCCTTCCGTGTCGATCTTGGACGACACGACGACGTCGGCGTTGGCGGCAGCAGCGGTCAGCGTGAAGGCAAAGGCTGTTCCGATAAGCAGTCTGGTCAGGCGCATGGAGTTCTCCCTCGAAATTCGGTTCCGCAGTTTGATCACGGAATATTCCCGTCGTCCGGGCAAGCCATTCCATATATGTCAGCCTTCGACAAAAAATAGAGCTGCGGGCAGACGGCGCGATGGGTGAAAAATCCCGTCGTCCAGTATCACCATCGAAACTATAGACTACACCCCAAGCCGGCAGGCGATTGGGCGTTGCAATCGGCCGCGTTGTCGGTCACTCTGATTGCGGCCCGCCATAAAGTCCGCTTTCACTCTTGGTTGCGATGCCGCTCGACCCGAACCGCCTGGGGGCTGGCGGCGTGGGCTCGCCCGGCGAACGTTCGGGGAATCAATGTCGATCTACTTTCTCGCGCTTCTTATCGGCGTGGTGGCCGGCCTTCGCGCCATGACCGCGCCTGCCGCCGTCAGCATTGCGGCTGCGGCCGGATGGCTGCCACTTTCCGGCACCTGGGCTGCCTTCATGGGCTTCCGTTTCACGCCCTATATCTTCGGGCTTCTCGCGTTGGTCGAGTTCGTCACCGACCAACTTCCAAGCACACCTAGCCGAAAGGTGCCGCAGCAATTCGGCGCCCGTATCGTCAGCGGCGGTTTCTGCGGTGCGGTTCTCGGCACGGCCGGTGGCTCGCTGATCGGCGGCCTGATTGCAGGCATCATCGGCGCCGTGATCGGCACGCTTGGCGGCTATGAGGCACGCAAGCGGCTGGTTGCCGCAACAGGAGGCAGGGACCTGCCGATCGCACTGCTCGAAGACGTCGTTGCCGTGCTGCTCGCACTCTGGGTGGTGTCCTCGGTGCTATGACGAAACACTTCGATGCCATCATCATCGGCGCTGGCCAGGCGGGGCCGTCATTGGCCGGCCGCCTCGCCGCTGCCGGAAAGTCCGTTGCGCTGATTGAGCGCAAACTTTTCGGCGGCACCTGCGTCAACACAGGCTGCATGCCGACCAAGGCGATGGTCGCCAGCGCCTATGCCGTGCACATGGCCCGCCGTGGCGCGGATTTCGGCGTGATGACCGGTCCTGTTTCCGTGGACTTCAAACGCGTCATGGCACGCAAGGACAAGGTGAGAACCGACGCCCGATCGGGCGTCGAAAACTGGCTCAAGGGAATGGAGAACTGCATTATCTTCAAAGGGCACGCCCGCTTCGAGGATCCGCACACCATTCGGGTTGGCGAGGACATTCTCACCGCCGATCAGATCTTTCTCAACACCGGAGGCCGGGCGGCCACGCCAGATTTTCCCGGTGTCGACGACGTGCCCTTTCTCACCAATGTGTCGATGATGGATCTGGACGTTCTTCCGCGCCACCTGATCATTGTTGGCGGCAGTTATATCGGCCTTGAGTTTGCACAGATGTTCCGGCGTTTCGGCTCCGAGGTGACGGTGATCGAAAAAGGACCGAGGCTGATTGCGCGCGAAGACCCTGACGTTTCCGACGCCGTGCTTGCAATTTTGGAAAAGGAGGGCATCCGGTTCCGGCTCAATGCCGAATGCATCCGCTTTGCGAGACAGGGTGACGATGTCGCCGCCGGCGTCGATTGCACCTCGGGCGCGCCGGAGATCACCGGCTCACATCTGCTGCTCGCAACGGGACGGCGGCCGAACACCGACGATCTTGGCCTCGACAAGGCGGGCGTGAACACCGACGCGCGCGGCTATGTCGAGGTGGATGACATATTGCGCACCAATGTGTCGCACATCTTCGCCATGGGCGACTGCAACGGCCGCGGCGCCTTCACCCACACCGCCTATAACGACTTCGAGATCGTCGCGGCGAACCTGCTCGATGGCGAGCCACGGCGGGTGAGCGACCGCATCTCCACCTATGCGCTCTATATCGATCCACCGCTCGGGCGCGCCGGAATGAGCGAGACCGAGGCGCGCAAGACTGGCCGCAAGATTGCCGTCGGCAGGCGACCAATGACCCGTGTCGGTCGTGCGGTCGAAAAAGGCGAGACCGAAGGGTTCATGAAGGTGGTCGTCGACGCCGACAGCAAGGAGATCCTCGGCGCATCGATCCTGGGCACCGGCGGCGATGAGGCGGTTCAGAGCATTCTCGACGTGATGTACGCCAGAAAGCCCTACACCACGATCACCCACGCGGTGCACATTCATCCGACCGTTTCGGAACTGATCCCGACAGTCTTCGGCGATGTCGCGCCGGCAAGCTGACGGTCGGCGAACCGACCGTCAGGCGCTCTTTCAAACCAGTGCAGAGCGCGCCAGATGGTAGAAATACATCGCGCCGCGCTCGAGGATGTCGTCGTTGAAGTCGTAGCGCGTGGTGTGGAGCCCGCTCGAATCGCCGTTGCCGATCAGCACGTAAGCGCCCGGCACCTCTTCCAGCAGGAAGGAAAAATCTTCACTGCCCATCAGCGGCTCGGCGAGTTCGACGAAAGCGCCCTCGCCGAACTTTTCATTGATCACCGCGCGCGCATGGTCGACCGCATCGGCGTTGTTGATGGTCGCGGGGTAGCCGACCTGCCAGCCGAATGTGACCTCGGCGTTGAAGCTCTGTGCCTGGAAACGGGCGATCTGCTCGACGCGCTCCTGCAACTGCTTGCGCACGACCGGATCGGTGGCGCGCATGCTGATCTCAAGCACGGCCGTATCGGGAATGATGTTCGAGGCCGAGCCCGACTGGAACGAGCCGACCGTGACGACTGAGGGCTGATGCGGCGAGACATTGCGCGACACCAGTGTCTGCAGCGCCATGACGATGCTCGAGCCGACGACGACAGGATCGACCGTCAGCTCCGGCTGCGCCCCATGGCCACCCTTGCCTCTGATCGTCAGCGTCAGCACGTCGATCGAGGCCGCCATCGCGCCCGCACGCGTCGAGAAGGTGCCGGCCGGCAGGCCCGGCCAGTTGTGAAGCGCAAAGACGCGCTCGCAGGGAAAGCGCTCGAACAGACCGTCCTCGATCATCAGCTTCCCTCCGCCGAAATTTTCCTCGGCGGGCTGGAAGATCAGGTGCACCGTTCCGTTGAAGCTTGCGTCCTGCGACAGCGCCCAGGCCGCACCGAGCAGCATGCTCGTGTGGCCGTCATGGCCGCAGGCGTGCATGGCGCCGGGATGTTTGCTCTCATAGGCAAGCCCGGTCTCCTCCTGCATCGGCAACGCGTCCATATCAGCGCGAAAGCCGATCGAACGGTTGCTGCTGCCGCGCTTCAGCGTCGCGACGATGCCGGTCGTTGCAAGGCCGCGTGTCACTTCGAAGCCCCAGGACTGCAGCAGGCCCGCGACGAATTCGGAGGTCTTGACCTCGGAGAGGCCGATTTCCGGCATCGCGTGCAGCGTGTGGCGGATATTGATGAGTTCGGGCAGGAACTCCGACAGGGTCGCGTCGCGCATGGGTCTCTCCTCAGGCCATCTGCAGGAACTGGCGCAGGCGCGCCGATTTCGGGTCACGCATGACCTGCGACGGGGCGCCGCGTTCCTCGACGAGCCCCTTGTGCAGGAAGATGACTTCGCTTGAGATGTCGCGCGCCAGCGACATTTCGTGCGTCACCATCACCATGGTGCGCCCCTCCTCCGCCAGCTTCTTGATGACGAGAAGCACCTCGTTCACCAGTTCCGGGTCGAGCGCCGAGGTCGGCTCGTCAAAAAGCATGACGTCGGGCTTCATCGCCAGGGCACGGGCAATTGCCGCGCGCTGCTGCTGGCCGCCCGAAAGCTGGTTGGGGTAATGATCGCGCTTCGGCGTGATGCCGACCTTCTCCATCAGGATCTCAGCTTCGCCAATGGCATCCTTGCGCGTCATGCCGAGCACATGCATCGGCCCTTCGATGATGTTTTCGAGGATCGTCTTGTGAGACCAGAGATTGAAGCTCTGGAACACCATGCCAAGGCGGGTGCGGATATGTTCGAGCTGGCGCTTGTCGGCGGCAACGAGCTTGCCGTCCTTGCCCTTCACCGTCCGGATCACTTCGCCCGAGACGGTGATTTCACCCTCGTCCGGCGTCTCAAGATAGTTGATGCAGCGCAGCAGTGTGCTTTTCCCCGAGCCGCTGCTGCCGATCAGCGAAATGACGTCTCCGGATTTTGCTTCGAACGAAACGCCCTTGAGCACCTCGACCGAGCCGAAGCTCTTGTGGATGTTGTTCACAGACAGTGCGGTTGCGACCATCGTCGTTCCTCCTGTGGCGCGGCTGCGCGCCTTGTCCTTATGCCTTGGCCGTGCGGTAGCGGGTCAGCCGCTTTTCGACGACGTTCATGATCCGCGTCAGGATGAAGACGACGGTGAAATAGATGATGCCGGCCGCAATCAGCGGTTCGAAGATCAACAGAGACTGGCGTTGCAGCATGCGGGCGGTGCCCATCACCTCGAGAATGGTGATCGTCGACGCCAGCGAGGTCGTCTTCAAGAGGATGATCAGATCGCCCGTCAGAACCGGCAGGCAAGAACGCAGTGCCTGCGGCAGCGTGATGCGCCGAAGGATCAGCGAGGAGCGCATGCCGATCGATTTTGCCGCCTCGATCTGTCCGCGCGGGATCGCCTTGATCGCGCCGCGGATGACTTCGGCATTGTAGGCCGCCTGATTGAGGCTGAGCGCGAAGATCGCATACCAAAGCCCGTCGCGCAGATAGGGCCACAGGAAGCTGTGGCGAACCCACGTTCCCGGCAGGACCTGTCCGAGGCCATAATAGACGAGATAGATCTGCACAAGCAGTGGCGTGCCGCGAAACGCGAAGGTGAAGACATAGGCCGGCATCGACAGGACGCGACGGGGCGAAAGCCGGGCAAGGGCCACAAGCGTGCCGATGACCAGACCGAAGATGCCGGCAACAGCCGTCAGAAGCAGCGTGAGCGGGGTCGCCTTGATGAGCGCCGGCAGGAAGCCGATAACGTTGGAGATCGTTTCCATCAATGGTGCCCCCGGTTCAGGCGGCGCTCGATCTGGGCGATCACCAAGGCCGAGACGAGCGTGATCAACAGGAACAGGACCGCCGTCAGCCCGTAGAAGAAGATGTATTGCTTGGTGCCTGCGGCAGCGCGATAGCCGGTGTAGAGCAACTCGCTGAACGAGCCGAGAACGCTGATGATGGCGCTTTCCTTGGTGATGGAAAGCCAGAGATTTCCCATGCCGGGAACTGCGTGGCGCATCATCTGCGGCAGCACGATGCGGGTGAAGACCTTGCGCGGCCGCATGCCGATCGAAACCGCGGCCTCGATCTGCCCCGGGGGGACTGCGAGGAAGGCAGACCGCAGCACTTCCGTCATGAAGGCGCCGGAGACGAAGGCAAGCGCGATGATGGCCGCCCAGAACGAGCTGAACTGGAACGTCTCGGCGACGAGGCCGAAATGCTTCAACAGACGTTCAGCGCCGCTTGCGACCGAGAAGTAAAGAAGCAGGATGACCAGGAGTTCAGGAAGCGAACGCACGACCGTGGTGTAGATATCGGCGAGCAGGCGGGGAATACGATGCTTCGAAAGCTTCCCGGCAGCGCCCAACAGGCCGAAGACGACCGCGACCGCATAGGCGACCACGGAGACCTGCAGCGTCATCACCAGGCCCCAGGCGAAATCGTCGCCCCAGCCCTCGCCGCCCCAGGCAAGCAATTGCCAGTAATACTCCATCCGTCGCTACCTGTTCCCGATTGGTGTCGTCAGCCAAGGGCTGCGATGATGCCCGGACGCTGCGGTCCGCTCGGCAATCGAGGGCGAAGGGGCTCGGCCCGACGCCCTCGAAAATGCACTTACTTCTGGCCGAAGATCCACTTGTCGACAAGCGTCTTGACCTGTCCGTCCTTTTCGAGGGCGGCAAGACCGGCATTGACCTTCTCGAGTGTCGCGGCATCGCCTTTGCGCACCGCATAAGCGACACCTTCGCCGAGAACGGCGTTCTTCGGAACCTCGACCTTGACTTCATAATCGGCGCCATCAGGCGACTTCAGGAACGTCTGGATGTAAAGGTCCGGGATCAGAACGTAGTCGACGCGGCCGGCAACGAGATCGGCGACGGAGTTGTCGGCGGTATCGTAGCTCTTGGCCTCAGCGCCAGGCAGGTACTTGGCGACATAGGCCGACTGCACGCTCGACGTCTGGACGCCGATGATCTTGCCTTCGACGCTGGCCGGATCAATGATCTGACCGGTACCGTCGGCAGCGTCGACCGTCTTGATCTCGCTGGTGTCGGACTTGGCGCCGACGAAGGACGTGCCTTCGGTGTAGTAAGGCGTCGAGAAATCGACGACCTTGCGGCGTTCATCGGTGATCGAGAAGGCGCCGATGATGAAGTCGACCTTGTTTTCCTTCAGCGATGGGATGAGGCCATCCCACGCCATCTGGTTGATGTCGCACTTCACAGCCATCTTTTCGCAGAGCGCGCGAGACAAGTCGGCCTCGAGGCCTTCCCATTCGCCGCCGGCATTGACCTGCGTGAAAGGCATGTAGGGCTCAGGCGTCATCCCCAGGCGCACGGTGTCCTGAGCGAAAGCAGCGCTTGCCGCCATCGAAAGGGCGATCCCTGCAAACAGGGCCGACTTGAACTTCTTCATGATGTTTCCTCCGCGAAATTATGTCTGGATCAGAGCGTGTTGCTGAACCAACGCAGCGACATGCAGGACAGGCCCGCGTCGATCTTGCCGATTTCAGTCGTCTTCATCGGCACGACCTTGTAGCCGAGCTTGTCGAGCATCTCGATCGTGCGCGGGAAGTCCGAGCCGACCATGACGACGTCGTTGACGCGCAGCGCATTGGCCGCCGGCTCTTCGCCTTCGGGAATGATCACCTGCTTGAAGCGATCGAACACGCCGGACTTGGCAAGACGGGCGGTCGACAGCACGGTCTCCTCGTCGAGCAGCGAGCAATCGGTCTTGAAATGCAACACGCCTTCCGGAGTGGCGACGATCTCGCTCTTGCGGCCGAGCTTGTCGAGGCAGGCCTGCAGCGCCTCGGCGCCGACCCTGTCGGTGCGGGCCGAAAGACCGATCATCACGCTTTCGCGGGTCGTCAGCACGTCGCCGCCGTCAGCAAGGCCGGTGCCCGGCAGATCGAGAACGGTCTCGAACATCGCACGAAGCGTCGGCTCGATCTCGATGGTTTCCTTGACGCGCGTGGCCGCACCCGGACGCAGCAGGATCGCGCCTTCGGTGAAGACCAGCGCCGGATCTTCGACAAAGATCGAATCCGGGAAGGCTTCGAGGGCCGGAAGAACGGTGACCTTGACGCCCGCATCCTTCATCGCAGCGATGTAGGTATCGTGCTCGGCCTTCACGCCTTCGTAGGTCGGATTGCCACGATCATCGGCGCGCAGACCGTTGACGACGGTGGTCGAGGGCGTGCGGACGATGATGTTGTTGAAATTGTAGACGGGGCGTGCTTGCGACATTTGTAGTACCTTTGGCTTGGATGAGGTGCTTCTATCGATCGGATGTGGCGGCGTAAAGCTTTTGCGTACCGGCTGGTTCTCTGCGCGACAAATGCACCCCGGCGAGCATGCAGCGCACGGAGCCGCCAGCAAGCTCGATGGTGGGCACGTCGAAGGCGAGCACGCGGGCCGAAGCCTCGATCGCCTTGATCTGGTCCGGCCGAAGCGAGGCAAGCGCCCGTGCCGACATCACGACGACGCGGCCATCGGCGCCATCGAGTTCGATCGCGTTACCGGCAAAGTTTTCGATCTGATCGATCGTGAGATCGATGACCTGCCGACCGGTCTCTTCCAGACGCGCACAAATTTCCTGTCGCCTTGCAGCGTCGGGGATCATGCTGGTGCCGATCAGCGCGAAATCCGTGCCGATGCACATCAATACATTGGTATGGTAGATCGAATTGCCATTGCGGTCGACCGCACCAAACACCATTGGCTCGAAATTGAAGTGGGTGCAAAAGCGCTCCAGCGCCACCTCGTTGGTGCGGTTCGAGCGTGCGGCATAGGCGACGCGACCGATATGGTCGAGCACCATCGCACCGGTGCCTTCGAGATAGACGCCGTCCTTTTCGAGGCCGGAATAGTCGATCACGTCCTGGACGCGATACTCGGTCTTGAGCATCTCGATGATGTCGGCGCGACGCTCGCTCTGGCGGCTTTCCGAATACATCGGATAGATCGCCACATGTCCGCCCGAATGGGTGGAGAACCAGTTGTTCGGAAACACCGAGTCCGGGCGCGTCACCGTCTCGTCTTCGAACAGGTGGACAGCGACGCCGGCCACCGACAGGCCGTCAGCCATGCGCGTCACCTCGTCGAAGGCAGCCGTTGCGATCGCCGAGGGCTTGCGCGCCTCGTCGGTCGACTGGAAAGCATTGTCCTTGGCCGTCATCGGGTTCGGGCCGAAATGGTGCGGACGGATCATGACGACGCCCTTCGGCGCCTGTACGGACAGTCTCTTCATGTTATGCAGCGCTCCGCTCGGCAGGTGCCGCCGGCTGCTGCCGGAACAGGCCGTAGAGGTCACGCGGGTGCTCCGGCTGCGTCGTCAGGTCGAGCTCGGTGTAGAAAGCGGTGCCCTGGATCTTGTCGCGCAAGAAGCGCAGCGCCGAAAAATCCTCGGTGGCAAAGCCGACGGAATCGAAGATGGTGATCTGTGCGCTCGAGCGACGGCCTTCGGCATCGCCGGTGATAACCTGCCAGAGTTCAGTGACCGGGAAATCCGGCGCCATCTGCTGGATTTCGCCTTCGATCCGCGTCTGCTCCGGATATTCGACGAAGACGTCGGCGCGACGCAGGATATCACCCTGCAGCTCGGTCTTGCCCGGGCAGTCACCGCCAACGGCGTTGATGTGCACGCCGGCGCCGACCATGTTGTCGGACAGGATCGTCGCGTTGCGCTTGTCGGCCGTCACAGTCGTGATGATGTCGGCGCCAGCAACGGCCTCTTCGGCGGTCTTGGCGACGACGATGTCGAAATCCATGTCGGCGAGGTTCTTCAGGAACTTGTCCGCTGCCTCGATGTCGATATCGAAAACCTGCAGGCGTTTGATACCGAGCAGCGCCCGGAATGCCAGAGCCTGGAATTCCGACTGCGCGCCAAGGCCGATGATCGCCATCGAGCGAGCATCAGGACGGGCAAGGTATTTTGCTGCCAGGGCCGAGGTTGCGGCGGTGCGCAGCCCGGTCATGATCGTCATCTCGGACACGAGACAGGGATAACCCGTGCTGACATCCGAAAGCACGCCGAACGCCGTTACCGTCTGCAGGCCGACATTGGGGTTCGTCGGGTGACCGTTCACGTATTTGAAGCCGTAATGCTCGCCGTCCGACGTCGGCATCAACTCGATGACCCCCGTCTTCGAGTGGCTCGCCAGCCGAGGCGTTTTTTCAAAAGCGTTCCATCTGCGGAAATCGTCTTCGATATATTCCGCAAGACCCAACAGGAACGTTTCAATGCCGATCGATTTGACCAGCTCGATTACGTTGCCGACACCGACATACTGAACCACGATTCCAACTCCATCGGGAAATTCGATAAAGCCAGCCTAGGCATGCAAGAAGCGAGTTGAAATTTGAAACTTGCGCAAATTTTTGCAAAAGATTGCGCAAATTGCACAACTCCCCTATAAGATTTTTATGCACATCTTCGACGACCTCGACCATCAGCTTATCTCGCTCCTGCGAGAAGACGGCCGTGCGCCATATTCCAAAGTCGCCTCGGTTCTCGGCATATCGCGGGCGACGGTCCAGACGCGCATCGACCGGCTGCTGGAGACCGGTGCGGTCCTGGGTTTCACGCTGCGCGTGCGGCAGGACTATGACCAGCGCGCAATCCGGGCAATCATGATGATCGAGGTCAGCGGGCGAACGACCACAAAGGTGATCAAATTCCTTCGCGGCCTGCCCGAACTCTACGCTCTCCACACCACCAATGGCGCCTGGGACATGGTGGCCGAAATCCGCGCCAACAGCCTTAGCGACTTCGACCGCATCCTGCGCGAGGTCCGCGACGTCGAAGGCGTGCTCAACAGTGAGACGAGCATTCTTCTCAGCACCATCTGAAAGGGCGCATTCCCGCGCCATCACCAATACAGGCATGACCGTGAGCCACATTCCCCAGATCGATTACGATACCGCTTCCGACGCTATCCGCGCCGCCCACGACGAGGAAGTCCAGGCCCGTGGCCGCATGACCAACATGAAGCGCACACTGTTGCATTCGCCGACGGCGCACCGGATCTACGCCGAGTGGTTCACGCTGCGGGAAGAATTGCGGCCGGCGCTCGACGATCGGGCGATCTGGCTGCTGTCGCACGCGATCTCCGAGGCGATGGAATCGCCGATCGCGATGGGCTTTTTCCGCCGCGCCTTTGCCAATTCCGGCGTGGACTTTCATTCGCTTGTGCCGACGGCAGACGAACAGCGGCTGATCGACTTCGGCCGGGCGATCGTCGCCGATTCCAATGCTGTGCCTGCAGAGATCTGGGATGGGTTGAAAGCGCGCTATGACAACGCGGCGCTGGTCAACCTCGTGGCGTTTGCCGGAATCATGGTCGCGACCGCGCTGTTCAACAACGTCGTCGAAGTCGAGTTCGACCAGGAATTGGCGCCGTTCATGGATTGAGCGGGCCGTGGCCCGAGACAGTCGGGCCACTCATACAAAGAACGTCAATCTGCGTATCGGGTCACAAATTCCGGGTTGCCGCGCAAGGTGTTGCTGACGGTGCAGATTTCATTCTCTGCCGCCTCGGCAATGGCATGCCGCGTCGCTTCGTCAAAATCGCCCTTGATGTCGAAGACAATCTCGAATTTCCCGATGCGTGACGGTTCATCATGCGCCTTTTCGCCGGTCACCTTGGCGCTGACTTCGGTCAAACGGTCGAGCACGCCAAAGCGGCTGGCGGCAATGCGGGCACTCAAGACCAGGCAGCTCGCGAGCGAGGCATAAAGCAGGTCGAGCGGTCCGTAGCCCGGCTGCGATGGCCCGGTGACAATATCGAGTTCACCGCCGGTGACCGAAGTCACGTGCGGAAAACCGGTTCTGCCCACCGTGGCCGTGGCGCCTGTTTCCCGCGTCCTTACCTTCACGTCTGCCATTCGATTCGCCTTCTCCAATGTTCACGTACCGGGGTCAGCCATCGTGCAGAAGTCCCGGTCCGGTCGCCATGCCGTGGGCCACGCGTGGCCCACGGCTCTGATATGTCCGCGCTCAGTCGCTGACGCAAGTGAGCCCGCGCAGGAATCAGTTCTTCTTGACGAGGCGGTAGAAGACGAAGTCGGAGGTGGCGCCGTTGACGTAGCCTTCGACCTTGTCCTTCATTGCAACCTGGGTTGCGGCCTGGAACATGATCACGATCGGCGACTTCTCCTGCACCTTGCGCTGCAGGTCGACATAGAGCGCCGAACGCTTGGCCGGATCGGCTTCCTTCAACGCAGCCTTCGTCTCTTCGTTGAGTTCGGCCGGAACCGCCCAGCCGTTACGCCACGTGGTCGTCGACTGATACTTGTCGTCCGCGTTGTCTTCGTTATAGGCGAAGGCCTTGGCGTTCGAATGCGGGTCCATGAAATCAGGGCCCCAATAGAGCAGCATGGCTTCATGGGTGCGAGCGCGGTACTTGGTGATGACCTGGCTGCCGGTTCCCGGAATGATGTCGAAGGTGATGCCGGCTTCGGCAAACGAAGCCTGCAGCGACTGCGCCATATCGGTGAACGGCGTCGAGTTGATGACGTCGAGCGTGACCTTGATCGGCGTCTGGATGCCGGCGTCGGCGAGGATCTTCTTCGCCTTTTCGACGTCGTAGGTGTACGGCGTCTCATCGAGCGAGCCCGGGAAGCCCTTCGGCCAGAAGGCCTGGTGGATGTCCATCTGCCCCTTCAGGAAGCTGTCGGTCATGCCCTTGTAGTCGACGAGGTAGCGGGCAGCTTCCCAGACGGCTGGCGGCTGCAGGGCTGCGGCCTTCTGGTTGAACGACAGGAAGTGGACGGCCGCCTGCGGATAGGATTCGACCTTCATGCCGCCCTTGGCGGCAACGCTTGCCATCTGATCCGGCGTCAGGTTCTTCGCCATGTCGACGTCGCCGGTCTCAAGCATCAGCTGCTGCGTGGCGGCTTCTGCGACGTGGCGGATGATCACGCCCTTGATCGCCGGAGCGCCGGCGAAATAGTTCGGGTTGCTCTGCAGGTTCAGGAGTTCGCCAGCGCGGAACGCCTTCAGCACGAACGGACCGGAACCGGCCGAATTCGCCTTGAGCCAGGCATTGCCGTAGTCACCATCGGCTTCGTTCGCCTTGACCGCTTCCGCGTCAACGACTGAGGCCGGGCGGGCGGCGAGAACGTTGAGCACGAAGGCCGACGAGAAGTCGCCTTCATACTTGATCGTGACCTTGTTGCCGTCAGCGGTCACCATCTTGTCGATGTTCTCAGGCGTCCAGCCGAGCTGCGTCAGGATGAAGGCCGGTGCCTTGTTGAGCACGACGACGCGCTTGAACGAGTAGACGACGTCTTCGCCGCGCAGCGGGTTGCCGGAAGAGAAGGTGACGCCATCGCGCAGGGTGAAGGTGATCGTCTTTGCCGCATCGTCTGCGGTCCATTCGCTGGCAAGACCAGGAGAAAGCTTCAGAACGTCAGGCGCATCATACTGCACCAGACGGTCATAGGTCTGCGTCACATATTCGCCGGACGAAAACTCATAGGCTTCGGCCGGATCGATGCTGACGATATCGTCGATGTTCTGGGCAACCACCAGCACTTCGGCAGGGGTCTCCGCCAAAGCTGCCGGAGACACGCTCAGCATAAGGGACGCCGCGAAAACCGCGACCTTGAACATTCTCATCATTGCTCTCCTATTTTCGATGAGGTTTGGTTTTTGTTGTCGTCGCCGGCTTGGGGACTGCCTGAGGCATGCCGGTCTCGTTGGGCAAGGATGTGCGGGATCGGAACAGTGGCAGCGTGCCAGTCCAGATCAGCCGAACGGGTCCATCCGTCTTGTTCCACCAATAGTGTGGCTGGATGCCCCGAAAGTGCAGGCCGTCGCCGGGGGTAAGCGTGGTCTCGTCATCATCGAGACCGAACAGGATTTCACCCGCGAGCACGTAGACCAGCTCCTCACCCTCATGGCTGAACACTTCCGAGCGGTGCCCGGCGGGGATGGTGATGACGAAGCTGGAGAGCTGGTTTCCGGCAAAATCCGCACCGATCCGTTCATAGGACACGGGCGAGCCACCGACGGAAAAGATCATGCGTTCACTGGCACGCGACAGACCGGTGTCGATCGCCGGCGCCAGGATGAAGTGATTGAGTTCGGCGTTCAGCCCTTGCGCGATCTGCGCAAGCGTGCCGAGCGAGGGCATGGCGAGGTCGCGCTCGATCTGGCTGAGATAGCCGACCGAGACGCCGGCCGCATCGCTAAGCGCCTGCAGCGTCATATGCATCTGCCGCCGCCGCGCACGCACCAGCGCACCGATCCGCGGCTGACCCGCAGTCGCGGCTCTGCCGGATGCGGTCTCTGCATCCTCCGATGGCACGGTCACGATGGATTCTCCTCCCCAGTAAAATTTTTTTGATTTAAGCAAACTTATTTATATACTCCAAGCGAATTCTTGCGCTATCGACAGCCGCGACCGCAAGCGAACGAGGGATGGAATCGCCACGTGGCAGACAACAATACGACTACAGCGCCCGCGCCGACGCGCCGCGCGGGGCTACAAAGCCCGGGCAGACGGCGCCTTTTTTCGGCTCTGGGCTTTCTCGTCACGCTTGGCGTGACCTTCATCGGCCTGCTGGCAATCACCTTCTTCATCGGCCGCATCGTGCCGATCGATCCAGTACTGGCCGTCGTCGGCGACCGCGCACCCGTCGCCGTCTATGAGCGTGTCCGCGAGGAGATGGGGCTTGATCGGCCGCTGGCCGCCCAGTTCGTCAGCTATGTCGGCGACGTGGTAACCGGCAATTTCGGCACGGCGGTTTCCACAGGCAAACCCGTGATTGAGGACCTTGCTCGGGTCTTCCCGGCAACGCTGGAGATGGCAACGCTCGGCATCCTTCTCGGCGTTTTGATCGGCGTCCCTCTCGGCGTAATCGCCGCAAGCCGCCGCGGCTCATGGCTCGATCAGTGCATCCGCGTCGTCGGCCTGCTCGGTTACTCCGTACCGGCCTTCTGGCTCGGCCTTGTCGGGCTTGCGGTCTTCTACGCGAAGCTGAAATGGGTCGGCGGTCCCGGCCGTGTCGACATCTTCTATGACGGCGTCGTCACCCCGGTCACCGGCCTTATCCTCGTCGACAGCGTCATTGCCGGCGACTGGGAGATCTTCCGCAACGCGGTCTGGCACCTCATCCTGCCGGCCTCCTGCCTCGGCTTCTTCTCGCTTGCCTATATCGCCCGCATGACGCGGTCCTTCATGCTCGACCAGCTGAGCCAGGAATATGTGACCACGGCTCGGGTCAAGGGCGTTCCGGAACGGCTTGTCATCTGGCGCCATGCCTTCCGCCCGATCCGCGTGCCGCTGATCACCGTCATCGGCCTTTCCTATGCCGGCCTGCTCGAAGGCTCCGTTATGATCGAGACGATCTTTTCGTGGCCCGGCATCGGCAACTACCTGACCGTCGCCCTGCTCAACGCCGACATGGCGGCCGTCCTCGGTTCGACCCTGGTGATCGGCGCGGTCTTCATCGGCATCAACAAGATATCGGACGTGCTCTATCGCGTGCTCGATCCACGTGCGCGCTAGGGAGAAGCGAACATGACAACACTTCGCGACTGGCTGATCGACGACAGCCCCGCCTCGCCGATGCAGGCGCGCCTCGGCCGGTTCTTCCGGATTTTCGGCGCGCTGATGCACAACCCGCTCGCAGTGGTCGGCGCGATCATCATCCTGGTGCTCGTGTTGACCGCGCTGTTTGCGCCCTGGATCGCCACGCATGATCCGCTGCGCCAGGCGCTCGGCGAACGGCTGCTGCCGCCAAGTGCGGCGCACTGGATGGGAACCGATGAACTCGGCCGCGATATCTGGTCGCGCGTCGTTTACGGTGCGCGCATCACGCTGGCGATTGTCACCCTGGTTGCTGTGCTCGCGGCTCCCGCCGGCCTGGTGATCGGCGTTGCCGCCGGCTATTTCGGCGGATGGGTCGACCGCATCCTCATGGGCATCACCGACATTTTCCTGTCGCTGCCCAAGCTGATCCTGGCGCTTGCCTTTGTCGCAGCACTTGGCCCCGGCATCGAAAACGCGATCATCGCCATCGCCATTACCTCCTGGCCCGGCTACGCCCGCGTCGCCCGCGCCGAGACGATGACGTTCAAGAACTCTGAGTTCATCTCGGCCGTGCGCCTGCTCGGCGCATCGAGCCTCAGAGTCAATCTCGGTCACGTGCTGCCGCTCTGCACCTCGTCGATGATCGTGCGCGTCACGCTCGATATGGCGGGCATCATCCTGACGGCTGCCGGCCTCGGCTTCATAGGGCTTGGCGCGCAGCCGCCGCTTCCCGAATGGGGCGCGATGATCTCGCGCGGCCGTTCCTTCATTCTCGACCAGTGGTGGGTGGCAACCATGCCGGGCTTTGCGATCATTCTCGTCAGCCTCGGCTTCTGTTTCCTCGGTGACGGCCTGCGCGACGTCCTCGATCCGAAGAGCGGGGAGCAACGCTGATGAACCCGCTTCTCGAAATCGAAAACCTGCGCGTCACCTTCCCGACGCCACGCGGCGACCTTGAAGTCGTGCGAGGCCTCTCGTTCACCCTCGGCCGCGAACGACTGGGAATCGTCGGCGAAAGCGGTTCCGGCAAGTCGATGACCGGCCGCTCGATCCTGAAACTGGTGCGCGCACCGGGCCGGGTCACGGCCGACAAGCTGACCTTCGACGGCATCGACCTCCTGACGCGCTCCGAACGGCAGATGCGCCCGATCCGCGGCGCCCGTATTTCGATGGTGATGCAGGATCCGAAGTTCTCGCTGAACCCAGTCATGACGATCGGCGAGCAGATCGCCGAGGCGCTTTTGACGCATCAGCGCCTGCCGCGCCGCGAGGTGAACAACCGCGTCCTGACCATGCTGGAATCGGTGCGCATCGCCGATCCGGAACGCGTTGCCAAGCTCTACCCGCATGAAGTGTCCGGCGGCATGGGTCAGCGCGTGATGATCGCGATGATGCTGATCCCGGAGCCGGACCTGCTGATCGCCGACGAGCCGACCTCCGCACTCGACGTCTCGGTGCAGGCCCAGGTGCTCGACATCATCGATGAGCTGGTCAAGCGCAAGGGTATGGGCCTGATCTTCATCAGCCACGACCTCAATCTTGTTTCGAGCTACTGCGACCGCATTCTGGTGATGAACACCGGTGAAGTGGTTGAAGAGTGCAAGGCGGGTGAGTTGATGAACGCCAAGCATCCCTATACGCGCGGCCTCATCGCCTCCATCCCGCGTCTCGACGAAACCCGGACCGAGCTTCCCGTGCTCGACCGCAGCGCATGGGCCAAGAAATGACGGCGCTTTCCCTCAAGAACCTCGATATCTTCTACGGCGAAGCGCATATCACGCACGACGTCAACCTCGAGATTGCCGATGGCGAAAGCTTCGCCCTCGTTGGTGAAAGTGGCTCCGGCAAGTCGACCGTGCTGAAGGCGATCGCAGGCCTGGCGCCTGAGTGGACCGGTGAGATCAACGTTTTCGGCAAGCCGCGCAGCCATGGCATCGACCGTGCCTTCTCCCGTCAGTGTCAGATGGTGTTCCAGGACCCCTACGGCTCGCTGCATCCGCGCAAGACCGTCGACGCCACGCTCGGCGAAGCGCTGACGATTCACGGCATCGGCGATCGCAGCGCCCGCATCGAAGAGGTAATGTCTTCCGTCGGGCTCGACCGGAAATTCCGTTTCCGCTTTCCGCACCAACTCTCGGGCGGCCAGCGCCAGCGTGTCGCCATCGCGCGCGCGCTGATGCTGAAGCCGAAGGTGCTGTTGCTCGACGAACCGACCTCGGCGCTCGACGTCTCGGTGCAGGCGGAGATTCTGAACCTGCTGAAGCGATTGCGGCAGGAACAGAACCTGACTTTCCTGATGGTCACCCACAACCTGCCGGTCGTTTCCTTCCTCTGCGATCGGCTGGCTGTCATGCGGCAGGGCCGCATCGTCGAGGTGGCCGACGTTGCCGACCTCAAGCGTGGCGACCTCAAGGCCCCCTATTCGCGCGAACTGATGCACATCAGCGCAGCGCACGCGAATTAATCAACATCCCAAGGACATATGATGAACAGTGAACAGATCGCTGCCGCGTTGGCTGAATTCGACGCGGCGATTGCAAGGGAAACCGACGCGGATGCCATCTTGGGCGCGCTTCAGACGCTTTGCCGCCATGTGATCGGTGCCAAGCTCTTCACGACGATGACTGTCGATATGGTCAACGAAGTTGCCCGTCGTGCCTACACGTCGCACCCGGAAGAATACCCGACCTCCGGCACCAAGCCGATCCGCTATGACAGCTGGTTCGACATCGTGCACAAGGAGCATAAGACCTTCGTGGCCAACACCATTGTCGATATCTCCAAGGTGTTCGGCGATCACGAGACGATCTGGGCGCTCGGCTGCGGCTCGGTGGTCAACATCCCGGTCGTCGTCGGCGGCGTGCTGCTCGGAACTGTCAACTGCCTCGACGTCGAGCAGCATTACACGCCTGAGCGCGTTGCCCTGTCGAAGCACCTGGAACTGCCTGCCAAGCTGGCGTTTCTTGCCGCTGCCGGGGCGGCCAAGAGCTGATTTATCGAGGCCGGGGGCATCGATCGCCTCCGGTCTCGACCTTTGTGTCAACGACCGATCGCCATCCCGGTCTGCTTCAGGAAGAAATGCATTTTCTGCGCCTCGATCGGCACTTCGATCGTATCGTCCGGCCTGACCGGTGACGCCGCATGTATCTGTCCAGTGAAGGTCGCTTGTCCCACCCTTCCGAGCGCCAGCGTATGGGGACCCAGCGGCTCGATATCGCGCACCTGTAGCGTCAGCCTTGGCGCATCGGCTTCCGACGACATCGTATGCTCCGGGCGAATGCCGAGCACGACGGCCTGACCGACAAAAGCGTCCAGTTTTCTGGCGCGCGTTTCCGGGATCTTGACCGCGACACCGCCATCCGCCCTGAACCACAGCCCGCCGTCACCGCGTTCGAGCAATCCTTCGACGAAATTCATGCTCGGCGCACCGATGAATGCGGCGACGAACAGATTGCTCGGCGCCTCGTAGAGCGTGATCGGATCGGCCGCCTGCTCGATGCGTCCCTGGTTCATGACGACAACGCGGTCCGCCATCGTCATGGCCTCGACCTGATCGTGGGTGACGTAGACCGCTGTGGTCTGAAGCCTGCGGTGTAACAGTTTGATTTCCGTGCGCATTTCAATGCGCAGTTTGGCGTCGAGGTTCGACAGCGGCTCATCGAACAGGAAGACATCCGGCTGGCGGACAATCGCGCGGCCGATGGCGACACGCTGGCGCTGGCCACCGGACAGAGCGCTCGGCTTGCGGTTGAGGTAAGCGCCCAGGTTGAGAATGCGGGCCGCCTCCGCGACCGACTTTTCGATTTCGGCCTTGGACGTGCCCCGCACCTTCATGCCGTAACCGATATTCTCCGCCACCGTCATATGCGGATAGAGCGCGTAGTTCTGGAACACCATCGAGCAGTTGCGCAGGCCCGGGCGCAAATCGGTGACATCACGTTCACCGATCCGGACCGTGCCCGAAGAAGCCGTCTCAAGGCCCGCAATCATGCGCAGGGTGGTCGTCTTGCCGCAACCGGATGGCCCGACGAGCACGACGAACTCCCGGTCGGCAATTTCAAGATCGAGCGGCGGGATAACAGTGACGCTACCGAAGGACTTGGTGATTTGCTCCAACCGGACCTGGGACATGCTGACGCCTTTTCTCATGACGGTAGCCGGCGCGAAAGCGGCCGGGATGCTGCATAATTCCGCAAATCGACATCGATTTGAGCAATTATCCAGCTGGTTTCAAGCGCTGCAGCGCCTCGAGCGCGTCATAGCTGACGCATTGCGCTGTCGTGTATCTGCGGCCAGTGTGACCCGGCCGCAGGGACCGCGAAGCTCGCCCCGATCGTTTCGAGGCGAGCACTCGGTCATCTCACTTCTGTGGCAGGCCCATCGATGCGCGATAGGCAGCGAGCTGCTTGTCGCGACCGAACTCCTCCGTCAGCTGGTTCCACTGCTCAGCGACGCTGTCGAGCGCCTGTTGCGGCGTAACTTCTCCGGCAAGCGCCTTGGAGAGTTCGATCTCGAGCACTTCAGTGTAGGAGAAGTAGCCCGGCAGGCGCATGTCGAGGGCGATGTTCTTCGCGGTGACCGCATCCTTCTGCGCCCCCAGATACTCCTTGGCTTCACGCTCGGAGAAGATCTTCGACCAGAGGTCGAGATTGGTCGTGTGCGAGATGCGATAGGGATTGACGCCTGTGCCACCGGTGATCGCCGCCTGGCCGGAAACGGCAGGGCTCGACAGATACTGGATGTAGTTCCAGGCTGCTTCCTGCTTGGTCGACGATGCGGGCACCGCCGCCTGCCAGCCACCGAAGGCCATGAACGAGGTCTGGACGACGTGATCGAACTTGTCCCACTTCTTGGTCTTGTAGTTCCAGATCTCGTCCGATCCCGGCAATGGTGCAGAGCCGACACTGCCTGCAACCTTCGACTGCTTCGGATCGGCGCCGATAACGCCGGTATCGCCCCAGCCGATCGATTCCGCCACCTGGCCGCCGGCAAAGGCGGCATTCACTTCACCAAAGGAGAAGTTGAGTGCGTTCGGCGGCGCAAGTTTCGACGCGCGAATGTACTCCTCGAGGCCACGAACCCAGCCCGGATTGTTGACCTGTGCATCCATCGTGTCCGGATCGAAGAACATGCCACCCGGATTGTCGGGATGGCTGGTGTAGCCGGCGACATGACTGAACAGGAACCAGAACTGCTGACCGCCGCGACGGAAGGCTTCCGCCGTGCCCCACAGGTTGTTGGTCGGCTGGTTGAAGTACTCGGCAATGTCGAGATACTGCTTCCAGGTCTTCGGCGGCGCGAGATCGTAGCCGTACTTGTCCTTGAAGGCCTTCTGGTTGTCGGCGTTTTCGAACAGGTCGATGCGGTAGCTGTAGGTATGGGCGTCACCGTCCATCGTCTGCGACAGGATCTTGCCGTTCCAGACCATCAACTGCTCGCGATAGACCGGTGCGATATCCTCCCAGTCGGCGCCCTTCTGCATGCCAGCCGGCATTTCCGACAGGAAATCGGTAAAGTCCGGCGCCCAGGCCGGCGCAAAGGCGATGACGTCGAAGGCATCTTCACCCGATGTCAAGGACGTGACGATCTTCGGGTAGAGTTCCGACCACGGAAACTCGACGACCTTCACCTTGCCGCAGGTCTTTTCCTCCCACCCCTTGGCCGCAAGTTGCAGCGCGGACGCGATATAGGGCCCGGTCTGCGTGGTCGCCGTCAGTTCGACGCCGGAATAGTCGGGGTCGCATGCGAGTGCCGTGCCGGTGCTTGCCATGGCAAGAACACCCAGCGACGCTGATGTCAGTAGCAGTTTCCTCATTCTTTCCTCCCTTGAATGAATTGTTGCCGAAAAACAGGTCGTTATTTGATCGCCCCCAGCAGCAGACCGGAGCGCATGAGCCGACTGAGAAGCACGGCCATGACCATCATCGGAATGATCGCCACCAGCGCGGCGGCGGAGATTGCCCACCATTCGTCGCCGCGCTGGCTGTTCTGGCCGGCAACGAGGATCGGCAGCGTCTGCCATCTCGAATTGGTCAGGAACAGCGCGAAAAGGAACTCGTTCCACACGAAGGCAAGCGTGATCATGAATGTCGCGATCAACCCCGGCTTCGACATCGGCAGCACGATGCCGAAGAAGATGCGCCATGTGGGCACGTTGTCGACCATGGCGGCCTCTTCGACCTCGACCGGCAACGCCTCGAAGAAGTCGCGCATCAACCAGATGACGATCGGTAGCGAGAAGGCGATGTAGGCAAAGGTCAGGCCGATGTAGCTGTCGACCAGCTTGAAGCCGAGCTTGCCCATCTCGGTGTACATCAAGTAGAGCGCGAAGGCGGCCACGATCGGCGGGAACATGCGCTGGCTCACGAACCAGAAGACGATGTCGTTGTTGCCGAGCTCAGGCCCCGGTAACCGGAAGCGGCTGGAGAGCACCGCCAGTGCCAGGGCGGCGATAAAGGCATAGATCAGCGATATCCCCTGCCCGAAGCCGAGCACATTGCGACCGAGCAGGAAGCCGCCGAAGGCGATGACGACGAAGATAAGGGCCGACAGCAGCCGGAAGCGGAAGGTGAAGCGGACCAGCGCATAGGCCGCCATCGCACCGATGCCCGTCGCGAGAACCGATGCCGAAAGGCCGATGATCGTCGAGGCCAGGAACGTGTTGAAGAACTGGCCCCGCTGGCCGGACAAAAGCTCGCGCCATGCCGTCAGGCTCGGCTCGAAATCGACGAAAGGCAGGTAGGTCGGGCCGCCGACCACGGCGATCGGTGTCTTGAACGATGTGATCAGGACCCAATAGAGCGGAAAGAACGTGATGGCGAGCCAGACAAGGCAGCCGCCAAGCGCGATCCATCGCCGTTTTCCCTTGAGAGTGCGCACGCTCATTTGTGCTTCTCCAGATACGGCTTGAGGATGGCGAGATAGACGAGGCCGATCACCGTGATGACGATCAGGAACAGGAACGACAATGCGGAGGTGTAGCCGAGATTGAACTTCTTGAAGCCCTCCTGATAGGCAAAGAGCGTCAGCGTCTCGGTCGAGATCCCAGGTCCACCGCCCGTCATCACGAAGACGGTATCGATAATCTTGTAGCTTTCGATCAGCCGGATGAAGACGACGGCGACGGAGATCGGCAGCAGCATCGGAAAGGTAATGTCGCGGAACTGTTGCCAGGGCGTGGCATTCTCCAACGCGGCCGCCTCGTAGACATCATCTGGCAGTGTCTGCAACCCGGCCAGCAGCATCAGAATGACAAACGGTGTCCATTGCCAGACTTCGACGGCGATGATCGAGCCGAGCGCCCAGCTCGTCTGCGTCAGGAACGGCAGATTGGGAAAGCCCAGAGCGCTCATCAGTTCGTTGAGCGGACCCATTGTCGGGTTAAGCACCTGTCGGGCAATCAGCGCCACGGCGACGGGCGCAACCAGCATCGGCAGGAGAAAGCTGACGCGAAAGAGGCCCTCGCCCGGCACCCGGGAATTGAGCGCAAGCGCCACGGAAAGGCCGATCACATATTGCAAACCGACGGAGATGAAGGCGATCAGCGTCGTCGTTCCGGCCACGTGCCAGAAGCGTGGATTCTGCAAAAGATCCGCATAATTGCCGAAGCCGACGAAACGCGCCGGCATTGGCGGCACCAGACGCATGCTCATGAAGCTTGTGGTCAGCGAATAGATCAACGGAAAGATGGAAATCACCAGAACGATGATCAGGGCCGGCCAGATGAAGAAGTGCTTGATCGGATCGTTGCGCGTCGTCATGCGGCCGCCCCTTGCGCAAGGAGAGCCTCGATCTCCGCAAGCGTCGGCATGGCAGGAGCCGTGCCGCGACGGGTGACCGAGATCCCGGCGGTCGCACAGCCGAACCGCGCGGCATCCGCTGGCGCAAGCCCCCGCGCCAAGGCTGCTGAAAACCCGCCGACGAAAGCATCGCCCGCGCCGGTCGTGTCGATAACCGGGCCGCTTGCCATCGCCGGGACGAATACAGACTGGCTCTGATTGTGGAGAAGAACGCCTCTTTCGCCTAGCGTGATCAGCGCTGACTTTGCGCCCTTCTTCAGAAGCGCGTCACCCGCCCGCCGCGCGTCCTCTGCCGTGGCAAGAGAAAATCCCACCAGCGCCGCCGCTTCGGTCTCGTTCGGCACGATGTAATCGCAAAGCGGATAGATCGCATCCGGGAAGGGCTCTGCCGGCGCCGGGTTGAAGACGGTGACCACGCCTGCCGCATGTGCGATTTCCAATGCTCGCTGGGCGGCGGCCGCAGGCTGCTCAAGTTGCGTCACGAAGATGCGCGATGCTTCGATCGTATCCCGCGCTGCCTCGACATCGTCGATGCCGATCGAGCCGGCTGCACCGGGATAGACGATGATGGCGTTCTCGCCATTCTGATCGTTGACGTAGATGAAGGCCGCGCCGGTCGGCAGGTCGTCCATCTGGACGATCTTCGGAGTCACGCCCGCCTCGGCATAGGTGCGAAGCGCCATATCTCCAAAGGTATCGCGTCCGATTTTCGAGATGAAGGACACCGGACTGCCGGCACGTGCCGCCGCGACCGACTGGTTCGATCCCTTGCCGCCGGGCCCGACCGAGAAGCCGCTTCCGGTAATCGTTTCGCCGACAACCGGCATGCGCCGCGCCAGATAGGCCGTATCGGCCACGAAGATCCCGAGGATCGAAACACCAACCTTCATTCCTGCCTCCCCTGGTCACGCCGCTGCCAAAGGCGAAGCGGCGATCCAAGATAAATTTCACGCGTTCAAGATGTTATGACGACCAGCTCACAGAGCCGATGCGCAGGCTAACGTTTGTCAGCTAGGCATTTTCAGGCGGAATGACGCCCTTGGTGAAAAGGAAGCAGCCATAAAAGCGCGTCTCGCCGGTGGTAATGACGCAATAGGCCTTCTTGGCTTCTTCATAGAAGGCGAAGCGTTCGATGCCGTACATCGGCGCGGGTTTGCCCTCGGCACGATCGATTTCGGCCTGGACTTCCTGCTGCACGCCAGGAATTTCCGTCGGCGCACCCATGATCTCCATGCGGCCTGCCGATGGCTGCAGCGGCGTGTCGAGCGGAAGCACCGACAGAACCGCCTTCACGGCGCGCGCTGCAGAGACGTTGTCGATCCGCAAAAGTTTGCCGAGTGTGGTCTGCCTGGCAATCGCATCGGACGGGAAATTGGTATCGGAAATGACCAGCGTGTCACCGTGCCCCATGGAGCGAAGCGCGTGCAAAACTTCGGCGTTGAGTGCCGGGTCCAGATTCTTCAGCATAGACAACCCTCCTCCAGACGCCGGCTCGCATGCTTTCGAGTGGCGCGAAACTCGGTGACGCGCTGTCGGCGCCACCTCTCCCAAATCTACCCTTGCAATGTTGCAGTCGCTGCATTCCCGGGCCGGCTCCCCCCCGCCCCGGGATCTGGATTCCTTACTCGCCGTAAGGGATCCAGATGTTCTTCACGTCCGTCGCGCGGCGCAGATAGGCATGCCCTTCTGCTGCGAAGCGATCGAACCAATCGGTCGCCTTGCCATAGTCGACGAAAGTCCGCTTCAAATTGCCAGCCGAAAGCTTCTCGACCACGGTGGAAAGCTCCTGCGTGCCGAAGGCCCAGAGCGCATCGACGTCGTTGTGGCTTGCCAGCGTCTTTGCCAGTTCCATCGCCGAACCGGTGACGATGTTGACGACACCTGCCGGAACGTCGGACGTTTCGAGGATTGAATAGAAGTCGGTGGCTGCCAGCGGATGCTGTTCGCTCGGTACCGCGACGACGCGGTTGCCGGTGGCAATCAACGGCGCCACCAGGCTGATGAAGCCGAGCAGCGGCGCTTCCGTCGGGCAGATGACGCCGACGACGCCGATCGATTCGGGCATCGCGAGTGCGACGCCGCGCAACGGCGGCTGATGGACCACGCCTTCGTACTTGTCAGCCCAGGCGCCGTAGCTGAAAAGCCTGGATATCGACGCCTCGACCTCGGCCTTCGCACCGGCTGCCGATACGCCGGTCATCGCGGAAATGCGGTTGGCAAACTCATCGGCCCGGCCGCTAAGGTTCTCGGCGATGTAGTAGAGGATCTGCGCCCGATTGTGCGATGTCGCCGACGTCCAGCCGGAAGCCGCATGCGCAGCAACCACGGCGTTGCGGATATCCTTGCGGTTGCCCTCTCCCACTTCACCGATAACCTTGCCCTTGGGCGAAAGCACGGCACGCGAATAGTTGCCGTCAGGGCGCGCTTGCTTGCCGCCGATGAAAAGCTTCGCCGTGCGATCGAGCGACGGAGCCGAGAAATCGCCGGTGGCCTGCTTCAAGACCGGTTCTGCTGGCGCTGCGCGCAGCTTGCGACCCGCCCACGCCTTGGGCTTCAGATACTCGTAGCAGCCTTCGCGGCCGCCCTCGCGGCCGAAGCCGGATTCGCGCTTGCCGCCGAAACCAGCCGCAGCATCGAACAGATTGGTGGCATTCACCCAGACGACGCCCGCCGCGAGCTTGGCAGCGACGTTGAGCGCCAGACCGATCGTCTCGCTCCACACACTTGCCGCCAGACCGTAGCGGGAATGATTGGCGAGCTGGATCGCCTCCTCCGGGGTACGGAAGGTCATCGCCACGGCGACGGGACCAAAGATCTCCTCCGTCGCGACAATCGACGTCGGCTGCACATTGGTGAGCAAGGTCGGCGGGTAGAAGCTGCCGCCCTTGGGCAGCTCGATCTTCGGCTGGTGGAGCTTGGCGCCTTCGGCCACGCCCTTGGCGACCAGGCTCTCGATGCGCTGCAATTGAACCGGCGCGACGATCGCCGCCATGTCGATTGCCTTGTCGAGCGGATGGCCAACGCGCAGGCTCTGCATGCGCCGCGTCAGGCGTTCGTAGAAGAGAGGTGCAACACCTTCCTGCACCAGCAGCCGCGAGCCGGCGCAGCAGACCTGGCCCTGGTTGAACCAGATCGCATCGACCACGCCTTCAACGGCGCCATCGATGTCGGCATCGTCAAAGACGATGAACGGCGACTTGCCGCCGAGTTCGAGCGTCAGCGACTTGCCGGTGCCAGCCGTCTTTTCGCGGATCAGGCGGCCGACTTCGGTCGAGCCGGTAAAGGCGATCTTGTCGATGTCGGAATGCTCGACGATCAGCGCACCGGTTTCGCCTTCGCCGGTCACGACGTTCAGCACGCCCGCCGGCAGGCCGGCGGCAGCGGCGAGTTCTGCGAAAAGCAGAGCCGTCAGCGGCGTGAACTCGGCAGGCTTGAGGATGACGGTGTTGCCCAACGCCAAGGCCGGGGCGACTTTCCAGGCAAGCATCAGGAACGGGAAATTCCACGGGATGACCTGGCCGACGACACCGACCGGCACCTGGTCAGCAAACTCAGTTTCCTGCAGCTGTGCCCAGCCGGCATGGTGATAGAAGTGACGCGCGGCCAGCGGAACGTCGATATCACGCGTTTCGCGGATCGGCTTGCCGTTGTCGATCGCCTCGACCACCGCGATCAGGCGCGCATGGCGCTGGATCGTGCGAGCAAGGGCATAGAGGTGGCGGGCGCGGGCATGGCCCGGCAACTTGGCCCAGGAGCCTTGCGCCTTTCGGGCAGCAGCGACGGCGTCATCCACGTCCTTGGCACTGCCAAGCGCCACCTTCGCCAACAGCGCACCGGTCGCGGGCTCGAAGGTCTCGAACGTCTTGCCGGACGACGGCGCGACAAAAGCACCGTTGATGAAGTGGCCGAACTCGCCCTTGTGACGCGCCAGCCATTGGCGGGCCTCGGTGTCGGCTTCCGGTGCGGGACCATAGGACATTTCGTCAAAATACCTTGCGACGGTCATCGGGATCATCCAATCGGGTGTCGGTTGAGGGCCGAGTAGGCGCCGGTCACGTGATGCTCGAGCTGGCGCTCGATGTCGCCGAGCAGGCTCGATGCACCGATGCGGAACAGATCCGGCTCCAGCCACTCGCGACCGAGTTCGTCCTTCATCAGGAATTGGTAGTTCAGGATATCCTTGGCGGCGGAAATGCCGCCCGCAGGCTTGTACCCAACCTTGATGCCGGTGCGTTCCTGATAGGCGCGGATCATGCGCAACATCACCAGCGTCACCAAAAGGGTGGCGTTGACGCCCTCCTTGCCGGTCGAGGTCTTGATGAAATCGGCGCCTGCCATCATGCAGACGAGCGAGGCACGCGCCACGTTGCGCAGCGTTTTGAGATCGCCGGTCGCCAGGATCGCCTTGACATGCGCATCGCCGCAGGCGGCGCGGAAATCCCGCATCTCGTCATAGAGCGCCTGCCAGTTGCCGGTCAGGACATGTTCGCGGGTGATGACGATATCGATTTCCTTGGCGCCATCGGCAACCGAAGCCTCGATCTCGCGGAGCTTGACGTCGTGCGGAATGAGGCCTGCGGGAAAGCCGGTGGAAACGGCAGCAACCGGAATGCCCGAACCTTCAAGCGCCTCGACTGCGGTCGAAACGAAACGGTGGTAGACGCAGACGGCGCCGGTCGTGATGTCGCGATTGCCCATGCCAAGCGCATCGAGAATGTCCTGGCGCACCGGCTGGCGCGCCTTGGCGCAGAGTCGCTTGACGCGCTCCGCCGTATCGTCGCCGTTGAGCGTCGTCAGATCGATGCAGGTTACGGCCTTCAAAAGCCATGCGGCCTGCGCGTCCTTCTTCACGGTCCGGCGACCTGGCAGCGTCGCCACGCGCCGCTCGGCGGCCGACAGATTGACGCGCTGGTCGACCACCCAACCGAGATCGAGCTCCGTGCCGTCGTTGCGCGGCCAGTTGTGGCCGGAAGCCACAGGCGCCACGGTTTTCGCGGCCACATTCTTCACAGCAAGGTCTTCCAAGCGATTGCTCCTCGAACTCCCTGACATCGCAGCACGATACCACGGCTGTTATCCGCGTCGGCGGCGATTCTCATTTTGTTATTTTTCTATCGTATTTTTGTTAGCATTCCATCAGATGTGGAATGTGTCAAGCGCCACGATCGCGTTTCGATGGAATCCTACCATTTTCCTGGCGAAGCGTCAGATCGCCGGAAAGACTGCGTCGCCGTCTTCGGTGATCACCGAGCGAAAGACGTTCATCGGCGCAAAGAACGCCGGTTTCAGCTTGCCGATCTTGCTCAGGTCGACAACGAGATGGCTTTCGCGCGCAAGCGAGATCACCTTCTGCTTCACCGCCACCTCGTGAAAATGCACACAGGTTGCGCCACGCCCCGGGTCTACCCCCGCAGCCGAAAGAAATGCGACATTGATCCCGAGTGAATCGAGCGTTTCGAGCCCCGAATTTCCCGAAAACGACGCCGAGGCCGGATGATAAACACCACCGAGCATGACGATGCGCACATTGGGCTTCCGCGTCAGCCTATCCGCGACATTGAGCGAGTAACATACTGCAGTGATTGAATAATTATCCGGAATGAGATCGACGAGATATTCGAGAGTCGTACCGCAATCGATGAAGATGGTTTCGTCCGGACGGATGTGTTGGGCTGCATGGACACAGGCTTCGCGCTTTGCCGCTGCATGACTGTCGGCTTCGCGCGCCAACTCATACGGCATATCGCCATCCATCTCGCCCGCCGGCACGATGTGGCCGCCGAGGAAAGTGAATTGCCCCGGATTGTCGGCGACGTCCCGCCGAACGGTCATCTCGGAGACCCCGAGTAAGGCTGCGGCATCGCGCAGATGAAGAACGCGACGGCCCGACAGCGCGTCGGCGAGTTGAATGATGCGGGATGTCTTGCGGCTGGCCATGATCGTTCCGTGTGTCCGGTCGTCCGAGCCAATGCATTGTATGCTGAAAGGGTCGAACAATATTTGTGACAATTATCACAAATGGTCGCTATTAGGCAAGTAACTTCACACGACCCGGCGAAAGCGGACGACGGAGGTCGCATCGCAAGCCTCCGTCGTCCATATCTTCAAATTTAGAACGCAAAGGGCGGCAGATCCATTGCCCGCCGCCGCAACTCGTCCGGCTAATTGCCGATCGGTGCTGTCCTTGCAGCCAGCCAGGCAGCCGTGGCGGGATCGAGCACCCCTTGCAGGGTCTTGGCAACGCGCCAATGATAGGCGTCGATCCACTGCCTTTCGGTTTCGCTCATGAGCTTGATATCTGCGAGCCGGAGATCGATCGGCACCAGCGTCAGGCTGCGAAAGCTCATGAAACCGTCGCCATCGTCGATCACTTCCACCTGATTCTCGATTCGGATGCCGTATTCTCCGGCCTTGTAGTAGCCGGGCTCGATGGTCGTCACCATGCCCGGCCGCAATTCAACCTCGTTGACGCGGCGGTCGAAGCGTTGGGGCTGCTCATGCACCGACAGGAAATGACCAACGCCGTGACCGGTGCCGTGATCGTAGTCCAGTCCGAGATCCCAAAGCGGACGGCGTGCAAAGGCGTCGAGTTGATGGCCGTAGGTGCCTTTCGGAAATTTGAGCGAGACCATGGAAATCAGCCCCTTGAGGACTGCGGTATAGGCGCGGCGGATGTCATCACGGACAGGCCCGATCGCTGTCGTGCGCGTCGCATCCGTGGTTCCGGTGAAGTACTGCCCCCCGGAATCGAGCAGATAGATGCCATGAGAGGTGATCGGCGCATCGCTCTTCGTGGTCGCCGCATAATGGCACATGGCAGCGTGGCCACCGGCAGCCGAGATCGAGCGGAAGCTCGGCTCGACGAAGGTTGCCTCCATCCGGCGGAAGGCGAGGATGCGATCCTCCGCCTCCAGTTCGGTTATCGGCCGCCCTTCCTCCTCCCGTGCGGACGCGTTGGCCTCCAGCCAGGCGAAGAACCTGATCCACGCGGCGCCATCATGGCGATGGCAATCGCGAAAGCCCTGGAGTTCAACGGGGTTCTTCAGCATCTTGGCGAGGGTGATCGGGCTGCGCAAAAGGCGGACGTTGCCGCCGGCCTCGCGTGTCGCATGGGCAACCGCCGATGGAGCAAAGCCGGGATCGACGAGCGCCACCCGCCCGGCGGTCGCCGTACGAACCCTGTCGAGCAACAGGTCAGGCTCGGACATCGCAACACCTTCGAGCTCGAAGTCCGTGAGATCGTTCGGCAGCTTGCGGTGATCGACCAGCCATTCGACCCGGCCCTCCCTGTCGGCGATCATGAAGGACTGCGGCATCGGGTTGAATGCCACATCCCGGCCGCGAACATTCAGGAACCAGGCGATATTGTCGGGCTGCGCCTCGATCAGGACATCGGCGCCCTGCTCCGCCAACATCTGGCCGATGCGGCGCTTCTTGTCGGCGACGCTTTCGCCGGCATACTCACGCGACAGCGCGATCACATTGCCAAGCGGCCATTCAGGCTGGTCCGACCAGATCGCGTCGACGAGATCGTCGGTCACGGCAACCCATTCGGCACCGGCAACAGCAACGGATTGACCGCAATCGATGTCCCAGGTGGGCGGCAACAGCATGGAATTGAAACCGACGCGTTCGCCCTTGCGCAGGTTCTTCCGCAGCCAGTCCTTCAGCGGTGCATCGTAGAAATGCTCGATGGCGAAGCAGTCGACGTCGATCTCTTCGCGCACCTGCACCTGATAGCGACCATCGACAAAGATGGCGGCCTGGTCGCGCATGACAATTGCGACGCCGGCCGATCCGGTGAAGCCGGTCACGAAGGCGAGCCTGTTGTCATGGGGCGCACAATATTCGCCCTGATGTTCGTCGAACCGGGGGATGACGTAGCCGTCGAGCCCCTGCTCGTCGAGTTTGCGCCGCAGGGCCGCGATCCGGCTGGAGGCGCTCGGCGTGTCTTTCGATGTCATATGGTCTTTTCCTATTCGATAATGGTCTTCACGCGCCGCCGATCGTCTCGGCGAAGTGACAGGCAGTCATGCCGTGGCCAACCGGCCGCAGCGCCGGCTTTTCCTTGCGGCAACGCTCCGCGGCATGCGGGCAGCGGACGTGGAAAGGGCAGCCAGGCGGAATGTCGAGCGGGCTCGGCAATTCGCCGGAGAGCGCCGGCGCCCTGCGTCGCGCCGTCGGATCGAGCGAAGGGGCTGCGGCCAACAACGCTTGCGAATAGGGGTGCATCGGCCTGGAAAAGAGCGCCTCCGACGGGCCGATCTCGACGATAGCACCGAGATAGATCACCGCGACACGATGGGAGACGTGGCGCACCAGCCTGAGGTCATGGGCAACGAACAGCACCGTCAGCCCTAGACTGTCCTGCAGCTCCAGCAGCAGGTTGACGACCTGCGCCTGGACGGAAACGTCGAGCGCTGACACCAGCTCGTCGGCGACAAGGCAGGTCGGCTCCAGCGAAAGCGCCCGCGCGATACCGATACGCTGTCGCTGGCCGCCGGAGAACTCGTGCGGATACTTGTCCGCGGCGCCGTCAGGCAACCGCACCAGATCGAGCAGCTCGTCAACGCGGCGATCGATGCCGGCGCCCTCGCGCATGCGATGGACCGTGATTGCCTCCCGCAGCGTGTCGCGCACCGTCATGCGCGGATTGAGCGACGTATAGGGATCCTGGAACATCATCTGGACGCGCTTGTTGTAGCCGCGTCGCCTTGCGCCCTTGAGGTCGATGACACTTTCGCCTTCGAAGCGGATATCGCCCGACGTCGGCCGGTTGAGGCCGGCTATGCAGCGCGCGAGCGTCGACTTGCCGCAACCGGACTCACCGACAATCCCCAGCGTTTCGGCCGGCATTACGTCGAGGTCGACGCCGTTCAGGGCCGAGACGACCTGACGCGGCCGGCCGGCCAACGTGTCCGACAGCGAGCGGCGCTTTTCAAAGCGCATGAAGAGATCGCGGATCGAAAGCAGCGGTGTGGCCGCCTGATGGATTGATTGGCTCATTGCGCCGCCTCCCGCGCGCTGAAATGAATGAGGGCTTGCTCGCGGTGATGGCAGGCGACCTGACGGTTTTGCCCGGCAGCGCCGAGGTGCGGCCGGACATCGCGGCATTCCGGCCCGGCGACGGGACAGCGCGCCGTAAATGCGCAACCGGCCGGCAAGGCGTTGAGCGACGGCGGCGCACCAGGGATCGAATAGAGCGGCGTGCGCGGCGCAACGTCGCGCGGGATCGAGCGCAGAAGCCCGAGCGAATAGGGATGCCGGGCATCACCGATGACGTCGGCCGTCGGTCCCGTCTCGCAGAGACGGCCTCCATACATCACCGCCACCCGGTCGCAGGTCTCCGCCACCACGCCCATGTCGTGGGTAACCAGGATCACCGCCATGCCGAGGTCGCGGCTAAGCGCCTGGATAAGCCGCAGGATCTGGTCCTGTATGGTCACATCGAGCGCTGTCGTCGGCTCGTCGGCGAGCAGCAGTTGCGGGTTGGAGGCAAGGGCAATCGCGATCATCACCCGTTGCCGCATGCCGCCGGAAAACTCGTGCGGATAATCACCGAGCCGATCGCGCGCCGCAGGAATGCCGACCATGTCGAGCAGCTCGACAGCACGTGCCTTCCTTGCTTTCGCATCCAGATCCGTATGGGCGGCAAGGTTCTCCGATATCTGCAAACCAACGGTCAGGAGCGGGTTCAGCGACGACATCGGCTCCTGAAAGATCATCGCGATCTCGCGTCCGCGCACCCGTCGCAGCGCCGCCTCGTCGAGCGGCACCAGGTCCCTGCCCTTCCAGAGAATTTCGCCTTTGACACGCCCCCTTGGCCTGACGATGCCGAGGATCGAGCGCAAAGTGATGCTCTTGCCCGAACCGGATTCGCCGACGAGCCCGAGGATCTCGCCTGCCTTCACTTGAAACGACACATCGTCGACGGCAACCAGCGGGCGCTCCGCCAGGCCGAACTCGGTGCTTAGCCGCCTGACGTCCAGAACCGCTTCTTTCTCAATCTGGCTCATGTCAGCGGCCTTTCGGTCGAAGCAAATCGGCAAGCGCATCGCCGACGAGGCTGAAGCCGAGGCCGGTGAGCACAATGGCAATGCCGGGCATCAGGCTCATCCACCACGCCGTCAGCAGGAAGTTGCGCCCTTCGGCAATCAACACGCCCCATTCGGCAGCCGGCGGCTGCGCGCCGAGGCCGAGATAGCCGAGCGACGAGCCGAGGAGGATGGCAAGTGCCATGTCCGTCATCCAGTAGACGATGATCGGCGAGATCGCGTTGGGAAGGAGGTGCCGGAAGATGATGCGCCGGTCGGAATAGCCGAGCACGCGGCCGGCTGCGGCATAGTCGTTGGATTTCTGCGCCATGATCTCGGCCCGGGTCAGACGGGCATAGTAGACCCAGTTCACCGCCGTGATCGCCACATACATATTGACGAGGCCAGGCCCGAGCACCGCCACGATGGCGATGACCAGCACCAGGAAGGGAAAAGTGATGATCGCATCGACACAGCGGCCGAAGATGGTGTCAGCGATACCGCCGTAATAGCCAACGAAGGCCCCAACCGTGACCCCGATCAGCAACGCGAAGATCGTGGCGAAGAAGGCCATCTGCATGTCGACGCGATAGGCCCAGATGACGCGCGAAAGCACGTCGCGGCCGAAATTGTCGGTGCCGAAGGGATGGGCAAGGCTCGGCCCCTGCTGGATGGCACTGAGGTCGAAGGCAAGCGGATCATAGGGAGCCAGCAACTGCGGGAACAGCGCCAGCGCGATCGACAACGCGAGGATGGCGAAACCGATGACGAAGGACGGCCGCGAGAAGGCCCGGCCGATGAAGGCATTGACGCGGCTCGCCTTGCGGCTGGGAGATTGCAGGACGATGCTCATGATTGGCGAAGCCTCGGATCGAGCCAGGACTGCACGATATCCGTCAGCAGGAAGACGACGGAGACGAGCACGGCGAAAGTCAGCGTCAGCCCCTGGATCAGCGGATAGTCGCGCGCGAAAATCGCCTCCAGCATCAGCCGTCCGACGCCCGGAACGGCAAAGACGGTCTCGGTGACCAGCGTTCCGCTCATCAGGTTGCCGATGGAAAGGCCGAGCAGCGTCACGGTCGAGACCAGGGCGTTGCGCAGCACATGCCGCGTCATGACGATGCGCCGTGAAAGTCCCTTGGCACGGGCGAACTGAACGTAGTCGGCATCGAGCACCTCGATCAGCGAGGCCCTGAGATTGCGCAGGATGATCGCCGAGGTGTAGAGCGCGACGCTGAGCGCCGGCAGCATCAGATGGTGAAGATTGTCGAGGAAACTCGTCCCGTAACCGCCGACCGGAAACCAGCGCAGCTGGGCTGCCAGCACCGTCAGCAGCACGAGGCCAATGTAAAAAACCGGCATCGACAGCCCCACCTGGAAGACGCTGCGGATGGTAACGTCAAGGGCGCTGTTGACCCGTGCGGCGGCAAGAAACGCCAGCGGACCCGCAAGGCAGATCGCTAACAGCACCGAATACAGCGCCAGGAAGATCGTGGTCGGCAACCGTGTGAGGATGATCTCCGTGACCGGTGCCTTCAGCATGATCGAACGGCCGAGATCGCCGGTCAGCGTGTTCTTGACGAAAACCAGAAACTGGATCGGTAGCGGCTGGTCTAGACCGAGGTTGTGGCGGATTTGCTCGAGCTGCGCGTCCGTTGCCTTGGCCTCGGCCATGGCAATGGCCGGATCCCCGGGCAGCAAGCGAACAAGCAGGAAAATGAAGATCATGACCAGAAGAAAGGTCGGGATAATCTGCAGCAACCGAGCCATTAGGTAGGAAAGCGAGGGCATGGATTGAACCTTGTGAACGATGTCGGCCGGCCTTCACCGCCCGACATCCTGAATTCAGGCAGTCGTCACTTGGCCCGCCAGGCCTCGGAGAAGTCATTCGCACCGAGAGGCGTCTGCACATAGCCTTCGACCGACTTCGAGACTGCGACAGCGAAGGGCGTTTCGAACAGGAAGAGCAGCGGCGCGCCGTCCGCATAGATCTCCTGCATCTTCTTGTATTCGTCCTTACGCTTGGCCGGATCGACCTCAACGTTGGACTTCTCGAACAGCGCGTTGAACGCTTCGTTGTTCCAGCCGGTGCCAACGGCCTGACGCTGCTTGTAGTAACCGAGCCAGCCGGTCACCTGCGCCGGATCGTTGACGTCGTTCGCCCAACCATAGGTATGGATATCGAAGTCGCCGGACCGGTTCTTCTCGCCGCGGGTGGGATTGTCGACCTGCTCGACCTTGAGGTTGACGCCGAGCGGCGACCACATCTGCTGGAGAGCGGTGAACAGCGTCGCATCATCGGCGCTGCCGGCAAGCGTGGTAAACGTCACCTCGAAGCCGCCGCCAAGACCGGCCTCCTCAAGCAATTGCTTGGCCTTTTCCGGATTGTAGGGGTAGAGCGGCTCCGGGCCATAGTGAAGCTGGGTGGCGGCCGACATGAGCGACGTCATCGGCTTGCCGGTGTCGAAGGTGACGAGCTTGATCAGCACATTCTTGTCGGTGGCGTAGTTCAGCGCCTGGCGCACCTTGGCGTCGGCAAGCGGGTTCTTGGAGCCGTCCTTACGGGTCTCGCGCGTATTGATCGGCGCATAGACGATGCGGGTCGACGGGAAGAGTTCCATCTTCAGCGCCGGATCGGCACCGAGCTCACCCACACGGGCGAAGGGAATGAATTCCGCCGCATCGACTTCGCCGGCCTGAAGCTTGAGAATGCGGGTGGCATCGTCAGGAATGATGACGAAATCGACCTGGTCAAGATAGGGCAGCGGCTTGCCGTCCGTGCCGGGGCGCCAGTAATTGGGATTGCGCTCGAAGGTCATGCTTGAGCCCTGCACCCGGCTCTTCATGGTGAAGGGGCCCGAGGTCACCGGGCCTGCCTCGAAGAAGGCGCGCGCCTTTTCCTGATCGTTGGCGCCAGCCGCCTTCTCGAAGGCCGCCTTGGGCATGATGCCGGTGTTGAACGTTGCAAGAATAGAGACGATGGTCGGGTCCGGGTTCTTGAGCGTCAGCGTCACCTGGTTGCCATCGGCGGAAACCTTGTCGACGGCACCAAGCAGGCCGGCCCAGGGGCCAAGCTCGGGATTGCGGGCCCGGTCGAGCGAGAAGACCACATCGGCGCCCGTCAAAGCAGAGCCGTCGGAGAATTTTAGTCCATCGCGCAGCTTGAGCTTGATCGAAAGCCCGTCTGCGGCAACGTCGTAGCCCTCAGCCAATCCGGGCACGATCGAGCCGTCAGGGCCGTTGCGCAGCAGAGTTTCGTAGAGACCGGCAACCATCCAGAGATCAGGATTGCGATCGGCGTAGACCGGGTCGATGACGGTGGAATCGTCGTAGCGCGCAAAGGTCATGGCGCCGCCACGCTCGATGGCGAGCGCCGATGTGGCCGCAGCGAGCCCAAGTGCGGCACCCAGTAAGATCGGCAACAAACGTTTCATCTCTCACTCCTCCTGTTTGATCGCCCGGCCATTGCCGGAACATGCCTCCGGCTAATTGGATATTGGATCCAATTTTTTCGAACGTTTTTCTTTGCGTCCGGATTGTCGCGAAGGCATTCTTGTTGTTCCCCTTTATAAGCCGGCCAGCAGCGGAGCTTGCATAGTCGACTTTAGTCGGACTAAAGTACAACAACAGACGCGAGTCAAGCGGAAAGAAAATCATGCCTCTCGATACCGATGAGGTGCCAGTAGCAGATGCTGGCGCCCCTATTACCGACATGCCCGCGGCCGCAACGATCGGCCAGATGCTGCGGGCCCGCCGCAAGGAAATCGGCAAGACGATGAAACAGGTCGCGCGCGAAGCCGGGCTGACCGAGGGCTTCATCAGCCAGATCGAACGCGGCATTTCCACACCGTCGCTGATCTCGCTCTACAATGTCGCCAATGCGCTCGGCACCAGCGTCGACACGTTCCTGTCGCAGCCGCCGCAGCACGCCCATTCCATGGTGTCGCATGCCGGCGAACGCCGCGGCTACAATGTCGAGACGAAGGAGCGGGTCTATGAGCTGCTTGAACGCGGCTTTCCGGGCGCGCAGCTTAACGGCTGCATAACCCATATGCCGGTCGGCTACGCGTCCGAACTGACCAGCCACGAAGGCGAGGATTTCCTCTATCTGATCGAGGGGGAAATGCTCTACGAGATCGACGGCAAGGAATATGTGTTGAAGGCTGGCGACACCCTCCACTTCCCCTCATCGTTGCCGCATCGCGCCCGCAACATCGGCGCGGGGCCGGCCCGCGAACTCTGGGTCGGCACCACGCGCATCATTGCTGAATAGACGTCAGCTGGCCTACTGCTTGCGCGGCCAGGTATCGGCAAGCCGGTAGCCTGACGGCCACGGATCGGCCGGATCCAGCATCACTTGGTGCGTGCCGGTGACCCAGGCACGCCCGGAGATTTCCGGGATGATGGCCGGGCGACCGCCGACCGTCGCATCTGCCACGATGCGGCAATCGAACGTCGAATCGATGATCGAGTGGCCGACAAAACGCTGCCCCACCTTCATCTGCCCGCGCGCGTGCAGCACCGCCATGCGCGCCGAGCAGCCGGTGCCGGTTGGCGAACGGTCAAGCTTTGCCGGCTGGATCACCACAGTGTTGCGGCCATGCAGGACGCCGTCGCGTTCCTCGACCGGCAGCGTCAGCTGGCAGAACGAGATATGCGCCCATTCCGGGTTTTCTGGATGCGTGAAGCCAAGTTGCTCATTGGCCGCCCGCGTGATCTTGATGCCGGTTTCGGCCAGTTCGCGCGCTTCGTCCGGCGTCACTGAAAAACCGAGTGTGCGCGCATCGGTGATGACGAAGCTGTCGCCGCCATAGGCGGTGTCGACCGTGAGCGTGCCGAGCCCCTCAACCTCGATCTTCGCGTCGAGCTTGCCGGCAAAGGAAGGAACGTTGGTGACGGTGATGCGCTCTGCCTTGCCGTTGCGGCAGGTGGCGACGACATCGACCAATCCGCCAGGCGCCTCCAGCACCATTCTCGTCTCGGGCTCCTGCATCGGCACGATGCCGCTGTCGAGCAGCACGGTCGAAACGCAGATCGAGTTGGAACCGGACATCGGCGGGGTGTCCTCCGGTTCCATGATGATGAAGCCCATGGTCGCGCGCGGATCCTTCGGTGGCACCAGCAGGTTGATGTGGCGGAAGACGCCGCCGCGTGGCTCGTTGAGCACGAAATTGCGCAGGGTCTGATCCTCGGCAATGAAGCGTCGTTGCTCCCAGAGCGTCTTGCCCGGCGGTGGCGCCACGCCGCCGACGATAACATCGCCGACTTCGCCTTCCGCATGGCAGGAAACAATATGAATGACCTTGCTGCTGCGCATTTTTCGCCTCCACGCGATGCATGCGGACCGCATCCACATGCCTATGCCTTGATATCTGTACATCGACGCGCGGGAGAAGGGATCTCCCACGGCGACTGAAGAGCCGCCACCGCCGACGCGCCAACAGTCATAGAAATATTGGATCCAATATACAATGTGAAATATACGAAATTTTCGCGGTTGCCTCGGCCTCTGTTGCCCGGCCGCAGGAATGGACCTATGACCGGAAGGACGGCAGGCCCCGCACTGCCATAGCCAGAGACACAAGCCACCGGGAATTGGACGCGATGAAACTCGATGCCGTTGATATCAGGCAAGCCGCTTCCGCCGCCGATATCGTCTACGAGGCATTGCGCAAGGCGATCATCGAAGGCGCGCTCGCCGAAGGGGAGAACCTGCGGCAGGACCAGATCGCGCAGATGTTCAACACCAGCCGTATCCCGGTAAGAGAAGCGCTGTCGCGCCTTGAACAGCACGGGTTGATTACCACACAGCGCTACAAGGGCGCCGTCGTCGCCGGTCTTTCCATCGAGGAGATCGAGGAGATCTTCGAGTTTCGCGCCCTGCTCGAAGCCGAGGTCATCCGGCTCGCCGTTCCCAATCTGGATCGAAAGACGCTCGACCTTGCCCGCAGGCACTGTGACGAGTTTGGCAAAGAATCCGATTCGGCCAAGTGGGGCGAAACCAACCGTAATTTCCACTATAGCCTCTATGAGGCCGCGCGCCGGCCCTACTACCTACAGATCGTGCGCGCCTCGCTCGACCGCATCGATCGCTATCTGCGCGCCCAGCTGACGTTGACGGACGGCATGAAGCGCGCGGCGCGCGAGCATGAGGCGATCTTCGACGCCTGTGCCAAGGGGGATGCCGATCTGGCCTCCGCGCTGACGCGCGATCATATCCTCGACGCCGGACGTTCGCTCGTCGTTTTCCTGAGGGAACAGCGAGGTTAAGCGCCTCCTCGAAGGGTCGCAGCCATCTGGGAACGAGTTGTTCTTTTCTGCGCAAATCGTCTTTCAACTCTTGGACGTCCAAGGTTGACAAGGCGTCCCGAACCTTGAAAAGGTGAAGCTCTATCGAGACCGGTTGCGTTGGGAGGACTGGATGTCTGTGCGCGCGTTTTTCGGCCTTTCCACTCTCCTTGTTTCTGTTCTGACCGCTGGATATCCAGCTTTTTCGGCCGAGACGGGTCGCCAGGTCGAGATCACTCAGGACGCTGACTACTTCGGCTTCGATCTGCGGACCGAGCAGAATGTTTCCCTGGAGCAGTGCGAGACCGCCTGCATCGCGGATCAATCCTGCCGTGCGTTCACCTACAATCCCAAGGTGAAATGGTGCTTCCTGAAATCCGACTTCAACCAGCTGAACGACTTTGCGGGCGCCATCGCCGGCAAGGTCGTGCAGGCACAGGCCGTGCAGCCTGATCTTGGCGCACCACCACGTCTCTCCTTCCTCTCCGACCAGATCCTGCAGGATGCGCGCGACGCCAAGGCGAACCTTGCACTTGCCGACGACCAGCAGGGCTTTGGCGTCAACGGCCTGATCGAATCGGCGCGTGTTCTGGCGTCGTCGGGGACGATCGACGCCGCGTTGAAGGCATTCCAGGGCGCGCTTGCGATCACTCCCGACGACAGTGAACTGTGGCTCGAGACGGCACGCACGGCAAACCGGATCACCGGCAATACCGATGTGGCGACGCAGGCCGCTCTTGCAGCAATCAACGGCTATCAGTTGACCCGCACCGCCGAAAGCCGCGCCCATGCACTGGCAGTTCTCGCCAAGGCGCTGGAAAATTCCGAGAATTTCCGCGGCTCGCTCAATGCCTACAAGGCCAGCCTTGAGCTGGTGCAATCGAAGACGGTCGAGACCGCCTATCTCGACCTGAAAGAGCGCAAGCGCTTCCGCGTCATTGAAAATACCGTCGACGCCGACAGCGCCTCACCGCGCGCCTGCGTGCAGTTCTCCGAGCAATTGCTGAAGAGCGGCGCCGACTATGCCTCGTTCGTCACGGTCGATGGCGCTGCCGCAAAGGCGGTGGAAGCCAAGGGCGACCAGATCTGCGTCGAGGGTCTGTCGCATGGCCAGCGATATAAGCTGACGCTGCGCACCGGCCTGCCCTCGTCGGTCGACGAAGTGCTGGAAGCACCGGTTACTCTTGAGGTCTACGTCAAGGATCGCGGCCAGGTCGTGCGCTTTACCGGCGACAGCTTCGTGCTGCCGTCGACGGCGCGCCGCGGCATTCCGATTGTTTCCGTCAACACCGACAGCGCCAAGCTCAAGCTCTATCGGATCGGTGACCGCAGCTTGGCGCAGGTGCTGCAGAATTCGCAATTCCTGACGCAGATCGACGGTTACAGCGCCCAGCGCATTCAGGACGAAAGCGGCGAACTGGTCTGGGAAGGATCGATCTCCATCGAGAGCGTGCTCAACAAGGAAGTGGTCACCAGCTTCCCTGTCGATGAAGCCTTGCCGAAGCGCAAGGCCGGCGTCTACGTGCTGACGGCTGCGTCCGAAACCGGCATCAGCCAGGACTGGGATGCCCGTGCCACCCAATGGTTCGTCGTCTCCGACATCGGCGTATCGACCTACGCAGGCACCGATGGGCTGAATGTCTTTGCCCGGTCGCTCGCGACCGCCAAGCCGATCGAGGGCGTCGAGCTGCAGCTCGTCGCCAAGAACAACGAGATCCTCGGAACGGCGACGACCGACGGAGACGGCCGTGCCACCTTCACCGCGGGCCTCATCCGCGGCACGGCCGCGCTGACCCCCGCTGTGATCACCGCCAGGAACGGCGAAGACGATTTCGTCTTCCTGGACATGACCCGGGCCGGCTTCGACCTGTCGGATCGCGGCGTGACCGGCCGCGCCGCCCCCGGTGCGATCGACATTCTTGCCTGGACCGAACGCGGCATCTACCGTGTCGGCGAAACGGTGCATGCGGCAGCGCTCGCCCGCGACGTCAATGGCGAGGCGATCGAAAACCTGCCGCTCACCTTCGTGTTCTTGCGTCCCGATGGCGTCGAATACCGCCGGATGATCAGCGATGGCGGCAAACTCGGCGGTCACACGCTTGACCTTGATGTTCAGGAAAACGCCATGCGCGGCACCTGGACGATGCAGATCTTCACCGACCCCAAGGCCTCACCGATCGGAGAAAAGCAGTTCCTGGTCGACGATTTCGTTCCCGATCGCACCGAGTTCGATCTGACGAGCGAAGCCAAGGAAATTGCCATCGGCGAACCGGTACAGGTCGCCGTCGATGGCCGTTATCTCTATGGCGCACCGGCCGCCGGGCTTGAGCTTGAGGGCGAAGTCGTTCTGAAGCCCACACGCGAAAATGCTGCCTTCAAGGGATACTTCTTCGGCCTTGCCGACGAAGAGGCGAGCGAGGACACGCGCCTGCCGCTCGAAGAGCTCTTACCCCTCGATGACGAGGGCAAATCGACGTTCGAGGTCGCGCTCGCCGAAGTCCCATCCACGACACAACTCATCAATGCCAACGTCACCGTCCGCATGCGCGAGGCCGGAGGCCGTGCCATCGAACGCTCGCTGACGCTGCCGGTAAAGCCGGAAGGGCCCGTCATCGGCATCAAGCCGGAATTTTCGGGCGACCTTCAGGAGAACTCGGTCGGCAAGTTCCGCGTGATTGCCATCGACCCCGATGGCAGCAAGGCCGCCATGCCGGGCGCGCTCTGGAAGCTCATCAGCGTCGAGCGCAACTATCAATGGTACCGCGACGGTACCGCCTGGAAGTATGAACCCGTTGTCACCACCAAGCAGGTGGCGAACGGCACGGTCGATGTGACCGCCGATGGCGGCGAGATCTCAGTGCCCGTCGGCTGGGGGCGCTACCGTCTCGAAGTTGAGACCGCCGCCCTCGATGGGCCGACGTCAAGCGTCGAGTTCGATGCTGGTTGGTATGTCGCCTCGACATCGACAGAGACGCCCGATGGCCTCGAGATCGCTCTCGACAAGGAAAACTACTCCGTCGGCGAGACTGCCAAGCTCAAGGTTTCTCCGCGCTTTGCCGGCGAGTTGCTGGTGACCGTCGGAACGGAAGACCTGGTGACGACGAAGAGCGCGACGATTGCCGCCGAAGGCGGTGAGGTCGATCTACCCGTTACCGCCGAATGGGGCGCCGGCGCCTATGTGACCGCGACGCTCTACCGCCCCGGTGACGCGCAGGAAAGCCGCATGCCGATGCGCGCGATCGGCATCAAGTGGCTGACCGTCGATCCGGCCGAGCGCAAGCTCGCCGTCACCCTCGAAGCGCCCGAAAAGACCGAACCGCGCAAGCCGCTCGATATCAGCCTGCAGGTGGCAGGCGCCGGCGCAAATGAGGAAGCCTATGTCACGATCGCCGCGGTCGACGTCGGCATCCTGAACCTCACCCGTTACGAAGCGCCGGATCCGGCCGCCTGGTATTTCGGTCAGCGTCAGCTGGGTCTCGAAATGCGCGATCTTTACGGTCGGCTGATTGACGGCTCGCTTGGCGCGACCGGCAAGTTGCGCACCGGCGGCGATGGCGGCCAGGTGGCACTGCAGGGAAGCCCTCCCACCGAAAAGCTCGTGGCCTTCTTCGAAGGCCCGGTGAAGCTTGATACCGACGGCAAGGCGACCGTCAGTTTCGACATCCCGCAGTTCAACGGCACCGCACGTATCATGAGCGTCGCCTGGACGAAGTCCGGCGTCGGCCATGCGGTGCGCGACGTCGTCATCCGCGATCCCATTGTGGTGACCGCGAGCCTGCCGCGGTTCCTGGCACCCGGAGACCGTGCCGAACTCAGGCTCGATATCGCCAACACCGATGCGCCAGCGGGCGACTACCAGGTCCAGTTGACGACCAACGGGCCGGTCACCGTCGAACAGGCTGGTCCAAGCGAAACGGTCCGCCTCGATGCTGGCGGCAAGTCGGTCCTGACGCTGCCGCTGGTCGGCCAGTACCCGGGCGACGGCCAGGTCACGGTCCAGCTCACCGGCGCTTCCGGGCTATCCCTCGAACAGGCGCTCAACATTCCTGTGCGCCCGGCGACCTTGCCGGTGACCCAACGGCAGGTGGTCAATTTGGCGGCGGGCAGCAGCCTGACGATCGACGGCCAACTGCTGGCCGATAGCGTGCTGCAGGGCGCCTCGGTGTCGCTCAGCGTCACCCGCTCGGCCGCCTTCGACATTCCCGCCATCCTGATGTCGCTCGACCGCTATCCCTATGGCTGCGCCGAGCAAACGACGAGCCGCGCGCTGCCGCTGCTCTACATGAGCGAACTTGCCAAGCAGTCGGGCCTTGCCGATGACGACGAAGTGACGAAGCGGGTGCAGGAGGCGATCTATCGCGTGCTCTCCTACCAGTCGTCATCAGGCAGCTTTGGCCTGTGGGGCCCGGGTTACGGTGACCTCTGGCTCGATGCCTATGTCACCGACTTCCTGACGCGCGCACGCGAACAGAAATACGACGTGCCCGAGGCAGCCATGGTTCAGGCACTCGAAAACCTGCAAAACGGTCTCGGCTACGACACCAACGTCAAGGATCGTGGCAATGAAATTGCCTATTCGCTCTACGTGCTGGCGCGCAATCGCAAGGCGGCGGTCAATGACATCCGCTATTACGCCAACACGCTGATCAACGACTTCCCGACGCCGCTCGCCAAGGCACACGTCGCAGCAGCCCTCGCGCTCTATGGCGATGCCCAGCGGTCGCAGGAGATCTTTGCGTCGTCGGCCAACATGTCGACGGGCCTCGTCAATGTCAGCCTGTCGCGCTCCGACTACGGCTCTTCGCTTCGCGACGATGCGGCAGTCTTGGCGCTGGCCGCTGAAAGCCGCCCGGTTCCGCCGATCATCCCGGAACTGTCGAAGATCGTCGCACGGCAATGGGAGCAGAAGAAATACACCAGCACACAGGAACAGGCCTGGATGTTGCTCGCCGCACGCGCCGTTCAGGGCGGTGACGAAGACATGCTGCTCGACGTCAACGGCGCCTCGAAGAACGGCGCTTACGCCGCGCGGATCACCGGCGACGCCCTGCTGTCGCACCCGGTCGTGATCAAGAACGAAGGGGCTGACGCCGTCTCTGCCGTGGTGACCACGGTTGCGGCCCCGGCTCAGCCACTGTCGGCCGGCGGCGATGGCTTTGCCATCGAACGCACCTACTACACGCTTGACGGCGCCGAAGCCAATGTGAGCCAGGCAAGGCAAAACGAGCGGTATGTCGTAGTGCTGAAAGTGACGGAGACCAATGACTGGCCGTCGCGCGTGCTGGTGTCGGATCTGCTGCCGGCAGGCTTCCAGATCGACAATCCGAGCCTGGTCGACAGCGCCCAGTTGAGCAACTTCGAATGGCTCGGTGAGATCACCGCGACCCACACGGAGTTCCGCAACGACCGGTTCGTCGCCGCCTTCGACCGGACCTCAGGAGACAGCCGCGAGCTGACGCTCGCCTATGTCGTGCGCGCCGTGAACCCTGGTGTCTACGATCATCCGGCTGCAAGCGTCGAAGACATGTACCGGCCGCAGTTCTCGGCCCGCACCGCGACAGGGCGCATGGAGGTCTTGGCAGCGCAATAGGCCAAACGATGTCGATAGGGCACAAACTGCTGATCGCGATACCCGTCGGCCTGTTGCTGACGGGACTAGCGGCTTTTGCCCTCGATAAGGCCGACCGGGCCTTTCCGCCGCCGCTTGAGGCAGCCGGCATCGTCTCACGGGAGGTTCTCGACGCCGAAGGCCAACTGCTGCGGGCCTTTGCAACGCCTGACGGTCTCTGGCGGCTGAAGACGACTATCAATGACGTCGATCCGCAGTTCCTGCGCATGCTGGTCGCCTATGAGGACCAACGCTTTCGAGAACATGCCGGTATCGACATCCTCGCGCTCGGGCGCGCCGCGCTGCAATTCGTCAGCAACGGCCGCATCGTCTCCGGCGCGTCCACGCTTTCGATGCAGGTGGCGCGGCTGATCGAACCGCGCGAGCAGCGAAGCGTGACGGCCAAGCTGCTGCAGATTGCTCGCGCTATTCAGATCGAACGCCGGCTTTCGAAGGACCAGATCCTCGATCTCTATCTCAGCCACGCCCCCTATGGTGGCAATCTCGAAGGCGTGCGCGCAGCCAGCCTTGCCTGGTTCGGCAAGGAGCCGAAACGCCTTTCGGTCGGCGAAGCTGCCTTGCTCGTGGCGCTGCCGCAATTGCCGGAAAAGCGCCGGCCCGACAGAAATCACGCAGCCGCCGAGACTGCTCGCCAGCGCGTCTTGACCCGCATGGCCGTTGCCGACGTGATCGGCGAAGGCGAGGCTGGGCGCGCGGCGATGACCGCCATTCCGACGCGCCGCCTTCAGTTGCCTGCCTATGCCGCGCATCTGGCCGAGCTCGCGCTGCGCAAGCAGCCGACCGCCGTAAAGCATCAAACGACGTTGCGCCGCAGTGTTCAGCGCGGGCTCGAGGCGGTTGCGCGCGATGGCGCCGCCAAGTTGGGACCGAGGGTGTCCGTCGCCATGATCATGGCCGATGCCCGCACCGGCGAGATCATCGGCGAAGTCGGCTCGGCCGATTACTTCGATGCAAGCCGCTCGGGCTGGATCGACATGACGCGGATCAACCGCTCACCCGGATCTACGCTCAAGCCGTTCATCTACGGCCTCGCCTTTGAAGAGGGTTTGGTCAGCCAGGAAACCATCATCGAGGATCGCCCGGCCGACTTCTTCGGCTACCGCCCGCGCAATTTCGACATGAGCTACCAGGGCGACGTCAGCGTACGCCAGGCGCTGCAATTGTCCTTGAACGTGCCGGCGATCCGGCTGCTCGACGTCGTCGGCCCTGCCCGGCTGATGGTGCGGTTCCGCCGCGCCGAAGTGAAGCCGGTGCTGCCGGCCGGCGAGGCTCCGGGTCTCGCAATCGGCCTCGGCGGCGTTGGCATGACGCTGCGCGACCTCGTGCAGCTCTATGCGGGTCTCGCCAATCGCGGCTTCCCCGTGCGCCTCGGTGATGGCATCACGGGCACGGCTGGGCTGATCGACGGGGAGCCGCTTCTTTCCCCGGTTTCCGCCTGGCATGTCTCGGATGTGCTTTCCGCGGTTCTGCCGCCGGCGGGAAGCCGCCAGCGGGGTATCGCCTACAAGACCGGCACCAGCTACGGCTACCGCGACGCGTGGTCGGTCGGCTACGACGGCCGGTATGTTCTCGGCGTCTGGGTCGGGCGACCAGACAACGGCGCCGTTCCCGGCCTGACCGGCTATGGCTCCGCCGCGCCCATCCTGTTTGAAGGCTTTGCCAAATCCGGCCTGCCGATCACGCCGCTACCGGATGCGCCGGCCGGTGCCGTACGCATCTCGCAGACCGAGCTGCCGATCAGCCAACGCCGCTTCTCGATGACGGCAAGCGGGTTGGTCAACGCCTCGGCGCGCGAGCCAGCGCCACAGATCGTCTTTCCGCCCGAGGGCGCACGCGTCGAACTGGGCGCCAACCTTGAGACAATGTCGCCGCTGACCCTGAAGCTGCAAGGCGGTCGCGCGCCCTTCCGCTGGCTTGCCAATGGCAGACCGCTGCCCGACCCCACCCGCAGACGGACGACGCAGTGGCAACCGGATGGGGCCGGCTATTCCACCCTTACGGTGATCGACGCCATCGGGCGGGCGGCTAGTGTTCGCGTCTTCATCGAATAGCACTAAGCCGCATTCCTCAATTTCCGCATTCCGCTCGACGCGTGGTCGCGTGCGGCGATGCCCACTGGCACGCAGCCCTATCCGACACCCCCGAACCTCCAACACAGGAGCAACCGGCAATGGACCGGTAAATGGGCGAACAGCACCGCGTAAGATTCACGAAATAGTAAGTTTTGTCGGCAGAGGGTGCGGACGCTTGCGCCGTGCCGCCGCACAACCTCCGCTCGACAGCCTGTCTACGGTCGCCGAACGATGCTGATTTGAATGAAGGATTGCTTGGATGTCGAAGGCCATGACCGTCATCGTTGCCGACGACCACGCCATCGTGCGCGAAGGCTTGAAGATGCTGCTGTCGACGATGGCGGATGTAACCGTGGTTGCCGAGGCCGCCGACGGCGAGGCCGTGCAGGTACTTGCCCGCAGCGAACCGGCAGACCTTCTGGTCCTCGACCTCGGCATGCCGGGTGTTGCCGGCATCCAGTTCATCGCCGATATCAGGGCGATGGCGCCAAGAATGAAGATCCTGGTGTTGACCGCCAATGTCGAACCGAGGACGGTTCGCGCTGCCATCGAGGCCGGGGCCAACGGTTATCTCACCAAGAACGGCGACCCCGCCGAACTTGAAGACGCCGTAGATGCGCTCCGTGCCAACGACATCTATCTCGCCCAATCGATCCGCTTTGCCGTCAGCGACCCGGCCCGACAGACGCTGCCGTCGGCGACCGACGAAGCCCTTTCGCCCATTCCGCTCACACGGCGGGAGATGCAGATCCTCTCGCTCGCAGCCCAGGGGCTGACGGCACGCGAGATCGCCGAACGGCTTGGCATCAGCCCCCTCACCGCCCGCAAGCACCGCGAAAACCTGATGCGCAAGCTCAGCCTGCACAGCGCCGCCGAGATCGCCGCCTACGCGGTTCGCATCGGCCTGCCCATCGGCTGAGATCCGCATGCGACACCTGCTCCTATTGGTGACGTTCGCTTAACCACCACAATATTAGCAACGGGTTCGAAACGACGAAATACGACACCTGCCGTATGTCGCATCGATACAACCAAGCGTAGTTCTCCCCCTGCTCGAATTCCGGATTGAACGGATCGGGTTGAACGCCACGCTGCTGGAAAGGCAGCCGGCGAACCGGAGGAACCGCCATGCCCTCGATCGACCACTGGATTTCGTTTGCAGTCGCGACCGCGATCTTTGCCTGCATGCCGGGACCGGCCATTCTTTATATGACCGCGCAGACCCTGGCGCATGGGCGCAAGGCCGGCTTCCTCGCGGCGCTCGGCATTCATATCGGCTGCTATGTGCATATCGCCGCAGCAACGCTGGGGCTTGCCGCCCTTCTCGCTCACGCTCCGTTTCTCTATGCCGCAATCAAGCTTGCGGGTGCCATCTATCTGGTATGGCTTGGCGGCACGATGCTGCTCGGCATCGGCAAACATGACGGGCACAAGACGGACGCCAAGCCGGGTGTGCTGCGCGACAGCATCCTCGTTGAAATTCTCAACCCGAAGACGGCACTGTTCTTCGTAACGTTTCTGCCGCAATTCGTCGATCCGGCGGCGGCGATGCCAGTCACGCTACAGTTCCTGATCTTCGGGATGCTCGTCAACCTGGCGTTGTCTGCAGCAGATGCCGCAGCGGTGATGCTCGCGTCGCTCACACTTGGTCGTTTCACCGGCGGCCAAAACCGCCTGGTTCCGCGGGCCTGCGGTTCGATCCTCATCGGGCTTGGCATGCTGCTCGCAACGCAATCCGTTTGACGTGCGGACGCCGTGATCAAGTGCTGCCCCATGCCGACGTTCCATAAGCGGCGATCCCCTTTCCTATCGTGGCTGTTTCAGCGATGATATCGGCGCATTGAACGTCAGCGGAATGCTCGAAATCCTTCGGATGCCCATCGCCAAGGCATGGCCGGCGTCTGTGTGAGAGGAAGGCGGTCGCATGCTTAGTCTTGCCGAGATTTCCGATGCAGCCGAGAGCCTCCAGCGGGCCGAAGTCGATCGCCGCCAGATTGGTCTCTTGTCACTCAAGCACCCGGGTATGACTGTCGATGAAGCCTATGCGGTTCAATCCGCCTGGGTCCGGCGCAAGCGGGACCTCGGTCGACGGATCATCGGCTTCAAGATCGGCTTGACCTCGAAGGCGATGCAGCAGTCGCTCGGCATCGATACGCCGGATTCCGGCGTGCTGTTCGACGACATGCTGTTTGAGGACGGCGCGACCATTCCCGCTGACCGCTTCATCCAGCCTCGGGTGGAGGCGGAGATCGCCTTCGTGATGAAGGCACCGCTCAAAGGGCCGCGCGTCACCGTCTTGAACGTGCTCAACGCCACCGACTTCGTCATCCCTGCCCTGGAGATCCTCGACACCCGCATCCTCAGACGTGATCCCGAGACGCAACAGGCAAGAGGCATCGCCGATACGATCGCCGACAACGCCGCCAATGCCGGACTGATCCTCGGAGGGCGGCCGATGCGCGCGGACGCGGTCGACATGCGGTGGATGGGCGCGATCCTCTCGCGCAATGCCGAGGTCGAAGAAACCGGATTGGGCGCCGGCGTTCTCAATCATCCCGCGCGCGGTATCGCCTGGCTCGCCAACCGGCTGGCGCAATATGGCGATGCGATCGAGCCGGGGCAGATCGTGCTTTCCGGCTCGTTCGTGCGGGCAGTGGAAGCGCGCAGTGGCGACACATTCGTTGCCGATTTCGGCAGCCATGGCACGGTCAGCTGCCATTTCAGCCAGAGCGCGCCGCCTGACCAAGTGGCGACAACGGGTTAGTGCCCTTTGCTCACAGCGCTACTGCACCAGGATGGCGCGGAAGTCGTTGACGTTGGTCCCGGTCGGCCCCGGCTTGAAGATATCGCCAAGCGCATCGAAAGCGCTCCAACTGTCGTTGCGCTGCAAAAATGCTGCCGCATCAAGCCGCTGGGCGGCGAGCCGGGCGATGGTAGTGCCGTCGGCAAAGGCACCGGCATTGTCCTCGGAGCCGTCGATGCCGTCGGTATCAGCCGCGAGCGCCGATACGCCGCTCGCACCATCGATGCCGAGCGCCAGAGACAGAAGGAATTCGCTGTTGCGTCCGCCCTTGCCGGCCCCCCTTATGGTGACCGTGGTTTCGCCACCGGAGAGAACGACAACCGGCTTGGCAAAAGGCCGCCCGCGGCCCGCGACTTCGCGGGCGATTGCCGCGTGGACACTGCCGACATCGCGCGCCTCGCCCTCGATCGCATCCGACAGGATGATCGCCTCGATCCCGGCCTCCCGCGCCTTGGCGGCAGCGGCTTCGAGCGAGACGGAGGCGGAGGCGATCAGGCGCACGTCATTGTCGGCGAAGCGCGGATCGGACGGTGACGGCGCGTCGGCCGCCGGATCTGCGAGCCATGCCAGAACCTTTTCGGGCAGTTGCAAACCGTAGCGCTCGACGATCTTCAGGGCATCGGCGCGCGTGCTCGCATCCGGCAGCGTCGGGCCGGACGCGACCAGCGCCGGGTCGTCACCGGGAATGTCGGAAACAATGAGCGAGACAACCTTGGCAGGATAGGCTGCGGCTGCAAGCCGGCCACCCTTGATCATCGAGACATGCTTGCGCACCGCATTCATGGCACTGATCGGCGCGCCCGAGGCGAGCAATGCCCGGTTGACGGCAACTTCGTCGTCAAGCGAAAGCCCGGGCGGCGGCGCGGGCAACAAGGCAGAACCACCACCGCAGACAAGGGCGACGACCAGATCGTCCGTCGTCAGGCCGCTGACTTCGGCAAGCAGGCGTTGCGCGGCCTGAAGGCCGCTTTCGTCCGGCAGGGGATGCGACGCCTCCAGCACCTCGATGCGCTCGCAAGGGGCTGCGTAGCCATAGCGGGTGACGACAACGCCGGAGAGCGGGCCGTCCCAGTGACGCTCAAAGGCCTGAGCCATCTGGGCTGCACCCTTGCCGGCACCAACGACAACGGTGCGGCCCCTCGGCCGCTCCGGCAAATTGGCGGCGATCACCAATGCCGGATCGGCGGCGGCAACCGCCGAGGTAAACAACGTCTCCAGAAACCTGCGTGGATCGGTGATGGCTGGCATTGGTATCCCCCTGATAACGAAGTCGTCTCGGGCGGCGGTTCCTCCAACCGCCGCCCGGACACATGATCGGTCCGATGCAATGGGTCCACGGACGGATCATGCGCATTTATATGGCCGGCAACGGCCTCACGCGACCTGATGGTTCGCCATGCGCTCAAGAGCACGCACCAGGCCGGAATGGTCGAGCCCACTGTCGCCATTGGCGGCGCAGTTGTTGAACAGTTCCTGCGTCGCTGCCGTGTTCGGCAGCGAAATGCCGAGGGACTTTGCACCCTGCAACGCGAGGTTCAGGTCCTTCTGGTGCAGCGAGATGCGGAAGCCCGGATCGAAGGTGCGCTTGATCATCCGGTCACCATGGACTTCGAGGATGCGCGAAGAGGCAAAACCGCCCATCAGCGCTTCGCGAACCCGCGCGGGATCGGCGCCGGCCTTCGAGGCGAAGACGAGTGCTTCGGAAACCGCCTCGATGGTGAGCGCAACGATGATCTGATTGGCAACCTTCGTCACCTGGCCGTCACCGCAGTCGCCGACGAGTGTGATATTCTTACCCATCAGCTGAAACAGCGGCAGAGCGCGGTCGAAGCTTTCCTGCGAACCGCCGGCCATAATCGACAGCGAGGCGTTCTTGGCGCCGACTTCACCGCCGGAGACCGGCGCATCGACGTATTCCGCGCCGGTTTCGCGGACCTTCTTGGCGAACTCCTTGGTCTCGATCGGTGAGATCGAGCTCATGTCGATGACAAGCTTGCCCTTGGAGAGGCCGTAGGCGACGCCGTTCTCACCGAAGAGGACGTCTTTCACTTCAGGCGTATCCGGCAGCATCAGGATGATGGTGTCGACGGTTTCCGCAAGCGCCTTCGGCGTCTCGACGAATTTCAGGCCGTTGTCGAGGAGTTCCTGTCGCGGCGGGATGGCGAATTTCGAGGTGATGACCGTGTGTCCGGCATCCTGCAGATGGCGTGCCATCGGCGTGCCCATGATGCCGAGTCCAATAAAGCCGATCGTTGCCATTGTGCTTAACTCCTGATCTTGATGATATCTGCGGATTGCGTGCGCTTGCGCTCTGCCCCAAGCCAGCCGAGGCCTTCGGCTGTCGTGGTGCGCGGCTTGTATTCGCAGCCGATCCAGCCGTCGTAGCCTGCCCCTTCGAGCGCATCGAAGACGTAGGGGTAGTTGATCTCGCCGGTCCCCGGCTCGTTGCGCCCCGGGTTATCGGCAAGCTGGACATGGGCGATGCGGTCGGCAAAGCGCCTGTAGGTGCCGATGAGTTCACCCTGCGTGCGCTGCTGGTGGTAGAGGTCGTACTGGATGAACAGATTGTCGCTGCCGACCTCGTCGATGATTGAAGCGGCCTGCTCGACCGTGTTGAGATAGAATCCGGGAATATCGAAGTCGTTGATCGGTTCGATCAACAGGCGAATGCCCTGCTTGCCGAGTTCGCTTGCCGCAAGCCTGAGATTGGCGACCAGCGTGCTGCGCAGCACCTCTTCCGAGATGCCCGCAGGTGCGATGCCGACCAGGCAGTTGACCTGTTTGCAATCGAGCGCGGTCGCATAGTCGATGGCGCTCGCCACGCCCTTGCGGAATTCGTCGATCCGATCGGGAAGGATAGCGATGCCGCGCTCGCCGCCGGCCCAGTTGCCGGCCGGCAGGTTGTGCAGCACCTGCGTCAGCCCATAACGCTGCAGCTCGCCGCGCAAGCTCACCTTCTCGAATTCATAGGGGAAGAGATACTCGACACCTTCGAAACCGGCCTTGGCCGCAAGGGCAAAACGATCGAGGAACGGCGCCTCGGTAAACAGCATTGTCAGGTTCGCAGCGAACTTCGCCATGCGGTGATTCCTCCTTGTGATTGTTTTTTAATCGAGCAGCGCTGCGATCGCGGTCGGCACGTCCTCGCCGCGGATCGCCAGTTCCTCGAATTCGACGACCGCATTGATGTCGACGCCCATGGAGATGTTGGTGACGCGCTCGAGGATGAACTCGATGACGACGGGAACCTGATGCTCGTCCATCAATGCGCGCGCACGGTCGAACGCCTCCTGGAACTCGTTGGGACTGCGCACCCGGATCGCCTTGCAGCCGAGCCCTTCGGCGACCGCGACATGGTCGACGCCATAGCCCTTCTCTGCGTCGCCAGAGGCGTTGATGTTGTCGAAGGCGAGGCTGACCTCGAAGTCCATGTTAAAGCCGCGCTGGGCCTGGCGGATGAGGCCGAGATAGGAATTGTTCACGACCACGTGCAGGTAGGGCAGCTTGTGCTGGGCGCCGACCGCCAGTTCCTCGATCATGAACTGGAAGTCATAGTCCCCGGAAAGCGCAACGATCGTCCGGTCCGGATCGGCGGCACGCACGCCGAGCGCTGCCGGCAATGTCCAGCCGAGCGGACCGGCCTGGCCGCAATTGATCCAGTTGCGCGGCTTGTAGACGTGCAGGAACTGGGCGCCGGCGATCTGGCTGAGGCCGATCGTCGAGACATAGCAGGTATCGCGGCCGAAGGCCTTGTTCATCTCTTCGTAGACGCGCTGGGGCTTCAGCGGCGTCTGGTCGAAATGGGTCTTGCGCAGCAGTGTCCGCTTGCGTTCGCGGCATTCTTCCGCCCAGCCCGACCAGTCGCGCAGCTTGCCGGCCGTCTTCCACTCGGTTGCGACGTCAAGGAACAGCTTCAGCGCGGCACCCGCATCGGAGACGACCCCGAAATCCGGCGCGAAGACGCGGCCGATCTGCGTCGGTTCGATGTCGACGTGGACGAACTTGCGACCCTCGGTATAGGTCGGGACGTTGCCGGTGTGGCGGTTGGCCCAACGGTTGCCGACGCCGAGCACGAAGTCGGAGGCAAGCATGTTGGCGTTGCCGTAGCGGTGCGACGTCTGCAGGCCGCACATGCCGGCCATCAGCGGATGGTCGTCCGGGATCGTGCCCCAGCCCATCAGCGTCGGGATAACGGGAATACCGGTGATCTCGGCAAATTCGGTCAGGAGGTCCGAGGCGTCGGCGTTGATGATGCCACCACCGGCGACGATCAGCGGCCGCTCGGCCTCGTTCAGCATCGCGATCACCTTCTCCGCCTGGGCGCGCGTCGCCTTGGGCTTGTAGGGCTCGAGCGGTTCATATGTTTCGGGATCGAACTCGATCTCGGCGAGCTGAACATCGACGGGCAGGTCGATCAGGACCGGGCCCGGCCGGCCGGAACGCATCAGATGGAACGCCTTCTGGAAGACGAAGGGTACCAGCGCCGGCTCCATCACGGTCACGGCCCATTTGGTGACGGGTGCGGCGATCTTGGCGATATCGACCGCCTGGAAATCTTCCTTGTCGAGACGCGCGCGCGGCGCCTGACCGGTGATGCAGAGGATCGGGATCGAGTCAGCGGAGGCCGAGTAGAGGCCGGTGATCATGTCGGTGCCGGCAGGGCCCGATGTGCCGATGCAGACGCCGATATTTCCGTGCCTGGCGCGGGTATAGCCTTCAGCCATATGCGAGGCGCCCTCGACATGGCGGGCAAGGATATGGCGGACCGAGCCGCGCGCCCTCAGGGCGGAGTAAAACGGATTGATCGCCGCACCTGGTACGCCGAAGGCACAATCGATGCCCTCTTTTTCGAGAACGTAAACAGCCGCGTCAACGGCGCGCATCTTAGCCATGGGAACTCCTCCTGTTTGATGAGACGATAACCCATAACGATCGATACTCAACATCTAAATGGAATTCATTTCCATCATACGGAAATAAACATCTTCAAGAATTTCGAAACAATCGATCCCGCTCCTGCTAGAGGATGATGGACATGACTCGGGGATCGCTGGAGGACGAAGGATGGATGCGACAGGCAAGGGAAAACGCGGCAGGAAGGCCGGCGAGAACGCAGCGCCCGGCTCCGTACAGGTGCTCGACCGCAGCCTGACGCTGCTGGCGATCGTTGCCGAAAACGACGGCTCGACCCTGACGCACCTGTCCGATGTGACCGGCATGGCACCATCGACAGTGCACCGGCTGCTGACCTCTCTCGCCAACCACGGCATGGTGATGAACGATCCGGACACCGGCGCCTGGACCATCGGCCTGAAGGCATTCGAGATCGGCAACGCCTATCTGCGCTTCCGCAAGCTCGGCACCATCAGTCGTCCGTTCCTGAAGCAGTTGATGGAGGAAAGCGGCGAAACAGCGAACATCGGCATCGAGGAAGGCGGCGATGTCGTCTTCATCTCGCAGGTGGAAAGCCATGCCCCAATGCGGGCGTTCTTTCGCCCCGGCCGGCGCGGGCCCATCCACGCATCGGGCATCGGCAAGGCGATCCTGTCGACCTGGGCCGACAAGGATGTGGCGCATCTGCTTGCCGGGCGCGAGCTCGCACATTTCACCGACAAGACCCGCGACAGCCTGCCGGCGCTGCTGCAGGATATCCAGACCATCCGCCAGCGCGGCTGGTCGGTCGACGACGAGGAACATACGCTCGGCATGCGCTGCGTGGCGGCACCGATCTTCAACGAATATGGCGAGACGATTGCCGGGATCTCGATCTCGGGGCCGTCGGTGCGCATCAATGACGAAAGGCTCTCGCTGCTTGGGCCGGCGGTGCGCGAACGCGCCGACGCGCTGACCCGGGCGATGGGCGGCAAGCGGCCGGAAGATCTCTGACGAGGAAAGCCTTCCTTGGAGGGAGGCTCTGAGTGCTCAGCGGGGAAGGATGGGCGTGAATGGGCCGCAGTTGCCGAAGCCGCGCTCGTTCCTGTGCGTGTTCACAGAAAGGAACTGCGGGACCAGCCCAAGTCCTTGGGCTGAAAGGTCTTGGACCTGACAGACGTCAGGTTGCTGGGTTCCGGCACACGGCGGAATGAGGGAAGAAAACAAGCCTTCCCCTGATATGCATTCTCAAGCCTCGTAGCCCTGCCCTTTGCGCTGCAACGCCGCCAGAACGGCTCAGACCGTCTCGAGCCTCCGGCCACCTTCAGCCTCTGCAGCAACGACCTGGGCACTTGCACGATGTTTCATCGGCTTGCCGGCGACGTAGGTTTCCGCCACCGAGCGATCATCCCCCATCGTCTGCAGGATGAACAGCTCCTCGGCAAGGGTCTTGGCCACGCGCATGCGGAGCTCCATCGACGGCTTGGCGCTGCTGTCGAGCACGACGATATCGGCGTCGGCGCCGATATGCAGCGAGCCGATGCGGTCGTCGAGATCGAGCGCCCGGGCATTGCCAAGCGTCATCATGTAGAACGAGTTCAGCGGCGAGAGCCGTTGACCCTGCAGATGGAGAACCTTGTAGGCCTCGTCCATGGTCTCAAGCATCGAGAAGCTGGTGCCGGCGCCGACATCGGTTGCAACCGACCAGCGCGCTCCGAGCTTGTCGAACCGATCGCGATCGAAGAGGCCCGAGCCCAGGAACAGGTTCGATGTCGGACAGAAGGTGCCGACGGCACCCGTTTCGGCCAGCACCGAAATTTCGCGGTCGCTCAGATAGATGCAGTGCCCAAGCAGCGTCTTGCGCGTCAGAAGATCGTAGCGCGCATAGATGTCGGTATAATCCTTCGCCTCCGGATAGAGCGATGTCGCAAACGCGATCTCGTCCTTGTTCTCGGAAAGATGTGTCTGAACGTAGCATTCGGGATGCTCGGCGACGAGCGCGCGGCTCATCTCCATCTGTTCCGGCGTCGATGTGATCGCGAAACGCGGGCTGATGGCATAATGCGCGCGGCCGCGGCCGTGCCACTTGCCGATCAGGTGCTTGGTCTCGTCATAGCCCAGTTGCGGCGTGTCGCGCAGCGCGTCGGGCGCGTTGCGGTCCATCATCACCTTGCCGCCGATCATTAGCATACCGCGGGCTTCGGCCGCTCCGAAGTAGGCATCGACGCTTTCGGGATGCACCGAGCAATAGGCGACAGCCGTGGTGGTGCCGTTGGACAAAAGCTCGTCCATGAACCGGCCGGCGATGAATTGCGCATGCGCCGGCTCACGGAACTTCTGTTCCTCGACGAAAATATAGGTATTGAGCCATTCGAGCAGTTGCGCGCCATAGGAGGCGATCGCCTGCGTCTGCGGGAAATGCAGATGCGTGTCGATCAGACCCGGCAGCACTAGGTTCGGCCGGTGATCGGCAACCTTGACAGAAGGACCCGCACGGCGCGAAACGTCTGCATGTTCGCCGATATCGGCGACCTTGCCGCCCCGCACCAGAACGGCGCCGTCTTCGAAATAGCGGTAGGAAGCGGTATCGTCGATGCCCTCAGGCTTTTCGACGAAGGTCAGCACGCGGCCGCGGATCAGCAAATCGGTCATTGAACCTTCTCTCCCTTTACGGCCGTTTCATACCAGGCGACGAAGAGCTTGCGCTCCTCGTCGGAAATGCCGGTGACATTGGCCGGTGGCATCGCGTGCGAGCGGCCGGCCTGCAGATAGATTTCGCGGGCGTGGTTGGCGATCTCGCTATCGGTCTCGAGCGTCACGCCCTTGGGCGGCACGACGATCCCCTCCCAGCCGGGCTCCTTGGCATGGCACATGGAACAGCGGCCAAGCACGGTGTCGCGCACCTTCGGAAAGGCTTCCGCGGTCACGAAAGGCTGCTGGGCCGCCGAAACCTTCGCCTCCTCCTCGCCGCTCAGGATCTTCGGCACGGTCGACAGCCACATGATGACGATGAAGAGCAGCGCGGTTGCAAGCCAGGTCCAGGTCGGATTGCCCTTGTCGGCGTGACGGGTGTTGAAATAGTGGCGGATGGTGACGCCCATCAGGAACACCAGCGACGCGATGATCCAGTTGTACTGCGTGCCGAACGCCAGTGGGTAATGGTTCGACAGCATCAGGAACAGGACGGGCAGCGTCAGGTAGTTGTTATGGGTCGAACGCTGCTTGGCGATCACGCCGTATTTGGCGTCCGGCGTGCGACCGGCAATCAGGTCGGCAACAACGATCTTCTGGTTGGGAATAATGATGAAGAACACGTTGGCCGACATGATCGTTGCCGTGAAGGCGCCGAGGTGCAGGAAGGCGGCGCGACCGGTGAAGAGCTGCGTATAGCCCCAGGCCATGCCGACCAGGATGAAATACAGAAGCACCATCAGCTTGGTGTTGTCGCGACCGGCCGGCGATTTGCAGATCGTGTCATAGGCGAGCCAGCCGAACCCGATCGATGCCAGCGAAATGGCGATCGCCGTCGTCTTCGAGACGTCGAGGACATTGGGGTCGATCAGGTAGAGGTCAGCGCCGGCATAATAGACCATGCACAGCATGCCGAAGCCGGAAAGCCAGGTGACATAGGATTCCCATTTGAACCAGATCAGGTGCTCCGGCATGTTGGACGGCGCCACCAGATACTTCTGTATGTGGTAGAAGCCGCCGCCGTGAACCTGCCATTCCTCGCCGTAGGCGCCGACGGGCAGGTCGGGTCTCTTCTTCAGGCCCAAGTCGAGCGCGACGAAATAAAACGACGAACCGATCCACGCGATACCGGTGATGACGTGCAGCCATCTCATGGCAAAGGTCAGCCAATCCCAGGCTATGGCATACTCGTACATGCAATTCTCCCATTTCTCCGTGGCGCATTATGTGTCATTGCTGGAGGCTGCGGGAACGTCGCTGGTTCACCAACACTTTCAAAAAAATCTATATAATCGCGACGGAATGGATGCGTTACATAACGCCCGGAGGAGAGATCGGGAGGCATGTCATATCTGGACAACGTGCGCGTCTTCGTACGCGTGGTAGAGCTTGGAACCCTGTCGGCGGCTGGTCGCGACCAGCGCGTGACGCCAGCAGTCGCCAGCAATAGAATCAAGGAGTTGGAGCGCCACATGGGCGTTCGGCTGTTCAATCGGACGACGCGCAAGCTGACCCCTACCGAGCACGGGCGTGTCTTTTACGACGGTGCCGTCAAGATACTCGAGGCAGTCAACGAGGCAGAAAACGCCATTGCCGACCTCTCGCACAATCCGAAGGGCGCGCTGAAGATTACCGCTCCCTTAGGGATAGGTCGAAGGCTGATCGCCTCGGGCATTCCGGAGTTTCACGACAAGTATCCAGATATCGAGGTGCGGCTCAGGCTCTCCGACCACAACGTCGATATCCTGTCGGAAGGCGTCGACGTCGCCTTCAAGCTCGGCATCCTCGAGGATTCGAACCTGCGCATGCGCGGCATCATGAACTGCGAGCGGGTCGTGTGCGCAGCACCCGCCTATTTCGAAAAACGCGGCATGCCGCAAACGCCGGACGAACTGATCGCCAACAAGCACGACTGTCTGCTTTTGCGCTATCCCGGTTCGAAGGAATACTTCTGGACATTGCAGACGCCGGAAGGCGTCAGGAAGTTCGAAGTGACTGGGCCTTACGATTCGGATGACGGCGACGTGCTGACCCAATGGGCGCTCGACGGGCGCGGCATCATCAACAAGCCGCTCTTCGAAGTGAAGAGTCATATCAACGCTGGCGAACTGGTGCCGATCCTCGCATCAACGCCACCGCTCGGCGTGCAACTGGCAGCGATCTATCCGCACAAGCGCTTCCAGGATCCGAAGGTGCGCCTGATGATCGATTACATGGCGGAGCGCTGTCAGCGGCTGATCGGCAAGATGCTGGCCTGACCGGCCAGCATCGGTGAAACTGCGCTCTGGTCCAAGACTAAGGCACGAGCACGATCTTGCCCATCGTGCTTCGCGTTTCCAGGACGCGGTGCGCCTCGGCCGCCTGCGCCAGCGGAAACCGGCCACCCACATGAACCTTCAGCCGCCCGTCTACCACCTGACGGAACAGACGAGCGAGATCGGCCTTCACGCCGGAAGGGCTGAGCAACGGCAACAGGGCAAAGCCGCGTAGCGACTGATTGTTCGACAGCATCTTCTCGACATCGCCTGCCCCAAGTTCGAAGCGACCCATCGCGCCGAAGACAAGCTCACCCCCGGGCGAAAGGACGCCGAGCGCCGATTTGGTGAAGTCACCACCGACAAAGTCGTAGATCGTCTCGACCGGGCCACCCATCGGATGCTGGCTGAGTGTCCCCTGCCAGTCTGCTGTCCGGTAATCGAGCGCAAGGTCCGCGCCAAGCGAGCGCGCGAACGCAACCTTCTCGCTACCGCCTGCAAGCGCGACCACCCTTTCGGCGCCCGCCTCCTTTGCAAGCTGAATGAGCAGCGAGCCGACACCGCCGGCGGCGGCCGTCACCAGCACTGTCTTTCCTTGGGGTTTGCTTTGCCGAACGAGATGGAGCGCCGTCAACCCCTGGATCATCAGCGCCGTCGCCACCTCGAACGAGACCGCGTCGGGGATCGGGACAAGTGCGCTGGCGTCAATGGAGACATATTCCGCGCAGCCACCGGAGCCGCGCCCAAAGGCGAACATGGGCACGGCCACCCGCGTACCGACCGCCGGTGCTTTCACGCCCTCGCCCAGCGCCTCGACAACACCAGCCACCTCGACACCCGGCACAAGCGGCAAATCCGGCGTGAGGGCATAGCGGTCCTGCCGCATCAGAACTTCGAAGAAATTGAGCCCGATAGCCCTGACGCGCACCAGCGCATCACCGCGCCCGGGCGCCGGAGTTGGCGCGTCGATGGCATGAAGGACTTCAGGGGCCCCGAAGGATCGGTATTCAATGGCTCTCATGGATCTCGACCTGATTTGATTGGCTTCGATCCGTAACTAGCCCTACTCTCCAATGCGGCTCTACACACCCTTTCGTTTCATACTGACCAGTTGGTAACCATGACCGATATCATCAAGAGACTGCCGTCATTGCCATCAGAACGCGCGCTCAAGGTGATCTCGGGACGCTGGAAAGCCGTGATCCTCTATCATCTGTTCGACGGTCCGCGGCGGCTTTCGCAGTTGCGGCGGCTTGTTCCGGCCATCAGCCAGAAAGTCCTGATCCAGCAGCTTCGCGAGATGGAGGAACATGGCCTGGTTCATCGCGAGATCTTTCGCGAAGTGCCGCCTCGGGTGGAATATTCGGCAACGGCGCTGGGACAAAGCTTGGAGCCGGTCCTGCTTGCCCTATGCGAATGGGGGCAGCGTCACGCGCAGGAGCTGGGCGAATTCGATCAGGTCGGCGATTGCATCATCCGGCCGCGCCAAGGCGCCTGATGTCAGGCGCCGACGTGCTTGCCCCGCTTGGTCGACCCGACGGCCGGTGTTTCCCAATGTTGGTTGAGAGCAGCGGTCATGATCTCGGCGGCGGCGAGCGCGGCGATGACGGCCGGCCGCTTGTCCTTTACTGCCGTTCCGCCGATCGGGCAGACGAGCCGGTCGAAGAGATCGGGCCGACCGATCTCGCGTGAAAGCCAGCTCTTGAACGTGGAACGCTTGGTCTTCGAGCCGATCATGCCGACATAGGACGCATCGTCGCGCCTGAGCGCCTCGGCCGCAATCAGGAAATCGAGCGCGTGGTCATGGGTGAGGATGACGAAGGCGCTGCCGCGCGGGGCATCGCGGACGACCGCCTCGGGCATCGCCGTCAGGCAAGTCTCGATGCCGTGGATGTTTGCCGCCTCAAGTTCGTCCTCTCGCGTATCGACGAGGATTGTGCGCACCGGCACGAGCGACAGCGCCATCGCCAGGGCGTCGCCGACATGGCCGGCGCCGAAGACATAGACATGGGGACGGCTGGCAATTTCCAGATCGCTGCGGTCTATCAGCATGGTTGCTTTCTCCCGATCGATGCGCGCGAAGGCGAGCGCGACACGCCCGCCGCAACACTGGCCGATCTCGGGGCCGAGCGGGATCGTCATGGTGTCGGCGCGGTCGCCGCGCTTCAACGCGCGCCGACCGTGGTCGATCGCCATATATTCGAGCTGGCCGCCGCCGATGGTGCCGAAAAGAGCGTCCGGCGCCACCAGCATCCAGGCGTCGGTGTCGCGCGGCGTCGAGCCGGCAGCTCCGGTTACCTCGACCAGCACGCAGTCCGGTTCGCGGCGCAGGAAGTCCCTGATATCCTCTCGGCTCGCAACCATTGCCATCAGCCCTTTGCCACAGTCCCTTGCCTTGCGGCGGCCCGCAGCCGCTCGATCGCCATCAGCACCCGCTCCGGTGTTGCCGGCGCGTCGAGGCGCGGAGCGATACGATACTCCGCAACGCTCGCGGCTGCCATCGACAAGGCCTCCAGTACCGAAATGCCCAGCATGAACGGCGGTTCCCCGACGGCCTTCGACCGCCGGATCGTCTCCTCGCGGTTGACGGACCATTCGGCGAGACGAACGTTGAACACGCGGGGGCGATCGGAGGCAAGCGGGATCTTGTAGGTCGACGGCGCATGCGTGCGCAGCCGGCCCTTGGCATCCCACCAGAGTTCTTCGGTCGTAAGCCAACCCATGCCCTGAACGAAGGCACCCTCCACCTGGCCGAGGTCCAGTGCCGGGTTCAGCGACCGGCCGACGTCATGCAGGATATCGGTGCGATCGACCTGATATTCGCCGGTCAGCGTGTCAACGCTGACCTCTGAGCAGGACGCGCCATAGGCATAGTAGAAGAACGGACGGCCGCGACCCTCAGAGCGGTTCCAGTGGATCTTCGGCGTCTTGTAGAACCCGGCGGCAGACAGCTGGATGCGGGCGCCATAGGCGAGCTTGATGAACTCGCCGAAGGGCAACCGATCCGCGCCGATGCGCACCGTGTTCGGCTCGAAAGCAACATCGGATTCCGCAACGTTCCAGCGTTCGGCAGCAAAGCGCACCAGCCGCGCCTTGATCTGCTGCGCGCCATTGGCGGCGGCCATGCCGTTCAAATCCGCGCCTGAGGATGCGGCCGTCGCCGATGTGTTCGGCACCTTCGCAGTCGTCGTCGCCGTCACCTTGATCCGCCCGAGATCGACCTGGAACTCGTCGGCAACCACCTGCGCGATCTTGGTGTAAAGCCCCTGCCCCATCTCGGTGCCACCATGGTTGAGGTGGATCGACCCGTCGGCATAGACGTGCACCAGGGCGCCCGCCTGATTGTATTCTGTCTTGGTGAAGGAGATGCCGAACTTGACCGGGGTCAGCGCGATGCCGCGCTTGACGATGTGATTCTCCCGGTTGAAGGCGATGACGGCCTTTCGACGCGCGGCGTAATCGGCCGACGTTTCCAGCTCCTCGATGATGCGGCCGATGATGTTGTCTTCGACCGTCTGGTGATAGGGCGTGAGATTGCGGCCCTCGCCGCCATAGAAGTTGAGCCTGCGGATCTCGAGCGGATCCTTGCCGACGGCATAGGCCACGTCCTCGATCATGCGTTCGCCGCCGACCATGCCCTGGGGGCCGCCGAAGCCGCGAAAGGCGGTGTTGGAGACGGTGTTGGTCTTCAACGGCTTCGAGCGCAGGCGCACGTTCGGATAGAAGTAGCAATTGTCGGCATGAAACAGCGCGCGGTCGGTGACCGGACCGGAAAGATCGGCGGAAAAACCGCAGCGCGCGGCAAACACCGCATCGACCGCCTCGATGCGGCCCTCGTCGTCGAAGCCCACCTTATAGTCGACATGGAAATCGTGGCGCTTGCCGGTCGCCGACATGTCGTCGTCCCGGTCCGGGCGCACCTTGACGGCGCAGCGGTACTTCTTGGCGGCCAGCGCCGCTACTGCTGCGAAGATGTTGGCCTGCGTTTCCTTGCCGCCGAAACCGCCGCCCATGCGGCGCACGTTCACGGTCACGGCATTGGACGGCACGCCAAGCACCGTTGCCACCATGTGCTGGGTTTCGCTCGGATGCTGGGTCGACGAATAGACCAGCACCTCGTCGTCCTCGCCGGGGATGGCGAAGGAAATCTGGCCTTCGAGATAGAAATGATCCTGGCCGCCGATGCGCATTTCGCCTTGAAGGACGTTCTTCGCCTTGGCGAAGCCGGCTTCGATGTCGCCGCGCTCCAGCTTCAAGGGATCGATAACAAGCGGATAGTTGGCGGCAGCCGCTTCCAGCACGTCGGTGACATGCGGCAGGTCACGGTACTCCACCTTGACCTTGGCGGCGGCGCGCCGTGCCGCCTCGCGCGACGTGGCGATGACCGCAAAGATCGGCTGGCCGTGGAACTCGACCTTACCGGTCGCAAACACCGGATCGTCATGCTTGTGTGCCGGGCTGATGTCGTTTTCGCCGGGGATGTCATCTGCCGTCAGGATGCCGATCACGCCTTCACTGGCGCTGACTGCGTCGAAATCGATCGACAGGATATCGGCATGGGCGCGCTGCGACAGGCCGAGATAGCCGTGCAGCGTGCCTGATGGTTCGGGGATATCGTCGATATATTCGGCGGTTCCCGACACATGCTTGTGGCCGGATTCGTGTTTCTCGTTTTCGTGGACGCCACCGCGGATGCGGTCGATGGGCTGCATCACATTCATGGGTCTCACCTCCTAGACGGCAACAGCGATGGTGCGGTCGAGCCGGATGTTTCCGGTCGCCTGCGTTTCCAGATAGAAGCGGCGAAGCAGGTTCTTCGCCACCAGCTGGCGGTATTCCGCCGAGGCCCGCCAGTCGGTGAGCGGCGTAAAGTCCTCATCGAAGGCGGAGATCGCTTGCTCGACTGTCGCCTCGCTCCAGACCTTGCCCTTGAGCGTAGCCTCGACATGGTCAGCCCGCTTCGGGGTTCCGGCCATGCCGCCAAAGGCGATCACAGCGTCCGTGACATTGCCGGCACCGTCGAACGTCAGACGGAAGGCGCCGCAGACCGCGGTGATATCCTCATCCAGCCGCTTGGTGATCTTGTAGACGGCAAAGCTCGTGTCGGCTTCGAGGAAGGGAATATGGACCGCCTCGACGAATTCGCCGGGCTCGCGATCCTGCTTGCCATAGGCGATGAAGAAATCCTGGAGCGCGACCGTGCGACGGCGCGCGCCCTTGCGCAGCGTCATCGAGGCCCCGAGCGCGATCAGTGCCGGCGGCGTGTCGCCGATCGGCGAACCATTGGCGATGTTACCGCCGACGGTGCCCATATTGCGGACCTGCTGCCCGCCGATCCGGTCCCAGAGTTCGCGCAGTTGCGGGAAATGCTCGGTGATAACTGGATAGGCTTCGGCGTAGCTGACACCGGCGCCCAGCGTCACACCGTTCTCGTCGACGGTGATGCGGCGAAGCTCTTCGAGATGCGTCAGGTGCACGACCGGCGCGATATCGCGCATGAACTTCGTGACCCAAAGACCGACATCGGTCGAGCCGGCGACGATCGTCGCCTTCGGATTGGCTTCGAGCACATCGGCAAAATCGTCGACGGAGGCCGGCAACATGAACAGCTCGGATCCCTCGCCGATCACCACGCGGCGACCATCCTGAAGGCTGGCGAGTTCACCGGCGATCCGGTCGCGTTCGGCAAACAGCGGATCCTTGCCGAGATCGCCGATCGTCGAGATCGCTTCTGCGGCGCGGATGATCGCGGCGTAGCCGGTGCAGCGACAGAGGTTGCCCTGCAGCGCCTTTTCGATTTCCGTGATCGACGGCTTCGGGTTCTCCATCCAGAGGCCATAGAGCGACATGACGAAGCCGGGCGTGCAGAAACCGCACTGCGAGGCATGCGTCTCAACCATCGCCTGCTGGACGGGATGAAGCGGGCCACCCGGCGTTGCCAGCGAATCCACTGTCACAACATGACAGCCGTCGAGCGAGCCGACGAAGCGGATGCAGGCATTGACGGATTCATATTTCAGCTGGCCGCCGAGCATTCGGCCGACCAGTACGGTGCAGGCGCCGCAGTCGCCCTCGGCGCAGCCTTCCTTGGTGCCACGCAGGTTGCGGTCGATGCGCAGGAAATCGAGCAATGTCTGGACCGCCGAAACGTCGGAAAGCTCGACGAGGCGGTGGTTGAGCAGAAAACGGATGGTGTTGCGGATCTGGATGGTCATTGCCGGTCAGCTCCCGCGATAGGTCGAGTAGCCATAGGGCGAGAGCAGCAGCGGCACGTGATAGTGCGCCGCCTGGTCATCTATGCCGAAACGGATGGGGATGACATCGAGGAACGGATTGGCGCCGCGCGCCGCTTCGGAGCCGAGATAATCGCCGGCGTGAAACTGCAACTCGTAGGTGCCCGTCTGCATCAGCGGTCCGCTCAGAAGCGGCTGGTCGCAGCGTCCGTCGCCATTGGTGCGTACCGAGCGCAGGTGCGTCTGGCGCTCGCCTTCGATGCGATAAAGCTCGATGCGCAGGTCCTTGGCCGGTTTGCCACTGGCCGTATCCAGCACATGGGTCGTCAGACGGCCGTCGTTTCCACCATGAGATTGCATGCGTATCGCTCCTCCCGAAGTCAGCTTTCCAGTTGGCAGTATCGAGGCGAGCCAGGGCATTGAGAAGCGGGCCGTTCATTCGAGACTTTCAAAATTTTCAGGGGGAATGACGTTGGAAAAATCCCGTTAGGAATCAGGCCGCAGAGACAAATGTCTGGAGGACTGCTTCATATGAGATACCCCCGCGATCTTCACGGCCATGGCCCTGATACCACCACCGTCTGGCCCGACGAGGCGCGGATTGCCGTGCAATTCGTGATCAATTACGAGGAAGGCGGCGAGAATTGCGTGCTGCATGGCGATGCCGCATCGGAGGCCTTCCTGTCGGAAATCGTCGGCGCTCAGGCCTGGCCCGGACAGCGCCACTGGAACATGGAGTCGATCTATGAATATGGCGCCCGCGCCGGTTTCTGGCGGCTCCACCGGATGTTTACCGAAAAGGGCGTGCCGGCGACGGTCTATGGCGTCGCAACAGCGCTGAAGCGGTCGCCGGCCCAGGTCGCCGCCATGCAGGATGCCGGCTGGGAGATCGCCTCGCACGGCCGCAAATGGATCGAGCACAAGGATTTCAGCCCCGAGCGCGAACGGGAGGAGATCGCCGAGGCGATCCGGCTGCACACTGTGGTCACCGGCGAACCGCCGCGCGGCTGGTACACCGGCCGCTGTTCCGACAATACGCTCGATCTGGTGACCGAGACCGGCGGCTTCGACTACGTCTCCGACAGCTATGCCGACGACCTGCCCTACTGGCACGAACATGCAGGTCGCCATCAGCTCGTCATTCCCTACACGCTCGACACCAACGACATGCGCTTTGCGACACCGCAGGGGTTCAACAGCGGCGACCAGTTCTTCAGCTATCTCAAGGACAGCTTCGACGTGCTCTATGCGGAAGGCACGACCGGTGCACCAAAGATGCTGAGCATCGGCCTGCACTGCCGTCTCGTCGGCCGGCCGGGTCGCGCCGCAGCCCTTGCCCGCTTCATCGATTATGTCAAAAGCCACGAGAAGGTCTGGCTCGCCCGGCGCATCGATATCGCGCGCCACTGGGCAAAGACCTATCCGTTCAAGGCCTGGGACGATCGTCCGTCGCGGCTTTCGGAAGCCGATTTCGTCGCTCGTTTCGGCGGTGTGTTCGAGCATTCCGACTGGATCGCCAAGCGCGCCTTTGCCGGTGAACTGTCGGCGGCCAACGACACTGCGATCGGGCTTGCAGCGGCGCTCACCGCAGTCTTCCGCGAGGCGACGGCGGACGAACGCCTCGGCGTGCTCAACGCCCACCCGGATCTCGCCGGCAAGCTGGCGCAGGCAAAGCGGCTGACCGAAAGCTCGACCAGCGAACAGGCCTCGGCCGGCCTGGATGCACTGACCGATGCCGAGCGTGCCCGGTTCACCGAGTTGAACAGCGCCTATGTCGCCAAATTCGGTTTCCCCTTCATCATCGCCGTCAGGGGCCGCAGCAAGGATGATATCCTGGCGGCCTTCGAAACCCGGATCGGCAACGATCGCGACAGCGAGCTGAAGACGGCCTGCCGTCAGGTGGAAAGGATTGCGCTTCTCCGCCTCAAAGACATGCTGCCGAGCTGAGCGCCGCGATGACGACCGATGGCGCCGGCCTGCCTGACTTCGCGCGCAAGGCGATCAATCTCGCCTCCGCCGGCCTTGGCGCCAGGCCGGTCTTTGCGACGGACGAGTTCTTCGCCCCGCTTGAGCGGCTGCTGCAGGATTGTCCCGCAGTCTTCCATCCCGGTGTCTACGACGACCACGGCAAATGGATGGACGGCTGGGAAACCCGGCGTCGGCGCGGCCCTGGCCATGACCACGCAATCGTCGCCCTTGCAGCAAGCGGCCGGATCGCTGGCTTCGACGTGGACACAGCCCACTTCACCGGCAACTACCCCAGTGCCTGCGCCATTGATGCCTGTCTGGCGCCAGGAGGACCTGATGAAACGACAGTGTGGACCGAGCTTTTGTGCACGAGCCCGCTTGGCCCAAGCGCCCATCATTTCTTCCCGGCGCGGGTCGAAGGCGTTTGGAGTCACGTCAGGCTGCGCATCTATCCCGACGGCGGCATTGCCCGGTTACGGGTCTATGGCAGGCCCGAACTCGACCTAAGTAGGTTCGGCTACGAGGCCGTCGACCTCGCATCCTCGCTGCTCGGCGGCCGGATTGTCGCCTTTTCGAACGGCCATTACGGCCATCAACGGCTGCTAGCGCCCGGCCCGGCGATCAACATGGGCGACGGCTGGGAGACGCGGCGGCGGCGCGAACCGGGCAACGACTGGATCATCGTACACCTTGCCGCACGGACGTCGATCGAACGCGTTATCGTCGACACCGCACATTTCAAGGGTAACTACCCGGATGCCTGCTCGGTGCAGGCGGCCGACCTCAGCGAGGCGGAGTGTGCCGTCGACGCTGCAGTGACAGCATCGTCGCTCTACTGGAGGGACGTGCTGCCGCGCCAGCAGCTGAGCCCCGACAGCATCCATGACTATGGCGCAGGCATGATCGAAGACATCGGTCTCGCCACTCATGTCCGTCTCAACATCTACCCCGATGGCGGCGTCAGCCGGCTGCGAGTCTTCGGGCGCATTGCAGGTGCCGGCACCCCTTAAACGACCAACATCAGACGGAGGAGCGTCACATGAAGGAGATCGTCATACAGCCGTTGACCCGGGAGGCTTTTGCGCCTTTCGGCGACGTGATCGAAACGGAGAATGCCAACAACTTCCCCATCAACGGGGGCAATGCAACCCGCTACCACGACCTCGCCAAGATCGATACAACAGGCGAAAAGGCCCGGCCCATGATCAGCCTGGTGCGCGGCGTACCCTATCCGCTGCCGCTGAAACTCACCATGGTCGAGCGCCATCCGCTCGGCAGCCAGGCCTTCATCCCCTTGAGCGACAATCCGTTTCTGATCGTCGTCTCCCGGGAAACCGACGAAGGCCCGAGTGAACCGATCGCCTTCAAGACCACCCCGGGCCAGGGCGTCAACATCGCTCGCAATGTTTGGCACGGCATCCTGACGCCGCTTGATGACGTCTCGGATTTCGCGGTGGTCGATCGCGGCGGCGAAGGCGTCAATCTGGAGGAACACTTCTTCAAGGAGCCGTTCCTGATCGTGTGAGTGAATGCATGACCCGGTCGTCCGGTCGGGTTATCGGTGCGCCAGGGCCTCGCTGGCCGCCGAAATCGGGCGAAGACTGCGGCCTCAATAGCCGCCATCCCGCCGGAATTTTGTCGGCGTGTATCCAGTCACGCGGCGGAAATCGCGCGAGAAATGATAGGGATCCGGATAGCCGCAGACGGCGGCCACCGCCGAGACCTTGGCATCGGGTCCAACCAGCAGGCGCTTTGCCTGGTTGATCCGCTCGTGGCGCAGCCAGTCCATCGGCGTCGTTCCAACCATGTCGCGAAAGCGGCGAAAGAGTTGCGACGGGCTCAGCCGCGCAAGCGACGCAAGATCGTCGATCGTCCAGGGCCTGGCGAGATCGTCGCGCATCACTGACAGAACCTGAAGCAAACGGTCTTCACCGGACCTGTCCTCGGCCGGTTCGGCTCCGATCAGCCGTGGCGCGATCATGTCCGCCATCAGCCCCGCGATGGCGGCGCTCGACAAGGCGTCCGTCGCCGGCGAGCGCTCGGCAAGAAATCCGCTCACACTTTCGAACGCCGCCTGCGCGCTCCGCATGTCTCTCGGCACGAACAATGGCGACTGCTGCACGCCAAGAAACTGATAGAGCGCATCAAGCCCGTGTCCCTCGATCCCCATCCAGAGATAACGCCAGCTTTCGCTGTCGGCAGCGCAGCTATGCGCATAGGCCTGAGCCGTATCGAGCCAGGCAACACTGCCGGTTTCGGCCAGGAACCGTTGACCGCGCACCTCGATCAACCCGCATCCGCCGATCGTGTAGACGAAGACATGCTGGTGGAACCGTTTGCGGATCGGCGCCTCGTCATGGCGTGCCGTCCGGCTTCCGGCCACCAGCGCCAGATAGGGAAACGCATCGGCGAATTTTGCCGGTGTGTGGAAATAGATCTCTTCGCTTTCGGGCAGCATGCCATTTTCTGGCATTCGATGCGAGTTTTGTCCATCATCTTGCGACAGGGCACCATTCACAGAGCTACGGCAGTGACGTTATCATGCAGCTTTATGCACGGAGAATTGCCCATGACCGAAGCCGCGCCGAATGGCGACGCCGCGAATTTTACCTTCGCGCCGCTGTCCCCGGATTTTGCTCGCGATCCCTATCCGACCTACCGCGCGCTGCGCGAAAAAGAGGGGTTGCACTATTTCGCGGATTTCGACATCTGGCTCGCCTCGCGCTTCGAGGATGCCTCGGCGATCGTGATGGACAAGCGCATGGTTCGCTCGCTGGAGGATATCGCCACAGCCGAAGAAATCGCCAGCATCCAGCGCGCCGGCAACTGGCACGACATGCCGAACCACTCGCGTTTCGTGCAGTTCAGCCTGCTCGACAGCGACGGCGCCGTGCACGACCGACTGCGCCGGCAGGTGTTCAAGCTGTTCACCCCGGCAATGATCGCCAAGCTGCGCGACCAGATCCAGGCCTATGTCAACAGGCTGATCGACAGTCTTGCCGATCGCGGCCAGATCGATTTCGTCGACGATCTCGCAGCCCATGTGCCCGGCCATATCATCGGCCGCCTGCTCGGCGTTCCCGATGAAGACTGTCCCCAGTTGCGCATCTGGTCGGAAAACATCGTCCAGTTTTTCGACGTCGACCGCTCGGATGAACGCAAGCTGATCGCCGAGACCAACACAACAGAGTTCTACGAATACCTGACAGCCCTCAAGCACGAACGCGAGCGCAGCCCAAAGGACGATCTCATTTCCGTTCTGATCGAGGCGGAACGCACCGGAGCGATGAACGCCGACGAGTTCATCTCCACCTGCATGCTGATCCTGATGGCCGGCCACGGCTCGACGATCGACGTACTCGGGAGCGGCATGCACGCGCTGTTGCGCTTTCCCGAGCAGATGGCGCGGCTGCGCCAGGACCCGGCATTGATCCAGACCGCCGTGCAGGAAATGTTCCGCTACGAATCGCCACTTCCGTTCTTCCACCGCCACTGCATCGAGGAAGTGGAAATCGCCGGACGGACTTTCGCGCGTGGCACCAAGTTCGGCGTGCTCTACGGCGCAGCCAACCGCGACCCCAGACAGTTCGACAATGCCGACAGCTTCGACATCGGCCGCAGCCCCAACAGGCATCTCGCCTTCGGAGGCGGCGTGCACTTCTGTCTCGGCAACCATCTCGCCCGGCTGGATATGGACATCATCTTCAGCACACTGCTGCGACGCTTTCCGCAGATCGAGCTTGTCGACGAGAGGCCCGAATACAAGCGCGGCCTCTCGGTGCGCGGCCCGAAGCGGCTGCAGATCGCCATCAAACCGGCTTGAACGCCAGCGATCGCGCCTTGTCGCACAAGATACGTCGAACGAATTCAGATTTGAGTGGAGACTATGGAATGCCAAGGATTGTTTTTGTGGATGCCGAGGGGAAGTCGACCGAGGTTGAGGCCGAAATCGGCCAGTCGGTGATGTCCGCGGCCGTTCAAAACGGCATCGACGCCATTGCGGCCGAATGCGGCGGATCCTGCGCGTGCGGTACATGCCACTGTTACATCGACGCGGGATGGAGCGAAAAGCTGCCCGCGCCCGACTACCAGGAGCAGGACATGATCGAGTGCGTCGTCAATCCGGATGAACGCAGCCGGCTCAGCTGTCAGATCACTGTTTCCGCCGCGCTCGACGGGCTCGTCGTGCATCTGCCGGCCGGGCAATACTGACCGGGGCTAACGCTCCGTCGTATGTAAAAAGACCGGAGCCGCAAGAGGTCTGCGGTCCGGCCAGCCTTCTCGGGGGAAGTTCTGAGATTACGGTACCGGGGCATTGTCTGCCCCGGTCTTTGTCTTATTCGGCGAAGAAGGCAAAGCGCACGATGAAGAGCGCCGCAACCAACTGCGTTGCCGGGTGGATGACGCTCCACTTGCCGGTGAACACCTTGAGCACGACATAGCTCACGAAGCCGAAGGCAAGGCCGTTGGCGATCGAATAGGTGAAGGGCATGGCGAGTGCTGTGAGTGCTGCCGGTGCCGCTTCCGTCAGGTCGTCCCAGTCGACTTCCGTCAGTTCGCGCATCATAAGGCCCGCGACATAGAGCAGGGCCGGAGCCGTCGCATAGGATGGGACGGCGGCCGCCAGCGGCGAGAAGAACAGCGCCGCCAGGAAGAGCACGCAGACGGTGAGCGCGGTCAGGCCCGTGCGCCCGCCAGCCTGGACGCCGGAGGCGCTTTCGACATAGGCCGTGGTGCTGCTGGTACCGATCAGCGAACCGGCAACGATGGCGGTGCTGTCGGCGAGAAGCGCCCGGCCGAGACGGCTTGGCTTTCCTTCTTCCACCAGCTTGGCGCGCTTGGCCACCCCGATCAGCGTTCCCGTGGCATCGAAGACTTCGACGAGCACGAAGACGAGGATCACGTGGACCAGACCGCCATGGAGCGCGCCCATGATATCGAGCTGCATGAAGGTCGGTGCGATACTCGGCGGCGCAGAGACGATACCCTTGAATTCGCTGACACCCAGCAGCATCGACAGAATGGTGACGACGAGGATGCCGATCAGGATCGAGCCGCGCACTTTAAGCGAATCGAGCACCGCAATGACGAAGAAGCCGAGGATCGCCAGCAGCGGACCGGTCTGCTTCAGGTCGCCGAGGCCGACCAGCGTTGCCGGATTGTCGACGACGATGCCGGCATTCTTCAGCGCGATGATGCCGAGGAACAGGCCGATACCGGTGGCAATCGCACTTCTGAGTGAATGCGGGATGCCGGCGATCAGCCAGCTTCGCACCCCGGTTACAGTCAGGATCAGAAAGATCACGCCGGAGATGAACACGGCGCCCAGCGCCTGCTGCCAGGTGAAGCCGAGAGCTGCAACCACGGTAAAGGCGAAGAAGGCGTTGAGGCCCATGCCCGGCGCCATGCCGATCGGCCAGTTGGCGACGAGCGCCATGACGGCCGAGCCGAGTGCGGCGGCAATACAGGTCGCGACGAAGACGGCATCCCTATCCATGCCCGTGGTCGACAGAATGTCGGGATTGACGAAGATGATGTAGGACATCGTCAGGAATGTCGTGACGCCGGCAATCACCTCGGTGCGCACGGACGTCCCATGCTCATTTAACTTGAATAGTCGTTCAAACATATTTCCTCCCTTGGCGGCGTCGCCACGACGCAGCCGAACGACAGAGATCGGGACACAGTCTCCTCCAGTCCCCGACCAGTGCATTTCGATCGTCGCCGAATGACCCGGCGCAACCGCATAACGGACCGCTTGCGGCCCGTACCGGGCGGGCGATCGTCCGCCCTCCTTGAGACGACGCGAATGCCCTTGTGCACAGCCTTCGGATTGTGCGTCTTCCCGCGGCCGACCGCTAGCCGTCCATTCCAGGGTTCGGCGATGAAAGACTTTCAAATTTTTCGGAGCAGTTGCGGCCGATATGACGGCCATTTCTCGGCTTTTTGCCGGCGGATTCGGCGGCCGAAGCACGCGGGGAAAATATCTCCGACCGGCCTCTTGACCTTCCAACGATGGGAAGCCCCATCTTTGTCTCACATCGAAAACAAGGAGACAAGCGATGCAGAACTACAAGATCGACAACATGACCTGCGGACACTGTGCCGGCAACGTTCAGAAGGCGATCCTGAGCGTCGATCCGCAGGCATCGGTCAAGGTCGATCTCGGCGCGCGTGAGATCAGCGTGGAGACCGTCGCCGCAGCCGTCTCGATTACGGAAGCGCTGAAGGCGGCAGGCTACGACAGTCGCCAACTCTGAACTGGAAGCTCGACGGTGCCTCCCGGTCACCGGTTGACGCCTCGGCTCCGCGCCGGGGCGTTTGCCGTTTGACGGCGGCGGACCGAAGCAGAAGATCGTGGTGCGCATTGTGAGAAAAAATCTTTGAAACCGCCCTTGACCTTCCCATCGTTGGAAGCCCCATCTTCCGATAAAAGAACAGGATAAAGGAGCACGATCATGGGATCTGTGACCACCATCGAAGCCAAGTACGCGACGGCAATTCGCGGTGCTGCGCTCACCGCCAGCATACCGGTCGAAGGCATGACCTGCGCATCCTGCGTGGCGCGCGTCGAAAAAGCCATCCGCGCGGTCCCAGGTGTGACATCCGCCTCCGTCAACCTTGCAACGGAACGAGCCGACGTCCGGTTCGATGGTACGACCAAGACCGCCGACATCGTCAAGGCGATCGAAAACAGCGGTTATGGCGCCGCTGAAGAATCGATTGAGCTGGCAATCGAAGGCATGACGTGCGCCTCCTGCGTCGCTCGCATCGAGAAGGCGCTGAAGGCGGTGCCCGGTGTGACACAAGCCAGCGTCAACCTTGCGACCGAGCGCGCCTCCGTGCGGCTCACCAAGGGCATTGCGACGTCTGCCAGCCTCGAACAGGCCGTGCGCGCGGCCGGCTACGACGCCAGGCGCATCACCGGCGACGAGAGCACCGACGAGGAAGCAGAAAAGCGCGAGCGCGAAGCGAGGCGCCTCAGCCGATCACTGCTGATCGCCGCGGCTCTGACGCTGCCGATCTTCGTCCTGGAGATGGGGTCGCATTTCATCCCGGCCGTGCACGACTTTGTCATGATCAACATCGGCATGCAGGAGAGCTGGTACCTGCAATTTGTGCTGACGACGCTGGTACTCTTCGGTCCGGGCCTGCGCTTCTACCAGAAGGGCATCCCGGCGCTCCTGCGTCTCGCGCCGGACATGAATTCGCTGGTCGCCATCGGCACCGCTGCCGCCTGGGGTTATTCGGTCGTCGCCACCTTTGCATCCGGGCTGCTGCCAGAGGGTACTGCCAACGTCTATTATGAAGCCGCCGCCGTCATCGTCACGCTGATCCTGCTCGGCCGGGTGCTGGAAGCCCGCGCCAAGGGCCGCACCTCCGAGGCGATCAAGCATTTGATGGGCCTGCAGGCAAAGACGGCCCGTGTCGTTCGCGACGGCGAGACGATCGAGATCGCGCTTGCCGACGTTCATGCCGGCGACACCGTGCTGGTGCGACCCGGCGACCGCGTGCCGGTCGACGGTACCGTCGTCGAGGGCAATTCCTATGTCGACGAATCGATGATCACCGGCGAGCCGGTTCCCGTCGAGAAAATCGCCGGTGCCGACGTGGTCGGCGGCACGATCAACAAGACCGGCTCCTTCACCTTCCGCGCCACCAAGGTCGGTGCCGACACGGTGCTGGCGCAGATCATCCGCATGGTCGAACAGGCCCAGGGCGCCAAGCTGCCGATCCAGTCGCTGGTCGACAAGGTGACAGCCTGGTTCGTTCCGGCCGTCATCGCCATCGCCGCCATTACCTTCGCGATCTGGCTGATCTTCGGTCCGGATCCGGCGCTGAGCTTTGCGCTCGTCAACGGCGTCGCCGTGCTGATCATTGCCTGCCCCTGCGCCATGGGTCTTGCGACCCCCACCTCGATCATGGTCGGGACCGGCAGGGCGGCCGAAATGGGCGTGCTGTTCCGCAAGGGCGAAGCCTTGCAGACCCTGCGCAACGCCCAGATCATTGCTGTCGACAAGACCGGCACGCTCACCAAGGGCCGGCCGGAGCTGACCGACCTCGACACCGCCCCCGGATTTGAACGTGGCGACGTGCTAGCATTCGTGGCTGCCGTCGAAACCCGGTCGGAACATCCGATCGCCGAGGCGATTGTCGAGGCCGCGAAGGCGGAAGGCATCGCTATTGCAGCGCCTGCCAACTTCGAAGCCGTGCCCGGCTTCGGCGCCAGCGCCACCGTCAACGGACGCAGCGTCCATGTCGGCGCCGACCGGCTGATGGCCAAGCTCGATCTCGACGTCTCGATGTTTGCCGACCAGGCAGCCCGCCTCGGCGCGGAAGGCAAGAGCCCGCTCTATGCCGCAATCGACGGCAGGCTTGCGGCCATCATCGCCGTTGCCGACCCGATCAAGGAAACGACGCCGCAGGCGATCCGCATGCTGCACGATCTCGGCCTCAAGGTGGCGATGATCACCGGCGACAACCGTCGAACCGCAGAAGCGATCGCCGCCAAGCTCGGCATCGACGAAGTCATCGCCGAGGTGCTGCCCGACGGCAAGGTTGCCGCCCTGAAGCGGCTGAAAGCCGGCGGCCGTGCCGTCGCCTTCGTCGGTGACGGCATCAACGATGCGCCAGCGCTTGCCGAGGCCGATGTCGGGTTGGCAATCGGTACCGGCACGGATGTCGCGATCGAAAGCGCCGATGTGGTGCTGATGTCCGGAGATCTCCTGGGCGTGCCGAACGCGATCGCCCTGTCGAAGGCAACGATCCGCAACATCAAGGAAAACCTGTTCTGGGCCTTCGCCTACAACGCGGTCCTCATCCCGGTTGCTGCGGGCGCTCTCTACCCCGCCTATGGCCTGTTGCTGTCACCGATCTTCGCCGCCGGTGCGATGGCGCTGTCGAGCGTCTTCGTGCTCGGCAATGCGCTTCGCCTGAGGAGTTTCCGCGGCGTCGTCGCGCAAACGCCCGCGACGCGATAACAGCACACCTCTCCCCGGCGGCTCGCCCACATGGTGCCTGCCGGGGAGAGTTCCTATATTCGATACGAATACAAGCGCTCCGCGCACCGCTCGAAAGGTGAAGTCATGAACATCGGCGAAGTCGCACGCGCCTCCGGCGTTTCGACGAAGATGATCCGCTACTACGAAACGATCGGCCTCATTCCGCCGGCCGACCGCAGCGAGGCCGGCTATCGCAACTACGGTGACAACGACGTCCACACCCTGCGCTTCATCCGCCGATCCCGCGATCTCGGTTTCACCGTCGAGCAGATGGCCGATCTGTTGACGCTGTGGCGCGACCGCTCGCGCGCCAGCAGCGAGGTCAAGAAGATCGCGCTCGAGCACGTCGAAATCCTCGAGCGCAAAGCCGAGGAATTGAAGGCGATGAGCCGTACGCTGAAGCACCTGGCCGCCAATTGCCACGGCGACGGCCGGCCGGATTGCCCGATCCTCGACGATCTCGCCGCCATGGCGACCGAACCGGGCAAAGCTCCCGAGCCGGCACGCTTCGGTCCGGCCGGCCTCGAGCCGGTCCGCAACCGCCGACGGGCCTAAGAACTTGGGCCAAGGCTCACGCATTCGTGAGCCTGAGCTACGCCGGTAGCATTGACAGGAATCGAGAGCGTTTCTACGGATTGATGATGGAAAAGGCACGACATGCATATCAGCGTCTGCTGACGATGCTCAAGTTGGTGACGATGCTGTCGCTGGCCGTGTTGCCCTTTTCCACGGCTGCCGGCATGACCCACGTTGCCTCGCATGCGGCGATGCAAATGCACGCAGCAACGCAGCCGGATGCCTCGGTCGATACAGCGACCCTAAGCGAGCATTGCCCGAGCGCCGACAGCAACAAGACGAAACCGATCAGCGACAGCGGCAAGGCCGACAAGAAGGACTGCTGCAAGACGTTCTGTGCGTCCGTCGCCGTTCTTGCCGATGCCGGCGAAACCCGCTTCGGCCTGCCACGCTCCACATTGAACGCCGGGCTGCAGTCGCATCTGAGCCCCGGCGACCGTGCCGGTCTGCACCGCCCTCCAAGAACCTGATTTCGTGAACAGCTGACCGCATCTGCGGTCAAGGTCTTGGCCTGCCCGGCTTTGCCGGTCGGACGCCGATATCCGTCATTCACATTTCAGGTCGTACCATGAAACGTCTGTTTCCCATGGCGCTCCTGCCCATTCTTCTGGGCGGATGCGCAACCACGATGCCTGCCGAGGTCACAAGCCTCGCCGATCCCGCGGAAAGCTCCGCGAATATTAATAACCAGACCTACAGAAGCCCTGTCGCCGGTTACGTCCACCGTGAGCCGGTCGGCCCGAAGCGCTGGGTTCCGCTCAACGACGCGCAATCTCCCGTCAAGGGAGACGCCTCATGACCATGCGGAAGTTCAAGCTTGCAGCGACCATCGGCCTGCCGCTGGTCCTTGCCGGCTGCGCCACAAACGCCGAATATTCGGCTGGGGATGCCGGGTTCACGGCCGTCGAGGCCAAGGTCGGCGCCGGAACGGCGAAGCGCAGCGTCTGGATTCAGAACCGCGAACAGGCCGCAATGGCCGAAGCGCAGGTGAAGGCACTGCTTGCGCGCAAATCGGTGGATGCCGATACCGCTATCCAGATCGCACTGCTCAACAACAAGGGCCTGCAGGCGGCCTATGCGGATCTCGGCGAAGCCTCGGCAGATGCCTGGCAGGCAACCATGCTGCTCAACCCGACGATCTCGATCGGCACCACCGGGATCGGAGCGCCGGAGCTTCAAGCTTACCGCGCCATCGAAGGGCTGATCACGACCAATATCCTGGCGCTGATGACGCGGGAGAAGACCATCGCTGTTGCCGACGCCCGCTTTCGCCAGGCACAGCTCGCCTCAGCCCTGCAGACGCTTGCGCTTGCCGGCGAAACCCGGCGCGCCTGGGTTGAGACGGTCTCGGCGTGGGAAACTGTGGCACAGCTCAACCGGGCGCAGGCAGCCGCCGACGCAGCTTCCGAACTCGCAGCCAAGCTCGGCGAGACCGGCGCCATGGGCAAGGCCGACCAGGCCCGCGAGCATGTGTTCAATGCGGAACTCGCCGGCCAGGTGGCAGAGGCGCGTCTCGCCGCCCGCCTTGCGAAGGAAAACCTCACTCGGAAGATGGGACTTTGGGGAGCGAATGCCGACTACCAGGTACCCAACCGGCTGCCCGACCTGCCGAAGGCGCTTTCCCGCCGGGACAGCATCGAGGCTGAAGCGCTCAAGCGCCGTGTCGATTTGCAGATGGCGCGCCTGGATCTCGAGGCGGTAGCAAAGTCCTATCGGCTGACCGAGGCGACACGCTTCGTCAGCGATCTGACGCTCGTTGCCGGTGCGGAAGCCGAACGCGAGCGCGAAGACGGCGACACAAAGTTCGAGACAACAGGCCAGGTGGAGCTGGAGTTCACCATCCCGATCTTCGACACAGGCAAGGCCAGTCTGCGCAAGGCGGAGCTGGCGCACATGCGCGCAGCAAACCAACTTGCCGAGAAGGCGGTCAACATCCGGTCTGAAGCGCGGTCTGCCTACCAGGCCTATCGATCGCGCTACGACATCGCCCGACACTATCGCAACACCGTCGTACCGTTGCGCACGAAGATCGAGGAGGAAGCCACTCTCAGCTACAACGGTATGATCACCAGCACCTTCGAACTGCTCGCCGACAACAGGTCTAAGGTGGACTCAGTGATCCTCACCATCAATGCCAAACGCGATTTCTGGCTCGCCGACGCCGATCTGATGACGGCCATTCATGGCGGCGGCGCAGCGGCCGACGCAGGCGCGGATTGAAAGGGACGATGACCATGTTCAACAGACGACAAATCCTTGGCGCAGGCGCGGCACTCGTTTCCACCACAGCCTGGGCACAGACCTCGAACTCCGGATTGCCGGAAGCGGAAGGCATGGACAATGCCGCCACGCAGAAGCCGCTCGTGCCGACGAGTGGGCCGGACTACAATCCGGTCGTCACGCTCAACAGCTGGACCTTACCGCACCGGATGAACAATGGTGTCAAGGAATTCCACCTCGTCGCCGAACCGGTGGAACGCGAGATGGCCGAAGGCATGACCGCCTATCTCTGGGGCTACAACGGCCAGTCCCCCGGCCCGACCATCGAGGCGGTCGAGGGTGACCGGGTGCGCATCTTCGTCACCAACAAGCTGCCGGAGCACACCACGATCCATTGGCACGGCATGATCCTGCCGTCCGGCATGGATGGCGTCGGCGGGCTGTCGCAACCGCATATCCCGGCAGGCAAGACGTTCGTCTACGAGTTCGATCTCGTGAAATCCGGAACCTTCATGTACCACCCGCATGCCGACGAGATGGTGCAGATGGCCATGGGCATGATGGGCTTCTTCGTCATCCATCCGAAGGACCCGGCCTTCATGCGGGTCGACCGCGACTTCGTCTTCCTGCTCAACGCCTATGACATCGACCCCGGCACCTATGTCCCGCGCATCATGGAGATGACGGACTTCAACATGTGGTGCTGGAACAGCCGCATCTTTCCGGACATCGATCCGCTGGTCGTTGCCAAGAACGACCGGGTGCGGGTGCGCGTCGGCAACCTGACGATGACCAACCATCCGGTCCACATGCATGGATACGATTTCGAGGTGACCTGCACCGATGGCGGCTGGGTTCGACCCGAGGCCCGCTGGCCGGAGGTCTCGATCGACATTCCGGTCGGTGCCATGCGCGCCTACGAGTTCGACGCCAAGTATGAGGGCGACTGGGCGATCCATTGCCACAAGTCGCACCACACGATGAATGCGATGGGCCACGATGTCCCGACCTTCATCGGCGCCGACAAGACTGCGGTCGCGGCGAAAATCCGCAAGATCAAGCCCGACTACATGCCCATGGGGACGGCTGGCATGGCCGACATGGGCGAAATGGAAATGCCGCTTCCCGACAACACGATCCCGATGATGACCGGATGGGGTCCGCACGGCGCGTTGGAGATGGGCGGCATGTTCTCGGTGGTGAAGGTACGCGAAGGCATCTCCGCCGGGGATTACAGCGACCCCGGCTGGTACGAAAACCCACCGGGAACACAGGCCTGGGAATGGACCGGCGCGCTGCCGGAAACAACCCGCGCCACCGATGCCAAGACCGTGATCACGCCGCCTCCCGCAAAGAAGGGCTGACCGCAATGACCTCTTCCAATGCAAACAAGGAAACCAAGATGAAGACGACACTTTTCGCACTGGCGTTCATCGCCGCTTCCTCGCTCGCCTCGCCGATGCTGGCCAGCGGTTCGCACGCCGGCGGACATGACGCCATGTCGATCGGAGAGCCCGGCGACGCCAAGAAGGCGACCCAGACCGTGCGCGTGACGATGAAGGAAACTGACGACGGCAAGATGATCTTCACACCGGCAACCATCAAGGTCCGCCAGGGGCAGACCGTGCGTTTCGCGATCAAGAATGTCGGCGAACTCGAACATGAATTCGTCCTCGACGACAAGGCGCAGATCCAGGAGCACAAGGTGGCGATGGAGAAGTTCCCGGACATGGAACACGCCGATGCGAATGCCATTCGGCTTGAGCCGGGCAAATCCGGCGAGATCGTCTGGACCTTCACCAACACCGGCACCTTCGAATTCGCCTGCCTGGTGCCCGGCCACTATGACGCCGGCATGCACGGGCCGCTCGAAGTCGTGAAGAAGTGACTGTAACCAGTTGAAAGGATGATACTATGAAAACGCTTATCACATTGTTTGCAGTCCTCGCGCTCGCCGCGTCTGCCCAGGCAGCCGAGTTCACCAAGGGAACTGTCAAGAAACTGGATGCCTCCGCCAAGAAGGTGACGATCGCCCACGAGGACCTGAAGAACCTCGACATGCCGGCCATGACCATGGTGTTTCGTGTCAAGGATGAGGCCATCCTGGCAAAGCTCAAGGAAGGGGCCGCAATCGAATTCGTCGCCGACCGCGTCGATGGCAAGCTGACAGTGACCGAGATCAAGTAATCAGACGCCCAAGGCCCGGTATAAGGAATTCCGGGCCTTGGGCGACCAGGCAGAACAGACAGGAAAGGAGCGTTCGATGTTGAACCTCAAACGCAGACATTTCATCGCCGGTACGATCATGAGCATGTCGATGCTGATATCAGGCATGGCGATCGCAGCCGGACCGATGACGGTCTACAAGGATCCGCAATGCGGCTGCTGCGAACAATGGGCCGAAGCGATGGAAGCGGCCGGCTTCAAGGTCGACATCCGCGACGAAGCCGACATGACGCCGATCAAGACCCGGTTTGGCGTTCCGGCCGACATGGAGGGCTGCCACACTGCCGTCATCGACGGTTATGTCGTCGAAGGGCATGTGCCGCTGGAGGCCGTGCAGAAGCTTCTGACCGAAAAGCCGGATGTGGCAGGCATTGCCGTGCCGGGCATGCCGGCAGGCTCGCTCGGCATGGGCGACGACCCCAAAGCGTCCTATGACGTCTACACTATCGCCAAGACCTCGGGCGCAGCCGCGACCGTCTATTACAAGGTGCGACCGGCGCAATAGCGCCGGTTTGACTGGGCAGATTGAACCGTCAGGCGGCGCGCCAGGCGCCGTCTTCCTCTTTGGTCAGCAACGGCGTGCGGAACACACCGACGACGCGGTCCGGCCAATGCGGCGCGAGGTCGGCCAGGGGCTGTCGCCACCGCTCGGTCTGCAGCATGGCGGCGCCGATCGCGACCGGCTCGACGCCACAGGCCTGCATTAGAGTCAAACCCGCCACGATCGACGTGCCGCTGGAGATGACGTCGTCGACGAGCACGACGCGCTTACCCTCCAGTAGCGGCAGCATGCGCGGATCAACATAGAGCCGCTTCTTCTGGTCGGGCGTGGTGATCGACGACAGCGACACGGAGAGATCGTCGACGTACCAGAATTTGCGCGACGTGCCGAGCGGCACGTAGCGGGCATGGCCGAGCTTGCGGGCGACGGCAGCCGCGAGCGTCAGCCCCAGCGTCGGCAGGCCGGCTATCACATCCGGATTGAACGGCGCCAGCCTTAGAGCAAGTTCCGTTGCCAGCGTCTCCTCGACGGCAAAACTCGCCTGGTTGACGATCAGCGAAGCCAGCGCGTGCCTGCCATCGGAGAGCTGCCGGATCGGCAACTGGATCTGGCGACCGTCATCAAGCGTTGCCGGGAAGAAATCCCGATAACCGCTTCCAGTCTCGAAACTTTTCGGCGGAAACACATCCTGCCAAAATTCATGCGGCTGCATCGATACGGTCCTCTTCTGCGCCACAAAGGCATCGAACGAAAGGCGATGAAAACGCCGGCGCACTGTTCTGGTTCCGGCGGTTTTCGTCTATACCGTTTACCACTTCGATCAAACCGAAAGGGCGCCCCGGCCGACGCAAATCTGGGGAATTCGACGGCCCTTCTCCGACAGACATGCAAGGAACTGCCTGACAATGCGCGTGCCAGATGGGATCATCAACGACCTGCCCTTCCTCACCGAATTCCGCCGTGATCTGCACGCCCATCCCGAACTTGGCTTCGAGGAAGTCCGCACCAGCGATCTGGTGGCCAAAATACTTGAAGAGGCAGGACTTAAAGTCCACCGTGGGCTCGGAAAAACCGGCGTCGTCGGCACGCTGCAGATCGGCAACGGCACGCGCTCGATCGGCCTGCGCGCCGATATGGATGCACTGGCCATGCCGGAGATAGCCGACCGGCCCTACAAATCCAAGGAAGCCGGCAAGATGCATGCCTGCGGCCATGACGGTCACACGGCCATGCTTCTGGGTGCCGCCCGCCATCTCGCCAAGACGCGCAGTTTTTCCGGCACGGTCCATTTCATCTTCCAGCCGGCCGAGGAAGGGCGTGGCGGTGCCAGGCGCATGGTCGAGGACGGCCTCTTCCAGCTTTTCCCCTGTGATGCCGTTTACGGCCTTCACAACATGCCCGGTCTCGACCCGGACGAAATGGCCGTCGTGGCAGGACCGCAGCTCGCCTCGTCCGACAGCTGGCGGCTGACCTTCCGCGGTGTCGGTACCCATGGCGCCAAGCCGCATCTGGGCCGCGACCCGGTAACGGCGGCCGGCACCTTCCTCGCCTCGCTGCAATCGATTGTCGGTCGCGTCGTCGATCCGCTGCAGCCGGCCGTTGTCAGCGCCTGCTCGGTGCGCGCCGGCGACCCGAAGGCGCTAAACGTCATTCCCGATACGGTCGAGATCGGTGGCACCGCGCGCGCCTATGCCTCTCACGTTCGCGATCAGCTCGAGGAGGAGATCGGTCGTCTGGCCCGCGGCACTGCCGAGATGTATGGCATCAAGGTCGACTACGCATTCGAGCGTCGTATCCCGCCGGTCGTCAACGATGCAGATGCGAGCGAACGGGCGCTGTCGGCAGCCCGCGCCGTCTTCGGAGAAAAGACGCGGACACAGTTTCCGCCATCAACCGCCGGCGACGATTTTGCCTTCTTCGGCCTGGAAGCCCCCGGCTGCTACGTCTGGCTTGGCAACGGCCCAGCCGTCGACGGCGCGCTTCACCACAACACCGCCTATGATTTCAACGACGACGCGATCGGTCCCGGTGTCACCTTCTGGACGACATTGGTGGAACAGGAATTGAGCGCTTCGGCGGATCTCTAAACTTCGAACGCAACCCGCTCAGCGCGTATCCGCACGCGTGATTGCTCTGAGCGGATTGCGCCCCGGGAAAAGGCTATGCCAGAAACGGTGGCTGCCGGCCTGCCGCACCGCCGAAAGGTTTTGGCCGCCGGCACTGACAAAGACTGTCGGACTGTTGGACTGGGCACACGGGATTTCGCCAATGCGGCGAACGGATAAATTGCCGTGATCAATTGTGTGCGTGGCAGGGCGACAAACGTCGCCCCGCTTGATGCCTCAAAGAACTTCGAGAACCGGGCTTTCGAGAAGCTTTCCCGTCAGTACATCGGCTATGCCGCGATCGGTCTGGTGCGGGCCGGCGTTGCAGGCAAGCGTCGCTCCGAAACAGGCCTTGAAGACGAGATAGGGCGGCTGCCAATCGACGATCCGCCCGACAGCGTCGCGCAGGCGCGCAAAGCCGGACGATACTTCGGCCAGCGGCGCATCGGAAACCAGGCCGCACAGCGGCAGCGGCAGGATCGCATCGACCTTGCCGGCAGATGCCACGGCCATGCCGCCGCCGGCGGCAATGACGGCATTGGCAGCCACCATCATGTCGTGGGCGTTGCCGCCGAAGACCGTCAGGTTGTGGCTGTCGTGGGAGACAGTCGTTGCAAAGGCGCCGCGCCATTCTCCCCAGCCGGTGAGCAACCCGACACGCGGCCTGCTGTCGCCGCGGCCGTGGCGGTGGGCAACGGCAATCAGCGTCGCGCCTTGCGGCGGAACGACGAAGCCGCTCTCGACATCGGCCACGACCTCGCCCCATTGGGTAAAGCGCGGGCGATCGATCGTGGCGACACGGACCTTCTCGCCCGTTGCCGGAATAGCGAAGTCGGCCTCGCACAACGGCTCGATCTTCATCGTATCGGCAAGCGCCTGAACATCTGCCTTCGGCGCAGCGTCGATCATCCGCCCTTCAACGGCAACCTGCTTGCCGCCGGCAATCACCGCGCGGGCGCGTAACTCCTGTAGATCGTCGAAGATCGCGATATCCGCCCGCCGTCCCGGCGCAACGAGACCTAGGTCATTACGCCCGAGGCGCTGAGCGGCGTTCAGTGTGGCGGCGCGCAACGCCCATTCCGGCTTGAGCCCGTAGCGCACCAGCCGCCGCACCACATCGTCAAGACCGCCGAAACGATCGAGATCATCGGGGAAGACATCGTCGGTGCAAAGCGTCACGGTCTGCGGCAGGTGGCCGAGCGCGTTCAGCGCCTCGACGAATTCTGGCAGAAGATGATCGTGAGAGCCGCGCAATTCGATCGTGAGTCCGGCGCGGAGCTTCGCCGTCAGATCGTCGGCGGAAACCAGTTCGTGGTCCGAACTGACGCCCGCGGTCACGAAGGCCTGCAGGTCGGAGCCGGCAAGGCCGCGCGCATGGCCGTTGACCGGCTTGGCCGCTACCAGTCCCGCCTGGACGATCGCGCGCATGCGGGGATCGCCTTCGATCACGCCGCGCATGTTCATCATCTCGGCGATGCCGCCGATCTCGGGCCAGGCGAGCATGGTGGCGATGGCATCGGCGTCGAAATCTGCGCCTGCCAGTTCAAGGCCAGGCGCGGACGGCACGCTCGACGGTGCGAGCAGCACACAGCGCAGCGGCAGGTCAGCGATCGCATCCGCAGCCCAGCGGACGCCAGCGATGCCGCTGACATTGCCGAACTCGTGCGGATCCCAGACAACAGTCGTGACACCGCGCGGCAGCACCGCGTCAGCGTAAGTGGCGGGAGTCACCATCGAGCTTTCGACATGCATGTGCGTGTCGATGAGTCCCGGCGACAGGAAGGCGCCTGAGGCATCGACGATATCTGCAGCATCGCTGCGGCTACCCGGCGCATGCACGCTGGCAATCACCGAACCGACAATGCCGACGTCAGCTGCGCGCCGCTCGCCGGTGACCATGTCGACCACGACGCCACCGGTGATGAGCAGGTCAAATGCGGCTGCCCCTCGCGCGGCGGCAACGGCGCGCGCGCGCAACGTCGCATCCATCAGGTCCATCGGCTCCTGCGGGCGCGTCACTTCGCGGCTTCCTTCATCAGGGCGCCAAGGATCTGCGCACGCGCCGTTTCCGCATGTACGTCGGTTGCGTACTCGGCATTGAAGGCAGCGTGGCTCTCACGGGTCTCGACCACGGTGCGCCCGCGGGTGAGCGCGCCGGCAAGCTCCGCGTCTATGCGCGCCTTGCGGAAGGAAATCGCGCCCGGATTAACGAATGCGACGGCGGCGCAAGGGTCGTAGATCGCCATGCCCGGCCGCCCGCGGCTGGTGCCGATCGACACGTAGCCAGACAGGAGATCGGCGATCAGCGCGGCGTTGACGCCACCGGCGGCACGAATGGGCGCGATATCATCGGGATAGGCGAAGACCTTGCGGCATAGGTCGAGGTCGACCATGCGCAGCGGCAGGTCGTGCGCCAGCACGATCGCCAGTGCTTCCGGGTCGGCAAAAGCGTTGAATTCAGCGGATGCCGTGTGGTTGCCACTGGTGACGCCACCGCCCATCCAGGTCAGATCGGTGATCTTCGCGGCCAGATCCGGGCGGGCGAGACACAATGCGGCAAGGTTGGTCAGCGGACCGAGCGCCAGGATCCGGCGGGGTCCGTTGCCCTCCTCCAGCCAGCGGCAAAGCGCGTCAAAGGCATCGCTCGCGGGAAGCGGCTCGGCCGTCGGCAACGACAGGCCGGCGGTCGGCATGCCGCTCTCGCCCAGAATCCGTTCCGCCGTTTCGAGCTTGCCGAGAACCGGCAAGGCGCGGCCCTCATGAATGGGAAACGTCCAGCCGAATGCCATCGCCGCACTGGCAGCGTTGCGTCGCACCTGCTCCATCGGCGTATTGCCGAAGACGAGCGAGATGCCGTCAATCACCTCATTGGCGTGGAGAACGACGAGCACCGCAGCGATGTCGTCGAAACCCATGTCGGTATCGATCCAGATTCCCATTGCCGGTTACCCGAACCGCTCAAGCCGCGCCGCCCTGGCAACCGGCAGGTCGAAGGTGAGCTCGGTGCCCGGCTGATGCGCGGCAAGGCCCGCATCCTCCTCGGCCTTGATCGCGCCGAGCGGCGTGTCGAGCAGATATTCGCGGGTGCTTCCGGAGAAAGAAGCTCCGCGCACAGTGCCTTGGAAAGGACCTGAACCAAGGGTCACCATGCGCGGACGCCACGCAAGCCCTGCCGTGTCAGGCGGCAGGGATTCGGAAAGGGAAATCGCGCCATTTGCGGCTTTGAGCTTGCCGCCTTCGACGGCAAAGATGTTCTCGAAGCCGACGAAATCGGCAACGAAGCGGGAAACCGGCCGATTGTAGATGTCTTCCGGCGTGCCGATCTGCTCGATCGCGCCGTTCAGCATCACCACGATCCGGTCAGCAAGCGACAGCGCCTCGCCCTGATCGTGGGTGACGAAGATCATCGTCACGCCGGTTTCCTTCTGCACGCGCTGCAGCTCGGTGCGCATCTCCAGTCGAAGGCGGGCATCGAGGTTCGACAGCGGCTCGTCGAGCAGCAGGACCTTCGGCTCCATCACCATCGAGCGGGCAAGAGCCACGCGCTGTTGCTGGCCACCCGAAAGCTCGGCCGGCTTACGCGAAGCGAACTTGGACAGGCCAACGGATTTGAGGCCGGCGGTGACGCGCGCCTCGATGTCGCTTGCCGGCAGCTTCTTCAGGCGCAGGCCAAACGCAACGTTTTCGAACACCGTGAGATGCGGAAACAGTGCGTAGGACTGGAAGACCAGGCCGACCGACCGCTTGTTGGCAGAGACACGGGTGATGTCGACGCCGTCGAGGCTGATGCGGCCAGATGCCGGCGTCAGCAGCCCGGCGATCGAGCGCATCGTCGTCGTCTTGCCGCAGCCGGACGGACCGAGGAATGCCATCAGTTCGCCCTTGCGGATCGACAGGTCGAGGTCCTTCACCGCAACGGTATCGCCATAGGCAAGCGTCAGTTTTTCGAGGCTGAGGAAGGAAGCGTCAGACATAGCGGGAAAATCCTAGGAAGCGTTCGGCAAGGAAGACGATGCCGATGGACATGAAGGCGAGCAGCGCAGACAGGGCCGCAACCGACGGGTCATAGGTGATCTCCATGTAGGAGAGCATATCGATCGGCAGCGTGCGCACGCCGGGCCCGGACAGGAACAGCGAGACCGGCACCTGGTTGAAGCTCGTCACGAAGCCGAGAATGAAGGCGGCAAGGATGCCGCTGCGGATGTTCGGCATCACCACCCGGAAGAAGGCGCCAGCGCGCGAGGAGCCAAGCAGCACCGCCGCTTCCTCGATATCGGAGCGCAGGTTGTTGAGGCTGGCCGAGACGACGCGCACGGCATAGGGCAGCACCAGCGCCGTATGCGCGAGGAACAGCGCCAGCGTGATGTTGAAACCGAAGGGCACGACGATGTAGCGCAGCAGCGCCAGGCCGACGATGATGCCCGGTACGATGATCGGCAGCGACACGATCGTGCGGATGGTCTCGCCGAAGGGCAGCTTGTAGCGCGACAGCGCGTAGGACGCGGGAATGCCGAGCACCAGAGCCATGGCGGTGCCGCCAATGGCGAGGAGCATCGACACGGCGAAGCTCTCGCGGAAGCTTTCGACCGTGAAGACCTTGGCGACCCACTTCAGCGAAAAACCCTGCGGTGGAAAGGCCAGGGTCTCGCCACCCGACAGCGATGCCGCGACAATGATGAAGAACGGCCCGATCAGGAAGGCGACAACCAGAAACAGGACAAGGGGCGAAAAGATGCGGGGGGTCATCGCTTGTTCCTCGCGGTGGCGAGCCGTTTCAGAAGGAGATTGGCAGCAAAGCTCATGACGATCAGGATGAAGGCAATGACACTTGCCGAGACGAAATCATTGGCAACGGTGACGCGCTGGTAAAGCAGCGTCTCGAGCATCAGCACCTTGGAGCCGCCGAGGATCGCAGGCGTGATGTAGGCCGTCAGCGAACCGGTGAAGACCAGCGTCCCGCCGATGACGAGACCTTCCTTGGTCAAGGGAAGGATGACCTTCCAGAACACCTGGAACCAGTTGGCGCCGAGCACGCGCGCCGCCGGGATGGCGTCCTTCGGCATGTTCTCGAGGGCGCTGATCAAGGACAGGATCATCAGCGGCAGGAACAGCTGCAACAGGCCGATGAACACGGCCGTTTCGGTAAAGAGAAAGCGGATCGGCTCATCGGAAAGACCGATGAGCTGCAGCGCCTGGTTGACGATGCCGGTGCGGCCGAGAATGACGATCCAGGCATAGGTTCGCGCGACTGACGAGATCATCAGCGGCAGCACGACGAGGCCGATCATCTGCCCTTTGCTGCGCGGCGAAAGATTGACGATCGCAAAAGCTGCGGCATAGCCGATCACGGCGGAAACGACTGTGACCATCAGCCCGAGCCGGAACGTGCGCAGGAAGACGGTGCGGTTCAGCGGATTGGTGAAGAAGTCGACATAGGCGGACAGCGACCAGCTGTCGGCGCTGCGAAAGCCTTCGGCGAGCAGAATGACGACGGGCGCCAGAAAGACGATCGCCGCAAACACCGCCGCCGGCAATGCGAGCGCCAATGCCTCGGCGCGGTTCTGAAACATCCCTCGTCTTCCTTTCGTGACGTTCATGCGTCGCGGGTTCGGCTCGGTTGGTCGAGGGCCCCGCGGGATCGCCCCCACCCTTGGGGATGGGGGCATTTCTGGATTGTGTTACTGGCCGACCTGGGCGTTCCACTCGGAGAGCCAGGCTTCGCGATTGTCGAGCGCGACATCGGACGGAATGAGCTTGAGGCTCTTCACGGTTTCCTCGCCATAGGTGAGGTTTTCTGCGATCTCGGGCGCAACCTTCACCTCCTTGTTGGAGGGGCTGTCGACCAGCTTTTCGGCAAGCGCCGTCTGGATTTCCGTCGAGAGCCAGAAGTCCATGAATTCCAGCGCCAGGTCCTGGTTCTTGCCGCCCTTGGTCAGGACCATCACGTTCATGCCGCCGGTCTGGCCTTCCTTGGGGGTTGCCCACTTGATCGGCAGACCAAGCTTGGTGAAGCCTTCCCAGGAGAAGCGGCCGATCGGAGCGGCCCAGATTTCTTCCTGCTGCATCAGCTGCACGAGCTGCGAAGACTTGACGTAGAAGGTGACGATCTCGTCCTTCTTGGCGCCGACGGCAGCGATCGCTTCCTTCAGGTCCGGCGTGTTCTTGCCGATCGCCTCACCGACCATGTAGAGCGCCGGCGGGCCCTGGTTGGTGGTGACGTTCGGGAAGGCGACGTGGCTGGCGTTCTTCTCGTCGAGCAGGTCTGCCCAGGAGTTCACTTCCATCTTGTCGGAACGATAGACGATCGAGGTGGCGTAGAAGGTGTAGCCGACGCTCATGCCGTCGCCGTTCGGGTCCTTGGCGATGTCATAGAGCTTGTTGAAGTTTGTGAGTTTGCTGTTGTCGATTTTCTCGATCAGGCCGGCACGCGAGGCCGAGAGCGCGTCAGCCATGGAGACGACAGCCATGTCGACGACAGGGCTTGCCTTGTTGGCTTCCATCTTTGCCAGGCGCTCGACGCTGTTGCCGGTCTCGACCACCAGCTTGCAGCCACACTTGGCTTCGAAGGGGGTGTAGACCAGCTCCTTGAAGGCGTCCTGGGCGAAACCATAGACGGAAATGGTCAGCGTCTTTTCCTGGGCGGAAGCGGCATTGGCGCCGATGAGCAAAAGCGCGCTGGAAGCGAGCAGGATCTTCTTCATGACTGGTGTTCTCCTTCTGGGGCGGTGGTTCTGGCTGGGGCCGTGGTTCCGGCGTTGGCAATCGTCTGAGGCTGAAACTGTGTGGTCGGCGGCGCGGCGCTCGATTGCCGCACGACCAGCTGCATAGGCACTTCGGCGTTTTCGGCGGTCACCGGCGCACCGATGCCGGCGTCGGCCGGATCACGCTCGCCGATCGCCTTCACCAGCGCCTCGACGGCAATCGCGGCAATTCGCGTCATGTCCATGCGCGCCGTCGTCAGCGCCGGCGTTACCACCGGCGACCAGATGAGATCGTCGAAGCCGGTAACGCTTGCCTTTTCCGGCACGTTGATGCCGGCACGCTGCAATTCGGTCAGCGCCCTCAGTGCATGAAGATCGGAGACGCAGGCAAACGCGGTGAAACCTTCGGCCACCTTCTCGGCAAGACCGAGCGGACAGCCCTTGCCCGCTTCGCGCTCGAGCGGTTCAATCCAGAGGATTTCGACGAAGGCGGCCTCACCAAAGGCCGAGCGAATGCCGCCGATACGGTCGTTCTGCACGTTGGAAGCCGGATTGTTGCCGATGACAAGAACGCGCCGGTGCCCGAGCGCCTTCAGATGCTCGGCGATCTGCCGGCCACCGCCCCAGTGATCGGCGGCAACCGTGTTGCCCGGCGTCGATGGAGTATCGATGACAGCGACGGGACAGCCGACATCGGCGATGCGCGTGCCGCGCCGGGGCACGATCACCATGCCGTCGACGTCGCGGTCGATCAGCCGTTCGATGGCCTTGGTCTGGGTGGCGACGTCGCCGCGGGAGTCGGCGATCAGAACACCATAGCCGGCCGAAGACGCGGCAAGCTCGATCGCCTGTGCGATCTGTGGGAAGAGCGGATTGGCGATATCGGGAAGGACGAGACCGAGGACGGCGGTGCGGCCAGTGCGAAGCGCCCTGCCCGCCAGGCTCGGCACATAACCGAGCTCTGCGGCAGTTGCGCGGATCTTCTCGGCGAGTTCGGCGGAGACGCGGCCCTTACCGGAAAGCGCGTTGGAGACCGTCGCCGCGGAGACGCCCAGTGTTCTGGCAATCCTCGTCAGTTTTGGTCCGGAACGCGCCAAGGCCGTGGTTTCCGCTATCGGTGATTAAACGATTAATCATGCGATATATCAGAATCTCGTCACTGTCGAATCCTTTTGCCGGCTGTCGAATAATTTGTGCTTCTTGTCGCGCCCGATCTGTGGACAGACGACGCAACTCGCCCTCATTGTCGCTGGGCCCCGACCCCTTCCATTCGCGCGGGCAGCCGATTAAGTCTGAGGAAAACGGCGGGGCAGCATCATGACCTTTCAACGACGGCGTCGGATCATCAAGCGCCAGCGAACCGGCACAGCGCTTCTCGTGGTGGCGCTCATTTCCTTTCTGGCCGGAATGACTGATGCGATCGGCCTTTTGACAGTGGGCGACTTCGTCTCCTTCATGAGCGGCAACACCACGCGTGCCGCGACAGCCGTCGCCGACGGCAACATCCTGCGGTCGCTCATCCTTCTCGGCTCGCTCGCGGTCTTCGTCGTCGGCAATGCCATGGGAACGATCGTCGCAAGCCGGCTTCGCGCCGTCGGTGTTCTGTGCAGCGTTACCGTCATCCTCGCCGTGGCCGCAGCCGGTGGCGACCATCTGCCGAATGTGCTGCGCTTCTATCTCATCGTCCTTGCCATGGGCGTCGTGAACGCCTCCGTCGAGCACATCGAGGGACTGCCTATCGGCTTGACCTATGTGACCGGCGCCCTCTCCCGTTTCGGCCGCGGCCTGGGCCGATGGATCATGGGGACGGGCAACATACAATGGACGATCCAGATCGTCCCCTGGATCGGTATGCTTGGCGGGGCCATCGTCGGCGCCGTATTGGAACATCGATTCGGGCAACTCTCGCTTTGGGCGCCCGCGATCCTGGCCGGGCTGCTGTGCATTCTGGTCCTGACGATTCCGGCGCGCTGGTCGAAGCGATACGCGCAACGATAATCCCGTCGATGCATCCTCCATGGGAGGAACACCCTTCGCCTGCCGGCGCCAGCCGCAGGTGCAAATTTCAACTTTGCGCGACAAAACGAACCAAAATTCCCACTAAATTACTAGGGAATTTGTATGATGCACCGCAACCGCCCGATGTGTACATTCGGATGGCAAGCGCGATAGCGCGTGATGAGCATTTATGCAGGAGTTAGGGAAATGACTGGCAACACGATCGATTTGGGTGGACTTTCAGGGAATGGCCGGAAAGGCGGGCGCTCGATCCTTGCCTCTGCAGCCTTGGCCATGGTTCTGTCGACGAGCACGGCAGCGCTCGCGCAGGACGCAGGCTTCAACCCGGATGCCTCCATCGTCGTCGGTTCGCTCTATGAGCCGCAGAACCTGGACAACACTGCAGGCGCCGGCCAGGGCATCAACGAAGCCTTCAACGGCAATGTCTACGAAGCGCTGTTCACGCTGACCGACGCGGGCGACGTCGCGCCCGGTCTCGCGGCCGAACAGACGATCAGCGAAGACGGCCTGACCTACACCTTCAAGCTCCGGCCGAACGTAACCTTCCATTCCGGCGACCCGCTGACGGCCAAGGATGTGAAGCACAGCATCGAGCGCGTTGTCGCGCCGGACTCCAAGAGTTCGCGCAAGAAGAGCCTGGCAACCATCAGCGAGATCCAGACGCCCGACGACCAGACTGTCGTGGTCAAGCTTTCCGCCCGCTCGATCTCGCTTCCCTACAATCTCAGCTACGTCTGGATCGTCAATGACGCGGCCAAGGAACTGAATGCCAGCGAAGACGGCACAGGCCCCTACCGCCTGGACGAATGGCGCCGCGGCTCCTCGCTGGCGCTGACGCGCAACGACAAGTACTGGGGCACGGCGCCCACCAATGGCGAAGTCGTCTTCCAGTACTTCACCGATGCGACCGCGCTCAACAATGCGCTGCTGACCGGCGCAGTCGATGTCATCACCAGCGTCCAGAGCCCGGATTCAATCGCGCAGTTCAAGGACAACCCTGATTTCACCGTAACTGCCGGCCAGTCGACCACCAAGGAACTGCTGGCGTTCAACGACCGGGTCGAACCCTTCAACAACGTCAAGGTTCGCAAGGCCATCGCCCGCGCGATCGACGATAAGAAGCTGCTGGAGTCGATCTGGGGCGAGTACGGCACGTTGATCGGTTCTTTCGTACCGCCGACCGATCCCTGGTATGTCGACCTCACTGCCGTCGACGCCTATGACGTCGAAAGCGCCAAGGCGCTCTTGAAGGAAGCTGGCTTTGCCGACGGCTTCTCGTTCAAGCTCGACACACCGAATTATGACCCGCATCCGATCGTTGCCCAGTTCCTGCAGAGCGAACTGGCGAAGGTCGGCATCAAGGTCGAGATCAACGTCATCACCGCCAATGAGTGGTACACCAAGGTCTACAAGGCGCATGACTTCCAGGCGACGCTGCAGGAGCATGTCAACCATCGCGACATCGTCTTCTACGGCAACCCCGACTTCTACTGGGGATACAACAATCCGAAGGTTGTCGACCTGATCAAGGAATCCGAAGCCGCCGCAAACACCGACGAACAGACGGCAAAACTGACCGAGGCGAACCGCATCATTGCCGAGGACGCAGCCAGCAACTGGCTCTACCTCTATCCGCAGATCGTGGTCTCGAGCTCGGCCGTTACCGGCTATCCCGTCAACGGCCTGAACTCGCAGTTCTTCGCCTACAACATCAAGAAAAGCGGGAACTGATCCCTCGTTTTCCAGAGCATTTCCAGGAAAAGTGCGAAGCGGTTTTCCGTCAGGAGATGCGTAAAAGCAAAAGACAGAGCGCTTCCGCTTAAGTCGGAAGCGCTCTGAGTTCTCCGTTGTAACGACGCGCTGATGAAGGAGCCCCAAGCGATTTGGGGCTCCTTTGCGTTGCACGTCAGTCCGCTTCACTGCGCCGACAACAGCAACGCAAGGTCAGATCATTTTCGCCCGCATTTGCGACTGCTCCCCGCGCCGGCTCGGATGCCCGAAGTGCAGTGCAGCGTTTGAAACCCGCCGGATCATTTCCGCGGAAATCGATGCTCATTTCGGGGACAATGCAGTAGCGTCACGGTTGTTTTTGTGCAAAAGCCAGCACTGCCGGCCTCGGGCGTCACGCCTGTCGGACGAAAGGAATCCTGCCATTCTCGCCTATATCCTGCGCCGATTCGCCATCTTGATCCTGTCGCTGCTGATTGCTGCGGTGGTGCTGTTTGTGTTGCTGCGTCTGCTGCCGGGCGACCCTGCGAACGCCCTGCTCTCCGTCGGTGCCGATCAGCAACAGATCGAGGCGGCGCGCGAACAGGTCGGTTCCAACCTGCCGCTCTGGGAGCAGTTCCTGCGCTTCGTCGGAAGCCTCGCCCGCTTCGATCTCGGAGCTTCCTTTGTCAGCGGCAAGCCCGTTGTCGAGGAAATTGCCACGCGCCTGACCGTGACGGTGCCGCTGGCGCTGCTCGGTTTCGCGCTCGCGATCGCCATCGCCGTTCCGCTTGGCATCCTCTCGGCCGTCAAAGCCAATCGCTGGTATGGTGCGGCCATTTCGACCGTGTCTCAGCTTGGCATAGCCATACCGGTCTTCTGGGTCGGCATCCTGCTGGTGACCGTCTTTGCCGTCAATCTCCGGCTCTTTCCCTCCGGCGGCTACCCTCGGCGCGGTTGGCAGAACGAGGGCCAGGTTCTTTACGCGCTCGCGCTGCCGGTTTTAACGATAGGGCTCGTCATGGCAGCCTCCCTCATCCGCTACATTCGATCTGCGACGCAGGACGTTTTGGGTAGCGACTATCTGCGAACCGCCCGAGCGCTCGGCGCCAGCTTCTCGCAAGCCTTGATCCGGCATGGCATTCGTAACGGCGCCGTGCCGATCGTCTCGATCCTTGGCATCGAACTTGCAACAACCCTGCTCGGCGCCGTCGTGGTCGAGCGGGTGTTCGCCCTGCCCGGCCTCGGCTCGATGCTGCTGCTTGCAATCGAGCAGCGCGACTACCCGAACGTCCAGGGCGTGTTGTTCATCTCGACCCTGCTGGTGCTGCTGATCGGCTTCGCCGCTGACCTGCTCCAGCGTGTCATCGATCCCCGTCTGCGCGAACGGGCGACGGGAGCTGCAACATGACCGCATTGGACCTTTCATCGGATCGCCCCGCCCGCAGACATTCGCTGGCGCTCTCGATCGGGCTTGCCCTCGTCGGCCTCAATGTCGCGGTCGCGATCCTCACCCTGTTCTGGACGCCCTACGATCCGCTCAATGCCTCCGGCGGTCGTCTCGAAGCGCCGTCGTTGCTCCATTGGGTCGGCACGGACCGGCTCGGCCGCGACTACCTGACGCAAATCATGATCGGCGCCAGAACGGCCTTGATCGTCGGCACCGGTGCGGTTGCGATCGGCGCCTCGATCGGCGTGACGCTCGGCATTCTCGCTGCTTTCGCCACGCGCCTGCTTGACGATGTCATGGCCGCCACGCTCGATATCCTGATCGCGTTTCCGACGCTGCTGCTGGCGATGCTGGTCGTTGCCGCGAGCGACAGTGCCAGCCTATGGTCGGCGATCCTGGCGCTCGGCCTGGCGATTTCGGCGATCGTCGCCCGTTTGACCCGCATCCTCGCAAAGCGCGTGCTGCGTCAGGACTACATCATCGCGTCGCGGACCTCTGGCACCTCCTGGCCGGGCGTCGTCGTGCGCCATGTGCTGCCCAACATCTGGCCGACACTCTCGGTCAACTTCGCTCTGCAATTCGGCCTGGCAGTGATCGCGGAAGCGTCGCTTTCCTATCTCGGCCTTGGCGCACCGCCACCCAACGCCTCCTGGGGCAGGCTGCTGCAGGAAGCTCAAGGCACAGTCTATACCGCCCCCGTCGGCGCAATCGCGCCGGGCATTGCCCTTGTCGCACTGGTCATCGGCATGAACCTCCTTGCCGATGGCCTACGGGATGTCGGCGACCCGACACGCGGGAGATCACGATGAGCGCCTTGCTTTCTGTTCAGGGCCTGACCGTAAGTACCGGTGGCAAGACACTGGTTTCGGACGTGTCCTTCTCCATCGGCTCCGGCGAACGCATGGGATTGATCGGCGAATCCGGTTCGGGCAAGTCGATGACCGCGATGGCCATTACCGGGCTTTTGCCGGCGAACATCTCCGTCACTGGCTCGATCATGCTTGATGGCCAGGAGGTGGTCGGCACGGATGACAAGCATCTGAACCGGCTTCGTGGGGTTGCAACCGCAGTCGTCTTCCAGGAGCCGCTGACAGCGCTCGACCCCCTGATGAAGATCGGCAAGCAGATTGCCGAACCCGTCCGCCGCCGGCTCGCGCGCGAGCAGGGACGCGTGACGCGACTAGCGGTCGACCGCGAAGTGCTCGACCTGCTCGACAAGGTCGCGCTGCCGCAGCCGGAGCGCATTGCCAACGCCTATCCGCACGAAGTGTCGGGCGGCCAGCGCCAGCGTGTGGCGATTGCCATGGCGCTCGCCTGCCGTCCAAAACTTCTGATCGCCGATGAACCGACAACGGCGCTCGACGTGACCACGCAGGCCGAAATCCTCAAGCTGCTCGATGGGCTGGTTCGCGAAACCGGAATGGCGCTTCTCTTCATCAGCCATGACCTGCCAGTCGTGGCCGAAGTGGTGGAACGGGTGATGGTGCTTCGCGACGGGATCGCGGTTGAAGAGGGCGCCGTTGCCGACGTCTTCGGCAATCCGTCTCATGATTATACACAGACGCTCGTCGACGCCGCACGTGTGTTCGACGAGGCCCTTGGACGGACGGGATCCTGATGCTCGACCTGCGGAATGTGAATTTCGGCTACTCCCGCCACCGCAAGGTTTTGACCGATGTGTCGTTCAGCGTGCGTGCCGGCGCCAGTGTCGGCCTGGTTGGCGAGTCCGGCTCCGGCAAGACAACACTGCTGCGGTTGCTGCTTGGGCTCGGGCGGCCCACCAGCGGCACCATTCGCTTCGGTGACGATGCGCTCGATCCGGCCGATGGCGCATTCATGCGCAGCTACCGGCGCGCGGTGCAACCGGTCTTCCAGGATCCTTACTCCTCGCTTGATCCGCGCCAGAAGGTGCTCGACATCATCGCCGAGCCGCTGCAATCGCTGCGCATCCCCGGACCGCACAAGGACGCGGTGGCGCAGGCGCTGGAGGCCGTCGGCCTGCCGCTCGACGCCATTCAGCGCTATCCGCACGAATTTTCCGGCGGCCAGCGCCAGCGCATCGCAATTGCACGCGCCATCGTCGCACGCCCGCAGATCATTCTTGCAGACGAAGCGGTCAGCGCGCTTGATCTGTCGACCCGCATCCGCATCGTCGATCTGTTCAAGACCCTTTCCGCAACGCTGACGCTGGTGTTTGTGTCGCACGACCTCGGTGTCGTCGCAGCACTTTGCGAGGAGATGGTCATCCTCGAAAAGGGACAGGTGGTCGAGAGCGGTAAGACGCGCGATATCCTGGCAGCACCGCAGCATCCCTATACACAGCGGCTGCTATCCAGCATCCCGCGGATGCCCGCATGAGCCTTTCGCCTCGATAGCCTTTCGTCAGGTCACGAATCTGCCGGCAACGACCATATCGTCAACAAACAGAATACCTTGATCTAGAACAACCCCTCTTCGAGCGGAGTTGCCCATAGTGCCCGCGGCCGCAGATTCCCTGCAGCCGCCTGCCCTAAATGGCAAATTTGAAACTCTTCTGGGGGTCCGGAATCATGTCTACTCGCTCCATCCTGCCAACCGCCGCCGCACTTCTTCTGCTGGCGGTCTCGGTCACTGCGGCGCCCGCCGCGGACCTGACTGCACCGAGCGAACCTGCCCCTGAATTGCCGGCCATCAGCGAGCAGAGCCCATGGATGATCCGCGCTCGCGCCCTTGCCGTCCTGCCGGAGGACAGGGCCTCGCTGCAGTTGAACGGCACGTCGCTCGACGGCGAAAAGGTCGGCGTCAGCAATTCGGTCGTGCCCGAGCTCGATATTACCTACTTCTTCACCGACAATATTGCGGCGGAACTGATCCTTGGCACGACCCCGCACACGGCCCGGGGCAGCGGCTCGATCGCCGGCCTGGGCGAGATCGGCAAGGCTTGGTTGTTGCCGCCGACGCTGACGCTGCAGTACCACGTCAATCTGACCGACACGATCAAGCCCTATGTCGGCGCCGGCGTGAACTACACCATCTTCTACAACGAAAAGGCCAAGGGCGACTTCTCCAGCTTCAACCTCAAGAACACCTTCGGCGTCGCCCTGCAGGCCGGCGTCGACATCAAGCTCGATGATCACTGGGGGATCAATTTCGACGTGAAGAAACTGTTCCTGGAGACGGACGTCAGCGCGACCCTACCGGGCGCCGGTGCTGTGACCGGAAAGGTGAAGCTCGATCCCTGGCTGATCGGAACGGGCATCAGCTACCGCTTCTGACGTTCATCGCCAGTACGAAGCAGGGCTACATCAAGACCGATGCAGCCGAACGACTATGCGCCTTCGTCACCGTTCAGCGGCGAAGGCGCATCCAGTCCTTCAGTCGCATGTCATGCGTGATGTGCGGTTACGGCCTTGACCAATCCGGTCGTCAGTTCGCGGCTGGTCGCGTGCGAGATATCGCCGAGCGACAACATGCCGACCATGCGCTTTTCGTCATCGATGACCGGCAGGCGCCGCACCTTGTTTGCCTCCATAAGACGGACGGCCTCTTCGATACTCTCACTGGTGCGGCAGTAGACGATGTTCTTCGTCATGACGTCGCGCGCGGTCAACGACGCAGCGTCGTGCCCATTCGCCCAGGCCCGAACTGCAATGTCCCTGTCTGTCACCATGCCGATGAGGCGATCGTTTTCGCCAACCGGCAGGGCGCCGATATCCTCATCGCGCATGATCCTTGCCACTGTGCGCAAATCCGTTTCAGGGGCTATCCAGCGCGCGCCGGGGTGCATGGCTTCCCAAGTTCTCATGGCGTCCTCCTACGGTTTGGAGGAGTGAGGATAGACGAAGATCGTGGCCAATCATTGATCCGCGCAGCCGGCATGGTCAGCGAACGTGGCTATTCCAACTCCAGCAGGAAGTCGGTCGTCCGGCCACACGGCCAGTGTCGGCTGCCGTGCGCAAGAAGAGCGAGAAGCTTTGATCTGGGAAGAGCGAGGTTACCGGCCGTCGCCCTTGGCAACGAAGAGAAGATCGAAACCGCGGAATTCACGCCGGGCGGCGGACTTCTTGAGGGCAGTCCATATCGCCGAGGGATTGTCGAGGCGGAAGCCGTTGAAGCTTCGGACCAGGCCGAAGGTCGCCATGATGGTGCGAAACGCCCTGACGATGACAGGGCCACTCAGCGAGGCGAACAGGATCTGCGGGTGCACGGCAAGCAGGACGCCCGCTGTCCGCGCCCGATCGATATCCCCGAACTGAGCCAGCGACCTGTACTCATAGCCCTCGATATCGATCTTGAAACACAGCTTGTCGGTTCGCGCCATCGACTGCAATTCGGCGATTTTGATCGTTTTCGCCTTGATGGCCTGCCCGGTCTCGTCCGCGATCAACGCCGAGGTTTCCGAACTGCCAAAACCGCCGCCGACCGAGTTCAGCACCAGCACCTCGTCCTCGGAGAGCGCGGCATTGATCAATGTGACATCGCCCTCATTCTGCGGCTCCATTTCCTTCAGTATGCCGAAGCAGACGGGGTCGGGTTCAACAGTAATGACATTGTCGGCGATCTGAGCCGCCCAATAGGGCGTCACGCCGATCCAGCCGCCGATATCGACAAAGGTCGTGTTGCCGTCGACGAGGCGTTCGATGTTCTGGAAAGTGCAAGGCTCCCACTCGCCGCTTTGAAGGCGCGTAAAGAAACGCTTCTTCTCAGGCTTGTCGGGGAAATGGACTGTCTTACAGAAGTAGGTGATCGCACGCATGGCGCTTCTCTAACCCATATCCCGGCGAAGCGGAATCGTTTTTGCGAAGATCTTCCATGCGGCCAGGACATGTCAAAGGCAGGCGCCGCCGAGATGGTTTCACGCTTCCATGCGCTCGTTGCGGCTGCGCGCTTCCGTCAGTTCAGCGGTCGTCTGGCTCAAGCGGTCGGCCAGCACGCGCATGATCTCCACCGCCATTTCCGGGAAGTCGGCCAGGAGCTTCAGGAAGTCGTCCTTGCGGATGCGCAGGGCCTCGAGCGGGGTCGTGGTGCGCACGGTTGCCGTTCGCGGGGTATTACAGAGAATGGCGATTTCGCCGACGATCGAGTTCTGCTCTACCTCCGCCAGCTTCAGCGGCCCGCCTGCGGTCGTCACCAGCACGTCGGCCTTGCCGGAGAGGATGACATAGGCGGCGTCGCCGATATCACCCTGGTAGAAAAGGGCCTCCCCGGCGCTATACATGACCCGATCGGAGGTAAAGGCAAGAAGCTTCAATTTTGCAGGCGGCAATCCCGAAAACAGGGTTATCCGGCGCAGCATTTCCACTTCGTCCTTGAGCAACATCACAATCCGTTTCTCCCAGTATCCGGTCGAGGGCAACCCGTGTCCCGCTTCGCCGCGGGACCTTATGCTCGTGCCCTGACATTAATATTACATCAAGATGCCATTTCCTTATAGTCGGGTCCTTCGTTAGCCCCCACTTCCGTATCATCGTCGCGAAGCAGACGGCCATTCTCGAAAACTGCGACGCGGTCAAACAGTTCCATCACCGCCGGATTGGCAACGACCCAGACGATTGCCGGGTTGCGACCATCCTGGCGCAGTAGCGCAAAGACGTTGCGGATCACCTGTTCCTGAACGCGTTGGTCGAGTGCCAGCAGCGGCTGGTTGAAGATGTAGAAATCGCAGATGCGGATGAGCGCGCGAGCCAGATCCAGCTTCTGCCGCTGACCCGCCGTCAGTCGCTTCCCCCCAGCGCCGACGTTGAAATCGAAGCCGAAGGCGAGCACATCGTTGTAGAGACCGACAGCCTCGAAAAGATCGCGCACGATCGCCCGGATCTTCTCCGATCCGTCGGCGTGCTTGTGGCCAATGCGCCCGAAAAGCACGTTATCGATGATGCTGCCGGAAGCGATGTAGCGGTTCGGACGATAGTGCTCGATCATGCCTGCGAGGTCCGCCGGCAGCCCTTCGTCGAACTCGCGTCGTGCTGCGACGATCCTTGCCATGAGCTCGTCGGTCAGCAGACCGAAACGGTGACGAGGTTCGATGTAACCGAAACAAAGCCGAATGATCTTGATCTGATCGTCCTCGGCAACATCGGCGCGCGCGCGGCCGCGAACCTTTTGCAACAACGCCTCATAAACGGGGATATCTTCAGCCGTCATGAAGGTCAGCTGCTGGAAGAACGGGTGATCCGGCGGCAAGTCGCGGAACAGTTCGACAACGTTCTCGGCAATCTCCAGACCCATCTCATAGAAGACATCACGCAGGCCGACCCGCTGCAGCACTGTCTTGAAGAATGGATGCCCATCGAGCGCACCGTCCCACATTACCTGGTCGGTGATCGTACCGAAGAGCAGGTTTTCGCCGATGGTCGCTTCGATGTTGTACGAGCCGGGCTCGAAGAACACCACGAGATCGCTGAGCTTTTCCTTTTCGAGGCGCTGCCGCAGCGCACCACGCATCTCGACGATACCGGCGGCAAAAGCCGCATTGCGGTTCGGATCGATGGTAGAGCGGACCGCGAGCGCCATCACGTCGTTGGTGAGAAGAACGGCATCGAGGACCGGCCTGATCTTGACCAACAGATCCTCGGGCCCGGTTGCGCCAGCAGCCCGATAGTCGATCCAATCGCTATTGACGTCAAAGTGTGGGTTCCCGGCGAGCTTGGCTTCGACCAGCTCCCACTTGCGATGGACCGCACCTTCACCTTCATAGTGCACTTCCGTCAACGGCGCGTGCTTCAACCCGTAGAGCAGGTTGTCACCAAGGCTGCCCTGGAACACGTAGACATCCGAGGAAGCGTAGGAGATGCGTCTGCCGGTAACCGATTCCGGCATCTCCAGAATATCCTGGCTGCCGATGAGAATTCGACCGCTCGCCGGCCAGATCAGTCGGGCGAAAGCTTCGGCCAGCACTTCGCCGCCGGGCTTGAGTGCGACCGCCTCGCCTGGCTGCACCTGCAGCGAAACGTGATCGAGAAGCGTCGCGCCGCCATCATCGGTCACAGTCAGGTTGACCGCGGCGAGCGCGCCGCTCAAAGGCTCGGCACTTGTCGCGGCGATCGCGTGAACCTTGGGATCGAGCAGCGGATTGACGCTGAATTGCTCGACGACCTGCGCATATTTGACCTGCACGTCCTGGCGCGCCTGATCCCAGTCGATCAGTTCCTTCAGAGGTCCCGGCAGATCCTTGTAGGCGCCGATGACGGCAACAAGCTGGCCTATGTCAAGCCGGCCCTGAAGCGCGAAATAGCCCCCGATCGAATAGAACAGGAAGGGCGTCACCTGGGCGAGGAAGTTGTTGATGAACTTGACCAGAAACTTCCACTGGTAAAGGTCGTAACGGATCTTGAAGATCCGGGCGAGTCGCGATGCGATGTCGGCGCGCTCGAAATTGGAGGTGTCGTATCCCCGGATGGTGCCGATGCCGTCGACGATCTCGCTCACCCGGCCGGACAATTCTCGCGCGGTCAGCTGGCGCTCCCGCCCAAGGACGAGCAGCCGCTTGCGCATGCGTGGAATGATGATCGCCTGCACGGCGACGATGACCGTGGCGATGAGACCGAGCCAGAAGCTCTGCAGCAGAATGAAGATCAAGGCCGTCAATGCCTGGCCACCAAGCAGCGCCGGCGACACGAAGGCATCGCCAGTGAAACCGCCCAGCGGCTCCACTTCATCCTTGATCATCGTCGAGATCTCGGCCGGCTTCACCCTCTTGAAATGCGTCGGTGGAAACCGCAGCACCCGATCGACGAGTTCGAAGCGGATGCGTCGCAAGAGACGCTCGCCGAGCCGTCCCTTGAAGGTGTTGATGTAGAACTTGAAAAGGCCGTTCACCACCACAAGCAGCAGGAAGACGAGGCTCAGTGCCAGAAGCATACCTTCGCGGCCGAGCTGGAAGCCGTCGAACAGATTGATCGTCCCCAGATAGGGCAGGTCAAAAGAGATCGCCAGGAACGCCTGCGTCGCTTCCGGACTGTCAAAGCCGTCACCTTGAATAGGTCCGTTGACGATCTGCTTGGGCAGATCGAAGGACAGGAAATACGGGATCATGGAAAACGCGACGACCACCAGAATCCAGAGCTGGTCCTTGCGCGTATGGGTCCAAATGTAGCGGGAGAGGCGTGATTCCATGTTTCTGGCAACGGGACCTTATTGAACACTACGATGTGTGCGGCGAGGGCTGCCACCATACCCGGCCACGATATGCTTGCTTACCGCGCATCTCGACTGAATTGGCACAGGCCTTTGGCCGCGAACGCGTTTCGGCGAAATCCGATCCGGTTTCGAATCCGGTTTATTAGATTATGCAGGTGCAAGAGAAATCCGCAATGGACACCTGCCTTCGCCTTTGAGACCCTCGATCGAATTCCATGACAAGAGGTGGAACTCGTACGAAGGGAGAAGAGCGCCCTTGTTGCACTCGATTGCCCGCCAGCTTACAACGGCAGCATGAAACACGCCAGCCACCACCCTACTCCCGCGAGCGACTGGTACGAAAATGCTTTCGACCTGACGCGCGGAATTGCCGCTTACACCAGAAGTCCGTTGATCGACGGTATCGCCAAGGTGATCGCCAAACACCCCGACGCCGATATCGCCAACGCCTTCAACCACAAGCAGGTCGCCTGCAAGATCTGGGCGCGCGACACGCTGCTGGAAGCAGCAGGAAAATCCTATCAGCGGATCGTGGTTCTGGGCGGTTGGTACGGGATCCTTCCGGCAATGTTGCTGGAGGACCGCCGCTTCGAGATTGCCGCAGCTGAAAGCTATGACATCGACCCCTCGGTCGAGACTGTGGCACGCACGCTCAACGCGACCCATGCCGACCGTTTTCGCGCGGTCACCGCCGATATGTATGCGATCGACTACCCTCGTCTCGGCGCCGACCTGATCGTCAACACGAGCTGCGAACACATCGCCGATCTTCGCAGCTGGCTTGAGCTGATACCGGCGGGCACACGTGTCCTCCTGCAGTCCAACGATTATTTCAGCGAACCGACACACATCAACTGCGTTGCGTCCGTCGAAGCGTTCGCCGACCAGGCGAAACTTGCGACGCTCGATTTCGCCGGCGCCTTGCCGACGAAGAAATACACACGGTTCATGCTGATCGGGACGGTCTGACGGGCGCCTTCGAAAGCCACGCACGCAGGATCGCCGCCGTCTGGGCGGCGCCTTCGAGGTCAAGCGGCGGCATTGCCGGCTTCGCACGAGCAAGCTGCGTTTCGACATCGCGCGCCAGGCGAGCAGGCGATACGTCGTGCTCGGGCAGGACGCCGGCGAGCCCGAGCTTTTCCAGTCGCGCTGCCCGCGTCGATTGTTCCGTTTCGCCGCCGGCCGTGAACGGGATCAGCAGAGATGCGCAACCCGCTCGAATGATGTCGCAGACCGTATTGTAACCGGCCTGTGAGACGGAAAGCCGCGCACCGGAAAGCAGGCTGGCGAAATCCCGGCGAAACCGGAACAGTTTCACATTCCCCGGAGCGGCGGATTCGAATGCGTCGTAGTCGACCTGCGGCAGATTGGGCCCGGTCACCAGGCACCAACTAAGCTCCGGCGGCAGAAGTTTCGCGGCCTCCAGGCCGGCGCCGATCAGCTCCTTACCGACCGCGCCGCCGCCGGCCGAAACGACCACATCGAACCGCTCCAGCGGCAGCGCAGGCGCGCTGCCCGCGACGAGGCCGGTATAGGCGACTTTGTCGGCGATCTCCCGCGCGTATGGAAACGTCTCTTCAAGCCGGGCAAAGGCGGGATCGCCATGCACGAGCACGAGGTCGAAATGCGCCTGCACCAGCTCCAGCATTTCCTCCGCCCGGCCCGGCTTGTTCCGCTCCTGCAGGATATCGCGCAGCGATGTAGCCACCAGCGGGCGCGGGGTTGACGCCTCGATCAGGTCGAGCAACGGCATCAGCTCGAACCGCATCTGGCGCCGCCCGAACGGAAAGGCCTCGAAGATCACGACATCCGGATCACATGTGCGGAATGCGTCCAGCAGCATGTTCCGCCGACGTTCCCTGAAATCATCATCGACGGGCTTTCCGGTTTCGTCGGCGAGGCCCGAAAACCCCTTGTCGCCGGCAACGACCGGTGGAAGCGCGACGTGCTTCAATTCGGACGCTGGAAAGCCGGGAACCGGTGTACCGCCAGTGACCACCGTGACGTCGAAACCATCGACAGCGAGCGCACTGCAAACGCGGCTTGCCCTTGCCAGATGGCCGATCCCCAGCAGATGCTGGACATAAAAGAAGACCCGCAGCTGCCGTGTCATGCCGATTTCCACTCGTGTGCAAACAGGTTCGTCAGCTGCTCGATGCTGGAGTGATGGTCAAACTGCGTCCTCACCCGCCGTTCGGCAGCAGCGCCCAGCTGGCTGCGGCGCGCAGGGTTGCGGATCAGCTCTTCCAGGGCGAGCGACAGCGCTTGCGGATCTTCCGAAGGAACGACTCGGCCGTTTTCACCGTCAATCAGGAGCTCGGGCACGCCTGATATTGCCGTAGACACGCAAGCAAGCCGCTGGCTCGACGCTTCGACGAGCACATTCGGCAGGCCATCGCGATCACCGTCGGCCGTCACGCGGCAGGCGAGCGCAAAGATATCACTGGTTCGATAGTGCGCGAGCACGTCCGTCTGGTCGAGTGCACCCTTCCAGGCAATTCTGCCGGAAATGCCGAGTTCGTCACCCAAAACCTTGAGCTTCCCCGTCAATTCTCCGGCGCCGATGTGCTCGAAGCGCCAATGCAGCTCGGGCGGCAACAGGGCGAGCGCCTTCAGGAGGACATCGTACCCCTTCTTGCCCACCGCCCTGCCGACGCTGACGATGCGGACCGGTTCCGCCCTATCGGAGCCATCGCGGATCGAATGTTTGCCGTCGAAATGCGGGAAGCGCTGAAGGTCGAGACCATGATAGCTCAGGTTCACCCTTGCCTTCTGCGATGTCAGGCTCCGCAGGTGCTCATATCCGGTGCGCGTGCACGTCACCGTCCAGCGCGCGCGACCGAGCTTTTCGGAAAGCTCCCAGTCGGGCGATGTCCAGATATCCTTGGCATGCGCCGAACAGGTCCATGGCGTGCTCGCGATCACGCTTGCATATGCCGTGACCGAAGCGGGCGTATGGATGAAGTGCGCATGCAGCCAGCCTGGATCACCCGGCCACTCCGATGCAAGCACCAGCGCTTGTCCGAAACGACGGAAGCGATTGCGGGTCGGGTCCCGTGCAAGGTCCTTCGAGAATTGCCCAAGCGCCTGCCAGAAACCCGGTTTCGGCAGTGAACGCACCAGCGCCTTAAGAACCCGCAGCGGCTCCTCGTGCAGATACTCCGGCAGATAGTGCACATCCGCGCGGATCTCGTCATGCACCGGATGGCGCTTGCCATCGGTCGGACGTCTCAGCGCGATCAGGACGAGATCATGCCCGGCCTTCTCAAGCCCGAGCAATTCCTGCGCAATAAAGGTTTCCGAAAGGCGCGGGTATCCTTTCAGAACGACGGCAATCTTGCGGTCTGTTGGCAATGCTTCAGCTCGATTTCTTGACGATGCTCAGATGCTCGCCCGACTGCTCGCCGAGCCACCCACCGACGATTTCCGAGATATGGACGAGCCCCTCGAGCCGTAGCCCGTTGGCACAGCTTTTGGATGGCGGTGCACGTTGCGGCAGCGCTTTCAACGCAGCAGCGAAACGCAAGGGGTTCTCGGCCTCCTCGGGCAGCAACATGTCGATGAGACCCAACTCGGAGGCGCGGCGTGCGCGGATCAGCTGCTCTTCACGCGGCTGGATACGGGGCACGATCAGCGCCGGCTTGTCGAAAGACAGGATCTCGCAATAGGTGTTGTAACCGCCCATCGCGACGACGCCCTTGGCTCCCGCGATCAGCTCTTCCATGCGGTTGTCGAATTCGATGATCTTGATGTAGGGGATCTTGCTTCCCTTCTTGATCAGCTTTTCGCGTTTTTTCACCGGCATGTAGGGGCCGAGGACCACCAGCGCCTTATGGGTCAGCTCCGGATCCTGCTGGTAGGCATGAATGAAATCGTGGATCAGCTCGGCACCATCGCCACCGCCACCGGTCGTGACGAGAATGTAATCGCCTTCCGGCTTATGGCCGGGCAATTCCTCGCGCGGCACGCTCCTCTGCAGGAAGCCGACGAAGTTCATGCGCTCGCGCACCGCAGGTGGCACTTCGAGTTCCGTGAGCGGATCGTAAAAATCCGGCGGGCCATAGACCCAGATCGTATCGTAATACTGCTCGATCTTGCGCATGGTGTCGCGGCGCTTCCATTCCGCTTCGAGCAGATGCGGCGCATCCATCACCTCGCGCAGGCCCAGCACAAGCGTGGTACCATGCGCCTTGAGGTAGGTCAGCGTCTCCTCGACCTCGCCGCGCAACCCCATCGGCTCCTTGTCGACGATGAAGATGTCCGGCTTGAAGGTTTCTGCCGTGTGCCGGATGATCGACTGGCGCATCTTCAAAGTCTCGTCTAGCTCGATATGGCGATCGAGGGACGTGTATTCGCCGTTATGCAGCTTGATGACGCTCGGTATCTTCACGAAATCGACGCGTGCGCGATAATCGAACGCACCGGCAATCGTTGCGCCCGAAATGATCAGGATGTTCAAACCCCGATAGTCTTCCACCAGCGAATGCGCAATCGTACGGCATCGGCGCAGGTGGCCGAGCCCGAAAGTGTCGTGGCTGTACATGAGAATTCGGGCATCTTCTAAGCGCCGCATCATGCCAGAAACCTTTCGCTCAGGAAAAAACGTACCAAAAGACGCGACGCCGGCTTGCGGCCGGCGTCGAAACGAACCTCATTTGTAGGGATCGGCGGCATCGCGCAAGCCATCTCCCAAGAAGTTGAACGCCAAAATCACAAAAATGACCGGGATCGTTGGGAATAGCAGCCAGGGGTAGAAAGCAATGACGCTCACGCTTTTCGCCTCCGTCAGCAGGATACCCCAGCTGGTGATCGGGGGACGCAGCCCCAAGCCAAGGAAGCTCAGCGCCGTTTCGCCGAGGATCATGCCGGGGATGGAGATCGTCGCGGTGGCGATCAAGTGAGACATGAAGCCTGGCACCAGGTGGCGGCCGATGATGCGGCCGCTCTTGGCGCCCATCAATTGCGCGGCAAGAACGTAGTCCTCCTCGCGCAACGCCAGCAATTTCGAACGCACCGCTCGGGCAAGCCCGGTCCAGTCGAGAAGCCCGAGGATGATCGTGATGCCCAGATAAATCAGGATCGGGCTCCAGGTCGCCGGCATGATTGCGGCCAGCGACAGCCACAGCGGAATGCTCGGGATCGACTGCAGCACTTCGATGACGCGCTGGACGATCAGGTCGAAAACACCGCCGTGATAGCCGGCAAGACCACCGATAACGATGCCGAGAACGAAGCTGACGGTAATGCCGAGGAGACCGATCGTCAGCGAAATGCGGGCGCCATAGATGATACGCGACAGCACATCACGGCCAAGCCTGTCGGTACCGAGCAGGAAGAGCTGCCCATCCTTTGCCGGGCACACGAGGTGCAAGTTGCTTTCAAAAAGCCCCCAGAACTTGTAGCCGTCCCCGCGGCAGAAGAAACGGATCCGTTCGATTTGCTCCGGGTTGTCGGTGTAGGTGCGTCTCAACGTCTCCATGTCGAGTTCCATCGTCCGTCCGTAGACGAACGGCCCGATGAACTGGCCCTCGTGAAACAGCCGTACGGACTGCGGAGGCGCATAGATGAAGTCCACATTGCGTGTGTGCAGATTGTAGGGCGCCAGGAACTCGCAGATGAGGATCATCAGGTAGAGCGCGACCAGGAAGATGCCGGAGATCAGCGCCAGCTTGTGCCGACGGAATTTCCACCACATAAGCCGCAGTTGCGACGCCTGGTTAACCCGCACCTGCTCTTCCGTCATCGCTTCGACGGAATAGGGATCGAATGGTGCGGTCGATACGTAATGCGGCAACGGTTCGCCGGGCGCCGGAAGGAATAACGTCACTTGGTGCTCCTGCCTTGCAGCCGTATCCGGGGATCAAGAATGGCGAGTGCGAGATCGGAAATCAGCACGCCGATGACGGTCAGAAATGCGAGGAACATCAGGAAGGATCCCGCCAGATACATATCCTGGCTCTGCAACGCCTTGATCAACATCGGGCCGGTGGTTTCGAGCGAAAGCACAATCGCCGTGATTTCCGCACCGGAAATGATTGCGGGCAGGATGGAACCGATATCCGAGATGAAGAAGTTCAGCGCCATGCGCAGCGGATACTTGACGAGCGTGCGCATGGGCGAAAGCCCTTTTGCGCGTGCCGTCACGACATACTGCTTTTGCAATTCATCGAGCAAATTGGCACGCAGACGCCGGATCATGCCGGCGGTCCCTGCCGCACCGACGATGATGACCGGAATCCAGATATGTTCGAGGATCGATTTCGCCTTCGCCCAACTCATGGGTTCGGCCATGTATTTCTGATCCATGAGGTGACCGATCGAAATACCGAACCAGATATTGGCGAAGTACATCATGATCAGCGCCAGCATGAAGTTGGGGATGGCGATACCAATCAGCCCCATCAGCGACAGGCCGTAATCACCCCAGCTGTATTGATGCGTAGCCGAGTAAATGCCGATCGGGAAGGCGATCAGCCAAGTGAAGATGATCGTCAGGAAGGAGACGAGGATCGTCAACCACAACCTGTCGCCGACGACATCGCTGACTGGCAACTCATATTCGAACGAATAACCGAAATCGCCCTGCAGCATGCCCCCGAGCCAGTGGACATATCTCAGCAGCGGCGGCTGATCGAAGCCATATTCCTTCCGGAGCGCCTCGATCTGCTCCATGTTGACGCCTTCGCCCTGCGCCCTGATCTCGGCGACGTAGCTCTCGAAGTAGTCGCCGGGCGGCAATTCGATGATGGTGAAGACAAGCGCCGAAATGATGAGCAAGGTCGGAACCATCGCTGCGATACGCCAGAGAATATATCGCAGCATGTCAGCCTTCCTGCTCGATCCAGAACGTGTCGGGTTTGTAGACGCCGAAGTAACTCGTCGGATCGAAGCCGTAGAGCGCGGATTCCGGGACGTTCTTTATCTTGTTGGCGACGAGGATTGGTTGCAGCGAGGAGTTTACGAGGCCGATCGAGAAGACCTGATCGGTGTAGATCGATAGCATCCGCCCCCAGATTTCCGCGCGCTCCGCATCCTCGGCCGAGCGCCGCCAGCGCTCCAGCAGCTCCGTCAGTTCAATGGCGGCCGGCAGATCGGGCGCCTGCCCCATCTCCCCATGCGAGAGATAGTTGAGCCCCCAGACCGGCCATTGCAGCTGATCGTCGGCGGTCGGCGCCAACTGTCCGGGGTTCATGTCCGCCGTCGGCACGCCATTGTCGAGCCCGAACCACATGGACATGGTGATCTCGCCACCGACAGCGCGGCTACGGAACGTGTCGCGTTGCGACGTGCGGATGAACAGGGAAATGCCGACTTTCTGCCAGTAGTCGGTGATCAGTTGCAAGACATCGGTCTCAAGCGTGCTTTCGCCCGCGGTCTCGACCACGATCTGCGCGGCGCGGCCGTCCGAGAGAATACGAATACCATCGCTGCCGCGGTCCGTCAGGCCGGCTTCATCCAACAGCGCGTTGGCCTGCACCGGATCGTGGGCGATCCAGGCGGAGGCGTATTCCGGCCGGAACAGCGGGCTCTCGGGTAGAACCGTGTCGGCACTTTCCTTGGTCAGCCCGTAGAAGACGGCCTTATTGATCTCTGAACGGTCGATGGCCAGCGACAACGCTCGCCGGACACGCACATCCCGCAGCAGCGGACGCCAGACCGGATCGGAGCAGTTGAGGTTGGGAAGCAGCGCAAGCCGTGAGCCTTGCGTCTTCTTCCACAACTTGACCGTGACGGGATAGCGCTTCTCCGCGTCCTTCAGGAAGGTGTAATCGATGAAATCGATATTCGCCGCTTGCAGGTCGCTTTCACCGGTGCCCGCTTTCGCGGGGATCAGCGCCGGCGAACTGACATTGAGGACAAACTTATCGATGTAAGGCAGTTGCAGACCGTTCTCGTCAACCCGGTGATAATAGGCATTACGCTCGAAAACGAATTGTTCGGCCGGCATCGGTGTCGTGTTGCGCCAGGGGTCAAGCGTCGGCAGATCGGGATTTTCCGGGCGATAGGAACGGGCCATGCGCATATGCAGCTGGCTCCATTTCTTGACCCTTTGTTCCTTCATGATCGCCTTGAGCTTGTCCTCTTCCTGGTATTTTTCGTGGAACTGCTTGAGGTAGGCGGCGGGCATTGCCAGCACCAAGGGCTGCGGCGCTGCGAGCTTCTGCAGGAAATCTGGATTGGGTGTGGACCAGGAATAGCGCACGGTCCGCTCGTCGATGAGCTCGAATTTCCCGGCTTCGCCATCCATCACCAGCGCAGTCGACAAGCCTGCCGGACTGAGCTTCTCATTGAGCAGCACATCTTCCCAACAGTAGCGGAAGTCTTCCGTCGTCAGCGGACTGCCGTCTGACCACTTGTGACCCTCGCGCAAATGGAATGTGAAGATCCGATCCTCGACTGTCTCGTAGCTTTCCAGCACATCTGCGTGCATCTCGAGTTTTTCGTCGTAGCCGACGAGGCGCGAATAGCCATAGACGGTCATCAACCGTATGTCCTTCGCGCTGCCGATCAGGCTTTGAACGGTGCCACCATGCTTGCCCGGCTGGCGGCCCATGCCGGCAACATTGATGACGCGCGGGGTCTTCGGCACCCGCTCATTGACGGGCGGCAGCTTTCCCTCGGCGACAAGCGCCTCGAAAAACGTCGGCTCGCTGGCCGCCGCAAGGAGATATTTGGGAAACGCCACTGTAGCGAGCAGGGCGAGCGCAGTTCGGCGAGTGATCATGGCCGTAACTCCCTTGCATCCACTGACTTGCGCGCCAGCACGAAGTGGTCGCCGCCGAGATCAGCAGGAAAAAGCGAACCTTCCTCACCGCCGTCACTGAACTGCGGCCCCCACCGTCGCATGTCCGATCCCTCAACTGCCTTGAGCAGATCGAAATCCAGCGGACGATCGAGATCCGGATACGGAACGGCAGCGAGCAGCGATTTCGTATAGGGATGCACTGGCTTGCGCATCAGAACCTCGCGCGGGGCGAGTTCGACGATGCGCCCTGCACACATCACCGCAATCCGATCGGCCATGTAGTCGACCACCGCGAGGTTGTGCGAGATGAACAGGCATGTCAGCCCGAGTTCCTTCTGCAGATCCTTGAGCAGATTGAGAATCTGGGCCTGGACAGAAACGTCGAGCGCCGACACCGGTTCGTCGCAGATCAACAGTTGCGGCACCAGCGCAAGCGCCCTGGCGATACCGATGCGCTGGCGCTGGCCACCGGAAAAACTGTGCGGATAGCGGTTGATGAACCGCTGATCGAGGCCAACGGCCTGCAGCAGCAGGCGAACGGTCTCTACGCGCGACTTTGCCGTACCACGGCCGTGGATCTCAAGCGGTTCGCTCAGGATATTCTTGACGGTCATGCGGGGAGAAAGCGACGACACCGGATCTTGAAAGACCATCTGGATCTTCGAGCGCAGCGTCTTCAGCTCGTCACCTTCGGCCTTGAGGACATCAATCGGCCCTTCGCCGTCGTCGAAGTTGACACTGCCGCCGTCAGGCGTGATGGCACGCATCAGGATCTTGCTGACCGTGGTCTTACCGCAGCCGCTTTCGCCGACCAGGCCCAGACATTCGCCGCGACGGATATCGAAGCTGACATCGTCCACCGCGCGATGCCGGGACAGGTCCTTCTTGCCGAACCAGGAGGTTTTGCGCGTACCATAGGTCTTGGAAAGGTTGCGCACCGACAGAAGGACGTCGGGGCCAGCCGCCTTGTCGGAATCCTTGGCTCCGAGCAAAGTCCCTGCTTTGACCGGCACTTCGCGAAGCGCCTTCAGCCGCTCGCCCGGTTTCATGTCGAAATGCGGAACGGCGGCCATCAGGCCCTTGAGATAGGGGTGCTGCGGATTGCGGAAGATCGCATCGACCGGGCCCGCCTCGACGATCTGGCCGTGGTAGATCACCACGACTTCGTCAGCCATGTTGGCGACCACGCCAAGGTCGTGGGTGATCAGCAGCATCGCCATGTTGAGCTTGACCTGCAATTCCCGCAGCAGCTGCAGGATCTGCGCCTGCACCGTCACGTCGAGCGCCGTCGTCGGCTCGTCGGCGATCAACAATGCCGGCCGGCAGATCAGCGCCATGGCAATCATCGCGCGCTGGCGCATGCCGCCGGACAGCTCGAAAGGATACATGTCATAGGCCCGCTTCGGGTTGGCGAACCCAACCAGACCAAGCAGTTCTTCCGTGCGGGCGCGCCGTTCCGGCTTTTCCGCATCCGTATGAATCTTCAGAACTTCGGAGATCTGGTTGCCGATCGTATGGAGCGGCGACAGCGATGTCATCGGCTCCTGGAAGATCTTGCTGATGCGTGTGCCGCGCAAGGCACGGATTTCCTCGCCTTCCCGTTCCAGCGAAAGCAGATCGATCGGCTTGCCCTTGGTATCGGGATCGTCGAACAGGATCTGTCCACCGACACGCGCAACATTCGGAAGAATGCCCATGACAGCCTGGCTGATGGCCGACTTTCCGGAACCGGATTCGCCGACGAGGGCGGTCACCTTTCCTGGCAAAACTCTGAAATTCGCTTCCTTGACGGCTTCAACTTTGCCGCCGAGCACCGAGAATGTGATCCGCAGACCTTCAACTCGAAGCAGGTCCGCCCCTGATGTCATCGCAGCACGCTTCCCTCATTGCCCGTGTATCCGTCGCCACTAAAAAAGACTATCGCAGCTTCAGGAGGCTGTCCAGCTTAGGCCTTGCAACCACAGCATAGTTCACGGTCGTGTCGCAATCGTCAGGGAAAGGGGCAAGCCTCCTTGGCCAGCACGTCGGCGCAGTTCGGCGAGCGACGGAAATCGTCGTAATAGAGCGTCCAGTCCGTCACGTCGGCCGCACGATACGGACCGAACTTGAAATACTGGTTATGGCCGAGCCCCTTGTCGTCATGCCCGACATGGCCCTTGACGGTGATGATCGGCTTACCATTGGCATAGAGTTCAATATGGCCGGCGCCATCGGCGCCGGGCTTCGTGTAGATCGCGAAATCGATCCAGCCCGATTTCGGATCCGGCAGCGGATTGCCGTGGTTCGTCACGGCGATGGCGTCGGTGCAGGCATTGAACAGATTGCCGTCGTCCGACCTCCACGCAGGATCTGTCGCCACGAGCATGCGCATCTGGTTGATGCCCGGGCGCCCCCAGACCGGCACTTGACCCGGTCTGCAGGCGGCTGCAACGCCGTCCGGCCCCGAAGATGCCGGCGCGATGTAGTTGGTCTCTACCGTCGCGAACAACTTTCCGAAATTCATGCGCAATGCCAGGAACGGACTGAAATCGCCTTCCGCCCCCGGTTCGATTTCGCGCTTCCATTGCGCCACGAGGTAGCGGTGGTCGCCGGATGGGATCGGGTCGGCGAACTTCACCGAGAAGCCGTACCAGATACCCTGGTCATAGGGCACCCGAAGCTCCGTCTTCTCCCAGATCTCCGCTCTCTCGCTGCAGCCATCAAGTGAATCCGGGCAGACCGGCACGACACTCAGCTTGAGACCGCCATTGCCGCTGCGTTTGACGGCGCTCTGAAACTCGACCGTGCCCGCGCTCTGTTCGAAATTTTCCCGGTAGTAAAGCCCGCCATCCGGCGAGAACTCCTTTCCCTCGAAACCGTCGTAAAGTTTGGTTTCCCACGGTTGCGCAGCCGCAACGCCAGTGATGAAGAAGCTCGCGATGATAAGGGCTGTTCGGAACATTGCGGTCCTTACTGAAGCATCTTGTCGATGAGGCCGCGCGGCGGCTGCAACGGACGGGTGTTGCGATGAAGCAGCATGACATGTTCGGCCTCCGAAAGTCCATCCTGCAAAACATCGTCGAGGCGCTCGTCCGTCTTCGGCAGAAGTGCTGCCTCGTTCGGGTAGAGAATGGTGAACTTCTGGCGCACACCCCGCAGTTTTTCCTGGCCCAGCGCCGTCCAGTCGCCGCCGCAATAATTGACGAAGGCCTCACTGGCGACGATGCTATGGGCGTATTTCTTCGTGAGGTTCTGCAACCGCTGCACCTCGTTGACCGCCGAACCGAAGGCCGAGAACGTCAACCGGTCGCGAAGACCGACATTACCGAACATCACATTGCCGACATGCAGGCCGACGCCGTAACCGATCGGATCGCGCCCCTGCTTGCGCCGCTCGGAGTTGAGCAGTTCCATACGGGCCGTTGCGGCGCGCACCGCGCCAAACGCTTCGCGGGCCGCAAACTCGGACGGTTCCTTGTGCCGTCCACAGGGATACACCGCAAGGAAACCGTCACCGACAAAGCTCAGAATGTGGCCACCATTGCGGTTGAACGGTGCGGCAATCGCATCGAAGTAGCCGTTCAGCGTTTCGATATAGGACTGGCGCCCCTCCTTTTCCGCAAGCATGGTTGAGCGGCGCATGTCGGCCATGACAAGGATGGCGCGCACCGTCTCGCCGTCGCCGCGCCGGACCTGCCCGCTCATCACCCGACGGCCGGCACTCGACCCGAGATAGGTTGTCAACATGTTGTCGGCGAGCTTGCCGAGAACGGCCATCTTGGCCGCAACCGCCAGATGGTTCTGCAGTCGCAGCAACGCTCCGATCACATCATCGGTGAAGCCGCCATGCTGGTCCGTCGTCCAGGAGCCGACCATCCCGTGGCCGGAATCAGCACCGAGCGACTGCATGAAGGCGATATAGTCGGTCGCCCCCTGCTCCTTCAGTTCGTCGAAGATCGGGAACTCGGACGGCGTATCCTTGTAGAGGCGCCGCCGCACATGCTCGAGATTGTTGTTGAGCAGGTAATAGTAGGGGCTGCGCAGGAACCGCTCGGGGTTGAGCGCAAGCTCCTCATGTCGAAGACCGCTGACCTCGACGCCCTTGCCCCGCACCCAGGTGAAACCGAGCGCGTCGTAAAGCGGATGCAGCATCGAAAATGACAGGTGAACGCGCATCAAGGGCAGGCCGGCCGCAGCCAGCCGCTCGCAAAAGCCCTTGACGATCGTCTCCAGCGACTCGTCGCTGAGCGACGTTCGCATGAGCCAGTCCGCGACCTTGTCGATCAGAATTTCGGATACGTTGTCGTTTACCGGGCCCATTTCGCGTCCTCACCGTGACAGACAGTCCAGCACCATCCCTTTGCGATGGACGAACGGCCCGACAATGTGTCGGCGTTCGCTCGCGGCGGGTGATGATGATACGTGCCCGTTAAGAAAATGCTCCAACCGATTCCAGCGTCGATGACGTGCAGGCACCCGGAATGCGGCCGTTATATGCTGCAGATATTGATGGCCCTCTGCAATTTCCAGAGGTGTGACAAGTTTTATTCGTTCATCCGGCCACACGAAGATTTGATGGCTGGCTCACCAGGCGCGGTCACAGCCGGGAAGAGGTGCCGCGCTTGACTTGCAGCCTGTTTCTATCCAACAAACCACGGCATGTCGCCGAGTTGGCGCTTCCCATTCACGAGAGCTGGAACCGAACTTTGACCTCATCCCATAACGAAAGGCTGCTGGCGTCGATTTCGGCCCGCGCCGCCCATGTCGGCGTCATCGGACTTGGTTATGTCGGCTTGCCGCTGGCGATCGCAGCGGCGCGCGCGGGCTTTTCCGTCACCGGATTCGACATCGACCCGGCAAAGATCACGACACTTGATGCGCACAAGTCCTATATCGCAGCCGTACCGGACACGGTCCTTGCCGAGCAAGCGACCGCCGGACGGTTTCGCTCGACAACGGATTTCGCGAGGCTTGGCGGCTGCGATGTCATTGTCATCTGCGTGCCGACGCCGCTGACGAAACACCGCGACCCCGACCTTTCCTTCGTCGAAAAGACGGCGCGCGCGATCGCTGCAACGCTGAGGACCGGTCAACTCGTCGTGCTCGAGTCGACGACCTATCCAGGAACGACCGATGGCGTTGTGCGCACCATTCTCGAAGAAACGGGGCTGAAATCCGGCGTCGACTTCTTTGTCGGCTTTTCGCCCGAGCGCGAAGACCCGGGCAATCCGGTTTACGAGACGACGAGCATCCCGAAGGTCGTCGCCGGCGACGGACCGCTCGCTGCAAGCCTGATGGAGGCGTTCTATGGGGCCGTCGTCAAGATGGTCGTTCCGGTATCGTCCAATGCCACCGCCGAAGCGGTCAAGTTGACGGAGAACATCTTCCGCTCGGTCAACATCGCCCTCGTCAACGAATTGAAGATCGTCTACGAGGCCATGGGCATCGATGTATGGGAAGTGATCGAGGCGGCCAAGACCAAGCCGTTCGGCTACATGCCCTTCTATCCGGGGCCCGGCCTGGGAGGCCACTGCATCCCGATCGATCCGTTCTACCTCACCTGGAAGTCGCGCGAATACGAGTTGCCCACCCGGTTCATAGAACTGGCCGGCGAGATCAATTCGGCCATGCCCCGGCACGTGGTCAGCCGGCTCGCCGAGGCGCTCGATCGCCATCTGGGCAAGGCGCTCAGCCGCTCGACAGTCCTCGTCATCGGCCTCGCCTACAAGAAGAACGTGCCGGACATTCGCGAAAGCCCGTCATTGAAATTGATCGAACTGATCGAGGAACGCGGTGGCCGTTGCGAGTACCACGATCCCTATGTGGCCGAGATCCCGTCGACGCGCGAATACAGCGCCCTGAAGGGCAGGCGATCGGTAGTACTCGACGAGCAATCGATACGGCGGTTCGATGCCGTGCTAGTGGCAACGGACCACGACCAGGTCGACTACGCCGCGCTTGCTGGCGCCTCGCCGCTGATTGTCGATACCCGCAACGTGTTTCACCGTCAGGGCCTGACTGGCGGGCACATCGTCAAGGCGTAGCGAAGGTCGCCTTCAGCTTACTGGCGGCCACCGCATAACCGCCGGAGGCTCCATCGACGAAATGCATGTGGTCCCGGCTCATAGGCGTGGGGACAATGCAGGTCATCAGCGCGGAATCCTGCTGATGCAGGCCGTAGCGACCGACACCGGCCGCTACGGCCTGCCGCAACCGAGCCTCGATCAGGGCGAGGCGCGCGGCACTGATATCAATGGTCATCTTGAGACCGTCGTCGAACTTGCGAAAATCGGTGTTGTTGGCGAGATCCCGTCTATAGCGGTTCGTATCGAACGTTCCCAGATTCCAGCCCATTCGAAAACAGACGAACAGCACCAATGTCTGGAGCGTGATCCACAGGCGCGCCAGAAGCCGCCCTCCCCGCGGCGACCTCGCGCGCGATTCGGCTTCGATGCCCTGGGTGGAGAAGCGCGGTTCGGGTCCGAGTTCGGGCACCGGGTGTGCGTGTCGCTCCTCCTCGTCGGCAAGCGCGACAATATCGGCGATCAGCGCCTGAAACTCAGGTCCGCTGCCTTTTTCGCCCGGCACCGCGATGATGGAGGCGATCGAACCGTGGCGCGACTGGATCGGGTTCCAACGGCAGGAAAGCCCCGTGAGATCCGGCCGTGTGCCTGGCTGTGCGGCCTCGACCTGGTACCGCCCCGCCTTCATGGCCGCTTCCGCCCAACTCGCACCACCACCGGCAAACATCGCGTAGGAAACATCCTCGCTCGCCTTGAAGCGCGCGACGCGCATGTCGAGGCCGGCGGCCCTGATATCGCTGACCGGAACCAGTGCGGCGCGCAGTTCCAGACCGAGTTCTTCGAGCACCCAGGTCTTGACGGCAGAAAGTGCATCCTTCGCTCGCCCGGACATCGATGACGGCAGGACCGCCAAGGCGCCGTCGCCGCCGAAGACAAACGGCATCGACTTCACGTCGAACGCGTTCATCAGCGCGGAGATGACGCTCGCGCCAGCCATGTTCACGGATTTGTATCGACCTTCGGCGATCGCCCCGGTTGAGTTGACGATATCGGCAAGGGCCAGCACCCAGTCGTCAGGCAATGCGCGATAGTTAGCCTCGTCTGCCACGCCTTCGAAGACGTCGAAGAGCGGCACGCTATCGTAAAATCCCGTTTCATCTACCTGTGCCATGGGTACCCCGACCTGCTGACCGTCGGCTATGTCGATAGATGTTCCACGCGAGACCGCAAGAAAAAGTTTCATACGGCATCTCCGATACGGCACGGCAACACCGGCGGTGAACGGGCTGCGGGATCGCAAGGTAAGGCCAAGTGTGCCGCTTATCGCGACGTTCCACCGTGCCGCTGTTACCTGGGGCACAGCGGCGCATGTGTGAGCATCGATAAGCTTAATGTCTAAACAATAACCCATGGCATTGCAGGGGGGTGGTCATATGTGCTTGTCTATTGGGTAAGCGCAGGCAACCAGGTCTGCGTGGGCAGCGTGAAGCCGAAACAGGAATGCAAGAAGACAACTTTCGAGTGCGGTTCTGGGGCGTAAGAGGGAGTTTGCCGGTCTCCGGCGAGCAGTTCCTGCGCTATGGGGGAAATACATCCTGCATCGAAATACGGTGCGGCAAGGAAGTCTTGCTCTTTGATGCCGGATCCGGATTGCGGGAAGCCGGCGCTTCGCTGATCGCCGAAGGCGTCGACAACTACGACCTGTTCTTCACCCACAGCCATTACGATCACATCATCGGCCTGCCCTATTTCAAGCCGATCTATAAATGCCAGTCGTCGGTACGGTTCTGGTCAGGCCATCTGCACGGCGTGATGACCACCAAGGAAATGATCCGCGACTTCATGCGGCCCCCTTGGTTCCCGGTCGATCCGGACATCTGTCAGGCGAGCCTCGAAGGCATCGATTTCAAGCCGGGTGACGTCCTGACGCCGCGCGAGGGTGTGACGATCCGCACGACGAGCCTCACCCATCCCGGCGGATGTGTCGGCTACCGCGTCGAATGGAACGGCCGCGCCGTTGCGCTCGTCTACGACACGGAGCACGAACCCGGCATCCTCGATCCTGCGGTGCTGGAGTTGATCGCCGGCGCCGATATGATGATCTACGACTGCACCTATCTCGAAAGCGAGATGACGTACTATCGTGGCTTTGGGCATTCGACCGGTGACCACGGCGCTCGCCTTGCCATGGCCGCCGGCGTCAAGCGCCTGGCGATGTTCCATCACGACCCTGCGCGAACGGATGCGCAGCTGGACGCGATGGAAGTGGACGTGCAGTCTCTCTTCGCCGAAGCATTTGCCGCCCGCGATGGCCAGACTATCGATCTGTAAGATCTCTTGTCCGGCGCCAACAGCACGCGGGATGGCCTGATGTGGCGGTGAAGAGTTTTTCAAGAAAATCCCACACGGCTGCATCGTGCACGAGGTGATGGGTCAAAAGCCCGAGCGTGCCGCCCGACTGATCCTCCCTGCCCTCGACGTCGCCGCAGACCTGCCGTATGCGCTCGATGATATCGGCAATGATCAACGTGTGGTCCCTGCATCCGCGCGTGCCGCGCCAATCCATGACGTCGACGTGGGCATTGACGAGCGGGAACGGCGATGGCTTCTCCGGGCCGAAAACCGAAAGCACGGAAAACCCGATCTCGGGCAACCGTGGCGATAGAGCTGCATCGATCCGATTCCATGGCGGCACGAGCATCGGGACGAAGTGTTCGGGAAAAAGCGTCCGCAGGCGCTCGGCGCCGCGTCGCAGTTCATCGAGGATCACCGCCGGAGGGCGATGCGCACCGAGTTCCTGCTTCTTCTCCTCTCTCGGCGCATGGTTCCGGTGCGCCCAGCCATGTGCCGCCACACCGATATCGACACGGCCGGAGAGATGCCGCGCCAGCGCTTCGGTTGCCGGCGCAGGCGGCACGGCAAGTGTCAAGGGTACGGCATGGCTTGCCGCAAGCGACAGAAGTCGATCGAGTGGCGCAGTCGGCTCGACGGCGTCGTCGTCCCTCAACCAGAAGTCGATCTGACGTTCCCGCGCCTGAACGCGATCGAGCTCATCGATGAGCAAGTGCCAATCCGCGTCAACGGTCACGACGTCTTCTCCAGGAATTTGCCGAAAATCTCGTCCAACCGTCTTGCCGCAGCGCAAAAGGACCGCTCGTCGTGGACGAAGCGGCGGGCGCTTTCGCCATACCGTCGACGGGTCTCCGGTTGATCGATCATGTGGCGTATCGCGGCCGCATAGGAATTGACGTCGCCCTCCGGCGTCAGCAATCCGGTCACGCCGTCCCTAACCACCTCCGGCACTCCGGCCGTCCTTTGCGCGATAACCGGGAGTCCCGCCGCCTGCGCCTCGAGGTAGGCCAATCCATAGGCTTCGCCGCAGCCGGGCCAGAGATAAAGCGCACTTTCGCCGAGGATGCCCGGGATCTCGCTCGCGTCTCTTTCGCCGAGCCATGCCAGCCGACCCGCCGGCAACGCGGCAAAAGCTTCGTGGACATCCGGCCGGCATGGCCCATCGCCGACAATGGTCATGGTCCAAGGGCGATCGGCGACCATGGAGAGGGAACGGGCAAGCATCTGATAGCTGTGCATTTTGTCGCCGCCACGCATCATCGCCACGGTGACGAGACGGCAGTCGTCGACGGCACCAGGCGATACCGATCGGAACCGCGTCGTATCGATAAAGGGGGCCAGCATCGCATGCCGACACCGGGGCGCTGCCTCAAGCAGGCCATCGCGATCCCGCTGCGTCAGGCAGATATTGACCGCGGCCTGCTCGATGCCGGCAAGCACATGGTGTTGCGCGACCGCGCGGATGCCTTCGTTTCGGCGCAACGAGTAGGAGGCTTCGGCAGTCAGGTAGGGGATGGAAAACTCGGCCGCAAGCCCCGGCCCGATCAGGTCAGGCGCCTTGTAATAGGGGTGGTAGCAAAACCAGGCATCGGGCGGCGTTCCTGCCAGCCAAAGCTTGCGAAGACGCTCTGTTTCGCCCGCTGCCGCTGCCATCGTCAACGCAAACTGAGTGTCGGAACCATCGGCCATGAAGCTGCGCAGTTCGCTTGCGATCGACACTTCGTGCCCGGCTCGTCCCAGCGCATCGACCAACATGCGCGCCATCAGCCGGTCGCCGGACGGAACAGGGTGGCTGGGCGATTTCAGCGGTGCGTAGAAGGCGATTTTCATGCAGGCTGAGCTATCTCGCCTTCCTGGTACGGTGTCAACGGCGCCAAGGCGTGTAAGTGCAGCCTTTGCCCGGGTCAATTGACCGGGATGTCGAAGTAGTCCCTTCGAACAAGCTTGAGCGATCGGTCGGGCTGGATGATGTAGCTCTCTTTGACGAAGCTGCTTCCGCTCATGAAAGTGTGCGGCACGATGCTGCCGACCGGTGCTTTCGTCAACTTGGTGCGCGGCTGCCCACCATAGGTGATGCTGCCCGGTATCGGCTCCAGATCTGGCGTCGTACAGCCGGCAAGGGCAAGGCACAGCGCAGCGAACAGCACCAATGACTTGCCGGAAGGGGACCCGCGTCCAAATACAACCATCATCAATACCTCCTTAAGCCGGAACGAAACGAAGTCCGAAAGCATGACACGCGAAGAACTGCCGCGTTTTGCGACCACGACATGCGCAAGAACAATAGACTAAAGCGCTGTCAACGAATCTCAAGGACCGCGACTCGCTTTGGCGGTCGGTGGTGGCGCACCGCAAACAGGATGCGCAACGACCGCCGGACATTCCAGACGGACCACATGATGCTTTCCGCCGGTCGCGGTTGAAGCATTATTGCTCAAGACTTCAGCCGCAGCGCGACCGCCCTCACCTTCAGATTGCGGCCGTCGGCGACAACGCTGAAGCGCTCCAACGGACCGGCTGCGAACTACTGTGCGCTGGCGTCGGCCGCAGCCGGCGATTTGGCCGCAGACGCTTCCTTGGCGTGTTCTGCCAGGAGTTCGTAGGCGACATAATACTTGTAGATATTGCTGACATATTGGACCGTCTCGCGCCCGACGATCTCGGCGGCAGCATTCTCGACGTTGCCGAACCACAGGTCAGGATCAAGCCCCATCTCTTTTGCCTTCGCCCGAAACTTGCGCAGGTTTCCCGGTCCGGCGTTATAGGCCGCAAACGCGAAGAGGAGCTGGTTGTGCGGCGTGATCTGCGGGTCGTTGATATAGACATCGACAAGATGTCTTAGATATTTCGATCCTGCCTCGACGTTGCGATCCTGATCCTTGTCGATCCCCTTGATACCGACGGACTTGTCGGCCGCGGTCGATGGCAGCAGTTGCATGACGCCAACGGCGCCGCGCGGGCTTCGCCTGGACTGATCGAGCTGCGACTCCTGATAACCTTGCGCCATCAGCATGAGATAGTCGAAGGAGTATGTGCCGCCATGCTTGCGGAAAATCTCTACCAGCTTCTGGAAGCGCTCCACGTCTGCCGGCGCATAGGCGTGCTTCAGCATCTTGTCGCTCTTGTAGTAGGTGTTCCTCAGGATGTTGCCGAATGTCGTGCCGACGCGGTGCGTCTTGACGAAGGCATCGAGCGTCGCTTTCAGCCTGGGGCTGTCCTTGCGGATCGCCCAGGCGATCTGTCCGTGGTCCGACACCAGGATGTCTTCCCGCGCCTTGATATCCTCAAAGACCGTCGCCCAGATGTCGGCCTTGTACTTATCGACAACCGTCCACGGCAGCAGGCCGGCGTTGACCATCTCGAGCACGTCTTCGTCCTCGAGGTTTTCATCCATGTCCTTGATCGATATCGGCGCTCCGCCGGCTTTGACGAAGGCTTCACTCAAGGCAGCCAGATGTTCATAGTAGCTGCTTGATTTCCGGACGCGGACCTCCTGCCCACTGAGATCATCCAGGCTGGCAATCGCCGGCGCCGATGGCCCCGTTACCAGCACTTCCTTGGCCTCGTTGAACAAGGGGTCGGTGAAATCGACCTTGGCGAGCCTTGCCTCGGTTATCGTGAGGTTACCCATCACGATATCGCCGCGCCCGTCTTCCAGCGCCGTCAGGAGATGCGCTCGCGGTACGGGCACGAAGGCGATGCGAATTTTCTCGATCTCCTTCTTCCGGGCGGCATTGAGCTCCTTCTCCAGTGCCGTCCCGAACTCCACGGCCGTGCCGAACTGCCGGCCGCGATCGATGAAGTAGATGGTCTTGCTGAACGGAACGAGAATGCGAATGAGGCGTCGCTTCTCCATGACATCGAGATCGCCCAGATGCGGGGCGGTGATCGCCTGGAATGTACTTTCGTTCGATTGTGCCCATGAAGGTCCGATCCCCGCCATCGCGAAGAGCAGAACAAGCAATGCCAGCCGTCTCATCTTGGCCTCCCCAGCCCGAGAAAACCTACTCCTGCGGTGCGCCCTCGCCGAGTGCTACCGCGGCATTCTTCTTGGCGATGGCATCGCGCGTTGCCGCCGCTGCGGCCGCATTCTGCTCGTCGCCAGCCACCTGCACCGTCGGCGATGCGAAGGAGATGCCGTTCTCGTCGAACGCTTCCTTGATCATCGCCTGCGCCCGGCGACGGACTTGCGTCTGGTGCCCGGGCTTCGTCGTCATTGCAAAGCTCAAACTGATGCCATAGTCGCCGAAGGCCTCCACACCCTTCATCTTCACGGTCTCTATGATCATCGGACCCAACTCGGGATCCTCGAGAAGTGCGGCACCGATGCCCTTCACCACCTTCTTCACCTTGGCGATATTGGCGTCGTAGGACACGTTGATCAGGAACTTGTCGATGACCCAGTCGCGGCTCATGTTCTGAACGGCTCCGAGGGAGCCGAATGGCACGGTGAAGACCGGTCCGCGGTGATGCCGGAGCCTCACCGAGCGGATGCTGAAGGATTCGACAGTGCCCTTGTAGCTGCCGCTCTGAATGTACTCCCCGATACGGAAGGCGTCATCCGTCATGTAGAAGATGCCGCTGATCACATCCTTGACCAGGGTCTGAGAACCAAAGCCGATGGCGACGCCAAAAACGCCAGCGCCAGCGATGAGCGGACCAATCTGCACGCCAAGGCCCGAAAGGACCATCAACACCGCCACCACCAGGATGAAGGCGGCGAGGAAGTTGCGCAGGATGGGCATCAGCGTCAGCAGACGGGTGTTGCGGGCACGTTGTGCCGGATCCATCGTTTCGCAGGCCGCATGCTTGACACGCAGGCTGATCAGGCTCTTCGTCAACTGCCAGATCAGATCAGCCGCCAGCAGTATGACGATACCGGCAAGGACACCACGGAAAATCCGGTTGAAGGCGTCGTCCTGGATCATCATCGATGCGTTGACGCGGAAGACAAGCGCAAGCCAACCCGCCGCCAGGGCAATGATCACAAGTCTGGCGCCGCGTTCGATCAACACGTTGCGCATCACGCGCATGTCGTCGTCGGCCGACGTGTCCAGCATCGTCTTGGCAAAGGCGCTGGTGAAACGCAGAAGCGGCGGCAGGCCGATGACGTAGAGGCCGATCCAGAACAGAACCCGCATGTCCGCCACCCACAGCAGCCACAACAGCACGAGAAATGCGACCATCATGATATTGCCGACCACACGGCGCGAGCCCGTGGTAGCGCCCGCAGGTCGCCGCAGCACGGTAAGGATCGCAAGCGCAAGCACGACAAGACCGAGAATGGCAGCAATAAAATCGCGAACGTCCGGGGAGACCGAAAGGGCGGTCATGGCGTCGCCGATGCCCCATATGCCGGCCGCAATACAAATTATCGCCGCTGACGAGCGATACCAGAACCGTGCATCCTCAGCCGTCAGCGAAAAATAGCCGGTTCGGCCGGACGGATCCGTCGCGTCGACCGGTCCGCCGGACAGTACGGCGGATGCAATAGTGATCAAAAGGCGGGCCCCGATCCAGGCAACGAGGAGCGGCGCAATGGTTTTTTCAAGCCGCAACGGCCAGTCGGCCACCGCAAGCACTGTGGTCGTGGCAATCGCGAACACGAGCAGCGGCAGCACCTTGACGAGCATCGAACGCGCAGGCCCAGTCAATTGGGCAGAACTCAATGTCCGTCTCAGCAGATAACGCAGGAGATATTCGGCGCCGTAGCCAATCACCAGGATGAAGAAGAAACCTTTGAGGATCGGCGACGAGCCGTGGTTTTCCATTTCTCCCGCCAGGCGCGCGCGCGCCGCGTGGAATTCGGGACCGATGCGCGGAAACGCTTTCGTGATGCCGGTCATGTGGCGACGGAGTTCAGCAGTCCAGCGCGCCGCAAACCCGCTCGCCGGCGCCGCATCGGCTGGCGCCGCCGTCTCCGGCGCTGTAGCGGCGGGCGTCGCTGGCCGTTTGGTGGCCAGCCATTGGCGCACTTCGGGATCATCGAGCAATTCGATCAGTTGCTGCACTTTTGCCGGTTCGGAGGCGGGTGCAGCGCCTTGCGTCTGGGCATGGCCTACGGACAGGAGCCCAAGGAATATCGTCAAAAAAGCGAGCATACGGGGCATCAGCCCCCAAACGCCATGCGACAATCTGATACCGATCATCCTGAACATTCCCCCTGCGATCGGCGGAGTGCCGATCGATTCCTGCCCTCATCCGCACAAACGCTAACACAGTCCCCGACGTTTATGCCAACTTCCGTTTCCGGTGCGCCTTTTCGGATCAACGACGACGGAAACCTCCGCCGCCACCGCCATGAAATCCGCCGCCGCCTCCGTGAAAACCACCACCGCCGGAGAACCCGCCTCCACCAAATCCGCCGCCACCACCGCCGCCAAATCCGCCGCCACCGCCAAATCCGCCCGGGCGATCGAACCCGCCCCCTCCGAAACCGCCACCGGTTGGGGCATTCAGTGGACGCTGGTTGAATGACTGGTACTCGAATGAGCGCTGATTGCCGACCTGGCGCCCGGCGCGGTCGATCGCCAGATGGTCGGGCGCTCGATTGCGGGCCGCAGTTCCGCCGCCAGTGGTGCGGCGATTGTCGATCCGCTTGTTCAGGTTTTGCGCCGCGTCCGGGTGCTGGGTCGCAAACTGCTGCCCGGACTTCTTCGCGCCCTGAATCGATGGCTTTTGAACTGGCTGCCAGCCGTCCTGCGTGTGCTTCTGCCATTGACCATTGTCGCGGCGGTAGACATTGCCGTCGCGCCCGGCATAGACGTCACCGCCCTTGCCCCCCGCGACGAAACCATGATTGCCGTCGGACGTGCGCCAACGGGCGCCAGCGGCTCCTCCAGCGGTCGAACCGCCGCTGATGCGGGCGAAATCCGACCCACGCTTGACCGCGGCCGTCCCCCAGTTGCCGTAAACGTTGCTGCCGCCGCGTGCGATCGCCGCGTTGCCCGTCCGGGGATTGTAGGCCGCGACGAAACCGCGCTCACCCGCAGGACCGTAGGCTGCCGCACCGCGAATGTAGGTGCCAGTCCGCGGGTTGTAGGCGGCACCTGCCACGATGCCGCGATAGGGGCCATAGGCGTAGCCGTAGCGTCCAAAGGTTCCGACAGCCGGATTATAGAAGGCACCTACGCCATAGGTGATGGGCCGCGGATAATAGGGCCAATAGCCGCCCCCGGCCCAGCCATAGTCCCAGTAGTCGTCATAGTACCAGCCGGTTCCATAGACGAATGTGTCCCAGGCGAGATACGCCCCCAGATAGCCCATGGTGTAGCCGAACCAGACCGCGTCCGGCTCGGTTTCATAGATCCGCACATAGGTGGCATTGTAGACCGGCGACGACGGCGGGATCGTGTAGACTTCGTCCGGAACGGCCTTCGCCACTGTGAACGGCCCGGTCGGGGTATCGCCGACAAACCAGACACCATCCTTCAGCACGAAATACTTATCGGCGACCTTGATCACCGTCTCGTTGGTGTTGACGGCGTAAGTGAGCGACGTTCCGTCGATCTTCTCGAATTTCGGGTCGCCGCTATAGGCGACATCAACCGTGACGGAGCCGTCCAGAGAGACGCGCGCTTTCTCGGGGATGCTTGCCTTCAGCCTGGCTTCGGCATTCTCCGAGGTGCCGGGAACCGATGAGCGGACGGTATAATAGGAAGCGTCCTCGGGAATATTCAGGAAATCCTGCGGTAGGTCGGGCGTAGCGAAGGTCCAGGGCCCCTCAAGCGACGCGGCTGCGAACCAGCGGCCCGAGACCAGCACGTACCAGTTCGAATCCGCATCTAGATAGAAGACGTCGCTTTCGGTGTTCGTTGCAACCTTCAGCGCGGTTCCCGGCACCGGTTCGAGCTTCGGTTCACCGTTGAAGACGAGCAACTCCGACGGCTTGTCGGAATAGACGACCTTCGGCGCCGTGGCCTTCCCGGCAACCAGAGGGATCGCCGCCTTCGCATCCTTCCAGTCGTCGCCGTCGGGCAACTTGGCGAAGAGATCGGGCAGCGCGGTTGCCGGCTGCCAGCCATTCGACAGGTCCTTCGACTGAAGCCATGCCTTTTCGTTGCGAAGGTAGTAAGTGCTGTCCGCGTCGAGCTTGAACAGATCCCAATTGGTGTTGACGGCGAAGGAAAGGCCCTCAACACCCTTGACTGGCGCGAACACGGCCTTGCCGTCCGTCTGGACAAGCAGCGCCGGCTCCTTGCTGACATAGATCGGCGGCGGATCGGCTTTCAGTCCCTCGACGTTGCCGAGCCGTTCATAGTCGGCAAGGCTCGCCGTCAGCTTGTCCTCCGACAGCGTTATGGTGCCAACAGGCATCAACTTGCCGACGTCCAGTGCCAGGTCGGCAAGCTCCTGCCGATCGAGCACCGAGAAATTGATCTCGTCGACCTTGATGTCGGAGACGATGACCTCGTTAGAGCCGCTATCCGTCACGGTCTTGCCCGTCACCCCGATGACACCGAAGATCGGCTTGGCATCGTCGGACTGCTTGTACTCGGCAGCAATCAGGGCGTCGAGATCGGTAAAATCCTTCCAGGCGTTCACCTGCGGTTGGTAAAGCGTGATCGTCGCCCCCTTGTCGGTCTTGTAGGCGCGTGGCCATCCGAGGCCTTTCGGGTCTGCATCGCTCAGGTATTTGCCGCTGACGAAGCCATCCTTTCCCTCGAAGCTGACGGCGCACCAGGTGCCGGCATCATCACATTCCTTGACGTCGACCTGCGCGCCCTCATCTATCGCTCCCATGCTGTCAAAGCCCGTGCCCGGACCGGCGCGAAAGTTGACCGACGCCGTCGTCGTGGCGGGGCCTGCCCACGCTGGAGCGGTAGCAATGGCGAGCAGGGTCAGGGTGAAGCTTATTCCGCGCATCTCGCATCTCCGACGTGGTCGAAACTGTCTTATTGCCCGCGGGTTTATGCGCGGGTCGGGCCCACATTCTTCAACCATCGCTCCGGCCAGATCCGGCGCAAGTACGTAACAGTAACAACGGCCGTAATTTCGGGCTTGCCTCGGCGCGCAGCGGCGCCTTCCCGAGCAATTATCCGTGTATTGGCGCCTAGTGATTGCATCGAGTCATTTATTCGAGCAAACTCATATGTATGATTTGGTGACGCCCACATGCGGAGGAAACACACGTGAACACAAAAGCACCCAGCCAGATTGATGTCTTTGTCGGTTCCCGCGTCAGGATGCGTCGGTTGATGGCCGGGTTGAGCCAGGAAAAACTGGCGGACGGACTCGGAATCACCTTCCAGCAGGTCCAGAAATACGAAAAAGGCACGAATCGCATCGGTGCCAGCCGGCTACAGGCCATCGCCGACGTTCTCGGCGTTCACCCAAGCTTCTTCTTCCAGGAAGGCGAAGAGGGCGCAACCCCGCGGGCGGGCCTTGGCGATGTGCGCGAACCCAACGAGATCTCGTCCTTCGTGTCGTCGAAAGAGGGCATTGCGCTCAACCGGGCCTTCCTGAAGATCACCGACCCGGTGCTGCGCAAGAAGATCATCTCGCTGGTCGCGGCCGTCGCACAGACGCCCGAGGCAGAAGCTGTCGCTGCCCATGGCAGTGCGACGCACGCCCCTGACCTCCACGGATAGGCCCGACCGGTTGCCGATGAGATAGCCAGATGAAATTTCGTTTGCAGACCCTCGGACGGTTACGTCTCGTCGATGAAGACGATTGCGACGTCGCCTTCCCCGAAAAGGGTCTGCTCATTCTTGCTCAGGCGATCGCCGGCGGCCATCGCGAGCAATCGCGCAACGACGTCGCCAAGCTCTTGTGGAACGAAGTCGTTCCGAGCCAGGCCTTTGTCAATCTGCGCAAGACGATATCCCGCGTCACCTCGCGGCAGGAGGAACTCGGCCACACGTTCCTCAGCTTTTCGCCATCGACCGTCCGGATGGAGCCGGAAGCGATTGCGAGCGACCTCGACGACATCGTCGGAAACGACGATCAGGATGCGTTATCGCGTTTCCGGTGGGCCGCAGAAAAATTCCGCGACGACTTCCTCAAGGATCTGAAATCGCAGGGCCAGGCGCTGCGCGACTGGATCGCCCAGCAACGCTCCGATCATGCCGCTCTCTTGCGCGAGAGCCTGATCAACGCGGCCGACAATGCGACCGGTCCGGATCGAAGGCTCGTCAGATCGACTGCCGTCAAGCTTCTGGAGAGGAACCCCGAAGACGACGAGGTTCGCAAGATCCTCGATACTGCCCTGGCATTGGAGGGGCGGCAATTCGATGCGCGCCTGCTGCCAAGAGGTGGCCCGCTACCCGTGCCTGCCAAAGCGGCGCCATTGCCAGCCACCGCCATTGAACCGCTGCTGGAGACCATGGGCGAGATGCGCCCGCCGCGCGTAGTGCTGCTGCCGCCAGGCGCCGGCAACGCCGACGCGACGGCAACATTGTTTGCTCATTCCTTGATCGAGGACGTCACCATCGGCCTTTGCGCACTTCGCTCGGTCTCGGTGATCGCACCCTACACTGCCGCCCAGATCAGCCTGCAGGCAGACAAGGCCAGCACTTACGAACAACACGCCATCAGCTACATCCTCGATACCCGCCTGACCAATGAGGGCAGCCGCCAGACGTTGTTTACGCAGCTCATCTTCTTTGCGAACGATGAAGTGATCTGGGCCGACCGCTTCACGCTCGATGACCGCGGGTTGATGAAGTCGCGACAGGAGATCGCGCGACAGATCGCATTCGCCATCGCCAGCCAGGTCGAGCGCAACGAGACGATGCGCAAGACCTACGAAGGCAATGGTGGCTCCTATCGCAGTTACCTGCTTGGCCAGCGCTACCTCAAGCAGCTCAATCTGCCGGAGGTGCGGCGCGCCCGGAAGAGTTTCCGCGAGGCGCTCAACCAGAATGCCGACCTGGCTCCAGCCATGAGCGGGCTTGCGCGCAGTTATTTCGTCGAGTGGCTTTTGACAGCCCGCGGCGACAGCGAACTCCTGGCTCTTGCCGAACAGCACGCCCGAGAGGCGATCGCCATCGACGATACCCTTGCGGCCGGTTACCGCGAACTGGGCGTCGTCAAACTTTACAGCCGACAATTCGACGAGAGCATCGAGTTTCATGAGCGAGCCGAAGCGCTCAGCCCGCAGCACGCCAATGTGATTGCCAGCTACGCCGATACGCTCGTGCAGGCCTCACGGCCGGATGGCGGCCTGCAAAAGATCGAAGCGGCGATCAATCTCAATCCGATCGCTCCGGACGAGTATTTCTGGACCGCCGCCGGCGCCTGCTATTCGCTTGGTCAATACGATCAGGCTCTCGCCTATATCGAGCGAATGCGCGATCCCACGCCCGCCGATCGGCTCGCTGCAGCGAGCTGGGGCATGCTCGGCAATCGCAAAAAGGCAGGCCAGTACGTGCGCAAGACGTTTGAAGTTCATCCGGACTTCAACCTGGAAAAATGGATGGCGATCGTCCCGTTCCGGGAGGAATGGCAGAAAACCCATTACGGCGAAGGCCTGCGCAAGGCTGGCTTCTAAACTGGAGCATTCCGCGTTCAAGTGGCTTCACTCAAGGCGGATAAAATGCTCTAGAATCAAAGCGCACGGGGCGTTCTCCGTGCGTCTTTACGCACGGCGCTCTCGCGCAATCACATGAGGGATAAGGGGAAAATTGATGACGGCACAAGCGACACAGGTAGTTGTATTTGGCGTTGAGGGTGACGATGGCCTGTGGCTTGCAGATCTCGCGGCGGGAACTGTCACACGCATCGTAGATCCGCTCACCGGCGCCTTGGCTTCGGCGAACGAGCACAGAAATGCCGGCGCCACTGTGGTCAAGGGCGTGAACTTCGCCGTCAGGGCCAATTCGGCCGGCTCCGTCTCCGGCGGGTTCATGGACGGCTAAGCCTCGGCGCGCCCGCGCATGACGATAGCCATCAATACGGATCGGGCGAACGAAAATCGCCCGATCTCAGCAAATTCCGACAATGCTGACAGATACTCCGACCGCGTCTGTGCGCCCGAAGAAACCTTCGCGCGCATCGCTTTTCTGTTGCCCGCTTTCGGCATCAGCAGACTGGCACGCCTGACCGGGCTCGACAGCATCGGCATCCCCGTCTGGAACGCGGTCTCTCCCAACGCAAAATCGATCGTCATCAATCAGGGGAAAGGCATCACCGATATCGACGCCAAGGTATCGGCGGCGATGGAAGCTCTGGAGCGGGCAGTCGCGTGCAACCCATCGGCACAAGTGCTAAACGCAACGCGACAGTCCCTTCTGGAAGGCGGAGAAAGGGCGCTCAACCTGCCCGGCCTTGTCGCGGCAGGCGAGAGCGATCTCGGTGATGATGAACCGGCGCCATGGTTGCGCGGTTTCGATCTCATCGGTCAACAGACGACTTTCGTGCCGTTTCATGCCGCACTGCTCGACCGCACGCTCGAGCGGTGCCGCTACTGGCAGTCGTCGGACGGACTTGCCTCCGGCAACACCGAAGACGAAGCAATCCTGCACGGCCTGCTGGAACGGATCGAGCGCGATGCCGAAACGTTGTGGCGGCTGCTGCCTTTAACGGCGCGTCTGCGCACGTGCATCGACGCCGGTTCGTTCAAAGACCCCATTCTCGATGACATGACAGGGCGGATTGCCGAGGCCGGTCTCACGTTCCGCCTCTTCGATATGACCAGCGACATTGGCATCCCGTGCCTGACGGCGGTCATAGCGGATACCGGCATCCTCGAGGCGAAAGAACCGCGCTACCATGACGTGACCATCGGGCATGGCGCCCATCCCGATCCGCGACGCGCCGCCATCCGGGCCGTCACCGAGGCCGCGCAGTCCCGCCTCACCTATATCAGCGGCGCACGTGACGATGTCTTTCCGGAGACTTTCACCCGCAGGCTGCCGCGCGAGACCCAGCAACTGTTTGAGGCATTACCGCGCGCACAAAACCCGGTCGCCGCGGTTGCCGGCAGCACCGCAAACTCGCTGCTCGAATATGTGCTCGAAGCCTTGAAGCGCGCCGGCATCGGCACCGCCGTTGCCGTTCCGCTGCTCGCAGAACCGTTGCCGTTTTCCGTGATCAAGGTTTTTGTGCCGGAACTCGAAAATCCGGATGGAGCACGCAAGCGCCGTTTCGGCGCGCGCGCACTGTCGCGCGCCCTGGAGATCGCATGAAGATCCTCTTTTGCGGCCCCACCTTGCCCGAAGCGCAGGCACTGATTGGCACGGACATCGTGCTGCGCCCGCCAGCCGTGCAAGGCGACATCCTGCGCGCCACGCAGGACGGCGCAACGGTCATCGGACTCGTCGACGGCCATTTCGAACAGGTCGCGCCGGTCTGGCACAAGGAGATCCTGTTTGCGCTTTCTCAAGGGGTACGCGTTTACGGCGCTGCCAGCATGGGCGCACTTCGTGCCGCCGAATGTGCAGCCTTTGGCATGGTCGGCGTTGGCAAGATCTACCAACAATATGCCGCAGGCGAGCTCGAAGACGATGCAGATGTTGCCCTGCTGCATGGGCCGGCGGAGCTGGGCTACATGCCATTGACCCTGCCCTTGGTGAACGTCGTGGCGACGCTTGAGGATTTGTGCGCACGGCAAAAGATAGATCCTGCGCCTGCCGCGCAACTTCGGTTGGCCGCCGCCGAGATCTTCTACAAGCACCGCAGCTGGCGCGCGATCGTGGCGCGTGCCGACCTTCCAACCGGCACGGATCTGAAACGCATCGAAGCGTGCCTGTCGACCGGAACGATAAATCAGAAGCGCCTCGACGCGCTGCAACTGATCGACATCCTGCGCTCTGCCCCCGCCCTAAGGTCGACAGCGCCGGAAGGGTGGACATTCAATTCCACAAGTCTTTGGAAGCGCTTGCTCAATCAACTTGTCGCTTCATCTTAAGCACGCGGTTTTCCCATGCAACGTGTGTCACGCTCGTGTCACGCGCATCAATGAAAAGTCACGCTATGATTTGCCATGTTGAAGCGGATCGGGCTGATCCGCAGGGAACCGGGGAAAATCATGCAATCTTCGATCGCCATGTCCTTTGAACCTGAAGACAAGGAGAAGGAGCTGCTGGCGCTGGCCCGCCTTGTCACCTACGCGCGCGATTCGTCGCGCACACTGAATGTCGAAGGCGTTCAATATTGCCTCGAGCTCGCGCTCGCAGCGCTGCTCAAGGAAGTCGAGGAATGCGGCGACAAGACCGCACTGCTGACCAACGAACTCATGAGCCGCGCCAGCCTCGGAAACTGCTGAGCAGTCGGGGTCGACGTCAATTTCGCTGGTGGCATAGAAAAAAGCCCTGCTTCGCGCTCCCGCAAAGCAGGGCTTTCCATTTTAAAGCGCTTCGCGATCTTTCAGATTCGCTTGACGCGCTTTAAATTCTTGTTTTTGCGCATGTCGTTATCGCAAAACCGCGGCACACTTTTGCGTGACATGCTTTAGTCAGCCTGGCAATCCCACCAGAAACGCGAGAAGTTCAGGTCCCAGCTCTGCATCGGGATATAGGCATAGCCCTGGAGGCATTTGCTTGCGGCGTAGCGCTGCGACTCCACCGTCAGGAACACGTCGGCCTGCGCATCGGTGACCTTGCGCTGTATCTGCTTATAGAGATCGTTCTGCGCGGCCGGATCGAGCGTCTCGCGCGACTTGTCGATCAAGGCGTCGACTTCCGGATCCTGCAACCATTCCATCGAGGCCCAGGTGCCTTTCGCCTTGGAGTGATACTGCACATAGAAGACGCTGTCAGGCGACGGATAGGTCGGGCCATAGAAGACCTGGGTGGTCGCCGGCGTCGTCTCCACCTTGGCAGCCAGTTCGGTGATACGGTTCCAGGGCTCCGGCTTGATGTCGAGCTCGATACCGATCTGCTCGAGATTGGCCTGCATCAACAGCGCGATGTCCTCTTCGAAGGCCAGGCCCGTGACATAGGTATGGCTGAGCTTGATTGGCCCCCTGCCGGCATATTTCGACTTGGCAAGCTCTTCCTTCGCCTTTTCCAGGTTGTATTCCGGGGCAGACAAATCGTTGAGATAGGCATCCTTGAACACGGACGCCAATGGCCCGTTCATAGGTTCGCCGGGATGGATGACATTGCGCACCGTTTCGTAGTCGGTCGCAAGCGCAATCGCGCGCCGGACGTGGATATCGTCGGTCGGCGGGACCTGGGTGTTCATCTTGATGTAGAAGCCGGTCGCCGTCGTGCCGCGCAGGATCTTGTAGCCCGGCATCTTCTCGATTGCCTCGAAGGTCTCGTTTGCCTGGGCGCGCGCCGACATGCCGAGTTCGCCCTTTGCCGCAAGCGCCTTCACCGTCGCTTCGTCATGGGTGATGACAAAACGGATTTCGTCGATCGGCGTCCCCTTGCTCCAGCCGCCGTGATAGCCCTCGAAACGATTGACGACCATCTGCGAGGCACGTTGCCAGGATGACAGCATGTAAGGTCCAGCACCCGCCGGATGATCTGTCAGGTAGTCCGTCCCCCACTCCTCCTTGCTGTTCTCCCGGATCAGTTTTTCGTTGAGAACAAGGATCAGCGGCGTGTTGCTGATGAACGGCGCATAGACCTTCTTCAGACCGATCTCCACGGTCCGATCATCGACGGCCTTCAACTTGGCGGGATCGACGATATCGGTGAAAAGGTAGGACGGACCTTCGTTGATCGCGAGCAGGCGCTTGACCGTGTAGACGACATCTGAAGCCTTGACTGGCGTGCCATCCTGGAATTTGGCGCCGTCCTTCAACTTGAAGGTGTAGGTCTTGTCGTCATCGGAGACGCTCCAGCTTTCGGCGAGTTCCGGCACCACAGAGCCATCGGGGTTGACCGTCGTCAGACCTGAATAGAGGTTCACGGCCGCCATATACTCGGTGTAATCGTTGATCTTGCCGGGATCGATGGTGCCGAACTCCTGCGTCGCGTTGACGACGATCGACACCTTCTCCTGAGCCGCGGCCGGGGCGGTGAGTGCCGTCGTCTGCACCAACCCCAGAAGCAGCCCTGTGATGAGTGTTCTCTTCATGTCTCAGTTCCCTTTTTGTTGATTGTCGTTGTTTCGGTCCGGCCGCCCTCAGGCGGCCGGGTTGAGCGCCTCGACCGGCTCGTAGGCATGGTCGTAACCAAAGTAGCCGGGGCCTGCGAGTTCGAGCCCCTTGGCCGTCCGCCACTGCCGATCACAGGGAAGCCCGGTGAATTCGACCGTCAGGCCATAACGCAACTGCTCCGTCGTGACCGGCAGCCCGCCATCGGCGTCGAGTGCGCAGATGAGATCCGGCGTCGAGGCGATGACCTGTCCGCCATCGCCGCGCGCGACCAGGAACTCGTTCTGGAAGGCGACTTCGAAAGTGCGGCCGGAAAAACCGTCGATGCCCTTGAGCACGGCCCTGCCCCGCGCGAAACCGCCTGTCGTCACCCGGTCGACATCGACGACGCGGCCTGTGAATAGGTGTCGGCCGTCGAACTGCTCGCGAAGCGCGATGCCGGGATGACGCTTCGCCCTGCGCTCGGCGGCAATCGTCTCGCCGATGCCCTTGATGAGACTGAGTGTGCCGCGCAGGATTCCAGCCTTCATCTGGGCCCCGGTCATCGGATAGGCGGCAACAAGGCTGGCACCACCCATCTGGATCGCCTGGACGCGGGCGAGCCGTTCGGTCCACAGGTTCGAGACTGCATTGATGATCGCGCTGTTGCCCTTGTCGTCGGCATGAACCAGTGGCGTTGCGCTGATGTCATGCATGGTGAAGCTCACCATCTGCAGCTCGGGAAAGGCCCGACCCATGCCGTCTCCGTCGATCAGCGGCAGGCCCGTTGCGGCGGCCACGGCAAAGGGGATGGTCGAGTTCAATCCGCCGGCCTCCACGCAGATCAGCGCATCGGCCTTGCGTCCGAGGAACCGTTCGAGCTGGCCCAGCGCCTCCAGCGCTTCGTCGCCACGCGGCAGCTTCTCCACCATCACGGTCGGTGCGCCCATCATGAAGACGGGAACACAGAGCGCGTCATCAGCGACGGTTTCCGGCTGGACCACCCGAACCGGACCGTTCGCCTCGATCGCCGTCCGCGCCATCAGCTTGCCGATATAGGGATCCCCGCCGCCGCCGGTGCCGAGATAGGCACCGCCGATGGCGATCGCCTCCATGTCGGCAGCCGTAATCAGCTGCTCGGTCATGGCTGCATCCCCTCGATCGGCCGGAAGGTCACATCGTCGAAGCCGAAGGCTTTCGGGCCGACAACCTCCAGTGCCGCGGCGGAGCGCAGCAGGGAGTGGCAGGGCAACGCCACGATCGCGACGCGCTGGCCGTAGCGCAGCATTTCGGTGGTGATCGCGTTGCCGCTGTCGACATCGAGCACGATGATCAGGTCCGGGACCGACACTTCGACTTCGCCATTGCGGCTGAAGACGAGGTTTTCGTTCTGGATCATCACCGAGGCGGTGTCGCCGTTGAAGGCATCGATGCCGGCAAGCTTGGCTTCACCGATGACGAAGCCGCCACGCAGGTGACGTTCGAGATCGACGATCTTGCCGGAAAAGACCTGGCGCCCGTTTTCCTGGGCGCAAATGGCCGCAACCGGATCGGCGTGTTCGCGCCGCGCCTTCAGCACAGCCCGTCCGAGCGAGACCGCCTGGGTGTAGGAATGCGGGATCGAGTACTTCTTGAGAAACGCACCCGTCATCGGCGCCGAGGCAAGCGTCGAGGCCCCGCCTTGCGAGACGACGCAGGCGCGCGCCATGCGTTCGTGCCAGAGTTCGGATGCCGCATGCTGGAACAGGACGACGTTGCCGTGCAGGTCGCACATGACGCTCGGGGTCGAGCGATGACCGTAGATCGAGAAGGTGGTCATCTGCATTTCCGGGAAAGCACGCCCCATGCCATCGCAATCGACGACCGGAAGCCCGGCAAAGGCGGCCGCGATCAGAGGCTCCATCGAATTGGCGCCACCGATTTCCTCGCAGACGATGGCGTCGATCGCGATCCCGAGATGCTCTTCAAGCGCGCGAACGCACCGCAGCCCTTCGCGTCCCTCCTTCAGCCGCTCATAGGCAACGACCGGTGCGCCGATGCCACCGAGCGAGATGCAGCGCGCATCGTCGGCCAGCCGGTCGAGCGGCAGGATCGACAGGTTGTAGCCGCTGCGCATCGCCAGCCGCGCCCGCAGCTTGCCGATATAGGGGTTGCCGCCGCCGCCGGTGCCGAGAATGCCGGCGCCGATTTCCAGCGCCTCCAGATCCTCTTCGTCGAGCACCCAGAGATCGGACGGATCGTAGTTCAGAGCCTTCAATGCACGCTCAGCCATGGAAGCCTCCCATTTCGCCGACGACCTTGACGTGGATGCGGGTGGCATTGCCCGGCAGATAGGCAAGCGGCACGTCTTCCCGCTCGATGACCTGGATGGTTTCGGCAATCGCGCCGGCCGAAAGCGCGCGTTCCGTTGCTTCCTGCTCCGCCTGCTTCAGGCAGATTTCGCGCGTCAAACCCTTCTCGAGCGCAAAGACGCGATCAACTTCGCCGCTGATCTGGGCGATGGCGGCGCCGACGGCGTTGGCGACGGCAAAATTCTCCGGGCGGATGACGTCCAGATCCCCAAGCCTGTCTGGCATCAGGATCGAGCCGCCGCCGACGGCGATGACCGGGATCGGGTCGGCCGAAACGCGGCTGCGTTCGACCGAGTTTTCAAGCATCTGCACGATCCGGGCATGGGCCTTTTCGGCGAGCGCCCGATCGAGATGCGCGACCTTGGACGCATGGCCGACATCGGCCTTGCCGAGTGCGACAGCGATGTCCGTCGTCGTCAGCGTCTGGCCACCGAAGACCAAGGCATCCCTGGCGATGCGATAGCCGACGGACTGCGGACCGACAGTCACGTCACCATTGGCGAGTTCGCGCACAAGCGAGCCGCCGCCGAGACCGATCGAAAACACATCGGGCATGCGGAAATTGGTGCGCACGCCGCCGACGTCGACGATGGTCGCCGCCTGGCGGGGAAAGCCGTGATGCAGGGCGCCGACGTCGGAGGTGGTGCCACCGATATCGACGACGATCGCTTCCTTGCGGCCGGTGAGGAAGGCAGCACCACGCATCGAATTGGTCGGGCCCGACGCGAAGGTCAGAACAGGGAAGCTTCTGACTGTCGCAGCGGCCATCAGCGTGCCGTCGTTCTGGGTGATGAAGAACGGGCAGGACAGTCCGGCATCCTTCAGCGCCTTGGCGAAGGCGTCGACCGTCTTGGCGGCCAGCGACAACAGGCTGGCGTTCATGATGGCAGCACTTTCGCGCTCCAGCAGGCCGATGCGGCCGATATCGCCGGAGACGACGATCGGAAGGCCCGGGCAATGCTTCTTGATGACAGCCTTGGCACGCTGTTCCATCTCGGCGTTGATGGGGCTGAAGACGCAGGTGATGGCCGCCGCCTTGACGTTCTTGAGGCGGATATCGGCCGCGATCCGGATCAGCTCTTCTTCATCGAGCGGGGCAATGGCGCGGCCGTCGAATTCGTAGCCGCCGCGCACCAGGTAGGTGTGATGACCGACGGCTTCGGCGAGATCGTTCGGCCAGTCGACCATCGGTGGCAGGCAGGCGGTCGCCGGAAGGCCGAGGCGAATGGCGGCGACATGGTTGATATGCTTGCGCTCGATCACAGCATTGGTGAAATGCGTCGTGCCGATCATCACGGTGCTGATCCTGGACCGGTCGATGCCGGCCTTGGCAATCGCCCCCTCCAGCGCCTCGATGACGCCCGTCGTCACGTCTTCCGTCGTCGACGCCTTGACGCCCGACAGAACGTGCCGCCCCTCCATGATCACGGCGTCGGTGTTCGTACCCCCGACATCTATTCCCAATCGATACACGGACAGTCTCCTTGTTGATGGGCCTTCGGCCCTGTTTCCTCGTTCGGCCTCTAGGCCGTTGATCTCACCAGGAAGCGCGCTCTCTCCTCGACGCTTACCGTTGGTTTCAATGCTTCCTCCTCGTCGCTCATCACCGGGATCGCCGAGATGAGCGCGCGGGTGTAGGGGTGCCGGGGATCGGCAAAGACATCCGCCGTCCTCCCCTCCTCGATGATCTCGCCCTTCAGCATGATGGCGATGCGGCTGCAGAAATTGCGCATCAGCGAAAGGTCGTGGGAGATGAAGAAATAAGTCAGCCCAAGCTCGTCCCTGAGGCGCTGCAGCAAGGCGATGACCTGTTTCTGTACGGAGACGTCGAGGGCCGACGTCGGTTCGTCGAGCACGATGATCTTCGGTTCGGCCGCAAGCGCCCGGGCAATCGCCACGCGCTGCTTCTGCCCGCCCGAAAGCTCGTGCGGATATTTGGAAAGATAGGCGGACGGCAGGTTGACCAGCGCCATCAGCTCTTCCATCCGCAATGTCGCCGCCTTGCCGTGCAGGCCGACATGGCTGAGCGGAACCGCCAGGGTCTGCGTCACCGTGCGCTTGGGGTTCAGCGACGTGCCGGGATTCTGATAGACGATCTGGGTCAGCCGCTGCGACGCACTTGCCTGCGCGGGAGAGCCGACGCGGACCGTGCCGGAACTCGGTGCGATCAGCCCCATCACCATGCGCGCAATCGTCGTCTTGCCGGAGCCGGACTCGCCCGCGAGCCCGAATATCTCGCCCTCAGGCACCGACAGCGTCACCGGCTTGACCGCCTCGTGGCGCTTCATGCGGCCAAGGAAGGGTTTTTCGACATAGACTTTGCCGGCCCCTTCAAGCGTGATGATCGGGGCATTCGAGGAAATCGGCTGGTTGACCACCTTCGGACCGTAAAGCGGCGGGATCGCATCGATCAGATCGATCGTGTAGGGCTGCCGCGGCGTCTGGAAGATCTGGCGCAGATTGCCGCTCTCGACGATCTCGCCGTGACGCATGACGAAGACGCGGTCGGCCGTCTGCCGGACCACGCCAAGATTGTGCGTGATCATCAGCAGGGAAAGTCCCTCGCTGTCGACCAGCCGGTTGATCAGCTTCAGGATCTCGTCCTGGGTGGTCACGTCGAGCGCGGTGCCGGGTTCGTCGGCGATCAGCAGTTGCGGCTGGTGCAGAAGCGCAAGGCCGATCAGCACGCGCTGTCGCATGCCGCCGGAAAGCTGCGATGGATAGGCATCGAAGATGCGCTCCGGATCCTGAAGCTGCACGCGGCGCAGGACATCGAAGATGCGCTGCTTTCGGTCTTTCGCCGAGGTTCTGACATCGTCGCGCCGATCGGCATAGAACATCACGTCGTCGAGGTGCCGGCCGATCCGGAAGACCGGATTGAACGAAGACAACGGGTCCTGCATGATGATCGAGAACGCCGTGCCTTTCAGCGCCTCACGCTCGCGGCCAGGCATATCGAGCACCCGCCTGCCGTCATATTCGATGCTGCCGCTCTCGATGCGGGCGTTGTCGGGAAGCGTGCCGAGGATCGCCTTCGAGGTGACCGATTTGCCCGAGCCGGTCTCGCCGATCAGCGCCACACGCTCGCCCCTGCCGATCTCGAAGGAGACATCCTTCAGGATATGCTGGCGGCGGCCGTAGGTGGTGAAGGCGATATTGAGGTCTTCGACCTTGAGGAGAGGAATGCTCATCGTCTCAGGCCTCCACATCGAACATATCGCGCAGCCCGTCGCCGAGCAGGTTGAAGCCGAGCGTGGCGTAGAAGATGGCAAAGCCGGGTGCCAGAACCTCCCACCACTTCTCCGGCAGGAACTGCCGGCCGTCGGCGACCATCGAGCCGAGGTCGGGTGTCGGCGGCTTCACGCCGAGGCCGAGGAAGGAGAGCGTCGCGCCGAAGAGGATGACGAAGGCGGCATCGAGCGTCGTCTTCACCGAGATGACCGAGATGCAGTTCGGCAGGATTTCCTTGGCGAGAATATGCAGGTGGCTGGCGCCGGCGAGCCGCGCTGCCTCGATATAGTCTTCCGCCGCGATCGATTTTGTCACGCGATAGACGAGGCGCGCATGCCAGGTCCACCAGAGCAGCGTGATCGCCAGCATGGCATTGACCAGATTGGGCTCGAGCACATTACCGATGGCAAGCGCCATCACCAGGGGCGGGATCGCCAGCATGATGTCGGTGAAACCGGTCAGGAGCCGCTCGGTCAGGCCGCCGGCATAACCGGCGATCATGCCCAGCGCCGAGCCGATCGGGACAGCCACGCCAAGCACGCCGATGACAAGCAACAGCGAGACGCGGAAACCGAAGACCGTGCGCGAGAAGATATCACGGCCGGCCTTGTCGGTGCCGAACCAGTTGTCGACATCCGGCGGCATATGGCGGTTGCGGAAGTCGACGACGGCGCCGACATGTTCGGGAAAGCGTGCGATCAACGGCGCGAAGATGGCCATGACGATGACCGAAAGCACGATCAGCGCGCCGATGACGGCGGCCGGGTTCCGGCTGAATCGGTACCAGGTCATGTAGCCGGCGGACAGGCGGGTTGCATCCTGCATCAGCGGGCCTCCTTGAAGCGAAGCCGCGGGTCAAGGATGCTGATGATCAGGTCAATGACGAGATTGGCGGCGATGAAGAAAATGCCCGAGACGAGGACCACGGCCATGACGGCGTTGAGGTCCTTCTGCAGGATGGCGTCGAGGCCGTAGGAGGCGAAGCCGCCCCAGGAGAACACCATTTCGACGACGAAGGCGTTGCCGATCAGCGAGGCGAATTCGAGCCCCATGATCGTCAATGGCGCGATCGAAGACAGCTTCAGCAGATAGCGAAACACGATAACGCGGTCCGGCACACCGAAGGATTTCAGCGTCAACACATGATCGCGGCGCTGATGGTCGATCATTGCCGAGCGGGTGATGCGGGTGATCTGGCCGATGCCGGCCATTGCCAGCGCCAGCGCCGGAAAGACGAGATGCTGAAGGGCGCTCAGAAACACGTCCGGGCGGCCAGCAAGCAGGCTGTCGACCAGCAGGAAACCCGTGGGGCCAGCGGGTGCGCCGAGCTGGAAATCGACCCGGCCGAGCGTCGGCCATGAGGGAAAATGATCCGCCGCGAGGATCTGAAGGGTCACCGCGAAGAGAAAGCTCGGAATGGTGACGCCGATGAGCGAGAAGAAACGGCCGCTATTGTCGATCCAGCTGTTCCTGTAGCGCGCCGTCAACACGCCGAGCGGCACGGCCACCGCGAAAATGATGACGATGGTGACGATCACAAGCTCCAGCGTCGCCGGCAGGAAGGTGGCGATGTCGGCGCTGACCTCCCGATCGGACACGATCGAACGTCCGAGGTCGCCGGTCACCGCATGGCTGACATAGCTGACATACTGGGTGATCAGCGGCTCATCGAGGCCCATGCGCTGGCGAAGCTGGTCGACCTGCGCTTGCGTTGCGCTCGGACCGAGGGCCATGCGTGCCGGGTCGCCCGGAACGATGCGGGCGAGCACGAAAATCATCAGCGACAACACGAACAGCACCATCAGGAAGCCGACCGCGCGCCGCGCAAACAAGGCGACGTAATAATTGCCCATTGGCAACCCTTTCCCCTCAGCCGGTTATCGTCCGGCCTGTCTGCCGCTTTTTGCGGTCGAGGGCAGTTTCAAGCCGAAAGGGTCGTTTGCACAACGGCTAGAAAGGATAGGTTTTTACAAGAAAGGTATAGGTTCTTGTATCGGCCGAACGAGCGAACGGCGTATATCGCGCGGACTGCAACCTGATCAGGAAATGACGCCGAGCGCCTTTGCAGCGATGATCGCTTCCCGTCGGCGGCTGCAACCGAGCTTGCGATAGAGATTGCCGAGGTGGAATTTCACCGTGGCCTCGCTCAAGCCCAGGGCATGGGCGATGAACTTGTTCGACGCCCCCTCAGCAATCATCAGCAGCAGGCGGGTTTCGCGCCGGGTCAGGCCGTTCTTTTCGCCGAGCGGAGTGTTGGGCAGGCCGGTGTCGCGCAGCCGGCGCAGGATCTGCTGGGATGTCGGCGTGGTCTGCAGGAAGTCGCTGATGCGCCGGTCGCCGGTCAGTTCCCGCAGGAATTGTCGCTCTTCCGACAACGGCGCAATGGTGCCAAGCCGCGCCGCATTCTCGAACGTTTTTTGCAGGATGGCGCGCGCGCTCGTGAGGTTGTGCCGGCGCCGGGCGACATAGGCCTGCCAGACCTCGATGCACAATCGCTGACGGCCCGTCAGGTTGAGGTTGCTCGCCAGCGCCGTAAGCTGACGGTCCAGATGCACGCGCCCCGGCATTTCGAAGACGATATGGCGCAGCCAGACGACTGCCAGGGCGATCTCATCGCGGTCCTGCAGGCGGGTCAGTTCGTCGACCGCCGCCTCCACCCAGGTTCTGTTGATCCGCGCCTGCACGGCCGCAAGCTTTTCTGCCGCTTCCTGCCAGCGGTTGCCGTTCTGCAGGATAACGGCGTCGCGGACCTCGATCATCAGGCGGAACTGTCTGTTGTAAACCTGATAGGCGCGCCAGCGATCGAGGAAGCCGCGTGCGGCGATCATCGAAAAATGCTCGCTCAGCGCCTGGCTGCCATATTGCAAGGCGAACTCGATCAGGCTCGGCCAGATTTCGCCATGCGAGAAGTCATCCATTTCAGAGGTCAGGAAGCGCGCCAGTGGCTCCGGCTTACCGTCCTCGTACTCAACGCATGCCTGTAGCAAAGCGAGCAGTCGCGCATCCATCGGGCTTTCGAACGGCACGCGCGACAATTGCTCGGCAGCGTCGACCGCGTTCCTGCGGGCACGCACCGCATCGCCGCTCATCAGGTGCATCATCGCCTGATGCAGGTTGATGTAGAAGCACAGAAGCGGCACGCCCGCGCGCTCGTAATGGAAGAGCGCCCGATCGGCGATGTCCTGCGCGACGGCGAACCGGCGGCGGCGAATGTAGAATTCCAGGATCGAATTGTAGATGCTGCCGCGCTCAAGATCGGCGTCCAGCGGGAACTCCGACAGGAGCGTCGTCGCTTGCTCCAGAAGATCATCGCCGAGCACGACGTCTTCGTAGATCAGCATCACCAGGCGGAAGGAGCGGAATGCGGCTGAGAATGCGGCACGATCACTCAGCACCTTCAGCACATTGTTGGCGCGCGAGCCGTAACAATCAGCTAGCAGCCGCTGTGCGCGCAGCACCTCGCCGCGCTTCAGCGCCTGCATCGCAAGTGCGGTGACGATTCCCTCATTCTGCGCCGCCAACTCGGCCGGGAACCCGGCGAGAACCCGGTCGAACGCTTCCAAGCCGTGGAAGAAGATGTAGTACCGGCCGAAGTTCGCGATGAAGGCGCGAACCGCCAGTTCGTGAAGCCCCGCGCGCTGCAGCACGGCGATCGCCTCTGTCTGCATGCCGTGCGCCGCATAGGCACTTGATATCGCCGGGACACGCGTGCTGTCTTCGAGACGCTCGGCCAGCACCATGTCAACCGCTGTGGCGAGCGAACCGGCAATGCCACTTGCCTGCAGATAGGCCGGCACAGCTTCTTTGGCCTTGGCCGCCGGCTTTGCCGCCTGCTGGGCGAGCCTGAGCTGGACGAGTTCGAAATCGGCCGTTTCACTCAGGACATCGCTTGCCAGAAAGCGGGTGATCGCCCCCTCGTCCCGTGAGGCGCGGGAGAACAGTCCAACCAGAAACGGCCACCCTCCAGTCTCCGCCAGCAGCGGCCCGACCGCCGCCCTGCCACAGGTTGCCTCGAGTTCGCCACGTGAGAAGCAGAGGTCCTGAGCACCAAGGCAGAGTGCCTTGCCGTAGGCAATCGCCCGATCGAGACCGAGGAGCCGGGTATACGGCCGCTTCGCGATCACGACGCGTCGTCCCTCATCGCGCCAGATTGCGGGAATCTCGGCTTCCAGCGTGTCCTGTGGCAGATCCCAGAGCAGCACGCCATCGCAAAAATCGTCCTCGCCGGGAGAACGCGCCGATCGCCATATGCGACATTGAAGATGGGACGCCAGTTGCGACAAAAGCGTCGACTTTCCCATGCCCGCAACGGCGTCCAGAACCACGATCGGTTCTGCCGCCATCACGATGCGTCGCAGAAGACCGTCTCGCCGGATGTCGATCGTTTTGTGGGGCGTATCAGCCATTCATTCTCTGCCCATCGGGCGAAGCGCGGTTGTCGGCGAAACCTAGACAAGGACGCTCGGGTTGGCAAAGGCGGAATAGACTGCCCGGCCAACATCGGCCGCAATTATTCGCTGCGCTGCTAGAAATCGCGAAAACGATCGACCAGGGCGTCGACCGCAACGCGCACGCGCGGGGTCGTGCCGAGCCGATGCGGCCAAAGGGCAAAGATGGGCAGCGGCACGGGCGCAAAGGCCTCGAGAACGGGAACGAGCCGACCGTCTGCGACCGCATCGTTGACAATCCAGGTCGGCAACTGCACGAGCCCATGCCCGCGGCAGGCTGCGTCCGCCATCAAGGCGTGGTCGGCAATGCAAAGCGCGCTGCGAACGTTGATGTGCTTCGTCTGCCCGGATTCAGTAAACCGCCAGGTCTCTGCTGCGCGCCCACGCGATTGCGTCACGCCATGATGCGCAGCAAGCTCCGCGGGGCGCGACGGTGTCCCGTGCCTCGCCAGATAATCCGGCGCACCGCAAAGCGTCAGGCGCTGCACACCGAGTTTTCTGACCATCAGGTCGCCACCGCCGGCAAGTTCGCCGACACGCACGCAGAGGTCGATGTTCTCCTCGACCAGATCAACAAGCCGATTGGTGAAGGCAATATCGAGTTCGAGTTTCGGATGATCCGCGGCCAAGCCGATCAGGCATGGCCCGGCAATGCGCCTGCCGAGCAATTCCGGCAAACTCACCTTGAGGCGGCCGGCAGGCTCATCCATGCGCGAGGCAAGCGCGGACTCGACCGCGGCCAGTTCCGCCACGGCGCGTTCGCAACCCTCGAGGAACACCCTGCCTTCCTCGGTAAGTGCGAGATGGCGTGTGCTGCGCTGAAACAGACGCACGCCCAGCTGGCTCTCAAGCCGGGCAACAGCCTTGCCCACCGTCGATGTGGAAAGGCCAAGCCGCTCGGCAGCTTCGGAAAAACTGGAAGACCGCGAGGCCTGCATGAAGGCTCGGATCGCACTGAGATGATCGCCGGGAAGCATGACACACTCCAGAACCACATTCGCAGTTACTGCGAAAACTGTTCTCATAAGCGATTTTCATTCGCGGATATAGTGCGCCCAGTCATCGACATCCTAGGGATCCGACAGAATGAGAAAGCAGAGAGTAGCAATTATCGGCGGCAGCTCCGGCATCGGCCTGCGCGTTGCCGAGCGCGCGATCGACCTTGGCGCGGACGTGGTTATCGGCGGGCGCGACGCGGAAAAGCTGCAGCGCGCGGCAAGCAAGCTCGGTCCGGCCAGCCGCGCGCTGACGGTCGACAATGTCGATCAGGACTCCTTGCGCCGCTTCTTCGAGCAGGCAGGTCCGATCAACCACCTGTTCACGCCAGGCGCATCCTACTCGCGCGGACGGATCGACAAGGCGTCCGACGAGGTCGCCGAAAGCTCCTTCCGATCGAAGTTCTGGGGGCAGTATTATGCGGTGAAGCATGCGTTGCCGTACCTGGATACCAACGGCTCCATTACCCTGATGGCGGGCGCCTACAGCGTCAGGCCGGCGGCAGAAGGTGCCGCCTATGGCGCCTGCAATGCCGCGATCGAAGGCCTGGGGCGAGCGCTCGCCGTCGAACTGGCGCCGATCCGCGTGAACGTCATTTCGCCCGGCACGATCGACAGCGACCTGTGGCGCCGTCAGCCGGACGCCGTCCGGGAGGCTTCCTTCTCCAGCTATGGCGAGGCTGCGCTGCTCAAGCGGGTCGGCACCACCGATGAGGTGGCGCACACTGTCATCTACCTCATGGAGAACGGCTTCATGAACGGCTCGACGCTTTACCCCGACGGGGGCTTTGCCTTGCGTTGAGCCCAACCGCGGTGATTGACCGCTCCCATCACGTCAACACCATTCCCGTCGTATCGGGAATGGGCAAGGCCGCGGCGCCGTATCGCTCGATCAAGAGCGGCTGCTTTCCGTTGCTTTTGTGGGTCCGAGACACCTGAAGTCAGCCGATCAATGTCTGTCGCCCGCAACGCGTTGCTGTCCAGCGTCGGCGGGAAATCCCTCGGCAAAACCCCAAAGGTTGAAAATTCTCGCAGCTCAATCGTTGTCCGGACGGCTCTTGCGCCAACGTCGCTATATTTAGTCTATAATTTCAATAGATAATATTGAAAGGTCGCCAACAACAGGTAGGCTTCTCGTACCATTTGCGGCCAGTCACAACAGCAGTGTGCAGACACACCCAGATGAAGACGGCAGCGCCGCAGCACAGACAGTGAAGGAGCCTTCCATTGACCAACGCCAACTCATCCCTTCCGATTCTCGATTTGCAACGCTTTGCGGCGGGCCATCCCGAGCGGGCGGCGGCGCTTGACGAACTGCGCAGCGTCGCCCGCTCGGTGGGCTTCTTCTATCTGGAGGGGCACGGGATTGCGCAGGAGCAGATCGATGGCGTTCTCGATCTCTCGCGTCGCTTCTTCGCTCTGCCGGAACAGGACAAGCTGGCGATCGAAATGCGCAAGTCGTCGCATTTTCGCGGCTACAATCGCGCCGGCCTCGAATACACCCGGGGCACGCAGGATTGGCGCGAGCAGGTCGATTTCGGGCCCGAGCGCGAACGCATCGAGCTCAACGCTGGCGATGCGCCGTGGAAACGGTTGGTCGGTCCCAACCAGTTTCCTGACGCCCTGCCCGACCTGAAGCCGGCGATCCTCGCCTGGATCGAGGCAGTCACCCGCCTTGGTATCCGCCTGATCGAGGTTTTCGCCGAGGCGCTCGGTCAGCGCCCCGATGTATTCGAGCCGATCTACCGCGATGGGCCCAATCAGTTGTTGAAGATCATCCGCTATCCTGGCAGAGACAAGACGGAAAGCGACCAGGGGGTCGGCGCCCACAAGGACGGCGGTTTCGTCACCATCCTGCTTCAGGATGAAGTCGGCGGCCTGCAAGTCGACGACGGCAAGGGCGGCTGGATCGATGCGCCGCCGAAGCGCGGCACCTTCGTCATCAATGTCGGCGAGCTTCTGGAGCTGGCATCGAACGGCTACCTGCTTGCCAATGTTCATCGCGTGGTCACGCCGCCCGCCGGTGGTGATCGCCGCTCGGTCGCCTTCTTCCTCGGCGCCAACCTCGCTTCCACCATTCCAGTTCTCGACCTGCCACCCGAGCTTGGCGCAGAAGTTCGCGGTGTGACGCAGGACCCGCTCAACCCTCTGTTCCACGAAGTCGGGCGCAACGTCCTGAAATCACGCCTGAGATCACACCCCGACGTCGCTGCTGCCCACCACGCCGATCTGGTCGAACAGCTGAAGGTGCCGGTGCCAGCCTGAACAATGCAACTGCAACCGCTCAACCGCTGAAGGAAACAATCCATGACGATCCATCAAAAGCCTGAGGAACCTGCAGTCGAAGTCAAGGCGCCGAACGGCCTGCGCGATACGTCGCGGCCGCTTCAGCCCGAAACACTGGCGCTTCATGGCGGCAGCTATCGTTTCGATCCGGTCACCGGCGCGGTCGCGGTGCCGATCTATCAGACGACCTCCTACCAGTTGCCCGGGACAGACGGCGCCGACAAACTGTTCGCCCTCGAGGCCGCCGGCCATCTCTACACCCGTGTCTCCAACCCGACGCAGGACGCATTCGAGCAGCGCCTTGCCGAAATCGAAGGTGGTGCCGCGGCACTGGCGCTCGGGTCCGGTCAAGCGGCATCGGCCTACGCCGTGCTCAACCTTGCCAGATCAGGAGACAACATCGTTAGCGCCGCCGGCCTCTATGGCGGCACCTGGGCGCTCTTCGCCGCGACGCTGCAAAGCTTCGGCATCGAAGTGCGTTTCGTCGACGCGTCCGATCCCGAGGCGTTTGCCACGGCGACCGATGACAAGACGCGGGCCTACTACGCGGAATCCCTTCCCAATCCGAGCCTCGAAGTCTTCCCGATCGGCGAGGTCGCCGAGATCGGCCGCCGGTTCGGTATTCCGCTTGTCATCGATAACACGGCAGCACCGTTGACCATTCGGCCGTTCGATCATGGTGCTGCGATCGTCGTCTATTCCACCACGAAGTATATCGGCGGACACGGCACCTCGATTGGCGGCGCCATCATCGATAGCGGCACCTTTCCCTGGCACGACCATGCCGCGCGCCATCCCAATCTGCACGAACCGGACGCGAGCTATCAGGGAAAGACCTGGCTGGAGAAGGCCGCCACGATCGACTTTCATCCCTATATCCTGCGCGCCCGTGCCGTGCTGCTGCGCGACCTTGGTGCTGCCATCAGCCCGCAGAATGTCTTCCAGTTCATCCAGGGGCTGGAAACCTTGCCGCTACGCATCCGCCAGCACAGCGAAAACGCCATCAAGGTCGCTGACTTCCTGCGCTCGCATCCCAAGGTGGCGCGGGTCATCTTTCCGAAGTTTCAGGAAGGCGTCGCCAAGGCGCGGGGCGAAAGATACCTGCGCAATGGCCACTATGGCGCGTTGGTCGGTTTCGAGCTGAAAGACGGACGCGAGGCTGGCCGTCGCTTTATCGACGGGCTGCAGTTGCTCTACCACGTCGCCAATATCGGTGACGCGCGGTCGCTCGCGATCCATCCGGCAACGACGACCCACTCGCAGCTCTCCGAGGCAGACCAGCTGAGAACCGGCGTCACGCCTGGCTATGTCAGGCTATCGATCGGCATCGAGCATCCCGATGACATCATCGCCGACCTGAAACAGGCCATTGACGCCGCCTGAGCCGGCGACGTCCACAATCTGCTCTTTGGCCCAACCGTCAGCAACGGTTGGGCTTTTGGCATACTCGCTGACCGGCTCAGGACTTGCGCAGATCGAGGATGCGCCCGAGGGTCAGAAGTCGCGGCTTGCCGTCTTGCACAGCGCCCGCGAAGGTAGGCCCGAACAGAAACATCATACCTGCTGCGCTGCCACGGTCGGGCTGCGCCAGTGGTGGAAGGAAACGCCATGACGTTCGAAAATACCCAGGTCCTTCTTGCTTCCCGCCCAGACGGCAAGCCAAAACCGGATGATTTCGAGATCGGCCATTCCGCGATACCGGAACCTGCCGCAGGCCAGATCCTGCTGAAGATCCTCTATCTATCGCTTGACCCCTATATGCGCGGGCGTATGAATGCCGGGAAATCCTACGCAAAGCCCGTCGAGATCGGCAGCGTCATGGAAGGCGGAACGGTGGCCCGCGTCGTACGGTCACGCCATCCGGATTTCGCCGAGGGCGATTTCGTGCTGTCCCATTCCGGTTGGCAAAGCTACGCGCTCTCCGATGGTGTGGGCCTGCGCAAACTCGACCCGCAGGCAGCACCCCTTACAACCGCGCTCGGCGTCTTGGGCATGCCGGGCTTTACCGCCTATTCCGGCCTTTTGACGATCGGCAAGCCGAAGGCGGGCGAAACGGTGGTGGTTGCCGCAGCAAGCGGCGCCGTGGGATCGGCCGTTGGCCAGATTGCCCGCATCAAGGGCGCGCGTGCCGTCGGGATTGCCGGAGGTGCTTCGAAGTGTGCGTTCGTTCGCGACGAACTCGGCTTTGACGCGGTCATCGATCACCGCGCAGCCGATTTCACCGAGCAACTGGCAACAGCCTGCCCCGGCGGCATCGACGTCTATTTCGAGAATGTCGGCGGGCATGTCTGGGATGCGGTTTTTCCGCTGCTCAACGATTTCGCCCGCGTTCCCGTCTGCGGCTTGATCGCGCAGTACAACAGCCGCCCTGGCGAACAGACGGGTGGCGACCGCCTTCCCACCGTCATGCGCGACGTTCTGAGCAAGAGCCTGTCGATACGCGGCTTCATCCAAAGGGAGTTCGTCGACCAGCGCCCCGACTTCTATCGCGAAATGGCCGCATGGATTTCCGCGGGCAAGGTTCGCTATCAGGAAGATATCGTCGACGGTCTCGAAAACGCGCCGACCGCTTTCATCGGCCTGCTGGAAGGCCGCAACTTCGGCAAGCTCGTCATCCGTGTTGCCGACGAGGCGTGAAAGCCGGAGCGGCGGCACGCGGTGCCGCCGCCCGACGCCTAAGGATTTCCGACAATTCCGAGGCTGGCCTTGCCGAGGCCGTCTTCAATAGACGCGGCCAGTTCCGGTGCATAACTCCTCATAGCAGGCTCAGCGGTCAGCGAGATTTGCTGCGGACCTTCCGCCGAACGCATTTCGTCAAGAGCGCTGGTCGCCTCCTGCGTCAATCCGAGCTGACCGGCGACAGCCAGTCGCAGCAGATTGACGGCCCGGTCCGACGAGTTTGCAAGCTGGCGCACGCGAAGCAGGGCCTCTTCGTAACGACGCCCTCGATAGGCATCGAGGGCCAGCGTCAAAGCCGCGTCGTGATGCGTATACTCTCCATTTTCCTCTGCCAGTCGCGCCAGCCTCAGGCCTTCGGACCAATGGCCGGAGATGTACTGCAACAGACCCATTCTGGCTGGGATAGCCTCATCCAGCGGATTGAGTGCGCTGGCGCGCTGTCCCGACAGAAAGGCAGCTTCCCGGTCACCGGCCGCAAAACGCGCCATCATCTGCGCCACGTAGCTCTGGCTCGCCTGGGGAGCAAGCGCGACAGCTCTGTCGGCAAGCTTCAGTGCTCTGTTGCCAACGGTCGGCGAGGCGCCTGCCTCGCCCGTCGCCACCAGGACCATGGCCAGGCTGGCCGATACATCGGGATCATTTGCCTTGTAGGCGAGCGAGCGCTCCAGGCAAGCGAGCGCATTCGCGAAATTTTCAGCATCAGCCCGCGCCAGCGCCAGATCGGCCTGCAACACGCAACCATATCCCAGCGACGGCGCTGCTATCTGGCGTGCGGTCTCCAGACTGGTGACCACACCGTCTTCACCCGCAAGCGCGCGCGCAAGTCGCACCAGAAGGGCTTGCTGGACTTCCTCGACGTTCCCGCCATCTTCGAGCGTCAGTTTCGAGGCGCCGGAGCGCAAGGCCTCGTTGCTCTGCGGGTCTACCACCTGCCAGGCAAGCTCGTGAGCATCGTTTGCCATGTTGTAGCTGATCGACAGTTTATACTCCTTGCTGCCGGCAAGGCGGACAGCGGATCTGGGCGCAACCCAGCCGGTCACCGATGCGACGTCGATGCCCTCAGGCGGCTCCTGCGCCAGCGTCCGCACCGACGAGAACTGCGACAGCGCGTGGACCAGATAGCCCCCGACCCTGCGCCGCTCTTCGCTGCCTTTCAATTTTTGCGGTTCAACATCGACGATGATGGTCGGTTTTTCCGACAGGATCGGTTTCCAGGGAAATTGATCGGCCGTCGAAACATAAAAGGCAAAAGCAAGCGCCAAAACCCCTGCGCCGGCAAGGGCAACGTTCGCCATGGATAGGCGACGACCGACAACAGCCGTCAAAGACAATTGCTCGGGCGGCTCCGGCACATAAGAGGACATCGGCGGCGGAGCGAGCAGAACCTGCGGCGGTTTGCCGTCAGACCGGACAAAGAGCGGCACGTAGTTGCCCTTAGGCAGCTCGATACGCAGCGTGGCTTCATCGCCAAGCGCTTCATAGTATTGTGCCAATGCAGCGCGAAGTCGCGACGCCTCGACCCGAACGATGGGGTCCGTTGCCGGATCGAACGAACTCGGCCGGGCAAAGACGTCGATCGCGATCGTATAGGCCTTCACCGACGCTGACCGCCCGGCGAAGAACTCTTCAACCAGGTATCGCAACAGTTTGCGGTGGCGCTCGGTGCCGTGAAAGCGCGGATCGCTTAGCATGCGATCGAGTTCGGCTCTGGCCGAGCGTTCGGCAACAGGGCAATAAGCCGCTCGGTCCGCGTCTTCTCCTGTTTTCATACCGCGCCCCCATCTACCTACAACCCGAAAGAGAGTGCCAATGCGAGGTGAACTCTAGATCACACACCGGGCAGCGGGAAGTGAAATATTGACCCGTCACAAAACATTTTCAAAGAAACGCCGCAGGTTCAAAATGAAACAGTGTCCGGACTTGAAAACCACTGAGTTCTCAGGGGAAAACCGATAGAACAGGGCGATGCCATACGAATGAATAACTAATCACATTGGATTAGATTTGTTATCTGCATTGGCAAGACAGATGGAAATCACTTCCTCTTCGATCTCCAGGCAGATCAGTTCGTACTCCGACACCATCGAAGTATCCTGCGGATCACGCCGGCGCTGGCGATCAAGCATGGCATCCGCCTCGTCATAGGCCTCGCAAAGACTGGCGAGCGGCATGTTCTTGGCAGTCAGAAGCTGCAACTGGCCGCGCAGCGCCGGAAGCTTGAGCATCAGCTTCAAAAGTCCCCGTTGTTTGGCTTCGTTGGGCATTGTGCTCTACCCGATTGAACGATGATCGATGCTTCATGCCACACCTACGCGCGAAGACCTCCTTCACGCGCATCTTGCACAGATCGAGCGGTGTCACCGCCACTCTGATTGCCAGCGTCTCGTTGAGATTTGCCTATCTGACGGATACAGTCTCGGGACAGGCAGATGACCAACTTCCGCCTGCACCTCTCTCCTGCGCTGCAGATTTGCAGGAACCTGGTCCGTGCGGAAGTACGTAACAGTTACATTGGTGCCGACCGCTTGACGCAGGCTGCATAAAGGCGCGGAACCACGCCGCTGGCACGCATCGGATCATGCATCGCTGACCGGGCCAGAGGATTTTCGCCGCGGCCGCTTTTTCATGAACCGCCAACGCGCGACAGACCGCAGCCGGTGCTGCTTGCCCGGCTTGGGCGATGCGCTACAGTTGTCGTTGCCAGGCGTTACGCTTGGGCTGCTGCGATCTTCGGCCTTCAATCGCTGCCGATTGTAACTGTTACGTACTTCAACGCGGAATGCTGCTTCGCTTAGAATACCTGCGGCGACATCCGGCGACGGACCCTATCGCGTGTTGAGCACAACGGAGAGAATTCCATGCGATCCTTGGACAAGATTTCTCGTGAACGACGTATTGTGACGTCCCTTTCCGCCGGGATTGCCGCGACCGTTATGACGCTGTTGAGCACAGAGCTTGCGGCAAGCGACGACAAACTGAGCGGCCTGCCGTCGCTTGTCCTTGGCGGACAGACGGCGACAGCGCAGACGTTCCAATTCGAGACCCCGTTCAACAATCTCGTCAATGCGGGGCCACTCTCAATTGTGCTCGAAAAGACAACTCTCGACGAGGTCAAGACCGCGTTCGGAGGCAACATTCGCAGCCGCTCTGTGGAGGGACTGTCGATCGGCTGGCTGTGCTACGAGCTTGCGACCGGTAACCTGCCTCGGCGCATCTGGTTCGTCGCAAACGGCCGAGACGCCGCAACGCCCGCCGAAAAGCCGGTGACGTTCATCTCCACCGAAGAAGTGGCCGGCGACACCGATAAATGCGACACCCCAACCGTGGAGCTCGCCCCCCTGCTTCTACCGGTTCCGACCTTGAAGGACGGCACCGAAGCCTTGGAAAAACGCTTCGGCGCAGCGCCGCAGCAAGGGATGGCGCGCTACGCCCACGAACACCAGGATGAACAGAACACCACGGTTATGCAGTCGCTCGTTTACAGACTGAAAGACGGCCATATCGATGGCATCGCCTTCACACAGGTTACATCGAAATAGCAGCCATATCGGCATCACTCGCCGCTATATCGGGGGCGAGTGATGTGGCCGCGACGTTGCCTATTTCTCGAAGGCGTAGATCCTGTTCCAGTCGTCCTTCATGTCGACGAGCAGCCACTTTCGCTGCTCGGCCTCGGTCATCGCCTTGTCGAGCTTGCCGATATGCGACTGGCGATCATAGGCCCATTCGCGCTCGCCGTCGGTGTGATGCACGATCATCCCGAAGCTCGGCCCGGAACCAGATGTAACCCACCGCAGCATTTCGTAGTCGCCGTCGGAATTGCCGGCTGCAAAGATCGGCCGCTTGCCAATGAACTTGTTGATCCCCACCGGCTTGCCGGGACCGTCATCAACGAAGTCCACCTTCGGCTCGCGCATCAGCACGGGTGTGTCGCCCTGCAGTTCGTACTTGGTGGTTATGGTGCTGCCGACGACCTGCTCCGGAGGAATCCCATACATCTGCTCGGTCATCGTGCGCATGAACTCGACGCCGCCGCCGGAGACGATATAGGTCTTGAAGTCGTTCGCCCTGAGATACTCCAGCAACTCGTTCATCGGCAGGAAGGTAATCTCATTGTAGGGCCGGTCGAAGCGCGGGTGCTTCGCGCTCGCAAACCAATCCTTGACGATCTTCGCGAACTCGTCGGTGGTCATGCCCGCATGCGTTGCCATTGCGAGTTCGACCAGGCCCTTTTCGCCCGAGGCAACAACGCCAGCCATATCGCCCTTGAGCAGCGATGCGAACGGCTCCTTGTCCTTCCATTCCGGATGGTCCGGGGCCATGGCCTTGACACGGTCATTGATGAACATGCCCTGGAAGTACATCGGCTGCTCGCTCCAGAGCGTGCCGTCATTGTCGAAGACTGCGATGCGGTCCGCCTTGGCGACGAAATCCGGACCACCTTCGCTTGTCACCCGCGTCACGAAGTCGATGATGGCCGATTTGGCCTCGCCGTCGTTCCAGGAAGGAAGGTCAGCCGGAGGCGCATCGGCGGCCAGGGCAAGCGCAGGCGCCGCCAGCATCAGGGCGAGCGAAGCGGCTGCAGCCATAAAGGTCCGCCGCCGCCAGCCTTTCGCTCGTGAATTCCCTGCAATCGGCGCGCGCCGTCCTGCTATCATGGTCATCGGGTACCCTCCTCAGCTGAAACAAGACTGCCTTGGCAAAGACGCTCAGACCCGCCGGATGCAGCGGAAGCCGATATGGGTCGTTGCCGCATTCTCTTCGTGTGCATGGCGAGCTGCCGGGCGGTAGCGACGGCAATAGTTTGGCGCGCAGAGGTGGGACCCGCCCTTTACCACCCGCCGCGCGATCAGGATTTCCGGCTGCCTCGGATCGAAGCTCGCCTCGAGTCCGCCACCGCGCGGATTGGAGGGGATGCAACAGCTTTTTTGCGCAGGTGCCGGATGATTGGTCGACCAGTAGTCGCTCGTCCATTCCCAGACATTGCCGATCATGTCGTAGAGGCCATAGCCGTTAGGAGGAAAGCTGGCGACCGGAGAGGTACGCTCGAAACCATCAGGACGCAAATTCTCCGTCGGGAACGTGCCGTGCCAGGTGTTGGCCATGAAGTGGCCATCCGGCACGAGTTCATCGCCCCAGGCAAATTCCGCCCCCTCCAGGCCTCCCTTGGCGGCAAATTCCCACTCGGCCTCCGTCGGCAGATCCTTGCCCGCCCACGTGGCATAGGCCATGGCGTCGACATAGGAGATGTGCACGACGGGATGGTCGAGCTTGCCGCGGATATTGCTTTGCCGGCCGTAGGGCCGTCGCCAATCGGCGCCGAACTTGAAGTCCCACCATTGCGAGGAATCCCGGCTGACGACCCGTTTGGGTGGATCGAAAATGACCGAACCCGCCCGCATCATTTCCGGTTTGGCACCTGGATAGTCCTTGGGATCGGGCGCCTTCTCGGCAACCGTGACATAGCCGGTTGCGTCCACGAAGGCCGCGAATTGCCGGTTGGTGACCGGCGTTACATCGATCCAGAAACCGTCGACCTTGACCGGATGGGCCGGCGCCTCTTCGGGGTAATGATTGTCAGATCCCATGATGAAGGTGCCACCCTCGATCCAGACGGGCTCGCGCGCGCTGATCGCCATCGGCGTTTCGTCAGGGACCTGCCTTGCCGATAAGACTTGCATAGGGCCGAATACTCCCTTCGAGGATGTCCCGATTATCCTAGTCGCCCCAAGCCTAAACGCAAATCTTGCGCATCCAAAGTACGTAACAGTTACGACGAAACAGAAAATGTGGGCCGAAGCGTTTCTCCTCGGCCACGCAGGACGCAACGCCGCAATCGTCTCCTTCGTTACTGTTACATTCTTTCCATTGGGCCACATGTAACCTTAATCTGCGTTGGCAGTTCACAGGGGCCGGCGGGAAGGGCTAGATTTCATGGGTACACGTGACGACATCGAACTTCTCGGCAAGCGCATCGGCCAAGCCATTGTCGGCCAGGAGGGCATGATCGAGCGCCTGCTGCTCGGTCTCCTGAGCAATGGCCATCTGCTCGTCGAGGGCCTGCCGGGGCTTGCCAAGACGCGGGCGATCAAGAGCATGGCGAAAAACCTCGACGCGCAACTGTCCCGCATCCAGTTCACGCCGGATCTTCTCCCCTCCGACATCACCGGCTCGGAAGTTTATTTCACCGAAGGCGGCAAGGGCGAATTCCGCTTTCAGCAGGGACCGGTCTTTGCCAACCTCATCCTGGCCGACGAGGTAAACCGCGCGCCGGCGAAAGTGCAGTCCGCCCTGTTGGAGGCGATGGAGGAGCGGCAAGTCACGGTCGGCGGTGCCAGCCACGAACTGCCCGGCCTCTTCATGGTCATGGCGACACAGAACCCGATCGAGCAGGAAGGCACGTATCCCCTGCCTGAGGCGCAGCTCGATCGTTTCCTGATGCACATCCAGGTCGATTATCCCGACGCCAAGTCGGAGGCCGAGATCATGCGGCTGGTGCGATCGGAAGAAACGGCCGTCACCTCGAAAGCGAGGTCGGACGAAAAGCTGGCTCAGGATGCGGTGTTTTCGGCGCGCAAGGAGATCTCAGCGATAACCGTTTCGAGTGCGATCGAGGATTACATCGTCGCTCTCGTCATGGCGACGCGCTACCCGGACAAGCTCGACAAGGATCTCTCCAAATGGATCCAGGTGGGCATCAGCCCGCGTGGCGTCATCGGCCTCGACAAGGTCTCGCGCGCCCATGCATGGCTGAAGGGCCGAGATTTCGTCACGCCGGATGACGTGCAGGCAACCGTGCACGATGTTTTTCGCCATCGCCTTGTCCTTTCCTATGAAGCCCACGCCGGCGGCACGACAGCCAACCAGGTCATCGACCGGATCGTGCAGCAGGTTGCTGTCGCCTGAGAGATGGAGAAGGTCCGATGGCAATATCCCTTTCCGCATTCGCAAGGTCGAAGGGCATCTCCCGTCCCGGGAAGGCGGAGGCATCAGGCGCCTACACCTCCGTCGACGAACTGGTCGCGCTTGAGGCAATCGCCTGCGACCTGACCTTCCTTCGCAAGGCGCCGGTGCGACGATTGATGGCCGGACGTCATGAATCGCGCATGCGTGGCCGTGGGCTATCCTTCGAGGAACTTCGGGAATACTTGCCCGGCGACGACGTTCGCACCATCGACTGGCGGGTGACGGCACGGACAGGAAAGCCGGTCGTGCGGGTCTATGACGAGGAGAAGGATCGACCGGCACTGGTGATCGTCGACCAGCGCATGAACATGTTCTTCGGCAGCCGGCGTGCGATGAAGTCGGTGGCGGCAGCGGAAGTGGCGGCACTCTGCGCCTGGCGCATCACGGCGCTCGGCGACCGGGTCGGCGGCTTCGTGTTCGGTGACGAGAGCGTCGATGAGGTCCGCCCCCACCGCAGCCGCGAAGCCGTCATCCGTTTTGCCGACGTCATCGTGCGCCACAACACCGCACTTACCGCCGCCTCCCAGGTTGCAAGGGGCGACGAGCAATTGGATCTGGTGCTTTCAACCGTCGCCAATATTGCCAAACACGATCATCTGATCATCGTCATCAGCGATTTCGACGGGCACGACCTGGAAACGCGCGACATGCTGCTGAAGCTGTCTGCTCATAACGACGTGATCGCCATCCTGATCTACGATCCCTTCATGCTCGAGTTGCCGCGCAAGGGCGACATCGTCGTCAGCGGCGGTGCTCAGCAGGCCGAACTTCAGTTCGGCCGTGGAAACGTCCGCGAAGCGATCGACAGCTTTGCCCGCAAGCGCGGAAGGGCGCTGAAGGCATGGCAGGAGGATTTGGGCCTGCCGATGCTGCCCATCTCCTCGGCGGAAGAGATTGCACCGCAATTGCGCACCATGCTCGGCCAGCTCGCCTGGCGTCAGCGGAGGCGGTAGCGATGGAGGGCACCACGCCAGCGGTCGATCCCGGGCTTGCTGCCGCGCTCCGCGGCCTCGCCGACATCGCCTTGCCGCCTGATGTCTCGATGCTGCCGCAGACCTGGGCGTGGGCCGTACTAGCCGTTCTCGCTCTCTTGGCGATCGCCTTTGCGCTCTGGCGCTGGTACCGCTACCGTCAGCTCAATCGTTACCGTCGCGAGGCGCTTGGCGCGCTGCGCGAGATCGAAGGGCGTATCGGCGCTGCTCAAACACGGGGACATGCGCTCGCTGCACTGCCCGCCCTTCTCAAGCGCACGGCGCTCGCCGTCTGGCCGCGTGAGACGGTTGCCAATCTGAGCGGCAGCGGCTGGATCGGCTTCCTCGACGCCCATTCCGGTGGCCCGGTCTTTCCGGCAGCGGCAGCGCATTTCTTCGAAGAGGCGGAGTACCGCGGGCCGGCAGCGTTGGCATCTGTCCCGGAAGCCGAAGCGAAGGCCCACATCGCGGCGGCACGCCATTGGATCGAGGCGCATCATGTACGTCCTTGATCATCCGTGGCTGCTCGTGCTGCTACCGCTTCCCGTCGTCATCTGGTGGCTGCTGCCTGCCTATCGCGAACAATCGTCGGCGATCCGCTTTCCCTTCTTCAAGGACATCACCGCGGCAGCCGGCATCGGGGCGACCGAAGGCTCGGTGGTGCCGAAAACCAATCTCGGGCAAAAGCTGATTGCGCCGACCTGCTGGATCCTGGTCGTCCTGGCGCTGGCCCGGCCGCAATACATCGAGCCGCCGATCGAAAAGACAGAACCGCAGCGCGACCTGATGCTGGCGATCGACCTCTCGCAATCGATGGACACCCGCGACTTTCACGATCCAGCCGGCAATCTCCAGGCCCGCGTCGACGCCGTACACAAGGTCGTTGCCGATTTCATCGACAAGCGCCCGGAGGACCGCCTCGGCCTCATCGCCTTTGGCGATGCGCCCTACCCCCTCGTGCCGTTTACACTCGACCACAAGACGGTCCAGGCGATGCTTGCCGATAGCCTGCCGGGCATGGCCGGCCCGCGCACGGCGATCGGCGATGCGATCGGCCTCGCCATCAAGATGTTCGACCAGAGCACGGCGCCGGATAAGGTCATGATCCTTCTGACCGACGGCAACGACACGGCAAGCAAGATGCCGCCTGACAAGGCCGCCGGCATCGCTGCCGATAAGCATATCGTCATCCACACGGTGGGTATCGGCGATCCCAATGCACAAGGAGAGCAGAAACTCGACACGTCGGTGCTGCAGCAGATCGCAACAGCGACGAACGGTCGATATTTCTTCGGCCAGGATCAGGCGTCGCTCGAGAAGATCTACGTGCTTCTCGACCAGCTGACGCCGGCCAACCAGAAGACCCTGTCCTGGCGTCCGCGTATCGAACTGTTCCACTATCCACTCGGTGCGGCGCTGATCGTCCTCCTCCTCTATCACTCCGCGATGTGGCTCCTCTCGGCGCGGACGGCCCGGCAGCGCGAGCGGGAGGCGGACGCATGATCGTCGATTTCCATTTCCTGCGCCCCCTCTGGTTGTTGGCACTGCTGGCCGCGCCCCTGCTCGTCGTCCTGATCGGCCGGCGCACCGACGTGCGTTCGCAATGGAAGGGCATGATCGCGCCGCATCTTCTCGACCATCTGCTGATCGAGAAGGGTGGGAAGCACCGGTTCCACCCCGTCCACTTGACTGCAGCCCTGATCGCGATTGCAGCGATCGCTGCCGCCGGGCCGACATGGCAGCGTGAGAAACCGCCCTTTGTCGAAGACACCGCACCGCTGGCGATCGCCATCGATCTCACCGAAACGATGAACGCCACCGATATCTCGCCAACCCGGCTTGAGCGCGCCAAGCTCAAGGTGCAGGACATCCTTTCAATGCGAAAGGGCGCACACACCGCGCTCTTTGCCTATGCCGGCACGGCCCACATGGTCTTGCCGCTCACCGACGATGCCAATCTGATCCGGACTTATCTCGCCGCCCTGTCGCCCGGCATCATGCCGGTTTCCGGCCGGGACACCGGTAAGGCGCTGCAAGTGATGGAAGCCGCGCTTTCCAGCGAGACCGTTCCAGGCACGATCCTGTTCATGACGGATGGCGTCGAGCGCACGGCGTTCGACGCCTTTGCGCAGTACAAAGGGCGCAATGACCTGATGGTGCTCGGCATCGGCACCGCCGACGGCGGCCCGGTGAAGACGGCCGGCGGCCAGTTTCTGACGGATGCGACGGGCGCGCGGGTTCGCGCCAAACTCGACGTCGATGCGCTGAAAGCCTTGCAATCGGCTTCGAAGACGCAGGTGGCAACCGTCACGCCCGACGATAGCGACGTACGCTGGATCGTCAGGCGGATCCAGACCAGCTTTGCACAGAAGACGGCGGAGGGTCTGACACGCTGGTACGATGCCGGCTGGTGGCTGACCATTCCAATCACGTTCCTGGCCGCGCTCTGGTTCCGTCGCGGTTGGACGGTGCGCTGGGCGGTCTATCTGGTTGCCATCGGCACGGTGCTTTCGGGAGCAAAAGCCGAAGCGGCCGATCGCAGCTTTGTCGATCTCTGGTTCACCCCGGATCAGCAGGGACAACGCGCCATCGCGCGCGGCGATTTCCAGGGTGCAGCCGGCGATTTTGCCGATCCGGCCTGGCAGGGCGTGGCGCTCTACCGCACCGGTCGTTACCAGGACGCCATCGATGCCTTCGCGCAAGCCGATACGGCCGAAAGCTACTACAATCAGGGCAACGCCCTGATGCACCTCGACAAGGCCGAAGAGGCGATTGCCGCCTACCAGCAGGCGCTGAAACGCCGCCCGGACTGGGCCGAAGCCAAACAGAATCTGACGGTCGCCGAAAAACGCAAGGCCGACAAGGACAAGCAGGATCAGGACGCCCAACAGGAGGCCGCCGGCCTCGACCCGGACCAGGTCCAGTTCGACGACAAGGGCAAGAAGGGCAAGGAAGGAACCGTCGCGGGCGCGCCACAGACCGCCGAGATGTGGATGCGCAACATCCAGGTTTCGCCAGCCGACCTGCTCGCGCGGAAATTCGCGATCGAAGCGAAGGATGCGCAACCATGACCCTTTGCATCTGGCGCCCGCTTCTCTGGCTCGGCGCCCTCTGGCTATCACTCGCCAACGTCGCCCTGGCCGCCGACCCCTTCGCGCGTGCCACGCTCGCCACCAAGGGAACGATCTATACCGGCCAGCAAATCGAAGTCGACGTCGACGTCTTCGCTCCCAATTACTTTCTGTCGCCGCCGCAGTTTCCGCTGTTCGACCTGCCGGGCACTGTTGTCACGATGCCCGACGATCGAGGCCTGAACCAAAACGAGACCATCAACGGCGTTGCCTTTTCCGGGATCCGCAAAACCTACATAATTACCCCGCAGGCAGCCGGCGACTATGTATTGCCGCCGGTCGATATCCCATTCGGCTACGCCGCCGTTCCGGGCGAAACAGCACAAGGCCAGGTGAAAATGCCGATGCTGCGGTTCACCGTCACGGCCGTACCCGGAGGCGCTGACGGTCGGTCGACTGTCACCTCCGCCAAGGTGACCATGACCCAGACCTTCGATCGCGACCCGGCAAGCCTCAACGCCGGTGATGCCCTGGTCCGCACCATCATCGTCAACGCGCAAGGGCTCGCAGCGATGATGATCCCGGAGCCGTCCTTCGATGCGCCTGAAGGCGCGCAGGTCTATGTCCACGATCCCGTTCTTTCCGAGGACAGATCCGACCGGGGCGAGTTCCGCGGTGGCATTCGCAAGGACACGGCCACCTATGTTTTTGCGAAAGCTGGTGAGTACACGATCCCTGCCATCCCCTTGCAGTGGTTCGATCCGGCACTCGGCAAAGCCCAATCGGTCGACGCGCCTGCGGCCAAGGTGTCGGTTGCGGCAGCACCTGCCAACGCGACGGGCCTTGCTCCACCATCCCCATCGCCGGACGAAGCGCCCTTCGACTGGTTGTGGTGGATTGCCGCTGGCCTTGCCGTTGCGACATTTGCGCTCGTGATCCAAATTGCCGCCGTTTTGGCCGGTCGCGTCCAGGCATGGTTAGACGAAGTCCAGGCGGACCGAGCGCAGTCCGAACCCACGGCCTTCCGCCGCGTCGACGAGGGATGCCGTAGCGGCGACGCCCAACGTCTTGAAGCGGCGATCGACGCATGGTCACGCAAGACGGGGAATGTGCCGTTGACGGAGTGGCTCGAACGCTTCGCCGACCCCGGGACGAACGCAGCCTTCGCCGACCACCAGCAGTCGCTTTATCGCTCCACGCAAGCGGCTCAGAAGCCCGATCTCCTGCCACTCAGAGCCGGTCTCACCAAGGCGAGGCGTCGCTGGCTCGAGCAAACCTCCGACATCGAGCCGGCGTCAGACAATGGCCTGCCCGATCTCAATCCGGTGTTCGAAACAGACGTGCTGAACACGCGCTAACGCTTGGCCACCGGGACGTTACGGCCCGATGCAGGCTTTCGTAACCGTTACGTACTTGCCGGTTGCACGCCGTTCAACCCACAGTTCAGCGGTACGATCCAAGACTTTGCCTGCCAGACCCAACGCAATCCGTCGTGGCCTCAGGGAGACATGAGATGCCCATTGATTTGAAGAGTGCCTTCGGCCTGCTGGCTGCTTCGGCGGTCCACAGGTCCATCAAGCCGAAAGCGCTTGCGCTTGCCGGCACCGTGCTGATGACGACGATCTCGGCGTCGTCCCTGCCGGCCTTCGCCCAGGATACAGCCAAGCCCAATATTCTCGTTATTTTCGGGGACGACATCGGCCAGACCAACATCAGCGCCTATTCCTTCGGCGTGATGGGCTACAAGACCCCGAACATCGACCGCCTCGCTAGCGAAGGCGTGCTGTTCACCGACTATTACGCCGAGAACAGCTGCACGGCGGGCCGCTCCACCTTCATCACCGGCCAGTCGGTACTGCGCACCGGCATGTCAAAGGTCGGTGTTCCCGGCGCGCCCGTCGGAATTCAGGATCGCGATGTCACGATTGCCCAGGCGTTGAAGCCACTTGGCTACGCGACCGGACAGTTCGGCAAGAACCACCTTGGCGACAAGGACGAGTACCTGCCGACCGCCCACGGCTTCGACGAATTCTTCGGTAATCTTTACCATCTGAACGCGGAGGAAGAGCCGGAGCGGCCCTATTGGCCGAAGGATCCGAACGATCCCTTCGTCAAGGCGGCCACTCCGCGCGGTGTGCTGCATTCATTTGCCGATGGTAAGATCGAAGACACCGGTGCGCTCAACACGAAGCGCATGGAAACGATCGACGACGAAACCACGGCGGCGGCCATTGGCTTCATGGAAAAGCAGGTCAAGGAAGGCAAACCCTTCTTCACCTGGATGAACACGACACGCATGCACCTGTTTACGCACATACGGCCTGAATACCAGGGTCAGAGCGGCATGCCCGGCAACGACTATGCGGACGGCATGGTCGAACATGACAACGACGTCGGCAAACTCCTGAAAGCCATCGACGACCTGAAGATCGCCGACAACACCATCGTCGTCTACGCCACGGACAACGGCCCCAATCAGTTCTCGTGGCCGGACGCGGCAACCACGCCGTTCCGCAGTGAGAAAGATACCAACTGGGAAGGCGCTTTCCGCGTTCCCGCCATGATCCGCTGGCCGGGCAAGATCAAGCCTGGCGTCTCCAATGAGATGGTCTCCGGCCTCGACTGGTTCCCGACGCTGCTCGCAGCTGCCGGCGACAAAGACATCAAGGACCGGTTGCTGAAAGGCACGAAGCTCGGCGACAAGGACTTCAAGGTCCATCTCGACGGCTACAACCAGCTGCCCTACCTCACCGGCGAGCAACCGAAGGGATCCCGCAACGAGTTCTACTACTTCAATGACGACGCTAAGCTTGTTGCGATGCGCTTTGACAACTGGAAAGCCGTCTTCTGCGAAATGCGCAAGCCTGGCGGCTTCGATGTCTGGCAAGATCCCTTCACCTGCTTGCGCGTGCCGAAGATATTCAACCTGCGCATGGATCCCTACGAGCGCGCAGACATCGTCTCCGATCAATACAACGACTGGAGGACAAAGAACGTTTATCTTGCCGGGATTGCGACCATGAAGGCAGCTACTTTCCTGGAGACCTTCATCGAGTATCCGCCGAGCCAGAAGCCGGCAAGCTTCTCGGTCGATCAGGTCGAGGAGGGCGTGCATGCCAAAATCGACGAGATCATGAAAAAGGTCCCAGCGGCCCAGTAAGCTGATAAGGGCGGCGCGTCTCGGACGCGCCGCCTATTCCTTTTCCGCATTCAGCATCTATGGTGAGCCGGATTGACCGTAAAGAGTTCCGCACCCGTGTGCCCGGTCGATGTCGACGGGTCCAACGAGAGACAGAGTATGCAGCACCGGGCCTATGCCTTCAGCCCCGCCATGGCCGGCTTCATGCTCTTTTTGTCCGGTGCGGCCGCACTGATCTTTCAGGTTCTCTGGATCAAGCAGCTCTCGCTCGTCACCGGTGTCGACATCCATGCGGTGAGCGCCGGCGTCAGCGCCTTCTTTCTCGGCCTTGCCCTTGGCAGCTTTGTTCTCGGACGTTTCGGTGATCGCGCCACCCGTCCCTTGCGCGTCTATGCCCTGCTTGAGATCGGCGTCGCCCTGCTCGGCGTTGGGGTTACTTTTGGGCTTTCGCGGATCGCCCCACTCTTCGTCTCGATCGAGACGAACCTGCCCGTTGTCGCGTGGACAATGCTGATCCTGATTGTTGCCGCACCGGCCTTTCTGATGGGCGGAACGCTTCCCGTCCTCCTGCGCGCCCTCGAAACAGCGCCCGGCGGTGTTGGAGCCAAGGGTGGGCGGCTCTACGCTGCCAATACGCTTGGCGCCATCACTGGCTGCCTTGCGGTCTCCTTTGTCATCGTTCCAGTGCTCGGGGTGCAGGCAACCGGCCTTGCCGCGGCCGCTCTAGGGCTTTCTGCCGCAGCGCTCGCGCTCTCTCGCAGCGCTGCGTCCACAATCACTGCACCGCAGGCATTGCCGGCATCCTCCACTGGTGAGGGCGGCTCCCACCTGGCCCTTGCTCTTTACGCGCTCGCCGGCGGCGTGGCGCTCGGCTACGAGGTCGCCTGGTCGCAGGCAATCGTGCAATTCATCTCGACCCGCTCCTTCGCCTTCTCGGTCGTGCTTGCCACCTATCTGGCCGGCCTTGCACTCGGTGCAGCGCTGTTTGCACGCCGAACCGATCGGCTTGCCGATCCCTGGACCACATTCGGCCTGCTCATTACCGCGGCGGGCCTCGTCGCACTTTTTGAGTTGGCCGTGCTCGGCACGTGGCTCACAGTTTGGCAGACAAACGCCGAAGCGGCGGTTGCAGCCGTCACAGGCAGCATATTTGCCGGCATGAGCGTCCGCTTCGTCGTGGCCGCACTTGCCATCGTTTTCGTGCCGACACTGATCCTCGGCGCCGCTTTTCCGGTGGCGTTGCGCCTTTCCGTCAACCCTGCCCATATCGGGCGCGATACCGGCCGCGTGCTCGCCTTCAATACGCTCGGCGGTATCGCCGGAACGCTTGCCTCCGGTTTTCTGCTGATCCCGACGCTCGGTATCATCCGCAGCTTTGCCATCCTGGCGGTCATTGCCGCGGCGATCGGCCTTGTTGCGATTAGCAGAGGTAAGAGCAGCCTGCGTGCCGGCCCTCGACTTGCCGTGCCGGTGCTCGGTGCCCTCACTCTCTTGCTCGCCATCTTCGTGCCGCCGGACAGGCTCGCTGCTCTGCTGACGAAATCACGCAGCGACGGCACGATCGTTTCCTACGAAGAAGGCCTCGGCGCCACCGTCGCGGTCATCGAGCAGGGGCAAGCCGACCGCCGCTTCCGGCGGCTCTATATCCAGGGTGTCTCCAATACCGGCGATGCCATGCCGTCGCTGCGCTACATGCGGCTACAGGCCTTGTTGCCGCTCCTGATCCACAAGGGCGAACCGAAGTCGGCGCTGGTAATCGGTCTTGGAACCGGCATCACCGCCGGGTCGCTGCTGGCCTATCCCGGGCTGGAACGCCGCGTGGCAGCGGAACTCTTGCCTTCGGTCGCCCGCGCGTCTGCTCTGTTTGCGGGCAACCTTGGCGCTGCCGGAGATACGCGGCTGGAGATCCGCCTGCGCGACGGACGGCGCGAACTGCTGCGCAGCGAGGAGCGCTACGACCTCATCACTTTGGAGCCGCCGCCGCCGTCCGCAGCCGGCGTCGTCAATCTCTATTCGTCCGACTTCTACCGTCTGGCGCGCGCGCGTCTGGCCGAGAACGGCATGGTGGCGCAATGGCTACCTATCGCCACCCAGAATGACGAGGACACCCGCTCCCTCGTCAGAAGCTTCCTCGACACTTTCCCTGAAGTCACGCTCTGGTCGACCGAGCTGCACGAGATGCTGCTGGTCGGGTCGCTCCAGCCGCAGGAACTCGATGCCACGCGAATTGCCGACCGGATGAAGGAGCGCCCGATTGCGGCGGCACTTGGCGAGGTCGGCATTTCCAGCCCGGCCGATCTGCTGGCGACCTGGATGATGGATCGCTCGGGATTGGAACGCTACGCAGGCAGCGCACTTCCGGTGACGGACGATCAGCCGCGCATCGAATACGCAAGCTGGGTGCGGCCCGACGAGTTGCAGCGCACGCTTCCGTCGCTGCTCTCTCTCAGGACCGAGCTTCCGCTCCTTGCGGCCGAGCCCGCAACGAAAACGGCGATTGCCGAAGCGCACAACAGGCTTCTGCTTTTCTATCAGGCCTCTCTCAATGCCTATGCCGGCTACCGCGCGGAATGGGCGCGCGACATGGAGGTGCTGATGCGGGTCGAACCGGCCAACCCGTATTACAGGTGGTTCGTTCCAAGCAGTCCGCGGTAACGGAGTTGATTGCTGTCGTTGACGTCCCGCTCAGTCTTCCGAGCGGCCTGCTCAAGCCGCGCGGACAACCGCAGCCGACCAAGAATAATTCCGCCGTAAAGGCAGCCTGGCGCGAAATATTTGCGCAACGGCCCTTATGAATGGCACCTGATTGCAACCCGGCATCCACGATCACGGTGTATCCTGTCGCCATTCAATCCAACCATCTGTTGGGCAGGGAGGCAGGAAATCTCATGACGGACCAGGACAATTCAGCAGCCGCCGCGACATCGCGGGCGGCGATGGAAGGTGAGCTGGGCATTCTCGCGCGGCGGCGCATAGAGGCCGGCATCATTGCACCGATCTATGAGGCGATGCGCGAGGAGATCGGCGAGGAACGCGCCCAGGCGATCCTCGACAAGGCTGTCAGCCGCGCCGCCATCGAGGCCGGCAAGGCGTTTGCGGCCAAGACCCCCGGCGGCACCAATCTACGGACGTTCCAGGAGCTGCAGGATCTCTGGACGCAGGACGATGCCCTGACGATCGAGGTGACGAAGGCGACGGACGACGAGTTCCACTACAACGTCAAGCGCTGTCGATACGCCGAGACCTATCGCGAGATGGGGCTCGGCCATATCGGACACTTGCTTTCCTGCAACCGTGACGGCGTTTTTTGCACCGGCTACGATCCGCGCATCACGCTGGAGCGCACGCAGACAGTGATGCAAGGCGCGTCCCATTGCGACTTCCGCTACCGCCTGAATGCTGAAGCGGCGGGAGAAGAGAAATGACCGCCACGGGGCAAGCGCGCAAACCCCTGGCTACCGGCACCAACATGCCTGCGATCAACGGCGACCGGCTATGGGCCGATATCGTTGCCACGGCGGGCTTCGGCGGCACCGACAAGGGCGGCGTGACCCGACTGACACTGACGGAGGAAGACCGGCAAGTCCGCGACTGGTTCATCGCCGAATGCCGCTCGCTTGGCTGCACGATCGAAGTCGACCGGATCGGCAATATCTTCGCTACCTATCCCGGCGAAGACCCGTCACTGCCGCCGATCGCGGTCGGAAGTCACCTTGACACCCAGCCGCAGGGCGGCAGGTTCGACGGGATCCTCGGCGTGCTCGCGGGGGTGGAACTGATCCGCACGCTGAAGGAGACAGCGACTGTGCTGCGGCACGGCCTGACCGTCGTCAACTGGACGAACGAGGAAGGCTCGCGCTTCTCGCCGGCGATGATGGGTTCCGGCGTCTTTTCCGGCGCATCGCGCCTGGAAGCAATCGAGGCTTTGATCGACCGCGATGGAAAGACGGTTTTGGCGGCGCTCGAAACCATCGGCTATCGCGGCGAAACCGCTGTCGGTCATGTCGGCTTTGCCGCCTATGTCGAGCTCCACATCGAGCAAGGCCCGCTTCTGGAAGCGGCGGCGACCGAGATCGGTATCGTCACCGGCGTCCAGGGCGTGCGCTGGTTCGATGTGACGATCACCGGGACGGAAGCCCATGCCGGCAGCACCCCGATGGCGCAGCGTGACGACGCGCTGGTCGCAGCCTCCGAGATCGTGCTTGCCGTGCGCGATATCGCGCGCCGTCACGCACCCGGCGTCGGCACCACAGGGTTTGCCGCAGTCGGCCCCAATTCGCGCAATGTCGTGCCGGGCTCGGTGCAGTTGCAGATCGACATGCGCCACCCCTCCGAAGCAGGGCTAGACCTGATGCAGGCCGCGCTTGAGCAGGCGATCGGGGCGATCGACGCCAGGGTCGCCCTCAGTCACATCTGGTCGAAGCAGCCGGTCGTGTTCGATCCCGGCATTGTCGATGCCGTGCGTGCCAGCACCGCCGCACTCGGCTATTCCGCAACCGAGGTCGTCTCCGGCGCCGGTCACGATGCCGCCCATATCGCCGGCAGGTGCCCGACGGCCATGATCTTCGTGCCTTCGAAGGACGGGCTGTCGCACAACGAAGCGGAGTATTCCTCGCCAGAGGAATGCGCCCGCGGTGCCGACGTGCTGCTGCAGACGGTGCTACAGATCGATCTGAAATAACGAAAAGCGTCGCCGGCGGTATGTTCCGCCGGCGACGTTGGTTTCAATGCTCGTTTCCGCGCTCTCAGCGCTTGGTGTTACGCAGGCCGCTAGAGCGTTTCCGATTTAGACGGAAACACAGAAACGCTCTATGTCTCTGTTCTTACGCATTTCCTGACGGAAAACCGCTCCGCACTTTTCCTGGAAATGCTTTATCCCATAGCCACCACGCCTTGCGCCACATGCCGGCTCAGCCGCGGGCCGAGTCCAGTTGCTCGTTATCCTTCTCGACTTGCTGCGCCTTCAGATAGCTTTCGATCAGCAGCTGATATTCCGGGAAGATCTTGGTGTAGATCTCGGCCCATTGCTGCGCGTCGTCGCGGTGCCAGGTGCGCTGCAGTTCGGAGGCGACGGCGGCAGTGTCCATCGGGATAACACCCGCCTGGACGACGCGGGCAAGGGTGATCTCCTGTGCCATCTTCGAATAGGTGCCCGACGCATCGACGACGGCGAAAACCTTGTAGCCCTCGTGCGCGGCACTGATCGCCGGGAACGCCATGCAGACGCTGGTGATCGTGCCGGCAATGATCAGCGTCTTGCGGCCCGTGGCCTTGACGGCCGCAACGAAGTCCGGGTTGTCCCAGGCGTTGATCTCGCCGCGACGGCCGACATATTTCGCATGCGGCGCGTTCGCGTGGATTTCCGGGATCAGCGGGCCGTTCGGGCCTTGCGGCACCGACGCCGTGGTGATCACAGGCATTTTCGCCAGCGTCGCCATGCTGGCGAGCGCTGCCGCGTGAGCGCGAAGCTTCGGCATCGGCATGTCGTTGACGGTCTGGAACAGGCCGCTCTGATGGTCGATCAGAAGCATGACCGCATCGTCCGGGTCGATGACCGGGCGGGCGCCGTTGAAGTTTGCGACGTTCGTCATGGGCTTTTCTCCTAGGGTGGCCCGCGGTTAGCGGGAAGCCTTGGTGGTGGTGTAGCTGTTGATCAGGTTGCGGTAGTCGGGGATATGGTTCGAGAACAGCGTTCCAAGCCCCTCGACGTCGTTGCGCCAATCGCGGTGCAGTTCGCAGGCGACACCGAACCAGGTCATCAGCTGGGCGCCGGCCTGCGACATGCGATCCCAGGCAGAATGGCGGGTGATGTCGTTGAACGTGCCGGAGGCATCGGTCACGACGAAGACATCGAAGCCTTCCTCGATGGCGGACAGCGCCGGGAATGCGACGCAAACCTCGGTGACGACGCCGGCAATGATCAGTTGCTTCTTGCCAGTGGCCCTGATCGCCTTGACGAAGTCTTCATTGTCCCAGGCATTGATTTGGCCGGGGCGCGGAATGAAGGGAGCATCGGGAAACATTTCCTTCAGCTCCGGCACGATCGGACCGTTCGGCCCGTCCTCGAAACTGGTCGTCAGAATCGTCGGCAGCTTGAAGTATTTCGCGAGATCGGCGAGCGCCAGAACATTGTTCTTGAACTTGTCCGGGTCGATATCCCTGACCAGCGAGAGCAGGCCCGCCTGGTGGTCAACAAGCAGGACCGCAGCCTGATCCTTGTCGAGACGCTCGTATGTTTTTGCCATGGTGAAGGCTCCTTCATCTTTCGTCATGTCCGCGTGCTCGGGCCGTCGATCGGCCGTCATGCGCTCGGCGCGGGGTTCCGAGCACCCGAGAGCTCAAAGTGCCGGTTCGGGGACGGCGCCGAAGCGGCCGTTCTGGAAGTCGGCGAAGGCCTGGCGGATTTCGTCGGCGGTGTTCATCACGAACGGCCCATGCATGACCACCGGCTCGTCGATCGGCTCACCACTCAGGACAAGCACCGTCGCATCGGAGCTCGCGTCGAGTGTGATGGCGCCGCCTTCACGGCTCATGAGGCCGAACTGGGCTTCGCCGATCAGGTCGCTGCCGTTGACGAGCACGGTTCCGCGCAACACCGCCAGCCCGACCGAATGACCTTGAGGCAGCTCAAGGGCCCGCGAACCGCCCTCATTGAGGCGAAGATCCCAGAGATTGATCGGCGTAAACGTCTGCGCCGGTCCGTTGCGACCGTCGAACGTACCGGCGATCACCCTGAGCGTGCCGGCACCTTCCGGCAGCGTCACTGCGGGTATGTCAGCGTTGAGCAGGGTTTGGTATCGCGGCCTTGCGGACTTGGCCCGCGCCGGGAGGTTGACCCAGAGCTGAACCATTTCCAGCGTGCCGCCCTGCCTGGTGAAAGCGTCGGAGTGGTATTCTTCATGCATGATACCGCCAGCTGCTGTCATCCATTGCACGTCGCCCGGGCCGATATGGCCACCATTGCCGGCAGAGTCGCGGTGATCCACTTCGCCACGGTAGACGACGGTCACCGTTTCGAAGCCTCGATGCGGGTGCACGCCGACACCGCGACGGTACGTTGCCGGCGCAAACTCCGCCGGGCCTGCATAGTCAAGCAGCAGGAACGGGCTTGCATGCTCGCCGACGCTGTCATGGGACAAAAGCGAGCGCACCGGAAAGCCATCGCCGGCCCAGTGCGATCGGGCGTTTCCGAAGATGCCGAGTATCTTGCGCATGTCTGTTTCTCCTTGTGCATCGCGTGACAAGCGATGACGTTGGGAGGAACATATTCTTGTGACAAATCTGGCGGTAGGCAGCCAAAACAGGCTACAGTGTCCTATCCATAGGACAATAATTCACCATGCAGGACTTGAACGATCTTAAACTTTTCGTCGATGTCGTCGAGCAGAACGGCTTTGCGGCGGCAGCCCGCAAGCTCGATATGCCGCGCTCGCGGCTCAGCCGTCGCATCGGACTGCTGGAAGAGCGGCTCGGCGTCCGTCTCGTCCAGCGCTCGACGCGCCACTTCGTCGTTACGGATATCGGCAAGGAATATTACCGCCATTGCGTCGCCATGCTGGTGGAAGCCGAAGCGGCGCAAGAGGTGATCGACCGCACGCGTTCCGAGCCCCAGGGCGTCGTGCATGTCAGTTGCCCCTCCTCAGTGCTCTATTTCCAGGTCGGCGAGATGATCGCCCGCTTCATGGCCGGCTGCCCGAAGGTCGAGGTGGTGCTGGAGAGCACCAACAGGCAGGTGGATGTGCTGCGGGAAGGCATAGACATTGCCATCCGCGTCCGCTTCCCGCCGCTGGAAGAGAGCGATCTGGTGATCAAGCGACTGGCCGAGAGCGCGCAGCGCCTGGTCGCCAGCCCCCGGCTGCTCCGTCCCGACGCACGGCCCTTGACGCCCGCCGATCTCGCCACCCTTCCGAGCCTGGCATGGAATTCAAACCGGCAGGAGCATGAGTGGTGCCTGGACGGACCAGATGGCGCCAGCGCCATCGTGCGCCACAACCCGCGGCTCGTCACCGAAGACATGGTGGCCCTGCGGCTCGCCGCACTGAAAGGCGTCGGTGTCACACAATTGCCGACCATGGTCGTCAGGCAGGATCTGAAGGATGGAACGCTGGTCGACGTGCTGCCGCAGTGGGCGCCCCGGGCCGGCATCATTCATGCCGCCTTTCCGTCCCGGCGTGGGCTGCTCCCCTCGGTCAGGGCCCTGCTCGACTTTCTTGCCGTCGAATATGCCGAGCTTGCGCGTCTGGACGAACCCAGAACGTGATGCCGCCGCAGTCCTGTATCACGAAGCCTCTACCGTGCGCGTCTTCAGGATCGCCGAAAAGCGCGGATCAAAGGTACGGCTGATCGGCTCGGCGGCAGCGCCGATGGCGACTGCCCAGGGATCGGTGAATCCGACTTGCAGCCGTGGCAGTCGGCGGTCGCGACGATCGGCGAGCGAGGGAAGAAGTGGTTGCATCGCATTGGTGATCAACTGCGCCAAGCCCGGCGGCAGCCCGCCGCACAGGATCACGGTCTGTGGATCGAAGATGGTTTCCAGCGCCTGCACCGCCGCGCGCAATTCGTAGACGGCCGCATCCAGCCAACCTGGCAACCGGATATCCCCGCCTACGACGGCCGCATCGATGCGGGCATAGAGCTCCGGGTCGGCGGGATCGAACTCGAGCAGCTTGCAGAGAGACGCAATCGAGGCGCGGTATTCGAGCGGTGTGCGCTCATGCTCGGCAGCCCCCCGCGGCCGGCTGAGGATCATGCCGATCTCGCCGCCGTTGCCGTTGGCGCCCCGATAAAGCTCGCCGTTGAGGATCAGCCCGGCGCCAAGACCGTAGCCGAGATAGATACAGATGGCGTGATCGACACCGTGCGCTGCGCCGACCAGACGCTCGGCCGTGGCGGCCGCCGCCGAATCGTTCTGCAAGGCAACATCGAGGCCGGTGCCGGCGGCAAGCGTTTCAAGCAGCGGGTAATTCTGCCAGGCCGCCATCATCCAAGGATCGTCGCCGTCCGCCTCAACCCCGAACGGACCCGGCATCGCCGCACCAAGTCCGACAAGGCGTTGCTCCGATTGCGGCGCGACCGACGCCAGATCACGCCGGGTCTTTTCGATGAGATCGAGAATGGTCTTGACACCGGTCGCCGGCCCGCCCGCCGGAAGGTTGGCCTCTGCGCGCGCCAGAACGGTACCCTCGAGATCCACCGCGATGGTGCGCGTGACGTGCCGGTCGATCTGCAGGCCGATGGCAAAGGCGCCCTCGGCAACCAGGCGATAGGGCGTCGACGGCTGTCCCCGGCCATTGCGGACCGCTGTCAGCGACTGGACCAGCCCGTCGCATTCCAGATCCTCGATGATGTTGGAAACCGTCTGCTTCGTCAGCGCGGTCGCACGGGCAAGGTCGGCGCGGGACAGTTGCCCGTTCAGCCGCAATGCGTCGATCATGACGCGCCGGTTGTGGGCGCTCGTCCCTTCCTGGTTGGTGCCGCTCTTTGCCCGGATCGGCCGCAAATCATTCATCCCGAAAACCCCACTTGACACCGTTAGAATATTGAACAAGAAATAAGTCAAGACAATTGACTTAATTGGGAGCCGCAAAGAGCTCCGGGGGAACGAAGGCTACGACCAGAGGTCGTCACCAGCGCTCCGATAGATATGTCGACGGCCGCCCGCAAGCGGGCGGATTTCTCATATCCGGCTCACCGGAAAGGTGTGCCGGCAAACTGAAACGCTCAGTTATTGGAGGCAGGAATGTTGAAATCCATTAAAACCACATTGCTCAGCGCAACCTTGCTCGGCTTGTCCTTTGCCGGCCACGCCTATGCCGAAACCACGCTCAATGCACTGTTCATGGCGCAGGCGGCCTATAGCGAAGCCGACGTGCGCGCCATGACCGAGGCCTTCACCAAGGCCAATCCGGATGTGAAGGTCAATCTTGAATTCGCCCCCTACGAGGGCCTGCACGACAAGACCGTGCTGGCGCAGGGCTCTGGCGGCGGCTATGACGTCGTGCTCTTCGACGTAATCTGGCCGGCCGAATACGCCTCCAACAAGGTGCTGGTCGATGTCTCCGACCGCATCACCGACGAGATGAAATCCGGCGTCCTGCCGGGCGCCTGGACGACGGTCGAATATGACGCCAAGCGCTACGGCATGCCGTGGATCCTCGACACCAAATACCTGTTCTACAACAAGGAAATCCTTGAGAAGGCCGGCATCAAGGCGCCGCCGAAGACCTGGGACGAACTGACCGAACAGGCCAAGATCATCAAGGACAAGGGACTGGCCGCAACGCCGATCGCTTGGAGCTGGTCGCAGGCCGAGGCAGCGATCTGCGACTACACCACGCTCGTCAGCGCCTATGGCGGCAAGTTCATCGACGGCGGCAAACCTGCCTTCACGTCGGGCGGCGGTCTCGACGCGCTCAACTACATGGTAACGAGCTATTCTTCGGGGCTCACCAATCCGAACTCGAAGGAGTTCCTGGAAGAAGACGTTCGCAAGGTCTTCCAGAACGGTGAAGCCGCCTTCGCGCTCAACTGGACCTACATGTACAACCTCGCCAACGACCCCAAGGAAAGCAAGGTCGCCGGCAAGGTCGGCGTCGTGCCGGCACCGGGTGTCGCGGGCAAGAGCGAGGTTTCGGCCGTCAACGGCTCGATGGGCCTTGGCATCACCTCGACCAGCAAGCATCCGGACGAAGCGTGGAAGTACATCGTCCATATGACCTCGCAGCCGACGCAGAATGCCTATGCCAAGCTGAGCCTGCCGATCTGGGCGTCCTCCTATGAAGACGCCAACGTCACCAAGGGCCAGGAAGAGCTGATCGCCGCTGCGAAGCTCGGCCTTGCCGCCATGTATCCGCGCCCGGCGACGCCGAAGTACCAGGAGCTTTCGACAGCCCTGCAACAGGCGATCCAGGAAGCGCTGCTTGGCCAGGCCTCCGCCGAGGATGCGCTGAAGACCGCCGCCGAAAACAGCGGCCTCTGACCCCTTCGGTCCTCGACTTCCCGGGTGGCTCTGCCGCCCGGGACTTGCCGGGACGATTTGTTCGGCAATAGCATCATGGCCAAGATGGCCGAAAAGGTTTCCAACCCATGTCCGGTACCTGGATAACGACGCGCGCGTGGCTTTTGATGCTGCCGCTGCTCATAGTCATGATCGCTGTCATCGGCTGGCCGCTGCTCGACACTGTCAGGCTTTCGTTCACCGATGCGAAGCTCGTCGGCACCGAAGGCACATTCGTCGGCATCGACAACTATGCCAAGGTGCTCGGCGGCTCAAATTTCCAGCGCGCCCTGGTCACCACAACCTGGTTCGCGGTGATCTCGGTAACGGCCGAAATGGTGATCGGCGTGCTGGCGGCTCTCTTGCTCAATCAGCAATTTCGCGGCCGCACGGCGCTGCGCGCCTTGATGATCCTGCCCTGGGCGCTGCCGACCGTCGTCAATGCCACTCTGTGGCGGCTGATCTACAATCCGGAATATGGTGCATTGAACGCCGCCCTGACCCAGATCGGACTGATCGACAGCTATCGTTCCTGGCTCGGCGAGCCCGGGTCGGCGCTGGCCGCGCTCATCGTCGCCGACTGCTGGAAGAACTTTCCGCTTGTCGCCCTGATCGCGCTTGCCGCCCTTCAGGCCGTGCCGCGCGACATCACGGCCGCCTCGCTCGTCGATGGCGCCGGGCCGATAAACCGCTTCCGTTATGTCATCATGCCCTATCTCGCGGGCCCGCTGCTAGTGGCACTGGTGCTGCGCACGATCGAGGCCTTCAAGGTGTTCGACCTTGTCTGGGTGATGACGCGCGGCGGTCCGGCCAATAGCACGCGCACGCTGTCGATCCTCGTCTATCAGGAAGCCTTCTCGTTTCAGCGCGCGGGATCTGGCGCCTCTCTAGCACTGATCGTCACCCTCCTGGTCACGGTGCTCGCGGTCGCTTATGCCGCCCTCGTGCGCAAAGCTGCAGGAGCCACCTGATGGAACGCCAGAGCCCGCTCTTTACCGCCTTCATCTACGCCTCGGCCCTGTTGCTGGCGGCCGTCATCCTTGCGCCCGTCCTGTGGCTCTTCATCATGAGTATATCGTCCGCCGCCGACCTCTCAGCAAAGCCGCTCAACTGGTGGCCCGATGAGATCGACCTGTCGCGCTACGGCGTGCTGCTGAGCACGCTCGAAAACAGCGCGGGTGCGGCCTTCGTCGCCTCGCTCCTCAACAGCCTGAAGGTTGCCGGCATGGCGACGCTTGCCGCCATTGCCGTTGCCATTCCCTCGGCCTGGGCCGTGTCGCGGACGCCTGCGGTCTCCTGGTCGCTCTACGCGGTGATTGCCACCTACATGCTGCCGCCGGTGGCGCTGGCCGTGCCGCTCTATATGGGGCTTGCCACTCTCGGCCTTTTGAACTCGGTCTTCGGTCTGGCGCTCGTCTATCTCACCATCCTTGCACCGTTTACCACCTGGCTGCTGAAATCCGGCTTCGATGCCATCCCGAAGGAAATCGAGAGCGCTGCGATGATCGACGGCGCACGGCTCGACCAGATCCTGAGGATCATCACCCTGCCGCTCGCAGCCCCCGTCATGGCAACATCGGCGCTCTTTGCCTTCCTGCTTGCCTGGGACGAATTCTTCTACGCGCTGCTGTTCACATCGGACCTGCGCGCCAAGACGCTCACGGTCGCCATCGCCGATCTCGCCGGCGGCCGTGTTTCCGACTACGGACTGATCGCAACAGCCGGCGTGCTTGCCGCCCTGCCCCCGGTGCTGATCGGTCTCGTCATGCAGAAAGCCTTGATCTCAGGGCTCACCAGCGGCGGCGTCAAGGGATGACCATGAGCGATACAACCAACCGCCCAGCCGGGCTCATTGCAATCGATCTTGAAATGGCACGCCAGGCCGCTGACGCGGTCGCATCGTTCCATGCCGCCGAGGCGCTTGCCGGCAGGATCGCCGCATCGCTCAAATCGACCGGCAAGCTGTTGTTGCTCGGCATGGGCGGCTCGCATGCCGTCGGCCGCGCGCTCGAACCGCTCTACCGTGCGCACGGCATTGATGCGATCGCACTGCCGTTGTCCGAGCAATTGGGACAACCGCTGGCGATTGAGGGCAAGACGATCCTCGTCACCTCGCAGTCGGGGGAAAGTGCGGAGGTATTGCGCTGGTTTGCGGAAACGAACGGAGCCACGAGCGACACCTTCGGCCTGACCCTTGAAGGCAGCTCGTTCCTGGCCCGCAGCGCGCCCTCCCTGGTCGGCGTCGGCGGCACGGAAAAGGCATTCGCTGCGACACGCAGTCTGACGATCAGCTTTGCTTTGCACCTTTCAGTCCTGGCCGCCCTCGGCGACGACGCTGCCGCAGCCTTGCAGGCAATCGAAGCGCCGCAAGCGCCCGACGCGGCAGCGGCGCTCGCAGCCCTTGCCGGCGTCCGCGCCGTCGTGACGTCAGGCCGCCAACTTCAGGGATTGGCCGAAGCAATCGGCCTCGGCCTGACCGAGTTGTCGCGACTGCCCTGCTTCTCGCTCGAAGGCGGGCAACTGCGGCACGGGCCGATGGAGATGCTCGGCCCGTCAGTCGGCGTCGTCCTGTTTCGCGCCGCGGATGCAACTGCCGGCCTCGTCAGCGCCATGGCGGTTTCGGCAGCAGAAGCCGGCGCGCCGGTCATCGTCTTCGATGCCTCCGGCGAGACACCGATCCCCGGCGTGACCACGCTTTCCTTCGAAAAGGCCGCCGGCATGGCAGCGATCTTTGCGATGCTGCCGGTGGCGCAATCCTTCATGATCGCCTTTGCGCAGGCACGCGTCACTGACGCCGGAACGCCGGTGCGGTCGACCAAGATTACCCGGAGTGAATGAAGCATGCGTCCTCTTGTCGTCATCGGCAACGTCAACGTCGATCTCATCCTCGGGCCGGCCGCTCCCTGGCCGAAGGCGGGTACAGAAATCATCGTCGACCATGACGAACTGCGCGTCGGCGGCTGTGCCGGCAACAGCGCGCTTGCTTGGGATTCGCTCGGCGTCGACTATGCGATTGCCGCAAACATCGGCAACGACCAGTTCGGCACCTGGCTAAAGGACGCCTTTGCCGAGCGCGCCAGCGGCTGGCCGGTCGAAAACGTCGGCACGACCCTGTCGGTCGGCATCACCCATCCGGACGGCGAACGCACCTTTTTCACCACCCGCGGGCACCTGCCGCTCTTCAGTTTCGACGAAGTCCGCGCCATGCTCGATGGCGAGCGCCTGCGTGGCGGCCTTGCGCTGCTTGCCGGTTCGTTCCTGACCGATGCGCTGACCGCTGCCTATGACGATGTCTTCGACTGGGCCGAGGCGCACGATATCGCCGTCGCGCTCGACACCGGCTGGCCGCTCGACGGCTGGACGGACACAAACTGTGCCGCGACGATCGGCTGGCTGAAACGCTGCCGGCTTGCGCTCTTCAACGAGGTCGAGACGACGACGCTGACCGGCCTTGCCGATCCAGCGGACGCCGCCCGCGCACTGAAGACACATATGCCCGAAGACGCGATCGTCGTCGTCAAGCGCGGGCCAAACGGGGCATTGGCCCTTGGCTCGACCGGAGACATCGTCTCCGTCGCCGCGCCCTCGGTCAAAGTGATCGACACGATCGGCGCGGGCGACGTGTTCAACGCCGGCTTTCTCGCAGCCCTTGCCGCCGGCATGCCGCTCAAGGACTGCCTTCGAACCGGCGTCACCATAGCATCCGAGGCGATCTCGACGCTTCCCCGCGCTTATGGAAACCCCTTATCCGCCTTTCTTCAGGAGACGACCGCATGAGCGCGCTTGAGATCCGCAACATTCACAAGCGCTACGGCGAAGTCGAGACGCTGAAAGGCATCGACATCGCGCTGGAAAGCGGCGAATTCCTGGTGCTGCTCGGCTCGTCGGGCTGCGGCAAGTCGACCCTGCTCAACATCATCGCCGGCCTTGCCGAACCGACCGGTGGCGACATTAGTATCGGCACCCGCTCTATCGTCGGGGTACACCCCAAGGATCGCGATATTGCCATGGTGTTCCAATCCTACGCGCTCTACCCGAACATGAGCGTCGCCCGCAACATCGGCTTCGGCCTCGAAATGCGCAAGGTTCCGGCGCCCGAGCGCGAAAAGGCGGTTATCGAAACGGCAAGGCTGCTACAGATCGAAAACCTGCTTCAGCGCAAGCCGGCCCAGCTTTCCGGCGGCCAGCGCCAACGCGTCGCCATCGGTCGGGCGCTGGTGCGCAATCCGCAGGTGTTCCTTTTCGACGAACCGCTGTCTAACCTCGACGCCAAGCTGCGCATGGAAATGCGCACGGAGTTGAAGCGGCTGCACCAGTTGCTGAAGACGACCGTGGTCTATGTCACCCACGACCAGATCGAGGCGATGACGCTCGCTACCCGCATCGCCGTCATGCGCGACGGCCGCATCGAACAGCTCGGTACGCCGGAAGAGATCTACGACCGCCCGGCAACGCTCTATGTCGCCGGCTTCGTCGGCTCACCGCCGATGAACATTTTCGAGGCCGCGGTCTCTGACGGCGGCTTGCGGGTGCAGGGCGGCGACGAGCCGATCGTCCTGCCGGCACGCTTTCACGGCAGAGTGCAGAATGGCCAACGGGTCAAGGTCGGCATTCGCCCGGAAGCACTGCGGCTGGCAACCGACGAGGCAAATGCGCTGCGGCTGACCGCCCGCGTGGACGTGGTCGAATTGACCGGCCCGGAACTGGTTGTCACGGCGCGTATCGGCGGCGAGCGGATCACCGCTTGCCTGCCGCCGCGCACGCAGCTTGCAATCGATACCGAGCGGTCCTTTGCCTTCGACGAAGGCGCCTTGCATCTGTTCGACCCGGAAACCGGTCGATCGCTGCTCGCCTCGTGACGCCGAGAGCAACCGTTGCGTGCGGCTGTGACCTGTGCATAGTCCAAGGTCCTGACGTTATGGTGCGAGGATTGCGATGAAGCCGCTGAGCCATTTCTTTTCTGTTATCGACTACACCGCGTCCAGCGTGGACGACCAACCCGCGATCGCGGCCGAATTCGCCCGCATCCAAAAGGACTGGGTTGCATCCTATCCCGGCTTCATCTCCGCGCGCTTTCTTGCAAACACTGACGGCAGCTCCGTCTGCGCCATCGTCGAATGGGCAAGCGAGGCGGATTTTCACAATTTCGAACGCGTTTCCGATACCAAGGGGCGGATTGCAGCATTGGAGGCTGCATTTGAACGCCTGTCGACCAAAGGCGCACGTCGAACCTTCCGGGCGATCGGCGAAGTCGGGCCAACGCCGGCGGCCTCATCTGCCAGGACCGGCGCTTAGCAAAGGGCCGTGGTTGCTCTTCGCCGACACGCCCACCGGTTCATGAAGATCAGCCGGGAGGAAATCTCTTGGCGTAAACCATCTCGTGCGTGGCAAGCAGCACACTCTCGCCGTCCTCCGCCAGCCCCCTGATCACCTGCATCTCGCCATTTTTTGCCCTCCACTTATATTCCATTATAATAGATTTAAATCCTGAGTAATGGATTGACGCCCGGAAAGCCGACGGTCATAACTTGTCAAGGGCGAATGATGTAGCTTCGTCTTATGCAGCGCCCGACAGAAGGATTTAATGAGCGATGCCCGTGCCGATCGAAACCCCCGCCGTGCTGGTGGATATCGAGATTGCCAAGCGGAACATCCGCACGTTCCAGGCCTATGCGGATGCGCACGGCATCCGCGTCCGCCCGCATATCAAGACGCACAAGTTGCCACAGATGGCCGAGCTGCAGCTGGACGCCGGCGCTGTTGGCATCACCTGCCAGAAGGTGACCGAGGCCGAGGCGATGGTGGATGGCAGTGAGCGGATCACCGACGTGCTCATTACCTACAACATCCTGGGCGAGCCCAAGCTCAATCGCCTCGAAGGCCTGAACAACCGCATTGCGCTTGCCGTCGTCGCCGACAACGAAACCGTCATCGATGGTCTGTCCTCGCATTTTTCGGCCAAGGACAAGCCGCTCCGGGTGTTTGTCGAATGCAACACCGGCGCTGACCGGTGCGGGGTGCCATCACCGGCCGAGGCCGCCCGTCTGGCAAAGCGGATCAACGATGCCAAGGGCGTAGACTTCGCCGGATTGATGACCTATCCGCCGATTGCGGGCGAAGCGAAAGTCCAGGCCTTCATGAGCGAGGCCAAGCGCCTGATCGAGGCCGACGGCATCGCTGTGCCCTCAATCACATCAGGCGGCACTCCCAGCATGATGCATGCTGCCGGCGCGCCGGTCGCGACCGAATACCGTCCCGGCACCTACATCTACAACGACCGCTCCCTCGTTTCGCGCGGGGTCGCCACCTGGGACGACTGTGCCCTCACCGTGCTCGCCACCGTCGTCTCGGTGCCCTCGGAACACCGCGCGATCATCGATGCCGGCAGCAAGGTGCTGACCGCCGACCTCCTGGGCCTGACGGGCTATGGCCATGTGCTTGGCCGCGACGACATCCGTATCGACCAGCTTTCTGAAGAACACGGCCGGCTGGTAAGCGACGGGCCGATCCGGCTCGCGGTCGGAGAGCAGTTGCGGATCGTCCCGAACCATGCCTGCGTCGTCACCAACATGGTCGACGCCGTGCATATTGTCGAAGGCGACGAGCCCAAGGCCGTCTGGCCGATCGTCGCACGCGGCCACGTACTCTAACCGCCTCGCATCAACCGGCGCGCAAACACCGCCCGAATGACATCAGCAACGCTCAAGTCGCGACTTCCGGACCATGTTCGAGCCAGTCGCGTCTTCGAAGCCGCAATTTTGATGCACGCCTGAGAAAACGCCATGCTATCCTCCCGCCGGCTCTCCAAACAGGGAAGATTGGCGGGTCGGATGGGCGCCGGGCAAACTGTTCCTAAAAAATGCTAAATAACGATAGGACATTTCCCCATAGCCACTTCCAGCATCATCAGTTTGCGTTGTTGCAGTCGATTAAATTGATAGTTTTATCTGGTAACCGATGGAGGTCGAGATGGGCTTTGGACGAATTACCGGAATTGTGGGACTGGCAATTGTAGTCGGAGGCCTGCAGCTTGGTGCTGCAAGTGTGGCTTTTGCCGACACGACGATCCTGAACGTGTCCTATGACCCGACACGTGAACTTTATAAGGACTTCAACGTCGCTTTCGCTGAAAAGTGGAAGGCGGACACCGGTGAAACGGTGACGATCCAGACGTCGCATGGCGGTTCGGGCAAACAGGCTCGCTCCGTGATCGACGGTCTGCAGGCCGATGTCGTGACCCTCGCACTTGAGGCCGATATCGACGCGATCGCCAAGGAAACCGGAAAGATCCCGGCGGACTGGAAGACCAAGTTCGAAAACAACAGCGCACCCTATACGTCGACGATCGTCTTCCTGGTGCGCAAGGGCAACCCGAAAGGCATCAAGGACTGGGGCGATCTGGTCAAGCCTGACATCCAGGTGATCACGCCGAACCCGAAGACCTCGGGCGGCGCCCGCTGGAACTTCCTGGCGGCCTGGGCCTATGCCCGCGCTGCAAATGGCGGCGACGATGGCAAGGCACAGGAGTTCGTCACCGAACTGTTCAAGCATGTGCCGGTGCTCGACACCGGTGCGCGTGGCTCGACCACGACATTCGTGCAGCGTGGCCTTGGCGACGTTCTGCTCGCCTGGGAAAACGAAGCCTATCTTTCGCTGGAAGAGCTGGGCCCGGATAATTTCGATATCGTCACGCCGTCGATCTCGATCAAGGCCGAGCCGCCGGTGGCACTTGTCGACGGTAACGTCGATGCCAAGGGCACGCGCAAGGTCGCCGAGGCCTATCTCGGTTACCTCTACAGCGATGCCGGCCAGAAGATCGCAGCCAAGCACTACTACCGTCCGTTCAAGCCGGCTGCTGCCGACCCCAAGGACGTCGCGCGGTTCGGTGATCTCAAGCTCGTGACGATCGAGGACTTTGGTGGCTGGAAGGAAGCGCAACCGAAGTACTTCGGCGACGGTGGCGTGTTCGACCAGATCTACAAGCCGGGCCAATAATCGACCCTGTTGAAGCAATGATGCAATCGGCCGGGCCATCCGATCCGGCCGATTGTTTTGTCAGGCCCGCATAGGGATTGCGGTTA